>NZ_JBFATY010000029.1:0-1300 GCF_040678535.1 Nonomuraea sp. NPDC052634 | reverse complement strand
CTCGGCCTGGACGTCACTTCGGCTGAAGACGGCGCGGGCTGGCCGGCCTTCCTGCGCGGCCTGGTCGCCCGCGGCCTGTCCGGAGTGCAGCTGGTCATCTCCGACTGCCACGCCGGGCTGGTGGCCGCAATCGGCGCCACGTTGGCCGGGGCGTCCTGGCAGCGCTGCCGCACCCACTACCTGCGCAACCTGCTCACCTGCGTGAACAAATCCGCGCAGCCGTTCGTGGCCACGCTGGTACGCACCATCTTCGACCAGCCGGACGCCGCCTCGGTGCGCGCCCAGCACGCCTGGGTCGTGCAAACGCTGGAAGCCAAGCATCCGCACGCCGCCGAGCACCTGGACGCCGCCCGGGACGATCTGCTGGCCTTCGCCGCCTTCCCCCGCGAGATCTGGCCGCAGATCTGGTCGAACAACCCGCAGGAACGGCTGAACAAGGAGATCCGCCGCCGCACCGACGTGGTCGGCATCTTCCCCGACCGCACGGCGATCATCCGCCTCATCGGCGCCGTACTGGCCGAGCAGACCGACGAATGGGTCGAAGCCCGCCGCTACATGGGCCTGGACATCCTCGCCAAAGCGCGCATCCGCGTCGTTGCCAGCGACACACCCACCCAGAACCCACTCCCACAGACACTTACCGCTTAACCTGCAGAAACAGGATCACGCGAAGATCGGTTCTTACACCACGTCCGTGGACGTGACCAATCCCGAGCAGGCCGGCAGCAGCGGAAGTCCCGACCGAGCAGGGCCGGCAGCAGCGGGCTTCCCGACCCCGCCCACACAAACAAACAGCACCCTAGACGCGTGAAAAAGCTCCGAAAGCAGAGCCGGCCACCAGCAGCAGATGAGGCCGGACCGCGGCAGCGCTGGGCGACCACGTCACCGAGAAACCACCCAGCCACGCACGCACGCAACCGACCACGAGGGCGGGGCGGAGGCGCGACAGCGGCCCAGCCCGTGCCCCCACGCCCCACGCCCGCGCGCTCGCGCGCACCGGCCACACACCCACGGCCACAAACACACCACAGGCACGCAGCCACAAACACCACAAACACACCGAACAACCAACCCAGCACCAGCGCCGGCCACCCAATAACCCCGACCCACCCACACCAGCCAAAAACCCGAGACACACAAAACAAACCCCCACCACACACCCCACACAAAAAGCCCGCACACACAAAAAAGCCCGGACACACAAAAGAGGGGCTCCGACACCACAACAGATGCCAGAACCCCACCCCAACACACACAAAAAAGAGGGGCCTTGGTATCCGAAACCAGATACCAAGACCCC
>NZ_JBFATY010000028.1:0-1474 GCF_040678535.1 Nonomuraea sp. NPDC052634 | reverse complement strand
TACGGCAGCCGTAGATTGTTGTGATCATGGTGTTGTCTCGGCGTAGGTATGCCATCGCTGGTGGCAGAGGCGCGCTCGATATTGGTGCCGTCGCCGCCAGATGGACCAGGTCAGACGGTGCTCGGGGTCCCGTCGTGGGTCGGGGATGACGACGCCGCGCAGTTGGCGGAGCAGTTCGGGGATGGCGATGGCGACCAGGCCGAGATGCTCGGCGAGGGGACCGTCAAGTTGACGCTGGTAGGCGGTGGCCACGGCGATGAAGGCGTAGGCGAGCAAGGCCATGGTGCTCCAGCGGTGCCAAGAGCGCCAGCGGATGACCTGTCCGGCGTCCAGGCCGCAGGTCTGCTTGGCAAGTTGATGATCTTCTTCGATGCGCCATCTGGACGTGGCGACGTGAATCAGGCGGGCCAGCGGCACCGGGTGCGGGCTCCAGCAGCGGTAGAACGACATCTGGCCGGTGTAGCGGTGGCGGCGGATCAGCAGGGCGGCGTGTCCGGGGTCGTGCTCGTCGGGGGTGTCGTCGGGTCGGATGGCCAGCATCGCCCAGTCGTAGTGGCGGGTGCCTTTGGTGCCGCTGCCGGTGCGCAGCCGCATCCATGCGCCGGCGGGGATGAGCGTGGCGGCGTCTTTGGCGGCGAGGGTGCGTCCAGCGTGGGTGATGATCGTGGTGCTGGAGCGGACCGCCAGCACGTAGCCCAGGAGCAGGGTGCGGATCAGGGTGCGTAGCTCACGGCCGCCGTATACCTCGTCCCCGGTGACGAAGGCGGCGCGTATGCCGGTCGCGTGCGCGCGTTGGAGCAGGTCGCCGGCGAGCTGAGGTTTGGTGGCGAACATGGTCTGTTCGGGGATGTGGGCCAGCTCGCGGTGTTCGTCGTCGGCTGCGCGGCTTGCGGGCAGGTAGAGGGCGCGGTCGAGGATGGTGTGCCCGCGTGGGGTGGCGTACGCCAGGTGGACTGCGACCTGGCATAACGCGACACCGCCGAGGGTGCCGCTGTATTGGCGGGCGGCTGCGGCGGCGTCGGTGGAGGACTTGGCGTCGGCGGTCTCGTCGATGATCAGTACGGCGTGGTCGGGGTCGCCGTCGTCCAGGTGCTCGATCGCCCATCGGGCGGCTTGGGCGGTGACCTGCTGCTCGTCCCAGGAGGCGCGGGCCAGGAAGTGCTGGAGTCGGTCTGGGGTGGGGTGTCCGGCCGCCTCGGCCAGGGTCCAGCAGTTCTTGTCCTCCAGTTCCATCAGCAGCCCCGCCAGCATCTGTGCGCAGGTGGCGCGGCTTTCACGGCGGGGGAAGCAGGGCGCTATCCGGGCCATGAGTTCCTGGTGTAGAGCGGCGTGCTCGGTATGCGCTACGGTGACGGCACGAGCCGCCGCGGCCTGGTCTTGTGTCACAACTCGACATGATCGCGGCGGCTCTTCGCGTCACGCCACACGACCAGCGGCAACACCGTGAAGATCACGATCTACGGCTGCCGTATCA
>NZ_JBFATY010000027.1:0-1506 GCF_040678535.1 Nonomuraea sp. NPDC052634 | reverse complement strand
TACTCCAGCCGCACTTCGAGATCTCGATCTGGTCGAGGCTGAGACGTGAGACGGCCACCGCAGTGATCATGTGGGTGTGTGGAATCCAGATGATCGGCGGTGGCCGTGGCAGCCACGGTAGCCGAAATCGACCCGCGTGTATGGGCCGATGCGTTCGATGACCTGTTCGCGCAGGTAGTGGCACCGTTCTTCGGCCGGCGTGAGCCGCGGATCAGAGCGCGTGGTTACCTGCTGGGCCTGCTGAGTTCGCTGGAACGCAAGAACGGCTGGTCCCTGGCCGAGTTCGCCGGAGACGCGACACCCGACGGGATGCAACGACTGCTCAACCACGCCCGCTGGGACGTCGATGCGGTCCGGGATGCACTGCGGGCCCAGGTCGCCGAGCGGCTCGGGTGCCTGGACGGGGTGCTGGTGGTCGACGACACCGGGTTCGAGAAGAAGGGCCGCCGCTCGGCCGGGGTGCAGCGCCAGTACACCGGCACGGCCGGAAAGATCACCAACTGTCAGGTCGGAGTGTTCGCCTCCTACCTGCACCCCGGCCGGCAACGGGTGCTGATCGACCGGGAACTGTATCTGCCCGCTTCCTGGTTCACCGCACCCGAGCGGCGCACCGACGCCGGCATCCCGGAGCAGGTGGAGTTCGCGACCAAACCGGAGCTGGCCTGGAGGATGATCGAGCGGGCCGCCGACGATCCGCTGCTCACCTTCGCCTGGCTCACCGCGGATGAGGGCTACGGCGACAACCCCGTGTTGCGTGAGCGGTGCCGCAGCCGGGGTTTGAGCTACGTGTTCGCTGTCTCCTGTGACCACCCGATCGTGCTGGCCGGCCGGAAGATGCGTGCCGATGAGGTCTTCGCCGCGCTGGAGGAGCAGGCGTGGCAGCGTTACTCCTGCGGCCAGGGTGCCAAGGGCCACCGCTACTACGACTGGGCGTGGATCCCGCTCGGCCCGGCCGAGTGGCTGCTGGCCCGCCGCTCCATCACTGATTCCGGCGAGCTGGCGTTCTACACCTGCTGGGCCACCGGCCCGGTCGCGCTGCCGGAGCTGGTGCGAGTGGCGGGATCGCGGTGGAGCGTGGAGGAATGCTTCCAGGCCACCAAGAACGAGGTCGGCCTGGACCATTACCAGGTCCGCAAGCACCTGGCCTGGTATCGGCACGTCACGTTGGCCATGGTCGCTCACGCTCACCTGGCTTTCCTCGCCGCCGGCCCACCCGGCGCAACGGGCGCTCAGCAGGGCGAGGCTTTCTCGGGCCTGGCCACACAGGGGGCCCTGCCGACAGGGACGATCACAGCTTGAGGGTGCGAACGGTGACGATTCCGGCGAGCTGATCCCGCTTACCGTCAACGAGATCCGGCGTCTGCATGCTCATCTTGCCCAGCCCCGGCACCCTGCCAGTCATCGAATCCGCTGGTCACAGTGGCGACGTCGGCATCAAGCCCGCGCCCGCCGCTGCCATTACCAGCGACAGCGACGAATCATCGATCACTAAATGCGGCTGGAGTA
>NZ_JBFATY010000026.1:0-2516 GCF_040678535.1 Nonomuraea sp. NPDC052634 | reverse complement strand
CGCCGTCGTCGAGGCCGAAGAAGCGGATGGCGTACGCGGCCATCCCGGTGTGCGGCAGGTCGTGGCCGGCGCCGTTGATCGTGTACGCCTCGACCTGCCCCGAGCCGTAGACGCGCCGGGTCCAGCCGGACTGCGGGCTGTCGGTGGAGGTCGGGGTCTGGCTCAACCCGTGCACGTTCGTCCACTGGTCCACCTCCTCCTGCAGCATCGAGTACGGCAGCACCGAGTCGTTGGTGCCGTGCCAGGCCATCACGCGCGGCCAGGGACCGCTGTAGCCGGGGTAGGCGTTCCTGACCAGGTCGCCCCACTGCTGCGGCGACTTGTCCCCGCAGCCGGTCGGGCCGAGGCAGCTGTACGGCACGCCCGCGAACGGAGCCCCGGCCTTGAACACGTCCGGGTACGTGGCGAGCAGGTTGAGCGTTTCCATCGCCCCGGAGGAGAAGCCGGTGGCGAAGACGCGCTCGGGGTCGGCGCCGTGGCGCTGGAGCACGTACGTCACCATGGAGACGATCGAGACGGGGTCGCTGCCGCCGCCGTGGCGCAGGGCCTCGTTCGACCAGACGTCGAAGCAGTTCGACATGCCGTTGGTGCTCTTGTTGGCCTGCGGGTAGATGACGATGAAGCCGTGGCGGTCGGCGAGCGAGGCGAACTCCGTGCCCTGGTGGAAGCCCTGCGCCCAGCCGTTGCAGCCGTGCATCGCCACCAGCACCCCTGGCCGGTCCGCGAGCCGGTCCGGCACGTAGAGGTACATGCGCAGACCGCCGGGGTTGTCACCGAAGTTCGTCACCTCGGTCAGCGTCGCCGCCGACGCGCGCGGGGCGGCGGTCAGGAACATGGCCAGGCTCGTCGCGAGCGCCGCGACGAGCGCCACCAGACCGGCCGTCAGGCCGGCGCACCTTCTCATAGCCGTACGTCCTTTCTGGGGGGTCGCCGTCTCCGGCGGCGGACGTGTGCTGTTAGCGCTAACAAGTGGTACCCGGGTCTCCCCGGGCGTAGGAAAGGTGGTGGCGGACGGAGCAAACCTGAGACCGAAACGTCCTGTCAAGGGCCTCGGGGCGGCCGGGAGCCGCGCGAGAGCCGGGTTCAGCGCGTTCACCTGCCGTTACGCACGCCGACGGCTCTCCGCGAGGTGTGAAAGTTTCACGGGAGACGCCTGCCCTCCGAAAGTTTCAAGGTCTTGAAGTGGAGTTCGGCCACGATATGGCGGCCGCGCACGACCAGGCGGTTCCCGAAAGTTTCTCTGAATCCTTGACAACTTTCGGAGTGCTTCCCACACTGAGACCGCACGACGATCTCCCCTGCCAGAACGGTGGTGGCGGCAGGGGACGCCGTCTCGACGCCGCGGCGTTCCCGCGTGCGCCGATGTCGCGGGTGTCTCCGCGGACTCCCTTCCCCCCGATATGTACATGGAGGCTCAGGCATGAGCGTCGACGCCATGTCCCCATCGTCCCCATCGTCCCCACCGTCCCGACCGTCCCCACCGTCCCGGCCCACCGGCCGAAAGTCCGGCGGGCGCAGACGCGCGCTGATCACCGGTCTGATCAGCGCGATCGGCGCCGCCGGCATGGTCGCGGCAATGACGCTGGCCACCCCCGCGCAGGCGGCGGAGAGTACGCTCGCCGCGGCGGCCGAACAGACCGGCCGCTACTTCGGCACCGCCATCGCCGCGGGCAAGCTCGGCGACTCGCAGTACACGACGATCGCGAACCGCGAGTTCAACATGATCACCGCCGAGAACGAGATGAAGATCGACGCCACCGAACCGAACCGGGGGCAGTTCAACTTCAGCAACGGCGACCGGATCTACAACTGGGCCGTGCAGAACGGCAAGCGGGTCCGCGGGCACACCCTGGCCTGGCACAACCAGCAGCCGTACTGGATGCAGCAGCTTGAGGGCTACGACCTGCGCCAGGCGATGATCAACCACATCAACGGCGTGGTGGGCCACTACAAGGGCAAGATCTACGCCTGGGACGTGGTGAACGAGGCGTTCGACGACGGCAACTCGGGCGCCCGGCGCAACTCCAACCTGCAGCGCACCGGCAACGACTGGATCGAGGTGGCCTTCCGCACCGCCCGCGCCGCCGACCCGGACGCCAAGCTCTGCTACAACGACTACAACATCGACAACTGGAACTGGGCCAAGACACAGGCCGTGTACAACATGGTCAGGGACTTCAAGTCCCGCGGCGTGCCGATCGACTGCGTCGGCCTGCAGTCCCACTTCAACAGCAACAGCCCGTACAACCCGAACTACCGGACGACCATCCAGAGCTTCGCGGCGCTGGGCGTGGACGTGCAGATCACCGAGCTGGACATCCAGGGCGGCTCGGCCTCGACGTACGCGAGCGTCGTCAACGACTGCCTGGCGGTGCCGCGCTGCACCGGCATCACGGTCTGGGGCGTGCGCGACACCGACTCCTGGCTCGGCTCCCAGGCCAGCGCGCTGCTCTTCGACGGCAACGGCAACAAGAAGGCCGCCTACACCGCGGTGCTGAACGCGCTCAACGGCGGCA
>NZ_JBFATY010000025.1:0-8223 GCF_040678535.1 Nonomuraea sp. NPDC052634 | reverse complement strand
GCAGGAAAACCCGCCGACGCCGCCAACGGCAGACCGTCAGACGAGACCACCACCGCGTGCGCGACGCCGGGGACCGTGTTGACGAAGTCGGTGATTAACCAGTCCACCCCGCGTGCCGCGTGGCTCAGGTCGTTCATACCTTCTCCTTCGCCGGTCGCTCGAGCGACGACGGTAGTCGGCCGTGTCGTACTGGCCGCTCGTTACGCTCGCTCATGCGCCCTCATTCCTACTGCTGTTATCCCTGGGCCCGGACCCGTACGTCCTGCCCTCGCTGATGTCGTCGCGTGCGGCTCTGAAGCCCTGCTGGAAGCTGGACAGCCGGCTGCGCACCCGTTCCGGCGAGATCGCCGGCATCGGGGCGACGCCCTTGGGCGCCGTGGCGGTCTCGGCGGAGCCGGGCACCAGGTTCGCCTTGGGCACCCGCTTGGGCAGGCCGGCCGCGGTCGCGCCGTCGCGCACCGGCTCGCGTACCACCTCGGCCGCGCTCCAGCCCTCGTCCGCCTTCGGCGAGCTCCACTTGGCGTCGTCGGACGCCGCGGAGTGGTCGAACCACGCCGACTCCACCGAGGCGAAGATCGGCAGGTACTCGCCGTTGCCGTTGCCGGACTGGCCTGACTGACCGGGCTGACCGGACGAGATGGCGGGCAGGGGGCCGGTGGCCGCGGACTCGCTGTCGGCGAAGTCGCCGCCGGACGCGGGCTCGCGCGTCCACGGACGGGTGTCGTCGGACAGGGCGCCGGCGCCGCGCTGGGGCAGCGAGCCCTCGCGCCGGGGCAGCCCGTTCTCCCGCTGCGGGAGCCGGCTCTCGCCCGCGGGGGCGCCGCGCGAGGCGACCCAGACGTCGTTGGAGGAGTCCTGGGACATCCACCCCGCCGCCTCGGCGGGCAGTGCGGGGCTCGACGGCCACGACCCGGCCGACGGGAACGCCTCTGCAGAGGGATAGGAGGGATAGGACGGGTGCCCGGGTCCGAGCTGGTACGACGCGGCGGGCCACGACCCGCCCTGCGGTCCCGGCTGGGGCACGGACGGGAACTGCTCTTCCCTGGAGGCGGCCGGCGCGGCCCCCGCGTACGAGGGGGCCGACGGGCCGAGCAGCGACTCGGGGATGAGCACCATGGCGGTCAGGCCGCCGGAGCCGTGCGGGCGGAGCTGGACGCGGATGCCGTGGCGGTGCGCCAGCCTGGCGACCACGAACAGGCCCATGCGGCGGGAGACGGAGACGTCCACGGTGGGCGCCTCGCTCAGCCGCTCGTTGGCCTGGGCCAGCTCCTCGGCGGTCATGCCGATGCCGGAGTCGCTGATGGAGAGCATGATGCCGCCGCCGTCGATCCGGCTGCCGGAGACCGGGACGCGGGTCTCGCGGGGCGAGAACGACAGCGCGTTCTCGATCAGCTCGGCGAGCAGGTGAATGACGTCGTTGACGGCCTGGCCGGCGATGGAGACGCCTTCCGGCACCTCCAGCACGACGCGCTCGTAGTTCTCCACCTCCGACAGCGAGGCGCGGGCGACGTCGACGAGCTGGACCGGCTGGCTCCAGCGGCGCGGCGGCTCCTGGCCGGCGAGGACCAGCAGGTTCTCGCTGTTGCGCCGCATGCGGGTGGCCAGGTGGTCGAGCTTGAACAGGTTGCTGAGCCGCTGCTCGTCCTGCTCGCCCTGCTCCAGGCTGTCGATGAGGGTGATCTGCCGCTCCACCAGGGTCTGGCTGCGCCGCGACAGGTTCACGAACATCGCGTTGACGTTGCTGCGGAGCCTGGACTCCTCGCCCGCCAGGCGGACCGCCTCGCGGTGCACCTCGTCGAAGGCCCGCGCGACCTCGCCGATCTCGTCCTTCGAGTTGATCTCGATGGGCGGGACCCTGATCTTGTCGGGGTCGATGTCGTTCTCGCGGAGCTGGCGGACCAGGTCGGGCAGCGTGTGGCCGGCGATCCTGAGCGCGTCGCTGCGCAGCCGCCTGAGCGGGCGGACCAGCGAGCCCGCCATGAGAGCGGTGATCGCGAGGACCAGCACGAGCAGCACGACCACGATGCCGATGTTGATCGCGGCCAGCTGCCTGTCGGCGCTCGCCACGTCGGCGCTGCGAGTGGCGACCTCCTCCGACAGCGACTTCTGCACCTGGTGCAGCCGGTCGACGGTCTCGGAGATGGAGTCGAACCAGAGGTCGACGTCCTTGGTGCTGGAGTTGTCGAGCCGGCGCAGCGGGGTGCCGCTGTTGTGCAGCAGCACGGCGCGGCTGATGTAGAACTCGGCGCGGCCGATCTTCTGGCTGGCCACGGTGTTGTCGAAGTTCTGCCGCTGGGCGGGCGTGGCGACCGCGAGGAACGAGGAGCGCTCGCTCTCACGGCGGGAGCCCGCGTCGAGGAAGCCCTTGAACTCCGGCTCCTCGAACCTGCCGCGCACCAGGGCGATCATCAGCAGCGCCCGCTGCTTGGACGCCTCCTCCTCCGCGCGGGCGACGCTGCGCAGCGCGGCGGCGGTGGAGGTGAGCTGCTCGTCGGTCGAGCCCTGGCCGAGCTCGTCGTAGACCTGGAGCAGGTCGGCGATGATCTCGGAGTACTTCTCGACCGTCGGCAGCGGCGGCATCTGGTCCTTGGTGTACGCCGCCCGCAGCGAGCCGAGCTGGGAGAGCCGGACCTCGATGCGGTCCAGGGTCCTGCGGCCGATGTCGGACACCGAGTCGCGGGCCTCGGCGATGGCCGCCTTCGTCCTGGCGGCGCTGGCGTCCACGATCTCCTGCTGGCTCTTGAGCCGCTGTCCTTCGCTCGCCCGCTTGTTGGCGGCGACGTAGCGGCCGGCCAGGCCTCGTTCGAGCCCGAGGTCGCGGGCCAGCTCGCCGAGCTGGCTGACCAGCCGTCCCACGTCGCTGATGAGCTGGTACTGCTGGGCGCTGCTGATCGAGTCGGTGACCCGCAGCCCGCCGAAAATGACGCCCACGATCGTGGGAATGGCGATGAGGGCGATGAGGCGGGTGCGCACACGCCAATTGCGCAGCGCGAACGGGCTGCCCGAAACGGGCTGCTGTACCTGCGGAACCTCTCCGCCCGCAGACTGTTCCGGAATGTCCGGGGCCCTGCCACGACCGGAGTCGGCCGTTGTTGTCCTCACTGGTGGCAACCTCTCGCCATGGCCTGCTTGGGGGGTTTCAGCGGCTTCGTCGCAAGGGACGAGTGATCGCAGGCAAGTTCGAGGCCCAATTTGAGCACAAACCCCATACTTAGGCCAACGTCTCGGCTGTTTTCAACCGTTCCAAATGACACCCTGTTCACGTGGCAAGCTCTTGACCACAGAGCGCAACCAAAGTCTCGATCCGGACATATAGCTCAGAAACCCACTTTATGCATATATATACATCTATATCCGTGGACGGTCATCTTTAGCCGATAAAGTGCATAAACGAGGCATAGTGGCTGCCGTTTCGATCTCCCCTCCGGTACGCTTCACGCCCGGCATGCAGTGCCGATCTCCAGAAGCTTCCCCCTGGTAGGAGAACCCCCCAATGACACGCAAACTGCGCTGTAGCGCCATTGCTCTCGGCGTCGCAGTCGCTCTGACTCTTGCCGGTTGCGGCGGTTCCGACGAGCCCAGCAGTGCGTCGGCCGGTGGCAGCGGCCTTGAGAAGACCACCATCAAGGTCGGGGCGCTGCCCATTCCCGACCCGGTGGCTCTGTATGTCGCGAACGAGAAGGGCTACTTCAAGGAAGAGGGCCTGACCGTTCAGCCGGTCACGATCACCGGTGGCGCGGCGGCATTGCCGCAGATCGAAAGCGGCGCGCTCGACATCTCCCAGACCAATTACGTTTCCACGTTCGCCGCGGTCAGCCAGGGCAAGAAGATCAAGCTGGTCGCCGACATGTACCAGGCGGGCCCGAACACCTTCAACCTGATGGTTCCGAAGGATTCGCCTATTCAGACGGTGGCGGACCTGAAGGGCAAGACCATTCTGGTCAACAACCTCAACAACGTCGCCACCCTCGCCACGCTCACGCAGCTCAAGGTGGCCGGTCTCACCGAGGACGACGTCAAGTTCGTCGAAAAGCCGTTCCCCGACATGGGCAACGCGCTGCTCAGCGGCCAGGCCGACGCCTGCTGGATCACCGAGCCGTTCATCACCGCCAACCAGAGCCAGCACGGCTTCCGCAAGCTGGCGGACACCATGACGGGTCAAACGGCCGACCTGCCCATCGCCGGCTGGATGGCCACCGAGGACTGGGCGCAGAAGTACCCCAAGACGCTCGCCGCCTTCCAGCGCGCGATCGCCAAGGCGCAGCAGCTCGTCTCCAGCGACCGCAAGGAGATCGAGGCCATGCTGCCGAAGTACACGAAGATCGACGCCAAGACGGCTTCGGTGATCACGCTCGGGACCTTCCCCAGTGAGCTGAACGCCAACCGCCTGCAGAAGGTCGCCGACCTCATGCTCGAGTACGGCTACCTGAAGAGCCCGATCGACGTGAAGTCGATCATCGCGGCCCCCGCGGCGAACGGATGACGCGTGCACGACTGCTCCGCGGCGCCATCGGCGTCGCGGGGTTCCTTGTTCTCGGGGAACTGTTCATCCGCTTCGTCGTCAACGGGGAGCTGCAGTTCCCCCCGCCTTCCACCGTCCTGCAGGAGGCCTTCGGCCTGCCCGCCGACTCCGACTTCCTGTCCGGGCTCGGCGCGACCCTGATCAACTGGGTGCTCGGCCTGCTCATCGCCACCGCCATCGCCGTGCCGGTGGGCGTGCTGCTCGGCGCGCTGCCGCCGGTGGAGCGGACGATCAGGCCCGTGCTGGAGTTCCTGCGCCCGATCCCAAGTGTGGCGATCATCCCGCTGGCGATCCTGCTGATCCCGGTGGACGAGCTGATGAAGGTCTCGGTCATCGTCTACGCGGCGGTCTGGCCGATCCTCATCAACACCCTGTACGGCATGCACGACGTCGACCCCGTGGCCAAGGAGTCGCTGCGCAGCTTCGGCTTCGGCCCCCTGGCCGTCCTGGTCAGGGTGAGCCTGCCGAGCGCGGCGCCCTTCATGGCGACCGGCATCAGGATCGCCTGTGGCATCGCCCTCGTGCTCGCGGTCAGCGCCGAGCTGCTGGCCGGCGGCGTCGCCGGGATCGGCGTCTTCGTCAACCTGGCCGGCAGCGGCAACAGGACCGACCTCATGTGGGCGGCGACGGTCTGGGCCGGGATCCTCGGCGCGCTCGCGAACGTGCTGCTGCGGGCCGGCGAGCGCCGCCTGTTCCGCTGGCACACGATGCGGACGGGGGCGGCGGAGCGATGAAAGCGCTCACCAAGCTCTGGCTCATCCCGGTGGTGCTCGTCGTCTGGGAGTTCGGCACCCGGGCGATAGGCGACGGCGATTTCCCGCCGCCCACGATGATCGTGGGCAAGATGTACGAGCTGTGGTTCTCCGGCCCGGGGAGCCGCGCCTTCCTGACCGACGACGCGATCGACAACATCCTGCCCAGCCTGGGCCGCATGTTCGGCGGCTGGATCCTGGCGGCGGTGGTCGGGATCGTGGCGGGCATGCTGCTCGGCCGCTCGCGCACGGCCACCGATTTCGTGGATCCGCTCATCGAGTTCGGCCGCGCGCTGCCGCCGCCGCTGCTGATCCCCGCGTTCCTGGTGCTGCAGGCCGGCTTCCAGTCTCCGCACGGCGTGCTGATCACCCAGCTCATCACGATCGTGTTCGGGGTGATCTGGCCGGTGCTGCTCAACTCGATCGACGGCGTCAGAGCGATCGACAAGACCTATATGGAGACGGCGACCGTCTTCAACCTCACCAGGATGCAGCGGCTGCGCGTGGTCGTGCTGCCGGCCGCCTCGCCGAAGATCTTCGCCGGGCTGCGGCTGAGCCTGTCGCTCGCGCTGATCCTCATGGTGATCACCGAGCTGATCGGCGGCAGTGACGGCATCGGCTACCAGCTCCTGCAGGCCCAGCGCAGCTTCGACGGCGCCGCGGTGTGGGCCGCGATCACGCTGCTCGGCATCCTCGGTTACGTCGTCAACTCCCTGTTCGTACTGGCCGAGCGCCGGGTGCTGGTGTGGCACCGGCAGGCCACGCGCAACCCGTGACTTTCTGGAAGGACTCATGCCACACTCCGACGACCTCCTGTGGGGCGCCTACGGTGACATCTCCCGTTTCGCCGCCCTCCTCACCATGGCCGAGCTCGGCCTGGCCGACCACCTCGCCAAGGGCCCGCTGACCACGGCCGAGCTGGCCGAGCGCGCGGGGGCGCACGCCCCGTCGCTGCGCAGGGTGCTGCGCGCGCTGGCAGGCCTCGGCCTGGTCACCAGGGCGGGCGACGACGCCTACGACCTGACCGAGCGGGGCGCGGCGCTGCGCTCGGACGCACCGGGCTTCCTGCGCTCCTCGATCCGCATGCTCGGTGAGGAGGGCTTCTGGTACGCCATGGGCACGCTGCCCGAGACGGTGCGCACCGGCCGCTCGGCCTTCGTCGAGCGCCACGGCCACCTCTACGACTACCTGGCGCGCAACCCGCAGTCGAGCGAGCTGTTCGACGACTACATGACGGCCAGGGCCGCCGCGTTCACCGAGGGCCTGGTCAAGCGGTACGCCTTCCCGCCCACCGGGACCATGGTGGACGTGGCCGGCGGCAAGGGCCACATCCTGGCCACGGTGCTCCATGCCAACCCGCAGATGCGCGGCATCCTGCTGGACCTGGAGCACGTGGTGGACCACGCCAGGCGCACGCTCGCCGACGAGGGCCTGACCGAGCGCACCGAGGTGGTCGCGGGCGACTTCTTCGTCTCGGTCCCCTCGGGCGGCGACGTCTACCTGCTGGCCAGCGTCCTGCACAACTGGGACGACGAGGACGCGCTCAAGATCCTCCGCAACGTCCGCGAGGCGATGAACCCCGGCGGGCGCGTGCTCATCCTGGAAGTGGTGCTGCCCGACACCGAGGAGCCGCACCTGGGCATGGACGTCGATCTGCGGATGCTGGCGATCTTCAACGGCGGCACCGAGCGCAGCCGCGACGAGTACGCGGCGCTGCTCGACCGCGCCGGCCTGGCGATGGGCGACGTCATCGAGCTGGGCGCGGGCGCGAGCCTCATCGAGGCGCTGCCGCGCTGAGCCCTGGGTGCCGCGTCGTCCGGCGAGCGGGAGGGCGCGGCTCCCGGGCCGGCGCGGCACCTGAGCCCGGGTCAGCCGCCCCAGCCCGGTACGGCCATGCGCACCGACAGCGCGTGCTCGACGAGCTGGATCAGCGCGTTCTTCACCGAGTCCTTGGAGCGGGCGTCGAGCCGCACCATGGGGATGTGCGGCGCCAGGGTGAGCGCGTCGCGCACCTCGGCGTCGCTGTGCGGATATTGCCCGTCCCAGCCGTTCACGCCCACGACGAACGGCAACTGGGCCTCTTCGAAGTAGTCGATGGCGGGGAAGCTGTCGGCGAGCCGCCGCGTGTCGACCAGCACGACCGCGCCGATGGCGCCGCGTACCAGGTCGTCCCACATGAACCAGAACCGGTGCTGTCCGGGCGTGCCGAACAGGTACAGGATGAGGTCCCGGTCCAGGGAGACCCGGCCGAAGTCCATGGCGACGGTCGTGGTCGACTTCAGCGGCGTCATGCCGAGGTCGTCGATTCCCGCGGAGGCGTCGGTCATGACGGCCTCCGTGGTGAGCGGCATGATCTCCGACACCGCGCCGACGAACGTCGTCTTGCCCACCCCGAAGCCACCGGCGACCACGATCTTCGTCGAGGTGAGCCCGGGGTTAGAGCCTGCGAAGTCCACTTAGAACCCTTTCCAGCAGATTTACGTCCGGCCGGCCGGCGTCCAGCTGTGGCTGATGCACGCGGACCAGGCCTTCGGCCGCCATGTCAGCGATCAGCACGCGCACCACGCCGAGCGGGATCCGCAGCAGGGCCGACACCTCCGCGACGGACCTGACCTGCCGGCACAGTTGGCTGATCGCCTGGTACTCCGGCGTGATATGCGAGAACTCCCGCTGCTCGGCGGTCGCCGATGACACCAGGGCCTCCATCGCCAGCTTGACCCGCGGAGCCGTCCGCCCTCCCGTCACCGCGTACGGGCGGACGGGCGATGCGGGGTCGGGATTCAGCTGCGACTGGGGCTGAGGCTGCTGAGGTGGAGGGGCCCAACCGCCGCTGTTCCATCTGGGGTCCGACACGTACATCACCTTGACTGACTGGCGCGCAGCTCGGCACGCACAGCCGGAGTCAGCACCTGACCGGCGCGATCGACCATCAACGTCATCTGATACGCC
>NZ_JBFATY010000024.1:0-13647 GCF_040678535.1 Nonomuraea sp. NPDC052634 | reverse complement strand
CTCGGCCTGGACGTCACTTCGGCTGAAGACGGCGCGGGCTGGCCGGCCTTCCTGCGCGGCCTGGTCGCCCGCGGCCTGTCCGGAGTGCAGCTGGTGATCTCCGACTGCCACGCCGGGCTGGTGGCCGCGATCGGCGCCACGGTGGCCGGGGCGTCCTGGCAGCGCTGCCGCACCCACTACCTGCGCAACCTGCTCACCTGCGTGAACAAGTCCGCGCAGCCGTTCGTGGCCACGCTGGTGCGCACCATCTTCGACCAGCCGGATGCCGCCTCGGTGCGCGCCCAGCACGCCTGGGTCGTGCAAACGCTGGAAGCCAAGCATCCGACCGCCGCCGAGCACCTGGACGCCGCCCGGGACGATCTGCTGGCCTTCGCCGCCTTCCCCCGCGAGATCTGGCCGCAGATCTGGTCGAACAACCCGCAGGAACGGCTGAACAAGGAGATCCGCCGCCGCACCGACGTGGTCGGCATCTTCCCCGACCGCACGGCGATCATCCGCCTCATCGGCGCCGTACTGGCCGAGCAGACCGACGAATGGGTCGAAGCCCGCCGCTACATGGGCCTGGACATCCTCGCCAAAGCCCGCATCCGCGTCGTTGCCGGCGACACACCCACCCAGAACCCACTCCCACAGACACTTACCGCTTAACCTGCAGAAACAGGATCACGCGAAGATCGGTTCTTACACCACGTCCGTGGACGTGACCGACCTGGTCTCCGACAAGCCCCAGCACAGCCTTCACAATCACCTTTGGAGTGAGCCCACCAACCCCTCGACCGCCCGCACACTCGCAACCCCACTCCTTAGAAACCCTCGAGACCGTGCGGGCAGCCCCAAAAGCGCACAAGCGACCCCGAGCCCGTGCGGGCAGCCCCGAGAGCGGATGCGCCGAGATCGTGCGAGGAGCCCCGAGCGTGCGGGCAGCCCGGTAAGCGTGCGGGCAGCCCGGTAAGCGTGCGGGCGCCCCGGCAGCGTACGGGCGGCCCGGCAGCGTACGCGTACGGGCAGCCCGAAAGCGTACGGGCAGCCCGGATACCGCGAACCGCGGTTCGGAACCCGTGCGCTCCCAGACGTTGGACCCCTGATTCACGCTTCACGGACCGACCGTGCACGACTGCATCCCGCGAGTTGGCGCGCCCCGCTCTGCCCACCGCCAAAGGCCCTCACGCGCCCCACCCCGACGTGCCCTCCCCACCCGGCGGGCCTGCGGTCGCGGCAAGCGCGCCTCCCGACATAACGCACCCCTCCGTCTCCCGGCTCTGGTCACCGGCTTCGGCCAACAGCAACGCTTCGGCCATGATCTTCACCATGGAACGCAACAAGTCGGGGTCCCCGGTCGGGATTTGCTACGCCGACTCCCCCTTCTGACACCACACTGTTGTTCGCGGCCATCACGTGGTCTCCTTCGGTCTTGACTTGCGCCTTCGAAGGATCACGAGATGGCCGTCACCATTTGCGGCGCCATACCAGCGACCAGGCCAAACCCGTACACCACACCCAAGGCGTAAGACACAACTTTCGAACCTACACACCACACCCGAGCCGCAAGACGCCACCGTCAAACCCGCACACCACACCCGAGCCGCAATCACGCAACCTCAAGCAACCGCGCCTGCCCTGATGCGCCCAGCAACCATCCCACCCACGCCAAACCCCACATCAAGGCCCCCGAGACCGCACGCCGCCTCCGCGAACTGGCGCACCCCGCCTCTCTCTCCATCCCACAGCCCCTGCGCCCGTCCCACGCGGCACGCGCTCGCAGCCCGCAAACTGCCAGCAAACGTCCAACCCGACGCCACTCCAGTTGACCAAGTCATACTGGTACACCACTCCCGTGGACGCAGCCCGGCTCTCCTATGCAGCGCCGACGACAGCCAGGCCCTCCAGCCCAGCAGGCCGGTCGTAGCGTGTCCATGCTCGCGTCTCTTCAGTTGGCACATCTTCTACCTGAGCACCAGAAAAGATCACCAGAACCGTACGCCCCCTCAACCGGCAGCCTCACCCCACCCCCGCGCGAACACCCCCGGTGGTGCCTCATGCCCCATCTCGCAGAAGCTGCGGCAATCTCAGCGATTCGCGAGACATTTGGTTGTTGCATCACCGATCCGAGGTTTGATCACCGCCTTGAGTCAGAGAAGCTCGTCCAGGAGCCGGTAGTAGTACATCCGTTCTTCGTCGATGTGATCGACAAGGGCGTAGGCAGAAAGAAACTCCTCCCAGGCTGTCGGGCCGTGGTCCTCGGACAAGTCCCTGTGGACGATGGCGAGGTCGCGGTACCGGTCGGCCACGCCCAGTGCCGGGACATCGATGACCACGGGCTCTCCTGAGGCGGGCACCAGCACGTTGGACGGGGTGTAGTCCCCGTGTGCGACGACGAGATCCGCGACGTGCGGGCGCGTGGCCAGCAGTCGTTCGTAGATCATCTCAGGAGTCAGCCCGATATGGTCGGCGTCGAAGTCGTCCGGGTCCACGAGGCCGTCACGGATATTGGCGCGGGCACGTTCGAGAACCGCTGGCAGTCCGCCATCGAAGGGACACTCGGTGACAGGTAACTCGTGCAGCATGCGTAGCGTCCGGCCCAGCACAGCGCCTATGTCGGCGGGAGCGGCGGCTTCTGAAGACGGAGCGCCCACGTCGGCGATAACGAGGACGTCGTCTTCAAAGGCGACCACCTCAGGGACGGGAACGCGTCCATGAAGCCAGCCCAGTCGCAAGTGCTCGGCGCTGGCGAGGGGGCCGTGCTTGACGTAGAACACCTTCGAACCTGACACGACCCTCAGGGCCGTACCACTGGCTCCTTCGTGGTCGGTCGACCAGGAGGCGTCCTGACCGATCAACCGGCGAAGTCGGTCTGGGAGCTGCATAATCACATCCTCATTCAATCTGCTGCATCGCAGGCAAGGGTGGCCCGCAAGCCAACGAGGTGGACATCTCAACCCCGATCAAGGTCGATGAGCCGACATGAGCACCGCCACCGCGTCGATTCCGCTCAGCGCACGAGTACGACTCTCACTCGCGTACGAATGCGACGGCCTCCGCCCCGAGTTCCGTGTGAGCCACGCCGGCTCCGGATACGTATCACTTCATGAACGATGTGCGAATCGTCTACCGAAAGTACGGCGGCGCACTGCACTGGAACCACCCCGGCCGCCTGCTCGGTGAAGACGAGCACGGCGTCTGGGTGAAGGTCCCAGACGGGACGTTAGCCAGAAAGGGCGATGACCCGCCTGTCTGCTGGAAGACTCCGGTGACCATGCTGTTCCCCCGAAACGCCTGGTGGACCGCTTCCTTCCACGTGCCGCCCCAAAGAAGCGAGCTCTACGTCGACGTCACAACAGTCCCCGAGTGGCGGGACGACGAGGTCACCATGCTCGACCTCGACCTGGACGTCATCAAGATGCGAGACGGGCGCATCATTCTCGACGACGAAGACGAGTTCGCCGAGCATCAACTGCTTCTCAATTACCCGACTGATTTGATCACACAAGCAGAGAAATCAGCCCGCTGGTTGCTCAACGCAGTCAGCAAAGGCCAAGGCCCATTTGGCGGCGCACACTTGGCTTGGCAAACGAAAACATCCTGAACGCTTCAAACTAAGAGACTCGGGCGACGAAGACCGACGATACCCATAACCGCGACCGCTAGGAACCCTCCGCTCGTAGCGGTGAGCCAAGGCCGGTGCGTCCGGCCGCCGCGAGCTGCTCCGCAGCATATCACCGGGCAGCCGTAACCAACCCACTCTCATACGCTGTGATAACGAGCTGCGCTCTATCCCGCGCTTCCAACTTGGCCAGCAGCCGGGTGATATGCGTCTTCACCGTCGCCAAACTCACGTGCAGGTGAGCCGCGATCTCGTTATTTGACAGGCCTCTCGCAATCAACACTAACACTTCCTTCTCCCGCTCGGTCACACCATTTAGCCCTTTCACCCTTGGCATAACCGGCGTACGAGTGAACTCTTCGATCAGCCGGCGCGTCACCGCAGGCGCCAGCAGTGCGTCCCCGCGCGCGATCACGCGTACGGCCTCGAGAAGGTCCGCAGGCGGCGTGTCCTTAAGCAGAAATCCGCTGGCACCGGCACGGAGCGCGTCATACACATATGCATCGAGGTCGAACATCGTCACGACGAGCACCCGAGAAACGTCTTTGATCCGACGCGTAGCCTCAATGCCATCCATTTCCGGCATTCGTACGTCCATAAGCACCACATCCGGTCGCTGCGCCAAAGCGACCTCAACGGCCTCCGCCCCGTTCGACGCCTCGCCCACCACCTCCAGATCTGGCTCTGCGTCGACCAGTACCGTGAAACTCCCCCTGATCAGAGCCTGATCATCGGCGACGACCACGCGAATCAAGAAACCTCCTCATAGGGCAATGTTGCGAAAACCCGAAAACCCCGGTCAGGACGGTTTCCGGCCTCGAACGTGCCGCCGTACATCATGACCCGCTCCCGCATGCCGATCAGGCCATGCCCGGAACCCTCTGCGGGAGGCGAAGCCCGTCTCCCCGGGCCGTCGTCGAGTACCTCGATCCGTACCTCCTTCTCATCCACCGTCACGGACACGCGGCACCGAGCGGGTGCGGCGTGCTTGGCCACGTTCGTAAGCGCCTCCTGCACGATGCGGTAGACCGACAGCCCAACGCCCTCCGGCAGCCGCGCCCAATCCCCGGCACTGCTCGCCGCCGAGCCGCCGGGCGCAGTATCCGGCATGAAGCGAAGGTCGAGCTCCGCCTCCACCCCCGCCAGCCGCGCTTGCTCCACCAGCCCCTCGATGCCTTCCGGTCCGGGTGCCGGCGCGCGCTCGGGCGCCTCCGACGACCGCAGCACGCCGAGCAGGTGACGCATCTCTACAAGCGCGCTCCGGCTGGCCGTCTCGATCACGCGCAGGGCTTCGTGAGCCTCTTGCGGCCTGGACGCCAGGACGTGATTGGCGACCCCCGCCTTGATGGCGATCAGCCCCACGTTGTGCGTGACCACGTCGTGCAGCTCGCGAGCCAGTCGTAACCTCTCCTCGGTAACGGCCTGCGCGGCCAGTCTCCCGGCCTCACGCGCCGCGTAAGATCTGCGCTCTTGCACGGCTCTGCCGATCGTCCACGCCCCGCCCAGCGCTCCGATGCCCCATAGCGGCTGGTCGAGGTGTGCCACCCAGCCGGGGGCGCCCGTCTGCGACGTGCCCGCCACCGTCAGCCCCAGGACGGTGACCAGGCTCACCGCCGCGATGGCCGACGTCGGCACCGCGGCACCGAGCCTGTCGGACAGGGCGACGATGTACAACGCGTACGCGGGCGCCAGATAGGCGTGCCCCACCGCACCCGCCAGCGCGGTGTAGAGAGCGAGCACCAGCGTGAAGCAGAAGACGGGCATGGGCCACACCCTGCGCAGGGTGAGCGGCAGGCCCAGCGCCAGCGGGAGCGCCACGCGCATCCACGGCGGCATCGTCACGACGTTGGCCATGACCGTGAACAACAGGAACGCCAGGCACAGCCCCGCCACTAGATCGAGCGCGACCAGCTGGCGCAGGCTCAGCCGCCTGGCGAAGAAGGGATGCGTGTCGTTCACGCGTTGAACCGTAGCCGCTGCGGCGGCGCGGCACGTCAACCCAGGGTCTGACGTTGAAGTTCGGACCGTGGTCCGACGCGCCGGCACGCCGCCGCCCAGCATTCTTTTCGGCGTGATCGAAGTCCAGCACCTGACGAAGCGCTACGGCGCCACCCTCGCCGTCGACGACCTGTCCTTCACGGTCGACCCCGGTCATGTCACCGGCTTCCTCGGGCCCAATGGCGCAGGCAAATCCACCACGATGCGCCTGATCCTCGGCCTCGACGCGCCGACCTCGGGCCGGGCTCTGGTCAACGGCCGCCCTTATACGTCGCTGCGCAGGCCGATGC
The DNA here is from genome assembly GCF_040678535.1 of Nonomuraea sp. NPDC052634. Taxonomy (NCBI): domain Bacteria; kingdom Bacillati; phylum Actinomycetota; class Actinomycetes; order Streptosporangiales; family Streptosporangiaceae; genus Nonomuraea; species Nonomuraea sp. NPDC052634. The sequence goes on along the minus strand of NZ_JBFATY010000024.1, from coordinate 7,758 downwards.
ACGAGGTCGGCGCGCTCCTTGACGCGAGCGCGGTCCATGGGGGCCGCAGCGCCTACGACCACCTGCTGAGCCTGGCTCTCACCAACGGCATCGGCTCCAAGCGCGTCTCCGACGTGCTCGAGCAGGTCGGCCTGGCGAGCGTGGCGCGCAAACGCGTGGGCGGCTTCTCGTTGGGCATGAAACAGCGGCTCGGCATCGCGTCCGCGCTGCTGGGCGACCCCGGTGTGCTGATCTTCGACGAGCCGGTCAACGGTCTCGACCCCGACGGCGTGCGCTGGATTCGCGACCTCATGCGCGGCCTGGCCGCCGAGGGCCGCACGATCCTGCTCTCCAGCCACCTCATGAGCGAGATGGCCCTCACCGCCGAGCACATCGTCATCCTCGGCGGTGGCCGACTCATCACGCAGACCACCGTCGCCGAGCTGACGGCCCGCTACTCCTCGCTCGAAGACGCCTACCTCGCCCTGACCGCCGGCGACGTTCGCTACGGAGCCGCCCGATGACACCGGTCCTCACAGGTGGGCGGCGACTCCTTACCGCCCTGGGCACCGCTGGACCTGCCGCTCGTCACCACCCCGGGCAACGCTGGACCTGCCGCTCATCGCCGCCCAAGGTCGCACCGGCTGTGCCCCTCGCGTGCCGATCGTCGCCCTCACGGTCGGATCCCTCGCGCTCAGACGGGGCGACGCACGATCGCGTCCCTGCCGAGAGCGAGTACAACGTCGCGGCCAGCCTTTGCTGCCGCACATGTCATCCCCTGACCAACCCCCGCACGATTGCGACCGACGCACCACTGATGCACGCCCCACCCGTTACCAGCCAACACACATCACGGTCGGCCTTCCGCCGACACGCAACCCAGCCTCTGATCGGCCCGCACGCATCGCGACAGGCGCTCCACCGTCACACAAACCCGATCCCTTACCGACGCACACGCATCTGAGAGATACCGCCGACGCTCCCTGGTCGTGACCAGCCCATCATCACGATCAGCGCTCCACCGTCACATGCCCCTGACTCTGACCGGCCCGCACGCATCACAAACGGCCACCCGTCGGCGCACTACCCGGCCCGTGACCAGCCACCCCATCGCGACCAGCCACCCGCTGACACGCTCCCCAGCCCATGACCAGCCCAGCATCCCGACCAGCACGCCACCGACCAACAACCCGACGACCCTCAATCGCCCCGCATGCGTCCCTCATCGGCACTCCGCCGGCACGCAGCCGCCCCGCCTTCCTGACCAGAAAGCGCATACCAAGATGAGCGTCCTGACCTCTGAATACGTGAAGCTGCGTTCGTCCGCTCGACCTACCTGATCGTCGGCCTGGCCCTCAGCACGATCCTCGCGGGATTCGTGCTCGCCGCCACGGCGGCGGGCACGTACGACACGGCTCCACCCGAGCGGCAGGCCGTCGCCAGGATCGCGAACCTGGAAGAGGCGTTCGTGATCGTCCCCCAGCTGGCGATGGGGGTGCTCGGCGTCCTGGCCATAACGTCCGAGTACACGACGGGCTTGATCAGGACGAGTCTGGCGATCGTGCCCCGCCGTTGGCCTTTACTGGCCGCCAAGGCGCTGACCGTCACCATCCTGTCCCTGGGAGTCGGCGCCGTCGTGGTCTTCGGCACGTACGCGGCTGCCAGGAGCGCGATCGGTGACCGGTTCTCCGGCGCCTACGCGACGGCCTTCGGCGACCGGCTGCCGCTCCTGCTGGCCCTCACTTTGACGGTGCCCGTGTTCGCGCTGCTCGGTCTGGGGTTGGGGGCGATGCTGCGTTCACCGGCGGCCGCGATCGCCGTGATCGTGGGGCTCGTCTACGTGGTCCCGATCATTGTCGGGAACGTTCCTGAGCCCTGGAGCGAGACCCTCGGGTCGTTCATGATCGGGGCGCTTCCCCGCCAGCTCGTAGGCGAGACCAATGCGTCCTCGGTCTACGGGTCCCTGCTGTCCCCGCCAGCGGCCGCCACCGTGCTGATCGCGTACGCGATCGTCCCTTTGATCGCTGCCACCGCACTGCTACGCCGAAGGGATGTCTGACATGCCACATCCGAGTCGCCTGCTGCGCGCGCTCCTGCGAGCCGCCGGGCGGGTACGGCAGGTGTGGAGACCTGCCGTACCGTCCGGATGCCGCTCACACCTCGAGCACCACCGGGATGATCATCGGCCGGCGGCGGTAGGTGTCGCTCACCCAGCGGCCCACCGTACGGCGCACAACCCGGCGGATCTCCTGCATGTCGACCACGCCGTCCGCGGCCTTCTCCTCGAGGGCCCGCTGGATCTGCGGGATGAACTCGTCGAACTGCGCCGGATCGATGCCCGAGCCGCGCGCGTGGATCTCCGGCCCAGCGGTGAGCTTGCCGGTGTTGGAGTCGACCACGACCACCACGGAGATGAAGCCCTCGTCACCGAGGATCTTGCGGTCCTTCAGGGACGTGTCGGTGATCTCACCCACGGAGGAGCCGTCGACGTAGACATATCCGGCGTGGACGGCGCCCACGATCCGTGCGCGCCCGTCGACCAGGTCCACGACCACGCCGTCTTCGGCGATCACGATGTGGTCCTCGGGCACGCCGGTCAGCGCCGCGAGTTTGGCGTGCGCCCGCAGGTGACGCCACTCGCCGTGCACGGGCATGAAGTTGGAGGGGCGCGTCAGGTTGAGCACGTACAGCAGTTCACCCGCGGCCGCATGACCGGAGACGTGCACCTTGGCGTTGCCCTTGTGCACGACGCGGGCTCCCCACCTGGTCAGGCCGTTGATGACCTTGTTGACTGCGGTCTCGTTGCCGGGCACCAGCGACGAGGCCAGCAGCACGGTGTCACCCTCCGCGATGCGGATCGGGTGATCACGGTTGGCCATCCTCGACAGCGCCGCCATGGGCTCGCCCTGAGAGCCGGTGCAGATCAGCACCACGTCCTGGGGCGGCCAGTCCTCGATGTCGCGGGAGTCGACGATCAGCTCCGGCGGCACCTTGAGGTATCCGAGGTCGCGGGCCACGCCCATGTTGCGCACCATCGAGCGTCCGACGAGCGCCACCTTGCGGCCGTGCTTGGCGGCGGCGTCCATGACCTGCTGGATGCGGTGCACGTGGGAGGCGAAGCTGGCCACGATCACCCGCTGCTCGGAGGTGCGGATCACCTCGTCGATGACCGGCGCGATCTCCCGCTCGCTGGTGACGAACCCGGGCACCTCGGCGTTCGTGGAGTCGGACATCAGCAGGTCGACGCCCTCGGAGCCGAGCCTGGCGAAGCCGCCGAGGTCGGTGAGGCGGCCGTCGCTCGGCAACTGGTCCATGCGGAAGTCACCGGTGTGCAGCACGATGCCGGCGGGAGTCCTGATGGCGACGGCCAAGGCGTCGGGGATGGAGTGGTTGACCGCGAGGAACTCGCAGTCGAAGGGCCCGAAAACGTGCCGCTCGCCCTCGACGACCTCGCGTTTGACCGGCTGGATGCGGTGCTCGGTCAGCTTGGCCTCGATGAGCGCGAGCGTGAGCTTGGACCCGACGAGCGGAATGTCGCGCCGCTCGCGCAGCAGGTACGGCACCGCCCCGATGTGGTCCTCGTGGGCGTGCGTCAGCACCACGGCCTCGACGTCGTCGAGCCGGTCCCTGATGTACTCGAAGTCGGGCAGGATGAGGTCGACACCCGGCTGGTCGGGCTCGGGGAACAACACCCCGCAGTCGACGATCAGCAGGCGGCCGTCGAACTCGAAGACGGCCATGTTCCTGCCGATCTCCCCCAACCCGCCGAGCGCGACGATGCGCAGGCCGCCTTCGGGCAGCGCCGGCGGGGGGCCAAGCTCAGGATGCGGATGGCTCATGCCCGGCCCCCATGGTCAGATCTTGTTCTCAAAACTCCCGGTTCCTCCCCGTTCCTATGTGTCTGTCAACTTCACCCCGCCGGCCACCAGGCAAGCACGCAGCTCGGCGATTTGCTGTTCCGTGGCGTCCACGAGCGGCAGGCGTACCGGACCGACCGGCATGCCCACCAGGCTCAGCGCCGCCTTTGCCATGATCGCGCCGCCCGCGCGCAGCATGATCCCGTCCACGACCGGAGCCAGCTGGGTGTGCACGGCCAGGGCCTGCGCGACTTCGCCGCTCTTGTGCAGCTCGATCATGCGCGCCAGCTCGGCCCCGACCACGTGCCCGACGACGCTGACGAAGCCGGCCGCGCCGAGCGAGAGCCAGGCCAGGTTGAGCAGGTCGTCACCGGAGTAGAACGCGAGGTCGGTCGCGGTCATCACCTGACTGGCGGCGAACAGGTCGCCCTTGGCGTCCTTCACGGCCACGATGCGTTCGTGCTGGGCCAGCCGCAGCAGGGTTTCAGTCTTGATCGGTACGCCACTGCGTCCCGGAATGTCGTAGAGCATCACCGGCAGGTCCGTAGCGTCGGCCACGGCGGTGAAATGCCGATACAGCCCCTCTTGCGGCGGCTTGTTGTAGTAGGGCGTCACCACCAGCAGGCCATGGGCTCCGGCGCGGGCCGCCTGCTTGGCGAGTTCGACGCTGTGGCGGGTGTCGTTGGTCCCCGCCCCGGCGACCACGGTCGCACGGTCCCCGACCGCGTCCAGCACAGCGCTGACGATGCGCTGTTTCTCCTCATCAGAGGTGGTGGGCGACTCACCGGTCGTCCCATTGACGATCAAACCGTCGTTTCGCTGCTCGTCCACCAGATAGGTGGCAAGACGTCGCACAGCCGCGTAATCGACCTCGCCGTCGGGGGTAAACGGCGTGACCATCGCGGTCAGCATGCGGCCGAAGGGCGCGTCGGTGGTTCCAGTTGGCGATGCCATAGTGCGAACGCTACCCGGATTCAGAAATCCATTGGACGTCGCCACCCCGCTTCACCCACCCGGAGCCGCCTTTTGCCCGCTTTCACGGGCTTCTGTACGCCTCAGTGCACGTCGCCGGACGGCTTCGACCGGCCGGTGCGACGCATGTCACTCAGCATCGCCGCCCTACACACCGCACCCACCATCCGACCTGGCCACCTCATCGCAGGCTACCCAGGCACCCGCAGCACCTGAGGCCAGCAGGCGACGTCCGTCCGCGGCAGCGGGTTCGCATGTGGGCCGACGTACGCACCTCACCTTGAGGGACATGCCGCTCCGGATCGGGTCCCCAGAGAGGCGTTGCGGCGAGGAAGCGCACGTACGCCTCATTCGAATCACTTGGGACATACGCCGCCTTCGCTCGAAGCCTCCACAGCGCCCCGCGAAGCAAACCTTCTGTGGCCACGACCGTCCAAGCGGTGACATTACCGCTCAAGCAGTGACATCGGCCGACCAGCCAAGACCCTGCCCACCCCCCGCCGTACGGAAGGGACCACAGGGCGAGGACACACCGCCACAAGCACGACACGACGGGCCACCAGAGCAGGCGGACCACACCAGAGGGTCAAAAGATCATCGACTTCTAGTCAAAGAAAGGCTGCCTCACCTGGCCGTATGTCACTAAGGTAGGCGGCTGTCAGGCAGGGCCGACATGGAAGAGGTCGCCGATATGTGCTCGGGGGTACACACATCGACGACCTCTATCGGAGAATCGGTCGCCCTTACACCGGCGTTACAGGGTTTCTCCAATAATTTCCCGCCATCGCAAAGTTGGGGCTCCAGCATCCCTCGATGACGGTCGGTTACCTGCCGAATACGGCAACATAGGGCAACGCCTCACACGAACCCCCAGGGATGGACTAGTGGCCACCTCAGATCCGGTCTACCTGCGTGTCGTCGAAGACATCCGGCGACAGATCACCGACGGCACCCTTCCCCCCGGCGCGCCCATTCCTTCGCGGGCGCAGCTGACCCGCAAATATCAGGTCGGCGAGACCGCCGCTCGTCACGCGCTACGTGTGCTCGCGGGCGAGGGCCTCATCATCGGCCGCGTTGGTTCGGGCCATTACGTCCGGGAACGGCCCGACTTGATCGCCTTGCACCGATGGCGTTTCCTCGACCACCCCGCCCCCTTCGCCGCAGACCTGCAGTCGCAAGGCAGGCGCGTGACATGGGACTGGCACAGCGAACTGGCCGAGGCGGGCCCCGACATCGCACGACGGCTCCACGTGCCCGAGAACGCCACGCTGACCAGAACCCGCTACGTCTTCCGCGGTGACGGCCGGCCGCTCCAACTCGCCACGTCGTACGAGATGCGGGAGTTCGCGTCCCACAGCGACGAGGACAGGCGTGGTTTCGTCACGAAGATGTACGCGCACGGCATAAAGATCACGGAGATCGTGGAAAGCGTGCACACCCGCATCCCCCGCCCGGCGGAGAGCGACGCCCTCGACCTGGCGGCCGGCGTGCACGTGCTGCATGTGGAGCGTACGCACTGGGCGGGCGATCGGCCCGTGGAGACGAGCGACATCATCATCCCGGGCGACCGGTTCCGGGTCATGTACAGCATGCCGGTCTAGATCACGATTGCCCCGCCTGTCCAGGTCGGCGAGCTCCGGGCGAGCACCTTCTCTCTCGCCCGGAGCTCCCCTTTTTCGCCCCGCATAACCCTTCACCCCCGCCCCATCCGAGACCCCACCCCACCCGCGACTCCGCACCATCGCGACCCTTTCGACTAGCTCATCAATCAACAGCGGCGCGCTGACCGTCGCCGTCCCACTACCTGGCCCCCGCGTGTCCAAGTGCGCGATAGACGATCTCCAAGATCGGCTTGATACATTCCTTGGAATGGGCCCCGTGGCTCGCCCGCCCAAGCCCATGTGCATCGCCAAGCCCATGTGCATCGCCAAGCCCATGTGCATCGCCAAGAGCAGCGCGTCGCTGAGAGCTTGCTCGTTGCCGAATCTGCTCGGCCCCTTCGACCTGCGGCAGGTGGGCTGCCACACCAAACTCTGCGCCCGCGTAGCTGCGGTTTTGCTGGGGGCGGGACGCGCGCGATCCCGCTCGCGGAGCCGCTGACGGTTCTGCTGGTAAACGGCGCCGCGCGATCCCGTGGTGCGCCACGATGGTGCCCCACGCGATCCCGTGGTGCGCCACGCGATCCCGTGGTACGCGGCGCCGCGCGATCCCGTGGTACGCGGCGCCGCGCGATCCCGTGGTACGCGGCGCCGCGCGCGATCCCGCTCGCGGCATAGACGGCTCGCGGCCTCCTGGCGGGCCCGTCGGTGCTTGTCCTCGCCGGCACGCGCCCGGAGGTCAACGAGAAGGGGCGGCCGAAGCCATCCGGCTTCGACTACGAGGTCGCGGCGGAAGTCACGCTGGAACTGCACACCGGCGAGCCAGGCGTCGTCCTGGTCTCCGGCAAGCTGCTCACCGAGTTCCGTGACCGCCCACGCGAGGCGGGTGCCGGTGAGGGCACTCGAGTTCGCGCGCACGGTCGCCCCGGCTCAGTGAGGGCAGGGCGCCGACACCAGGCCGGCCTCGTTCCCCGTCGTCTGCCTGCGCCACCGGCCGCCGCAGGACTTCGTCGGCGCGGCGGTGTTGTTCGCCAGCGGGAACCTCGCGCAGAGGTTCAGGACCCGAGCAGCACAGTCAGCAGCTCACGGTCGGACCAGCGCAGTGCTGCGGGTCCCTTGTGCCGCTTTCAGACACGCATGCGGCGCTCCTGCTCGGAGCACTTGGCGTCGGCTTACGGAGCTCCTCCGGCCAGTGCTTCTGGATCGCCTTCCTGATGTGACCCGCGAGTGACGCCCACCGCCCGCCAGACGAAGGATTGAGCTTGCTCCGTTTTGGCGGACACCGTCGTTGTGGTGGTCAGGTAGCGGCAATGGTCTCGTAGTCGGCGGGGCTGCGGTAGCCCAGGCTGCTG
>NZ_JBFATY010000023.1:0-22296 GCF_040678535.1 Nonomuraea sp. NPDC052634 | reverse complement strand
GTGTCACAACTCGACATGATCGCGGCGGCTCTTCGCGTCACGCCACACGACCAGCGGCAACACCGTGAAGATCACGATCTACGGCTGCCGTATCAAAGAGAAGCATGGCTACGCGCTGCACTGCAGGTAGGAGCGCGAGAGACACAGGCATCCTGCCGAGTTCGGTACTCTTGATCACGACCGATTCGGTCAAGGCGCGATGGGCGTTCCGGTGCCTATCGATGAACTTGTTAAAAGCCGCTACGGTCATCGCCCATACGGTGACGGTGTTCAAAGCCGTGACGGTTCCGTGGCGAGGCCGGTCGATCATGGCTTCGTACTCACCTACTAAATTTCCGGGCCCTATGATGGATGCGATATGTCCCGGGCCGGGGGCATAGTAATGGATGACTTTCGCGAAGCCATTTCTGATGAGCATGACTCGATTAGCAGGCGAGCCGGCCTGCATCAGATCTTCGCCGCGGTTGTAATGCAGCTCATCGCTGAAGGCTTCGAACTGGCGCTTCTCCTCTGGCTCTAGAGCGTTCCAGTAAACTGCGGCGCGGCCGAGGTTCGTATAGGCGTCGTACCACCTCCGCGCCTCACGGTTGTCATAGATCATCAGAATATCCACTTCGGTCGACCGGCCACCTCCCAGAGTCGGGTGGGGTCATCTATCGTGATCAGCTTGTTGTTCCTGCTGATAATTCGGTTCTGGCGCCACCTTTTCAGTATGGCCGCGACCGTTGACTCGCTTACACCTATGCATGCCGCCAGTTCGGCCCGCGTCAGAGGGGTCGTCATTGCCGAAGATGCGTTTGAGGTGTCGGTTCCGCTGTTCAGGTCGAGGAGGAGAAGCGCCAATCGCTGTGGAGCCGACAGAGCATGATGGGCAAGCCTTGCCCTGTTAGCTGCTCGGGTGTAGCGCACGAGTATGCGCGAGATTATCTCCCACGCTTCCGGATACTCTCGAAGGTATCCGAGGAAAGCGGCGGAAGGCAGCCGGCGAGCAGTCACGCGCTCAGCCGCGCGAACAGTCGCTATCCGATCGCCAGGATCGAGCACCTCGAAGATTCCTACGAGAGACCCAGGGCTGTAGAGGGCCACCACTACCTCGTGCCCTCGAGCGTCGGCCGCGATGACCTTGACTCTTCCTTCCTCGATGAGCCAGACGCTTTCGGGGGGATCGCCTGCCCGCAGGATCGTCGCCTTAGGTTCGAAGACCTGCAGGTATCCGTCGATCTCCTCGAAGCCGGCACGCGCTCGCTTGCTGAGAGCTGAGAGAAATGGGGGAGGTACGGCGCCGTTCTCCCAGGGGCGTCGGCCGCACATGTTGTTGATCCTCACTACGTCTAGCCTGTAGGGAGTGTCGCCGCTACTAGCAGCCACGAAACAAAGACGATCACGCTGCCGATGGCCGCCTTGGCCGCTGTGGGCCGTGTCCGGGGGTGTGTGGCCGAGCGGAGCCAGAGGACGGCGGCTACTGCAAGGAGCGTTACAGTGATGATCAGCAGCGTAAGGGCAGCCCAGCCGAGCACTGATCTGCTCGTCCAGGTTGCTTGCATGAGGCCGGTCTGCGTAGCCAGGCCGATCACGGTCGTTCCGATGGCCGCTGCGGATATCTCCTGAAGTCGATTGACCGACATCAATCCTCCCAGTCCCGACTTTGGGACAGGATTCGCCATCATGCGGTCAATCTGCAATCACATGCACGACGGTTTGAGGGCGTGGTTCAGGACGGTTGACATGTCGTGTACATGACATGTCAACCATCTAAAACTGCACGTGAGGGCTCTGCTAAGAGGTCGTTCTTGGCATTGATGCTTTCGTCTGAACGGTAGTCGCGGCCCAGGAGAGGCCCAGCTTCACGCCTTCGGCGAGGGGGCCTCCTTGGGCCAGTTCCCAGAGGAAGCCGGCGGCGAAGGCGTCGCCTGCTCCTGTGACGTCCACTGCTGTGGTGGGGATGGCGGGGTAGTGGGTGCGCTGGCCGGAGGAGTGGACGGTGACGCCGCCGGCCCCTTCGGTGACGATGGCGGTGGCGTCCTCGGGGATGGTGGTGAAGTCGTTGCGGGAACCGATCAGGTAGCGCATGGCGGGGGTTGTGCCTGGGGGGACGCTGGTGACGAGGGCTCCTGCGGCTGCCATGGTCTGGGCGGGGGCGGTGAAGGGGGCGTGCCAGGCGGCGAAGTAGACGATGTCGCCGGGGGAGACCTCGTTGACGGGGATCGTGATGGTGTGGAGCAGGTCGGGGTGGATGCCGATGATCGTGCGTTCGCCGTCGGGTTCGATGAGCAGGACCACTGAGGATGTATGGCCCGGTAGGAGCTGGACGTGGTCGACGTTGACCCCGGCCTCTGTGAGAGTCGTCGTCATGTTGCGGCCGGCGGCGTCGTCCCCGATGTAACCCACCATGTGGACGCGGCCTCCGGCTCGGCTGAGTGCGACGGCGACGTTGGCTCCGGTGCCGCCCGGGCGTTCGACGCTCTCGCTCGCCTGGACGAAATGGCCGCTGGGCGGGATGTGATCGACGTATAGCGCCAGGTCCCAGGCGATGGGGCCGATGATCCAGAAGTCAGCCATATGCGGCCTGCCGCATGGCGCGCAGCCCTTCGGCGAGGGTGTCCAGCTCTGGCGGAAGCGCGACTTGCGATGTCCAGGGGATGTTCGCCGCGTCCTGGCGGCAGTTCAGGATGCCTCCGACGATTGCAGCCACGGTGTCAGTGTCCCCACCTAGACCGACCGCGTACCGCATGGCTTCTACCGGTTCGTCGTGGAGACGCAGGACGTGGAGGATCGCGCCCAAGGTGTCCATGACGTCGAGGGTCACGCCGTCCGGGCCGGGTGCCCAGTCTGTGGGCATGGGGATCTCGAAGTGGTCCAGTTCTTCGCGGGCGATGGTGATGAGGTCCTCGGTGGGGCAGTTTTCCAGGGCCCACGATCCCATCGCTGCTACGGCGCAGGCGGTGGCGATGGCGCGTGGGTCGGCGTGGGTGGTCTTCGTCATGCGTACGGCCAGGTCGCGACGGCGGGCCGTCTCCGTGGCGGGTGTGGCCCAGCCGATGGGGAGCACGCGCATCATGGCGCCGTTGGTGGCGCCGCCCTCGGCCGTTGTTGCTCCGGTGGCTGCGAAGCGTTCCACGGCTCTGCGGGTGGTGGGGCCGGCGCCGCGCATGGTCGGCAGGGCCGTGGCCAGGGCTTGGAGGAAGGCCGTCTCTGAGCCGCCGGTGTCGATGAGGTTGCGGGCGAGCAGGATGAGCTGCTCGGTGTCGTCGGACGTACTGCCGAGCGGCCAGTCGTCCCGGGTGGGGAGCGTGTCGGTGAGGTGGATGTCCTGCGGTGGTCTGCCTTCGTAGGGGACGCCGAGGGCGTCTCCGCAGCAGAAACCGATCAGGCCGTTGAGGATGCGGTGTGCGGGCGGGGTCATCTGGTCCGGGAAGAGCTGGGTGAGGACGCCGAAGCCGCCCCAGGCGATGGCGCGGCGTCCGCGGTCGGCGTACTGGATGCGTTTACGGCCCGGTGGGGCGAGGCGGGCCAGGGAGAGGCAGGCGGAGGCGACGTCGTACGGGGTGCCGTGGTGCTCGAACTCCCGCAATGCCTTCACGGTCAGGCCCCACGCGCCGGCGTGGTCGCCCTCGGCGCGGCGGATGTCGCCTTCGCTATGGGTGACTTTGGCGGCCAGGAGGCCGTCGCCGAGGTCGCGGGCCATGCGACCGGCTTCGGCGAGGGCGTGTGCGGCTTGCCTGGTCTGCCCGAGGCCGCAGTGGGCCTTGCCGAGGCCGTGCAGGGACTGGGCGATGCCGCGGGCGTCTTCGGAGGCTTTGCGGATGGCGAGGGCTTCGGTCTGGCTGTCGAGGGCGGTCTGCCAGGTGCCGGTGGCTTCGGCGACGAGGGCGGCGTCTTGGAGGAGGCCGGCGTACAGGGCTTGGTCGCGCTGGTGGGCGGGGCGTGCTGCCACGTCCTGCAGGGCTTGGTTGATGAGGTGGTGGGCTCGTTCGACGTTGCCGGAGAAGTACTCGATCTCGCCCAGGAGCTTGAGCCAGGGCGCCGGGTCTGCGGAGGTGTTCATGCCTTCGGTGGCGTGCCGGCGGCCGGAGGCGAAGCGTCCGCGGTAGAGCTCGATTTCGGCGAGGCGGAACAGGAAGCCTTCGCGGGCGTCGTCGCCGGTGAGGGCGAGTGCTGCTTGGGCGAGGTGTTCGGCGTGGTCGAAGTCGCCGCGGCAGAAGGCCGCTTCGGCGCGGACGAGGACGGCGTGGGCGGAGCTGAAGGGGAGGCCGTCGATGAGGGCTTCGGCTTGGGCCCAGTTGCCGAGGCCGAGGTGGGCGCGGGCGACCCGGTACAGGCAGCGGCCTTTGTCCTCGTCGCTGTCGATGTGCAGGTCGCTGAGGAGGGTGGCGAGGGCGCGGCAGCGGTCGAAGCGGCCGGTGGCCAGGCTGCGGTCCATCAGCGCGACCCAGGCCGCGACTCCTTCGCTGGAGTCGAGGTGGCTGAGGTGGTAGGCGGCTTCCAGCTCGGCGGTGAACTCCTCGCGCTCGCCGTAGTGCCGGGCCAGGACCTCGTGGGCTTTACGGATCTCGTCCGGGCGGACGCGTTGCAGGGAGCGCCGCAGGATGGAGTGCATGGTGTACGCGCCGGTGCCGCTGGCCGTGCCGCCTCGGATGGGGGAGATGAAGGAGTAGGCGGTCAGTTTGGCGAAGGCGCTGCGGTCGCAGGGAAAGTCGAGGGCCTGGCCGAGGTGGTGGAAGGTCTCGGCGGTGAAGGCGCGGCAGGCGCTGACGGCGAGGATGCCGTACTCGGCCTCAGCCGGTGTGTATTGCAGGAGTCGGCTGGCTAGGTCGCGCTCTTTGTCGATCGGGGTTGCGAAGTCGCCGGGGTTGAGGCGGGGGCCGGCGGCCAGGGCCACATCGGCGCACAGGCCCAGGAAGTAAGGGTGTACCTCGTTGGGCGCGGTGGAGGCGTAGCTGATCAGTGCCTCGTGGGTTGCCGGGTCGGTGATGCCGGCGAGGGTGAGGTACTGGGTGGCGTCGGCTGTTGTCAGATGGCCGACGAGGCGGTGGTCGATGTACTGGTCGGGGATGGGGTAGACGGGGGCGTTGGGCCATGGTGGGCGGGTGCGGCCGGCGACGATGGCGATGATTCCGGCGCCGAGGTCGAGGTGGCCGAGCAGGCAGCGCAGCCATTCATCGCGCATGAGTTTGTCGGCGTGGATGAGGCTGTCGGCGTCGCCGATGGCTTCGCCGTAGAACGCCTCGTGCGTGTCGAAGAGCAGCACGATCCGGGCGTGGTCGGCGGTGGCCTCGTTCAGGTCCTGGGCGAAGAAGCGCGGTAGTTCGTGGAGCAGGTCGGGTTCGGGGACGAGGCTGAGGATGTGGTCGGCGTCTTCGTGGGAGAGGCGGCGGCGCATGCGGCGGCGGGTGAAGGTCTCGTCCAGGCGCGAGTTGAGCAGCTGCAGCAGGTGGTGGCCGACGCGCAGGATCGGCAGGGTGAGGATGGCGTCGGCGATGTCGAGGGCGATGTCGACTTCGCTGCGGGGGAACAGCTCGGGGATCCGGTGGGCGATGTCGAAGCCGAGCTTGTGCAGGTAGGTGATGGCGGCGAAGTCGAAGCGCGGGGTGGCGATGCGGTGCCGGGCGAGCTGGCGTTTGAGCATGAACAGCCCGGAGAACGCCTCCTGGGGCCGGTTCTCGCCCGCCGGCCGTGCGCCGAAGTCGATCCTGGCGACCGGGACGGGGCGGCCGTGTTCGGCGAGGCGGTCGAGCAGTTCGGTGTCGTCGGCGTCGCGGATGTCCTCCCAGCGGTCTGTGCGCAGGCAGGAGCGTTTTTCGAGGTGGCGGAGGAGGAGTGATTTGCCGTTGCCGCCGAGGCCGTGGAGGTAGAGGATCCGTTCGGGTGGTGGGTCGTCGTTGATGAGGGTGACGACGTGGCGGGTGAGCTCGAAGCGGTTGGCGAAGAGTTCGAGCGAGCGGTCGTGCGCGACGATGGAACGGGCTGCGCCGTTTGGAAAGATCGGCATGGGTCAGCCCTGTGCGGTTGTGAGTTGCAATGTGGTGTCCCGTCCCGGGTAGACGAGCGTTTCAGAAGCGTTGTACGGCAACCCTGGTTGCCAAGGTGATTGCCTCGATCGGTTTTACACCGGACGCCGGGCCACTTCCACTTGGTTAGGCTGGCTCGGGTGTACATTTGTGCAGCTGCCCGTAACGTTTCCGGGCGATAGTGAGCAACTGCGTCAAATCACTCACGGGGTCTCGCCCATTCCTCACTTCGGACAGGTCCACACTGATCCACGGTCGCTTGTCTCCGCATCGGAACAGCATCATCGTGTAGTACGGCCTCGTGCGTGGCATACGCTCGGTATAAGCAATAAGTCCAGTGCCGAGGTCTTTCGGGAGAGCCGCTAGTTGGTGTTCGCCGAAGTTCTCGCGTGCGGTGTCCAGGACGTTGTCGCCGTCTCTTATCGACCACAGGAGAGAAAGCCGGTCATAGTCATTGCGAAGCGCGCATTGCCCGTGGGTCGTAGGTACGCCGGTCTTACGCTCCTCGATCGCCACATCGAGGCCGGTGATCTCCCGGACTGCCTGCTGAGGAAGGAAGTCGCACCAGTAGGGTGAGGAGTCCACAACCGGACTGATCGAAGCCGTGGCCTCTGGGCTGGGCGAAGGTGCAGGATCGACGTCGGTGCAGCCGGCAATCAGCGCGAGGAACAGTGCCAAGCCGACGACTGCGCCGCGAGACGGTCGGACTATTCGAGATGGCATATCAATATCCAGTGATGTTGAGGTTGTCGTGCGTTTTATCGCGGGCTGTGCGCACAGTGTTGGCCAACTCGTTCGAGGTGCTCTCGATGGCGGAATGCCGACGTGCCCATTCCATGAAGTCGTCGAACGTCTTGGGGTCGGCCATGATTTCATGGATAGGTTTGAGCTTCGGCGGCTGATCGTCGGTGACATAAGTGGAGCCCTTGGCGTCCCTCATAGCCTCTTCTGACCACTCGCCCGTAGCGATCCTCGCACTGATGACAGCACTCTGCATCAACCAGTCAACCATTTCATTCTGATCGGCGGCGGTACGCAGAGCCTCGCCTGAGGTGACACTGGTCTGAATCATGCGATTGACGATGTAGGCCGAGAGCTTGTCGAACGCGACCTCGGCGCCTTTCCCGCCGACCAGCCCGCCGAGTTCTCCCGCGACTTTCGTGCCGAGGCCGCCGATGGGCGAAGTGAACAGCGCGAACGCGGAATTCAGCGTGTCTTTCACATCCTTCTTCGTCTGCTCCTCGTCCCAAGCGTTGGCCAGTAGAGCCAGCCTGCGTGCTTCCACCAGGTGGCCGAACACCTTGGCCTCGGGGATGAGCTGCTCCTTGATCCCCTTGTCGCCGCTGGTCGGGTAATGGTCGTTGACCCGATCGACTACACGAGCCGCTTCGGCGGCCTGAAGCTCGACCGCGGCGTCTCTATCGCTGCTCACCAGCACCAGCAGGCGATCCAGCTCGGCCTTGCTCAAGCCGTCGAACCCTTCGGACTTGGTGATGTAGGTGCCGTACACCTGATCGATATGTGAGGCGAGGGCGCTGCCGACAGGCCGCCTGAGGAAGCTCAACTCGTCGTACAGCTTGCGGTCGGCAATGGTGAGCCGGTCGTTGTCATCCGGCCGGAACACCTTGTCGGCGTGCACCTTGAGGGTGTTCAGAGCCTCAGTGGTCAGGGACAGAGATACCGAGTCCTTTCCCGTCGTCGCCTTGCGCAGCGCCTCTGCGAACGGGTCGGTGTTGCCGTGGAAGTGGAACGCGCCGAGGCGGTCAGTCAGCATGTACGACAGGACTGACTGCTTCCACCCGGCTGGTGTGTGGTTCAGCAGAGCTTGAGCGGACTTCGCGTTGCTCGACGCCGCGTGGAACAAATCATCGATGACTGCCGAGCCGCCTCGATGCGGAGACTGGCTGACGGGCTGCTTGGCGGGCCCCATCGAAGGTGTCGAGGGAATCATCCACCTGGCGACGCCGAGCACAGTGGCCAGGTCTGCCATGGGCACTTGCCGGCTGCCCAAAGCGCTACCGATCGCGTCTTTGGATGCTGCCCACCGATCCTGGAACTTCTCCTTCTCGAAGACGATCGCGTCTCGTCCAACGACCTGCATGAACTTCTCTGAGAACGGCGGCTTCCCATCGCCGGCTCGCCAGATCAGCGCCTGAGCTTGGTAGCCGAAGTAGGTGGTGCCGTCCACCTTGAATTCGGTGCGTCCGTGCTTGACCAGCTCGTCGAGGAAGGCGTCGCCCATGTAGGCGGGGTCCTTGGGATTGGTGCCCTTGGCGAGGGTGGTGGCGAGGAGCCGCATCGCCTCCTGGGCCTGCTTGGCCGACGCACCGGCGTTCCCTCCTGCGGCATCGGCACGGAGTTGGGCGGCGATCGCGGCGGACACTTGCGTCATTCCTTTGGCGCCGAGCTGTCGGAGGAACGTCTTGGTGAAGGACGAATCCTGGGCTTTCGCGGCGTAGGCCTGTAGCTGTTTCAGCGCATTCTTGTCTCCGGCGGCTGCAGCCTTGGCTGCCTTGGCCGCGAGCGTGCCATCGAGCTGTCCTTGGGCTTCGCGGAGGGAGTCCGGCACGGTGATGAAGGAGCCGGCCGCGGTGGAGGCGCCGAAGGCGATCTTGTGGCGTTCCATCTCGCGCACGATGCTCTGGCGCTTGCGGAGGTCTTCGGCCTCCTGGCCGACCTGTGCCGCGAGCTTTCTGATGCGTTCGGCCGGTGTGGTGTCGAGGCCGGCGCCGGCGAGTTCCGCATGGAGGCGGGCGGCCAGTTCTTGCATCTGGGTGGCGGCTGCCGTGTGGCGGGCGACGAGCGTGTCGAACTCCGGCAGCTTGACCCCGCTGTAGCTCATTGCGCTCTCGCCGCGGCGTCTTTGGCCATGGTGACGGCCTGCGTGAGCATCATGTGCAGTTCGTGCTGGTAGTTGTGCACTGCTTGGCCGAAGCGGTCGCCCGTCGGTCCGACCCATGCGCGGGCTTCCATGAGCCGGCAGGAGGCGTGCAGGACCCACCAGTTGTCGTCGGACAGTTTCTGGATGCGTTGCACCGCCGCTTGCATGAGCTCACGATCAGGACCGGGCATGCCGCTTTCCTCGTGCAACTGTCAAGGGCCCCAACCGACGATAACTCCGCACGCTTTGGATGCCTCGTTAACCAACTTTTTTGTGATTTCTCCCGGCATGTTTGATCCACCGAGGAGGGGGCGTGCGTACAAGAAGGAGCTCTTGTATGCGGGGCGGTCGCAGGGATGTCGTGGGTGCCGCCATGACGTGGATCACGGTCGTCGGACGCGCATCTCGTTTGGTGTTCCCGTCTCGACGGAAGGCGGCGTGGCCACGGAGGGAGCCCCGGAGCCGGCTTCGCGTGTTGACTATCGCGATCGCCGCCCTCTACAGGCAGGGGCCCAGTAGCCCGACAGGGCCGTGACTGGGTAGGCCACGACGCACTCGAGAGCGTTTGAGGTGGGACGACGCGTTCAAGATCGTCCCCCATATGTCCCCAGGATTCTGACCTACGGCTGCACATGGCTGCACTCGGCTGCCTACGAGGGTCCGGAGAAGCAAAAGACCTGCGGTTGTGAAACCGCAGGTCAGAGGCCGAAATGGCTGGTCAGACGTGGTGCCCCCGGCAGG
Organism: Nonomuraea sp. NPDC052634; assembly: GCF_040678535.1. Taxonomy (NCBI): domain Bacteria; kingdom Bacillati; phylum Actinomycetota; class Actinomycetes; order Streptosporangiales; family Streptosporangiaceae; genus Nonomuraea; species Nonomuraea sp. NPDC052634. The sequence continues at coordinate 12,666 of NZ_JBFATY010000023.1, read as the reverse complement.
ATTCGAACCTGCGGCACCCGCTTTAGGAGTCAGATGAGCGCGTACGACGTTTTCCCAGCTCAGTGAGCTGTTCTTGAGATGGCTGGCGCAGACGTGCGCACGTATTTGGCACAGCCAGAAGTGAGGCGCCTCGCGATGAGAGGTTCTACGGTTCGGAAGTCCTCCAAGGGCTCGAGTACGTCCTCCCAAGGTGACCGCCCCCGCGTGCGTGGGGCCATTGCATCCGTCCGCGAGGCGCTTCAGATCCGGAGATCATTGTGTTTGTGTGTGGGGGTGCTCTGGTGGAAAGTGTGACTGACTGACTTGAGAGGTAGGGCCGTACCTGAGTGCGCGGAGAGCGCAGTCCCTCGATATGCATACTTTCGGCGAACGAGGCATAACAGTCGGCTTCACGCTCAGGCTGTAAGACAATCGGTCTAGACCGCTGCTCAACGAGGGGCGGCCAAGCTGATCAGTCCACACCCGTATCCCCTCGCCCGTCCGATGCCGCATGTCAGCGCTTCGCGCAGCAGTTGAGGGTCGGTCACCTGCATCAAGCCTTCCAAGGTCACTGTTTGCAGCGTCACCGGCTTCTTCTCGGCGTCCGATCGCCAGAATCGGAGGCGCTTGCTCTCCCGGATCTCTACCGCGAATGGGGTGGAGATCTCCGAGGGAGGATCGATTTCGGGCAGTGGAGCGGATCCAGGCAGGAGTTCGAACCCCCACTTGCCAGCTCGTTCCGCGAACCATGAGATTTGGCTGTGGGCGCCGACCAGCGGGATGACCTTGCCTCGTACCTTGGCCTTGGTGTCTCTCGCTTCGGCTCCCGGGTGTAGCGACTTGACGGGGTTGATTGTCACGCGGAACACGTAGCGCTGCCCGGCAGCCAGGCGGTTCAGCAGCGGGAGGTAATCCTTGGTCTCGAAAGGGCGATCTGACTCAGGCCAGCCGTAGAAGTCCGTGACGTGGTGCAGGTCTGGCTTGTCCGGCGACACGATCCACAGCACCGGCCGGCGATGGTCGTCGCTGTCCAGCCGCCAGAGCACGCGAGGGCCCATCGCGCCATCCGTGGCAGGAGAAATCGGGAAGGCCTGCATGACGGCGGCGTGGATCTTCTGGGGGTTGCCCAGGAACTTCACGGCTCCAAGCCGTCGTGGATTGATGAAGGCACGGGTGAGATACATGTCATCCATCCAGCAGGTCCATGGCGGCATCTCCGGTGAAGCCGTAGCCGGCCTTCTGATGCGGCGGTAGGTCCTGCACATTCACTATGTCGTGGTGCACCGGCCGGTGCGCGAACTTCCGATCGAACGGTGCCCCTCCCGCTGAGGGAAGGTCATCCAGCAGTTCCTCGCCGTCGGGTTGATCGAGTATCAGCGCCAGGGACATGTCCTCGGGGCGCTGCCGCCACGGAGACACCTGCCAGGAAATGGCCTCGCGCAGTACGGTCTCCAGGCCTGGGGTGTCGTGCAGCAGGGAGACGAACACGGGCTTGTCCGGTGGGCAGGAGCGACGTCCCAGGTAGAGGGGATAGCGCGGGCTGCGCAGGGCAGCCGCAATGCGCTGAAGCAGGTCGCGCTGATCCTCCCTATCGCCGGCGAGTGCTGCGACGAAGACGGCGTCTTGGAGGTAGTACCGACGGGATACTTTGCTCTGACCAGGCGTCAGGGATTTACCGTCAGCGGTGGGCAGTCGTTGTTCCCGTGGGTGCAGCGGATCATGCGAGGCCGCTGACATGGTGTGGTAGTCGATGAGGAGCTTTCCCGGGCGATCGACGCGTACGCCGAACTGCAGCTCTGCCAACGCGGAGAGGTCTGTTCCTCGGGGCCACCCCATGGCGCCGGCGCACAGCCCGATCACGCCGGATTTCGTGGGGTGGCTGAGGGTGCCTCGCACGTTGTACCGCGTGCCACCGCCCCAGGACTGGAGCGGTCCGCTCAGGCGTAGGACGAGTACGTCAGTCATGCTCTATGCCGATCACGCGTGCCAGGGCATCACGAGTTGCTGCCAGCCCTGCGGGGAGCGGCTGGGGAGCGGGTAGCCCTGGGATCTGACCCTGCTCGTAGTCGTCGCCGAGCCAGGCCGGGTAACTGGTCGTGTGGTATGCGGGTGCAGTGCCGTAGAGCTCGTCCTGCTCCCGGTAGTAGCGAACGAGAGCAGACACGGAACGCCCTAGGTAGCCGACGGTTTCGCCGTCGTAGCGTTCGGCCTGGACAGGACGTTCGAAAGCGCCCACGAGGCTCACCGGTTGGTCAGTCCGTACGGAGAGCAGGACGAAATCCGGCCGGGTGTTGTTGGCGAATGTGGCCCGCTTGCCTGTCGGCATGCTGAGGAGGAAAGCCTTGGCGAACTCCACGGCTACGTCAACGGCGAAGCGTTGATCCGAGTCCAGGTTGTCGATCAGGCTCCGCATGTCGACCGTCGCGTAGCGGTACATGGTGGCCGCGTTGAATTCGACGGTGCCGATCATTCCCGCGCCGGTCTCGTCAGCGGCCTCGTCCGCGTCATCGACGGCCGTGTAGTAGTCGAATTGTGCCTCGACCGCGTGCGTGGAGATGGCATGCGCCACTTGGCATGCGGCGTCCACGTTCAGGGTCGGATCGGTCGCGATCATTCGGCCGAATAGCGCGACCGCCGGCGGATGGCCGCTGGTGACGGCGTCTCGAAGCTTCAGATCGTTGAGGGTCTTGGTGAACTCCTTCGTGTTGCCGACCGTCTTCAGGACTCGCTCTGTGTCCTGGAGGAGGACATCGACTATGCGGGCACGTTGGGCATCGCCGAAGAACAGGAGGAACTCGGTAGCGGCGCGCCCGCTCTTCTTCGGCGTCTTGACTCCGAAGAGAGCCGTCACCGTGGCCTCGGCGATTTCGGCCGCGCGTTCGCCGAGTTGAGGCTGCCGTTCCAGCAGGTCTTCAGCGAGGATCGTCGGCAACCTCCTGGTGCGCTGCGAAGGCTGGAAGTCTGCTGCGAGTTCCAGTTGTTTCCGTGCGGCGCGCTTCCAGGCTTGTGAAGAGACTCGCATCCGCCGCGCGCCACCATACAGAGCGGTTTTGGGGCTGCCGTTCTCATCGCGGTTGATGTTGGCCGGCGGCACGGGCTGAATCGCATGTACGTCCAGGAACACCATGGACCCTCACTCCTTGTTCGTGTCTGTTAGTTCTCTGCGGAGAACGGCTTGTAGAAGTCGCGCCCCCAACGCAGAGCTGTCGAACCGCGGGAGGGCGCGTAGGCCCATGCCGCTAGATCCGAGATGAACTGGACGTAGTCCAGGGAGATGGACGCCTGGCGCAGCATCGGAACCAGGCCGCGTGCGTGACCCACAAGTTCGGCCACGGAAACCGAACTCATCGCTGCTTCCAGCCGTCGCACGACTCCTCGATTGACCGCCTCGAACTGCGGTGTCGATGGACTGAACTCGCGCCGTTCCAGATCTTGCGCTTGTAGCTGGGCGAGCAGTCGGCCGGCTTCTCCGAAGGATCTCCTGGACGGCTTGTGCATAGGTTGCTCTTGCGACTGCTGATGGACGGCGAAGAGACCCAGGCCGTAGTGAATCGCGATCTCCCATGCCCGTGCTTCCCGATCATCATCCCGCTCATCGGGGTCACTGAGTACGTTCGCGATCTGCATGGCCAGGACCGGCATGGTATCGGGCGAGTGACTCAACCCTTGACGCCACCTGCTGAGAGTCGCCGGCGCGTCGCTGCGCAGCTCATCCTTCGACGAGTCGAACAATGCTGCTAGCTCTTGGTGCAGCCGGTCCCTGCGTTTGTCATTCAGGCCTCTACGGCGCGATGTCATTGGCGCTGTCACCCCTGCCCTCCATCCCGGTCCTGCTTGCTAATCATGGTTCTGAGCTCTCGGCAGCAAGGCGAGCAGTACCTGAGTGAACCGATGGTGAGCGATCGCGAGATTGATCGGTTCCGGTCGGCCCCCCTTCTTCGGAACGCGCATGCGGGTACGAAGCGCGGTCGGGGGCGCATCGTCCACGATCGACTGCGCCAGTCGCTGGGCTTCCGTTCGGACACGGTCATGCCACTCCGCTCGGTAGGCATCTGCGGCCTCTTCATCGCGAAGCTTCGCTATCCAGGCGCGGAAGGGCTGATCCAGCACGAGATAGAGGCGATTCTGAGCGCTGTTTCGCCGAGCGACCTGGACGCTCTCATCGCCGCCCGAGCACAGCACGACATCGGCCGCGAGCTGGCCAAGCGCGTGCGCCACCCGCGACGAAGCCTCGACGCACTGGACAGCCATCGCGTCGAGACCCTCTCTACCTGTCGGGCGTAGAAGCGCGACCGGCAGAGGGAGAACATCTGTGTAGGTCTCTTCGACCACGGAACTTTGAGTCCCATAGACCACGCCGTATGCGCGAAGCTGCAGAACCTTGTCCTTGGGCAGCCTCACTGATCGCAGGTGCGTCAGCACATGCGGCGCCATAGAGCGGGGACCTCCGTCACCCTTCTCGAACCGCCGTCCCAGGATGCCCCCCAGACCACGCCACAGTTGTTGCCCCGGGCGGTGTCGAGATGGGCGGTAGCGAGCGCTGCTCGCCGCATCGTCCACTGCGTACCACGCAGTGTGCGGCTCCAGACTGTCGAGGGTGCTTTCGTCCTTCAGGCGGTCGCCGGCGCAGACGAGGGCCTGGCGGACGGCTATCTCGCTGTCCTTGCGTTCGGGGAAGAGCCGGACGCGTCGGCCGGGCCACCCGTAGAGATCGAGGACACCGTGCGGCAGCCGTGTCGGCCAGGCAGCGGTCAGCGGATCCCGTTCCCAAGGAGGGGTGTCGTCCGCCGGGGAGATGTCGTCGTTGAGGACGAGCAGGTTGTACATGAGCGTTTCCCACAGGGTTGTTCCTGTCGGCGTGAGTACGCCCAATGAGCCAAGAAGCCCCGTGCGGTTGCCCGTCGTCTTGCCCTGCTTGGCCTGAGGATCACCCTTGGCACCGGTCTTGATGCCTGCGGTGTCCCAGCAGTGGACGTGCAGTAGCCAGCGGGCGGCCTCGGGCGGGGTGAGTGCAATTGGCTGTCGCTCTGCCGACTGCGAGAAAATCGGGACGTTGTTACCGCTGGCGGCATAGGGGATCAGCAGGCCGGCCGGCTTCGTACCGCCGCTCAGACTGGTCAGGCCGCCGACCTGCAGGAACGGTTGCTTGGGGTGGAAAAGGTCGAAGCGGTCGCGCCAGGTATCCAGGTAGTTGTTGATGGGCTCGGCTGGGAAGTAGCCGAGTGAGTGGAGGTACTCCCAATCACCTTTGTTCCTTGGCTGGGACTCGTACTGCTTTCCATCGCGCATGCCGAGCGCGCGATGGAGGACAGCCAGCAAGAATCGGATCAGCGCGGGGTACTGAGTCGGGGCCTCAACGCTGAGATCCCGAATCATGTGCGCGTTGAGCAGTAAGTCACGAAGGGAAGCGGTCGCTGATGCCCCGCTGATCGTGATGTGGTCGAGCCACGGTTCGTCTACCAGGTTGAACGAAGACTCCGAGGCCGATGAGTTGGGTTCGCTAATCGGTCCACCCCATTTCCGTGCTGTAGGTGAAGCTCTTGGAGCCGTGGCGTACTCTCCCGGTCGCCTTGCTCAACATGAGTACACGAAGGGACCGACACCATGGAGCGTTCCGCCATTTCGATGGAGACTGCAATTGGCTTTCGTCCACCATCCGGAACGGGAGACGAATCGCTTGACCGAGCACTGCCGCCTTCTGCTCTGGTGTGGGCGTGCGGTCGAGCGGAATCACCACCGGCTCGCCCTTCGACACGGTCACCGCGGTCGTCGCATCGACCGTTCGGAGAAGGATCACCTCGATGCTCGGCTCACCGGAACGCACCCGGAGGCGGTTGCCGGCGTCCTCCTCGTCCGCTTCATGAGAGGTGCCTCGTTGTAGTTCGCTGAGATCGGGTGTGATCGGATCTGGCTCTGCGAGCAGCAGCGCGTTGGCCTCTCGCCGCATCTGCGCGAGAACGTCCTGCATCCGGGCCGTGGCCTTAGCCATCAGACCACCCCAGGCGTCCGGGCCGACCGGTCGGTCGCCATACACCTCCTCGATCAGAAGCGGGACGTCGTCCGGAATGCTGATGCGTTCCCTTCCGCGAAGCACAGCCAAGGTACGCAGCAGGAAGTGATGCAGGTATGGACGATCGTCGAAGGTAGGGAAGCCGGGAAGACCGTCCACCTCTTGGAAACCCGTGACGACCATCGTCGGATCATCCAGTCGGCCAGGTCGCGGATTCGGACGCTGATGCCGATGCAGCCTCCCCGCTCTCTGCAGCACGAGGTCGATCGGCGCGAGGTCCGTGATCAACAAATCGAAGTCCACATCGAGCGACTGCTCGGCGACCTGTGTGGCGACGACTACATGCCGGGACGGCCTACTCGGGTTTTCGATGATCTCGTTGGTGACCTTATCGGTTATGGGAGGCCCGAAAGCTTCGGCTAGCCAGTTGTCGAGGCGAGCACGATCGGAGCTGGTGAAGCGCGCATGAAGCAGCGTCACTTCATCGGCACCCAGGCGTTTTCTCAGTTCCCGGTAGGTCTCCTGCGCTCGCGGGACGGTGTTGCGCAGAATGAGAACGCAGCCCCGGTCGGGAATCCATTGCATGACCGATGCATGATCGTTAGTGCCCTGCGGAGCGAGGACGACCCTGATCGAAACGTCACGATAATCGGTCTTCTCTGCGCGAAAACTGCGAGGGGAGGCGGTGGCCTGATCCACGTCCGGGGTTGTTCTGAAGAACGACGCGCTCGCTGTTCTGCTGACTTGACGGTCTGGCGCTGCAACCCAGGTGACCTGCGGATAGCTGGGCGAGTCCTCCCTGGTATCGACATTCCCCGCGTATGCCCTGAGCAGGGCGGAGCGCTGCTCCGTCGGCAGGGTTGCGGACAGCAGCACCACTGGTACCCGATGCACGCCGAGCCAATGCAACACCCGATGCAGGATCCGCGACATGTACGCGTCGTAGGCGTGCACCTCGTCGATCACTACGACCTTGTTCGCGACAGCGAGATGCCGCAGCATCACGTGCGGAGCACTCACGCCGGCGAACAGAAGCTGGTCGATGGTTCCCACCGAGATGGGGGAGAGCAGAGCCTTTTTCCCACCCCTCATCCACTGGGAGGCGGTAGCGGATGCGCTCTCAGAGTCGCCCACTCCTCCGAGAGGCAAGTCCTCGAACCTTTCGTGCTGCCCGGCCTTGCCGTGCACCAGGCCGACAGTAGGAGGAGGCTTCTGCGGCAGGCGTTTCAACCACACGTCCAGGACCCGATCGAAGATGCGGTTGCTCGTGGCCTGGGTGGGCAGCCCGAAGAACAGCCCGATGAATCCGAACCGAGCAGCGAGAACCTCGGCGACGACCAGCGCGGCTTCTGTCTTGCCTTCGCCCGTGGGCGCTTCGACGATGACGAGACCGGGCTGATCCATCTCGGAAGCGACCTGATGCGCGACCAGTTGCGTACTGCGTGGCGTCTTAATGCCGAACCGCTGGGAGTACATCTCTCTTGCGTCAGGGACGCGCACCGGATGCCAGACGGCTTCCAGCTGCATGGTTCGCTGCGTCTGCTTGACCCTGTTCGCCGCCTGTGCCTCGTAGTCGTCAGACCAAGGACCCGCGTAGGGGAACAGGTTCTCATTGGACGCCAGCCAGTCACAGAGAATCACGGCGCCGGAACAGACGACCTGGCTGCCGATGGGAGGGACGTGATCAGCCAGCAGATCCAGAGGAACGCCTGACCGCCGCGTCATCTCCTGGAACAGCTCGCGTTGAACCTCTCGCCAATCTGGTCCCCCGATCTCGGGGGTCAGCATGGGGATCTCGACAGATGCCGGTCGAGGGTAGACCCCATGATGTCCCCCTACGACATTCGCCACCCAGGTGCTTGCCCGCGGAGTCCAGCCGGCCTCGGACGTGAAGAGGTACATGAGGTGTGCTGACACCATGCTGTGCGGCTGCGTCGAGGGGCCGGCTGGGAGAGCGATCACGTCGTTGACCCTGGGGCCGTGCCGCGGGCTCTGACTTTGAAAGCTGCTGGCCTTCCCCAAGTCGTGCAGGGAGGCGAGCCATCGGAATAGGGCCCTGGCCGTCTGCAGGCGTTCTTGCTGAGTCCCAGGAATACCCTCGGCCAGGCGTTCATGGAACGCCGGCGACAGGTAGGAAGCCCAGAGCTCGTCCGCGACCTCCATGGTGTCCACCATGTGCGCGAGGAGCGGGTGCCACTTGCCTTTAGAGGCGCTGCGACCGCGTCGAACTTCATCTGTCTTGCCCCACAGGGCCCGAGCGGCGGGAGTGAGCTTGGGGCTCCGTGGCGGATTCGCGGGGGGACGCGGTGAGACCATGCCCTGGTTTTAGCGCGGCAAAGCGAACGCCACCAAGGTAGTGACAGAGATGAGACAAATCATCATGCCCGATAGCACGCGAACCCTTAAGGATGAACGAAATTGTGATTCCACACTTCCCTGTAGGACCCACAAACGTGTAATGTGACGTTTATTATCCTTCATTCCTTTTGTCTTGATGTTGTCGGGGTGGTGTAAGTGGGTGAGCAGGGTATGCCTCCTGGTCGCCTTCGAAGGACGTGGCAAGGACGGCGCTCCTGGGCGATTCCGCTGCACGACTGAACACTTCTGCTGGAAACTTGACCCGTCATCCTCCAACCGAGTGATCACAGTGTCGAACTTGGGTCAGGCCGCAACTATGCCTCTGAGGTGTCCTGGTGACCGTCCACGCGCTCCCCCGTTGCCCAGCTGATCTACGGGGGTTCCTGACCCGCTGGCTCATGGAAATCTCCCCAGGCGTGTTCATCGGAGGGCCGTCAGCGCGGATACGGGAGCAGCTCTGGCTACAGGTTCAGCAGTACGCCGACACCGGCCGCGCGCTTCTTGCGTACACCACGGACAACGAGCAGGGATTCGCCTTCGAAACGCATGACCACAAGTGGCAGCCGATCGACCACGAGGGGCTTGTCTTGCTCCGAAGGCCGAAGGAACGACAAGAGCGGCCAGAGCCCGAACCGCCTCGCAACTGGAGCAAAGTAGCTCGGCGTCGTCGGTATGGACAGCGCTGACCACGTCGTACAGGCGGTGTCTCATCGCTTAGCACTGGCTTGCCGGGCTGTGTGGGTGATATGTCCGAATATCTCAAAGTGCTCGAAAACGGCCTTGAGTCCAGGTAACCCCGCAGGTCAGCGAGAGTGCTCCCCGCGCACGCGGGGATGATCCCTGCCACAAGATCGGGCCGTCCCAGCCGGAGTTGTGCTCCCCGCGCACGCGGGGATGATCCCGAGACACGGACGCCCTCCATGATCTGCCCGTCGTGCTCCCCGCGCACGCGGGGATGATCCTGGAATGCCAAGCGCATCGAGGGTGGCGCGCCGGTGCTCCCCGCGCACGCGGGGATGATCCCCACGCCCACGCGAACAGGACGGCGTCGAAGAGGTGCTCCCCGCGCACGCGGGGATGATCCCACGCCGCTGACGCCGCGATGCGCCTCTGGGGGGTGCTCCCCGCGCACGCGGGGATGATCCTCCGGGCTGTCCTTACAAGCGAGGGGTCACTGGGTGCTCCCCGCGCACGCGGGGATGGTCCCGCCTTCAAAGGCATCGCTCAGGCTCTGGAGACGTGCTCCCCGCGCACGCGGGGATGACCTACGCCCACTCTCCTGAAGAGACGTCCTCCCAAACGAGGATTGTTCGATCGGCGGGCAGAAGCTGGGCGCGTTTCCGCGGCGGCTTGATGACGAACACGGGAACGCCTTCGGGGATGTCCAGCTGCTTGCGCTCCTCCGGGGACGGCATGCGGGCCGTCACCTCGGCCGAGCGCTCGACGGGCACCCGTTCAGCGGGCACTTGCGGCCGGACGTAGGAGCCTTCACGCTTCACGGTGACGATCAGTCCCTCGCTCCGCAGCACCGCGAGCGCCTGCCGCACAGCCACCCGTCCCAGCTCGTACTGCTGCATCAGCCGGGTTTCTGAGGGGAGCGGCTGACCGGGCTTCAGCCGGCCCGCGGCGATGTCCGCGCGGATGATGTCGGCCAGCTGGCGGTGCACCGGACGATCGGAACCGAAGTCGATCACAACCGTTCATCATCACAACACCACTTCCTCATGTGCTCTGGTAGGCATATGCTCATAAGCGTTTACGTGCACGAACGTTGCCACACCGCGAGGCGGGAGGGCGGGCTAATGGCACAACCGACAAGTCCGGAAGAGGAGGACTGGCCATGTCCGGGGTTCGCCACGCACCCCTGTGACGGGGCGGCGCGTCCGGAGGTCTGGCTCGGCTGGCGCAGCGAGACGCGGAAGGTGAACAGCATCGACCGGCAGCGGGTCATCGCATATACGTGCGCCTGCCGGGAGACCTCGTACGAGTTCCTCGCGGCCGGCGGCATGTACCGGTTCCGGCGCAGGAACCGGAGCGAGCCCGAGGTCGTCGCGTACGCCGGCCCCTGGCATCGGGCCAAGGCCGAGCGGCTCTGGGGGCTGCTGATCGTCGGCCAGGCGCGGTGATGGCATCGCGTCGCGGGCGGACCAGGCGGCCCCCGAGACGACCCGATGGGCGGCCCAGGGCGAGACTTCGCCGGCCGTTGAGTCGGCGTGCATTACCGCGCGTGAGCGGTCGTCCTAGCCTTGAGCGTGTTGTTGCTCGGCAAGGGAGCCTCATGACTCACGGCAAAGCTCAGCCCGCCTACGCCACCCTGGCAGACGACCTCCGCCGGCGGATCGCCGGCGGCGAGTACCCACCGGGCGGGATGATCCCGTCCGAGACGGCCCTCATGCAGGCGTACGGCGTCGCGCGCGGGACCGTACGGCAGGCGCTCGCGGAACTGGAGCGCGAGGGCCTGGTCGTGAGCCAGATGGGCCGGGGCCGCAGAGTGCGGGGCGAGGCCGCCCCGGACGTCCAACCGGCCACCCGCTACGAGGAGGTGGCCGGCGAGCTTCGCGCCGCCATCGAGGCCGGCGAGTTCCCCCCGGATGTGCGGCTGCCTGGTGAACCTGTCCTCGCCGAAAGGTTCGGCACGGCGCGCATCACGGTACGCAAGGCCCTGGAAGTGCTTCAGCAGGAGGGCCTGATCGTCGTCATCCCCAGCAAAGGCCGTTACGTGGCGACCGGCTCGCCACCGGGCAACACGAACAAGAAGGGCTGATCCATGACCAAGACCCCCACCCCCCAGGGCGGGCCTGTCCAGTGAACGGTGTAACTCGGCTTCGGTTTGTTCTAGCGGCGGGTTGCTGACAGTCGGCCTTCGAAGGTGATCTCGAAGGCGTTCAGGGCGGCCTTCCATCGGTTCATCCAGCGTTTGCGGCCCTTGCCCGTCGGGTCCAGGCTCATGACGGCCATGTAGACGCACTTCAGCGCGGCCTGCTCGTTGGGGAAGTGGCCGCGGGCCTTGACCGCCCGGCGGATCCGGGCGTTGACCGACTCGATCGCGTTCGTCGAGCAAATGACCCGGCGGATCTCCACATCGAAGGACAGGAACGGCACGAACTCCGCCCAGGCGTCCTCCCACAGCTTGACGATCGCCGGGTACTTACCGCCCCAGACCTCGGCGAACTCCATGAACCGCTCGAGCGCGGCGGCCTCGGTGGGGGCGGTGTAGACCGGCCGCAGCGCCTTGGCGATGGCGTCCCAGTGCTGGCGTGCGGCGTAGCGGAAAGAAGCCCGCAGCAGGTGCACCACACAGGTCTGCACCACGGTCTGCGGCCAGACCTGCTCGATGGCCTGCGGCAGCCCCTTGAGGCCGTCACAGACCATCATGAGCACATCGGCGACGCCCCGGTTCTTGATCTCGGTCAGCACGTGCAGCCAGAACTTGGCGCCCTCGCCGCCGTCGCCGGCCCACAACCCGAGGATGTCGCGCTCGCCATCGGCGGTGACCGCCAAAGCCACGTAGATAGGCCGGTTGGCGACCTGCCCATCACGGATCTTGACGTGGATGGCGTCGATGAACACCACCGGGTAGACAGGGTCCAGGGGGCGGTTCTGCCACTCGGCCATGCCCTCGATCACCTTGTCGGTTATGGTCGAGATGGTCTGCTTGGACACCTCCGCCCCATAGACCTCGGCCAGATGCGCGGAGATCTCTCCGGTGGTCAGACCCTTGGCGGCCAGCGAGATGACCATCTCATCCACACCCGACAGCCGCCGCTGCCGCTTGCGCACGATCTTCGGCTCGAAGCTGGCGTCCCGGTCACGGGGCACGTCGATCTCGACCGGCCCGACGTCGGTGATAACCGTCTTGGTCCGGGTGCCATTGCGGGTGTTGCCGCTGCCACGACCGGCCGGATCGTGCTTGTCGTAGCCGAGGTGATCGGTTAGTTCGCCTTCCAGCGCCGACTCCAGCACCAGCTTGGTCAGCCGGTTCAGCAGCCCGTTCTCACCGACCAGCTCCAGCCCTTCGGCGCGGGCCTGGTCGACCAGCCTGGCCACCAGCTCGCGATCCGACGCCTCATGCTTTTTCCGCGCCACCGCGGCGTCCTCCAGGTCCATCGCCTCAGATGCCTGGATCACCGTACTCGTCACAGGTGTCTCCTTGATCAGGAGTTACACCGTTGTTTGTACAGTCCCGCGGACACCCCCGTCGTTGTGGTGGTCAGGTAGCGGCAATGGTCTCGTAGTCGGCGGGGCTGCGGTAGCCCAGGCTGCTGTGGAGGCGGTGGAGGTTGTACCAGCCTTCGATGTACTCGAAGATCGCGTGGTGG
>NZ_JBFATY010000022.1:0-25336 GCF_040678535.1 Nonomuraea sp. NPDC052634 | reverse complement strand
TCTGGATTCCACACACCCACATGATCACTGCGGTGGCCGTCTCACGTCTCAGCCTCGACCAGATCGAGATCTCGAAGTGCGGCTGGAGTATTAGGGAGGTACGTAATGCACCGCAGAATCGCCCTGCTCTCCGCCGCCGCGCTCACCGGCACCTTGCTGGCCGGTGCGCTGCCCGCGGGAGCGGCACAGGCGTCCGGCCCTGAGGGCGGCCCGGGCGCCCGCGGCGCGTCCCCTGGCGAGCCGGCGGGAGTGTCCGGGACCGCGCAGAAGGACCGGGTGGCGTCGAAGACCCCGGCCCAGGCGAAGACCCCGTCGAAGGGGCAGCCGAAGCCCGCCCAGCACGCCGCCGCCGACTCGGCGTCCGAGCGCCGGCAGGTGATGACGTATTGGACGGAGCAGCGCATGGAGTCCGCCAAGCCGCTCGACGCCCCCGACCCCAAGGCGGCGCCCAGCGCGGCCGAGCCTCGCCAGGGCACGGCTTGGACCGCTCCACCCACCCGCGGCACGGCGGGCGGCGGCACGAGCACGCAGGCCGCGAACAGCCCGGGCGCGGCGTGGACCAAGGGCGGCGCGGTCGCGCGCACCACCGGGCGGATCTTCTTCACCACCCAGGGCCGCAACGCCTCCTGCTCCGGCACGGCGGTGACCAGCGCCAACAAGAGCGTGGTGCTGACCGCGGGCCACTGCGTGAAGATGAACGGAACGTTCCACACGAACTGGGTCTTCGTCCCCGGCTACGACAAGGGCAACCGCCCCTTCGGCACCTGGCCGGCCACCCGGCTGCTCACCACCCAGCAGTGGAACACCCGCGAGGACATCAACTTCGACGTGGCCGCCGCCGTGGTCGCGCCGGTCGACGGCAAGACGCTGGTGGACACCGTCGGCGGCCAGGGCGTGGCCTTCAACCAGCCGCGACGCCGGCAGATGTACGCCTTCGGCTACCCGGCGGCGGCCCCGTACGACGGCTCGAAGCTCGTCTACTGCAGCGGGCAGACGTTCGACGACGTCCTGGCCAGCGAGGACCTCGGACTGACGTGCAACATGACCGGCGGCTCAAGCGGCGGCCCCTGGATGCTGAATTTCGACGAATCCACCGGTCTCGGCACGCAGAATTCCGTCAACAGCTTCAAATACAACTTCGCCCCCAACTGGATGTTCGGCCCTTATTTCGGGAGCGAGGCCCAGGCCGTCTATCAAGCGGCACAAAGCACCAACGCAGCCTGATCAATTCACCGAAAGTAGTCACAAGAACACATCTCGTGGTGCACACTCATGGGACATGACCATGAGCACCCCCCTGCTTGCGGCGGCCCCGCTCCTGGCGGGGCTGATCGGCCCCGCCCTCGTCGGTGCGGCACCCGTCCGCCAGCAGGCCGACACCCTGGCCGGAGCCCCGGCCGTCGCTCCCGCGCGCCTTGCGGAGCGCGGTGACATCGTCGAGCACGTGGCCGCCAGAACGCCCGTCGATCAGCGGCGCGTGCTCGCGTACTGGACTCCTGAACGCATGGCCAGGGCGCTGCCGATCGACCTGCTCGATCTCGTCGAGCGCGGCCTGAAGAACGGCGGTCTCCTCAAGAACGGCGGCCTTCTGCAGAGCGACCTCCCGGGCGACCTCCCGGGCGGCCTCACGCAAGGTCTGACGCAAGGTCTCGCGAAAGGTCTCACCGGCGGGCTCGCGGGCGGCGCTCCCAAGGGGACAGCGGGCGGCGCTCCCGAACAGCTCGCGGGCGGCGCTGCCGGCCAGCTCGCGGGCGGCGCGTCCGGCCACCCCACGGACGGCGCGTCCAAAGAGCTCGCGTACGGCAGAGCGGCCGCGCCGAGCGGAAGCGCCGACCTGCCGGCCCCGCGCGAACTCATGGCCGCCGCCCGCCCCCTCGCCCCGGCGGTGCCGGGCAGGCCCGCCAAGCCGGCCACCACCACGTCCGGCTCCCGCTGGATCACCGGCGGCCAGGTGGCGCGGACCACGGGGCGGGTGTTCCTGACCGTCGCGGGCGTCGACTTCGTCTGCTCGGCGAGCACGGTCAAGAGCGCCAACAGGGACGTCGTGGTCACCGCGGGCCACTGCGTCAAGGACGGGACCGGCGAGTGGGCGGCGAACTGGACGTTCGTCCCCGCGTACGGCACGGCGGGCCCGCGCCCGTACGGCCAGTACGCCGCCCGCCGCATGTTCGTCGCCGGCCCGTGGTCGCGCAGCGCCGACGACAACTACGACGTCGGCATGGTCGCCCTGGCCACCTCGCGGGGCCGGCACGTGACCGACGTCGTGGGAGGCCAGGACATCGCGTTCAACACGCCCAGGGGCGGCCAGGCGTTCGGCTTCGGCTACCCGGCCGACCCGCCGTACGACGGCTCGCACCTCGTCTACTGCGCGGGCCGGCTCAAGAGCGACCCGCACGGCCAGACCCGCGACCAGGGGCTCGGCTGCGACATGACGGCCGGGGCGAGCGGCGGCCCGTGGATGACCTCATTCGACACGGCGACGGGCAAGGGCACGATCATGTCGCTGAGCAGCTTCAAGTACAGCGATGACCGGCGCACGATGTACGGCCCGTACTTCGGCGACACGATCAAGGCGCTCTTCCGCACGGCGGAGCGCGCCTGAAGAATGGGCCCCACCGGACGGGCCCCTGAAACGGGCCCCCAGAGACGGGCCCCTAAGACGGGCCCCTAAGACTGGCGGGGTGGCGGGCGCGCTGCGTCACCCCGCCGCACCACTGAGCTCCAGAGCCGGCGGCCCGCCGCACCACTAAGGCGTCAGAGCGTCAGCCCGGTCAGGACCATGACCTTCTCGTACGTCAGGTCCTCCATGGCCGAGTGCAGCCCCTCGCGGCCGACGCCGGAGTCCTTCACCCCGCCGTACGGCATCTGGTCGGCCCGGTACGACGGCACGTCGCCGATGATCACGCCACCCACCTCCAGCTCCCTGTTGGCCCGGAAGGCGGCGTCGAGCGAGCGGGTGAACACGCCGGCCTGCAGCCCGTACTTGGAGTCGTTGACCATCGCGTACGCCTCGTCGATGGAGGCGGCCCGCTGGAGGATCATGACGGGCCCGAAGACCTCCTCGCAGGCGACCTTCGCCTCGCGCGGCACGTCGGCCAGCACGGTCGGCTCGATGGTGGCGCGGTCCCTGCCGCCGCCCGCGAGCAGGGTGGCGCCGGCGTCGAGGGCCTCGCGCACCCACTGCTCGACCCGCTCGGCGGCGGCCTCGGAGACCAGCGGCCCGACCTGGGTCTTCTCGTCGGCGGGGTCGCCGGTGACGAGGGAGTTGACGGCGGGCAGCAGCCGCTCGACGAACGCGTCGTAGACCGGCTCCTCGACGATCACCCGCTGGACGGCGATGCAGCTCTGCCCGGCCTGGTAGTTGGAGTAGAGCGCGATGCGCTGCGCGGCCCAGTCGAGGTCGGCGTCGGCCAGCACGACGGCGGCGGCGTTGCCGCCCAGCTCCAGCGTCACGTGCTTGCGCGGCACCTGGTCGGCGATGGCGTAGCCGACGGGCGCGGAGCCGGTGAACGACACGACGGGCAGCCGGGGGTCGGTCACGAGGGCGGAGGCGCGCGCGTTCTCGATGGGCAGCACCGAGAACATGCCGGCGGGCAGGTCGGTCTCGGCCAGGATCTCGCCGAGCAGCAGCGAGGACAGCGGGGTGGCCGGCGCGGGCTTGACGACGACGGGCGCGCCGACGGCGATGGAGGGGGCGACCTTGTGCGCGACCAGGTTCAGCGGGAAGTTGAACGGGGTGATCGCCAGCACGGGGCCCTTGGGCACGCGGGTGACGTAGGCGAGGCGCCCGTTGGCCGCGGGCTCGGTGTCGAGCCGCTGCACGCCGCCGGACCAGCGGCGGGTCTCCTCGGCGGCGAAGCGGAACGTGGCGATGGCGCGGCTCACCTCGCCGCGCGCCCACATGATGGGCTTTCCGTTCTCGGCGGTGATGAGGTGGGCGATCTCGTCGGCGCGCTCGGCGATGCGGCGCGAGACGTGGGCCAGCGCCTCGGCGCGCACGTGCACGGGCAGCGCGGCGGCCTCCTTCGCGACCGCGTGCGCGGCCGCCACGGCCTCCTCCACCTGGGCGTCGGTCGGCACGGAGTGCCGCCCGACCTCGCGGCCGTCGTGGGGGTTGGTGACAGTGAGCTCGGTCTCCCCGGTCGCGGCGCGGCCGGCCAGCCAGAAGGTACGCACGTCCATACCTCGACGTTATGCCACGGCCGCACGGGGGATTTACACCACGATGCACAAGACTCACACGAGGGCTCACCGTTAAGTACAAGCCCCGTTGTATACCCATGATGTAACAGAAGTAGACCCAATTCGGGATGTTTACCATGCGGAGTGGTTTGAGGGATCTCCGCCATGGCTAAGTCATCGGGTGCGGGTCTCCAGCGCGGTGGGCCCCCGATCAGAAAGGCGTGGGCCCCGTGACCGAACGACGTGAGGTCACAAGGACGCATAGCTCCTTGGCCACTAAGGAGGTCTCATGACCTCGGCGCCTCTCGGACTGCAGGGTGCGTACTCCCAGGGTGAGCGCGCCAGCCATGACGAACTCCGCTCGCGTCTGCTCGACGTGGCGGTCAACCTGCTCCAGAGCGACGGGCCCGACAGCCTGACCATGCGCAGGATCGCCGCCGAGGCCGGCTGCACGACGACCGTCATCTACACGATGTTCGGCAACCGGGAGGGGCTGGCGGAGGCGCTCTATCTGGAGGGGTTCGAGCGGTTCCGCCGGTATCTGGAGGCGGTGCCGCCCCGGCGCAATCCGTATGAGCACCTGACGGCGCTCAGCCCGGCCTACCGGCAGGCGTGCCTGTCCGAGCCCGGCTACTACAGCCTGATGTTCGAGCGGGCGATCCCCGGTTTCGAGCCCAGCGAGCGCGCCAGGACGCTGGCGCGTGCCGCGCTCAACATCCTCGATCGGGTCATCGCCGACTGCATCTCGGCCGGCTACCTGGTGCCGACGCAGCCTCGCAAGATCGCCGACGCGCTGTGGTCGGCCGCTCAGGGCGCGATCAGCCTGGAACGGGCCGGGCACCTGCGCGACGGCCGCACCTACGAGGCGGTGACGAACGCGGTCATCTGCTGCTACCAGGTCGAAAAGCCGGAGTAGCCCGCCGCTTGGCCCGGGGGCGGCCCGCCGCCTCCAGGGCGAGCCACAGCTCCGCGCGTACGCCGGGGTCGTCGAGGTCGCGGCCGAGCAGCTCCGCGACGCGCCTCATGCGGTAGCGCAGCGTGTGGCGGTGCACGCCGAGCCGCTGGGCCGCCGCGTCCCAGTGGCCGTTGCTCTCCAGGTACGCCCGCAGCGACTCCACCAGGTCGGCCCGCGAGCCGTAGGCGTTGAGCGGGGCCAGCACCGCCGTGGAGAACGCGTGGGCGGCGGCCGGGTCGAGCAGCGCGAGCAGCCCCTGCCCCGCGAGCTCGCCGAACTTGACGACCGGCCCGCGCCGCGTGTCGCCGGCCGCCTCCAGGGCCCGCCTGGCCTGGTCGAGCGCGTCGCGCAGCGAGCCGTAGCCGGTGGGCAGGCTCACGCCGACCGGCACCCCCGCGCCCAGCGCCACCTCCTCGGCGTCCTGCTCGGGTACGAGCGCCACGACGTCGGGCACGCCGGTCAGCGCGGCGTAGGCGACCGGCTCCAGCGCGTCCAGCGCCTCGGGTCCCGCCGCGAGCGCCACCACGGGTGCGGCGGGCAGCCGCCCGCCCAGCCGGCCGAGCACCGCCCTGGCCCGCTCCTCCTCCCCCGCGAGCAGCAGTTCGAGCACGGCGGCCCGCAGGCTGCGCTCGGCGGCGCGCTGGGCCCTGCCCTGCTCCATGGAGAGCGTGAGCAGGGAGCCCGCCGCGTTGATCACGGTGTGGGTGACGGGTGAGAAGGCGTGCTCGGCCCCGACGGCGAAGAACCCGCGCGGCCTGCCCCCGCCGCCCAGCGGCTGCACGACGATGTGCTCGCCGGGCGCGGACAGCGCGAGACTGGCCGGCATCCGCGCCTCACCGGCGGCCGGCACGGGCTCGAAGGGACGGCCGCGACGCCGGGACAGCTCGGCCGCGACCGCCTCGGTCCGCGCGCCGGGCGTGGCGTGGCGGACCTCGCCGGACTCGTCGAGCAGCGCGGCCCACCCGCCGACCTCCTTGGCCAGCCGGTCGATGACGGCCTCCACGCCCTCCTGGCGCAGCGCCGCCCGCGTCAGGCGGCCCTGGGCGGCGAAGGCGCGGCTGATCTCCTCGTACTGCTCGGCCGCGAGCAGCTCGCTGACGGCCTTGCCGATGGCGATGAACGGCATCTCGCGCGGCACTTCGAGCAGCGGCAGCCCGGCCGCTTCTGCGGCCTCGACCAGTCCGGGCGGCGTCTCCTCGTGCGAGACCCCGACGCCGAATCCGAGCCCGGCGACCCCGCGCCTGACCAGCCGGGCGACGTAGCCGGACAGGTCGCCCTCCATCCGCAGGCCGGTGGTGAGCAGCAGCTCGCCGCCCTCCAGGTAGGGCGTCGGATCGGACAGCTCGCTGACGGCGACCCAGCGTACGGGCGCGTCGAGCACGCCGGGCCGCGCGGTGCCGGCCAGCGGCTTGAGTTGCATGCGACGCATGACGGTCTGGAGCGTAGGCGGCATGCGAAATTGTCCATTTCGGCTAAGAGGACCACTCCCAGTGTGACATACCGACGTATCGGCGCAGGTGGGAAGCGCCCGTAGCGTCGGTGGCATGAGCATTCCCCAGGAGCGGCGCGTCGTGACCGCCATCCCAGGCCCCAAGTCGCAGGAGTTGCTGGCCCGCAAGCAGGCCGCCGTCCCGCCCGGCGTCGGCACCACGCTGCCGGTGTTCGTGACCCGCGCGGGTGGCGGCGTGGTGCAGGACGCCGACGGGAACTCGCTGATCGACTTCGGCTCCGGCATCGCCGTGACGAACGTGGGCAACTCCGCGCCCAGGGTCGTCGAGCGGGTGCGCAAGCAGGTGGCCGACTTCACCCACACCTGCTTCATGGTCACCCCGTACGAGTCGTACGTGCGGGTGTGCGAGAAGCTCAACGAGCTGACCCCGGGAGAGCACGAGAAGCGCACGTTCCTGGTGAACTCGGGCGCCGAGGCCGTGGAGAACGCGGTCAAGATCGCCCGTCACGCCACGGGCCGGCCCGCCGTCGTGGTGTTCGACCACGGCTACCACGGCCGCACGCTGCTGACGATGACGCTGACGGCCAAGAACATGCCGTACAAGCAGGGCTTCGGGCCGTTCGCGCCGGAGGTCTACCGGGTGCCGCTCGCCTACCCGTACCGGTGGCCGACGGGCCCGGAGAACTGCGCGGAGGAGGCGGCCGCGCAGGCCATCGACGTGATCACCAAGCAGATCGGCGCCCAGAACGTGGCCGCGGTGGTGATCGAGCCGATCGCCGGCGAGGGCGGCTTCATCGTGCCGGCCAGGGGCTTCCTGCCGCGCATCGCGGAGTTCTGCAAGCAGAACGGCATCGTGTTCGTGGCCGACGAGGTGCAGACCGGCTTCGCGCGTACGGGGACGCTCTTCGCCTGCGAGGACGAGGGCATCGTCCCCGACATCATCGCCACGGCCAAGGGCATCGCGGGCGGCCTGCCGCTGGCGGCGGTGACCGGCCGCGCGGAGATCATGGACAAGGTGCACCCGGGCGGGCTCGGCGGCACGTACGGCGGTAACCCGCTGGCCTGCGAGGCCGCGCTGGGCGTGCTGGAGACGATCGAGGCCGAGGACCTGGTGGCCAAGGCCCGGCGGATCGGCGAGATCATGCTGCCCCGCCTGGAGGCGCTCAAGGAGCGCTTCGACCTGATCGGTGACGTGCGCGGCCGGGGTGCGATGATCGCGATCGAGCTGGTCGAGCCGGGCACCAAGGAGCCGAACCCGGCGGCTGTCGCCGAGGTCGTCAAGCGCTGCCACGCCGATGGCCTGCTGGTGCTGACGGCCGGCACGTACGGCAACGTGCTGCGCTTCCTGCCGCCGCTGGTCATCCCCGAGCACCTGCTCGAGGAGGGCCTTGGCATCCTGGAGAAGGCGATCGCCGACCTCTAGACGAAACCCAACGAAACGGGCATCCAGCTTGCGGCTGGATGCCCGTTTTTGTGGTGTAAACGGCGTCGCATGGGTAGAGAATTCACTCTGACTTGACGCTCTGCAGGACGCTCACGGCCTCAGTCAGGGTTATAACGGTTCCGACATGCGGAGAGTCCCATGGCTGGTGGGAGCGTGATGAACTGGGGTTCGACCAGAGCGACGCAGGACATGCTGACCTTCGATCCTGAGGGCCTGACCTGGGCTCAGCGCGACGGCGACGCCTGCGTCGTCTGCCACAAGAGATGGCCGCGCCCGCGTGTGCGGGTGGGCCGCCTGCCCGACGACGCGCCCGTCCTCGCGTGCGCCGACTGCGCCGAGGCCCTCGTGCCCGCGCCCATGGCCACCGTCGTGGCCTTCCCGTCCCGCTGACGCGCGCGGCCATCGCCCGCACGCGCGGCGAGAACGCCCCGGGACAGCGGGGAGGGCCCGGGGCACCTCTGAGCGGGCCGCGCCCGGCCGAGAACAGGGCGAGCCCGCGGCACCTTCCGCTGGGGCAGCGGCCCCATCTACTTCATGAGCTCCTGCCACCGCTTGACCCAGGTGGCGTAGTCCGTGCATTCCCCGTCGTCCGCGCGGCAATCACCGGGCGGGCGCACCGCGAACTTCACACGATCGAGCCGCTTGCCGTCGCCCATCCCGTACGTCCTGCACATCGCCCTGGCCCGCCCCTTGCACGCCTTCTCACTGGCGGGCGCCATGCCCGTCCACGCGGCGGCGTCGCGCTGCGCGTCGGCCGCGGTCACCCAGTTGAGCCACCGGTAGGCGCAGGTGGTGTCGGGCATGGACGAGGTGAGCATCCAGGAGTCGAGCCACCCGGTCGTCGTGCGCGTCTTGATGGTCTCGACCGGCACCCCGGCCTTCTGCAGGAGCGTCCGGTAGTAGGGGGTGACCTGGGCGTAGTCGAGCGCCCCCGTGGCGAACCCCTTGATCAGGTCGATCGGGTTGCGCCAGTAGGTGCGGTCCTTGTTGCGGTCGAGCAGCGCCGTCGCCTTGTCCAGGTCGGCCTCGCTCAGCTCGTACGGGTCCTTCGCCCCCTCGGCCAGCGCGGCGGCGGCGATCGTCAGCGGGCTGTCCCTGAGCGCCGACCGCGTCGAGGAGAACACGTCGTCGAGCCCTCCCCCGGCGTTGCGGTCGCGGACGAACTCGTCGTACGCCCACAGGTACGGCACCCCGTAGACCTTGCCGGAGACGGTGGTCATGTCGCGGAACCGCTTGTCGAGGTCGTTGTAGCCGCTCACCTTGGCCGGGTCGATGGGCTGCGCCTGCCCGCGCTGGATCAGGTCGGCGGCCAGCGCGGGACCGGCCGTGACGAGGTCGTAGGGCCGGTCGCCGACCCGGGCGGCCAGCTCTTCCGCGGTCTGCGCGATGTCGAGCCTGGCGATGCGGCAGCCGGTCTCCCGCTCGAACGAGCCCACCCAGTTGACCCGGGAGCTGACGCCGCCGTACTCGGCGTAGCCGCGGTAGGTGAGGATCTGCAGCGTGCCGTCGAGCTGGGTGGCGCTCGGCGTGGGCGTGGGGGTGGCGCTGCTCGTGGCGGTGGGGGTGGGCTTGGGCCGTACGGCCTGCTGCCCTGAGGCCGTACCTGCCGTGACGCCCGTGGAGGCCGTCGCGCCCACGCCCGCGACCAGCGCCGTCACGGCGAGCGCCAGGGCATAAGTACGACGACCGTTCACGATGTCCCCCCTTGTCGTCCCCCCTCATCCGTCGTGCTGGAGCTTACCGGGGAGGCGGGCGGGAGGACGCGCCGTTCCTCCCGCCGGTGAGCGCCGCTTACCCGTTCGTGGGGAAGCCCAGGTTCACGCCGCCGTGCGAGGGGTCGAGCCAGCGGGAGGTGACGACCTTGCCGCGGGTGTAGAAGTGCACGCCCTCGGTGCCGTGGACGTGGGTGTCGCCGAACAGCGACGCCTTCCAGCCGCCGAAGCTGTAGAAGGCCATGGGCACCGGGATCGGCACGTTGATGCCGATCATGCCCACCTCGACCTCGTTCTGGAAGCGCCGGGCCGCGCCGCCGTCGTTGGTGAAGATGGCGGTGCCGTTGCCGTATTGGCCGCTGTTGATGACCTTCAGGCCCTCCTCGTACGACGAGACGCGCACGATCGACAGCACCGGGCCGAAGATCTCGTCGGTGTGCACGCGCGACCCGACGGGCACGTGGTCGAGCACGGTCGGCCCGAGCCAGAAGCCGGGCGTCTCGGCCGCCTTGCCGCCGCCGAGCACGGGCGTCTCGCGGCCGTCCACGACCAGCTTGGCGCCCTCCTGGACGCCGAGGTCGAGGTAGGAGACCACCTTGTCGCGGTGCGGCCCGGTGACCAGCGGCCCCATGTCGGACTTGGGGTCGTCGCCGGGGCCGACCACGAGCCTGCCCACGCGTTCGACGATCTTCTCGACCAGCTCGTCGCCGATCGGCTCGACGGCCAGCACCACGGAGATCGCCATGCAGCGCTCCCCCGCCGAGCCGAACCCGGCGGATACCGCCGAGTCGGCCACCAGGTCGAGATCGGCGTCCGGCAGCACCAGCATGTGGTTCTTGGCGCCGCCGAGCGCCTGGACGCGCTTGCCGTGCGCGGTGCCGGTCTCGTAGACGTACTTGGCGATCGGGGTGGAGCCGACGAACGACACCGCGCGCACGTCGGGGTGTTCGAGCAGCCGGTCCACGCTCACCTTGTCGCCCTGCACGACGTTGAACACGCCGTCGGGCAGGCCGGCCTCCTGCCACAGCCGCGCCATGAGCAGCGAGGCCGACGGGTCGCGCTCCGACGGCTTGAGCACGAACGCGTTGCCGCAGGCGATCGCGATGGGGAACATCCACATCGGCACCATGGCGGGGAAGTTGAACGGCGTGATGCCGGCCACCACGCCCAGCGGCTGGCGGATCGAGTAGGAGTCGACCCGGGTCGAGACGCCCTCGGAGAAGCCGCCCTTGAGCAGGTGCGGGATGCCGCAGGCGAACTCCACGACCTCCAGGCCGCGGGCCACCTCGCCGAGCGCGTCGGAGTGCACCTTGCCGTGCTCGGAGGAGATGAGGGCGGCGAGCTCGTCGCGGTGGGCGTTCATCAGCTCGCGGAAGCGGAACAGCACCTGCGTGCGCTTGGTGAGCGAGGCGTCCCGCCAGGCGGGGAAGGCCGCCGCGGCGGCGGCGACGGCGGCGTCCACGTCGGCGACGGAGGCCAGCGCGACGTGGCCGCTCACCTCGCCGGTGGCGGGGTTGAAGATCTCGGCGGTACGCGTGTCGTCGCCCTCGACGAGTGCCCCGCCGATCCAGTGCTTGACGTGCTTGGTCTCTGCCATCACCGGTCCTTCGCCTCCGCGTCGATGGTCTCCAGGGCGGTGACGATGATGCCCAGGCCCTCGGTGGCCTCGTCCACGGTGAGGGTGAGCGGCGGCGCCATGCGGATGGCGGTGCCGTACAGGCCGCCCTTGCCGGCCAGCAGGCCCGCCTGCTTGGTCAGCTCCATGAAGCGGCCCGCCTGCTCGGGGCTCTCCAGCTCGACGGCGAACATCAGTCCCTTGCCGCGCACCTCCTTGACCACCGTCAGGCGCTCGGCGGCGGCCTTCAGGCCGCTCATGATGATCTCGCCGGTGCGCGCCGCGTTGGCCTGGAGGTCGTGGTCGAGCACGTAGTCGAGGGTGGCGTTGGCGGCGGCCATGGCGATGGGGTTGCCGCCGAAGGTGGACAGGCCCACCGCGTGGGGGGCGTCCATGAGGTCGCCGCGCGCCACGACGCCGCCCACCGCGAACCCGTTGCCGAGCCCCTTGGCGAACGTCATCATGTCGGGCGTCACCCCGTGGTTGCCGATGCCCCAGAACGAGCTGCCGGTCCGGCCCCAGCCGGTCTGCACCTCGTCGGAGATGAACAGGATGCCCTGCTCGTCCAGCACCTCCTTGTAGGCGGCGAACAGCCCGTCGGGCGCCATCGTGAAGCCGCCCACGCCCTGGATCGGCTCGGCGATCAGCGCGGCCACGTCGTTGGAGACGGAGGTGGCGAGGACGTGGCGCAGGTCGTCGACGCACGCCTTGATGTAGTCGGCGTCCGACAGGCCCCTGAACTGGGCCAGGTGCCTGTCGGTGCCGTGCAGGAAGTGCACGTTGAGCGGGGAGAGCGAGTTGTTCTTCCACGACCGGTTGGAGGTCACGCTGATCGCGCCGAAGCTGCGCCCGTGGTAGCTCTGCCGCATGGCGAGCACCTGGTCGCTCTTGCGCGCGTACGTGGCGAGCAGCAGCGCGGTCTCGTTGGCCTCGGTGCCGGAGTTGGTGAAGAACACCTTGGCGTTCGGGATGCCGGACAGCCTCGCGATCTTCTCGGCCAGCTCGATCTGCCCGCGCAGCAGGTAGACCGTACTGGTGTGGACGACCCCGGTGGCGAGCTGGCGTTCGACGGCCTCACGTACCTCGGGGACGTCATAGCCGATCATGTTGGTCAGGATGCCGGCGAAGAAGTCGAGGTAGCTCTTGCCGTTCGCGTCGGTGACGCGGTTGCCCTTGCCACTGACGATCTCGATGGGATCGTTGTAGTTGAGTGCCAGCCAGTTGGGCATCACTGCCCGATGGCGCGCGAGTAGGTCCGACATGTTGTCGAGTATCCCTTTCCGTTCCGGTGCCCTCCTACGTGCAACGTGTCGCCTAGCCGAGAAAATGCCTTACACCATGCAAACCCGCTGCCGTCAGACCGCGCTGCTCTCCTGGGCGGGCTCGGGAGCCGTCGCCTGCGGCGCCGGGCGCAGCACGCTGACCGCGAGCACGGCGGCGGCCACGCAGAACGCGGCGCCCACCCACGAGCCGAGGTGCATGGCGGAGGTGAACGCCTCGTTGGCGATGCCCGCGAACCCGGCGCTGTGCGCGCCGCCGATCGACTCCCTGGCGACCGCGGGCAGGTCGGCGGGCATCTCGGAGGTGTAGCGCCCGGCCAGCACGCTGCCCAGGACCGCGATGCTGAGCGCCATGCCGACCTGCTGCACGGTGTCGTTGAGCGCGGAGCCGACCCCGGCGTGCTGGACGGGGATGGCGCCCATGAGCGAGGAGTACGCCGACGGTCCCGCCAGTCCGCCGCCGATGCCCATGATCACCAGGCCGGTGAGCAGCGGCAGGTAGCCGGTGGTCAGCGCCATCACCACGAAGCCGCCGGCCATCAGCATCAGGCCGAGGCCGACGAGCGCCCGGTTGCTCAGCCGCTGCCCGAGCCCGGCGCCCACGCCGTTGAAGATCGCGGCGGCGACGGCATACGGCAGCATGGCCAGCCCGGCCTGCATCTCGCCGTAGCCCAGCACGAACTGCAGGTACTGGGTCAGCATGAGCATCACGGCGCCGGCGCCGAAGGACATGAGCAGGATCGAGAACGACGCGCCGCTGAAGTTGCGGCTGGCGAACAGGTGCAGCGGCAGCATCGGCTCGTCCCGCCTGCGCTCCCAGATGACGAACGCGGTCAGCGCGATCACCGCTGTCACGATGACCGGGATGTTCCATTCCCGCTCGATGATCACGTAGACGGCGGCGGTCAGGCCGACGATCGACAGCACCACGCCGACCGGGTCGATCCTGCGGGCGGGGCTGCGGCTCTCGGGCATCAGGACGACGGCGGCCACGATGGCGACCGCCGCCACCGGCACGTTCAGCAGGAAGATCGAGCCCCACCAGTAGTTCTCCAGCAGCAGGCCGCCCAGGGTGGGCCCCGACACCATGCCGACCAGGGCCACGGCACTCCAGGCGGCCATCGCCTTGCGCCGCTCGGCCTCGTCGAAGACCGTCATCAGGATCGACAGCGTGGACGGCATGACGAGCGAGCCGCCGACGCCCATGAGGAAGCGGGCGACGATGAGCTGCCAGGGCTCGGTGACGATCACGGCGAGCAGGGACGCGCCGCCGAAGAACACCAGGCCGATGATCAGCATGCGGCGGCGGCCGTACTTGTCGGACAGGCTGCCCGCGGTGATCAGCAGGCCGGCGAAGGCCAGCACGTACGCGTCGAGGATCCACTGGATGTCCGACGGCGTCGCGCCCATCTCCTGGTTGAGGGACGGGATGGCCAGGTTGAGGACGGTGTTGTCGATGACCAGGACGAGCAGTGCCAGGCAGAGCGCGCCGAGAATCCACCAGCGGCGCGGGTCTCGTACAGTGTTCGAGTTCACTCGCACACTGTACGACAGTACTCGCACAGTGTGCGAGTGGATTTATCCTTAGGCCATGAGCAGCAAGCCGTTCTCCTCCGTCTGGCTCCGCGAGCCCCGCAAGAGCGCCGCCGCCCCGGGGCGCAGCAGGGAGGAGATCGTGGCCGCCGCCGTCGAGCTGCTCGACCAGGAGGGCCTGAGCGGCCTGAGCATGCGCAAGCTCGGCGCCCGGCTGGGCGCCGGTGCCACGAGCCTCTACTGGTACGTCGCCAACAAGGACGAGCTGCTCGAACTCGCCTACGACCAGGTGTGGGGCGAGATCATCGTGCCCGACCCCGACGACGTGGGCTGGCGTGACGCCGTCTCCGCGCTGGCCTACGGCATGCGCGCGACGATCCTGCGCCACCCGTGGTCGGCCGACCTGATCGGCCGCCTGCCCGCGCTCGGGCCCAACTCGATGCGGGTCGGCGACCGCATCCGCCGCATCTTCAAGGCCGCCGGCTTCCAGGGCCTGGACATCGACTTCTGCGGCTCCACGCTCACCGCGTACGTGTTCGGCATGACGATCCCCGAGATCGCCTGGAGGACCAGCATGGGCGACAAGGACATCGGGCAGATGCGCGACACCGTGCGCGAGGCCGCCGCAGCGCACCCCGAGATGCTGGAGGGCGTCGACACGCTCGCCGACGGCGATCCCGACACCGTGCGCCGGTTGTCGTTCGACTTCGGGCTCGTGTCGTTGCTCGACGGTCTTGAGCGGCGGCGTGCCTCGTAGCAGTATCCCGGCATGAGCGATTTCCGTGCCGCCCGCGACTTCCTTCTCGCCGCCGACCCCGAAACCGCAAGGCGCGACTTCCGCTGGCCGAGACCGGCCGAGTTCAACTGGGCGCTCGACTGGTTCGACGGGGTGCTGGCCGCCGAGACCCCCGAGACCATCGCTCTCAAGATCGTCGGCGAGAGCAGCGCCGTCTACACCTTCGCCGAGCTGTCGGCCCGCTCCAACCAGGTCGCCAACTGGCTGCACGAGCAGGGCGTGCGCAGGGGCGACCGGATCCTGCTCATGCTCGGCAACCAGGCCGAGCTGTGGGAGGCGCTGCTCGCCGCGATGAAGCTGGGCGCGGTCATCATCCCGGCCACCACGCTGCTCACCGCCAAGGACGTCGCCGAACGCATCAGGCGCGGCGGGGTGTCCCACGTCATCGCGAACGCCGCCGACGCGGGCAAGTTCGAGGCCGGCGAGTACACGAAGATCGCCGTGGGCGACGCGTTCGGCTGGCTGCCGTACCACGAGGCGTACGAGGCGAGCACGAGCTTCACCCCCGACGCGCCCACCAAGGCGGGCGACACGCTGCTGCTCTACTTCACCTCCGGCACCACCTCACAGCCGAAGCTGGTCGAGCACACCCACGCCTCCTACCCCGCCGGCCACCTGTCCACGATGTACTGGATCGGCATCAAGCCGGGCGACGTGCACCTCAACGTCTCCTCGCCGGGCTGGGCCAAGCACGCCTGGAGCAACGTCTTCGCCCCCTGGAACGCCGGCGCGACCGTGCTCATCCACGACTACCGCCGTTTCTCCGCACCCGCGCTGCTCGAAGTGCTGCGCGACGAGCGGGTGACCACGTTCTGCGCGCCGCCGACGGTGTGGCGGATGCTCATCCAGGAGGACCTCGCCGCCTGGAAGCTGCCGCTGCGCACGGCCGTGGCCGCGGGCGAGCCGCTCAACCCCGAGATCATCGACCAGGTCGCCAAGGCGTGGGGCATCACGATCAGGGACGGCTACGGCCAGACGGAGACCACGGCGCAGATCGGCAACGCCCCGGGCGAGCAGGTCAAGCCGGGCTCCATGGGGCGGCCGCTGCCCGGCTACGAGGTCGTGCTGCTCGATCCGGTCACCGGTGAGCCGGGCGACGACGGGGAGATCTGCCTGCCGCTGGACGACCGCCGCCCTCTCGGCCTCATGTCCGGATATGTCGGCGGATCGGGTGATGCGATGCGCGGCGGCTACTACCACACCGGCGACGTCGCCACCCGCGACGCGGACGGCTACATCACGTACGTGGGCAGGACCGACGACGTCTTCAAGGCGTCCGACTACCGCATCTCACCCTTCGAGCTGGAGAGCGTGCTGCTGGAGCACCCGGCCGTGGCCGAGGCCGCCGTGGTGCCCGCCCCCGACCCGGTGCGCCTGGCGGTGCCGAAGGCGTTCATCCTGCTGGCCCCCGGCTACGAGCCCTCCGAGGAGACCGCCAGGTCGATCTTCGAGCACTCCCGCAGGGAGCTGGCGCCGTACAAGCGGGTGCGGCGGCTGGAGTTCGACGACCTGCCGAAGACGATCTCCGGCAAGATCCGCCGCGTCGAGCTGCGCGTACGCGAACCTCGCCGGGAATATCGCGAAGAAGACCTCAACCCATGACAAGGGCGACAAAGTGTCATGTGCCCCGTGGGCGTTCTTACAAGATGATCGGCTAGGCTCTGCCCCGTGCTCCCCACCATCGCCGACGTGCTCGCCCTGGAGACCGTGCGCCGGGGCAACCCGCGCGTAGTCGCCGGCGCCGACCGCCTCGACACCAAGGTGCGGTGGGTGCACGTCGGCGAGATCGCCGACATCGCTCATCTCCTACGCGGCGGCGAGCTCGTTCTCACCACGGGCGTCGCCCTGCCCGAGGACCCCGAGAAGCTCGCCGACTACATCGGCGAGCTTTCCTCTGTCGGGGCCTCCGGGCTGGTCGTGGAGCTGGGCCGCAGGTTCGTCCGCGAGCTGCCGCGCGCGGTGATCAAGGCGGCGGAGGAGCACGGGCTGCCGGTCATCGTGCTCACCAGGGAGACGCCGTTCGTGCAGATCACCGAATCGGTCCACTCCCGGATCATCGACATCCAGCTCGAGGAGCTGCGTGCCTCCGAGCAGCTGCACGAGGTCTTCACCGAGCTGTCGGTCGAAGGCGCGTCGCCCGCCGAGGTGCTGGCGCAGGTGGCCCGGCTGTCCGGCCGTCCCGTGCTGCTGGAGAACCTCGCGCACCAGGTGCTCGCCTGCGAGGCCGCCGGCCGCGACGCCGGCGAGCTGCTGGCCGGGTGGGAGACCAGGTCGCGGGCGGTCGCGCCGGCCGAGCGCACCGCCTACGATCCGGCCTCCGGCTGGCTGGTCACCACGGTCGGCGCGCGCGGACAGGACTGGGGGCGGCTCATCCTGCTCTGCGACAGCAAGCCCTCGCCGCGCGACATGGTGCTCGCCGAGCGCGCCGCCACCACGCTCGCCCTCGGCCGCCTGCTGGAGCGCCACCAGGAGTCGCTCGAACGCCAGGCGCACGGCACGATCATCACCGGCATCCTCACCCACGCCTACGCCGACCCCGACGAGGCCGCCGCCCGCGCCCGCGCGGTGGGCGTGCCGCTCACCGGGCGCCGGCTGATCAGCGTGGTCATCCGGCCCACCGAGCACATCGACCAGGCGCTCGACGGACAGGCGCGGCTCGGCGAGCTGGCCGAATGCACCGCCGCCGCCTGCCGCGACGCCCGCCTGCCCGCCCTGGTGGGCGCGCTCGACCAGGACCGCGTCGGCGTGCTGCTGCCTCTTCCGCCGCGCACCCAGGCCGAGCCGGCGCTGACCGCGCTGGCCGAGCGGCTGCGCGGGCTGTGTCCGGGCGCCGCGTTCGTGCTGGCGGCCGGCTCTGTCGTCGAGTCCATCAAGGACGTACGCCGCAGCTTCCTCGAAGCCGAGCAGGTCGCCGAGGTGGCGGTCCGCCAGCCCGACGGGCGCCCCTACTACCGCCTGCCCGACCTGCGCCTGCGCGGCCTGCTCCACCTGCTGCGCGACGACGCGCGGCTGCAGACGTTCGCCGAGCGCGAGCTGGGCCCGCTGCTCGCCCACGACGCGCAGCGCGGCGGCGACCTGACCCGCATCCTGCGCATCTACCTCGACTGCGGGCGCAACAAGGCGGTCGCCGCCCAGAAGGCCCACCTGTCCAGGCCCGCCTTCTACGACCGGCTTCGCCGCCTGGAACGCATCCTCGACACCGACCTCGACGACGTCGAGTCCTGCCTGTCGCTGCACGTGGCGCTGCTGGCCCTGGAGTCGTTCCGCCGAGAGGCCCGCTGACGCGCTTGCCGGGTGGCCCGCTCTGGATGGACGGCCCGCCGACGGCGGCGAGCCCGAGGGGGACGAACCGTCGGTGGGCCGATCCGGGCGGTGCCTTCAGAAGCCCATGGCCTGGCGCACCTCCTCCAGCGTCCGCACCGCGCGCTCGCGCGCCCGCTCGTTGCCCTCGGCCAGGATCCGGCGCACGTCACCTTCGTCCAGCTCGGCCCGGCGCTTCCTGATCGGCCGCAGGAACTCGTTGACCGCCTCCGTGGTCACCCGCTTGAGCTCGGCCGCGCCGCGGTCGCCGATCTCCTCGGCCAGCTCGCGCGGCGAGCGGCCCAGGCACAGCCCGGCCAGCGTGAGCAGGTTGGCCACCTCGGGGCGGCGCTCTTCGTCGAAGGTGATGTGCCGGTCGGAGTCCGTACGGGCCTTGCGGATGAGAGCGGCGGTCTCGTCCTCGGTGGCCGACAGGGCGATGGCGTTGCCCCTGCTCTTGCTCATCTTGCCGCCGTCGAGCCCCTTGAGCAGCGGCTGCTCGCCCATCAGGGCCTGCGGGAGCGGGAACACCGGGCCGTAGCGCTCGTTGAAGCGCCGCGCCACCAGCCGCGTCACCTCCACGTGCGGGAGCTGGTCCTTGCCCACCGGCACCAGCGTGCCCTTACAGAACAGGATGTCGGCCGCCTGGTGCACCGGATAGGTGAACATCAGCCCGCTCACCGCGCGCTGCGAGCTGTGCGCGATCTCGTCCTTCACCGTGGGGTTGCGCTGCAGCTCCGCCACCGAGACCAGGCTCAGGAAGGGCAGCAGGAGCTGGTTCAGCTCGGGGATCGCGCTGTGCTGGAAGATCACCGCCCGCGCGGGGTCGATGCCGACGGCGAGGTAGTCCAGCACCAGCTCCGTGGTGTTGCGCCGGATCTCACCGGGGGTGTCGCGGTCGGTGATCACCTGGTAGTCGGCGACCAGCACGTACATGGGATATCGGCCCTGCAGCTCGACCCGGTTGGCCAGGGAGCCGAAGTAGTGGCCGAGGTGGAGCGGCCCTGTCGGGCGGTCACCGGTCAGAACGACGTCGTTCATGATCTCTCTCCTGGGTCTCGATGCCGTCCCGGAGAGGACCTGCGTGGTGGCGGGCCGTCTCTGGGACGGCCCCCGCATGGCGAATCAGCGGCCGTCTCTCGGCCGCCACCACATGCGGAAACAAGTCATGTACGCAGGATATCGGAGGTCGGTGTGGATCTCGTAATTTTCCTGAGCCAATTGGCGTGTTCGCCTGCCTTGCGGGGTTTGATCTCGCCAGTATGGTGCGGTCCCTTGTACCGCCCTCTGGAGAGTTCATGTCTCGACGCACCCTCGCAGGCGGCCTCGCTTTAGCCGTCGCGATCACCCTCACGGCGCTGCCCGCCAACGCGGAACAGCGCACGGTACGGTTCCCGTCGGCGAAGTTCCCGCTGGGCGCGCGGCCCGTACCGACCAAGACGGTGACCGCCGTGGCCAAGGGCATCGATCTGTACGACGTCCAGGCAGGCAAGGCCACCGACGGATACACGCTGACCGTCCTGATGCCCAGCGGACGCGACTACGGCATGCAGCACACGGCCGAGGCCGTGGCCGCCGAGGTCGAAGCCGCCGGTGAGACGCCCAGCGTGCAGGAGGTCGTCAGGCCGAGCGTCGCCGACGCGCCCTCGCAGACCGTCTACATGGTGCGCGTCGGCATGTGGCCGCTGAAAGACAAGAAGAAGGCCGAGAAGGCCGCCAAGAAGCTGAAGGAGGCCGGGCTCAAGGTCAAGGTCGACTACCTCGGCGACGACGGGCTGCAGACCACCGGCCCGTGGAGCGCCAAGGTCGTCATGATCGACTCCCGGGTGTTCCGCGGCTCGTACGCCGCCTCGCTCGGCAGGAGCGTCGCCAAGCGCGAGACCGTCTCGTCCATGGTCAAGGCGAGCAAGGCCCTCGTCGGCGTCAACGGCGGCTTCTTCAACATCCACACCGCCAAGGCGCTGCGCGGCGAGCCGGTCGGCGCGTCCGTGGTCGGCGGCAAGCTGCTGAGCGAGGCCGTTCCCGGCCGCTCGGCGGTCGTGCTCAAGGGCCGTACCGCGAAGATCACCGAGCTGCGGACCGACGTCACCGCCATCTCCCAGGACGGCTCCAAGGTCAAGGTCAACGGCGTGAACCGGGCTCCCGCCACCGACGAGCTGATCCTCTACACCGAGGAGTGGGGCGCCAAGACCCCCACCGGCGGCACCGACGCGGTCATCGACGCGAACGGCAAGGTCATCGGCCTGCGCGCCTCCGGTGCCGCCGTCGCCGCAGGGACGCGCGTGCTGCACGCCAACGGCCTGGCCGCCGACTGGGTCAACGAGCACGCCTGGGAGAACTGGACCGTCAAGATAGTCACGCAGGTCGTGGACCTGCGTACCAGGCGGCCGCTCAAGCTCACCCCCGACCTGCACGTCATCGCCGGCGGCGTCGGCCTGGTCCGCAACGGCAAGGTGAAGATCACCGCCAAGCGCGACGGCCACGACTCGGTCAACATGATCCTGCGCCGCCACCCGCGCACCCTCCTCGGCACGACCCGCAACGGCAGCCTCATCCTCGCCACCATCGACG
Source organism: Nonomuraea sp. NPDC052634 (assembly GCF_040678535.1). Lineage (NCBI taxonomy): Bacteria > Bacillati > Actinomycetota > Actinomycetes > Streptosporangiales > Streptosporangiaceae > Nonomuraea > Nonomuraea sp. NPDC052634. The sequence continues at coordinate 4,498 of NZ_JBFATY010000022.1, read as the reverse complement.
GCCGCCGGCCCGGCGAGAGCGTCGGCGCGAACTTCCATGAGGCCGCCCAGTTCATGCGCTGGCTCGGCGCCACCCAGGCGATCAACCTGGACGGCGGCGGCTCGACGGCCATGGTGGTCGGCAAGAAGGTGGTCAACCGTCCGTCGGACGGCCGGGAACGCGCGGTCGGCGACGCCCTCCTGGTCCTGCCCGAGTGACTGTTGCCGCAAGGGACCCGCACGGCTAGTCCTGCCCGAGCGACTGTTGCCGCAAGGGACCCGCACGGCTAGTCCTGCCCGAGCGACTGTTGCCGCAAGGACCCGCACCACCGCGTGCGGGTCCCTTTGTGCGTCCTCCGGTCAGTCCTCGTCCGGGTGGACGAGCAGCGCGAAGGTGCGAGCGTAGGAGAAACCGCGCTCCGGGCGCGGCCAGTCGAGCTCGGCCAGCGCTCGCGAGGCCGCCTCGTGCCCGACCCCGCCGACGCGGACCTCCGCGACCTCCGAGCCCTCGCCGCCGCCGAAGACCAGCTTGACGCCCACCAGGAGCTCGCGGTCGAACGTGCCCTTGAGCACCGGCGCCAGGTGAGGCAGCAGCGGGTGCTGGACGGCCCACATCTGGACGGCGTCGTGCTCATCACCGACGCCCCAGCCGTTGATGCCGCCGTGGATGACATGCCAGCCGGGCAGCCCGCCGGGGTCGCCGGGGGCGAAGTGGACGGCGTGGGAGCCGTCCTGGACGAGGAGTTCGAGCACGGCGCTGCCGGTCGTGCCCAGCCACATGCGCACGGCCTGGTCGGCGACCTGCTCAGGGGTGGAGCCGTAGCCGGTCACGCAGTCGGAGATCGTGGTCTCGTGCGGCCGGTTGACGTTGAGCACGAAGTCGAGGTCCAGGTGGGAAGGGTGGCCGGTGTGGTCGGCCCCGAGCACGACCGCGAGCGTGCCCGGCCCCTTGGCCATGCCGTCACGCACCTCCCAAGGCGCGCCCATCGCGGCGCTGAGCTGGTCGGCGACCAGGCCGAGCACCATGTCGTCCGCCGGTCGTCCACCGTCCATGCCCTGTCCCTCCGATCGGGTCCGTTTGATCGGCAGCCAGGCTAGCGGCCATCGCCTTATTCCGCATTTGCACCAATCGACTGTGATGACCGGTATGTGGCGGTATGAACGGCATCTCCACCAACGCCGAGCCGCGCTTCGCCCGCTTCTTCGCCTGTGTGGGCTCGACCGTTCTTCGCCTGTGCGGGCAAGTCCGGCACCGCTACCGGCCCCGTTCGTCTCAGTGACCTGAGGAGGCCGCCACTGGGCCGTTCGACGTCGAGGCGGCTGGGCGCTAAGCCCGTTCCGTCCAGTACGCGAGCTGCTCCCTCGTCGACCGCGTCGCCGGATGGTCGGGACCGAGCACGCGTTCCCTGATCGGCAGCAGCGCCGCGTACTGATCGCGCGCCGCAGCGGGATCGCCCGCCCGCCCAATCCAGTAGGCCAGGTTGGCGCGGGCGGTGAGCGTGTCGGGGTGCTCGGACCCGGAGACCCGCTCGCGTACCGGGAGCAAGGCCGCGTACTGATCGCGCGCCGCCACTGGATCGCCCAGCTCACCCGTCCACCGGGCCAGCTCGTGCCGGACGGTCAACGTGTCAGGATGCTCGGCACCCGACACCCGCTCCCGAACCACCAGCAACCCCGCATACATGTCCCTGGCCGCCACCACATCCCCCAACTCACCCGTCCACCGCGCCAACTCATGCCGCACCGTCAACGTATCGGGATGCTCGGCACCCGACACCCGCTGCCGGATCGCCAGCAGGTTCGCGTACTGCCGCCGGGCCGCCGCCGCGTCACCCAGCTCGCCGGTCCAGCGGGCCAGCTCGTGGCGGGCGGTCAGCGTGGACGGATGCTCCGGGCCCAGCCGTCCCGCGAGCGCCTCGCCGATCTCCTCGTACAGCGCCCGGGCCGTCCGGTAGTCGCCGCTGGCCCCCAGGTACTGCGCCGTCTTGCCGGTCCCGGCCGACATCGGCGTGAGCACGGTCAGGATGTGCGGCAGCAGCTCGGCGTACCGTGGCCAGCCGGCGGGGTCGGCCGGGTCATCGGGCAGCACCGACTCCAGGAGCATGGCGGCCACGTCCCGCCACCGCTGCTGCTCCTGCGGCGGCAACCGGTCAAGGGTGACGGCCTGCACCAGCCGGTGCACCGACGCCATGCCGTCCGCCGGGTGGCTGATCAGGCTGTGCCCGCGCAGCGCGCTCACCGCCGCGTTCACGGCCAGCGGGTCGCTCGGCAGCTCCTGCAACGCCATCACCGCACTCAGCCAGGGCCGCAGCTCGCGTACCCGCCGCAGCCGCCTGCCCGGCAGCCGCCCGTACGCACGCTGCCGCCGCACATCGGCCGCGAGCACCTCGCGCGGCGCCCGTCCGTCCAGCGGCGACAGCAGCAGCTGGTACGGGATCGGCTCGTGCGAGCAGCAGGACAGCACCCGCAGCAGCGCGATCGCCTGCGGGCTGGTCCGCGCCAGGTTGTCGAACGACAGCTGCCACGTCGTCGTGATCCGCTCCCGATAGCCCCACGGCTGCCCCTGGCCCAGCAGCTCGGCCCGCTGGTCGTGCAGCAGCTCCAGGTACTCGGCAGGGCGCAGCCCCGTCTCCGCCATGAACGCCGCCGCCTGCTCCAGCGCCAGCGGCAGCGCGCCCAGCTCCACCGCCACCGCCGCGGCGCTCACCGCGTCCTCCTGCCCTGACCGCGCCAGCACCAGGTCCACCGCCGGATCCGGATCCAGCACCGGCAACTCCAGCCCCTGCTCCGGCGGCCAGCTTCCCGACCTGCTGGTGACCAGCACATGCCCCGGTCCCGCCGGTGGCAGGAAGCGCCGCACCGTGTCCGCGTCGGGCGCGTTGTCGAAGATGAGCAGCCAGGGTTCGGGACTCGCCGCCAGCGCCGCGTGCACCTGATCCACCGGGTCGGCCGGGTCCTCCGTCTCCCGCACCCCGAGCAGCGCCGCCAGCCGGGCGAACGCCACCGACAGCACCGCCGCGTCCGTGGCCGGCAGTTGCCAGACGAGCCGGTAGTCGTTCTGGTGGCGGTGGGCGTACTCGACGGCCACGCTCGTCTTGCCGACGCCGCCCAGCCCGTAGATCACCACCACGCACGGCCGCCCCGGCCCTCGCCGCAACCGCCGCCCGACCTCGGCCACCACCTCCTCCCTGCCCAGCAGCAGGGGCGTCCGGGGTGCGAGCTGCACCGGCCGCGTCGGCACCTGCGGCCGAGGCTCCACCCGTACGTCGCCCGCGACGTCCACCCGCCCCACGTTCACGGCGGTCGCCCCGTCCCCCGTCAGCGCCACGCCAGGATTGTCCCCTTCGACAGATATGGAACGTTCCACGGCGCTGGATGAATCGGCTGTCTCGTCACGCACCCCTCTCGACGCCCGTACGACCACCATCGTCACCACCATCAACCCCACACCCCCGACGGCGATGCTGAGCAAGCTGTCCATTTCGTCCAGCACCCCGAGCAGGTTGCCGGGCGTCCCGAACATCCCGGCGACGATGTCCACAACCCCCGCGAGCACGAGCGTGCACGCAACCGGTGCGACCGTCCACGCAAGGACGCGCATCCACCGGCGCCGCCGCCTCACCTGCGCCGATACCCGGTCCGAAGAGCGAGAAGGAGTCACACACCCAGAGTGACCGGGCCGCGTGCCCCCCGCCACCGGAAGTCCACCATGCCCGAAAAGCGCCCCCAGCCCCCACCCCGAACCACCGCCCTTGAGTCCCGGCCATCAGGACCACCCAAGCCCCCAACCCGCCAAAGCGCCCACAAGCCCCGCCGCACCCCACCCCACAGGCCCGAGCGGCGCAACCCAGCCCTCGCCGCCACACAGCCGAAGCACCTCACTCGTAGAGAGCAGGCCGTCCACACCGCACAGAGCCTCGAACGCCAGCCGAGCCCGACCGCCCGGAACCCCCACACCACCAACCCGGCTTCCGAACAGCCTCGCGCGACACAAGCCGCCCCAGAGCAGCCTCATGGGGCTCCGATTCACCCGCCCGAAGCGCCCGCCATCAGCCCCCACGCCCGCCCGCGACAAAGGGCTCCTCAGCCACGACCCCGGCCACCAAACTCCTGCCACACCGCCCCGGCCCCAAGGTCCTGCCACACGACCCGTTCACTGATCTCCTGCCGCGCAGAACGGGTCAGCCGCCCGGAGCACACCCCAAGCAGCGCCGGCAACCCAATAACCCCGACCCACCCACCACCAGCCCAAAAACCCGAGACACACAAAACAAACCCCCACCACACACCCCACACAAAAACCAGCACACACAAAAAAGCCCAGGCATACAAAAGAGGGGCCCCAACACCCAAAACAAGTGTCAGAACCCCACCCCCAACACACACAAAAAAGAGGGGCCTTGGTATCCGAAACCAGATACCAAAACCCCTCTCATCAAAGATTGTCCGGCGGTGACCTACTCTCCCACACCCTCCCGAGTGCAGTACCATCGGCGCTGAGAAGCTTAACTTCCGGGTTC
>NZ_JBFATY010000021.1:0-66628 GCF_040678535.1 Nonomuraea sp. NPDC052634 | reverse complement strand
CCATCACCGGCGTGCAGTCGAACCTGTGCCTCGACGCGATAGGCCAGGGCACCGCCAACGGCACCGGCCTGCAGCTCTACACCTGCCACGGCGGCGCGAACCAGAAGTGGACCTACAACTCCGGGTCCTGATGATCTCTCGTCCCGGCCCCGGACGGGCGGTGCCGGGACGAGAGCGGCGCGGCCGGCGGCCCATCCCTTCCGGGACGGGTGCCGGTCGCCGGCCGTCGCCGCAACTTAACCGATCAATGCATGAAATTTTCAGCTCATCGCGTCGCTCACACGGCCGGCTGAAAAGCCAGGTCAAGCCGCTTATGTCGCGGCGAGCGCGTTCTCATCAGTGACCGGCCGCCGTTGACGCCGGGCCGGAGCCTCGGATGTACTCCCGACGACGCCGCCCGAAGGAGGAGGGTCACGGCTTTATGCGACACGAAATGTTAGCGCTAACAATGGCACCTGAGTCGCGTACCTTCCGCGCCGGCACCTCGGGCACCCGGACCGACGACCACCCCTGGAGGTCCCCGTGAGGCGCGCGCTTGCGATCCTCTCGTCCCTCGTGCTCATCGGCGTGCTGCTCACGCCACAGGCGGCTGCGGCCGCGACGGTCGACACGAACGCCTGGTACGTCCTGATCAACCGCAACAGCGGCAAGGCACTGGACGTCTACAACCTCGCCACCAACGACGGCGCCCGCATCACCCAGTGGAGCCGCAACGACCAGAACCAGCAGCAGTGGCAGTTCGTCGACTCCGGCGGCGGCTACTACCGCATCAAGTCCCGCCACTCCGGCAAGGTCCTCGACGTCTCCGACTACTCCACCGCCAACGGCGCACCCGTCGTCCAGTGGAGCGACCACAACGGCACCAACCAGCAGTGGCGCCTGGCCGACAGCTCCGACGGCTACGTGCGCTTCATCAACCGCAACAGCAACAAGGCCCTCGAAGTGCAGAACGCATCCACCAGCGACGGCGCGAACATCGTCCAGTACGACGACTGGGGCGGCGCCAACCAGCAATGGCAGCTCGTCCGCGTCGACGGCGGCCAGAACCCCGGCGGCACCTACACCAACCCGGTCGTCTGGCAGGACTTCGCCGACGGCGACATCATCCGGGTCGGCGACACCTACTACTACTCGGCCTCGACCATGCACTACTCGCCGGGCGCGCCGATCCTGCGCTCGTACAACCTGGTCGACTGGGAGTACGCCGGGCACTCGGTGCCGCGGCTCGACTTCGGCTCCAGCGCGTACGACCTCAGCGGCGGCCGGGCGTACGTGAAGGGCATCTGGGCCTCGACGCTCAACTACCGGCCGAGCAACGCCACCTTCTACTGGATCGGCTGCATCGAGTTCAACCGCACGTACGTCTACACCGCCACCGCCGTGGACGGCACCTGGACCAAGCGCTCGCAGATCAACAACTGCTACTACGACGCGGGCCTGCTGATCGATGACGACGACACCATGTACGTCGCCTACGGCAACACCACCATCAGCGTCGCCCAGCTGTCCGCCGACGGCTTCAGCCAGGTGCGGGCCCAGCAGGTGTTCCAGACGCCGAGCAGCGTCGGCACCCTCGAGGGCGCCCGCTTCTACAAGCGCAACGGCTACTACTACATCTGGCTGACCCGCCCGGCCAACGGCCAGTACGTGCTGCGCTCCACCTCGCCGTGGGGCCCGTACGAGATGCGCCAGGTCCTGCTGAACCTGCCCGGCCCCATCTCCGGAGGCGGCGTGCCGCACCAGGGCGGGCTCGTCCAGACGCAGAACGGCGACTGGTACTACATGGCGTTCATCGACGCCTACCCCGGCGGCCGGGTCCCGGCGCTCGCGCCGATCACCTGGAGCGGCGACTGGCCGGTGCTGCAGACCGTCAACGGCACGTGGGGCGCCACCTACCCCAAGCCGAACATCCAGACCAGCAAGACCGTGGCGTCCATGATCGGCTCCGACACGTTCACATCGAGCAGCCTCGGGCACCGCTGGGAGTGGAACCACAACCCCGACACCAGCCGCTTCTCCACCGGCAACGGGCTGCGCCTGCAGACCGCGACCGTCACCGACGACCTCTACAACGCCCGCAACACGCTGACGCACCGCATCCAGGGACCGGAGTCCACGGCGACGATCGAGCTGGACTACTCGCGGATGGCCGACGGCGACCGCGCCGGGCTGGCGATGCTGCGCGACCAGTCGGCGTGGATCGGCGTCAAGCGCGACAACGGCACCACCCGCGTCGTCATGACCGACGGCCTCACCATGAACAGCTCGTGGCAGACCACCGGCACCGGCACCGAGGTGGCCAGCGCGAACGTCTCGGGCGGGCGCATCTGGCTGCGGGTCAGCGCCGACGTACGGCCCGGGTCCGGCCGGCAGGCCCGCTTCTCCTACAGCACCGACGGCAGCACGTTCGTGAGCCTCGGCCGGGCGTTCACCCTGAACAACGCCTGGCAGTTCTTCATGGGCTACCGCTTCGGGATCTTCAACTACGCAACCCGGTCGCTCGGCGGCGAAGTGACCGTAAGCCGCTTCGACCTCACCGCACCCTGACGAACCCATCGAGAAAGGCAGCTTTCGTGAACCGCAGACCCCTGGCCTTACTCGCGGCCCTGGCCACGTTACTGGCGAGCCTGCTCGTCGCACTCCAGACCGAGACGGCGCACGCGGCCACCGTCGACACCAACGCCTGGTACGTCCTGATCAACCGCAACAGCGGCAAGGCACTGGACGTCTACAACCTCGCCACCAACGACGGCGCCCGCATCACCCAGTGGACCCGTAACAACCAGAACCAGCAGCAGTGGCAGTTCGTCGACTCCGGCGGCGGCTACTACCGCATCAAGTCCCGCCACTCCGGCAAGGTCCTCGACGTCTACAACTTCTCCACCGCCAACGGCGGCGAAATCGTGCAGTGGTCCGACCACAACGGCACCAACCAGCAGTGGCGCCTGGCCGACAGCTCCGACGGCTACGTGCGCTTCATCAACCGCAACAGCAACAAGGCCCTCGAGGTGCAGGGCGGCTCGACCGCCGACGGCGCGAACATCGTCCAGTACGACGACTGGGGCGGCGCCAACCAGCAGTGGCAGCTCGTCCGCGTGGACGGCGGCGGCGACCAGAACCCCGGCGAGTGCGACCTGCCGTCGAGCTACCGCTGGACCTCCACGGGCCCGCTGGCCACGCCGCGCTCCGGCTGGGTGTCGCTCAAGGACTTCACCGTCGCCCCGTACAACGGCCAGCACCTGGTGTACGCGACCACGCACGACTACGGCACGCGCTGGGGGTCGATGAACTTCAGCTTGTTCAGCAACTGGTCGCAGATGGCGTCGGCGAGCCAGAACGCCATGAACAACAGCACCGTCGCGCCCACCCTGTTCTACTTCGCGCCGAAGAACATCTGGGTGCTCGCCTACCAGTGGGGCAGCACGCCCTTCTCGTACCGGACCTCGACCGACCCCACCAACCCGAACGGCTGGTCGGCCGAGCAGCCGCTGTTCACCGGCAGCATCTCCGGCTCCGGCACCGGGCCCATCGACCAGACGCTGATCGCCGACGACACGACCATGTACCTGTTCTTCGCCGGTGACAACGGCAAGATCTACCGGGCCAGCATGCCGATCGGGAACTTCCCCGGCAACTTCGGCTCGTCCTCGACGGTCATCATGAGCGACTCGACCAACAACCTGTTCGAGGCCGTGCAGGTCTACAAGCTGAAGGGCCAGAACAAGTACCTCATGCTGGTCGAGGCGATCGGCTCGCAGGGCCGCTACTTCCGCTCGTTCACGGCCACCAGCCTGAACGGCACGTGGACGCCGCAGGCGGCGAGCGAGAGCAACCCGTTCGCGGGCAAGGCCAACAGCGGCGCCACCTGGACGAACGACATCAGCCACGGCGAGCTGATCCGGGTCAGCGCCGACCAGACCTTCACCGTGGACCCCTGCAACCTGCAACTGCTCTACCAGGGCCGCGACCCCAACTCGGGCGGCGACTACGGCCTTCTCCCCTACCGCCCCGGCCTGCTGACCCTGCAGCGCTGACGGCCTTGACGGCCTGACGGGCCGACGCGCGGGCCGGGGCCGGATGGCCCCGGCCCGCTGCTCTGTTCACCGAAAGTTAAGGTCGAGAACGCCGAAAACAACTCGCTAGACTTCCGGCATGAGCATGGCCGCAGAGCCGACCGGCGACAGCGACACGCGGTCCCGGCCGCTGACCATCGCGCAGCTCGCCGAGCTGGCTCAGGTCTCCACGGCCACCGTGTCGAAGGTCGTCAACGGCCGTACCGAGGTCAGGCCGGAGACCCGCGCGCTCATCGAACGCCTCATCCGCGAACACGGCTACCGGCCGCAACGCCGCCGCGCCGCCTTCGCGCCCCTGGTGGAGCTGGTCTTCGGCGATCTCGACGGCGAGGCTCCCGCCGAGATCGCCGCGGGCGTGGAGCGGGTGACGCGCGCACACCGCCTGGGCGTGACCGTGTCACGGCTGCGCCATGGCGACGCCCCCTGGATCGAAGGTGTGCTGAGCCGCCGCCCCACAGGCGTGATCTCTGTCTTCTCCAGCCTGAGCGGAACCGAGCGCGAGCAGCTCGCCACCCGCGGCATCCCGCTCGTCCTGCTGGATCCACGCGGCGAGCATCCGGCGGAGGTCGTCACGGTGGGCGCCAGCGACTGGAGCGCCGGCCTCATGGCCACCCGCCACCTGCTCGCCCTCGGCCACCGCCGCATCGCCGCCCTCGCCGGCCCCGCCGACAGCTTGGCCGCCCGCGCCCGCCTGGACGGCTACCGCACCGCTCTGGACATGGCGGGCGTGCCGGCCGACCCCGAGCTGATCACCGGCTTGGGCTTCGGAAGAGGCGGCGGGTCGCCGACGGCATCATCCGCAGACGCGGAGGTCGAGCGGCTGCTGCGGCTACCGTCGCGGCCGACGGCGATCCTCACCTGCGCCGACGGCCAGGCCGCCGCCGTCTACCGCGCGGCGCACCGGCTCGGCCTGCGCATCCCCGGCGACCTCAGCGTGGTCGGCTTCGACGCCCCGCTCGCGGGCCGGTGGATGGACCCGCCGCTCACCACCGTACGCCGGCCGCTCCCCGAGATGGCCGCGACCGCCGCCGACATGCTGCTCGGCCTTGCCCGCGGCGAGCACCCGGCACGGCCCCGCGTGGAGCTGGGCGCCGACCTCATACTCAGAGGCAGCACCACAGCCGCAGCGGCCTGATCGAACGTCACCTGGCCGGGCTCCGCGAGCGAGGGGTGCGCTCGGCGGCGAACCGAACCCTGAGACGACGCCGCGACACCCACCCACGCAAGATCCGGTCATGCCGATGGGCAGGCGGGGCGATCCCGCCGGGCCTGGACCGCCCTCATCGGCGTGTCGCCTGGCTAGACTGCGGCCATGACCACGGAGTCGTCCCCGCTCACCATCGCTCAGCTCGCCGAGCTGGCCGGCGTGTCCACCGCGACGGTCTCCAAGGTCGTCAACGGGCGTTCCGAGGTGTCGTCGGAGACCCGCGCCGCCGTGGAGGAGCTGATCCGCCGCCACGGCTACCGCCGCCAGCGCCGCCGCTCCACCCCGGCGGCCCTGGTCGAGCTGGTCTTCCACGCTCTGGAGGGCGACTACCCGGTCGAGATCACCAAGGGCGTCGCGCAGGTCGCCCGCCGGCACGAGCTGACGGTCGCGGTCTCCGACGTGCGCCGCGACAGCAACGCCGGTGACGCCTGGCTGGACGGCGTGCTACGGCACCGCCCGAGCGGCGTGATCGCCGTGTTCTCCGGCCTGACCTTGGCCCAGCACGAGCAGCTCGCCCGCCGCGAGATCCCGCTCGTCCTGCTCGACCCCGCCGACACCCCGTCGGGCAACATCCCGTCCGTCGGCGCGGGAAACTGGCACGGCGGCCTCACCGCCACCCGCCATCTGCTCGATCTCGGCCACCGCCGCATCGGCATCATCACCGGGCCCGACTCCGCCCTGTCCAGCCGCGCCCGCCTCGACGGTTACCGCACCGCGCTCGACATGGCCGGCCTGCCCGTCGACCCCGAGCTGATCGGCCGGGGCGACTTCCTCATCGAGGGCGGCCTGGCCGAAGCCCGCCGCATGCTGAGCCTGCCCGACCGGCCCACCGCGATCTTCGCCACCAACGACGGCCAGGCCATCGGCACCTACCACGCCGCCCACCAGCTCGGCCTGCGCATCCCCGACGACCTCAGCGTGATCGGTTTCGACGACCTGCCGTCCGTCCGCTGGGCGATCCCGCCCCTGACCACCATCCGCCAGCCGCTCATCGACATGGCCGCCGCGGCCACGTCGATGCTGCTGACGTTGGCCCAGGGCGAGCAGCTCGCCCAGAGCCGTGTGGAGCTGGCCACCGAACTCGTCGTCCGCGAAAGCACCGCCCCGCCTCCTGCCTGACGCCGCCGGCCGTGCGGCTCCACGGTCGCCCCGGTCGCGCTGTCCTTCGGAGTTCTCGAGGTCACGAGCTCGGCGGGCGCGCTCGGAGTTGTCCTGGCAGCGAATCTGCCGATGGCCTGTGGCAGCACCCCCTGGGCCGCAGGGCCGAAGAAGGCGGTTCCGATGCCGCTGAGCGCTGCACAGGCCGCCATGTGCCACAAGGATGCGGTTTCCGTAAGAAGCAGTAACGCCGATGTTCCTTGACCCACGGCGGAGACGACATGGGAAAGGACCATCATGCGCACCCGCGGGACTCTGTCCGCCGCGAGCCCGCCTATGAGAGGTAACGCGATCTGAGGCAGGAAGGAGCGCTTGCACCAGGGAAACGCGCTTCTCCGGCTCTGCCTCAATATCGCCAAGGTGGCCGGACCGTCCATCGGCGGGGCTCTGGTGGTCGCATCCGGTCCGGGGTGGGGGCTCGCTCTCGACGCCGACACGTTCTTCGTCGCCGCGATTCTCCTGTCCAGGATGCGGATCCAGACAGCCCCTCGCGGGCAGGACTCGCTCGCGAAGTCCATGGCCGAGGGATGGACGGAGTTCTGGTCACGGCCCTGGCTCTGGGCCATCGTGCTGCAATTCGCACTCGTCAACGTGGCGTGGGTCGGCGCCTTCCAAGTCGTCGGCCCGGCGCTTCACAGCCAGCGCCCCGGCGGTGCGGCAGCGTGGGGATTCGTCCTTTCGGGAATGGCGCTCGGCCTGATCCTGGGAGGAGCGGTGGTGCTGTGGTGGCAGCGCCGGGACCGCGATCAAGATTTGTCGGTCGGGGAATCTATCGTCCCCGCCATGACTTCTACGACGCAGGCGTACGCGTACGCCGCGCCTTCCTCCCTTGTCGACGGTCGCCTCGGACTGGCGACCTCCGGTGGCCGGGCGCTGTCCGGTCCGGTCCTCGCGCCGCGTTTCTTCAGCGGCGTGGTCACTCAGGCGGCTCCGGCCGCCGCGGCGCTGCTCGGCATCGCCGATGTGGCGCTCGCCCGCTATCACCGGCCGCAGTCGCGGCCGGGCTGGATGCGGGATCCGGTGGTGACGTGCAACGGCGATCGGCTGCGGTTCGAGTCGTTCTCGGCCTGCGGCGGCGTGTACGCCCGGCTCGATCTGCTGGGCGGCGCGCTCGACGGCGAGGTGTTCGATCGCGGCACCACCAACGTCGACGTCAACCCGCCGCTGCGCGAGGCGCTGGCGCGGATCGGGCCGCGCGATCCGCTGCACCTCGGCGTGGGGCTGGATGAGCTGGTGGTGACCACCGGTGACGGCGCGGTGGTGGAGAAGAAGGTGCCGCTGCCGGAGCGCTGGCTGCGCGGGTTCGCCGAGGTGCAGGTGATCGCCTCGCGGATGGACCTGCGGGGCGAGCTGACGGGTATGGCGGCGGTGCGGTTCCTGCGCGGGCTGCCCAAGCGCGGCACGGTGTGGGTGGCGCAGGCGGGACGTGAGCTGAAGGTGCACGACCGGGAGGTGCCGGGGTCGGTACGGCTCTCCGGCCCCAACCGGCTGGGCACGCTCCTGCCGCTGCTGCGCTTCGCCAAGGCGCTGCGCGTCTACGGCGGGGCCGACGCCACCTCCAGCGCGTGGGAGCTGGAGCTGCCCGGCATGCGCTACACGCTCACGCTCTCCCCCGAGCGCTGGCGCGGCTTCTCCGGCGAGGGCGCGACGCTCGACGATCTCGCCACCGCCGAGGCCGAGGACGACGCCGACGTGGTGGGCATGCTGCTCAACTTCGAGCCCGAGGTCGAGATCGGCCTGCTGGCCGAGCGGGCGGGCATCCCCGCCGATCGGGTGCGCGCGGCGCTGACCCGGCTCGGCGCGGCGGGCCGGGTCGGCTACGACCTGTCGGAGGCCGCGCACTTCCACCGCGAGCTGCCGTACGACAAGGAGCACGTGATGCTGCTCAACCCGCGCCTCGCCAAGGCGCGAGCGCTGGCCGAGGCGGGCGCGGTGCGGCTCGACGGCGAGTTCGCGACCGTGACCACCGCGGGTGGCCGGCGCCGGGTCTCGCTGGCCGACGGCTCCTGTACGTGCGAGTGGTGGTGGGATCACCGCGGCTCACGCGGGCCGTGCAAGCACGTGCTCGCCGCCCGCATCGTCGCCCGCGTCGCCGTGGAGGTGGCCCCGTGACGCTCTGGACGGAGATCCGCGCCTTGATCACCGACGGCGAGGTGGACCGCCTGGCCGACCGGCTGATCGCGCTCACCGACGACGAACGCGCCGAGCTGGCGGCACGGCTGCCCGGCCTGCCCAAGGAGCTGCGCGGCGCGAAAGCCGAGGAGCTGCACGCCGAGTACCCGGCCATCGATGATTTCGTGATCCGCTGGCAGATCGACGACGCGCTCAGGATGATCTCCCCCGGGCTGCTGCTGGCCGGGGTGGGCGTCATCGGCGGTCCGGCGGCGGCGGTGACGTGGCTGACCAGCCGCGCCGTCAACCCGCGCTGGGGCCCCGACATCGACGTCGAGCAGGTGTGCCGGGTGGCGGCCGCCCGACCGGTGGCGTGGCGGCGTGACGTCGCGGTCCGGCTGGCCCGCCGGATCCGCCGGCCTGGCGACCGCATCGTGCCGCTGGCCATAGCGCTGCTGCGGGCGTCCGGCGCCGTGCCGCCCGCCGATCACGACCCGCTGGTGGCCGCCTGGCTGTCCGCGCCGATCGTCCCCGGCGATCCGCTGCTGCCGGTGCTGCTGCCCCGTGTCTTCACCGCCGAGGGCGTCGGCCGCGTCCTGCGTGACCAGTCGCTGAAGCCCGAGCCCTCCCATTGGCTGGCCGCGACGGCCCGCGAGGTGCCACGGCGGCAGGCGCTCGACGGGTGCGTGAGCCGCTTCCTGCGCGGCGGTGAGGCGCAGGACCTGCGCTTCTTCGTACGGCTGCGCACCCTGCTCGACCCCACGCCCGCAGAGTCCGCCGCCCGCCTGCGCGACTACCTGCGGTTGTTACCCGCCGCGCCCGGCCCGGTCGCCGAGCTGGCCGCCGGGCGGGTGCGCGCCTGCATGCCGCTCGATCACGCCGACCTGGTGGAGGCGGTCGATGCGCTCACCTTCCGCGCCGAGGCCAAGCTCGCCGCCACGGGCCTGCGCTGGCTCGACCGGGCGCTGCGTGCCACGCCGGAGGCGGCGGGCGACTTCGTGCCCGCGCTCGTCACCGCGTACGCGCACACCTCCTTCGACGTGCGGACCCGCGCGGTGGAGCTGACGCTGCGGCATGCCGCGCTGTTCGACGGCCACGCCGAGGCGATCCGCGACGGCCTCCAGCACCTGCCCGCCGATCAGGGCGCGCGGCTGGCCGCGCGGTTCGGCGGGCAGGTCCGGCCGGAGGAGCGGGAGCGCAAGGAGTTCCCGCCGCTGCCGGAGCCGCCGCGGCCGGAGCGGTTCCCCGAGCCGTCCCTGCATCCGGACTCCTCCGAGCGATGGGTGAACAGGGAGCGCTGGCTGGCGGGCTTCGTCCGTGGGATCGCCGCCGACCGGGGCCGCCTGTGCGGCGAGCTCAAGCCCTGGGCGGAGGACGGCCTCCACCACCGCTGGCGGTCCGAGGACGACTTCACCGACCCGGACGTCTGGCAGCGGGCGCTGGCCGCCGAGATCGTCACTCCCGGCAGCCTGCCGGAGGTGCCGCCGCCCGCGCCGGAGACCGCGTGGGACGACGCGAGCCACTCCGTGAGCGTGCGGGTCATCCCCCGCGGCGCGGAGCCGCCGCCGGAGCCACAGGCCGGGCGCGGGTTCCTCGCGGTGAGTCACGGCGGCCCGCAGGCTCGCTATCTCGACGACGACAGCCCGCTGCGCATCATCGACATCATCTGGGACAGCGACGAGGGACCGGCCGGCGCGGTGGCCCGCGAGGGCGGCCAGGAGATCCCCTTCGACGGCCACCGGGTCCGGCTCAACGACCTCCCCGACGACGAGCCCGCCGCTCAGGACGACGAGCGGCCACATCCGGGCTTCGAGCCGCCTGACGGTGATCATGCGGCTTTCGTCGCGTGGGATGTTGGCGGCGCGGTGTATGAGGCGATCGAGTACCTGGACCGCCTGAGCCGGTCTCTTTCGGTACGGTCGCGGCCCGGCGTCCGCTACGACGACTCCGTCGAGGCCATGCCGTCCTACATCCTCGATGACGCGTACGAGCGCATGGCCGAGCTCGGCGTCGCCCCGGCCAGGATCGAGGCGATGCGGGAGGGGCGTCCGGTGCCCCCGCCGGCCCCGGACGAACCGCTCGTCCAGGTGACCGTCTCCTTCATACCGCCCCGCCTGCGCTCCTTCATGCCGCAGGAGCTGCCCGAGGCCGAGGAGTGGCGGCGGCGCAACCGGCTGCCCCATCCCGGTGATGTCGCCCCGCCGCACGACTTCCTCCTGCACCGGTACGCGGAGATCGCCCAGGCCCTGCGCGACGGCACCCTGCCGCCGGTGCTGCTGGCCACCCCGACGTGGACGAGCGGCCACCTCGACCCCGACATGCTGGTGGACCGGCTGGAGAGCTGCGCCGCCGCCGGCGTGGAGCCGCTGCCCGCCGACCTCGCGCAGGCGCTGCTGCGGCTGCCCAGGGGCGGCCACCCGGAGGCCGCGGCCAGGGCCGCCAGGATCGGCTCGGAGGCGGCGCGCTCGGTCGTCCGCTGGCTCGAAGACGGCGGCATGGCCGACCCCGAGACCGGCCACACCTGGCAGCACATGGTCGGCGCGTCCACGGTGGACCTCGGCGAGGACGAGCCCGAGTCCCTCACCGGGGTCAGTCTGCGGCCCGTGCTGCGGGTGACCCGCCCGACCGGTCACCGGCTCATCGACGAGGTGCTGCTGCGCGAACCGCCGAGCTGGCTGAGCGGCTGGCGCCGCTATCTGCCCGACGCCTGGGCGATGCTGCCGTCCCACCGCGAGGTCGTGGCCGTGCAGGCCCTGCACCACCTCCTGCAGGGCTCCTGGGACGAGCGGCTGCACGCGACGGACGTCAGGCCCATGGCGCTCGGGCAGGGACCGCTGGGCGAGTCGTCGGCGACGATCCTCGCCTTCCTGCTGGCCGGTCAGGTGCCCGGCACGCTCCCGCTGCTGCTCGGCCTGGCCGCGCGGGGCGAGCTGCCCGCCGAGGACATCGGCAGGCGGCTCGCGCTGGTGCTGCGCCGCACCTGGCGGGAGCCCCGTACGGCGTTCGCGGCGCTGACCGAGCTGGCCGAGGCGGGCGCGCACCACGAGGTGTGGCGCATCCTGCTGGCGCTGCTGCCCGCGATGCTGCCCGACCCGGCATCGGGTACGGCCCGTCGCGTCACCACCGTCCACACCACGCTGGTCGCCCTCGCCGCCGACGTGGCCGGGTGGACGGGCGCGCGCGGGGAGATCCCGGTCATCGCCGGGTACGCCCGCAGCGGGCGCAAGAGCCGGTTCGCGCACGAGTGCGCCCGCCTGCACGCCCTGCTCACCGCCACCACGTGATGGCTGGCGGCGGCCCGCGCATGACGCCGGCATCCGGCCCCTCGCGTGACGCCCGGGGACGGCCATCACCGGCACCAGGTGATGGCCGTCCCCGGCGCGTGGCCCGGCTCGCCTTGCCGTGTCGTCCGGTGGTCAGCCCGCCAGAGCGAAGGCGGCGGCGGCCTCGGCGTGCAGGCGGGCGCTCGGCAGCAGCGGCACGACGCTGTCCTTCTCGCTCACCAGCAGCTCGATCTCCGTACAGCCGAGGATGACGCCCTCGGCTCCGGCGGCGGCGAGGTCGTCGATGATCCGGGTGTAGGCGTCCCTGGACGGCTCCCTGATCACGCCGCGCACCAGCTCGTCGAAGATCACATCGTGGACGAGGTCCCGCTGCTCGCGCGGCGGGACGATCACCTCGAAGCCGTGGCGGGCCAGCCGGTCCCGGTAGAAGCGCTCCTCCATGGTGAAGCGGGTGCCGAGCAGGCCGACCTTGCGCATGCCACGGGAACGGACCTCGTCAGCGACGGCGTCGGCGATGTGCAGCACGGGCACGCTGGTGGCCCGTGCCACGTCATCGCTGACCTTGCTGAAGGTGTTGCTGCAGACGAGCAGCACGCCCGCGCCGGCGTCCTGCAGTTTGCGTCCGGCGTCGGACAGGAGCGCGCTCACCTCGTCCCAGCGGCCGGCGAAGGCGAGCTCTTCGACGGTGGTGTAGTCGACCGACCAGATGAGGCTGTCGGCGGAGTGGCTGCCGCCGAGCCGCTCGCGTACCCGGCGGTTGATGACCTGGTAGTAGATGACGGTCGATTCCCAGCTCAGCCCGCCGATGAGGCCGATGACGCGCATGAGGCTCCGTTTCCTTCAAGATTGTCTGATGCGGTGGCGAGGGCCCGGGCGCAGGCGCCGAGCCCGTACTCGCTGGACGCCTTGACGAAGACCACGTCTCCCGGGTGCAGCAGCGCACGGGCCAGCTCGGCGGCGGCGCTCGGGTCGGCGGCGGTGCGGACGCATGCGCCGCCCGCCCGCGCGGCCTCGGCCATCGCGTGCACGTCGCCGCTCGCCGCCCGCGCGACCTCCTCGGTGACGCGCGCGCCGCCGGGGCCGACCGCGATGAGCAGGTCGAAGCCAAGCTCGGCGACGAGCGCGCCGATCTCGGCGTGCCGGGCGCGGGAGGCGCCGGCCTGCTGCCCCATGCCGCCGAGCACGGCGACGGTACGGCGGGCGCCCGCCAGCGCCCGCGCCGCCCGCAGCCCGGCCCGCATGGAGTCGGGGTTGGCGTTGTAGGAGTCGTCCACGACGGTGACGCCGTCGGGGCGTTCGACGATCTCCAGGCGTCCGGCGGAGCGCCGCCTGGCCTCGGTCAGCCCCGCGGCGATCTGCGAAACGTCCAGGCCGAGCGCGGTGGCGACCGCGGCGGCGGCCAGCGCGTTCGACACCTGATGCGCGCCGATGAGGCTCAGCCTGACCGGGGCCCGGCCGGACGGCGTGACCAGCTCGAACGCCGCCCGCGCCGCCTCCATGCGCACGTTCTCGGCCCGCACCCGCGCCTGCGGCGAGCGCCCGTACAGCAGCACATGCGCCTTGGTGCGGGCGGACATGGCGAGCACGTGCGGGTCGTCGGCGTTGAGCAGCGCGTGCCCGTCCGGCGGGAGCGCCTCGACCAGCTCGCCCTTGGCCTCGGCGACGTCGGCGATGCCGCCGCCCATGCGCTCGACGTGCGCGACGCCGACGTTCAGCACCAGCCCGAGCCGGGGCGGCGCGATGCCGGTCAGGTACGTCAGGTCGCCCTTCCTGGTCGCGCCCATCTCCAGCACCAGGTAGCGGGTGCCGGCGTCGGCGTGCAGCACGGTGAGCGGCAGGCCCAGCTCGTTGTTGAACGACTTGGCGGTGGCGACCGTCGTCCCCTGCCGTTCGAGCACCTGGGCCAGCAGGTCCTTGGTCGTGGTCTTGCCGACCGAGCCGGTCATGCCGATCACGGCCGGGCCGATCCGCCGCAGTACGTGCCCGGCGAGCAGGCCGATCGCGTGCTGGACGTCGTCCACGACGAGGGCGGGCACGCCGACCGGCCGCGACGCCAGCACGGCGGCGGCGCCGCCCGCGACGGCCGAGGCCGCGAAGTCGTGACCGTCGACGTTGGCACCCGCCGTCGCGACGAACAGCCCTCCCCGCGGCACCTCGCGGGAGTCCACGGCGGCTGGTGCGGTCACCAGGGCCTCCGGGTCGTCCGCGTCGTGCAGGCGCGCGCCGACGACCTCGGCGATCTCGCGCAGCGTCATGGGGATCATGCGGCGCTCCTGGCGAGCGCGAGGTCGATGCGGATCATGCGGCGCTCCTGATGAGCGCGAGGTCGATGAGGCGGCGCAGCAGCTCCGGGTACGCCACCCCGCTCGCCTCCCACACCCTGGCGTAGACGGAACGCGCGGTGAAACCGGGCATGGTGTTGATCTCGCCCACGTACAGGCGGCCCTCCTGCTCGTCGTAGAAGAAGTCGACCCGGGCGAGCCCGTAGCCGCCGATCGCGCGGAAGGCGCGCAGAGCCAGCTCGCGCACGTCCTCGGCGATGCGTTCCGGCAGTTCGGCGGGGATGGCGGCGATCTCCGCCCGGCCGAGGTATTTGGCCTCGTAGTCGAGCCACTCGCCGGGCACGATCAGCTCGCCCGGCACCGACGCCTCCGGCGTGTCATGGTCGCCGAGCACCCCGCAGACGATCTCGCGCGCCGTCACGCCCTGCTCGACGACCACCACCCGGTCGTAGGTGAGCGCGAGCTCCACGCCGGCGCGCAGCTCGTCCATGGTCGTGACGCGCGAGACGCCGATGGAGGAGCCCATGTTGGCCGGTTTGACGTACATCGGCCAGTCGAGCGGCTTCACCAGCGCCCACGGGTCGGTGGTGGCGCGCCACTCGTGGGCGGTGAACCACACGTGCGGGGTGACCGGCAGCCCCTCGGCGATGAACGCGCGCCGCATCGCCACCTTGTCCATCGCCACGGCCGAGGCCAGCACGCCGCACCCCACGTACGGCAGGCCCAGCGTCTGCAGGTGCCCCTGGACGACGCCGTCCTCGCCGAACGGCCCGTGCAGCGCGGGGAAGACGACGTCCACCAGGTCACGCCGCAGCTCCACCGGCCACCGGCCGTGCCGGTCGATGATCACGGGCACGGGCTCGTACAGGTCGGCGGGCAGCGCGTCGAGCACGGCCTGGGCCGACTGCAGCGACACCTCGTGCTCGGCGGACGGCCCGCCTCCCAGCACGGCCACGCGCAGGCGTTTCGTCACGATCCATCAGCCTTCTTCTCAGCGGTACGAGGCCGGCACTCGAGCCGGCTGCGTCCACTGTGGTGCGGCGATGTCCGCGGGACGTCAGCGTGATGTCATGAGCGTGTCACGGCGCCGCTAGCCGGATCCTGGTGTGACCAGGCCGGTCTCGTACGCGACCACGACCGCCTGGGCCCGGTCGCGCAGGCCGAGCTTGGTGAAGATGCGGGCCACGTGCGTCTTGACCGTCGCCTCGCTCAGCGTCAGCGCCTCGGCCAGCTCGGCGTTGGACAGCCCGCGGCCCACTAGCGTCAGCACCTCGATCTCGCGTGCCGTCAGCGCGCTCAGGTCGGCGGGCACGCGGGTGGCGGGCGGGCCCGCGTACCGCTCGACGAGGCGGCGGGTGATCGACGGGGCGAGCAGGGCGTCGCCGGTGGTGACCAGCCGCACGGCGCTGGCGAGGTGCTCGGCGGTGACGTCTTTGAGCAGGAAGCCGCTCGCGCCGAGCGCCAGCGCGGCGTAGACGTACCGGTCGAGGTCGAACGTGGTGAGCATGAGCACGCGGCAGTCCGGGTCCTGCGCGAGCACCCGCCTGGCCGCCTCCAGGCCGTCGAGCCTCGGCATGCGGATGTCCATCAAGACGACGTCAGGGCGCAGCTCCCGCGCCGCCGCCACCGCCTCCAGGCCGTCGGCCGCCTCGCCCACCACGTCGATGCCGCGCGTGGTGAGGATCAGCCGGAATCCGGTCCTGATGAGCCGCTGGTCGTCGACGATCAGGACGCGCGGCGCGGGCTCGGCGCTCATCGTCCGCCCTGCCGGAGCCGGGAGCCGGGGTCGGAGGGGGACGGCTCGGGTGGGCGGGGCGGATCGCCCGCAAGCGGGCCGGACGGGTCGGCGGCGCGCGGGACGGCGTCAGGCGTGCTGGACGGGCCGGCGGCGGTGCCGGTCGGGCCGGACGGGTCGGGCGGGTCGGGCGGTGGGAGGGGGATGCGGGCGCGGACGCGGTAGCCGCCGCCCAGGCGCCGCCGGGCGTCCAGGTGCCCGCCATAGACGGCGACCCTTTCGCGCAGCCCGAGCAGGCCGCGCCCGGCCCCGCCGGCACGCCGCTCCCTCAGAACAGGGCTCGCGTCGTCGCGCCGCTCCCCCGGAACAGGGCTCGCCTCGTCACGCCGCTCCCCCGGAACAGGGGGCCCGCCGGCACGCCGCTCCATCGGAGCGGAGGTCCCGTCGGAGGTGAGCACGCTGGGTCCGGTGTTGAGCACCTCCACCCGTACGTGGTTACCGGCGTACCGGATCGTCACCTCGGCCTTCGTGTCGGGCTCGGCGTGTTTGAGCGCGTTGGTCAGCGCTTCCTGGACGATCCGGTAGACGGTCGCGCCGATGCCGGGCGGCAGCGGGCGCGGCTCGCCCAGGATGCGGCTCTCCACGTTCAGCCCGGCGAACGCGAACCGGTCGATCAGCCGGTCGAGGCCGCTGAGGTCGGGCGACGGGGCGAGGCCGGCGCCGGCGGGTTCGGCGGGTCCGGCGGGTTCGTCGGTGCCGTCAGGTGAGGGCGCCAGCAGTCCCAGCAGGTGGCGCAGCTCGGACATCGCGGAGCGACCGGCGTTCTCGACCTCTTTGAGCGCCTCGGCGCACTCCTCGGGCTGGACGGTCATCACCTCGCGTGCCGCGCTCGCCTGGACGACCATGAGGCTGACGTTGTGGCTGACGATGTCGTGCAGCTCCCTGGCGATCCTGGCCCGCTCGGCGTCCACCGCCGCCCGCGCCGCCCTGGCGGACTCCCGTTCCAGCATGCGGCCGCGTTCTTCGACGACCGCGCGGTAGCGGCGGTGTGCCCGTACGAGTGCGGCGCCGAGTGCCAGCGCGGCTGCGAGCAGCACCACGACGATGGCGACCAAGCCGTACGTCCACTCCGCACCCACCCCTCTACCTTGGCGCAAGCGCGTGCGGGCCCGCACTACCTCCTGAGGATGACATCGGGGCCGGATTACATCCGCAGGCCGATGCCCGCCCGGCCGGGCCGTTTGTAGCCTCCTGCCATGACAGCCGGACGCGAGGTCGTCGTAGAACTCGACCAGGTACGCAAGCACTACGGCGAGACGGTGGCGCTGGACGGCGTCTCGCTGGAGATCCGCGCCGGTGAGGCGGTCGCGGTGATGGGACCGTCCGGCTGCGGCAAGTCGACGCTGCTCAACCTTATCGCCGGGCTCGACCGGCCCAGCTCGGGCCGGGTCGTCGTGCACGGCGAGGACCTGGGCGCCATGAACGAGACCGGCCTGGCGCTGTTCCGGCGCCGCCGGGTCGGCATGATCTTCCAGTTCTTCAACCTGATCGACGACCTGTCCGCGCTGGACAACGTGGCGCTGGCCGCCCAGCTCACCGGCACGACCGCCGCCCAGGCGCGGCGGCGGGCGCTCGACCTGCTGGACGAGCTGGGCATCGCGGGCCGGGCCCGGATGTATCCGGCGGTGCTGAGCGGCGGCGAGCGCCAGCGGGTGGCCGTGGCGCGCGCCCTGATGAACCGCCCGGCCGTGCTGCTGGCCGACGAGCCGACCGGCGCGCTGGACAGCCACTCCGGCGAGCAGGTCATGGACCTGCTGCTCGACCTGCACCAGATCGGCCAGACCCTGCTGCTGGTGACCCATGACGAACGGCTGGCCGAGCGGTGCGCGAGCCGGGTGGTCGAGCTGGCCGACGGCAGGGTCACCGCCGAGCGGACGCTGGAGTCGTCCCGGTGAGCGCGGTCTGGGGCATCGCGCTTGCGGCGGTGCGGCGGCGCAGGTTGCAGAGCGCGATCCTGGCCGTGGTGGTGCTGTGCTCCACGGTGGCGATCGTGGTGGCGCTCGGCCTGCTGGAGGCGTCGTCGGGGCCGTTCGACCGGACGTTCGCCGCGCAGCGCGGGCCGCACGTCGTGGCGACCTTCGACCGGGCGGCGGTCTCCGACGCACTGCTCGCGGAGACGGCGCGCAGGCCGGGGGTCGAGGCGGCGGCGGGGCCGTACGGGCAGAGCGTGGTAACGGTCGCGGACACCCGGCAGAGCCTGCCGCCTGGACCGCTCACGGTGGTCGGACGTCCGGGGCCGGGCGGCCCGGTGGACCGGGTCGAGCTGTGGGCGGGCCGGTGGGCCGAGCGGCCCGGCGAGATCGTGGTGAACCGGCCGGTCGATCCGGTCTTCGGCGACCTCGTCGGCGCCGCCGTCCAGACCGTCGAGGGGCTGCGCTTCACCGTCGTCGGCCTGGCCTCCAGCGTCACCAGGACGGCCGAGGCGTGGGTCGCGCCCGCGCAGATGGAGGCGATGAAGCCCGCGTCCGCCCAGATGCTGTACCGGTTCGTCGCGGCGGAGACGGCGGCCGAGGTGCGCGCGGCCACGGCGGCCGTCACCGCGGGGCTGCCGCCGTCCGGTGTGCTCGGCACGCAGTCGTATCTCACGGTCAAGCGGGACGTCTCGCGCGCGGCCGAGGCGTACCTGCCGTTCCTGGCGGGGTTCGGCCTGCTGGGGCTGCTGGTGGCGGTGCTGATCGTGGCCAACGTCATCAGCGGCGCGGTCGTCGCCGGGCAGCGGCAGATCGGCGTGCTCAAATCCCTGGGGTTCACCCCCGACCAGGTCATGGCCGGCTTCCTGATGATGGTGCTGCTGCCGGCGTTCGCCGGATGCCTCGCCGGAACGGTGCTCGGGGCGCTGGTCTCGCAGAAGCTGCTTGACCTCGTGTTCGCCGGGATCGGCGCGGCCATCGGGCTCGGCATCGGCTGGCCGGTGTACGTAGCAGCGCTGCTCGGCGTGCCGGCCGTGGTCGTGCTGGCCGCGCTCGTGCCCGCCTCCCGCGCCCACCGGCTGCCGGCCGCCGAGACCATCCGCGCCGGCAGCGCGCCCAGGCCGGGACGCGGGCAGGCGGTCCAGCGCCTGCTGTCCGGCAGCCGGCTGCCCCGGCCGGTGAGCCTGGGCCTGGGCCTGCCGTTCGCCCGTCCGGGCCGTTCGGCGATGACGCTGGCCGCGATCGTGCTCGGGGTGGCGGCCGTGACGCTCGCCACCGGGCTGTTCCAGACGATGACCGCGTACGGCGACACCGCGCAGCGCGTCGGCCGCGTCCACTCCATCGTCCATGTCGGACGCCCCGGCCAGGTCAGGCCCACGCTGGACGACGCCGCCATCGAGGCGCTGCTGCGCTCCCGGCCCGGCGTCCGCCACGTCACCGCCAACGCCTGGATCGACGTGCGGCTCCCCGGCCTGACCAGCCGCAGCATGGCCCAGTTCCTGCGCGGCGACGCCGCGAGCCGGGGCGACGTGGTGGTGGCGGGCCGCTACGTAGCCGGACCGGGCGAGGTCGCCGCGCCCTCGGCGTTCATGAGGCGCTTCGGGCTGCGCGTCGGCGACCGGCTCACGCTCGCGCTCGGCGGCGCCCGCACCCAGGCCACGATCGTGGGCGAGGTCATGGACGCCGCCGACGACCTGATCATCGCGAGCTGGTCCACGCTGACCGCGCTCGACCCCGCGGGCCGCGCCACCCAGTACGAGGTGGGGCTCGCCCCCGGCACCGACGTCGAGCGGTTCAACGCCGCGGTCAAGGCGGCCGAGCCCGGCCTGTATCCGCGGGCGAAGTCGCAGGCCGATCAGCACAGCGTGGCCGTCATCGGCGCGGCGGCCCTGTTCACCGTGCTGCTGGGCACGGTGGCGACGCTGGGTGTCTTCAACACCGTCGTGCTCACCACCCGCGAGCGCCGCCGCGACCTGGCCATGCTGAAGTCGATCGGGATGACGCCGCGCCAGGTGACGCTGATGACGGTGACGTCCATGGCACTGCTGGGCGTCGTGGGCGGCCTGGCCGGCCTGCCGATCGGTGTGGCCTCGCATCGGGTCGTCGTGCTGGCCATGCTGGATGCGGCCGGGCTGGGCGCGCCCGCGATGCTGCTCGACGTGTGGCGGGTCGCGGCGCTGGCCGCGCTGCTGGTGGCGGGCGTGGCGATCGCGGTGCTGGGCGCGTTCCTGCCCGCCCGGCGGGCGGCCCGGCTCACCATCGCCGGCGCGCTGCGTACCGAATGAGCGGGGCCGGCTTCCCTGCTCGGTTGCGCGGCACGGCGGCCAGGACTCGCCGATACCACCTTCCCGGCCGGGATCGAGGATATGCCGGACCCCCGCCGAACACATACAGTATTGGCGAGGTAACGTTCGGCTATAGGGGTGGTCATGGGTGTGCCGCGTCACGTGACGTGCGTGATGGATGGGAACGGCCGCTGGGCCGAGCAGCGTTCGCTGCCGCGCACCGCCGGTCACGAGGCCGCCGAGGCGGCCGTGATGGACGTCATCGAGGCGGCCCGCGCCGCCGGTGTCGGCTGGCTCAGCCTGTACGCGTTCTCCACGGAGAACTGGCGGCGGCCCGCCGGTGAGATCGACACGCTGATGCGGCTCGTCCGCCGCGCCATCCGCAAGCACGCGCCGGCGCTGCACGCGCGCGGCATCCGCTGCCGGTTCCTCGGCATGACAGATCCGCGCATCCCGGCCCCGCTGGTGGCCGACATCGCCGACCTGATGACGCTCACCCGCGACAACAGGAGCATGACGCTGACCGTCGCCTTCGACCACGGCGGCCGCCGCGACATCGTGCAGGCAGCCCGTTCGCTGATCAGGTCCGCGACGCCCGCCGACGAGGTCACCGAGGCGAGCTTCGCCGCGCACCTGCCCTACCCCGACACCCCCGACGTCGATCTCGTCATCCGCACCTCCGGCGAGCAGCGCATCTCCAACTTCATGCTCTGGCAGGTGGCCTACGCCGAGTGGGTCTTCCCCCAGGTGCTCTGGCCCGACTTCCGCGCCGCCCACTTCTCCGAGTGCCTCGACGTCTACATGCGCCGCCGGCGCCGCTTCGGCGACGTCCGCCCCGCCACCATGACAGGAAAGGACCCGCGATGAGCCACACCTCCACGCGGCGGGACGCCGACGTCTTCGGCCCAGACTCCCTGCTGCGCCCCCTGGTCCACGAGGCGCGCTGGGGCCTCGCGGTGCTCAGGGCCACCCTGCTGGAGGCCGCCCATCCGCAGATCGGCGCCGCGCTGATGGAGAACTCCACGTTCCTCACCCATCCGTGGCGGCGGCTGCGCAACACCGCGATGAGCGCGCGGCGGCTGCTCGACCCCGACCCGCGCGTACGCGACCGCGAGGCGGCCAGGATCAACCGCCTGCACGCCCGCATCGCCGGCACCGACGCTCAGGGCCGCCCCTACGACGCCTCCGACCGCGACGCGCGCGCCTGGGTGGTGGCCACCCTGTTCGACTCGACGGTGACGATGTGCAGGCTGAGCGGCGACGCGCTCGACGCCGATGCGATGCGGCGGCTCTACGACGAGCACCGCACGTTCCTCGCGCTGATCGACGGCACCGCCGACCACCTGCCCGCGACGCTGCGGGAGTTCTGGCCCTACTACGATCACGTGGTCGAGCACGTCCTGGAGAACAACGAAGCGGTGGGCGTCATCCTCTACCGCCTGTTCACCGGCATGCCCGCGCCTCCCGTGCTGCGCGGCCATCCGGCGATCTGGGCGGCGGGCCGGGCCGTGGCGAGCCCGCTGGCCACCGCGATCACCATCGCGTCGCTGCCCGAGGCGTTCAGCCGCCGTGTCGCGCTGCCCGACCTGCCCGGGGCCCGCACGCTCATGCAGACCACCTACCTCGGGGCCGCGCTCGCCACCCGGCACCTGCCGCAGAGCTGGACGCGGGTCGACTTCCTCATGGGGCTGCTCGACCCCTCCCACGACGGGCCGTGGGAGACGCTCCGGCGGCAGGCGGGCAAGGCCGCCGCGCTCGTCCGGCTGCTCACCCCGGCCGGCGACGACGGCGGCTCCCAGGCGACCAGGTCGGCCGACCGGTTCTTCACCGAAGTCCTCGATCAGACCGGCGACGGCTGCCTGCGCTGGCCCGACCTCGCCGCCATGGCGCGCGAGATCGCCACCCGGCTCGACCTGGGCGAGCGGGACGAGGAGCGGCTGTTCCAGGCGTACGCGGCGTGGTGGAGCGAGCTGCAGGCGGCGCTCGACAGCGACGGCGACGGCCGGATCACCCGCGACGAGTACGCCGCAGCGGCGGCCCGCCTGCCCGGCACCGGCCTCATCAAGATCGCCGACGTGCTGTTCGACGTCACCGACACCGACGACGAGACGATC
Organism: Nonomuraea sp. NPDC052634; assembly: GCF_040678535.1. Classification (NCBI taxonomy): domain Bacteria; kingdom Bacillati; phylum Actinomycetota; class Actinomycetes; order Streptosporangiales; family Streptosporangiaceae; genus Nonomuraea; species Nonomuraea sp. NPDC052634. Next base: position 44,408 of record NZ_JBFATY010000021.1, on the reverse strand, counting down.
GATGCCGAGGAGTACCGCGCTCTGTTCCGCACGGCCTTCCACCGCGACCTCGAGGGCGGCGGCGACGGCTGTTCGCGCAGCGCGTTCGTCCGGCGGTTCGTCTCCTTCATGTCCGGCCAGCAGCACTCGATCGCCTACACGTCGCTGCTCGCCTCGGGCTGATCAGGGAGGGGTGGAGAAAGGCCCGGCGCGGGCGGATCTGGGCGATCCCCGCACCGGGCAGCCGGTGACCACGGCCGGTGCCGCGGCCCGGGGTGGATCGGCGCGGGCCGGACGCGGCCGAGGCTCGCGCGCGGTGGTCACCGGCTGCCCGGTGCTGCGGCCCGGGTGGATCGGCGCGGGCCGGAGGCGTCTCAGGCTCGCTCGCGCGCGGTGGCCGGGGCAGCGGCCGGTTCACCGGCGGGCGTGCTCGCCCGGGAGCCGACCTGATGTTTACGTTTTGCGCGCTTTGGTAGGTTCTTGGGTGGTGTGCCGGGAAGCCTGGTCGGCGATTGTCCGACCTGTCCCCTGCCACGAGCGGAGTTTCATGCCCGGCACCCCGACCACGTCATCCCGCCCTGCCCGCAAACTGCTCGACCGCAGCACCTGGCCCGAAGCCCGTCGCATCGCCGCCATCCTCCGCAAGGAGACCATCGGCGGCGCGCTGCTGCTGGTGGCCGCCCTCGCGGCGCTCGTCCTGGCCAACTCTCCGTGGGCGCGAACCTACGAGGAGCTGCGCGCGTTCGAGGTGGGCCCCGCCGCGCTGCACCTGCGGCTCGACCTGGCCACCTGGGCCGCCGACGGGCTGCTGGCGATCTTCTTCTTCGTGGCGGGGCTGGAGCTGAAACGCGAGTTCGTCGCGGGCGACCTGCGCGACGCGCGGCGGGCCGCGGTGCCGGTGGCCGCCGCCTTCGGCGGCGTGCTGCTGCCCGCGCTGGTCTACCTGGCGATCGCCGGCGGCGCGGGCGGCGCTCAGGGCTGGGCCATCCCGACCGCCACCGACATCGCGTTCGCGCTCGCGGTGCTGGCCGTGATCGGGCGTTCCCTGCCGGAGGCGCTGCGGACGTTCCTGCTGACGCTGGCCGTGGTGGACGACCTGATCGCCATCGTGGTCATCGCCCTCTTCTACACCTCGCACCTCGCGGTGCTGCCGCTGCTCGCGGCCCTGGTGCCGCTGGCGGTCTTCGCGCTGCTGGTACGGCGCGGGGTGCGGGCCTGGTGGCTGCTGCTGCCGGCGGCGTTCGCCACGTGGGCGCTGGTGCACGCCTCGGGGGTGCACGCCACCGTGGCCGGGGTGCTGCTGGCGCTGACCGTCCCCGTCGCGGCACGTGACGGAGCCGAGGCGACCGGGCCCGCCGAGCATTTCGAGCACCGCTTCCGGCCGATATCGGCGGGCGTCGCCGTGCCGGTCTTCGCGTTCTTCTCCGCCGGGGTGTCGCTCGGCGGGCTCTCCGGGCTCGCGGACACGCTGACCGAGCCGATCGCCCTCGGCATTCTGGCCGGCCTGCTGGTCGGCAAGCCGCTCGGCATCCTGGGCGCGACGTGGCTGGTGTCCCGCTTCACCCGTGCCACGCTGGACGAAGGGCTCGGCTGGATCGACATGGCGGGGCTCGCCGTGCTGTCCGGCATCGGGTTCACCGTGTCGCTGCTGATCGGGGAGCTGGCCTTCGGCGCGGCCGGGGCCGAGCAGGTGAAGGTCGCGGTGCTGACCGGGTCGCTGGCGGCTGCGGTGGTGGCCATGGTGATCCTGCGGTTGCGGGCCCGCGTTCACGCCGCCGCGTCTCCTATCATTTAGACCGTCATCGAAACAGAGGGGGGAGCCATGACCGCGTGCTGCGCGCCCATCACCCGCGAGCCGATCTCGGAGGGTGCGGCCGCCGAGGCCGCGGTCCTGCTCAAGGCCGTCGCCGACCCCGTACGGCTGCGTCTGCTGTCGATGATCGGCTGCCATCCGGGCGGCGAGGCGTGCGTGTGCGATCTCACCGGCGCCTTCGATCTGACAGCGCCGACGATCTCGCACCACCTCAAGGTGCTGCGCACCGCCGGGCTCATCGATGGTGAGCGGCGCGGCACCTGGGTCTACTACCGGATCGCGCCCGAGACGGTGAGCAAGCTGGGGGCGCTGTTCACTCCGCTGGCCGAAGCCGCTCAAGCACGAACGGAAGCCGCCCCGGCCTGAGCCAGGCCGGCCCCGCTTGAGCCGGGTCCCCGTCCTGGCGCGAGGTCGCCTCCGCCCGAGCTGATACCTGCTCGGGCCCAGTCCGCTCACGTCCGAGCGGTCAGCCCGCCGCGCGTTCCAGGGCCTTGGCCACGCGGTCCACGTCGGCCTCGGTCGTCCGCCAGTTGGAGAACGCCGCCCGCAGCGCGGGGACGCCCGCGTACTCGGTGGTGGTGAGCAGCGCCTCGCCGGTTTCGGCGACCGCGCGCGCCACCTCCGCGATGCGCTCCGGGGCGGAGGCGAGCGTGAAGCAGACGACGTTCAGCCGGACCGGGGCGAGCAGCCGGTAGGCGGGCATGGCGGCCAGCCGTTCGCCGAGCCGGGCGGCGAGCGCGATGTCCCGCCGGACGATCTCCGCGTGCCCCTCCCGCCCGTACGCGGCCAGCGTGAACCAGGCGGGCAGCGCCCGCAGCCGGCGGGAGTTCTCCGGCGTCAGGTGCAGGTAGTCGGGCCGGTCGCCGAGCGGGCCGAGGTAGGCGGCGGAGTTCCGAAAAACGCGCGCCTGCAGGTCGCGGCGGCGGGTGAACTGCACCGCGCTGTCGTAGGGGACGTTCAGCCACTTGTGCAGGTCGAGGCAGATCGAGTCGGCCGCGCCCAGCCCGTCGACCAGGTGGGCGTGCTCGGGCGAGAGCGCCGCGAACGCGCCGAACGCGGCGTCCACGTGGAGCCAGAACGGATACCGCTCCCGCAGCGCGGCGACCGCCCGCAGGTCGTCGAAGTCGGCGGTGTTGACCGTGCCGGCGTTGGCGACCACGATGGCGGGCTCGCCGTCCAGCTCGCGCAGCGCCGCTTCAAGCCGTTCGACGTCCACCGCCTCCCTGCCGGGCAGCGCGCCGACCCGCCGCAGCGCCGACCTGCCGAGCCCGAGCACCGACAGCGCCTTGCCGACGCTGGAGTGCGGCGTGCCGGACAGCACCCGCACCGGACCGAGCGCGGCCAGGCCCTGCTCGGCCACCGAGACGCCGCGCCGCTCGCCGATCCACTCGCGGGCGATGGCCAGGCCGGTGGCGTTGGACATGGTGGCGCCGCTGACGAACGCCCCCTCCTGCTCGGCGGGCAACCCGAGCAGGTCGCGCAGCCAGGTGACGGTCTCGCGTTCGAGGTCGGCGGCCGAGGAGTCGCCGCCGCTCGCCGCGTTCTGGTCGTAGGCGCTGGTCAGCCAGTCGCCGGCGAGCGCGGCGGGCGTGCTGCCGCCGGTGACGAAGCCCAGGTAGCGGGGGCCGGGGCTGGCCGAGAGGCCGGGCTCCCAGCGGCGTTCGAACGCCTCCAGCGCGCCCCGCGTCCCCTGGCCGCGCTCGGGCAGCGCGACGGGCTCGCGCGGCGCAGGCGGCGGCCCGACCGGCCGCTCCCCCACCCCTGCCAGGAACCGGGCGGCGCGCTCGCGCGCCTCGTGCAGCAGGACGGGCAGGTCGGCGAGGTCGTCACTCAGTCGCTGGTCCATGAGGACAGCGTAAGGACGCGACCGCGACGGCGATCGGGAGGGCGGTCGGGCAGGCCGAAGCGGGGCGGAGGGCCGACGGACCGGCGAGGCGGCGGGTCAGCGGGGCTCGAACAGCTCGACGAGGTTGCCCGACGGGTCGGCGAGCAGGATCTGCCGCCCGCCGGGACCCGAGACGACCTCACTGCGGAACGGCACGCCGCCCTCGCGCAGCCGCTTGATCTCGGCGTCGAGGTCGTCACAGACGAGGTGGATGCGGTTGCGCCCCGCCGGGGTGCCTTCCGGGGTGGCGCGGGCGCCGGAGCTGGACGGCCCGGACAGCAGGAGCCGCAGCGGCCCGCGTACGACGTCGGCGAACGCGGGCACGACCGCGATGCGGACGGTGAAGCCGAGATGGGTCGTGTAGAAGTCGACGGCCGCCTGGACGTCGTCGACGAGGTAGCGGACGCCGGCGTACTGCTCGGGTGCGGCCATGACGGTGCCTCCTGACGAGGGTCCGACGCGGTGGGGCGGCGCCCGGCCGGGGCCGCCGGTTGAGACAGTACATCAATCTGGTTTGATGTACTAGCAAGCGCCGATGCAAGGGAAGGACGGGCAGGGGTGGACGAGCACTCCGGCGGGGACCGGACGGGGCGGGCCGGGGAGGTGGCCCTGCTCTTCCTGAAGCTGGGCACGATCGCCTTCGGCGGCCCGGCCGCGCACACCGCGATGATGCGCGATGAGCTCGTACGCCGCCGCGGCTGGGTGACCGACGAGCGCTTCGCCGACCTCATGGGCGCCACCAACCTGATCCCCGGCCCCAACTCCACCGAGCTGGCCATCCATCTGGGCCACGACCGGGCGGGCAGGCGTGGCCTGATCCTGGCGGGGGCGTGCTTCATCCTGCCCGCCGCGCTCATCGTCACCGCGCTGGCCTGGGCGTACGTCACCTACGGCGGCACCCCGGCGGTCGAGGGCATCCTGTACGGCGTCGTCCCCGTGGTGATCGCCATCATCGCCCACGCCCTGTTCGGCCTGCTGAAGACCGTGATCAAGTCCTGGTGGCTGGGTGCGGTGTCGGTCGCGGCGCTGGCGGCGTACCTGCTGGGCGTCAACGAGCTGCTGATCCTCGCGGCCGGCGCGCTGCTGGCCGCCGCCGCGCACCTGCCGCGCTCGCGCGAGGGCCTGCAGGGGCTGCTCGCCGCGCCCGTGCTCGCGCTCGGCGGCGCGCCCACGTTCCCCGACCCGGCCGGGGGCCAGCTCGCCCAGCTCTTCCTCACCATGCTGAAGATCGGCTCGGTGCTGTACGGCAGCGGCTACGTTCTGCTGGCCTTCCTGCAGGGCGACTTCGTCGAGCGGCTCGGCTGGATCACCTCGCAGCAGCTCACCGACGCCGTCTCGGTCGGCCAGGTGACGCCGGGTCCGGTCTTCACCACGGCCACGTTCGTCGGCTACCTCGTCGCCGGGCCGGCCGGCGCGTTCCTCGCGACCGTGGCGATCTTCCTGCCGTCGTTCGTCTTCGTCGGCCTGCTCACCAGGATCACGAGCAGGCTGCGCGCATCACGGTGGACGTCCGCGCTGCTCGACGGCGTCAACGCCACCGCGCTGGCGCTCATGGCCGGGGTGTCCCACGAGCTCGCGCGCACCGCGCTCATCGACCTGCCGACCGCCGCCATCGCGTTGATCAGTCTGGTGCTGCTGTGGCGTACCCGGCTGAACAACGCCTGGCTCATCGCGGGCGGCGCCGCGATCGGCCTGGCGCACTCCCTTCTCTGACTGATCGAATCATTTTGATGTATGTTGAGACATACGATGAGTGACACTCCCCCGCCGCCGGACTTCCTGCGCCTGACCGGCCACCCGGTGCGGTGGCGGCTGCTGAGCGAGCTGGCGCGCGGCGACCGGCAGGTCCGCGAGCTGACGGCGCTGGTCGGCCAGACGCAGGGCCTGACGTCGTACCATCTCGGCCGGCTGCGCGCGGGCGGGCTGGTGACCATGCGGCGCAGCTCGGCCGACAAGCGCGACACGTACTACAGCCTCGACCTCGCCGCCTGCCGCGACCTGCTCGTACGGGCCGGGGCGGCGCTGCACCCGGGCCTGCGCATGATCCCGGCCGCGCCGCCCCCGCCGCCGGACGGCTCGGCCGCGCCGCCGCCCGTCCGGGTGCTGTTCCTGTGCACCGGCAACAGCTCCAGGTCGCAGATGGCCGAGGCGATCCTGCGCCATCTCGGCGGCCCACGGGTCGAGGTCGCCAGCGCGGGCAGCGCGCCCAAACCGCTGCACCCCGACGCCGTCCGCGTCATGCACGAACGCGGGCTCGACATGACCGGCCACCGCCCCAAGCACCTCGACGAGCTCGCCGGCCGGCGCTTCGACCGGGTGATCACCCTGTGCGACCGGGTGCGCGAGGTGTGCCCCGAGTTCCCGGGGGCCCCGGAGGTGACGCACTGGAGCCTGCCGGACCCGGCCGGCGAGGGCGGTCATGCGGCGTTCGTCCGTACGGCCGACGAGCTCACCACCCGCATCCGGTTCCTGCTGCACACCTTCTCCGCCGTTTGACGTGGAGTGCACTCCAACACCTAGCGTTCGTCCCATGAGCGACGGACATGCACTCAAGCAGGAGCCGCCGGCCCTCACGATCACCCAGGTCGCCGCACGTACCGGCCTCTCCGCCGACACACTGCGCTATTACGAACGGGCCGGGCTGATCGAACGGGTCGCGCGCACTCCCCACGGCCATCGCAGCTACGCGGCCTCCGACCTCGGCTGGCTGGAGTTCCTGATCCGGCTGCGCGAGACCGGCATGTCCATCAGCCGTATGCAGCAGTACGCCCGGCTGCGCAGCAGCGACGCCAGCGCCACCTGCTGCGGCGAGGCGCCGAGGCGGGCGGCGACGTCGCTCAGCGTCCGCAGCGGGGTGAAGCCGCCGAGCGGGAAGAACGCGGCGTAGGCGGTGATGCCCAGCTCGACCACCTCGCGCGGCACGACGATGGCCGCGTCGGGCTCCTTGGGCGAGCAGAAGACGCCCGGGCCGGCCGGCTGGCGCTCACGACGTAAATCAAAAGTTAGTTACTTGCGCTAGAGTGATCCGCATGGCCACGAACGCCTCGCGATCTTCACGCCCCCGCGACAGCGCCGCCACCAAGGAGCTGCTGCTCGCCGCGGCCACCACCGAGTTCGCCGAGCACGGCCTGGCCGGCGCCCGCATCGACCGTATCGCCGAGCGGGCCGGCGCCAACAAACGCCTGCTGTACGTCTACTTCGGCGACAAGGAGCAGCTGTTCGACGCCGTGCTGCGGCGCCAGATCGGCGAGCTGGCCCGCGAGACGCCGCTCATCGACGGCGACCTCGTCGCGTACGCCGGCGCCCGATTCGACTACATGCTCGCCCACCCGCAGACCGCCAGGCTCGCCGCCTGGCGCCGCTTCGAGCAGGGCGAGCCCGGCGAGGCCGAGATCGAGGGCTACCGCGCGAAGGTGGAGGCGGTCGCCGCCGCGCAGCGCGAGGGCCGCATCGACGACCGCCTGCCCGCGGTGGACCTGTTCGCCATGGTGCTGCGCCTGACCGAGAGCTGGCTCGACGCCCCACCCGCGCTGGCGGCGGTCGCGGGCGACGATCCCCGCTCGGCCGGACGGCTCCGCGAGCATCGCGCCGCGCTCCTCGAAGCCGTCCGCCGCATCACCGCGCCACGCCCGAAGAACGCCTGACCGCACGGCGTCTTCAGGACGCGTCACGTTCCGGCCTGAAGGACGCTTGACACCGCCGCGTTCCAGAGCCGCCTGCAGCCCCGCGTCTCAGAGACGGCCGGCGCCCCGTGCCCCGGGAACGCCTGAGCGCTGGTCAGGGGCTGAGGCGGTGGAACAGCTCGACGCGGATGCGGTGATATTCCAGGTCCTCCTCGTCGTGCCGCACGCCCGCCTGGACGGCCTTGTGGAAGTAGGCGTACTCCCTGCGGAGCTTGTGCCGTACGAGCTGGGCCGGCGACTCCTCATCCAGCGGCCGCGCCGTGCCGCCCGCCTCGTGGTAGGCGGCCACGAACTCCCTGCTCGGCCCGGCCACGTCGTCGCCCCACTCCAGAGCGGCGGCGCCCAGCTCCAGCTCGGGGGCGCCGACGAACGCCTCGTCCCAGTCCAGCACCGCCACGAGCCGGCCGTCCCTGGCCAGGGTGTTGCCGGTGTAGTAGTCGCCGTGCAGGGGGTGGCGGGTGGGGTGGCGGGCGCGGAAGCCGGCGAGCCAGCGGTCCAGGTCGGGGTCGCGCAGCTCGGCGGCGTCCCGGGGCGGGTCGCCGTACAGGCCGGACTCCTGGAAGGCGGGCACCGGGCGCGGGCCGGGACGTACGTCGGCCAGGGCTCTGTGCAGCCTGGCGAGCAGGCGGGCCCCGGCGTCGCGCTGGGCGGGGACGTCGGCGTCCGGCCATTCGCCCTCGACGTACGGCCGGCACGAGATCGGGCGGCCCGCCACGACGATGACCGTCGTCCCCTCGGAGGTCGGCAGCGGCGCGACGGCCTCGGGGAGCCCGGCGGCGGCGTGGCGGGCGATCGCGTGGCACCATTCCAGCTCGGCGGCGGCGCGCCCGGCCGGGCCGATGCGGATGACGTGCCCGTCGAGGCGGTAGGCCGCCGACTCCTCCCCGCCGTGCAGCCGCTCGCCATCGCCTGTGACGCCCCAGGTCCGCTCGACGGCCTCGCGGATCTCCCGGGTCAGGGGCGTCTTGACGTGGCTCGCCCGGTCGATCGGGTCGGTCGGAAAGATCGCGACCAGCAGAATACCGACCGCCCACGCCACCAGCAGCGCGATCCCGGCACGTGACTGACCGCCGCCGGCCGGCAACCTGGCACCGGCACGCCGCCGACCGGCGCCGGCCGGCGGCGCAGTACTGGTACGCGACCGGCCGGTTCCGGCCAGGAGTGCGGCCAGCGCGAGCGAATCCAGCCCCCAGGCCGCGCATCCCACGGTGAACGGCCACCCGCCAGAGCCGAGCACGTACTCGCTGACCGTCACGCTGACCGGATCCAGCTCCGGCTGCAGTCCGTGAAGCGTTAGAGCGGCGGCGAGAAAGGCGAGGGTGCCGACGGCGCTGAGCAGAGCCAGCGCCTGGGACCCGACCATCGGCGAGCCACCCGGGCGCGGGACCGGATCATCGGCGGGCCGACCGGACGTGGCGGGCGAAGCGCTGGTGGGCGGCCTGCCTGCTGACGCCGAAGGCGGCGCCGACGTCCGTCCACGACGCCTGCGCCGTGATGCAGGCCGCCGCGACGGCGCGCTGTGCGGCGTCGCGCGCGAGGGCTTCGGCCTGCGCCGCGGCCCGCATCGCCGCGATGGGGTCGTCGCGGATCAGCTCGTCCAAGGTGTCGCGCAACGTTCGAAGCGCTCGATCCAAGTCGCTCATGGTGTCAAGGATCCTTGACACACCATGCACGCCTGTCAAGGATCCTTGACAGGTGCTTACGGGCTGACCAGGCCGGTCTGGTAGGCGATCACGACGAGCTGCGCGCGATCGCGGGCGCCCAGCTTGGTCATCGCCCGGCTGACGTGCGTACGCGCGGTGGCCGGGCTGAGGAACAGCCGGGCGCCGATCTCCTGGTTGCTCAGCCCCTCCCCCACCAGCGCCAGCACCTCGCGCTCGCGCTCGGTCAGCACCGCCAGCCGGTCCTCGGCGGCCTTGGCGGCGGCCCGGCTCGCGGCGAAGTGGCCGATGAGGCGGCGCGTGATGCGCGGCGCGAGCAGCGCCTCCCCCGCGGCGATCACCCGGATGGCGTGCAGCAGCTCGGCCGGTCCGGCGTCCTTGAGCAGGAAGCCGCTGGCCCCGGCCTGCAGGGCGTCGAAGACGTACTCGTCGGTGTCGTACGTGGTGAGGATGAGCACGCGGACCTCTTCCAGCCCGCGCGTCCCGGCGATCTCGGCGGTGGCCTGGATGCCGTCCACCTTGGGCATGCGGATGTCCATGAGCACGACGTCGGGACGGGTGGCGCGGGCACGTTCGACGGCCTCCGCACCGGTGGTGGCCTCCCCCACCACCGTGATGTCGTCCTCGAGGTCGAGCAGGACCTTGAACCCGGACCGTACGAGGCCCTCGTCGTCGGCGATCAGCACCTTGATGGTCACAGGCGCGCTCCCGTCGGCGCGAGCGGCAGCCGTGCTCTGACCTCGAACCCGCCGCCCGGCCTCGGACCGGCGTCGAACTCCCCGCCGAGCAGCAGGCAGCGCTCGCGCATGCCGATGATCCCGCGACCGGGCTCGGAGTACGCCTCCTGGACGGGAGCCTCACGGCGGCCCTCGTCGGTCACGCGGATCTCCAACGCGTCCGGCCCGGAACGCAGCGCCACCGTCACCCGGGTGGGGCCGACGTGGCGGACCACGTTCGTGATCGACTCCTGGACGATCCGGTACGCGGCGCCGCCGACCGCGCTGGGCAGCGGCGCGACCGGCGGGTCCTCCTCGATCGTGATGTCCAGCCCGGCGTCACGGGCCTTGGCCGCCAGCTCGCCGATCTGGTCAAGCCCCGGGTACGGCACCCGCCCCTCCTCGTCGTCGCCGCGCAGCACGCCGAGGATGGCCCGCATCTCGTGCAGCGCGCGGGAGCTGGTCTGTTCGATGGTGCGCAGCGCCTCGCGCGCCACGTCGGGCCGCTTGTCGAGGACGTGCGCGGTCACCCCTGACTGGACGTTGATGATGGCTATGGCGTGCGCGACGGTGTCGTGGACCTCGCGGGCGATCCGCAGCCGTTCGGCGTCGACGCGCGCCCTGGCCTCCTCTTCGCGGGTGCGTTCGGCCAGCTCGGCGCGGCGCTGGGCCTCGGCGGCGATGACCTGCCTGGTCCGTACGGACTCGCCGAGCGCGACGCTCATCACCGACGCGCCGATCCTGAAGTACACCCAGCCGATCGCCGCGCGCGGCTCGATGTCGGCCGCGGCGACCAGCCAGCAGGCGGAGAGCACGGCCATGCCTCCACCGGCGATCAGCAGCGAGCGGCGTCCGTCGCCGTAAGCGGCGACCGTGTAGAGGGCGATGAAGAGCCCGAGCCAGCCGGACCCGTCGGGGTAGCCGAGGACGTAGTACGCCGCACTGGCGAGCGCGGCCACGGCGAACACCGGCACCGGCCAGCGGCGGCGCACGGCGACGGCCAGGCCGCTCACGATGAGCAGGGCGTACGCGAGGCCGTCGAGCGGGCGCTGCACGACCTCGCCGGCGTTGCGCACGATCGTGCCCTGGACCTGCATGACGGCGATGAAGAGCGCGAGCAACGCGTCCTGCACCGCAACCGGCAGGCGCAGCGACGGCACGCGGTGTTCCATGCCGAGATCCTACGATCGCCGCAGGCAGGACCGCCTCAGCCCGCAGTCCCGGCCCGTCTACGTCGGCGGGCGTACCGAGGGAGCGGATGTGTACGCGCGATTGCGTACCGGCCGCCGTCCGCTGCCCGAGGCGGCGGCCCCCTCATCGGCGCGACGCTCGATCACGTGAAGCCCGCAGAACGCTCGCGGGCACCCGCCACCCGACCGAAAGGACGTCCGATGTCCCTCCTGCTCGCACTCGCATCGCCGGTCTGTACGTCGCCCGCGGAATGCGCGGGCCAGGGGATCGACACCTTCATCGGCACTCCCGCGCGCGTCTGGGCGAGCGTGGCCGCCCTGGTGGCGCTGGCCGGCGCGATCACCGGCTGGCTGGCACTGCGCTCCGCCCGCCGTCCCGGCACCGGTGGCAGAAGGCTGTCCGTCGCGGCCCTGACGCTGGGGCTGATCGGCGGGGTCAACGGCGCGGTGAAGCTGGCCGTCGCCGATGGCGGTCTCGGCACCGGTAACGGCGTTTTCGGGGCGGCCGTGGCCCTCGCGCTCGGCCTGGCCGGCGCCTTCCTCGGCGGCCTGGCTCGGAACCGGGCCGCCGCGTCGAGCTGAGCGGCTGATCACAACGAACCCGATCGACCGAAAGGATCACCATGTTCATTTCGCACGCGCTGAGCGCAGCCGCCGCGCAGGTTCTGGCCCAGCCTGTCGGTGCGTACGACCTGACCACCGGTCGCCTCTGGTCGGTGGTGGGCGGGGTGCTGGGCGTTGCCGGCATCGTCATCGGGGGCCTGGCCCTCGTCCGTTCCACGAGGAGGGGTGCCATCGTCGCCCTGGCCGCGGGGCTGGGTGCCGCGGTCATCGGCGGGCTGGTCGTGGCCGCCGCCGAGGGCGGTCCCGGCACCGGGTACGGCATCGTCGGCGGCTTCGTGGACCTGGTGGTCGGCCCGATCGCCATGCTTCTCGGCGGTCTCGCGCTGGCCCGGTCGCGCCGCCGCGCCTCCTGAACTCGTGCCGTCGGGTTCGGCCCGATCCCGCCGCCGCGCCTCCTGAACTCGCGCCGGCGCGTCCTCTGAGCTCAACCCGCCGGGATCGGTGCGGTGACCAGCGCGGCCGACCAGAAGTACACCTTGGGCTCCCCGAGCCCCGAGGCGGTGAGCCATTGCGCGGCCCTGCGCGCCTGCTGCTCGTCGAGGATCAGCCCGCCGGAGCCGGGCCGGATGCGGGTGGCTCGGGCGACGTCGGTGACGAGGCCGCCGATGCAGGTCCAGGAGTGCCAGATCCCGCCGCCGTAGCCGACCGGCTCGAACCCCAGCCGCCGCTCGCCGGGGCCGGGGAACGGCTCGCGCCGCTCCAGCCGTTCCGGGAGGGTGTCGCCCGCCGCCTTCGCGCCGTCGGCCATGTCGGCCAGCAGCTCGGGCAGGTCGGCGGCGGCGAACCCGACCCCGAGCACGTGCCATCCGGGACCCGCCCGCCGCCTGGCGCTCTCGGCCTCCTCCGGGTCGGCGAACCAGTGGTCCCAGCCTGCGGAGTCCGAGGCCACCAGCTCCACCATGCAGTCGCTCAGCGACACCAGCCGGGGCACGGTGAGCCCGGCATCCCACCAGTCCTGCCGCTCCGCGCGGGCGGCGACCCGGTAGCCGGCGCGGACGTACCCGGTCACCAGGTCGCGAGGATGGCGCGGCCCTGCGGAACGGCGATGTCGAGCAGGCCGGGGAAGCGGGCGTCGAGGTCGTCGCGGCGCAGGCTGTTGAGCCTGCGGGTGCCCTCGTCCCGCTGCCGGATCACGCCGGCCTCGCGCAGCACCTTGAAGTGGCCGCTCTGGGTGGACTTGCTGACCGGCAGCGCGAACGTCGTACACGCCAGCTCTCCGTCGGGCCACACGTCGGCGAGCCGGGCGACGATGGCCAGCCGCACCGGGTCGCTCAGGGCGGCGAGCACGGTGGTGAACTCCAGGTCGGCGCGGTCGGGGTGGACGAGTGCGGTGGCGGTCCTGCTGGCCATGGGTCCAGCCTACCAACCATGTTCAGGATTCATGAACATGTGTTATGTTCGGCGAACCCGAACATAACCTGTCACTGGAGGACCCATGTCCGTGGATCGCCGTGCCCGCTGGAAGTTCTGGGGCACCGCGTACGCGATGCTGGTCCTGCTGACCGGCACGAATCTGCCCACGCCGCTGTATCGCGGCTATGAGGAGCGCTTCGGCTTCTCGCCGCTGGTGGTGACGCTGATCTTCGCCGTGTACGCCGCCGTGCTGATCCCGTCCCTGCTGGTGGCCGGGCCGCTGGCGGACACCGTGGGCCGCCGCACGGTGCTCCTGCCGGCGGTGGGCGTGGCGGCGCTGGGGTCGCTGGCGTTCGCGCTGGCCGAGAGCACCGCGTGGCTGTTCGCCGCCCGCGTTTTGCAGGGCATCGCGCTCGGCACGGCGTCGGGGGCGCTGACCGCCGTGCTCGCCGAGCTCGAACCCACCGGCGACCGCCGCAGGGCCGCGCTGGTGTCCACCGTGGCCGCCGCAGCCGGGCTCGGGCTCGGGCCCGTGCTGGCGGGGCTGCTGGCCGAGTACGCCCCGGCCCCGCACGTCCTGCCGTACGTGCTGGAGATCGCGCTGCTGGTCCCCGCGGCGGCCGTGATCCTGGCGCTGCCCAAGGCGGAGGCGACGAGCCGCTGGCGGCCCCGCCGCCCGGAGGTGCCCGCCGAGGTCCGGCCGGTGTTCGCGACCAGCGGGACGGCGGCCTTCCTCGCCTTCGCCGTGGTCGGCCTCTTCCTCTCGCTCGTCCCCGCGTACGTCGCGACGCTCTCGGGCAGCCGCAACCTGTTCCTGAGCGGCGCGGCCGTCGCGCTGATGCTGCTGTGCTCCGCGCTCGCCCAGCTCGCCGGGTACGGCAGGCCGGCCCGGCGCCTGGAGCGGGCCGGACTTCCGCTCCTGGCCGCCGGGCTCGTCCTGCTGGCGCTGGCCGGGGCCGTCTCGTCGCCGCCCCTGCTGCTGGCCGCCACCGTGGTCGGCGGCGTCGGGCAGGGCCTGGTGTTCCTCGGCGGCCTCACCGCCGTCAGCCAGGCCGCCCCGCGCGACCGGCACGCCGAGGTGCTGTCCGGCTTCTACGTGGTCGTCTACCTCGGTGTCGGGCTGCCGGTGATCGGCGTCGGCCTGCTCGCCACGGTCACCGGCCTGCTCGCGGCCGTGCAGTGGTTCGCCGCCGCCGTCGCCCTGCTCTGCCTGGTGCTGCCGGCCGCGCTGGCCCGCGTACAGCGCCGCCGCCCGATCCCCGCCTGACTCGAAGGAACGCCATGGACACCACAGCACTGGAAGCCGCCTACACCGACCTGATCGCCGCCGCGCGGGCGATCGGCGAGCCGACACCCGAGGCCGACTGGACGCTGAGCCACATAGCGCTGAGCGACCGCATGCTCGCCACCGCCGCCCGCCGGCTGCACGCGAACCTGCCCGTCACGATCGACAACCGCCCCGCCATGGACGCGAACGCGATCGCCGCGCTCATCGCCTCCACCACGCACGCCGAGCGCATCGACCTCGTCCGCCGCCACGGAGCCGACCTCGTGGCCGCGATCGGCGAACTGCCGGAAGCCGCCGCCACCGTTGCCGTGCGCCTGCGCCTGGTCACGCGGGGCGGCGAGCCGGTGCCGGACCAGGACCTGACCTGGGGCGACCTGGTACGGCTCCGGGCGCGCGATCACCTTCCCGGGCACGCCGCCCGGCTCAGCGGAAGCAGCACGAGGTCCTGCTGATCGAGGCGCCGGCACCTCTTCTGGCCTTCTCCACGCAGGCTGAAACACGTCATTCGTAGCCCCCTCTGCCGTGATTCGTCGGTTGTGGCGATGAACGCAAGGAACGTTACGGATGACCGGTATGTTTTCGGTATGTTCTGCAGCCACTCCGGGCCGGCAGCCTCGAACATCGGTGTCGCGGCAGGTCAGCTCGCCATCGCCGGCTCGTCACCGGCATACGCGGAAACGGCTTTGGCCAGGACCGTCGAAAGACCGTCCGACGACTCCACCCGGTAGCCCTGGGCCTGGTAGAGGCGGAGGTTGCGGGCGCTGCGCGCGCCGGTGGACAGCACGATGCGGCGGCAGCCCGGCTCGGCGGCGGACTCGGCCTCGTGCAGGAGGTGGCGTCCTGCGCCCTGGCCGCGCAGGTCGGGGACGACGGCGAGGCGGCCCACGTGCCAGTCGTCGCCGACGCGGCGCGTCCGCACCATGCCGAGCAGCCGGCCGTCCCGCCACAGGCCGAGCGCCTGCCAGGCCGCCAGCCAGGCGCGTACGTCCTCCAGCGACTCCCCCAGGGCCGTGATGTCCAGGGTGTCGTTGGCCAGCGCCTCATCCACCCAGCAGCAGCGCTGCAACACCAGGACGTCCGGGGCGTCGTCCGGGGTCAGCGGCCTGACGTACGCGCCGGGCAGCGGCGCGGGCACGGCATCGGGGCGCAGGCGCTCGCGCATCGGCCGCAGGGCGTGGGCCAGGCGGACCAGCTCGTCCAGCATCCCGGCGGCGGCCCGATCGCGGGCGGGGTCCGGGCGCAGGCTCCCGCCCTCGACGGCGTCCCCGATGCGCAGGGCGACCGTCGCGCCCAGCGGCACCAGCCGCAGCGTGGTGACGACCTGCTTGGCGTGCTGGACCGACCGGGTGCCGGCCGAGGTGTTGCCGTAGCTGACGAAGCCCATCGGCTTCCACGCCCACTCCCTGCTCAGGTAGTCGAGGGCGTTCTTGAACGCGGCCGGCATGCCGTAGTTGTACTCGGGGGTGACCGCGATGAAGCCGTCGGCGGCGTCCACCATGGCGCTCCACCGCCGGGTGTGCTCGTTGCGGTAGCGGCCGCCGGCGGGCGGCTCCTCTTCGTCGAGGAACGGCAGGTCAAGGTCGCTCAGGGCGACGGGTACGAGCTCGGCGCCGAGCTGCGCCGCCCGTTCGGCGAGGGCGCCGGTCAGCCACCGGGTCACGACCGGGCCAAGTGCGCCGGGACGGGTGCTGCACGTGATCACGAGAATCCGCAGGGAAGTCATTGACACGTAAACGAACGCTAGCTGCTATCTTGTTTACATGTCAACGAAACGGTCCGGCGAGACGGTGCGCTGGCTCGACACCGACGAGGAGCGCGCCTGGCGCGCCCTGCGCCGCATGATGATCGCGATCCAGTCACGCACCGCGGCGGACCTGGCCGCGATCGGCCTGTCCGACCCCGACTACGAGGTGCTCAGCACACTGTCGGAACGGCCGGGCCACTCCGCGACGCTGCGCGATCAGGCCGCCAAGATGGGCTGGTCGCGCAGCCGCCTCTCACGGCACGCCACCCGCATGGAGGAGCGCGGCCTGGTACGCCGCGAGCCCGATCCCGACGACGGCCGCGGCTGCTTTCTCGTGCTCACCGAGCACGGCCTGCGCACGCTCGAGGACGCCGCCCCCGCCCACCTGGAGTCGGTGCGCCGCCACGTGATCGACCGGCTCTCCCGCGAGGACCTGGCCGCGCTGGAGGCCATCGCCCGCAAGCTGGAAGAACCCGCCTGAAGCCGCTACCGCTGCACCGGGCGCGGCATGAGGTCGCGGGCCACGTACGCGATGAGGGCGAGCAGGACGAAGTCCGCCGCCAGCGGCGCGGCCATGCCGGCGGCCAGGTAGAGCCCGGTGCCCACGAGCGCGCCGGCGAACAGGGCGGCGACCGCGCACGCCCGGCGCCGCCACGCGTGCTCGGCCTTCTCCGACACCAGCCGGGTGACGATGCTCGTGACGACCGTGATGTTGACCAGGTCGGGCACCGCCATGCGGAGCGCGACGGCGTTCTGCATGCCCATGCCGTAGCCGAGCAGCACGATCAGCGCCGCCTGCGGGCCGGGGCCCCGCTCACCTGTCAGCAGGACCACGGCCAGCGCCGCCGCTACCAGGATCGCGTGCGTGGCCGTGAGGTGGAACAACCGGCGCCGGGGTTCTGCGATCTTTCTGGCCACGCGGCCCTCGCTCCACGCCCCGGCGGCGAAGGCCGCCAGGGCCAGCAGGTGCGCCCAGAGCTGGTGCCGGGGCGAGCCGGAGATCGCGAAGCCGGAGAAGACGACGTTGCCGGTCATGTTGGCGACGAAGACGTGGTTCAGGCCGAGGAAGGTGACGGCGTCGACGAGGCCGGAGGAGACCATCAGCATGACGAGCAGCGCCGGCAGGGGGCCGTGCTTGTTCGTGCCATGCGGGAACAGCGCATCGGAGAACCAGTGCGCCGGCCTGTTCACGGTCGACCTCCCAGACGTTTCACCCGATGCCGACTACTCGTACCCGGACGGGCGGGCATTCATCCGGAAACGTCAGGTCTTAAGGGGCCTCGCCCAGCTGCTCGGCGAGCCGTTCCAGACCGCCCCTGATGAGACGGCCATAGTCGTCGTCGGCGAGTACGCCGATCTCCTCCCGCGCCCGCCGCAGGTGCTCGCGGGCACTGCCGAGATCGCCCAGCTTGCGGTAGCACTCGGCCAGGTTGAGGTGCAGCGACGGATACAGGCCCGCCACCGAGAGCGGCACGCCCGCCTCGGCCACCCGCTCATCGGTGATCCGATCGGCCGCCGCCAGCGCCCGCAGGTCCCAGGTCAGCTCTTCGCGTACATCGTCCTGCACGTCGGCCATGGAGTGGGCGAGCACGCACACGTGCAGCGGGTCGCCCCGCTCGCCGCCGATGTCATCCCAGATGCGGGCGAACAGCTCGCGGGCGGCCTCCCGCTGCCCGCGCTGGTGGTGCAGCTCCACACCCTCGCCGATGCGTGCCATCGTCGGGTCGGGGTACATCGGCGGCTCCCTCGCCTCGGCTCCCGGTGCACCCGTACTCAACAGTGAGATCCGGCTTGACGCAACCGGGCTTCCTACAATGGGACGTGTCAGGCAGCATCCTCCGGTTGGAGCACGTACGGGGTGACGAGGAGGTGTCTGATGAACGCTTCCGTTCTCAACGCCGCTCTCAACACCGCCGATGCCGGCGAGACCTTGCCGGAAGAACGCTCGCGGCCCGAGCCGTCGCCGGGCCCGCAGGTGGTGGCGCTGCTGTCTCCCACGCCGGTTCCCGGGACGCCGCCCGGCTCGTTCCTGCCGGGCGTCCAGGCCACCGGTGCGCAGAGCCGTGACGGGCGCGTCGTGGCGATCACACGGCTGGCGAACGCGGCGCCGGGCAGGCCGGACGGTGAGGTCGACACCCGTCCGCTGCGTCCCATCTGGGAGCCGGACGACACCGAGTGGCCGGAGCCATGAGACCGGCCCGATGAGCGGGAGGGCGTCGCGTCAGCCGCCCGCCGCGGCGGCGTCGCCGGTGGCGGTGTAGACCTCCAGCAGCCGTTCGACCCCGTGCAGGAACGTCTCGCTGACCAGCTCGGGGTCGAACAGGCAGCCGGCCGCCATCGCGCCGTCGCGCAGCATCACGTAGTGGCGCGCGGCGGGCTCGGCACCGTCGTGGCGGATCTGAGCGAGCAGGTCCGTGATCGTGTCGAGGAACCACTGGCGGTGGGCGATCACGGCCTTGCGCACCGGCGACTCGGGGTCGGGATATTCGGCGGCGGCGTTGAGGAAAGCGCAGCCGCGGAAGCCCTGCGACTGGATGCCCTCGGCGATGGAACGGCTGATGGCCAGGATCGCCTCGGCGGGCGGCAGCCCGGCCGCCTGGGCCTCCTCGGCCGGGGCCCGCATGGCCTTGTCGACCCCGCTCAGGTAGGCGAGGACCAGCTCCTCCTTGCCGGGGAAGTGCCGGTAGAGGGTGGCACGGGTGACCTGCGCCTCGTTGACGATGCGATCGATGCCGACGGCGTGGATGCCCTCCCCGTAGAAGAGCCGGGTGGCCGTTTCGAGGAGCCGGGACCGCGCTTCGGACGGCCGGCCTTCGGTGTCGGTACGCATGCTGCCATCCTAGTGGATCGACCGTTCTGTCTTGGCGGCCGATTTCCGCTGGCGGCCGGGCGATCCTCATGGTTGAGTGATCGCGTGACCACCTTAGGTAGACGGGCGCGCCCGCTGATCCCGGCCGCCACCCTCCTGCTGGCGGCCGCGTGCGCCGGCGACGAGCCTCACACGCTCACCCTCGACCTCCAAGGCGAAGGAACGTACTCTCTCACATACGTGATCAACGGCAAGTCCACGACCGAACCCCAGGTGACGCTCCCCTGGCGCAAGGACATCACGCTCGACGCGCCCGGCAAGGACACCTGGCGCCTGACCGTCAAGCGCCTGACCGACGGCTCCATGACAGCGGTTGCCTATGTCGACGGCCGCGCGACCTCGATGAGTTCGAGCGCCGGTTCGGGCGGCGGCGGCAGCAGCGAGCTCAGCGGCTCCATCGGCTGACGGCCTCCCCCATGAGCGATGTCGTCTTCGCCGTGTCGGACGGCGTGCTGCTGCTCGATGTCGCCGGGCCCGTCCAGGTGTTCGGCAGCGCCGGGGGCTACCGGGTGCGGCTGGCCTCGGTGGACGGACGGCCCGTCCGCACCGACGTCGGCATCTCGCTCAGCGTCGACCTCGCGCTCGGCGCGCTGGACGGCGACGTGGACACCCTGGTCGTGCCGGGATACCCCCGGGACGAGTTCGCCCGCGTGCCGCCCG
The DNA here is from genome assembly GCF_040678535.1 of Nonomuraea sp. NPDC052634. Taxonomy (NCBI): domain Bacteria; kingdom Bacillati; phylum Actinomycetota; class Actinomycetes; order Streptosporangiales; family Streptosporangiaceae; genus Nonomuraea; species Nonomuraea sp. NPDC052634. The sequence continues at coordinate 24,943 of NZ_JBFATY010000021.1, read as the reverse complement.
AGCTGGTGGACGCCGTACGACGGGTGGCGGCCCGCGCGCGGCGGGTGGTCTCCGTGTGCACAGGAGCGTTCGTCCTCGCGCGGGCGGGGCTGCTCGACGGGCGGCGGGCCACGACCCACTGGCTGGCCTGCGCGGCGCTGGCGGAGGCGTTTCCCCAGGTACGCGTGGAACCCGACGCCATCTACGTACGGGACGGCCCGATCGTCACGTCCGCCGGGGTGACCGCCGGGATCGACGTCGCGCTCGCGCTCGTCGGCGAGGACCGGGGCGAGGACCGGGCGCGCGCGGTCGCGAAGTACCTGGTCGTGTTCCTGCAGCGGCCCGGCGGCCAGTCGCAGTTCCGCGCCCGCGACGCCATGGCCGGTCCGCGCAGCGCGACCCTGCGCCGCGCGCTGGACCTCGTGGCCGCTGATCCGGCCGGTGACCACCGCCTCCCGACGATGGCGGCCAAGCTCGCGGTGAGCGAGCGCCAGCTGAGCCGGCTGTTCCGGCGCGAGCTCGCGATGACGTGCGGCCAGTTCGTCGAACGCGTCCGGGTCGAGGCCGCACAGGCACTCCTGGAGTCCGGCGACGACCCGGTGCCCGCCGTCGCGCGGTCCTGCGGGTTCGGCTCGGATGAGACGATGCGGCGGGCGTTCCTGCGCGTTCTCGGCGTCTCGCCGTCCGCCTACCGGCACCGCTTCCGGCTCGCCGGCCGGCGGAACGCGCCCTGACCGGTCCCCGGCTCAGCCCGCGAACGCGAGGACGATGGCTCCGAGGCCCAGGGGCACGTCCAGGAACATGCAGGCTTCGGCCAGCGACGGGGCGACGACCAGCCTGCGGCGAAGGTGGATCGCGTCCCAGACCGCGTGGCTCGCGAGCGCGAGCCCGGCCACGACCAAGCCCACCCGAGGTGTGACGAGAACGGAGATCGCGACGGCGCAGCCGAACCCGGCCACGGCGAAGGCCTGGGCGAGCAGCGCCGATCGCGGCGCCCGCAGGGCGAGGCCGACGATGACGAGGACGGCGGACGTACCGCCGAGGCCGGCCCACCAGGCGATCCCGATCAGCTCGCCGATGACGACGACCAGGCTCGCGCCGAGGACGGCCGGCCACACGGTCCACGGCCTGCCCAGCGCCGCTGCGGCGAGGTAGCACCCGACGGCGGCGGACAGCGTGATGGCCAGGCTTTCGCGGTCGCCGCCGGTCGCCAGGGAGAGGATCGCGACCGCCACTCCCAGCGCGGCGGGCCAGCGGCGGAGGACGAGGTGCCGGCGGTCGGCTGTCGACGTTGGGGCGCTCATGCCGGGGAGGCTATGAGCGCGGCTCGCGGCCGTGAAGGGGTTTGCCGGAGTCGTGGGATGCATGGCCGGATGCGTGGGAAGCCGAGGCCCACGGGGTCGCGCCGGCCGTCGTACCAGCGGGGCTTTGGTAGATCTTTCTCCGTCATTCGGGTCGGCCTGAGCAGCGGCAGTGCCTCTCCGGCTTGGGCTTCTCTCTCCGCAGCGCCGTCGATCGCGTCTTCCCGAGCGTGTGACCTGCAAGAACTTCATGTACGCTCGCTCCACCCACAGGCTTCCGGTTTATCCCCTTAAGCCGTTCATGATCCTCTTCATCATGGTCTGAATGGTTTCGTCCGGAATGGTCCCGGGAGGTCCCCCACTGCCATGACGCCAGACATCCAGAAGTCCTCTCAGAACGACGCGGAGATCACCGCTCGGCAGGCCCCCGATGGCCACGCGGGCTCACCGGGCGACCCGCATGACGGGCCGCGTACCGGCATGGACGGCTCCCAGGACGGTCAAGGGAGGTATCAGGGCTCTCACGGGAAGGGCCGGGACTCTCAGGAGTTCGGCCACGGTTTCCGGAACGAGCCGTCGTTCCCGTCCGGCCCGGACCGGGACGGCTTCGGCCACGGCGGCATCGGCCGGGACGGTGTCGGCCGGGACGGTGTCGGCCGAGACGGTGTCGGCCGAGACGGTGTCGGCCGGGACGGCACCGGCCAAGGCGGCCCGGACCGGCACGGATCTCATGACGGCGACTCCCGCCACGACGATGGCGGCCCGTCACCTGTGAAAACCCGTCCCGCGCCGGAGCCGACCCACGCTCAGGACGCGCCCACGCACGACGGCACCCCGCCCCACCACAGCGCTCCTCCGCACGAAACGGCACCGCCGCAGGAGACCACGCCGCCGCACGAGACCGCGTCGCCATCGCACCCCCCGACGGCCACGCCCACCGCGACGCCAGGCGAACCCACCGCCACCCCCACCGCGACATCGGGCGAACCCACCGCCACCCCCACCGCGACGCCAGGCGAACCCACCGCCACCCCTACCTCCGACACACCGACGTCCACCGAGACGCCGTCGGCCACCCCGACCCCCACCGTGTCGGAGTCGCCCGCCCCCACCGAGTCTCCCTCGGCCACCCCAACGACATCCGCATCGCCCTCGCCCACGGAAACCGCCACGGCATCCGCATCGCCATCCCCCACGGAGACCGCCACAGCGTCAGAGCCGCCGCCCGCGGAGTCGCAGGCACCCGCTGAGACCGAGTCCCCAGCCCCCGAGGAGACCGCGACGACGTCGGAGCCGTCAGAGGCCGCTTCCTCCAGCGACGAAGCGGAATCGTCCGCCAGCACTTCAGCAGCGGAGGAGGAGGAGGAGGACACCGCGAACTCGTCCTCGAAGTCGACGGTGACCTCAGCCGCGCCGGATGACGCCGCCGACGAGGAGGAGGCCGCCGCAACCACGCCGTCGGGCGCCGGCACCACGGCCACCACCGCCGCACCGACGCACATCAACACCGCGGCGTCCAGCCAGCAGCGGGACTTCTCCACCACGGCGATGGTCACCTCGGCCCTGCTGCTCGTGGCGGCCCTGCTGACCGTGTTCGCGGTGCTCGTGGCCAGGTCCCGCCGGGCCCGCCTCGCCGCCGTGGACCACGCGGAGCCCGTCGACCTCGTTCCCCCGGCTCCGGCTCCGGCCCCGAGCCCGAACCCGCTGCCCGTCAGGCCGCCCGTTCAGGAGGACAACCCGTTCACGCGGCAGCTCATCGAGGCCCTCGAGAACATGATCGAGCTCGAAGAGCGGGATGGCGCCAAGCCCGACGCGGAACAGCAGCGCCCCGAGGCTGACGCATCCGCGCAGGACCCCGACGCCGACCCTGAGGCGACCGCCGCCTGGACGCCGCCCTTCGCGCCCTCCGACCCGCCCGAGCCGCCGGGCTCCCTCTTCGAGCCCACGCCACCCGAGCCGGCCGACGATGTCCCCGGAGACGAGCCGCTCGATGAGGAACCGGCCTCCGACGAGGACGACGCCCGTCCAGGAGACACCGGCGACTCGACCCCGTAGCAGGCGGCCGGACGCACGACGGCTACTGAGCCGGCGGGTTCGGGTTCTCCTGCTGACGGTGTGCACGTGAGCCGCCGTTCCTGAGCCAGCGCAGGGCCAGGGCTCCGAGCACGACGTGCAGGACGGCGGCCGCGGCGGCGGCCGCGTGCAGGCCGGTGACGAACGCCGTCTTGGCCTCGGCGGCGAGCACCGGCGTGAGGTCCGGAAGCTGCAGGGTCTCGTCGAGGGTGGGGGCGAGGTCCGGCCCCTGCAGGCGGAAGACGAGGGCGGCGAGCGAGCCGAGGAGCGCGATGCCGAGCGCGTTGCCGATCTCGTTGCTGGTCTCCGCGATCGCCCCCGCCGAGCCGGCCCGCTCGACGGGTACGGCGTCCACGGCGGTGTCGGCGACGACGCTGAAGCAGATGCCGTAGCCGACGCCGGCGACGACCGTGGAGGCGACGTACCAGCCGATCCCTCCCGTGATGGCGGTGGGCAGCAGGAGCAGCAGGCCGGCCGCGATGGAGAAGTGGCAGGCGACGAGTGCGGCCCGCTTGCCGATGCGATCGACGACGTGGGGCGTGACGACGCAGGTCACGGTGAGCACGGCGGCGCCGGGGACGGCGAGCAGCGCCGCGTTCAGCACCGGCAGGCCGAGGACGGACTGGAGGTAGACGCCCGCCAGGTACGCGCTCGCCGACCAGGCCGCCAGCGGCACCAGACCGGTGACGATCGCCAGCGTGAAGACGCGGTCGCGGAAGAGCGAGAAGTCCATCAGGGGATGCGCGAGGTGCCGTTGCCTGCGGGCGAACCACGCCAGCAGTACCAGCCCCGCGGCACCGGCGACGGCCGCGCCGCCGGACGGGCCGTCAGCGGCCACGCGCTTTACGGCGTAGATCACAAGTAGCAGCCCGATCGCGGAGGTCACGACGCTCGGCACGTCGATCCGGCCCGGACTCGTCGCGCGCACCTCGCGCAGCAGGGCGGGCGCGAAGATCAGGAACAGGGCGGTGACGGGCAGGTTGATCAGGAACACCGAGCCCCACCAGAACCGCTCCAGCAGCACGCCGCCCGCGATCGGCCCGATGGCGAACCCGGCCGCGAACGCCGCGGCGAAGATGCCGATGGCCTGTGCCCGCCGCCGCGGGTCGGTGAACAACTCGCTCAGCACCGCCAGGGCCGACGGCAGCAGGGTCGCGCCCGCCACGCCCATCAGCGCGCGGGCCACGATCAGCAGTTCGGCGCTCGGCGCGAAGGCGGCCGCCGCCGAGCCGATGCCGAAGACCGTGGTGCCGATCATGAGGAGTTTGAGCCGGCCATACCGGTCGCCGAGGTTGCCGAACGCGATCAGCAGGGAGCCGACGGCGAAGCCGTAGACGTCGAGGATCCACAGGGCCTGGCCGGCGGTCGGCGTCAGGTCCTGGCTGATCCGGGGCATCGCCAGGAAGAGGATGGATCCGTCCATGGAGACCAGCAGGACGGGTCCGAGGATCACCGTGAGGCCGAGCCAGGCCCGCAGCCCCGGTGACGAGTGCACATGCTGTGTGGTCATGGCCCGCACTGTCCGCCGGGAGCGGCCCGCACAGCCATCTCCCTGCTGTGGGTGCACCTGACAGGTACACCCACGAGGGCGATTCCTCCGCCTACGATCGCTGGTGTGGAGAGTCTCGGAACGTTCCTCAAGCGGCGGCGCGACCAGGTGACACCGGCCATGGCCGGGCTGCGCACCTACGGCACCACGCGCCGCGTGCCGGGCCTGCGGCGCGAAGAGCTGGCGCAGCTCGCGGGCGTGAGCGTCGGCTACTACACCCGCCTGGAGCAGGGCCTGGCGGAGACCGCGTCCAAGCAGGTGCTCGACGCCATCGCGCGGGTGCTACAGCTCGATCCGATCGAGACCGTGCACCTCCACAACCTCGCCAGGCAGCCCTCCGCCTCCGGCCTGTCAGAGCCTCCCGAGGAGCAGCCGCACCCGAGGGTCATCGCGCTGCTGGAGTCGCTGGGCGAGGCGATGCCGGCGATCGTCCTGGGCCGCCGGGGCGACGTGCTCGCCTGGAACCGCACCGGGCACGCGCTCATGGCCGAGCACGTCCCGTACGACGCCCCGCGGGATCCGGCGCGCCGCCCGTCGATGCCGCGGATGTTCTTCCTCGACCCGTTCACCCGCGACCTGCACCGCAACTGGGACGAGCTGGCCCGCATCCACGTCGCCTACCTCCGGCTCACCGCCGGGCGCTTCCCCACGGACGCCCGCCTGGCGCGGCTGATCGGCGAGCTGACCATGCGCAGCTCCGAGTTCGCCACGATGTGGGCGATCGGGGAGGTCGCCGACTGCACCGTCGGCACCCTTGACCTGCGGCATCCCACCGTCGGTGCCGCCAACGTCACATACCAGGTCTGGCTCCAGCCCGACAGCCCCGACCACCGGCTCGAGGTCTATACGCCGAACGACCCGGGCTCCGCCGACGCGCTGCGCCTCCTGGCCCACCAGAGCAGCCGTCCGGCACCCGCCGAGCAGCACTGAGGGACGTCAGCGCCGTTCTTGGAGGCGGCGCAGCTTGCGGCGTTCCCAGCTGTTGGGATGGCGGACGACCACTCCCCCGGCGCCGCCGTTGCCGGACAGGCGGACGAGCGGCGTCCTGGGCTGCCGTTCGGGGGTGGTCTTGTCGCGGAAGCCGCCGAGCCCGGAGCTCATGCCGGACGTCTCCGTGCCCCAGTCGTCGGGGATGACGATCGTGACGCCGCCCATTTCGCCGTGCGCCTCGATGGCGATCTCGGGCAGGCGGCTCTCGACCTGGGTGAAGTCGAGCTTGACGGAGCCCATGCCGCCGTACGCGATGATGCGGGGCGGCACGTCCCAGCGGCCGGTACGCGTCTCGCCGTGCATGCCGCCGCTGAGGACCAGCGGCTCCTGGTTCACCCTTACGTCCGGCGGCAGGTCGGCGGTGAGGGCGTCGAGGTCGGCGTACGTCTTGGCGGTCAACGCCTTGCTCAGGCGCACGTCCAGTTCGTCGAGGTCGAGCCGGCCCTCGGCGGCGGCGTTGTTCAGCCGTTCCACCACCGCTTCGCGCTCGTCGTGCGAGACGCGCCACTGGTCGCGGCGGACGGGTTCCGGGTGCCCCTGAGTCATGACTCGATATTACGGGCATAAAGCGATCTGGCAGGCGCGTCCGGGATCGATTGGACTATTCAGCGTTGCTAGGTACCGGTAGTCAGTGTTACTTTCTACCAGTACTTAGCATCACCAAGTAGCCACGCCCCCGATTCCCCTAAGGATGACCGTGACCGCATCCCCGCACGTCCTCACCACCATGCCCGCCGAGCCCCCGCCGGGCTGCCCGTTCGACCCGCCCGCCGGACTGATCGCGGCCCGCACGCATGGCCCGGTCAGCCGGCTCACCTTCGCCGACGGCCACGAGGGCCTGGTCGTCACCGGCTTCGACCTGGCCCGCGCGATCCTCGCCGACCCCCGCTTCAGCTCCCGCAAGGAGCTCATGCGCCACCACCCGACCGTCGACTACGGCGACATCGAGGTCCCTCCGGCACCGCCCGGCGAGTTCCTGCTCATGGACGAGCCGCAGCACGGCCGCTACCGCAAGCCCCTGGCCGGCAAGTTCACCGTACGCAGGATGCGGCTGCTCACCGAACGCGTGGAGCAGATCACCGCCGAACACCTGAACGCCATGGAACAGGCGGGCCCGCCGGCCGACCTGGTGACCGCGTTCGCCAAGCCCGTCCCGGCCATGGTCATCTGCGAGCTACTGGGCGTGCCCTACGCCGACCGGGACCGCTTCCAGGAGAACATCGACATCTTCCTCGGCGGCGAGGCGAGTGACGAGAAGCTGATCGCCGCGTACGTCGCGACCCGGCAGTACCTCGCCGAACTGGTCGCCGCCAAGCGCGCCCACCCCACCGACGACGTGCTCAGCGACCTGCTCGACACCGACCTGACCGACGAGGAGCTGCAGGGCATGGCCCTGATCCTGCTGTCGGCCGGTTTCGACACCACCGCCAACATGCTGTCGCTCGGCACGTTCGCGCTGCTGCGCAACCCGGACCAGCTCGCCGCCCTGCGCGCCGACCCCGCCCTCATCGACCAGGCGGTGGAGGAGCTGCTGCGGTACCTGTCCGTGGCCAAGCAGTTCTACCGGGTCGCGCTGGAGGATGTGGAGATCGCGGGCCACACCGTCCCGGCCGGCACCACCGTCATCCTGTCGCTCGCCACCGCCAACCGCGACCCCGAACGCTTCCCCGACCCCCATAGGCTCGACCTGCACCGGCGGGACGGCGGCCACCTGGCCTTCAGCCACGGCGTCCACCAGTGCCTCGGCCAGCAGCTCGCCCGCGTCGAGATGCGTGTCGCGCTCCCCGCGCTGCTCGCCCGCTTCCCCACGCTGCGCCTGGCCGTACCGGAGAACGAGGTCCCGCTGCGCCCGGAGACCTCGGACATCCGCGGCGTCAAGAGCCTCCCCGTCACCTGGGACGCCTGACCGCCACCAGGCCTTACGAGCCGTACGCGGTGGCGATCGCGCGATCTCCACCCTGGGGTGGAGATCCGCCGCGAGCGGACGGCGCTGAGAAGGTCCGGGTCACGTCGCCCGCGCACATCACGCACACGGCTGACCATCGTCCGGCCGGGCCGGGACCTTCGACTCTGCGCGGCGCAGCCCGTACGGCATGTGATGGAGGTGGGCCGACGAGGGAGGACGACATGCGCATGACCGTGGCGGACGTGATGACGGAGAAGGTCGTCGCGGTGTCCGCCGACACGCCGTTCAAGGAGGTCGCCGAGACGCTCATCCAGGCCGGCGTGAGCGCGGTGCCGGTCGTCGGCGACGACCGGCGCGTGCTCGGCATGGTGTCGGAAGCCGACCTGCTGCGCAAGGAGGAGTTCCGGGAGCAGTTCTACCGCGAGGGCTACCGGCCACCGCTGCGCGCCCGGCTGCGCCACCCCAAGGGCAGGCGGAAGGCAGAGGGCGACACCGCGGCCGAGCTGATGACCAGCCCCGCCGTCACCATCACCCCGGCCTCGACCACGGTGGAAGCCGCCCGGCTGATGGACGAGCGGGACGTCAAGCGGCTCGCGGTCGTCGACTACGACGGCCGTCTCGCCGGCATCGTCAGCCGCCGCGACCTGGTGAAGGTGTTCCTGCGGCCGGACGAGGACATCGCCCGCGAGATCCGCGACGAGGTGCTCGACAAGACCCTGTGGGTGAACACCGACGGCGTCCGGGTCGAGGTGGAGCGGGGCGTGGTGACACTGTCGGGCCGGATGGAGCGCCGGACGGAGGCCGCGATCGCCGCGCGCATGGCCGCCCGGGTCAACGGCGTGGTCGACGTCGTCGACAAGCTGTCCTGGAGGCAGGATGACGCGGCCTGGGTGGGCAGGTGACCGTCATGCTCGTACGCGAGGTCATGACCAGCCCGGCCGTCACCGTCCACCGCGCCGACCCGGTGCGGCGGGCCATCCGCGTCCTGTACGGCAACGACATCACCGCCGCCCCGGTCGTGGACGAGTCCGGCCGCCTGGTGGGCGTGGTCAGCGAGCTGGACCTGCTGCGCGGGGAGTTCGAGCCCGATCCCCGCGCCGCCCTGCGTCCGGTGCCGGCGGCCGGTGAGCCGCCGCCCCGCCGCGTCCTGGAGGTGATGACCCGGCGGCCGGTCACGGTCACGCCGGCGACGGACGTCACCGCCGCCATCGGCCTCATGGTGGGCGAGCGGATCAAGAGCCTGCCCGTGGTCGAGGGCGGCCGGGTCGTCGGCATGGTGAGCCGGCGCGACCTCATGGCGATGCTGGCCCGTTCCGACGACGACCTGCGCCGGGACGTCGTCGACGCGCTGCGCGAGCAGTATCCGTTCGGGCCGGGCTGGGACGTCACCGTGCGCGACGGCGTCGCCGAGCTGAGCGGCCCGCCCCACGAGCACGCCGACAAGATCGCCGACGTGCTCGCCCGCACCGTCCCCGGCATCGTCCGGGTCAAGCACATCAGGAGGTCGCCATGACCGCTCTGGTCGGGAACGTGATGACCACCGACGTGGCCGCCGTCCGCGAGACCGACTCCTTCCACAAGGTCGCCGAGCTGCTCATCGAGCGGGGCGTCAGCGGCGTTCCCGTGGTGGACGGCGAGGGCCGCGTGCTCGGCGTCGTGTCCGAGGCCGACCTGCTGGCCAAGGAGGAGTTCAAGCAGCGCTACTACGGCGACGACTACCGTCCGCCGCTGCGCGCCCGCATCCGCCACGCGGCCGGCAGCGAGGGCAGCGGCCTGCGCAAGGCGCGGGGCGAGACCGCGGGCGAGCTGATGACCGGCCCCGCCCACGTCACCACCCCGGACGCGCCCGTGGTGTCGGCCGCCCGGCTGATGGACCGGCACGGCGTCAAGCGGCTGCCCGTCGTGGACGCGGACGGCCGCCTGGCCGGCATCGTCAGCCGCCGCGACCTGATCAAGGTGTTCCTGCGTCCCGACGAGGACATCGAGCGCGAGGTACGCGAGGCCCTGCAGGGCCAGGCGGGCGTCGCCGTGCGGGACGCCGTCGTCACCCTGACCGGCATGTACGAGGAGCGCAGCCAGGCCATGACCGCCGTCCGCCTGGCCGAGAACATCGACGGCGTCGTGGCCGTGCGCGACGAGCTGAGCTGGAAGCACGACGACGTCGCCGACCTGCCCGTTTGGGGCGGGGCATAACCCCCTGCGCCTTGACACCGGGCCGGATCCGGATCACGTTTGTGCAGTGGGGGAAGGATGACAGGCGCGGCTCAGGTCCGGCGGAGCCGCTGCGCGCGTGGGTCGAGGATCGGCTCGGTGATCGGATCGGGGCGGTAAGGTCCCTGCACGACGGGGAGAGCCCCTGGTGGGTCGATCTGGCAGCCCCTGGCGGGGCGACGTCATCGGTGGTGCTGCGGGCGCCGAGCAGCCGCATCGGGCCGGAGCTCATAGCGACGAACGCGGCGGCGCTGCTCGTCGCCGAGAAGCACGGGCTGACGGCTCCGCGTCTGCTCGCGGCCGATCTCGACGGCCGCGCGGCCGGGGTACCGGCGACCTTGGAGACCGTCATATCCGGGACCAGCGCATGGCCCGCGACGGTCTCCCCTGAGCTGCTCCTGGCGGCGGGCGCGGCGCTCGCCCGCGTGCACGCGGTCGCCCTCGATCCGCAGCCGGATCTTCCGTTCCGGCCGCGCCCCATCGCGGTCGACGACTTCGCCCGGGACCGCCGGGAGGGCAGGATGCCGACCACGGCGCTGCTGCAGAAAGCCGACGAACGCGTCCAGGCGATCAAGCTTCCGGCCACGCCGAACGTCTTCGTGCACGGCGATGTGTGGCCCGGCAACACGGTGCTCGCCGGCAGCGGGGTGCGCGCGCTGATCGACTGGAAGACGGCCGGCGTCGGCGATCCCGGCGTGGATCTCGGCGAGCTGCGCAAGCAGGCCGCGATCCTGTACGACGACGACGCGCCCGCCTATGTGCTGGCGGGCTGGGAACGTGCCACCGGCACGCGGGCCGAGGACGTCCCGTACTGGGACGCCGTGGCCGCGCTCAACACGCCGACCGAGGGCCACAGCCCTCACGTCACCCGCCGGCGCGACCGGTTCCTCGAGGCCGCGATCGCGCGGTTGTGATCGGCGACGGACCCTCGCCGATCCGGGAATCGTTGCTGGTTTGGTGGTCGGCCTGCGGGTAGCTGGACGGCGTCCGTGCGTTCATCGCGCGTGCCCGAGGACGAGGAGTCGAGATGTCCTCAACGACAACCGGTCATCGCCCGTCCGGCTGGGTGGTGGGACTGGCCTACTTCGCCGGAAGCATGATGGTGCTGAGCGGGCTGTTCGGCGCGCTCTCCGGAATCGCCGCCATCTTCCGGAACGACGTGTACGTCTTCCGCGGAGACTATGTCTTCAAATGGGACCTGACCGCGTGGGGCTGGGTCCACCTCGCCATCGGCGTCCTCATCTTCCTGGCCGGCCTGGCCGTGTTCGCCGCCCAGGCGTGGGGGCGCGCCGTGGGCATCGTGCTCGCCGTGCTGAGCGCCGTGGCGAACTTCCTGTTCCTGCCCTACTACCCGCTCTGGAGCGTGCTGATCATCGTGCTGAACGTCCTGGTCATCTGGGCCTTGACGATGTACAACCGCCGGGCCGGGGGCTCGGCGGCCCAATGACGACGGGGGCAGGCCGCTCCCGTCGGGCTCGGCCCCATAGGAGGGACGGCTGACATGGACGACTATCCGCTGCTGAACATCTTCCTCACCATGATGTGGTTCTTCCTCTGGGTCGTCTGGCTGATGCTGGTCTTCCGCGTCATCGTGGACCTCTTCCGCGACGACACCGTGAACGGCTGGGCCAAGGCGGGCTGGTCGATTCTGGTCATCGTCCTGCCGCTGGTGGGCGTCCTCCTCTACCTGATCGTGCGCGGCAAGGGGATGGGCCGCCGCGAGGCCGCCGCGGCGATCGAACGCGAGGCCCGCTACTACGAGGCCGCCGGACGGCGGACGGCCACCGGCCAGGCCGATGAGCTCGCGCGGCTGGCCGATCTCAAGAACCACGGGGACCTCACGCCGGAGGAGTACGAGCGCGCCAAGACCAAGGTCCTGGCGGCGTAGGAGGCCGGCGCAGGTGAGCGGGCGGCCCGTGGGGGTGATCGCCCGCGCCGGCACGGAGGCCACGTCGCGACCGCGGGGGACCTTCGCCGGTCCGACTCGGGACCTTCGTCCTTTGACCCGGGTCGCCGGTTGGGTAGCGTCACTTCCATGATTCGTGTGTTCCTCCTCGACGATCACGAGGTCGTCCGCCGGGGTGTCGCGGCGCTGCTGGACTCGGAGGACGACATCGAGGTGGTCGGCGAGGCGGGCACGGCCGAGTCCGCGATCGCGCGCATCCCCGCGCTCAGGCCCGACGTGGCGATCCTGGACGTCCGGCTGCCCGACGGCAGCGGCGTGGACGTCTGCCGCGAGGTGCGCTCGCGGGTGCCGGGGCTGGCGTGCCTGATGCTGACGTCGTTCGCCGACGACGACGCGCTGTTCGACGCGGTGATGGCCGGGGCCGCCGGTTACGTGCTCAAGCAGATCCACGGCTCCGACCTGGTGGGCGCGGTCCGTACGGTGGCGTCGGGACAGTCGCTGCTCGACCCGCAGACGACGGCCGCCATGCTGCAGCGGCTGCGCGACCAGGCCGCCAAGAAGGACCCGCTCGCCGCGCTGACCGAGCAGGAGCGCCACATCCTCGACCTCATCGGCGAGGGGCTCACCAATCGGCAGATCGGCGAGCGCATGTTCCTCGCCGAGAAGACCGTGAAGAACTACGTGTCGAACCTGCTGTCCAAGCTCGACATGCAGCGCCGCACGCAGGCGGCCGCGCTGGCGGCGCGGCTGCGCGCCGGCCGCAAGGACTGACCGGGTTCCGCCGGCGTGACCGCCGCGCCGCCGGCTCGGGTCAGACGCCGTGGTTCCCCGGGAGAGGGGGCCTTCTCACCGGGAGCCGGCGGGCGGCCCGGTGAGCCGGCGGCGGAAGACCCAGTACGTCCACGCCTGGTAGGCCAGCACCACGGGCGTGAAGATGGCCGCCACCCAGGTCATCACCGTGAGCGTGTACGGCGTGGAGGCGGCGTTGGTCACGGTCAGGCTGTTGGTCGGGTCGAGCGCGGGCAGCACGTTCGGGAACAACCTGACGAACAGGCCGGCCACCACCGCGACCACGGCGACCGCGCTCGCGGTGAAGGCCCAGCCGTCGCGGCCGCGCAGCGTCGCCGCCGTCGCGCCCAGCAGGCCGAGCGCCGCCAGCGCCACCGCCGCCCACCAGGCGCCCTCCAGGACGGGCCGCGGTCCGCCGATGGTGAGCAGGAACGCCATCACCACCACGATCGTCGCCGGCGCCAGGCTCCTCGCCGCCCGCGAGGCGGCCGCACGCAGCTCGCCGGTGGTGCGCAGGGCGAGGAAGACCGCGCCGTGCGAGGTGCACAGCAGCAGCGTGGCGAGCCCGCCGAGCAGCGCGAACGGGTTGAGCAGGGTGAACAGGGTGCCAGTGTACTCGTGGCGGGCGTCCAGCGGCACCCCGCGCACGATGTTGGCGAACGCCACGCCCCACAGGAAGGCCGGGCCGAGCGACCCCCAGAAGAAGGCCCGGTCCCAGCCGCGCGGGCTGCCGGACTTGCCGCGATACTCCAGCGCCACGCCACGCGCGATGAGCGCCAGCAGGATGAGGAACAAAGGCAGGTAGAAGCCGCTGAACAGGGTGGCGTACCACTCGGGGAACGCGGCGAACGTCGCCCCGCCCGCCACCAGCAGCCACACCTCGTTGCCGTCCCAGACGGGCCCGATCGAGCGGACGATGACGCGCCGGTCCGCCTCGTCCCTGCTCAGGAACGGCAGCAGCACGCCGACGCCGAAGTCGAAGCCCTCCAGCAGGAAGTAGCCGGTCCACAGCACGGCGATCAGCACGAACCAGACGGTGGTCAGTTCCATGACGGTGATGTCCTTGTCAGTAGCTGAGTGCGGGGACGGAGGTTTCCTGTTCTGCCTGCTCGTCCGGCCCGATGCGGATGAACTTGATCAGCAGCCGCACCTCGATCGCCGCGAGCACGGCGTAGACCAGGGTGAAGCCGGCGAGCGTGATGGCCACCGACGTGACGTCCGCGGTGGGCGAGACCGCGGCGGCGGTGCGCATGATGCCGAAGACCGTCCACGGCTGGCGGCCCATCTCGGTGAAGATCCACCCCAGGGTGTTGGCCAGGAAGGGCAGCCCGATCCCGGCGATGGCCAGCCGGTAGGCCCAGCGGCCTGACGGGAGCCTGCCGCGCCGGGTCAGCCAGAGCCCGGCGGCCGCGAGCAGCGCCGACAGCGCACCGAACCCGATCATCAGGCGGAACGACCAGTACGCCAGGCCCACGACCGGCCGGTAGTCGCCGGGACCGTAAAGGGCCTGGTAGCGGGCCTGGATGTCATTGATCCCCTCGACCTTGCCGTCCAGGCTGTCGGTGGCCAGCAGGCTGAGGCCGTACGGGATCTGCAGGTTGACGTGGTTGCGGCCGTTCTCCACGTCACCGATCGCGAACAGCGAGAACCCGGCCGACGTCTCGTCCTCCCACAGCGCCTCGGCGGCGGCCATCTTCATCGGCTGCTGCTCGGTCATGATCTGCGCCTGCCAGTGGCCGGAGAACGCCACGCCCACGGCCGAGACGAGCGCGACGACGAGCGCCATCCTGGCGGAGGTGCGAAAGAGCGGCTGGTCGCGTTTGTGGAGCAGGAACCAGGCGCTGACACCGAGCACGAAGGCCGCCGCGGTCAGGAACGCGCCGAAGATGACGTGCGGGAAGGTGACCAGGGTGGTGGAGTTGGTGAGCACCGCCCAGATGTCGGTCAGTTCAGCCCGCCCACCGGCGATCCGGTAGCCGACGGGATGCTGCATCCAGGAGTTGGCGGCGAGGATGAAGTACGCCGAGATGTTCGTGCCGATGGCGGCCAGCCAGATCGTGGCCAGGTGCACCCGGCGCGGCAGCCGGTCCCAGCCGAAGATCCACAGGCCGAGGAAGGTGGACTCCAGGAAGAAGGCCAGCAGCCCTTCCATGGCCAGCGGCGCTCCGAACACGTCACCGACGAACCTGGAGTAGGCGCTCCAGTTCATCCCGAACTGGAACTCCTGCACGATGCCGGTCACCACGCCCATCGCGAAGTTGATGAGAAAGAGCCGGCCCCAGAACCGGGTCAGCTTCAGGTACTCCGGTCTCCCCGTCCGGTGCCAGGCGGTCTGCAGCCCGGCCACGATGATCGACAGCCCGATGGTGAGGGGCACGAACAGGAAGTGGTAGACGGTCGTGACGCCGAACTGCCAGCGGGAGAGATCAAGGACGTCCATGCCGGTCAGGCTGCTGCACGGCCCGGCCCGCTCCCCAGGGGCGTCAGGCCCCGCCCGAAGGGACCTTGGTCCTCCACCGGGAGGCCCTTCGGCCGCCGTGCCCGCCGCCCTGATCGGCAAGGGTGAGGAGAAAGGCATCCGCGAGGATGGCGAGCCACGTTTCTCCCGCCGCCGGCGGGCTAGGTAACGGAACGTGTCGGATCGGTGACGGCAGGGGCGAAAGACATGGCGGGGATGGATGGACCGGTCAGCGACGCGCTGCTGCGGATGGGCCGCCACCTGCGGCCGGGCACGGTCTCGCCGGACCTCCGCGCCCTCTACCAGGTGGGCGGCAGGCAGGCGGACGACTTCTACCGGGACCGGTGGAGCCATGACAAGGTGGTCCGCTCCACGCACGGCGTGAACTGCACCGGCTCGTGCTCGTGGAAGGTGTACGTCAAGGACGGCATCATCACCTGGGAGGCGCAGCAGACCGACTATCCGAGCGTGGGCGGCGACCGGCCGGAGTACGAGCCGCGCGGCTGCCCCAGGGGCGCGGCGTTCTCCTGGTACACCTACTCCCCCACCCGCGTGCGCTACCCGTACGCGCGCGGCGTCCTGGTCGAGCTGTACCGGGAGGCGAAGGCGCGGCTGGGCGACCCGGTCGCGGCGTGGGCGGAGATCACCTCCGACCCGGACAAGCGGCGCCGCTACCAGTCCGTCCGGGGCAAGGGCGGGCTGGTCCGGATCACGTGGGACGAGGCGTGCGAGATCATCGCGGCGGCGCACGTGCACACGATCAAGACGTACGGACCCGACCGGATCGCGGGCTTCTCCCCGATCCCGGCCATGTCGATGGCCTCGCACGCGGTCGGCGCCCGGTTCATCTCGCTGATCGGCGGCGCGATGCTGTCGTTCTACGACTGGTACGCCGACCTGCCGGTGGCCTCGCCGCAGGTGTTCGGCGACCAGACGGACGTGCCGGAGTCGGCCGACTGGTGGGACGCGGCGTACCTGATGCTGTGGGGCTCCAACGTGCCGGTCACCCGCACACCCGACGCCCACTACATGGCCGAGGCGCGCTACCGCGGGCAGAAGGTGGTGGTGCTCGCGCCCGACTACAGCGACGCCGCGAAGTTCGCCGACGAGTGGCTGGCCCCGCGCCCCGGCACGGACGGCGCGCTGGCCATGGCGATGGGCCACGTGATCCTCAAGGAGTTCTTCGCCGACCGCGCCACGCCCGCGTTCACCGAGTACGTCAAGCGCTTCACGGACCTGCCGTTCCTGGTCAGGCTGCGCGAGCGCGGCGGGACGTACGTGCCGGACACGTTCCTCACCGCGGCCGACCTGGACCGGCCGGAGGGGGCGTTCGCGACGGTGCTGCTGGACGCGCGCACCGGCGCGCCGGCCGTGCCGAACGGCTCGCTCGCCTTCCGCTACTCCGAGCGGGGTGAGGGCCGCTGGAACCTCGACCTGGACGGCGTGGACCCGCTGCTGAGCGTCTACGGGGGCGAGGCGGTGCCGGTCGCGCTGCCCCGCTTCGACGACGGCGGCGGCGTGCTGGAGCGGGGCGTTCCGGTACGGCGGGTCGGCGGCCACCTCGTCACCACGGTCTACGACCTGCTGCTCGCCCAGTACGGCGTGGCCCGCGACGGGCTGCCGGGGCGCTGGCCGTCGGGGTACGAGGACGCGGCGGAGCCGTACACGCCGGCCTGGCAGGAGCAGATCACCGGCGTGCCGGCGCGGGCGGCGGCCAGGATCGCCAGGGAGTTCGCCGCGAACGCCGAACAGTCGGGCGGCCGCTCGATGATCATCATGGGGGCGGGGACCAACCACTGGTTCCACTCCGACACCATCTACCGGGCCATGCTGGCGCTGACCACGCTGACCGGCTGCCAGGGCGTCAACGGCGGCGGCTGGGCCCACTACGTCGGGCAGGAGAAGTGCCGGCCGATCACCGGGTGGGCGCAGCTCGCGTTCGGGCTGGACTGGCAGCGCCCGCCCCGGCAGATGATCGGCACCGCCTACTGGTACCTGCACACCTGCCAGTGGCGCTACGACACCTACAGCGCCGACGCCGTCTCCTCGCCGCTCGCCGACGGCGCGTTCGCCGGGAAGGCCACCGCCGACCTGCTGGCGCAGTCGGCCAGGCTCGGCTGGATGCCGTCGTATCCGACGTTCGACCGCAACCCGCTCGACCTGGCCGACGAGGCCGGCGCAGCCGGCGACGGCCCGGCGGCGTACGTGGCGGGTGAGGTCGCGGCCGGGCGGCTCGGCTTCGCCTGCGAGGACCCCGACGCGCCGGGCAACTGGCCGCGCGTGCTGACGGTGTGGCGGGCGAACCTGCTGGGCTCCTCGGCCAAGGGCAACGAGTACTTCCTGCGGCACCTGCTGGGCGCGGACTCCGCCGTACGCGCCCAAGAAGCCCCGCCCGACCGGCGCCCCGGCGACGTTGCGTGGGTGGACGAGGCGCCGCGCGGCAAGCTGGACCTGCTGCTGTCGCTGGACTTCCGGATGACGTCCACGACGCTGTTCTCCGACATCGTGCTCCCGGCCGCCACCTGGTACGAGAAGCACGATCTGTCCTCGACCGACATGCACCCGTTCGTGCACGCGTTCACCCCCGCCATCGACCCGCCCTGGCAGACCCGTACGGACTTCGCCGCCTTCCACGCCATCGCCCGCGCGTTCAGCGACCTGGCCCGCACCCACCTGGGCACGCGCAACGATCTGGTGGCCCTGCCGCTGCTGCACGACACCCCCGACGAGCTGGCCACCCCGCACGGCCGGGTCCATGACTGGCGCGCCACCGGCCGGCCGCCCACGCCGGGCCGGGACTTCCCCAAGGTGGTCGTGGTGGAGCGCGACTACGGGGCGGTCGCGGAGAAGATGGCCTCGCTGGGCCCGCTGCTGGAGCGGCTCGGCGCGACCACCAAGGGCCTGACGTACGACGTGTCCGGCGAGATCGACCGGCTGGCCCGCATGACCGGCACCGCACCCAACGGCCGCCCGTCGCTGGCCCGCGACCGCGACCTGTGCGAGGCCATCCTGGCGCTGTCGGGCACTACCAACGGCCGCCTGGCCGCCCAGGGCTTCGCCACGCTGGCCCGGCGGACCGGCACGTCGTTCGACGGGCTGGCCGACGAGCACCGGCAGATCACGTTCGCCGACACCCAGGCCAGACCCGTCCCGGTGATCACCTCGCCGGAGTGGTCGGGCAGCGAGAGCGGCGGGCGGCGCTACGCGCCGTTCACCATCAACGTCGAGCACCGCAAGCCCTGGCACACCCTCACCGGCCGCCAGCACTTCTACCTCGACCACCACTGGATGCACGAGGCGGGCGAGGCGCTGCCCGTCTACCGGCCGCCGCTGAACATGACCGCGCTCTTCGGCGAGCCGCCGCTCGGCGAGCAAAGCGAGCAGGGCGTCGTCGAAGGTGTCGTCGTCCGCTACCTGACCCCGCATTCCAAGTGGTCCATCCACTCCGAGTACCAGGACAACCTGCTCATGCTGACGCTGTCGCGGGGCGGGCCGACGATCTGGATGAGCCCGGCCGACGCCGCGAAGGCCGGCATCGGCGACAACGACTGGGTGGAGGCGGTCAACCGCAACGGCGTCGTGGTGGCCCGCGCGGTGGTCTCGCACCGCATGCCGGAGGGCACGGTGTACATGTACCACGCCCAGGAACGCGTGGTGGACGTGCCCAAGAGCGAGACGTCCGGGCTGCGCGGCGGCATCCACAACTCGCTCACCCGGCTCCTCGTCAAGCCCACCCATCTGATCGGCGGATACGCCCAGCTCAGCTTCGCCTTCAACTATCTGGGCCCGACCGGCAACCAGCGCGACGAGATCACCGTGATCCGCCGCCGCGGCCAGGAGGTCGACTACTGATGCGCGTGATGGCACAGCTCGCCATGGTGATGAACCTCGACAAGTGCATCGGCTGCCACACCTGCTCGGTCACCTGCAAGCAGGCGTGGACCAACCGGGCGGGCACCGAGTACGTCTGGTTCAACAACGTCGAGACCCGGCCAGGACAGGGCTATCCCCGCCGCTACCAGGACCAGGAGCGGTGGAAGGGCGGCTGGGAGCTGAACCGGCGCGGCCGCCTCACGCTCAAGGCCGGCGGCCGGTTCAGAAAGCTCCTGACGATCTTCGCGAACCCGCTCATGCCGTCCATCCAGGACTACTACGAGCCCTGGACGTACGACTACGACCGGCTCTTCTCCGCTCCCCTCCAGGACGACACCCCGGTGGCGCGGCCCCGCTCGCTCATCAGCGGCAAGCCCATGAAGATCGGCTGGAGCGCGAACTGGGACGACGACCTGGCCGGCGACCCCTCGCCCGACCCGGTGCTGCGCAAGGTGTCGGAGCAGGTGAGGCTGGAGTTCGAGCGGGCGTTCATGTTCTACCTGCCGCGCATCTGCGAGCACTGCCTCAACCCGTCCTGCGTGGCCTCCTGCCCGTCGGGGGCGCTGTACAAGCGGTCGGAGGACGGCATCGTGCTGGTCGATCAGGACCGCTGCCGGGGGTGGCGGATGTGCGTGACCGGATGCCCGTACAAGAAGGTGTACTTCAACCACCGCACCGGCAAGGCGGAGAAGTGCACGTTCTGCTTCCCGCGCGTCGAGGTCGGCATCCCCACGGTCTGCTCGGAGACGTGCGTCGGGCGGCTGCGCTACATCGGCCTGGTGCTGTACGACGCCGACCGCGTCGCCGAGGCCGCCTCCGTGCCCGACGAGCGCGACCTGTACGAGGCGCAGAAGGGTGTGCTGCTCGACCCGCGCGACCCCGCCGTCATCGCCGCCGCCCGCGACTCCGGCATCCCCGACGACTGGCTGGACGCCGCCCGCGAATCGCCGATCCACCGGCTGATCTTCGAGTACGGGGTGGCGCTGCCGCTGCATCCGGAGTACCGCACGATGCCGATGGTCTGGTACATCCCGCCGCTGTCCCCCGTCGTGGACGTGCTCGCCGCCACCGGGCACGACGGCGAGGACGCAGGGAACCTGTTCGGCGCCATCGACGCGCTGCGCATCCCGGTGGGCTACCTGGCCGAGCTGTTCACCGCCGGCGACCCTGCTCCGGTGCGCGCGGTGCTGCGCAGGCTGGCCGCGATGCGCTCGTACATGCGACGGCTCAACCTCGGCCAGGAGCCCGACGAGTCGATCGCGCGCGCCGCCGGCATGACCGGCGCGCAGGTCGAGGGCATGCACCGGCTGCTCGCGCTGGCCCCGTACGCCGAACGGTACGTCATTCCCACGGCGCACGCCGAGCAGGCCGCCGGGCTGGAGGAGCTGGGGTGCAGCCTCGACTACGAGGGCGGCCCCGGCATGAACGGCCCCTTCGGCGAGGCGTCCGGGCGGCCCGCCCCGGTCGCGGTGGAGAGCTTCCACGCCCTGCGCGAACGTCAGCAGGGCGACGACCTGGACGACGCCGACGAGCTGCGCGGCCGGGTGAACCTGCTCAACTGGGACGGCAAGGGCACCCCGGACGGCCTGTTCCCCAAGAGGAGGAGGAGGAAATGAGCGCGCGGACCGTCCACATGGTGGCCTCGGTGCTGCTCGGCTATCCCGACGAGCGGCTCCGCGACGGGCTCGGCGTGCTGCGCGAGGCCGTCTCCTGGCTGCCGTCCGGCGAGGCACGCGACCGGCTGTCGGCCTTCCTTGCGTATGTGGCGGGCACGGACCTTCGTGCGCTGGCGGCGCACTACGTGGCGACGTTCGACCTCAAGCGGCGCTGCTGCCCGTACCTCACCTACTACGCGTACGGCGACACCCGCCGGCGCGGTCCGGCGCTGCTGCGGTTCCAGCACGCGGTGAAGGCGGCTGGGTTCGAGCTCGACGGCGGCGAGCTGCCCGATCACCTGGCCGTGGTGTGCGAGCTGTGGGCGCGCGGCGCGGAACGCGAGGCCCGGCGGCTGCTGCTGGAGCATCGGGCGGGCGTGGAGGTGCTGCACGCGGCGCTGCGCGAGGAGGGCTCGCCGTACGCGGACGTGGTGGCCGCCGTGCTGGCCACGCTGCCCCCGGCGGGCGCGCGCGAACGGCAGGCCGCGCTGCGGCTCGCCGCCGAAGGCCCGCCCGCCGAGGCGGTCGGACTGGAACCCTACGCGATCATGGAGGCGGGCCGATGAGCGTCCTGCTGTGGGTGGTGCTGCCGTACGTGGCGCTGACCGTGTTCGTGCTCGGCCACCTCTGGCGCTACCGCTACGACAAGTTCGGCTGGACGACGCGCTCGTCCCAGATGTACGAGTCGCGGCTGCTGCGCATCGGCAGTCCGCTGTTCCACTTCGGCATCCTCATCGTGGCGCTGGGCCACGTCGGCGGCCTGGTGATCCCGAAGACCTGGACCGAGGCTGTGGGTATCAGCGAGAGCCTTTATCACCTGCTCGCCGTCGTGCTCGGCACGATCGCGGGCATCGCCACCGTGGGCGGCCTGGCCATCCTCATCTACCGCCGCCGCACGGTCGGCCCCGTCTTCACCGCCACCACCCGCAACGACAAGCTCATGTACGCGGTGCTCGCGCTCACCATCGCCCTCGGCCTGGCCGCCACCGTGCACGCCAACCTCGTCGGCGGCGGCTACGACTACCGCACCACCGTCTCGCCCTGGTTCCGGTCCATCTTCCTGTTCCAGCCGCGGCCCGACCTGATGGCGGGCGCGCCCCCGCTGTTCCAGCTGCACGCGCTCAGCGCGCTGGTGCTGTTCGCGATCTGGCCGTTCACCCGGCTCGTGCACATGCTCACCGCGCCCCTCGGCTACCTCACCCGGCCGTACATCGTGTACCGCAGCAGGGACGAGAGCCGGCCTGCGGTCCGGCGCGGCTGGGAACCGACCCGCTGACGATCACGTGCTCCACGGCCTGGAGGCGACGAGGGGCGCTTTGACGCTCAGGTCGTGGACGCGTGCCGGACCGCGAGACTGCGCACCGCGGTCAGGGTCAGAACCACCGCCAGCCCGGCGGTGACCGCCAGCAGCGCCAGGCCCAGCCCGTACGAACCGAGCCGCCCGTAGATGAACCCCATGACCAGCGGCGGCACGAACCCGCCCAGCCCGCCGGCCGCCCCCACCAGCCCGGTGACCGATCCGACCTTGTCGGCCGGAGCCACCTGCGCCACCAGCGCGAACGTGGCCCCGCTGCCCGCGCCGAGCGCCGCCGCCATCGACAGGAACGCGACCGTGCCCACCGGCAGCAGCGGCGGCGTCAGCGCCTGGACCGCCGCCATGACCGCGACCACCGCGAACACCCCCGCCAGCACCCGTACCGGGCCGAACCGGTCCGACAGCCATCCGCCCAGCGGCCGCGCCAGGACCGCGAGCACCACGAACCCGGCCATCCGGTAGGCGGCGTCCGCCTGCTCCAGGTCGTACTCGGTCTCCAGGTAGGTCGGCAGGTAGACGGAGAAGGCGACGTACCCGCCGAACGCGACCGCGTACAGCAGGCACGCCTGCCAGGTGATCGGCAGCCGCCCGGTGTCCGCCAGCCGCTTGACCAGCGGCTGCACTGTGGCGCTGCGCCCCGGCGCATCCCGCAGCAGCAGCCACGCGACGACCGCGTACACCGCCAGCACGACCGCCGTGATGACGAACGGCGCCGCCGCCCCGCCCCACTCGACCAGCCCCACCGTGGTCAGCGCGCTGATGGCCGTACCGCCCATGCCCGCGCCGAAGATTCCGACCGCGAACCCGCGCCGCTGCGGCGGAAACCAGGCGTTGACGAACGGCACCCCGATCGCGAACGCCGTACCCGCGACCCCCAGAAAGAACCCGCCGATGAGCAACGCCGTGAACGACGCCTGCCCGGCGAGCCCGATGAACAGCACCGGCACAATGGTCACCGCCGACACCAGCGGAAACATCACCCGCCCGCCGTACCGATCGGTCAACGCGCCCACCGGAATCCGCCCCAGCGACCCGACGATCACCGGCACCGCGACCAGCAACGCCTGCTGCGGCGCCGACAGCCCGAGCAGCTCCTTGTAGCGCGGGCCGAGCGGACTGAGCAGCGCCCAGGCCCAGAAGTTGACCGCGAACCCCACCGTGGCCAGGCCCAGCATCAGCTTCGCCCGACCACCCACCTCATCCGTCATCGAACCCCGCCTCGCTTCATTACTCAGCGTCATCGTATGGCTTCGACTCGTGGACACCCGCGCCCGGGTACCCGAGCCAACCGCCATCCGACCCCAGCTGAGGACGTACGAGTAGGGCCGGAAGCCCCCATGACCCCGACACCACGTAACCGCTGAGCAGGGACCAACGCCCCTGCCGGCCGCAGCGAGAATGCACCTGATACGTCTAGTGACATCATGGCGGCATGCCGTCCCGCTCGAGCTGAGGCTCGATCAGCCACACGACTCCTACGACATGGACGAGTGGGGCAAAGTCATCGTCGGTCCCGCCCCGGCGGACTTCCTGATGAGCCGCTTCCTCGGCCGACCGGTCCGGGCGGTTCACCGCATCATCGACCGCCATCCAGACGGAGGTCGGTATCCGGCTGGTGTTCGATCGCGGCGAGGTACGCATACTCAACCTGGGCGACGACCTGTCATCACCGACGCTGCCCTGCCGGAAGCACTCGAAGCCGAACTCGTCGAGTCGTCCGGCGACCGCTCACCCGAATGACGCCGCCAACGGCGGCTTTCGCTCGGAATCGACTGCAAGGAGCGCCTTTTCCAGTTCGGCGCTTGATCTCACCTTATGAGCACAACCCCAAGATAAAGGTAAGGCAAAGTCTCGATCAGCGGGGCGCAGATCGCCCATGCTGCTCACCACAATATGGCCGCATGAAAGTGCACCTTAATCAGCATCAACGATGGATTGTCGTCCTCATCATCGCTCTCGCCACGGTCATGACGGCAGTGAATTGCAGCAAGATCTTCGGCGAGAGCAAACTGGCCTCTCTGTGGTTCATTCCGGCAATCGGCTATGCGATCCTAGGGGTCGTTTTCGGCTCCTTCCTGGCTTCATCCGTCCCCGCCGATGAAGCCACCACGCGCGCCGGAGCCATCTCCGTTTCGATAGGAGCCGTGGCGGTCCTGGCCCTCGGCTCCACCTCCGCAGCTCTGTACACACTTGACGAACCTTCCAACACCACGCGGGGAGCCACGGCCAACCGGAACCCCGCCCCCATAGCCAGCGATGTTCCCAAGGGGAACATGGCAGCGCAGGGTAGCGTGGCCGGCCAAGGTAACGCGGCGGGTAACGGCAACATCATCGGCGATGGCAATGTGATCGAAGAGACCCACATTTACCAAAACACCGGCATCAATCCGCACCCGCCCTGCACAGAAGGGGCCATCTGCCTCTGGCCCGGTAAGGGCTTCACGGGAAAGATGTGGAAGTGGACTCCTGGAGAGGATAAAGACGGCCCTCTCCCTGACTATCTACAAGATCACCTCGGTTCGTTTGTTTCCGAGGCATACGGTTGTTTCGTGGACAGCGATGGGGACCAGGCCCCGCGCGAGGTGAAACCGACCCACCATCGCGGCAGGTACATCGAAACTTACGGCGCCGCGATCGACACCATCAAAGCACGCTGCTGATCCGATCGCAGATCGCGACGACAAGAACGGCCTCTGGCGCCACCAGGGGCCGTTCTCATGTGCGATGTGAGCCAAAAGCGGGCGGTTTGCCAAGGAGGGTCGCGTTCAGGGCCGCCCTGAAGCCGCCCAGCTCCACGTGGTAGAGGGCAAGATCGGGCCCGTCCTCGTAGGCCGCACGCAGGCTAGTACTCCAGCCGCACTTCGAGATCTCGATCTGGTCGAGGCTGAGACGTGAGACGGCCACCGCAGTGATCATGTGGGTGTGTGGAATCCAGATG
>NZ_JBFATY010000020.1:0-77328 GCF_040678535.1 Nonomuraea sp. NPDC052634 | reverse complement strand
TCACAGTGGCGACGTCGGCATCAAGCCCGCGCCCGCCGCTGCCATTACCAGCGACAGCGACGAATCATCGATCACTAAATGCGGCTGGAGTACTAGCGCGGGCCGAACGACGTAGTGATCTCAAATAGGGCCTACTGGCCGGTAGGTCGCTTGGTTTCCTGCCATGATCAAGCCGCGTCATGATGGCGTCACGCAGAGAGACTCGTTCATCTGCCCCCAAGAGACGGCCTCGTCCGTGGGCCCGGCGTTGATCGAGGAGAGAAGCGGTGGGAACGGGGGTCGTGGTGAGAGCGCTGTCGGGTCGGTACGAGCTGCTCGACCCGTTGGGGCAGGGCGGCATGGGGGTGGTGTACCGAGCGCATGACCGGGAGCTGGAGCGGACCGTGGCGGTCAAGGTGCTGCCTGCGCAGATGTTGCGCGATGCGGATTTCCTGGCCCGGTTCCGGCGGAAGGCGCGGGCGGCCGCCGGGTTGTCGCATCCCAACATCGCGACCGTCTTCGACATCGGGGAGGACGCCCAAGATGGGGAGCCGATTCCGTACCTGGTGATGGAGCTGGTGGAAGGAGAGACGCTGGGCGATCTGCTGCGGCGGACGCCTCTCACGCCCGCACAGGCCGGGCAGATCGCGACGGCCGTCCTGGAAGCGCTGGAGCACAGCCACGGACGCGGCATCGTGCACCGCGACATCAAGCCCGCCGACATCATGGTCCGCTTCGCCGACTTCGCCGACTTCGCCGACGGCCAAGCCAGGGTGAAGGTGATGGATTTCGGGATCGCCAAGCTCATGTCGGAGACGGCCACCCGGCTGACCTCCACAGGGATGCGGATCGGCACGCCTGCGTACATGTCGCCGGAACAGGCCGATGGCAGGCCCGCCGACGCCCGCACGGACCTGTACTCAACCGGATGCGTGCCGTACGAGATGCTCACCGGCCGCCCGCCCTTCACCGCGGACTCGCCCGCCGCCATGCGCTTCCAGCACATCTACAGCCGCCCTCCCGGCTGAAGCCGGATCTTGCCGCCTTCTGGGACGGGCTGCTGGCCACCGTGCTGGCTAAGGACCCGAAGAACGTCCCCAGGACGCCGCCACGATGCGAAAAGCCGTCGAAACCGGCTGAGCGGCCCCTGCCGCCGAGATACCGCCGACGCCCCCGCCTCCCGCGTCCGGGCCCACCATCCGGCTGGACAAACCCACGATCGCCGAAACGACATCGCACGTCCCGAGCCCCAGCGCACCCGGCTCTTCCGGACTCGGGCAGCGCTCTACGGTCGAAGCCGCAACGGACTCACAGGTCGCTAATGTGTCGCACCGGGCCCCGACCCGTCGCCGTCTGCTCACCGGGCTGGGCGTCGCGGATGTGGTCGCCGCTCTGCCGATCGCCAACTACCTCTTCGACCAGGACGATCCGGACCCAAGCCGATCAGAACCTCTCCCAGCCCGGAAGGCCCCCACGCCTAAGCCAACCGTCCCCGCCACCCTGCTGCACGACCTTCCCTTTGGCCACAGCGACTGGGGCCTTTCCGTTGCCTTCAGCCCCTGACGGCAGAATTCTGGCCACCGGCAGCGATGACGACACCGCGCGGCTGTGGGAGGTGCGCCCCACGTTGAGCATCGGCGACCCCCTCGAGGCCCCCGAAGGCATCGCCTCGGTCGCCTTCCCTCCCGACGGCAAAATCCTCGCCACCGGTAGCCGCGACGGCACCGCACGACTGTGGCGCGTCGCCACCCAAACCCTCATAGGCAGACCCCCATCGGCCAGTCGCTCGCCGGCCATAAGGGCGCCGTTTTCTCGGTGGCCTTCAGCCCTGACGGCAGATACCTGGCCAGCGCAGGCGAGGACGAAGAAGTGCTGCTGTGGCAGCTATGAACGCCTGGCGTCGCTAGTGACGGTCTGAGCCCTGGGTAGCGGCGGCGGGCGGGCGGCCGCCGGCCCTCTCGATCACCTCGTCCAGCACGTCCACCGACCGGAGCAGGTCCTGGACCTGGCGCATGATGCGCTCCCGCTCGACGGTCAGGTCGGCGACCAGCTGAGCGTCGGCGGTCTCGGACGGCCCGCCGTCGGCGTCACCCATGCACGGCAGCAGCTGCGCGATCTTCGAGCTGCACAGTCCCGCGCTGTACAGCTCCTGGATCCGGATGACACGGTCAACAGCGCTTTCGGGGTATTCGCGGTGGCCGCCCGGCGTGCGTTCGGCGGTCAGCAGGCCCTGCGTCTCGTAGTAACGCAGGGAACGCTCGCTCACGCCGGTCCGCCGGGCCAGCTCACCGATTCGCATGATCTATCTCACATCGTCCGGGGTTGAATCTGACATCAGTGTCACATTCTACGGTTTCGCCATGAACGAGACAGCACTCACCTCAGACCTGTTCACCCCGTACCGGCTCGGCTCCCTGACCTTGGAGAACCGCCTCGTCATGGCGCCGATGACCCGCACCCGCGCCGCCGACGACGGTACCGCGACGCCGCTCATGGCCACCTACTACGCCCAGCGTTCCACGGCCGGGCTGATCGTCGCCGAGGCGTCCACCCCGAACGCGGTCGGCAAGACGTACCCGAACACCACCGGCATCCACACCGACGCCCACGTGGCCGGATGGCGGCAGGTCGTCGAGGCGGTGAAGAGCGCTGGCGGGGCGCCGATGTTCCTGCAGATCCAGCACGGCGGCCGCGTCGGGCACCCGGACAACAGCGGGCTGACGCCCGTCGCCCCCTCCCCCATCCCGCTCCCCGACACCATCCACACGCCCACCGGCCCCAAGGAGGCGGTCGTGCCGCGCGAGATGACGCTCGAGGACATCCGCACCACCATCGGCGACTTCGCCGCCGCCGCCCGCCGGGCGATCGACGCGGGCTTCGACGGCGTCGAGGTGCACGGCGCCAACGGCTACCTGCTCCACCAGTTCCTCGCGCCGAACACCAACCGCCGCACCGACGACTACGGCGGCTCGGTGGCGGGCCGCATGCGGTTCGTGGTGGAGGTCGTGGAGGCCGTCGCCCAGGCCATCGGCCCCGACCGGGTGGGGCTGCGCATCTCCCCCGGCAACACCGTCAACGGCATCGACGGCGCCGACGCCGACGTTCTGTACCCGCAGCTCGCCGGGACCCTGGCCGACCACGGGCTCGCGTACCTGCACATCGTTTTCGCCGATCCCGGACGGCCGCTCTTCGAGCGCATCCGCACGATCTGGCCCGGCACGCTGATCGCCAACCCGACGCTGCCGCAGGACCAGATCCCCGCCGACGGAGGCAAGAACGCAGCCGAAAAGCTGCTGACGGCGGGAGCCGACCTGATCGCGCTGGGCCGTCCGTTCCTCGCCAACCCCGACCTGGTCGAACGGCTGCGCACCGGCGCCCCCGTCAACCCGGTCCGCGACGGCCTGATGTACCAGGGCGGCCCTGATGGCTACATCGACTACCCCGCCCTGCCGGCACTCACCGCAGCGGGGGCATGATCGGCGTTCGGGAGCGGGGCGGGCACGCCCAGGAGCAGCCGGACGGCGCCGCGTTCCCGCCCCGCTCCGGCAGGTGTTCGCCGACCGGCGCGGCCACGGTCTCCAGGCGCTGCAGGGACGCGCGCTTGTAGCGGGCGACGATCTCGGCGGATACGTTGCCTTCAGGCACGCTGCCCTGCGCGCCGACGAGGTGCCTTCGGTTCGTCAGAGGGGAGCCCGGCATGGGCAAGAGCTGGACGACCGCCGACATCCCCGATCAGAGCGGGCGGGTGGCCGTGGCGACCGGGGCCGACACCGGCCTGGGGTTCGAGACGGCCACTTCGCGCTCACCGGGCTGCTGCTGGATCTGATGCTGCCGGTGCCCGGCTCGCGCGTGGTGACGGTCAGCAGCAGCGGCCACCGCCTCCGCGCCGCGATCCGCTTCGACGACCTGCACTGGGATCCGTGCTCGGCGGCCGGGCCCCGAGTCCTACGACATGGCCGTCCAGCAGCGGTTGTGGGCGATCTCCGAAGAGCTGACCGGGGTGACGTTCCCCGTGCCCGGGCGCGCCGGCGTCCCCGGGTGAACGCGCCCGGGTGCGGGCAGGACGCCCCGCCCGCACCCGGCCAGGACGCCGGACGTCAGTGCTCGATGGCGATGCGCCGCCCGGCGGCCTTCTTCTCCTCGGCCAGCCCCACGCTGACCTCCAGGACGCCGTCCTTGTACGTCGCCTTGACGTCGTCGGCCTTGGCCCCGGCGGGCAGCGTCACCGAACGCGACAGCGACCCGTAGGCGAACTCGGAGCGGTGCGCCTCGGTGGTCTTGCGGGTCTTCTCGGCCCGGATGTGCAGCATGCCCTCGTCCACCGTGACCTCGAGATCCTTGTCGGGGTCGATGCCCGGCAGCTCGGCACGCAGCACGTACCGGTCGTCGTCGATGTAGTCCTCGATGCGGACGATCTGGCCGAACGGCCGGAACCCGAACATCGGGCTCTCCATCCATTCCAGCAGGTCCGGGAACGGCCACCTGATGTCCTTGCGCTCGGGCAGGTTCATTGCGACCTCCTTTCTCGGTGGTACGCCTCCAGGTCACCACCTGGGAGGGCCGCGTCCCTAGAGGAGAAGGCCTCAGGCCACCGGGACCATCGTCACTCGCCGCCGAGGACGACTGACCCACACACGCCCCCCGAACTATCGCGAAGAAAATCCGCACGGACAAGCATTCAGAGTTCGGCCGCTCTCCAGCAGGCTGGACGCATGACGCACGACAAGAACCTTGCGAAGGACCCGTCCACGTACGCCGCCGGCTTCCCGGCGCCCGACCCCGAGCCCGTCTTCTCGTACCACCCCGTGCTGATCGACGTGCCGCAGCGCCCGGTGCCGCTGGCGGTCCGCGTGACGGCTCCGGTGAACGGCACCGACCTGCCGGTCATCGTGCTCTCCCACGGGCACGGCCCCTCGACCTTCGTGCCCTCCTTCTACGGGTACGGCCCGCTGGTGAACTTCTGGGCCGCGCACGGCTTCGCCGTCATCCAGCCCACCCACCTGGACGCCACGTTCCTCGGCCTGCGCGAGGCCGACGACCCGGATGCGCCGCTGTACCTCAAGTGGCGTGCGGACGACCTCAGCCGCGTCGTGGACCACCTCGGCGAGATCGAACGCGCCGTTCCCGGCCTCGCCGGACGCCTGGACAGCAGCCGCATCGCCGCCGTCGGCCACTCCGCCGGCGGTCAGACGGTCGGCCTGATCTCGGGCGAGACCTTCATCCGTGACGGGGCGACGATCGGCGCCGTCGACGACCGCTTCGGCGCGCGCGTCATGATCGCCGCCCCCGGCCGGGGCGAGGACATGAACGGCCCGGCGGCCGAGCCGTACGCCGAGCTCACCACCACCAGCTTCGACGGCATGACGCCGAAGGTGCTCGTCGTCACCGGCGAGAAGGACTACAACCCGTTCTTCTCCGACCGGCAGGACTGGCGGCGCGACCCCTACACCGCTGCGCCGGGGCCGAAGGTGCTGCTGGAGTTCTTCGAGGCCGAGCACGGTCTCGGCGGCATCTCCACGTTCGACGCCGCCGAGACCACCGACGAGAACCCCGACCGGGTCGCCGCCGTACGCGCGCTCATCTGGGCGTACCTGCGCAGCGAGCTCTACCCCGGCGACCCCGCCTGGACGAACGCCACCGCCGCGCTCGCCGGCAGCGCCGCGCCCGTCGCCCGCGTCGAGTCGAAGTAGCCTCTCACGGCCGCCACCGCTGCAGGACGGTCAGGTACGTGCTGCCGACGATCTGGCCCGCCCGCAGCCGGTATAGCCTTACCGCATGACCGTGGAAGATCGGCTCGCCACCATCGATCACCTGCTGGCCCGCCCCTTCCCGAGCCAGGAAGAGCGCCTGGCGCCGCCCGGCAGGACGTGAGAGGGGTATCGCTCCAGCGGTCCCCGCAGCCACGTGACCTGCCTGGCGGCCAGCCAGGACTTCTGGGACGACCGCAGCGAGGAGGCCGTCGAGGCCGCCGAGGACGAGATCGCCGCCGCCTTCGAGGCGCTGGCGGCCGCGCTGACCTCACGCTGGGGCCGTCCCGAAGTCGTCGATCTGTGGCCGTACGTGGAGGACGAGATCGCCGCACCGCCCGAGCCGGTGAACGAGCTGAGCACCTACAGCAGCAAGATGTCCGTGTGGCGTCCGGGCACCGGCCGCTGGGTCGCACTCACGGTCGGCCAGGCCGACCCGGAGTTCCCGATCGTGCTGCTCGCCGCCGTCGGCGAAACGTCTTCTCTCGATCGCGGCGCCGCCCTCCCGTGAACCAGCAGCGGCTCACGGGAACGCGCTTCGCGCCACATGCATGAACCGACCGCACAAACCGCTTGCCGGCCACGAGCCGACGTTGAAGAATCGCCAACGTGATCTCCCACTGACGCGACCACCGCCGTCCGAACATCGCCGACCACATGGGAGATCCCTGCCTTGCACCACGCCATCCGCGACTACACCGCTGAAGACGAGACGGCCTGGCTGCGCTGCCGCGTCCTGTCCTTCCTGACGACCGCCTCTTTCGACGACGTCGTCACGAGCAAACCCACGATCCCGGCCCCGGGCTTCGAACGCGTCGCAGAGAGCGGCGGCACGCTTACCGGCATCATCGACGTCGCCATCGACGGTGACCTGGCCACCATCGAAACCATCGCGGTCCACCCCGACCATCAGCGCCGGGGCATCGGCCGCGCCCTCCTCCGCGAAGCCCGTGCCCGAGCCCGCGACCTCGGCGCGCGCACGCTCGACGCCTGGACGAGGGACGATCCGGGCACGTTGCGCTGGTATCGAGCCAACGGCTTCACCGAGAGCGAGCACTACCTTCACGTCTACGCGAACTACTCCACCGATCCCAGCGAACCGGACCGGGCCATCGGCGAGCGCCGGCCAGGGCTCCGGCCCATGGCGGTCTTCTCGCATGCCAGGCTGGAGGACGAGCAGGCGCTCCGCGCGCAATTCGCTCGAGTCCACATCTGCCGGCGCTTCGTGTCCACGCTCTGACGCGCTCTCCGAGCCTCATGCCGGTCACAGCCGCGGGCCGAAGGTGACCGGGCCGGCGGCGAACGTCCGTGAACACCTGGGGCTCCTGTGACAAGACACAGGTGACATCTCGAAGGGAGTCCAGTGTTGAAGACAGATCATCTATGGTGACCGACACGTCACCGGTGGTGGTGGACTCCGAGATCATCGCGGATGCCCTCGATGATCCGGAGAAGTTCGCCGTCCTGTTCGACCGGTACGCCGGGACGCTGTACAGGTACATCTCCTTCCGCCTCGGCGCCGAACTCCCCGAGGACCTCGTCGTGGAGACGTTCCTGATCGCGTTCCGCAGGCGCGGCACGTACGACGTCAGCCACCGCGACGCCCGGCCCTGGCTGCTGGGCATCGCGACGAAGCTCATTTCCGGCCACCGCAGGGCCGAGGTCAGCCGCTACCGCGCGCTGGAGCGGCAGAGCCCGGCCCGGCCCGTCGAGGGACCGGAAGAGGCGATCACCCGCTATCTGACCGCCCAAGGGTCGCGGACGGTCCTGCTGAACG
Source organism: Nonomuraea sp. NPDC052634 (assembly GCF_040678535.1). Classification (NCBI taxonomy): domain Bacteria; kingdom Bacillati; phylum Actinomycetota; class Actinomycetes; order Streptosporangiales; family Streptosporangiaceae; genus Nonomuraea; species Nonomuraea sp. NPDC052634. Next base: position 69,825 of record NZ_JBFATY010000020.1, on the reverse strand, counting down.
CGCTCGCGCGGCTTCCGCGCGGCGACCGGGACGTCCTGCTGCTGGTGGCCTGGAGCGACATGACGTACGAGGAGGCCGCCCGCGCGCTCGGCATCCCGGTCGGAACCGTCAAGTCACGTCATCAAGGAACTGGAGCACGAGCCGCCGCCCGCCGCCCTGGCCCGGCAGCGGCTCCGGCTCATCGAGGAGGCGGCCGCTCCGGCCCGCCGCACCCGGCCGCTGCTGACGTGGCGGCGGTTCGCGATGGGCGCGGCGGTGGCGGCCGCCGTCGCGGCGGGCGTGGCCGTGCCTTCCCTGCTCGGCCCCGGCGATCCGGCGTACGCGCTGACGAAGAACGGGGACGGGTCGATCAACCTCAAGATCTACGAGTTCCGGGACCCCGAGCGGCTCGAACAGGAGCTGATGGAGTGGGGCGTGCGGGCCGACATCACGTATCTGCCGCCCGGCAAGCGCTGCGGGAACCTCCGGGCGCCCGTCCTCGAAGGCGACGACGTCCGCGCCACCAAGGAGGAGCTGCTGAGCGACGATCCCGCCACGAAGGCCAGGGTCCGGGAGAGACTGCAGCGATCGCCCTCGTACCAGGCGATCCGCCCGAAGGACGGCATCACCATCTATCCCCGCCACATCCGGCCGGGCCAGATCGCGATGATCGAGGTCATGGAGAACCCGGCGCCGCCGTCGGCGGGACGTCCGGGGGTCCTCTGGGAGTTCACGGGGCGGCTGACGACCGGCCCGATCGCGCCGTGCCAGGTCGTGGACGACCCGTCGGCGCACGACGTCGGCGACGCCACGCCGCCGCCCGGCAGCTGACCCGCGTCTAGGTGAGGAGCGTGTAGTCCTCCAGGGCCGGGGGCCAGAGGGCGTCCTCGCCCGCCATGGCCTCCGGCTCGTACGTGTGCAGCTCGATCGCGAGGTCGTCGGCGCACCAGTAGGCGGCCTCGCGGTGGGCGTCCCGGCCGTCGCACCACAGCCTGCGCGCCCGGTGGATGACGTACATGAAGTACGCGTACGACTCGACGCCGCGGTGGGCGACGCGGGCGGTCTCCAGCCCTTCGCCCGCCTCGTACACCAGGCCGGTGCGGCCGTCGAGGAACAGGTACCAGGTGTTCATGTCGTCGAGCAGGAACAGCGCGCCGAGGTCGTCCGGCAGGCCCGCGCAGGCGCGCAACTCGTCCAGGCTGTCGGGCCACAGCTCGGACATCGGCTCGGCGAAACGGTCGAACGGCTCTTCCCAGAGGCCGCCCGCGGGCAGGCCGACCTCGGCGAGGAAACGGCGGGTGGGCTCGTGTGCGATCGCGGGGTGGATCTCGACGTCGCGCGGCCGGTGGACGCCTTCCGGGCCGTACAGGTCCTCCAGCAGTTCGCGGGTGACCCGGGTCGGAGGGCGGCAAAGCGACAGCGGGGTGACGGTGCCGGGACCGCCCGCCAGGCGCTCGTGGTGGGCGAGGTGCTCGCTGACGTACGTCGGCGGGGACAGCTCGGCCGACGCCGGCCAGCCGCGCATGACGGCGGCCAGCTCCCCGTGCGCCGACGCGGGCGGGGAGACGAGTTCGGCCAGGGCGGGCAGGTCGATGGCGTACGCGGGCAGGCCCGGCTCGGACAGGGGCAGCCGGGACGCTGCCTCCGCCACACCACGGGCGGCGGCCTCCGGGTCGTCGCGGTGCCGGCCGCAGTGCAGCAACCGCCACAGGTACGGACCGATCGGGACGAGGGCGAGCGCCAGGGTGCCGGCGGCGGCGCGGGCCTCCGGTGACAGTCCGTCCAGCCAGGCGCGCGCCACCCGCACGTCCATCGGCAGGCCCGGCCCTGGGACGGGGCCGGGGTCGGCGCCGTCCCCGGACCGTACGTCCACCGGCAGGCCCGGCCCCGGGTCGGCGCCTTCGGCACGTGCGGCGAGGGCGGCGAGCCCCGGTGAGGGGTACACCTGGTCGGCGGTGAACGGCGACCGCTCCACGCGCTGGGCGTCGTACCAGGCGGTGAAGGCGGCGCGCTCGGTGGCGCGCGGGTCGTCCAGGTCCAGCACGTACGCGGGCAGCCCGAACCCTTCCTCGGCGTCCTCGCGGCCGAGCTCCACGACCAGGCGGACGTGCGGGTTCGCCGCGAGGGGAAGAACCACCTCGGCGTACGCGCGCTCGGGGTCGTTGCTCCTGTGGGCGTCGGCCACGGTGACGAGCACGGACCGGTCGATGGCGTCCAGACCGGCGCCATCGCCGAGCTTGAGCTGCCCGGCCAGCTCGCGTACGGCGTCGCCCGCGTCCATCCCGCGCAGGCGGATCGCCGCCTCGTCCGGCCCCGGATAGCCCGACCAGTCCCAGATGCCGGAGTAACTGAACCAGGCCAGAAGCCGCGTCTTGCCGACGCCCGGAGAGCCGGTGACGACGCAGATGCGCGGCCCGTACGGGTCCTCCCGCCAGCGCATAAGGGCGTCCGCGGCGGGATCGCGTCCGGCGGCGGGCTCGTCGCGGATGCCGCGCCCGGGGTGCGGCTCCACCCAGGGCGGCGCGGCGTCCAGATAGTCGGGAACGTCCCGCGCGTCGCCCCCCAGCAGCGCCCTGACGAACGCCGTGACCGCCGCATGGAACTCGGGCATCATCGACGCCGTCTCCGCCCAGTCCTCCCTGACCTCCGTCACGCACGGCTCGTTCTTGTGCCGGAGCAGGAGCATGGGGTCGCCGTCGTGATCCTCCGACAGCGCGTTCAGGTGCTCGAAGAACCGCTCCTGGACCATGCGCAGCTTGCCGACGTGCTCGCGCAGCCGCTCCGCCTCCGGACGCTCACCGGCCGCGGCCAGCAACCCGTCGAAGTGGGCGATCCGCACGTCCGGCCAGGGCAGCCCGACGGCCCGGTACGCGGCGGAGAGGTGGGAGGGGAGGTCGCGGGGCTCTTCCATGGTGGCGACGATCTTATGGGTGGCCGCCGTGGCCCGGCGTCACCGGGCGGCCTGGGTGCGTCCGATGAGGTCCGGCACCGCCTGCCGGGTCTCGCGCAACACGGCCAGGCTCTCCTCTGCCGCCGCGGCGACGGGCGCCGGGCGGGGTGGCGTTGCGGGTTCGAGGAGCCGCGCCATGGCGTCGGCGAGCACCTGGCCGGGGTCGGCGGCACCTTGCGGGCCCTCTCGGGTGCCGGTCACTTGGACCTGCTGGGCATACCGCATACATGACCGCACCCTTCGCCCGCGTCAAGATCCGTACGGGCGCTCTCGTCTTCTGCGGCGCGCACGTGGCTCTGATCCGCCGCGACCGCCCGACCGGCTCGCACTACACACCACCCGGCGGCAACGTGCACACCGGCGAACACCTGATCGCCGCCCTCGGCCGCGAACTGACCGAAGAGCTCCGCTCGACCTCGCCGACGCGACACCACCCGAGCTGTGCTGGATCCAGGACCAGCTGGTCACCAGGCCCGGCCCCACCCCGCCGCCGCGCAAGCTCCACCTGATCTTCCGCTGTCACATCACACCGGACGTACGCGACCGTCTCGCCACGATCGAGTACGACGACCTCCCGGACGGCGGCACCGAGCCCGGCACCATCGAGTGGGTGCACTACCGCGAGGTCGCCGAGCTGCCGCTGTTCCCGCTGATCGGCCCCGCCGTCAGCGCACTCCCCGTACCGGACGCCCCCGCCGGCAACCCCTACCTGCCGCCGATCACCGACGCGACCTACACCTGGCGCTGAGTACTGGGCTTGATCGCCCTGAGGACCGTCTCCTCGCCGAGTCGCTTCATCCACGGCGCTCGGGGAACGTCCCACCCCACCGCCTACGCCTTCCGTGCCTGCGCGGCGATCCGCCGGCGGGCCTTGGCCCTGTCCGGCTCCGGCAGCGCGTCGGCCGCCTCCAGCCGCGGAAGCAGGTCCGGCTCCGAGGTCATCGCGCGGAAGACCAGCTCGACGGTCACATCATGAGCGGGACGGTGGACGACCTCCACGAGGTCGCCGGCGCGGATCTCCCCGGGCTCGATCACGCGCAGGTACGCGCCCGGCCGGGCCGCCTGCGTGAACCGCTTGATCCAGCCCTTCTCCTCCAGCCAGCCCTCGAAGGTGCCGCAGGGGATGCGCGGGCACGACACTTCGAGGACGACGTCCGGGCCGATCCGCCAGCGCTCGCCGATCAGGGCGGCGTTGACGTCCAGGCCCTCGGTCGTGAGGTTCTCGCCGAAGACGCCGTTCGGGAGCGTCCGCCACATCTCGGTCTCCCACGTGTCGAGATCCTCGCGGGCGTACGCGTAGACGGCCTGATCGTCGCCGCCATGGTGCTTCACGTCATAGACCCGGTCACCGGCGAGGCCCACCGCGCCGGTCCCCTTGGGGCCGGGAGCGGCGACGGCGACCGGACCGTCAACCGGCCGCTTGTCGATACCCGTTGCCTGCAGGCCCTTCCACGGGTTGGGACGGGGGCGGCCGATGTTGACGGAGAGCAGCTTCATGCTCTCGACGCTACGGGTGCTCCCCCGATGCGGGCGAGTCCTTGTCGCGCCGTCTCCGTAGACCTCGCGCCCGCCGTCAGCCTCCCACCGTGACGAACACCCTGCTGTGCGTCTTGTCGGCGGTGATCATGGCGTTCGGTACGTCGGGGCTCCCCGCCGGGCGGACTTCGATGCGCAAGGACGCACGCTCGTCGCGGGCGCCGTGCCAGGCGCGGATGCGGCCTGCGACGTCACCGGCCAGCCGCGCCGCGCCGGGCCCGTACGCGCACGCGCCCAGCTCGATCATCTTCTGGCCGGTCTCATGGGGAACGTCGCGGCGGATCAGGTACGCGAAGCCGTCGGCGGTGTAGCAGCCCATGCTGCCCCAGCGCCAAATCGGCGCGACCAGGCCCACCTCCCGCTCAGGGGCCGAAACGAGCACCCGGCAGACCCGTGTCGCCTCGCCGGCCAGCCAGAAGTCCAGATGCTCCGGCGACTCGTACGGCACCACAACCCCGGACCAGACCAGGGACGGCGCACCGGTCAGCGCCGCCCGAAGCGCGCCGACGTCGATCGGCTGTCCGTCATCGACGCCAAGCCACACCCCACCGTCGGCGTCCAGCTCCACCCGGCTCTCCGTCACCGCCGACGAGCCCCGCATCGGGATGAACCCGCACACGACGATCGACACGCTGCGCCACACGTCGCCGTCGAGTCCCAGCGCCACCGACCGGGTGATGCCCCGCATCCGCAGCGGCACGACGAGCCGACCTCCGGAGGCGAGCTGCTCGCGCCACGCGGGCGGCACGTCCCACGCGCCCGCCGTGACGATGATCCGGTCGTACGGGGCGTTCCCGGCATGGCCGGCCGCGCCGTCACCGTGCACGACCTGGACCCGCTCGTATCCGGCCGCGGCCAGGCCCCGACGGGCGCCCGCCACGATGCCCGCGTCGATGTCGACCGTGGTCACCTGCCCTCGTGGCCCGGCCAGCTCGGCGAGCAGGGCGGCGTTGTATCCGGTGCCCGCGCCGATCTCCAGGATGCGATGGCCGGGCCGGACGTCGAGCTGCTCCAGCATCTCCGCCACCGTCCCGGGGGCGGACGCACAGCTGATCGCCCTGCCGGTCACGTCCCGGTGCGTGACGACCACGCCGCGCCCGTACGCCTCCTCTAGCGGCGCCTCCGGCACGAAGACGTGCCGGGGCACGGCCCGCATCGCCGCCTCGACCCGCGCTGATGCGATAGCACCCAACCTGACCAGATGATCGACCATCTCGTCACACAAAGTGTCAGCGGTCATGTACGGAGCGTACGACTCCGATGGGAGGCCGTCACGCTCGGGAGCGGTCCCGAGGCGGAAAGATTAGGCTGCCCGGGTGACTCGATCAGCGGACGCACCGTCCACCGGAAACCGCCGGATCCCGGCCATGGCCCTGCTGGTGGCGTTATGCGCGGTGAGTGCGTGCGGCGCGCAGGGCGGCGGCACCAGCGAGGAACGACCGGCCGGCCTCACCGCCTCTGCGACGCCGAGCGCGACGGGCACCCCGGCCCCGACCGGCTCCGCATCGCCGTCGAGCACCGCCGTCGGCGGCAAGCTCACCCTCTCCGAACTCGCCCGGAATCCTTGCCGTGCGATTGACGAGGAGGACAGGCTCGGCATCGTCATCAACGATTCGGAGCCGAACAACGGCCGCCAGTCCTGCCGGTGGGCTGCGTACAGATATGTGGTGGCCTTCATCCCGCACACGTCCACGGATCTGACGAAGGCCGCGAAGTACCGGCACCTCACGCGAAAGACCATCAGCGGCCACCGGGCGATGCTGGGCGTCAGCGAGGCTCTTGACAGGAAGATGTACCGTCTGTTCGTCTCCGCCGGCAAGAAGCAGTCCTTCGAACTCCAGGTTCTTCCGGTCAACGAGGGAACGCAGCCGGTATCCCCCACCACCGTGGCCACCCGCTTCGCCAAAGCGATCCTGTCTCACCTCCGGTGAGTCCTGGCCGTGATCACAGAGCGGTGAGCAGGCCCAGCAGGGTGGGCGCCGCGTTGATCGCGCCGTGGACGGTGAGGATGGGCCACATCAGCCGGTACCGGCTCCACAGGTAGCCGAGGAACAGTCCCTGCACGCCCTGGTGGACGACGACCGTGGCGAGGTCGGTGAGCAGGTCGCCGGTGCCGTGGATGCCGATGCGCCAGGCCGCGAAGGGCAGGCTCGCCAGCACGATGGCGGGCCGGCGGCCGATGATGTGCTCCCATCGGGTCTGCAGCCAGCGGCGGTAGAAGGCCTCTTCGAGCAGGGCGTTGAGCGCGAACACCACGATCATGGTGAGGAGCAGCGCGGCGGGGCTGAGGCCGTCCGTCCAGGCGCTGTCGCCGGACGGCCGGGCGAACGGCCCCACGGAGGAGAGGACGAGCCAGACGGCCACCGGCACCACCGGCCCGAAGCGCGTCCAGCCGCCGCCCCGCCCCCGCGCCGGCTCCCGGACTCGTATCAGCCGGAACAGCAGCACCGGTACGGCCAATAGCAGGACGAGCTTCAGGACGGTGTGCGCCGGTTCGGGGGCGAAGCCGTTGTCCGCCAGCAGCCGCAGCGCCGCCGCGAACAGCACGCCCGAGGCGAGCAGGACGCCCGCTTGCAGGCGGAGCTCCCGCGTCACCGGCAGACGGGTCCTCCGGGGCGGTGAGGGCATCAGCCGGGTGCGCATCAGTCCGGCGAGGGCGGGGATCCAGATGTGCCACATGGGCCTGGTGCCGGTGTGATCGGCGGTGTAGCGGATCTCGCCGCCGACGGTCAGCGCCAGCCACAGCGCCGATCCGGCCATCACGGCCAGGCCGCCGATCAGCACGGCCAGGCCCGGCAGGTGGTTCTGCGGCGATTTTCTCAGCACGCTTGTACTGCAAAGGAAACAGTACAAGCGTGCGATAATAAGAAGATACCGAAGATCGTCGATCATGCGCAGCGCCGCGACGAGCTCGTCCGCGCCGTATGGGAGGTCATCAGCAGGGAAGGCATCGAAGGCGCCACGGTGCGCAAGGTCGCCGAGGCGGCGGGCGTCTCGGTCGGCGGGCTGCGCCACTACTTCGACAGCCAGCGTGGCCTGCTCGCGTTCGCCGCGCAGGCGGTCGGCAGAAGCGTCGCCGCCCGCATCGCCGGGCACCTGCACGCGGACCTGCCGGGGCCGGAACGCGCCCGGCTCATGCTCGAAGAGCTCCTCCCGCTGGACGGCAACCGCCGCGTCGAAGTCGACGTGTGGCTCGCGTGCCTGGTCCGCTCGCGCATCGACGAGTCCCTGGCCGATCTCCACCGCAACGCCTGGGCCGCCGAACGCCACATCTGCCGCCTCGCCATCGCCTCCTGCCACGACCTGCCCGCACCCGAGATCGGCCAGGAGTTCACCGATACCGGCCTGGAACGGCGGGCCGCGCGGCTCCACGTGTTCATCGACGGCCTGACGCTCCAGACGGCCACCTACCCGCGCAACTTCACCCCGGAAGACATCCGGGCCGCCGTCCGCGACGAGCTGCGCCTGCTGACCGAGGCGCGACTACCGACCGAGCGGGAGACTTAGCCGGCCATCCTGAGATGATCGCGGCCTTTATGCCATTTTTCGGGGTCGGTTGATTGTGTGGCGCACGTTGCGTTGATCGATTTCTCAGGGAGCGACGTGAAGGCCAAAGCCGTACTGACCGCCATGACCGCATTCCTCTGCATGTCCGCGCTCGCGGCCGCCGCGTCCGCGAGCACGACCCCGCCCGACCCGGCTCCCGGCGGGCCGCAGCGCCCGTACGAGCCGGACGTCGAGGGCACCCGGAACCTCGACTCGCTCACCGTGACCGCGACCCAAGGCCCCGGGCGCAGCGTGACGATCGCCTTCGACCGGCGCAGCAGGGCCGAGACGGGGCAGGTCCCGGCCGGGCCGCGCCGGTTCGTGTTCCTGTTCGACCGTACGGTGCGGTTCAACCCCGAAGCGTTCCCCACCTGCGCCCGCAACGTCATCGAGGAGCGCGGAGTGAACGCCTGCCCCGAGGGGTCGCGGATCGGCGGCGGGCAGGGGCAGACGGCCGACGGCAAGACGCAGGAGGTGCACGCGTTCAACACCAGGCTCGGACGCGGGCCGGGCCTGCTGGTGGTCATCCCGGACACCGGCGTGATCCTGGAGCAGACGCTGGAACGCGTCTCCGACCCGTACCGCAAGGACTACCGGTGGGCCTGGGACGAGATCATCCCGCCCACGTCCGTGCCGCCGCAGGAGCGGGCGGGCACCACGCGCTTCCAGCTCTCGTTCGGCGCCACCATCGAGCACAAGGGCCGCACGGTCGGGTTCGCCGAGACCACCGCCAAGCCGGGTGATGTGCTGTCGTTCGGGCTGTGGAGCGAGTTCGTGACCGGCCAGGTCGTCCTGCCCACCGACCGGACGAGGCTTACGAGCGGCGGCCGATAGCTCAGGGGCTGCTCAGGATGCCCCTGGCGATGGCGGTGGTCACGGCGGCGGTGCGGTCGGCGACCCCGAGCTTGCCGAAGATGCGCATCATGTGGCTCTTCACCGTCGCCTCGCTGATGAACAGCTCCCGCCCGGTCGCCGCGTTCGACAGGCCGCGGGCCGCGCACTCCAGCACCTGGATCTCCCGCGCGGTCAGCGAGGGGCCGCCGCCCTGCGCGCGTGTGGCCAGCTTGGCGGCGACCGGGGCGGCGAGCACCGTGCCGCCCGCCGCGGCCGTGCGAACCCCGGCGACCAGTTCCTCCGCCGAGGCGTCCTTCAGCAGGTAGCCGGTCGCGCCGGCGGCGACGGCGCGCAGGATGTCCCCGTCGGAGTCGTACGTGGTGAGCACGACCACCGCCCCGGCGCTCCCGCCGGCGACGATGCGCTCGGTGGCCTCGACGCCGCCCAGTCCGGGCAGCCGCAGATCCATCAGCACCACATCAGGGGCGGCGTCCGCCGCCAGGGCGACCGCCTCCTCGCCGGTGCCGCACTCCCCCACGACCGCGAAATCCGGCTGCGCGGCCAGCAGCGCCCGCAGTCCCTGCCGCACGATGGGATGGTCGTCGACGATCAGCACTCGTACGGTCATGACGGCAGCTCCACCTGGACCACCGTTCCGGTACGCCCGCCCGATCCGACGCGCAGCACCCCTCCGACCTCGGTGACCCGGTCGCGCATGCCGCCGATGCCGAAGCCCGTGCCGGCGTCATCCGGGTCGAAGCCCTGGCCGTCGTCGGCGATCCGCAGGGTCACGCCCGAGGCGCCGTATCCCAGCGCGGCCTCGAGCCGCGTCGCCCCGGAGGCGTGCTTGCGTACGTTGGCCAGGGCCTCCTGGGTGACCCGCAGCAGCACCACTTCCTCGTTCGGAGTGAGCCGCCGGGGCGTGCCGTTCACCGTGAAGCGCGTCTCCAGCCCGGTCTCCGCCGCGAACCGCTCGATGAGCCCGCTCACGGCGTCCGGCAGCGAGGCGTCGCGGAGCCGCGGCGGCGGCAGCGCGGCGACCAGGGCGCGGGCCTCGGCCAGATTGTCCATGGCGGTACGGCGGGCCTGGTCGAGGTGGGTACGGGCATCCCGGTCGCGTTCGCACGTGCCCGCTTTGGCCGCTTCGATCAGCAGCAGCACGCTGGTGAAGCCCTGCGCGAGCGTGTCGTGGATCTCCTTGGCGAGCCGCTCGCGTTCGGCCAGCATCCCCGCCTCCCTGCTGACCTCGGCGAGCTCCGCCCGCGTGGCGGCCAGCTCCCCGACGAGCCGGGCGCGCTGCCGGCTCTGCTCGATGATCCGGGTGATCCAGACACCGAGCACCAGGGCCGCCACCAGCGCCACCGCCGCCATCAGCAGCGCGGAGCTCAGGTCCTGACCGTACGCGTCGCTGCGTACGATCATGACCGCCGCCGTCGACGCCACGCTCGCCACCGTCACGGCGACGGCTCTGCGCAGCGGGAGCAGCGCCCAGATGTGCGGGTACAGCATGAACGACATCAGCGCACCCTGCGGCGCCACCGCGAACAGCGCCGCCGATAACGGCACCGCGCCGGCCAGGTAGACGACGCCCAGCCGGCCGCGCTCGCGGTGCAGGACCCGGGCGCCGGTGGCGGCGTACCAGCAGCACAGCATCGCGAGCAGCGCGAGACCGGAAGCCCGCTCGACGCCGGGTGGCGCACCGTCGCCGGTGACGATGAGGGCGCCGGTCAGCGCGGCCAGTACGGCGAAGGCGAGATGCCAGCCGGGGACCGTCCGATGCCAATCGTCCTGTCCCGCATCGACCGGGCCTGTGAGGGAGTCGCCGAGCATCCCGCCAGTCTGACAGCCGGCGCCCGCCGCCCGGTATCCACCTTTCGTCGGAATCAGCGTCCCGTCCATCGGTGTCTGTCCCGGACTCGCCGGGCTCGGGCAGGCTCAGCGGTCATGAACAAACTCTCCGCACGAGTCCTCATAGCCCTGTCCATGATCTACGGCATCACGGTGGGGGTGCTCGCCATGCTCGGCGTCGGCGGCACCACCATGACCACCTTCATCATCGTCGGCGCCATCGTCGTCGGCGGCCTGTGGGCGATCCGCGGCATGCTCGCCGGACGCGGCTGACCATGGCGCGCACGGCGCGGCGTTCGTCCGCTGATGTCAGACTCTCCTCGAGGCGCACCGGCTCGAGGACGAGGAGAGCGACGATGGGTGAGATCGCCGACCGCTACCGGCGGCGCGCGGACGACTTCGAACGCAAGGTCGCGGCCGTGCGCCCCGGCCAGTGGGATGACCCGTCCCCGTGCGAGAAGTGGACCGCCAGGGACGTCGTCCAGCACATCATCGACATGCACGACGTGGTGCTGCGCGAGCTCGGCCGCACACCCCGCACGGCGCCGTCCGTGGACGAGGACCCGCTCGCCGCGTTCCGCGCCGCGCGGGCCGCCGTCTAGGAGGTCCTGAACGACCCCGCGCCGGCGAGCGTGGAGTACGAGTCGCACGGCACGAGAATGACGGCCGAGCAGCACATCGACAAGGTGCCGAGCGACGACATGCCGCTGCACGGCTGGGATCTCGCCCGCGCGACCGGCCAGGACGACACGATCGACCCGGACGACGTGGCCCGCCACTGGGCGGCGCTCACCGACATCCCGCCCGACCTGATGGAGAAGTACCGGACGCCGGGCGCGTTCGGTCCCGGGGTGGAGGTGTTCGGCCCCGAGGTGCCGGTCGCGCAGGACGCCTCGCCTCAGGACCGGCTGCTCGGCTTCATCGGCCGCGATCCGCGCTGGACAGCCTGACCCTGCAACTGGTCACCTGAGGGCCGGCCGGGCGATCCGGCCGCGACCCGCGCACCGGTCACCTCATGGTCAGCCGGGCGACGCGGCCAGGCTCGCTCCGGCCGCCCGGCAGGCGCGGTCGCTGGTGCGGCTCCGCGCTCCACGCGCATCGAGGCCTCATGCCGGGCGGCCTAACCCGAGTGATCAGCTCCGTCCACGCTCAGGAACTCCGCGATCAGCGCGTTCACCTTCTCCGGGCACTGCCGGTTCGACCAGTGCCCGACCCCTTCCAGCAGCTCGAACCGGGCGCCGGGGATCAGCGCGGCCGCGGCCCTCGTCCGGTCAGGCCGCACGCCCACGTCCTTGTCCCCCTGGATGAGCAGCACCGGGCAGGTGATCTCGTGCAGGCGGGGACGCAGGTCCACGCGCATGCGGAACGGGCCGATGGAGTCGTTCTGCCAGTCGGAGGAGCCCGCGCCGCCCGCCCGTACCTCCTCGACGATCTCGTCCACGATCTCGTCGAAGTCCGGCACCGGCCCCGCGAACAGCGCCCTGCGCGCGAACGCCGCCACCTGCTCGCGCGTCCTGAGCAGCGCGCCCGGCAGCGTCCTGTTGAGCAGCGGCAGCTTGGCCGTGAGCCACAGGAGCTGGTGCACGACGGGCGGGAACGACAGGATCCCGGCGGGCGCGAGCGCCACGAGCCGGTCCACGCGGCCCGGATGCTCGATGGCGGTGGCCAGCGCGAGCGCCCCGCCCTGCGAGAGCCCGACCAGGGCGGCCGAGCCGAGGCCGAAGTGATCGAGGACGTCGGTGACGCAGCGCAGCATGCGCTCATGCGTGGCCCGGCCCTGCCATGGGCGGCTCTTGCCCTGCTTCGGCCAGTCGGGCGCGAGCACGAAGTGGTCCGCCGCCAAGACGGGGATGAGCCGCCGCCAGCTCAGCATCGCGTTGTCCACGCCGGCCCCGCTGAGCAGCACCACCGGTGGCGCGCCCGGGTCGCCCGCGACGTGGACGTGCAGGCGGCCCTCGGGAAAGGTCAGGTACGTGCCGCGCGGCTCGCTCATGCGCCGTCCTTCGCCTTCGCCCGGTGCGCCTCCCATCGCTGCCACATCGCCGGCAGCTCCCCTTCGAGGAAGCGGTAGAGCTCGTGGACGTTCTCCAGCCGCTTCCGCCGCCCGGGGTCGCTGCCGTCCAGCACGCGCAGCCCTTCCTCGGTGATCTCGCGGAAGGCCGCCGTCTTGGCGTAGCGGGCGGCCAGCATGCGGCTCCAGCCGTCGGGGGCGATGCGGAAGTACTCCTGCCGCTCGCCGCGCCGCCGTACCCCCTCGACCAGGCCACTGGGCGTCAGAAGCCTGGTGGCGCTGCTGATCGAGCTGCGGCTGACGCGCAGCACCTCGGCGAGCTGGGCGGCGGTCTGCTCCGGCGGGTCGCAGATGAGCAGCCAGCCGATCACGCGGCCCGCGATCAGCGGCATGCCCTCACGGGAGAAGAAGATCGCGACGTCGTCGACGAACTCGAGCTCGGCGTCGGTGGGGGTGTCCTCCATGCCGCCACATTACGGTTATTGCAGTCATTACTGCAATAACCGTAATGACGGTGATGTGGTCAGATGCAGATCACGACCTTGCCCCGCGTACGCCCCTGCTCGGCGTAGGCGTGCGCCGCCGCGATCTCTTCCATCGGGTACGTACGCTCGATGCGCGGCGTGTACCGCCCCTGCCCGCCGAGCTCGGCCGCCTCGGCGAGCAGCGAGGAGTCGTTCTCCGCGTTGATCACCCGCACGCCCAGACGCTGCGCGTTGGTGAAGTCCGCGACCGTCGTCACACGCTCGGGGTCCCCTGTGATGGCGACGAGATCGTCCAGAGAGCCGGAGCCTGCGGCGTCCAGCACGACATCGACACCGCCCGGAGCCAGGCGGGCGACGCGCTCGGCCAGGCCCGGCCCGTACGTGGTGGGCACCGCCCCGAGCTCTTCAAGGAACGCGTGATTACGCTCGCTGGCCGTCCCGATGACAGTGGCACCCCAAGCCACCGCGATCTCCACCGCCGCACTGCCCACGCCCCCGGACGCCCCCTCGATGAGAATCGTGCGCCCCTGCAGCGGACCGAGCGCCTTCATATCGCGCATGGCGGTGACGGACGCCAGGCCCGCGGCGGCGGCCTGCTCGTCGCTCCACGTGGCGGGCGCGTGCGCCCACGCCGACAGCACGACCAGCTCCGCCGTCGCCCCGGTCACGCCGCCCAGCCCGAAGACCCGATCCCCGACGCTCACCCCCTCGACGCCCGCACCGATCTCGTCCACCACCCCGGCGGCGTCCCGCCCGGGAATCGCCGGCAGCTCCACGGGGAGCACCTCGCGCACCGCACCGGACCGCACCTTCCAGTCGACCGGGTTGACGCCGGCCGCCGTGGCGCGGATCCGCACCTCGCCAGGCCCCGGATGCGGGTCCGGCACCTTCTCGATCACCAGGGTGTCCACGCCGCCGTACTCGTGATAGCGAACTGCGCGCATGACGAAACCGCCTCTCTATACGTGGGGATGAATGCTCGGCGACCGCCGAGGCCCCCCACGCTAAAACCTGACGTTGGCGTCAGGGGCAAGTCGATCGAGCAGCGGAAGTCCAGGCGCTCCAGCGTCAGGCCACGACGTGGCCACTACCGCGACCTCGTCACTCGATGGTCGTCCGAACCGGCCTGCGTCACGTGGTGCTCAGCCCTCACCGTCGAACAGGTCGCCCGCAGCTTCGGCGCGGCTGACAAGCTGGGAGCGGGGCGGCGCGATGACCGGCTGGGTCGCCCGCGATGGGGGTTCTGCGTGGTCATGGCGGCGCACGGCGAGCCGGTGCTCGACCCCGTGTGGCCTCCCCCGCCGCCTGAGGGGGTCGGTGCCGTGGCTGCGGCCGCTACGGCGTGGTGTGCGAGCCGCCGCCCGCCGGCCCGGCCGCGGTCGAGCCGGCCGCCGGTTCGCGGCCCGGCCGCGGTCGAGCCGGCCGCCGGTTCGCGGCCCGGCTCGCCCCGGTCGACTACGCGGTGACGGTGCATGAAGCCTGGGGCGGTGCACAAGGCGCTGGACGACCTGCACGGCGTGCAGGAGGTGGTGACGTCGGGCCGGCCTGCCCACCGCGGCTCCGGCGCGAACCCTGCCGTGCCGGGAGCGCCGTGGTGACGGCCGGCCGTGCCGGACGCTGCGCCACCTGGCCACCTGGCAGCGGCACGACGCGCCCGTCTGCGACGCACCGGCCTTGCTCCCCTCGTCGATCAACCCCAGTACTCGGTGAGGACCGGCCGGAGGCTTGCACGGGGTCATGCGGACTCGGCCGCGGCTCGCAGGGCCGCGATGACGACGCGCTGCCCTGGAGACGGCTCTGGCCTGGTCACGGCCAGGGTGGTACGCCCGGCATAGGCGGGGTCGTCCACCTCGACGACGGCGATCCCGGCGGGCAGGCCGGAGACGGCGATCCGGGGGACGGTCGTGATTCCGAGCCCGGCGGCGACGAAGCCGAGCCTGGCGTTCCAGTCGCGGATGCGGTGGGCGATGCGGGGCTCAGGCAACGTCGGCCAGGCACCGAACTGCGGGTCGCCGCGCGGCCCCGTACCGACGATCCAGGGCTCGCCGGACAGATCCTCGACCGAGACGCGCGACCGTCCGGCGAGACGGTGGTTCTCCGGCACGGCGACGATGCCCATGCCGCCGGTCATCAGGCGTTCGGTGCGCAGGTCGTGCAGGTCGTAGTCGGGCAGGCTCTGACCGACGGCGATCACGGCGACGTCGACGCCGCCCGCCCGCACCTGGCGCAGGAGCGCCGGGCTGGACGCCTCGTGCAGCTCGACGGCCAGCTCGGGGTGCTCGCTGCGGAGCGCCGCCACGGCCTTGGGGACGAGCGACCAGGTCGCGGTCGGGAAGGCGCCGAGCGTGACCTGCTCGGCGAGCGGGTCGGCGAGCGCGGCCAGCTCCCGGCCCAGCGCGTCGAGCTCGGCCAGCACGGCCGCTGCCCGCCGCGCGACCGCCTCGCCCGCCCTGGTCGCCTCCACCCCACGGGCCTTCCGGACGAACAACGGCGTCCCCGCGGCCGACTCCGCGGCCGCCACCTGCCGGGAGATCGCCGACTGCGTGTATCCGAGCAGCTCAGCGGCCGCCGTGAACGATCCGGTGCCGACGACGGCGTGGACGACCCGCAGCGCCGGAACGGTGAACTCCGCCATGCGATCCAGCTTAGCCATGCGAAGTCCGCATGCCTCCTGTGCGAAAGCCTCGCTTGTGGAATGACTGAAGCGTACGCATGCTGAAAGCAGGAAAACCTGGGGGAAGGAAATCATGTCCAAGATCTGGTTCGTCACCGGCGCCTCGCGCGGCTTCGGCCGCCTGTGTGCGGAAGCCGCGCTGCGGCGCGGCGACCGAGTCGTTGCGACCGCCCGTGACGTCACCGCGCTCGACCCGCTCGTACGCCGCTACGGCGACAACGTCCTGGCACTGCCCCTCGACGTCACCGACAGGAAGGCGGCCTTCGAGGCCGTCGAGCGGGCCGTGGAGCGGTTCGGGCGGCTCGACGTCGTCGTCAACAACGCCGGTTACGGCCTCTTCGGCATGGTCGAGGAGCTCACCGAGGCCGACCTGCGCGCCCAGATGGAGACGAACTTCTTCGGTACCGTCTGGGTCACCCAAGCGGTCCTGCCCGTGCTGCGAGCCCAGCGCTCCGGCCGGATCCTGCAGATCACGAGCGAGGGCGGCGTACGCGCCTACCCCGCGATCGGCGCCTACCACGCCTCCAAGTGGGCGGTCGAGGGCCTGTCCGAGTCGCTGGCCCAGGAGGTCGCCGCGTTCGGCGTGCACGTGACCATGGTCGAGCCCGGCCCGTACCACCGACTTCGCCGGCGCCACCAGCCTGCGCACCGCCGAGCGTCACCCCGACTACGCCGCCGTCCACGAGGTGACCGACGCCAAGGAATGGGTGCTCGGCGACCCGGCGGCGACCGCGGACGCGATCCTCCTGCTCGCCGACACCGAGAAGCCGCCCCGGCGGCTCGTCCTCGGCAACACGCTCCCCGAGATCGAAGCCATCTACGCCGAGCGGCTGCGCGAGTGGCGAGAGTGGGCACCGGTCACCGAGGCCGCATTCGGCTGAGGTGCGCGCTCATGCCTCTGCGGGGCGGGGCGGCTACGGAACGGGATTGCCCCGCCCCGGTGCCCGCTCTCTGCGCTGTGGCCCGTCCAGATAGCGACATCTCCATCATGCCGTGCGCATTCTGTGCCCCGGCTGGGTCGAATGGAATGGTGGCACCACGGCGTGCACGCCTGTACCGAGCCCTGATCGGGCAGATCATCCGGATGGGCACAGACGGTGTCTCCCATCCGCCATCCGCTCACCGCCGCCGCAGTGGTGTCGCCGCCGTACATGATCGACCGGCCGCTCACCTCAGGAGCGAGGATCGAGACGCGGGAGTGACGCTTCGTGATGACGGCCCCCTCGGGCAGCGCCTCCTCGGGGACGTCGATCGGCCAGACGGAGAACGCCGGGCCTGGCCCGTTCCGGTGGTCGCGGTCCCACCTGCGTACCTGCTCCACGATGTCCTCGGCGACCCGGCGGCCGTGCGGCCCGTACCCGTGAGCTCCGAATCCCGCGAAGCCTTCCCCGGCGGGCTGGGCCGACGGACCGATGGTGGCGCTTGATCACCAGCGTTCGGGCGCGCCACGCCGTCACATTCAAAGACGGCGCCGCTCTCCGCCAGAAGCGCCGGAGGAACATCCGGGGATCCGTCGAGCCTACGTCGCAACGGCCATCGAAGATCGTCCTTCCACGCTGCTGAGAGCAGATCTGCCCCAGGCAGATTCGGTCGATCGGGCCCCTTAGCGCCGCCCATGATGGACGCATGAGCGAAAAATCAAGTGTTCCGCTGTTCAACCAGCGAATGCGGCGCGAGCTTTACGAGCAGCGAGTTCTCGTTCTCGACGGCCCACTAGACGACGACAACGGCACTTTGCTGGCCACGCAGATGATGGCGCTCGCCACCCAGGACCCGTCGGCCGATATCGCTTTGTGGATTCACTCCCCCGGCGGCTCGGTTCCCTCCATGTTGGCGATTCGCGACATCATGCGTCTCATTCCCTGCGACGTGTCCACGCTCGTCCTAGGAATCGCCTACAGCGCCGGTCAATTCCTGTTGTCGTCGGGAACCAAGGGCAAGCGACGCGCTCTGCCGCACTCGCGCGTCCTGATGCACCAGGGCTCGGCGGGCATCGGCGGCACGGCGGTCGACATCGAGCTGCAGGCCGGCGACCTGCGGCACACGCGCGACACGGTGCTCGGCCTCATCGCCGAGGACACCGGCCAGCCCTTCGAGCGGATCTTCGAGGACTCGCTGCACGACCGCTGGTACACGGCGCAGGAAGCGCTCGACTACGGCTTCATCGACTCCATCGTGCAGAACTTCGACGAAATCGCCCCGCGCAATCGCCATAAGCCCGGATTCAGCATCACCGAAGGAGCGGGTAAGTGAGCTCGTATACGATTCCGAACGTCATCGCGCAGAATCCGCGCGGCGAGCGGATCATGGATGTCTACTCGCACCTGCTCACCGAGCGGATCGTTTATCTCGGCACCGCCATCGACGCGGGCGTCGCCAACACCATCATCGCGCAGCTGATTTTCCTGGAGGCGGACAATCCCGACGCCGAAATCCAGTTCTACATCAACTGCGAGGGCGGGGACCCGAGCGCGATGCTCGCCATTTACGACACCATGCGCCACATCCGCCCGCGCGTTTCGACGACCTGCGTGGGTCAGGCCGTGGCAGTCGGCGCCGTTCTCCTCGCCGCGGGAGCCGAGGGGAAGCGTGCCGCGCTCCCCCACGCCCGCGTGGTCCTGCACCAGCCGGCCGCTCAGGGGCGCGGGCCGATCCCCGACCTCATCCTGCAGGCCGACGAGGTCGTACGAGTCCGCGCGGACATCGAAACCATCCTGTCACGGCACACCGGACAGACCGTCGAGACCCTGCGCGCCGACACCGATCACGACCGCGTGTTCACCGCGGCCGCGGCTCTCGAATACGGGCTCATCGACGAGATCTTCGGGGAACGCCGCCCGTAAGGCCGCCGGCCGCGTGATCCTGCCGGCCGCGTGATCCTGCCGACCGCTACGCCGCCAGCGCGTACGCGGCCGAGCAGACGGCGCCGTACCGCGCGCTGACCTTCGCGGACCGCACCGCGGTGACCTGGCCGGACCGCATAGCGCTGACCTGAGCGGACCGCACCTCGCCGACCTGAGTGGACCGCACCCGATCCGCGACCGCGAGGGTCAGATCGACCAGCGTCACATCCAGCGCGCCTGCGACCGCGGCGATCATCTCGCTCGACGGCTCTTTGACGCCGCGCTCCATCTCGGAGAGGTACTGCGGCGAGACTCCGGCGCGCGCCGCCGTCTCGCTCAGCTTCTCGCCCCGCTCCTGGCGAAGGCTCCGCAGGCACTCACCGAGCACCTCCCGCCACAGCGGCTCGCGCGCCGGAGCGGGCTTGTCGGCGGCCCGATCGGCCTTGGGACGTAGCGACGAGATGGACGCCGGCTGCTGGATGGAGGTGGCCATACCCCACACGATAGGGAGACAACGCGGCCAGGTCCCGCCGCCTTCGCGCACAGCGGAACCCCACCCCGGCCACCTCCATCCAGCAGTCATGCGAGCCCATGGTCATCGGGCGCTGAAGATCCGTAGCAGCGAGGCGCACCGTGCCGCCGAGATGCGGGCCGGGACGGCTGGTCGTCGGGCTACGGAGACGTGTGTCCCGAGCCCGGGCAGACCACGTGGCGGCAGAGCCGCGACGGGGACGCTTCCGGGTGCGCGTTCTTCTTCCTTGATCTCTCTCACCCCTGTTCTGCCCATCGCGCTGGTGGCTCTCGCCGCGTTAGGCGCCCTGGTGGCGTGGCTGGGCCGTCTCGGTCACGGGCGCGCGGTGCTGACAGCCTGCCTGCGAGCCGCCGTCCAGCTCGGCGTCGTCTCCGTCGTGATCAGCTGGGTGACCGCCTCTTTCGCGGCCACGACGGCTTTCGTCCATCCCCAACACCGGAACGTCAAGATGACCGCCAAGCCGCCGTCGTGCTCGGCCAATTCGCCAACGCCTTCGCCTGCCGCAGCGAGTCGCACCGGATCGGCAGGACGCGCCGGCGCAGCGACCCGCTGCCGCTCGGAACGATGTCGATCGGCGGCGACACCGGCCGGTGTTCGTGGTGAGGTGGCGCCGGTGCCCGAAGCCCAAGCCCGATCCGCACGCGGCGACACGTCGTGATGCCGGGCGGATTCCCAACCGTCAGACTGTGATCCGGTCCGCACGAGCACAGATGTCACCCAGATGTCGGCAGCCAGGTTCACAAGACACCCGGGAGTGTGATGCACAGCTTCTACTTGTTCGAAGGATCGTTCATACAGGGCGGCGGCGGTTGGGAGTTCGTCAAGGTCAGTAATGATCAGGCCGCTGTCATGCAGGCGGCCGCTCGCTATGTCAGGGACGGCCACTGGATCGGCGGGCCCGATGACACCTGCGAATTACGCGTGTACCAGCACGGTGAGGTGCCTGGGAACAGCCCGTCTATCCACTGACGACGGTGAGGATCCCCGGCTTCACCGAGTTTCGTTTCGACGAACAGGGGCGAAAGCTCGGCGGTCTCCCCAAGCCGGGAAGCGGGTACGAGCATCTCTCCACGCTCGACCTTGAAGGAGCGGTGATCCCGAGCTGGTGAGCAAGCGGCCTGAGGAGGTGCAGGTCACGATCGGCTGGGACAACCTCACCTGGCCCCGGCTCGAACCTCCGCTGCTCCCCCAAGACGCTTGTGTGCTCATCGATCTCGCACGCGGTACCGCGAGCCGCGTCGGCCAGGAGCTGGACGATGAAGAATTCGATGAGTACATCGAGGAGCTGGAGGAAGAGCTGGACGACGACCAGCGCATCGTCTTCTACGGCTTCAACACCTTGCTCTGAAGTGACGGGTGCCGGTTCTCGTCATTGTCCGCCCCTGTGATCATGAAGCGCTGCGCCTCGCGAGAGCCGATGACGAACGGGATCCGCGCCGATGAAGGCCCGGCCCGCAGCTGCTCCACGCGGGCCAGGCCGTAGTCGGCGCCGCCGTGGTTTGTTTTGTTCAGCTCGACGTCCACCCCCCGGCTTCCGCATCACGGCGGCCGCGGCGCGCCCGGAGGACAGGTACGCGCGCGTGCTCGGCGGCGCGGTCGTAGTAGTCCTGCGCGGTTCTTAGCACGGCGGCCGAGGCCGCCTTCTCGCCCACCGTCGGTGGTGTGAGGGCGGCGGCGGCCGGCAGGGGACGGCGAGACGTGCCGGGCATCGAAGGATCCGTCTTTCTCGGGCGGGTGCTGTGATGCTCCGGCAGCGAAGCAGAGCCGCTTCCGCCCTGCCCAATAGTGATTTCGTTCCCCCACCGATCAGGAACCCGATATCGCCGCACCTCGCCGCGCATCTCCACCCCAGGGTGGAGATGCGCGATCTCATGCCGCGGGTTGAGGACACCCGGACGAGGCGCCCCTAGCGTTCCCAGCCTGATCTAGGAGGTGTCATGCACATGGACAACCGCCGGCTCGTCGCGGGACTGCTGTGGGATGCCGGGCTGCCCGCCGTGGTCTTCTACCTCTGCCGGGCGCTCGGCATGGAAGCGCTGCCCGCCCTGGCGGCGGGCGGGCTCGCCGCCCTGATACGGGTGGCGTACGTCGCCGTGGTGCGGCGGCGACTGAACGGACTCGCCGCCCTGGTGAGCGTCATTTTCCTGCTGCTGCTCGCCGTGTCGCTGCTCACCGGAGACCCCAGGATCCTGCTGGCCAGGGAGTCGGTTCTGGCCGGCGCGGCGGGCCTGCTGCTGGTGGGCTCCTGCCTCATCGGAAAGCCGATCGTGTACGCGCTCATCCGGCGTCTCAACGCGGCCGACGACGCCGCGCGTGTACGGCTCGAGGAGCGCTGGCACGCCGATCCCGCCTTCCGCCGCCACTTCTTCGTGCTCAGCATGGTGATCGGCGCAGGGCTGCTGCTCGACGCCGTCGCACCGGTCGTGCTCGTCTACCTGCTGCCCATCGACACCATGGCGGGTCTGTCCACGGCACTGCACGTCGTCACCGTGGTCCTGCTGGCCGTCTGGGTGATGTGGTACCGCAGGCGCCGCATCTAGATGGCGGTCGCGGAGGTGTCCCGTGCGCGGTGAGGGCGTCCACTACGACACCGGGACCGCCGTGTCGGACGGCTGGTCGCGGGAAACGTTCGACCCGGCTGATGTGCGCCGCGACATGCGGACCATCGCCCGCGACCTGCACTGCACCGCGGTACGCGTCACCGGCAGCAACCCCGACCGGCTGACGCTCGCGGCGCACGAGGCGGCCGAGGCCGGGCTGGAGGTGTGGTACTCGCCGTTCCCCTGCGACTTGACCGCCGAGGAGCTGCTGCCGCTGCTCGCCGACTGCGCCGACCGCGCCGAGCAGCTCCGCCGCGGCGGGGCCGAGGTGGTGCTGGTCACCGGAGGCGAGCTGAGCCTGTTCGCGCACGGCTTCCTGCCCGGCGACGACTTCCTCACCCGTATCGCGCTCGTGGCCGGGCGCGGTCCCGAGCTGCCCGGCCTGCTCCAGGCCCTGCCCGAGCGCATCAACGCCTTCCTTGCCGAGGCCGTCGCCACGGTCCGTCAACGGTTCGGCGGCAAGGTCACCTACGCGTCGGTGCCGTTCGAGCGGGTGGACTGGACGCCGTTCGACTACGTCGCCGCCGACGCCTACCGCGCGGCCGGCAACGCCGCCACCTACCGGGACGAGATCCGCGCGCTGCACCGCCACGGCCGCCCCGTGGCGATCGCCGAGTTCGGCTGCTGCACCTACCGGGGCGCCGCCGACCGGGGCGGCACCGGCTTCCTCGTCGTCGACCGTACGCAGGACCCGTGGCGGCTCAACGGCTCCTACGAGCGGGACGAGGAAGGTCAGGCCGCCTACCTGCGCGATCTCCTGCGCATCTTCGACGAGGAGGGGGTGGACACCGCCTTCTGGTACACGTTCGCCGGCTACCGGTATCCGCACCACCCGGACCCGAGCTACGACCTCGACCTGGCCTCCTACGGGCTCGTCCGCATCGACCAGGACAGGAGCCTGCACCCTAAGGCGGCCTTCCACGCCCTCGCCACCGCGTACGATTCTTGATCGATTCTCAAGGGGGAGCATGTTCTTCGAAAGCTTCGACGGCACGCGACTGTCCTACGAGGACTACGGCGAGGGCGAGCCCATCGTCTTCGTGGCCGGGGTCATGCTGGACGCCGACATGTGGGAGTACCAGATCCCCTACTTCGTCGAGCGGGGCTACCGCTGCATCGCCTTCGACCGGCGCGGGCACGGCCGCTCCGACCGTCCGTCCACCGGCTATGACCTCGACTCCTTCGCCGACGACCTGGCCGCCCTGCTCCGCCACACCGGCGTGGAAGGGGCCACGCTGGTCGGGCACTCGCTGGGCAGTGTCGAGGTCGCCCACTACCTGGTGCGGCACGCGCAGCAGCGGGTCGTCCGCGCCGCCCTGGTATCCACGATGCTGCCGTGCCTGATCCGGTCGGACGACAACCCGGAGGGCGTGCCCGCGCAGGCGGTGGAGGCGGCGGCCGCGAAGTTCCGCGCCGACCGGCCCAAGGCGCTGGCCGACCAGGCGCAGGCGTTCTTCGCCAGCCACCTCAACCCGCAGGTCTCCCCGGCGATGATCGACTGGATGATGGGGCTGTGCCTGCGGCCGTCGCCGTGGGCGGTGCTCAAGGGGCAGGAGGTGGTGCGCACCGCCGACCTGCGCGACACGCTCCCGAAGATCACGGTGCCGACTCTCGTCGTGCACGGCGTCGCCGACTTCTCCGCCCCGATCGACGTCACCGGCCGCCGTACGGCCAAGCTCATCCCCGGCTGCCGCTACGTCGAATACCCCACCGCCGGCCATGGCGTCTTCGCCAGCCACCACGAGCAGCTCAACGCCGACCTGCTGGCCTTCATCACATCCTGACGGCGGCGCTCACGACCCGGCCACGCGCGGCACGCGGGGTGACGACCGCCACGAGGTGATCGCGCACGTGCCCGGCCCTCGCGCTGAGGCCCGTAGCTTCAACGGCTGCTGCCTGATGAGCTCGGTCTCCAGCGCGCGTTCCAGCACCGCCTTGACCGGTCTGCCGAGCACCGAGCTTTCACCGGTCGGCCGCAGCCCGCCAGAGCCGTCGCGTGAACGCTCCAGCAGCAGGTCCAGCAGGTGATCACCGAGCAGGTCCCGCAGTGGCGTCTCGCCGCCACGCTGGGAGATTTCTGAGATGATCTGATCTTCGATCGGACACGAGTTCCTGCGAGGGGGCACGCCTTGGACTCGCTGCATGAGAAGGAGCCGCACCGAGAGGCGGACATCGCATCCGGACGCCTGCTGGCAGGCAGGTACCGTCTCATCGGCCTCCTGGGGCAAGGCGGCATGGGGGCGGTCTGGCGAGCCCACGACGAGCAACTCGACCGAGAGGTGGCCGTCAAGGAACTGCGCCTCCCCCAGCAGCTGGACGACGCTGCGCGGCAGGTCTGGATCGCCCGGCTCGGCCGGGAGGCGCGCGCCGCCGCCCGGCTGAAGCATCCCGGCATCGTCACCGTGCACGACCGGGTCACCGGCGACGACGGGCGCCCCTGGATCGTCATGGAGCTGGTACGCGGGCACTCCCTGGCCGATCTGTTATCGAAAGAGGGTGCCCTGCCGCCGCATCGGGTCGCGCAGATCGGGTTGCAGATGCTGGACGCCCTGCAAGCGGCGCACCAGGCCGACATCACGCATCGCGACATCAAGCCCGCCAACGTCCTGCTGGAGAACGACCGCGTCGTCCTGACCGACTTCGGCATCGCAGCCGTCGAAGGCGAGATGACCCTAACCATGTCAGGGGCCATCTTGGGCACCCCCGCCTACATGGCGCCCGAGCAAGTACGCGGTCAGGACGCCACACCCGCCTCCGACCTCTGGTCGCTCGGCGCCACCCTCTACACCGCGGTCGAAGGCCACCCGCCGTTCCAGGCGCCGACCGCCGCAGCGATCTTCGTCGCCATCGCCACCGAAGAGCCCGCCCCGCCTCGTCACGCCGGTCCTCTGGAGCCGGTGCTGAGGGCACTGCTCACCCGCGACCCCGCGCAACGCCCGACCGCCGAGCAGCTCCGTGCCCAGCTCGTCCCGCTCGCCCAGAATCAGCCGCAGAGCCGGCAGCAACACCAGCCGCCTGCCCAATCGACCGCACTGTTCCCGACCGAGCAGGTTCCGGCTCCGCAGGGGCCCGAACCGGCGCCCTCCCCCACTGCCGTCCTCCCGCCGTCACCTTCAGATCAACAGCCGAACGCACCAAGGCGGTTTCTCACTCGCCGCCGTCTCCTGTTCGGGCTGGGCGGAGTGGGGCTGGCCGCCGCCGTACCGGCCCTGTACTACGCCATCGTGGGAAGCCGCCCAGCCGTCCCTCTCGGCGAGCCGCTCACCGGCCACTCCGACGGCGTCTACACGGTCGCGTTCAGCCCCGACGGCAAGATCCTGGCCACCGCCGGCGAGGACAAAACCGTACGTCTGTGGAATGTGGCCCTCCGCACCCCCATCGGCCGCCCCCTCA
Source organism: Nonomuraea sp. NPDC052634 (assembly GCF_040678535.1). Classification (NCBI taxonomy): domain Bacteria; kingdom Bacillati; phylum Actinomycetota; class Actinomycetes; order Streptosporangiales; family Streptosporangiaceae; genus Nonomuraea; species Nonomuraea sp. NPDC052634. The sequence goes on along the minus strand of NZ_JBFATY010000020.1, from coordinate 44,594 downwards.
CCGACCACACCGACGCCGTCAGCTCCGTGGCATTCAGCCCCGACGGCAAGATCCTCGCAAGCGGCGGCCATGACCAGACCATACGGTTGTGGAACGTCGCCACCCGCTCCCCGATCGGTGGGCCTTTCAGGGGCCACGACCACGCCGTCTACTGTGTGGCGTTCAGCCCTGACGGCACGATGCTGGCAACCGCTAGCGGGGACAAAACCGTGCGCCTGTGGGATGTGGCCACCCGCGACCCCATCGGCGAGCCCCTGGCCGCCCACACCGGCCTCGTTGGCTCTGTGGCGTTCAGCCCTGACGGGAAGATCCTGGCTACTCGCGACGACGCCTTGCGCCTGTGGAACGTGGCGACTCGCACCCCGATCGGTGAACCCCTCACCTCTTACAACGGGTCCTTGGGCGAGGTGGCCTTCAGCCCTGACGGCACGATCTTGGCCAGCAACGCAGAGCTGGACGTCGATGACGCGGTGGGCGCCGACGACGTAGTGCAGTTGTGGCGTGCGGACAACGACACCATGATCGGCCATCTCGCGGGTCACGAGGGCTCCATCCTCTCCATCGCCTTCAGTCCCGATGGCAACCGGCAGCAGGGACCAAACCGTACGCCTGTGGGACGTGGCCACTCGCAGCCCTATCGGCGGGCCTCTCACCGACCACACCAACGTCGTCGGCGCCGTAGCGTTCAGCCCCGACGGCCGGCTCTTGGCCACGGGCAGCGCAGATGCGACGGTACGGCTGTGGGAGGTCGTGAGGTGATCATCTCGACCGGCGCCCGCAGCATCCGCGAACCCTTCCCCGCAGGGCCCGTCAAGACTGAGCGATCAGGAGGGACGGGCTTTGGACGCCGGCTCCGCGCGGGCCGAAGATGCGTCGTTGCCCGGCGGTGATACGGAGGTCGTTGATGCTGGCCTCGCGCCGCCGCATCAGCCCGTCGGCGTCGAACTCCCACAGCTCATTGCCGTAGCTGCGCCACCACCGGCCGTCGGCGTCGTGCCATTCGTACTGAAAGCGGACGGCGATCCGGTCGCCGGTGAACGCCCACAGCTCCTTGCGGAGCGCGTAGTCGAGTTCCTTCGCCCACTTGCGGGTCAGGAAGGCGATGATCTCGTCGCGGCCGGTGATGAACTCGTCGCGGTTGCGCCAGACCGAGTCCGGCGTGTACGCGAGTGCCACGCGCTGCGGGTCGCGGGTGTTCCACGCGTCCTCGGCGGCCTGGACTTTGGCCCGAGCCGTCTCGGCGGTGAAGGGCGGGACAGGGGGACGGGTCATGCGTGCTCCTTGGTCGATTCGGTCAGCAGGTGGCGGTAGGTGGTCAGCCGGTGCAGGAAGCCGGCGGTCACAGCGCCGACCGCCCGTCCGTTGTGGCGGTATTCGGCCAGAACCCGGCCATCGAGTTCGTGAGCTAGGAGCCGCGACTCGTATCCGGCTCCGGTGAGCCCGACGGATCTGAGCCGGTGGCCGTACAGGTCGCACCAGAACGAGGGCACCGGCTCGTAGCGGCCGGCGATGCCGAGCAGCGCGCGTGCGGCGTGGGCGCCCTGAGCGACGGCGTTGCCGTAGTGCTCCACACGGATCAGCCGCCCTCCCAGCATGGGGGACGGCCATCGGGCGACGTCTCCGGCGGCGGCGGCACGGGGACGGCCAGCGAGCGCGCCGCGCAGGGTGCGGGTGTCGTCGAGGGTGCGCAAGGTGACCACACCGCGAAGGCCGTCGATGCCCGGCAGGATGCGGGGACGCACTCCGGTGGCGATCACCAGGGCGTCGAACGGGACGGGCTCCTGCGCGCCGCGCAGTAGCCGGCGGGCGGTGAGGTCCAGGCCGGTGGCGGCTTGGCCCAGCAGCCAGGTCACGCCGAGTTCGCCGGCGCCGGGCAGGGCGAGGCCGGTGTCGTCGCCGAGGAGGTACTCCTTGGACAGGGGCGGACGGCGGTAGGGCCGGTGCGGCTCGGCGCCGACCACGCTGATCCGGCCGTCGTAGCCGAGGCGGCGCAGCTCTCGCGCGGCCGACAGCCCGGCGAGGCCGCCGCCGGCGATCGCGATGCGGCCGGGCACGATCAGGTCCCCTCGAGGATGATGGCCTGTACAGGGCAGGCGTGGGCCGCCTCCTCGACGGCGGGCCGCAGCGCATCGGCGGGCGTGGCGTCGTACACCAGCTCGTCGTGGTTGTCGAGGGCGAACACCTCCGGCGCGGCGAACACGCATGGGGCGTGGGTCTGGCACAGGTTCATGTCGACATGGACACGCATGGTTCTCTTTCAGGTCTGCTTGATGGTGTTCACGCGGGGTTGAAGCGGGAGTATCCGCCGAAGGACCACCGCTGCGGGATCGCGCCGCTCACCTCGATCGCCTGGTCGACCTCGAAGTCGATCAGCCGCTGCGCCCCTGGCACGGAGGCCGCCCGCTCCGGGTCCCAGTCGACGCGGGCGCGGCCGGTCAGGTGGAGGGCGTGGCCGTCGTCCCAGCCGAGGAACAGCAGCCCGCAGCGCGGTTCGAGTTCGAGGTTGCCCAGGGTCATGTACATCGCGTTGCCGGCATAGTCGGGCCAGGTCAGGGTGCGGCCGCCGGTGACCGTGACGAAGCCGGGGTTTCCGCCGCGGTGCGAGGCGTCGGTTCCCAGCCCGGGCCGCCCGGTCGCGGCCGCCATCGCCGAGATGGCGGAGGAAGCCGTCGTACTGTTCGCCGGGCCGCTCCGCCACCAGTTGTGCGCCTGCCCCGGCCCCGGCTGCGTGCTGCACTTCGTCCGCGACACCACCCGCCGCGAGTGGTGCTCACCCGGCTGCGGCAACCGCGCCCGAGCCGCCCGCCACTACGCCAAAGTGCGGTAACGATCCTCCGGCCGCGCCGGGGCACTTCATACTCGCTACGGTTGCGATCCCTCCAGGGTGATGAGCGGCCCCAAAGTAAACGCAGGTCAGGCAGGGGCTCCGGCAGGCCTCAGGCAAGATTCTTGCAGCAGTCCGCCGGTAGTGCAGATGCCCAGGCCACGAGGGGTGTCTCTCGCGGTCATCCTTCCTGCCATAGGCGGCACTCTAGCCTTCTTGTTCCTCGCGGGCGTCAGGGTGACGCGTGGTGGGTAGGGTGCGGCCGGGCGGTGTACGTGGTGGCTCGATGTCGCACCACCTTGACGCTCTTCTCGCCGCGAGCGGCGTATCGGGCGGAACACATGCGTGCGTCCTTCCCGCCGTAACTCGGCGCGGCGGGAAGGACGCACGCAAATCTCAGTGCTACGCGGGCCGGACGGTGAACGTGGTGCGGGTGCCGGGGCCGGTGTTCTGCTGGTGGAAGCTCATGGTGACGCGTCCGGTCCAGCCCGGCGGGGCGAGGTCGGGCAGGTTGACGGTGAAGTCGGAGAAGTCGGTGACGCGGATGACCTCATCGGCCTGCCGCTTGGTGCCCCAGGGCACGGGGGCGGATCGGGTGCTGTCGTAGAGGCCGCCGTGCAGGAGCACGCCCTTGGTGTAGCCGGAGGCGGTCTCGAAGTCGATGCGTACGCCGTGCAGGCTGTTGGCGTCGAGGTTCTGGAAGGTGCCGGTGCTCTCCGCGCGGATGCGCAACGTGTCGGGGAGGTCGGTGGCGATGACGCCGGCGGCGGCGTCGGCCCAGGTTTCGGTGCTCATGCCGATCTCGGCGGTCCAGGTGCGGCGGTCGAAGCTGGCGTAGCTCTTCTTGCCGTGGTTCGGCATGTACTGCAGGTCGCGTACGACGGTGCCGACGTTCACCGGGTCGAGGGACGAGGTGCCGGTGCCGTCCTCGGCCTCGAGGTAGACGATGCCATGGTCGGGGATGGTGCCGGACCAGGTGAGACCGGCGGTGGAGACGCCGAGCTGCTGCTCGACGGGGGTGAGGGTCTCACTGGCGGGGTTGTCCTCGTAGCTGGCGTGCTCGGCGTCGATGCGGTAGACGCGGAAGTTGCCGTTCGCGAAGGGCACGTTGTCCAGCGCGGCCGTGACGTCCTGGGCGCTGCCGGAGGTGTTCCAGAGCAGCACGCCGGACTTGTGGGAGTCGGAGGAGGCCAGGCCGTCGACGGCACCGTCGATGGTGAGCTGCTTGCGGGCCACGGGCATGTCGGCGTACAGCTTGAACGCGTTGTACGAGGCCCGCACGTGCCCGTCACGGTCGAGCAGCCCGATGACGTCGCAGGTGGTGGGGCAGACCGGGTCCTGGAACTGTGCCCATTCGACGTGGGTGATCCACGGCTTGGCCAGCAGCGCCTTGAAGCTCTTCAGCAGCTCGGCGGCCCCGCGGTGGGTGATCACGTCGGTGGGCACGGTGAAGTCGTGTGACCAGTTGTACTCGTTGAGGTTGTCGTCGACGGTGGCCATCCGGTACGCGGTCAGGCCCGAGTCGGTGGCCGCCTGGTAGTTGTTCTCCAGGCTGCCGTCGGTGGCGTCGGTGTAGGCGTGGAAGGAGAAACCGTCCAGCGGCAGGTCGTCGGCGAGCACGCGGTTGACGAACTCGGTCTTCCACCCCACGCAGCACAGCGCCGGTCCTTCGACGTAGGCGTCGGGGTCGGCGGCGCGCAGCGCGCGGGAGGCGTCACGGTACAGGTCGAGGTACTGCTCCTGGGTGCCGGTCCAGAACACGCCGGGCAGGTCGGGCTCGTTCCAGATCTCGTACGAGCCGACCCGCCGCCCCGTCTCCTTCCAGTGGGCGGCGAGCGCCGGCACGATCTTCGTGGCCCAGACCGAGGGGTCGGTCGGCGGGTCGTTCCAGTTGCCGCCGGGCGGTTTGAGGATGCCGGGCGTGTACGTGAGCGCGGGCACCGGCTGGGCGCCGGCGTCGTTGATGAGGTCGGCGAGCCGGTCGATCTGCTCGAAGTGGTACTGCGGGTCGTCGGGCGAGCCGGTGACCATGGGGGTCCAGTCGTGCTGCTCGTTGCCCCACATGGTCTCCCAGCGCACCCGCGCCGGCCGCAGCGCCGCCATCTTGGCGGCGTCGCGCTCCCAGCGGGCCAGTGACACGTACCCGCTGTTGAACAGGCCGAACTTGCTCTTGATGAGCGGGTAGTCGGCGGAGACCGCGAAGTCGGCGGTGACGGTGGCGTCGGCGGCGTGGGCGGGCTGGGCGGCGAGCGACGTGCTGATCAGCAGGGCGGTCGCGACGGTGGCGAGGGTTCTTAACGGTCGTCTCATGGGTGCGGTCACCTCCGGCCGCGGATGATGCGGGCGATCGACTCGGGGTCGGCCTTGGGTTTGCGGTCCTCGGTCAGCAGTCCGTTGCGCTCCTGTCCGGTGTCGGTGAGCTGGGTGAAGCAGAATCCCGCCAGGTCGCCGGCCTCGTGCACGGCCTCCAGCAGCGCGCCGAGCCGTTCGAGGAGCTGCTCGGGCGAGTCGGCGACGCCGTAGCCGGTCCAGGTGGTGGGGTCGTCGGGGGCGTAGGTGAAGCCGCCGAACTCGCTGAGCACCACCGGCACGGCGGGCACGTCGCCGGTGAGCGCGAGCGCCCGGCCGCCGGGCCGCCCTGCGGCGACGGTGTCCTGCAGGCGGGCGGCGTAGCGGTCGCGGATGGTCTGGGGATCGTGGGTGTAGTCGTGGACGCCGAGCAGGTCGCCACTGACGTACTCCCAGCCGTCGTTGCCGATCACCGGCCGGCTCGGGTCGAGCGCCTTGATCAGGTGGTACAGGCCGCGTACGGCGTCGCGCTGCGCGGCCGAGCGCGCCACCTGCGGCACGCCCCAGCTCTCGTTGAACGCGACCCAGGCCACGACGCACGGGTGGCTGGCGTCCCGTTCGACGATCTCGATCCACTCGCGCGTGGTGCGGGCCAGCGAGCGCGGGCTGAAGGAGTACGACGCCGCCGCGTCGGCCCACACCAGCACGCCGAGCCGGTCGCACCAATAGAGGAAGCGGGGGTCTTCGGCCTTCTGGTGGACGCGGATGCCGTTGAAGCCGAGCTGCTTGATGAGCTCGACCTCGGTGCGCAGCGCCTCCGCGCCGGGTGCGGCCAGGTGCGACTGCGGCCAGTACCCCTGCGACAGGGCCATGCGCAGCTTGTACGGCAGGCCGTTCAGCAGGAACGACCGCTCGTCGGTGCCGGCGGTCCTGAACCCGACGTAGCTGTGCACGACGTCCTCGGTGGATGCGCCGTGGACGGTGACGGTCGCCTGGCACAGGGTCGGCTGCTCGGGCGTCCACTGCAGGTGGTGCGGCTCGGCGTCGTGGTCGCCGTCCTGCACGACCAGGCGCGTACGCAGGCGGGAGCCGGTGACGGTGGACGTCTCCTCGGCCAGGACGCGGCCGTCGAGCTCCAGCCGTACCGACACCTGAACGGGCCCGGTGGTGCGGCGGGCCAGCCGCAGGTCCAGATCGACCTCCCCCGGTGTTCCGGTGGGTGTCCAGCGGAGCTGCTCGACGTGGTCTGCGGGCACCTCCTCCAGCCAGACGGGCTGCCAGATGCCGCTGGTGCGCTCGTACCAGATGACGTGCGGGCGCTCCTGCCAGTCCTGCTTGCCGCGCGGCTGCTCCAGGTCGTGCGGGTCGTCGAAGGCGCGTACCACGATGACCTGCCGCCCGCCGGCGGACAGCGCGTCGGTGATGTCGGCGCCGAACGGGGTCTGGCCGCCCTCGTGGGAGGCGACGTGCTCGCCGTTCACCCACACGTCGGCCCGGTAGTCGACGGCGCCGAAGCGCAGCATCACCCGCCGGCCCGCCTGCGGCGGCTCCAGCTCGACGGTGCGGCGGTACCACAGCACCGGGTGGTAGCCGGTGTCACCGATGCCGCTGGCCGGGGACTCCGGCGGATAGGGGACCGTGATCGTCTGGTCGAACACGTCATCGCGGCGCTGCCAGTGCTCGGCGAGGCCGACGTCGCCGTCGTCGTAGGCGAACCGCCAGTCGCCGCCGAGGTCCCGCCAGCCGGCGCGGGCCAGCAGCGGGCGCGGATGATGGTCGTGCAAGGGCGTGGGCACGGTACTCCTTAAGGTCCCCGATGATGCGCTGGTGAAGGTGGTCAGGTGAGGGTGACGACGGCGAAGGCGTGCTCGGGCGCGTCGCGCAGCGCGACCGTGACGCGCGCCCGGCCGGGTTCGGCGGCGAGCCCGGTGAGGTCCACGGTCTGCAGGCCCTGCTCGTCCAGGTAGAGCTCGCGGCTCTGCCCGAGGCCGCCGTCGATGCGGACGACGAGCCGCCCGCCGCTGATCTGCGCGCCGCCGGCGTCGGTGAGCCGCCCGGCGACGGTGATCGTCTCGCCGCAGCCCTCCAGGTCGGCGGTGATGACGGGCACGGCGTGCGGGTCGGTCGCGGTGCCGAGGCGGAAGGTGGTGGTGGCCTCGTCCAGGTCGGCCCAGGCGGTCGTGGTGCGGGCGGTGTAGCGGTGGCGGACCCGGCGGACGGTGCCGGCGGGGGCGGGCGGGGCGGTCCGCGCGGCGGTGTCGGTCGCCTCCAGCAGGGCGACGCCGCCGCGGGGCAGCTCCAGATCCCAGTACCGCTCGGCGGGCAGGTGCTCGGCCTCGGCGCCGTCGTGGCCGTCGTCGATCCTGCGCAGCGCGACGCTCTCGTACGCGTGCTCGCCCAGGTCGAGGCGGACCCGTACGGCGCGCGGCGACCGGTTCCACACGGCCACGCACAGGCGGCCGGGCTCGACTCCGGCTAGGCCGCCGACCCCGGGCGGGCCGTCGATCTCCAGCACGCAGCGGTCGGTCGGCATGTTCTGGTAGAACTCGTACGCGCTCAGCACCGGCTTGCGCTCGCCGTCGATGGTGACCATGCCCGAGTAGTTGCCGTGGCCGCTGTCGAGGAACTGCGCCCAGTTCACCTTCGTCAGCCCCGGCGCGGCGAGCAGCGCGGCGAAGTCGGCGAGCAGGGCCGCCGCCATGTGGTGGCCGTCCTGGGTGCCGCCGCGCGGATAGTGCACCGGGTAGGAGTTGTACTCGTTGAGGTGCACCTCCACGTCCGCCAGGTCGGGGCGTTCCTCCAGGTGGCGCAGCACCTTCTCCAGGGCGACCTGCACGCTGTGGGTGCCGTAGTGGTGGAAGGAGAAGAAGTCCAGCGGCAGCTTCTCCGCCCGCACGGTGTCGAGGAACGCCGGGATCCAGTGCTCGTTCGGCAGCACCATGGCCAGGGCCGGGCCGCCCACCGGGGTGTCGGGGTCGGCTTCGCGGATCGCGGGCGCGGCCGTGCGGTAGAGCTGCAGGTAGTCGTCCAGGTCGCCGCCGTAGAAGACGGCCTCGCCGGTCTTCTCGTCGCGCAGGTCGGGCTCGTTGTAGACCTCGTGGTAGCCGACCGTGACGCCGCGCTCGCGGGCGCCGGCGACGTAGGCGCGCACCATCTCCGCCCAGCCGGCGTCGTCGGCGAGGTCGCGCCAGTCGCCGCCCTCGGGCTGATAGGGGGCGGGCACGTAGCAGTACGACCAGTAGGGGCGGATGCCGAGGCCGTTGAGGAACGAGCCGATCTCGTCCAGCTCGGAGAAGTCGTAGACGAAGCCGTCCGGGGTGGGCGTGCTGATCGGCCGTTCGTAGCCGATCCACTCGGCGCCCCAGCCGATGTCGATGCGGACCGACTCCGGATGCGCGGCGCGCAGCGCGGCCTCGTCGCGGCGGTAGGTCGGGGCGTGCACGATGCCGCTGTTGAAGACGGCGAACTTCGACTTCGACAGCGGGTGGTCGGCGCGGCGGGCCGGGTGCACGCGGACGGTCGCGGTCGTGGCGGGGATCTTCACGTACAGGGGTCCCTTTCCGGGAGGAGAGCGAGAGTCAGTTGGCCATGCCGCTGAAGGCGATGCCGCGCACCACCCAGCGCTGGACGAAGACGTAGCCGATGACGATCGGCAGGGAGACGAGGGTGACGCCGGCCATGATCTCGCCGTACTGGCTGTTGTAGCGGCCGATGAGGCTCTGCAGCGCCTGGGTGAGCACCCACTGGTTCTGGTCCTGCAGGTAGATGGAGTTGACGAAGAAGCTGTTCCATAGCTGCACGAACGTCAGCAGCCCCATCGCCAGGTACGCGGGCCCGGCCAGCGGCGCCATCACCGAGAAGAACGTGCGCCAGCGGCCCGCGCCGTCGATCGCGGCGGCGTCCTCCAGCTCGCGCGGCAGTGTGAGGAAGAACTGCCGGAAGAAGAACGTGGGCAGCGCCCCGCCGAACAGCATCGGCACGATGATCGGCAGCGGGGTGTCGATCCAGTTGAGGTTGCGGAAGATGACGTACTGCGGGATGAGCGTCACCTGCGGCGGCACCATCAGCGTCAGCAGGATCACCATGAGCAGCGCCCGCTGGCCCGGGAAGGTGAAGCGGGCCAGCGCGTACCCGGCGAGCGAGCTCGACAGCAGCGTGCCCGCCGTGCCGACGACGGCGATCAGCACCGTGTTGCCGACGTACCGCCCGAAGTCCGGCAGGATCGTGAACAGGTTCGCGTAGTGCTCGAAAGTGATCGGGTGCGGGATGAGCTGGTCGGCGTCGAACATGTTCGCGTCGGTACGCAGCGACATCGACGCCGCCCACAGCACCGGCAGGATGTACAGCACCACCAGCACCGTCATCCCGGCGTGGTAGAAGCCGGTCCTGGCCCGCCTGCGCGCCCGGTGGAGGCCGGGCGCGGGCTGCGCGGCCCGCTGCGGCGTACCCGCCTTGATCGTGTCGGTGATCGTCATCACTGGCCGCCCTTCTTGGCGGCGCCCTCACCGGCGTAGAAGACCCACCGCTTGCTGAACGCCCACTGGATGAGCGTGAGCACGAAGGTCAGCAGGGCCAGCACCCAGGCGATCGCCGCGGCGTACCCGAGCCCGGACAGGCGCTCGTTGTAGTTGAACATCTGGTTGTACATGTAGAGCACCACCGTGCGCGTGGAGTCGTCGGGCCCGCCGGCCATGCCGATGCTGCCGCCCGAGGTGGTCATCGCGACCACCGGGTCGAACAGCTGCAGGGCGCCGATCAGCGAGGTGACCACGAGGAACAGCACGGTCGGGGAGATCATCGGCAGCATCACGTGGCGGAAGCGCTGCCAGGCGTTCGCGCCGTCGATCTTCGCCGCCTCCGGCAGGGCCTCGGGCACTCCGTGCAGGGAGGCGATGTAGAGCGTCATGCCGTAGCCGAGCCCCTGCCAGGTGGTGACCAGCGCGATGGCGGGCATCGCGGTCGCCGGGTCGAGCAGCCACTGCGGGCCGTCCACGCCGAACAGCTCGATCGCGGCGTTGATCGGCCCGGACTCGGTGTTGAACATCCACCGCCAGACGATGCCGACGGCGATCTGCGACAGCACGTACGGCAGGAACAGCAGCGCCCGGTAGAACGCCACCCCGCGCCGCGGCCGGTAGGTGAGCAGCGCGGCCACCAGCGACATCAGCAGGAAGCTGAGGGTGCCGGTGAAGATGAACTTGATCGTGTTCCACAGGACCTTCGGCACACGCTCGTCCTCGAGCAGGTGCGTCCAGTTCTCCAGCCCGATCCAGGTCGGCTCGGGGGCGACCAGGTCCCAGTGGGTGAACGAGTAGTACAGCGACACCCCGAGCGGGACGCCGATGAAGGCCACCAGTCCGAAGATCTGGGGCAGCAGGAACAGCAGTGCGGTGCCCGCCTCGCGGCGCCGCGCGCGGGAGCGCGGCGCCTGCGCGGGCGATGGTGCGGCTTCGGCCATCACGATCGTCCCGTCAGGAGGCGAGGATCTTGTCGATCTTCGCGCAGGTGCCCTGGAGCGCCTCGGCCGCGGGCTTCTTGCCGGTGATGATGTCGTTCAGCGCCGGGCCGATGCCGTCCTGGCCGAGCACCGTGGCGAGCACGCCCTGCGGGTCGATGTTCGTGCGGGCCAGCGGCCATGCCGCGGGGTCGAGCTGCGCCTCCTTCAGGTGCTCCGGCTCTCCGGGCGCCTTCAGGAACGCGGGCCCTTCGGCGACCTTCTTGTACGCCGGGATCAGCCCCATCTGCTTGCCCGCACCCTCGGTCGCCATGTATTTGATGAACTTCCAGGCGTTGTCCAGGTTCGGGGACTTGGCGTAGGCGGCCCAGCTGTGCACCTGGATCATCGTCGCGTTGCCCTCGGGACCCTTCGGCAGGGCGGCCATGTCGTACTTCAGCGACGGGTTCTGCTGCGCTGCGATCGTCACCTGCTCGTGCGAGCCCTGCTGCATCGCCACATGCCCCTGGATCCAGCGCAGGTAGCCGGGCGTCTCCTGCTCCATCTGCGGGGTGACGGAGCTGTGGTCCTTCCACATCATGTCCTGCAGGAGCTGCATCGCCTGCGCGGTGCCCGGCTTCTCCAGGTCGCACTGGTCGCGCTTCTCGCCGCCGAGCACGCCGCCGCCGTACGCCCACAGCACCGGCCAGTAGCCCGGCTCCGACGGGATGGCGAAGCGGTTGTAGTAGCCCCACTGGACGATCTTCTTCGGGTCGAAGTCCGGGCTGTCGGCGTTGTTGCCGTTGGCGTCCAGCGTCAGCTTGCGCGCCCATTCGCGCAGGTCGTCGTAGGTGTAGTCGCCGTCGGCGGGCGGTTCCTTCAGCCCGGCCTTGGCGAACATCTCCTTGTTATAGAACAGCGACTGGACGTTGTAGCCCATCGGCAGCCCGTAGAAACGCCCGTCCTTGGCGGCCTTGTCCGACTCGATGACGACGGGGACGAAGTCCTCCTCCTTCACGCCGTCGGCGGCCATCCGGTCCGTCAGGTCCGCCAGCACGCCGTCGTTGGCCATCTGGTTGAAGTTCCAGGTGCCGGTGACAAGCACGTCCGCCATGTTGCGTCCGGCGATGAGCGTCTTGCACACAGCGTAGTCGGCGCCGCAGTCGGTCCTGTTGAACTTCAGCTTGATGTCCGGGTTGGCCTGCTCGAAGCCCTTGGCGGCGGCCTTGATGCTGTCGATGTCCTCGTTGACGCCCCACACCGCGATGGTCAGCGTGTTGGACTTCTCCCCCGAGGACGCCGCGGTGTTGGAGCAGGCGGTCACGGCGGTTATCGCCGACATGGTCAGGCAGATCGGTATCAGCCGTCGAGAGATGCGCATGGAGCCCTCCGGGAGGCCGCGATCGGGGTTTCTGAAGTGTTTCGCGGCTATTGCGAGCGTTTTTACCACGTGGCCTGCCACGTGGTAAAGGCTACACTTGTCCTCGTTCACAACTCCGGAGAGCAGACAGAGGCAGGGATGACGGTCACACAGGCGGACGTGGCAGCCCGAGCGGGAGTCGCCCGCAAGACGGTCTCCAACGTGATCAACAACTACCCTCACGTCAGCGACGACGTGCGGGCCCGCGTCCTCGCCGCCATCGAAGAGCTCGACTACCGCCCCAACCACGCGGCCCGCAGCCTGCGCAGCGGACGCAGCCGCATCATCGGCCTGGCCGTCCCCGAGCTCGACGTCGCCTACTTCTCCGAGCTCGCCCGCCTCGTCGTCGAAGTCGCGCAGAAGCGCGGCCTCACCGTGATGATCATGCAGACGCTCGGCGACCGCGACCGCGAACTCGCCGTCGTCAACGGCACCTCCACCCAGTTCGTCGAAGGGCTCATCTACAGCCCCGTCGCCCTCGGCGGCGCCGACCTCGAAGGCCGCCGCGACCGCACCCCGATCGTCCTGCTCGGCGAACGCTCAAGCCAGGGCCTCGTCGACCACGTCGGCATCGACAACGTCGCCGCCGCCCGCACCGCCACCGAACACCTCATCGAGATCGGCCGCCGCCGCATCGCCTTCATCGGCTCCCAGCGCGCGGCCACCTCCGAGATCGCCCAGCTCCGCACCGCCGGCTACCGTCAGGCACTGGAGTCCGCCGGCCTCAAAGTCGAATCCCGCCTCATCATCCCCACCGCCGGCTACCACCGCAAAGACGGCCTCCTGGCCATGCGCAAACTCCTCAAGCGGGCGGGAGGCCCCCCTGACGCCGTCTTCTGCGCCACCGACCTGGTCGCCCAGGGCGCCATCCGAGCCCTCCTCGAACACGGGCTCCGCGTCCCCGAAGACGTGGCCGTCGCCGGCTTCGACGACATCGACGAAGGCCGCTACAGCACCCCCACCCTCACCACCATCTCCCCCGACAAGCGGCAGATCGCCGAAACCGCGGTGGACCGGCTGCTGGCCCGGGCACAGAGCAAGACCGACCTGCCCGTGAACGACACCGTCACCGGGTTCACGCTGGTCGTGCGGGAGAGCACGGCCGGGCGCACCGCGTCCGGGTGAGCGTGTTCGGCGTACCGGCGGGTGCCGCCATGGCACCCGCCAAGTGCCCACGCGTACCGGCTGCTGCTACCACGAAAGAAGGGCGCTTCGAGCCGACATCACCGCGCGTGCAATGACTACGGTGGAGCCATGCCTTCGCCTAGTGTGAGCTGCTCGAAGCCGCACCCCCTCGCCCCCGTGATCGCCTTGAGCCCTCCAGGGGTGATGAGCGACTCGATATCGCCCGCGGGATCATCAAGACCGCACAGCTACCGTTGCGATTCCCGTGGGGCCGGCCGCTGGTCAACGGCATCGGGTTGCGATCCCTCCAGGGTTGATGAGCGACCCCAAGGTAAAGCCGCAGGTTAGGCGGGTTACCCGGCGGGCTGTGGGGACGTATTCTGCAGCAGTCCGCCGGTAGTGCGGATGCGCAGGTCAGAAGGGGTGTCCGCGCGGTTGATTCCGCCTGCCATGGACGGCACTCTAGCCGCCTCAAGGCGAGGCCCACTGGCAGTGTGGCCACTTCCCTCTTACGTCTACCACCGCCGGGCACGCTTCCGCCGACCGAAGCCGATGCTCGGTGTGGGCGTGATCCCGCCCCGACGCGCTCTTCTGCAGCCCACCGACCTGCCGGCCCACGGCGCCATCCGGTCACCGCTCGAACACGGCCTTTGCGCGTATCCGAAACGCCGCCGGCTTCGACAGCATTGACGAAGATCGCTACGGCACTGCCGGGGACCTTATTTTCTCCTCGCCAGCCTTCCCCGCGTACGAGCGGCGTCTATGCGGCTCGGCTGAGCCTGTCTTCGATTCGGCCCTGCCGGGGGTTCGCGCCTTCGCGGTACGGTGCCTTTTCTTCGGCGGTAACGCGGCGCAGTTCCTCACGTTCTCGGTCAACCTGCAGAACCGAAACGAGCCGCACCACCTGGGAAACCGGCCTGGTGATCCTCCGTACACGCTGGGCTCGATCATCACCTCCGGCCCCGGCGTTGCTCTCGCCGTCAGAGCCGGCCGAACCCTTGCTGATCACCGGCTCACCCACGATCGCGGTGACTGGGCTCGTCATGTGGCTCGCCGCCCAGGACGGCGACGCTATTGGGCCTCGACTGCTTGCTTCCTCGCTCTTCATCGGCGGTTCCGGGCTCGGTCTTGCCGCGCCCGTCCTCGTCACCATCGCCCTCGCGAGCATCGTCGGGCGCACTGCCGGCTGCGGGTGGTGCGCTGCCCACCGTCACGCGTAGGCATCTGACCATCGCCGGGGCGGGTAACAGGCCGCCGCCGCGGCGCAGGCGGCCGGTCTGCCGTTCCTCTGCTCCTCGGCGGTGCTGGACGCGCTCACCGAGCAACCGGCGGAGCACGTGGCGCGGGTGGCGCCGGCGCAATCCCACGGCTGGCGGATGTACGGCGACTTCCTTCTGGGCGCGGGACACCGCCACATCGCCGTGGCGGCCCAGCCGAGCGTCTACTGGCAGTCCGGCATCCGCATCCTGCGGGAACACCTCACACTGCGCGGCGGCACCGTACGGGAACTCGATGGACTGGACCCGCAGGCCCTGTGTGACGCGGTCGCCGGGAGCGGGGCGACGGCGCTGCTGATTCTGACCGGGTATCCGTCGCCGGCGGTGCCGCTCGTACGGTACGGACCGGGCACGCGTGTCCGCTGCCTGGCCGGACGTCGAGGTGGAGGGCGCCCGGGGGCGCATACGGTTCTGACGTGTGCCGGGGATCGGCGTCTGGCAGTGGGCCTGGCCGCCCGTCCACGTCGTCGACCGGGACCCGGCCGACCCGCCCGTTTCCGCACCCTGCTCTGAGCGTCCGCAGCCTGAATCCGGGTTAGCAACCACGAGCCGCCCCCTGCCGAGGACACCACCTCACCGCGGTCGCCTGCTCGACTCGCCGAACTCCATAGGCCGTAGGTCTGCGCCGCAACCCCACCCGCGACGGCTCTTGCTCTCCCGCAACGGATGATCGATACTGCGCACATACCAGGAGAAAACGCCATAAACCATCACCACCCCCCAACCCTGGAGTGATCGCCGTGGCCCCTCCGCTCCGCTACGCCCCTTCCCGCCGCGACCTGCTGAAGACCGGTGTCTCCCTGGGCGCCACAGCGGCCATCGGAAGCACGGCCGCCGCCTGGGCACCACCCCGCGAACAGGGCGAACGGAGCATGGTGAACGTCCCGTTCGAGGGCTTCGAGAACGTCCGCGTCGGGCTCATCGGCCTCGGCAACCGGGGCGGCGACCAGGACGTACGCTGGGGCGCCGTCGCCACCGTCACCGCCGTCTGCGACATCCGCCCGGAACGGGTCACCCGCACCATCAGCCGCATCATGCAGCAGGGCTTCCAGGACGTCGAGCCGGCCGGCTACGCGGCGGGCGACGAGGACTTCCTCAACCTCGTACGGCGCGACGACATCGACCTCGTCTACATCGCCACGCCATGGGAGTGGCACTACCCCCAGGCCAAGGCCGCCATGGAGCACGGCAAGCACGTCGCCGTCGAACTGCCGATCTCCCCGCACCTGGACGAGATCTGGGACCTGGTGCGCACCTCCGAGCGCACCCGCAAGCACTGCATGCTCCTGGAGAACGTCAACTACTTCCGCCCGGAGCTGCAGATGTTCAACATGGCCAAGGCGGGGCTCTTCGGGGACGTGCAGCACGGTTCGGGCGGGTACGTCCACGACCTGCGCTGGCCGTACCTGTTCGGCGGCGCCTACCACCCCGAGCACTGGCGGCGGCGCTGGCAGACCCGCATGAACGCCCTCCACTACCCCATGCACGGCCTCGGCCCGGTCTCGGCGGCCATGGGCATCAACCGCGGCGACCGCTTCGACGAACTCGTCGCCGTCGCCTCCGTGCCCAAGGCGCTGGCCCTGTTCCGCGAGGAGGACCCGCGGGTGGGCCCGGACCACTCCTCCTGGCAAGACCGCCCGTACATCTCGGGCGACCGCCACACCTGCTTCGTCACCACCGTCCAAGGCCGGTTCATCCGGGTCGAGCACGACGTCAACTCGCCGCACCCGTACACCCGCGAGACCACCCTCACCGGCACGCGAGGCACGATCGAGCTCGACAACGCCCGCCTCTACCTCGAATCCCTCGGCCACGACGACCACACCTGGCGGACCGGCAGCGCGTACGACGCCATCCTCAAGCAGTACGACCACTGGTTATGGCCGCTGCTTGAGGAGCTGGCCGACCAGTACGGCGGGCACGGCGGCGGCGACTTCGTGTCCATCTTCCGGCTCGTGCAACTGATGCGGCTCGGCATGACGCCCGACATCGACGTGTACGACTCGGCGGCCTGGTGCTCGGTGATCCCGCTCAGCCACGAGTCCCTGAAGGCCGGACGCCTCCGCCCGGTCAAGGTGCCCGACTTCACCCGCGGCCACTGGAAAGAGGCCCGCCCGACGTTCGACCGCCCCCGGCCGGAAGACCCGCAGCTCACCTCGACCACCCGACGCCGCGGCAAAGGCATCATCGAACCGCCCGGCCCCGAAGCCAAGGGGTGAACCTCTCCTCCCCACGGCCTTCGGCCGCCGCTCTCGCCTCGCTCCCGATGCAGCCGACCTCCCGTCCTGACGGAGACGTACCGCGCATCAGGCGGTCGACTCCCGGCCCCGGCCCCCTCGGCGGAGCGTCGCCGTCCACGCCCACCACCCAGACGGTCCTGCCGGGCAGGCGTGCGTCGGCACCGGCTTTTGGATCGTGGTGGCAGGGGGATGCGGGCAGGGGTCTCAGGTGGCCGCCCAGGGGCCGAGGGCGAAGGTGGTGCCGGTTCGGCGGACTTCCAGGGCGCCGGGGCCGCCGAAATGAGCGGGGATGAGGAGTTCGCGTTCGTCGGCGGCCCGCTCGAGGATCCGGATGCGGCTGGCCTTGGCCTGGGCGCGGTCCAGGCAGGCGGCGCTGTTGAGGCAGGGGTCGAGGATCTGCATCGGGCTGTGCAGCACGTCCCCGGCGAACACCGCACGGTCGCCGCCGGAGGCCAGCCGCAGCACCGCCGAGCCGGGGGTGTGGCCGGGCGCGGACTCGAGCGTGAGATGGTCGTCGATGCGGTGGTGGCCGTCCCACAGCACGGCCTGTCCCGCCCGGTGGATGGGGGCGATGCTGTCCTCGTAGATGAAGCGGGCCGCCTCCTGCACGCCCCCGCCGTACGCGTTGTCCGGCCCGAAGTGGAAGTCGTCGGCGGCCGGGATGAGGTAGCGGGCGTTGGGGAAGGCCGGGATCCACAGCCCGTCCGCGTCCACGGTGTTCCAGCCGACGTGATCGGCGTGCAGGTGGGTGTTGACCACGACGTCCACGTCCTGGGGGCGCACGCCGGCCCGCGCCAGGAGGTCGAGGAAATCGCTGGGGGCCCGGTGGAACATCCCCAGGCCGGGCCGCTCGCGGTCGTGCCCCACGCCGGTGTCGACCAGCACAGTACGCCCGCCGCTGCGCAGCACCCAGCTCTGCAGGGCGCACACCATGTGGCCGGTGCCGGGCTCCCAGTGGTCGGGCGCCAGCCAGTCCTGGTTGGCCTTCCATGCCTCGGTGTCGGGTCCGGCGAAGAAGTCGGAGATGGGCCGGAACGGCCCGTGAAATTCGACGATCCTGAGGACCTCGACGTCCCCGAGGATCATGCGCTGTGCGTTCTCGTTCGTCATGGTCAACGACCCTAGGAAGCGGCAGGTGATCCGCTCAATGCCCGTTCAGCTCAGGAAAATACGAATTCGTATCACGGGAGATATCGTGGGCGCATGGACGTGGTCAGTGACGCGATCTCCGCCGTTCATCTCGGACACCCGCTATTCGACCGGGTGGGCATCGACGGGAGCTGGAGCGTGCGGCTGGACCCGTACGACGGCGCGGGTTTCCACGTCGTCCTCAAGGGCGCCTGCCGGCTCCGCACCGACAACGGCACCGACGTGTCCCTCAACGTGGGCGACGCGGTGCTGCTCCCCCACGGCACCGGCCACGTGCTCGCCGACTCCCTCGGCGACCTGGAGCATGCGGTGCCGTTCGAGCAGTGGCCGGCCACGGCGGAGCCGCGCCGGCACGGCGCGACGGAGCTGCTCTGCGGCAAATACCGGCTCGACTGCAGCCGCATGCACCCGCTGATGACCGAGCTGCCCGAGGTCGTCCACCTCCCCAGCCGGGTGGGCACCCACCTGGAGCTGCGCGCCGCGATCGACCTGCTCGCCGTCGAGCTGGACGAGGTGCGGCCCGGCTCGTCCATCGCACTGCCGCACCTGCTCGACCTGCTCCTCGTCTACATGATCCGGGCCTGGATGTCCCAGACCACCAGCGGAGCCTGGCCCAGCGCGCTGGGCGATCCGGTGACGGCCGCCGCGCTGCGGGCGATGCACGCACGACCGGCCGCACCGTGGACCATCGACCGCCTGGCCGCCGAGGCGGGCGTCTCCCGTCCGACGCTGGCACGCCGCTTCACCGCCCTGGTCGGGCGGCCGCCGATGGCGTACCTCACCTGGTGGCGGGTGATCAAAGCCGCGTCCCTGCTGCGCGACACCAAGGACACGCTGGCGGCCATCGCCGAGCGCGTCGGATACAGCAGCCCGTACGCGCTGTCGCACGCCTTCGAGCGGGAGTTCGGCACCACGCCGGGACGGTACCGGGAACTCGTGCGGTCGGGCGGCTCCCCCACGCCTGCTGAAACACGGTCCCGACCGATGCCGCGGAAAGCGGCGCCTCGACCGTGATGCACGGGCTGTCCACTGAAGCCGCTCCAGCCCCCGCCCGGCCGTCGGCGTACGCGACGCCGGAGATCTCATCGGGGAACTCCGCGCGCACCTTAGCGATCACGTCACCGGCACCGGAAAATTGCCTTGATCGACACTGTTGGGCAGGCCCTAGGCTTCCGTCCATGTCTGAACTGCAGCGGCTCCGTTGGCAACTGGACGTCTCCTGGTCACTGCTGACCTTTCAGCTCAACGGCCTGACCGACGAGGAAGCCCTACGGGAGCCCTCGTCGAACTGCTGGAGTGTCCGCCGGAAGCCCGACGGAACATGGGCCGCCGACTGGTCCATGCCGGAGCCCGATCCTGCGCCGGCGACGTCCATCGCCTGGGTGATGTGGCACATCGGTTTCTGGTGGACCCACGCGTATACGCGATGCTTCGACAAGCCCGATGCGGCGCCCGAGCCGGACGACTGGTCCGCGGCCGCACAGGCGACCCCCTGGCCGGGCGACGTGGCATCGGCGGTCACGTGGCTCAACGAGTGCCGTGATCGGTGGAGCCACGCGCTGGACTCTCTGAGCGGGACGGACCTGGACTCCACCGATCGGAGCGGCTGGTTCGCCGACGGAACGCTCACCCTGGGACACGTGGTCGCCTGGGTGAACATCGAGCTCGCCAAGAACGCCGCGGAGATCGGCCTGCTGCGCAGGCAGTGAACCAGTAGCGGTGAGCCGCCGTCCTCCAGCCCGCCGGGACCGGCAGCCCCACGTCGGCCGGTCGCCGGACGGTCCGGTCGCCAGGCGGCTCAAGCCCCGGCGACCAGACGCGCGCCCTCCCGGGGATCACTCACCCGTACGAGACATCAGCCGGGCCCCGATCACCTGATCCAGATCGAGGCGTACACACCGTCCTCGATGTTCACCTGCACCGGCCGCAGGCCGCGCGCCACCATGCTGTCGAACCTGCGCTGGTAGGCGGCCGGGGAGTTGTCGATGTAGTGGTACCACGGCCGGACCCCGTCCTTGCGATACACCGCGGAGAACCGCTTCCCGCCCGGCCCCACCGCAACAGTCGTCGGGCGGTACCCCTCGGCCGCGCGCTGGTCGAAGAACTTCTTGTGCCCGGCGAACGTCTTGCCGTACGAGTAGTACCAACCGCCCTGGCCCTTCCTCCAGACCGCGACGTACCGGGGATCTGACGGCGTACCGTACACATCAATCGATACCGGCACGTACCCGTCCGCGAACGCCTTCCGGTTGAGAGCGGCGAAATGGGACCCGGTGAGCCCCATGCGGGAGAAGAACCGTTCGGAGCGCTTCTCCCACAGCGCGGCGAACGTCGCGCTGCCCGCCGGCCCCGTCGCCGACACCGATATCGGCTGATACCCCTGCGCCAGGTACTCGTCGAACCGCGCCTTGAACGAAGCCTCCGACAACCCGCTCCGGGAGATCCACGCCGGCCCTCCGCTCTTGACCCAGATGGCCGCGTACTTCGGCCCCCTCGAGACGCTCACCGAGATCGGCCGGTAACCCTGGCTGCGCAGGCGCTCGAAGTTCGCCTGGTGGGCGCTCGGGCTCGCGCCGGAGTACGAACGGAAGGCCACCCCCGTAGCGGCCTGCGCGGGCGCCGCGACCCCGCAACACGCCATGGCGACCGCGACCGCCGCCGCGAACATCGTCTTCACTCATGCCTCCTCAGATGGCCGACTTGTTCAGCACGGCCCATCCTTGCCACGCTTTGATTGATCACCACCGATCAACGACTTTGATCAACAAGGCAGGGTGAATGGGCAGGCCAGAGCGGAAACTCGATCCCGAGGGCGGGTTGATCGAACGCTTCGCGCACGACCTGCGTCAGCTGCGCGTGGCGGCCGGGCAACCGACGTACCGGACCATGGGCTCCCGGGTCGGCTGCTCCCCCAGCAGGCTCTCCGAAGCCGCGAAAGGCCTCCGGCTGCCCAGCCTGTCGGCGACCCTCGATTACGTACGCGCCTGCGGCGTGACGGACACCGCCGAATGGGAACGGCGCTGGCACGAGATCAACGACCAGGTCAAGCAGCACACCCAGCCCGCCGCAGGCGAACCCGCGCGCCCCGAACCGGACACGACCACCGAGACGAACCCGGCCGGCGCAGCGGACCACGAGCACCGCCCACCCGTCATCGGGAAACGCCCCCGCGCTCTCTGGAAGGCCGCGGCGATCATCGGCACGGCGCTGGCCCTCCTCGCCACCGCGGCGTTCGTCTGGGCATCGGGCCAGACCATCCCGGACGTCCCCACCCGGTGCCGCACACCCCTCGCCTCACCACGCGTACCGATATCGGTGCAGCCGTGCATCGCCGTGACCGACGGCGAGGTGGTCGCCTCCCTCGACCTGCGCGCCACCGGCACAGCCGAAGGCGCCGTCGCCTACGTCTGGCTCCACAACGCCCTATCACGCACACCCCTGGCGAAAACCCTCCGTACGTGCGAGCTGGGCGCGCTCGCCGCAGGCCAGACGCGCACCTGCGGCCCGTTCTCGTACGACGTGCCGCCCGGCCACTACACCACCGCGGTCACCGTCGAACCCGGCCCACGCCAGAACGAACCACCACACTGGCGCCGCGGCGCCACAGGAACACAGAGCCCCCGAATCGACTACGCCCCCTGAACCACCTGCGAAACGCGGCCCTGGGAGCGTTCCAGCGGCTCCACCACGATCGCGCAACGCCTCGTGCGGGGAGTGCAACGGCCGGCGGTGCACTGAACCGGGATGAGCGGCGAGGACACGGCGGCCGGGCACACGCCCACCCTCGCCGCCGCCCCCTCACTCCACGCTCGCGCCTATCGTCTCCGCCGGCTCACACGACAACGGGTACGGCCGCTCGACCGGCAGCAGCTCACGAGCGTCCACACCGCCCTGCACCGCCGCACGCACCTCACCGACCAAGTCCGTGATATCGGTGAACCCCAGCGTCCACTCCTCCACGTACCGCCGCACCGCCACCCCGCTCAGCCCCACCTGGATCGACCGGTACGGCAAAGCCTCATGCCGCAGCCCGCGCTCGGGATCCCACTGGATGCGCACCGGGCTCCGGCGCAGCCGCTCCGCCCACCCCGGCCGCCCGTCGTCGTGGCTGAGGCAGGAGTCGGCCAGCGCCCACTCGAAGCCCTCACGGCTCACCTCGATCGCCGGCACCCGCTCCTGACCGGGCTTCGTGACGTAACCACAGCGGTACATCATCCAGGAACGACGGCTTGATCCACGTCATCCGCTCCCGCTTGAACGGCGCCACAAAGCGCTGCGCGGCGACGGCGGGGGTGGCGATGGACGCGTTGCAGGCCTGGTAGACGGTGATGGATCGCTCGGTGAAAACGGGCCGGATCTGCCGGTGCGGAACGTTCACAGCGCGCACCAGCCTGCCCAACGCGATGATCGCCTGGCAACGCATCAAACGCTCGCCGAGCCGACGCCACAGCCTGAGTGCGACCGCCGCCCATGCCTCCAGCCGGGCAGCCCTACCCCTACGCCCGCCGAGGACCGCAGCGAACGCAACCTGCCACCGGAACGTTCACACCACGCCGACTCCAATGCGGCAGCAACGGTGCCCTACCGCCGGCAGCCGGGCCGTAGGTCGGGACACAGGCTCCCGACAACCGCCGCCTGGACCAATCCGAACTCGGTGCCCCCGGCAACTCCCGAGGTCAGCCGCACCCCGACCTCGCTCGTTCCGGCCACTCATCGGCGTCCGGCCCGAACAGCCAGGACACCCGCACCAGACGCGGCAGCTCGCACCGCAGGATCTCCCGTGCTCACCGATCGTCGGTCGCATCCGCCCCACCCCAGCAGCACAACTGTCCCCGACCCCATAAAGGCAATCGCTCCAGGTGATGAGCGACCTCGCCCGGATGACACCCAGGCCGTGGCGCACTTGTTGCGATCCCTCCAGGGTGATGAGCGACCCCAGGGTAAAGCTGCAGGTCAGATGGTTCGACTGACACGCTTTGAGGATGGATTCTGCAGCAATCCGCCGGTAGTGCAGATGCGCAGGTCAGAAGGGCCCACGCGGTGTTCCTCCCCGCCACGGACAGCACTTTGGTCTTGGGCAGCACTCGAGACGAGGACCAGTGGCAGTGTAGCCACCAGCCTTCCGTAACCCCATCCAACTGCCGCCCAAGCCTTATCGTCCCGCCTTTTCTCGCCCGTTCAGCGCCCAAGCAATCTGCGGTGAAGAGTCAACACGGTTCTGAAACGTGCGGGCAGGCGATGACGACCTTCGGTGAGAAGATGCTTCCCTGCCCCCTGGCACACCAACTGGAACCCGCATTGGGCGCCGCCGGCGAACTCGTCCAGCTCGTACCAGAACGCTCGGGGCAGCGGCCTGGAGCAGGATCTTCAGCTCGGGGTCAGGCCAGAGCGGTGAGCACTCCGGAGCTGCCCGTACCGGTTGTCGACCCGTTGGTGGACCACCGCGTGCAACGCCTCTCCGCCAGCCACACCGAGGAACTGCTCTCCCATCTCGGTGAGCAGTGGCACGCCCTCGTCAGGACGGACGACCTCCTTGGGCCGAGGCATGCTCTCGGCGACGTGTGCACGCAAATCACCATCTTGACGGTGTTCCTCCGCTATGTCCGTCCTCCACTTCGCGATGAGGCTCTTCGTCTCGCTGCGTTGTACGTCGAGTCCGCGGCGTGGCTGTACGAAGACGCGGGAAATCTGGCGGCGAGCCGTCTATGGACGGGACACGCGATGGAGTGGGCCCTGAGGCCGATGATCGTCCAATGGTGACGTGGACCTTGTTCCGGCGCAGCCAGCAGGCGCGGTCAGAGGGCAACGGCGCCAAAGTGGTCAGCCTCGCCGAGGCGGTCTGGCACATGCCGGGCTGCCGGTCGCGCTGACCGCAGAAACGAACCCGAAGCAGCAGTCGTACACGGCCATCCAAGCGCTGACTGTTGCTCAAGACAACGGATCGACCAGAATTCTCTCCATGGTCACTTCGGTCGCGCCTCAGCTTGCACGCCAGGCTCAGCTGGAGCCGGCTGCGGAATTTTCAACTGAGCTCAACGCTACGACTGCGGTCTGATGGCCTCCGAAACAGAGGTCGCCGCCATGCGACGTGCGATCGCCCTGGCGGCGCTGGGCCTCGGCACCACGAGCCCCAATCCACCTGTGGGCTGCGTGATCCTCGACGCAGGCGGCCATGTGGCCGGCGAAGGTTTTCACCGTCGCAAGGGCGAGGCACACGCAGAGGGCAATGCCTTGGCCGCAGCGGGGCCGGCGGCGCGTGGCGGTACGGCGGTTGTGACGCTGGAACCCTGCAACCATGTAGGTCTCGCCCCTGCCTGCCGAGCGCTGCTGATCGAGGCCGGGATCGCCCGGGTGGTGGTCGCCTTGATCGATCCGACTTCGCGCGGCGCAGGTGGCGTGGCCGAACTGCGCCGAGCCGGAGTGGACGTGGAAGTGGGGGTTCTGCAGGACGAGGCCGAGCGGGTGCTGCGCCCCTGGCTCACCGCGCTGAGACGAGGCACTCCGTACGTGACATGGGCGTATAGCGCCGATACCGAGGACGGCCGCGAGGAGTCGCCCGTTGAGGTGCGCTGTTACGACGCCGTGCTCGGTGAGGATGGGCGGTTGCGGGAGGGTGTTCCGGGCGGGCACGGCGACACCTTCGTACTGCCTGACAAGCTGCCGCAGGACGAACCCGAGAAGACGCTCCGGATTCTCTACTCCTCGGGGGTCCGATCCCTGCTCGTGCTCGGTGAACGAGGAGCCGCCGAACGGTACTCGTCTGCCGGCCTAGTTGATGAACTGCTTGTTCGACTGTCCGACCGAGCCGCCTCCTCGCAAGGTGGGCCGCTGCCTCCAGCAGGATTCCGCATTGCGAACGTTCGACGTTTGCAAGACCACATGCTGATCCAAGCTCGGCGAGAATAACGGCGGCGGTTGGCATTCGACTTAGGGATGCGTTCGTTTCCGACCGAGAGTAGATCGCCGTTCAGTAGAACGTGAACGCCAGCAAGCCGCTCACCGGCTCTGGTTAGGATGCGCTGTTACTTGGCTGACCACCATCGTTTCGCTCATCCCTCCAGGGGTGATGAGCGACTCGTCGTCGACGTCGCAGAACACGCCGGGCACCTGGATGTTGCGATCCCTCCAGGGGTGATGAGCGACCCGAGGGTAAAGTCCCAGGTCAGAGGCATGTTGGGTGGATTCTTTGGCGACCATTCTGCAGCAGTCCGGCGGTAGTGCAAGAGCCCAGGTCAGAAGGGTGGTCACAGGACGGGGTCGGTGTTGCCGAGGGCTTGGCCGATGAGGTCGGTCTGGATGTTGTGGGGTCCCTGGGTGCGGTAGATGAGGATGCTGTCGTAGCCAGAGTCGATCTGGGATTTGAGCGCGCTGACGAATTTGCGATGTTGGGCGTTGGACAGCTCGCCTTGGAAGACGCTGCGTTGTACCCAGTGCAGGTACTGGCGGCAGGTACGCAGCACGGCGGGGTTGCGTTCGGCGAGGGTGTCGTAGACGACGATGACGAACATCATCACCACCAGGGCCGGAAGGGCTTGTAGGGGGCGTCTTCGAGGCAGAGGCGTACGAGTTTGAGGGCTTCGAGGTGGATGAGCTCTTCGTAGGAGACTTTGCGGCGCAGGGCTCGGTGGTGGACGGTTGTGGCCAGCTCGGCGCGGATGAGTTCGGAGACTTTCTTGCGGCCGTCTCGGCTGAGTGAGGCGTTGCCGACGTCGGTTTCGAAGTCGCCGGGGCGCAGTGTCTTCTGGGCGGCGGCGCGTTTGAGCAGGCGCTCGGCAAAGAGCGGTTTGAAGGGTTCTGCGAGTGCGAGGGTGTTGCGGCGTCGGTCGGTGTCGGCGTGGAGGAAGCCGATGGCGGGGTGCAGGGGTGTGCATCGGAGTGCGGTGAGGACGCGGGCGTAGGTGATGGCGTTGGCGTAGCTGATGAAGGCGTTGCCGGCGTTGGCGGGCGGGCGGCGGCTGCGTCCTTCCAGGCGGAGCCAGGCGGGCAGCAGGGTGTCGAGGACGCCCCAGGCGGTGCGGCGGAAGTTGCCTTCGGCGCCCATGAGCTGGTCTGCGGTCTGGCAGGTGGCGAGTTGTTCCGTCAGGCGGGTGAGCGGGGCATCGAGGAGGTCGGTGTCCAGGGCCCAGCGGACGTTCGCTGCGGTGGCTGCGATGAGGGCTCGGCCGATCTCCAGGCGTGTGGCGTCCGTGCCGGTGAGGGCGATCTGGCGGCGCAGGACGTGGGCTGAACTGGTGTCTTCTGCGGGGGCGATGGCGCCGGCGTAGTTTCCGTAGTGGTCGAGGATGTGCACCATGACGCCGTGGCGGCTGAGCAGTGAGATCGCCGAGGTGTTGATGTCCACGTGGTCGAAGGCCACCAGGTCGCGGATGTCGGTGATGGGGACGCGTACGGGGGTCTGGTCGGCGCGTTCGATGCGGACGCTGTTGTCTTCGCGGCGGATGCGGCAGGGCTGGGTGAGCCAGTAGGTGCGGGAGGCGGCGGTCATGAGTCTCCCCAGCAGTAGTCGGTGTAGGAGCAGCCGCGGCAGCGGGAACGCTCCAGCCTGGGCGGGCCGTCGGCTGCGCGATCACGGTCTGAGCCTCGCGTTCGGTGTCTTCGGCGAGGGCGCGGGCCTGCGGGGTCCAGGCGACGGTGACGGTGCGGCGGATGAGCGGGTAATGGATGAGGCCGTGCTGGACGGTGACGCCTCGTCGTTCCAGTAGCAGGCAGTAGTGGCGGACTTGGGCCTCGTGTTGCTCCGCCGGGGCGTGGGATGACGTGGTCTCGTGGATGACGGCGCCGGTGGTGACCCCGTCGATTTTCGCCTCGCCGAGGTCGATGTCGCGGCGGCGCGTGTAGGTGGTGTCGTCGACGGCTTCGCCGTAGGCGACCGCGTCGCTGCGTCGTTCCGGCCGGTAGCCGCGCATGTCGAGCCAGAGCCGGCGGGGGCAGTGCAGCAGGTACTTGATGTGGACGCCGCCGATGTCGTTCACAGGATGGTCTCCGGGGCGGCGGCGGGCTGAGGGTTCAGGATCAGCCCCAGGGTCGGGTCGTAGTCGGCGTCGACGACCCATAGGCGGTGGATGTACTCGGCTCGTCCTGCGGTGCGGAGGGCCGCCAGTCGGCTGTGGTGGATGGGGATGAGGAGACCGGCCGCGAGGAGGGGGTCCTTGTCGGCTTCTGCCTGGTAGGTGTCGAGGTCTTGCCGGAGGAGGACTTCGACGGTGTCGAAGGCTTCGTCGAGCCGGTCGGCGAACTCGCGGCGGTCGTGGAAGGGGTCGGGGAAGGTGAGGAAGTCCCGGTGGAACTCGTCGCGGTGGCGTCGGGCTCCGGCGGCCCGGTTCTGGCCCCATTCGGTGGCGTAGGCGATGCCGAGCCAGGTGTCGATGGTCTCTTCGGACAGCTCGGGGCCTGGAGCGGTTCGCAGGGCGGCCAGTGCCGCGTCCAGTGCGCCTTCTCCGTACGGGCGGTTGGGAGTGACGTGGGTGTGGACGCGGAACTCGACCGGGCTGTCCGGGTGGCGTCCGCGCCGGTTGATACGGCCGGCGCGTTGGGCGATTGCTTCGATCGGGGCCAGTTCGGTGATGCCGCGGTCGAAGTCCAGGCAGAGTGAGACCTCCACGGCTTGGGTGGCCACGACCAGTCCGCCGCGGGGCGTGGTCTCTCCCGGTTTGCGTTCCGGATGCCGCCGGAGGAGGCGGCGTTCGATCTCGGCGCGGTCACGGGCGCGGAAGCGTGAGTGCAGCAGCATCTTGTCGGGGTGGTGGAGCCGATCGAAGACCTGCTGGGCGGCGTTGACGGTGTTGGTGATCACTAGGACGCTGTGGCCCTCGTCGAGCCATTGGCCGACGCGCCGCAAGCTGGTCTGAGAGTCGATGGGGTCGTCGTCGAGGACGAGGCGGTGCCGGGTGGGCGCGGTGCCTGAGGGTGCGCGGCGGATCTCGACGGATCCGAGGGTGTCCTCAATCAAGTTGATCATGGGTTGGGCGAGGGTGGCGGACAGGACCGCCACCCGGCTGCCGAGCTGCTGCCATAGCCGCATGCAGGCGCAGATGCGGCCGAAGGTCTTCGGGTCGCAGGCGTGCAGTTCGTCCAGCACCATGAGGGCGTTGGCCTGTTCGAGCAGGACGCTCGAGTAGCGGGGTCCGGCGATGGCGGCACGCAGGAGCTGGTGGGGTGTGGCGACTCGGACGCGCCGGCTGAACACAGCCGCATCGCTCCGGCGCGGGCGCGGGCTCGGCGGGCGTCGTGGGCACCTGGTGTGCAGTCGTCTGCGACGGCTCGGGCCAGCAGCGTGCGTGCTGCGGTGGCGTGCAGCACGCCGATGTCCGGCTGCTTCTGGCCGGGGGCCGGGTCGAGGTGGTGGGTGAAGCGGTCGCGGGCGGCGTCGATGGAGGCCCGGTACGGCAGGAGCCAGACCAGGCGTGGCCGGCCGGGCATGTCGCCGAGCCGGCGGGAGGCCCATGCCAGGCCGGCCTCCGTTTTTCCGCTGCCGGTGGGTGAGACGAGGATGAGGTGCTGTGCGACGTCGGCGGCCTGTTTCTGGTGTGGGTAGGGCGTGGGCAGCCGGTTCAGGTAGTCGCGTGGCAGGGGCATGTGCGTCTGCAGGGGGACGTGCGCGGAGCCGGAGTGGTCGGCGAGGGTGACGGCGCCTTGCAGCAGTACGGCGACCAGGCCGTCCTCGTCGCTGACCGGGTTGGTCCAGTCGGTGGTGAGGCGGGCGAAGGCGTCGCGGGCGAGCTCCCACAGGCAACCGTCGTTCTCTGGTACGGGTGTGGCGAGCTGTCGTGCCAGCCAGGCCAGCCAGGCTCGGTGGGGAGGGACCGGGATCTGGATGCGGGGACGGCCCGGCACGGGGGCAGGGTCGCGGCCGAACTTGCGCTCCCCATCGGCCACCGGCGGGTACATCGAGCGCAGGTCGCTACCGCGGTGCGAGGTCAGCGGCCGGTGGTGGAAGGCGACCCCGGCGGCGATCATCTTGCGGTCGTGCGGGTCCAGGTGGCGGGTGAGCAGGTCTGCGTAGGCGAGGGAGAGCACTTCGTGGCGTTCGCCCCACTTTTCTCCTCCGGGGCGGACCTGGCGTTGGAAGCCTTCGGCCACCTTGCCGGCGTCGTGCAGCAGCGCGGCGGTCTCCACCCAGGACCAGAAGCTCGGCTGGGCGGCCAGGACGCCGGGTGAGCCGATGCGGTCGGCGATGGTCCGTGCGGCGTCGCGTACGGTGCTGCTGTGCTCGGTCAGCAGTTCCGGTCTGCCGAGTCCTGATCCGCTGGCGGACTTGGCCAGGACCTGGGACAGCTGCTGGTTCTGCTCGTCGGAGGCGGTCGGTGAGTGCAGCCAGACCGCCTGGTCGCCGTCCCGGTAGGCCCCGTGTACGGCGTGTTCTCCGGCCGGCTCAAGGGTGACGTCGCGGATCGTGATGACGTGGACGAGGTCCTGGGATCGTCTCAGTCACAGGCCCCAAACCGGGCGGCGCAGGGCCGCGGCGATCCTCTCGCCGTCGGGGACGGGGATCCCGAGGGTCAGGTGTACGCCGAGCAGGAACGGCCGGTTTCTGATGGTCATGCCGCCCTTGCGTGCCGCCACCCGTCCCGCGATGGCCGGGTTGGAGCCATCGGCAGCGATGGGGTGGTAGGTCTCGGTGTCCACGCCGCTGCCGTCGGCTGAGGCCGCTATGCCGAGTGTGACCGGTTCGCCTTCTATGCCCTCGGTATCGGGCGGCGGCTTGTCAGCAATTTTCTGGTGTGCCTCATGCACTCAGGCCGCGGGTTCGTTCGTTTCCATGCCCTCGGTATCGGGCGGCGGCTTGTCAGACCTGCTCATATTTGCCGCGGGAGCGGCGACAAGCGTTTCCATGCCCTCGGTATCGGGCGGCGGCTTGTCAGTATGTAGATATTTCGGGCATAACTTTGCCTGTCGAGGTTTCCATGCCCTCGGTATCGGGCGGCGGCTTGTCAGGGTTCGGATTAGTTAGGGGTGGTGACCTGGGCATATGAAGATCAATGCGCGGACCTCGTCCGCGCGATCCTCTGCGTGCCCCCTTGTAGGGCACCTTAAGAGAACTAAGGGCTGTGAGCTGGGAGTTTGTGATGCGCCAACCGAGCCCTCCTGGCGCGCTTTTTGCGGGCTCTGTACCGCTCATGTGATGATCCAGAAGTCTTGGCGTTCCTCTATCGTACGGGCGCCGATCACCAAGAGGCCGCGGGCTGAGCGATCTCCGAGGGGATACATGCGGATCTGGTCTTCGGCGGGATCGATCAAGGCGCCTAGTTTGCTGCGGAGTTCAGCCATGACCGCTTTGGAGCCTGCCTCGCACTCAAAGACGCTCAGCTGGACGCGTGGTCCGTATCCCGATAGGAGCGTCGCGACATCATCGCGGCGGCTGTCGTCAGCTATGTCATAGCAGATCAGGTAGTGCAATTCATTTCCATCTCAAGGGCCGGTACGGCCTCTTGGAGTCCAAGATGGTGCGGGCAAGAGCTTTCGCCTGTAAGCTCAGGCCTACGCGGTAGGAAACCCGTCGTGCCGTGGCCTCGTGGGTGAACAACGTCAGCATCCGCCGTTCATAAGCCGCTAGGAACGCGCGCCGGGCGCGATCGTTCATCCGGCAACCGGCATCCGGGGCAACGTCGAAATCCTCAGGCTTGACGATGCCTGTATTCAGACAGCGTAGCGTTACCGCGTCCACCACCACCGGACGAAACTCCTCGATGAGATCAAGAGCCAGGTTGGGCCTGCCCCAGCGAGACTGATGCAGAAACCCTACCGCCGGGTCGAGTCGGGCCATCTCCAACGCGGCGATTGCCTCATTGACGAGCAGAGTGTAGCCAAAGGATAGCATTGCATTCACTGGATCAGGCGGTGGTCTGCGCTGCCGACTCTCGAAATCCCATATTTCGCCGAAGAGATGGCGCCAGGCCCGGAAATACTCTCGGCTGGCCGCTCCTTCGTATCCCATGACCTTCTCAAGGGAGTCGGCATCAGAGAGGAGCAGGCGCATCGCCGCCAACCTTTCGGCCACTTCCCCGAGCAATGGATCCAATTGTCGGCGTGCAGCACGAAGTAGCGCTGTCCGCATATTAGCGATCTTCCCATCGACGAACGCCCTGGCTAAGCGATGGTCACCAGCGAGGCGGTACTGGGCACGGCGGACGGTCGGATCCGTAACGTCTAGTGAAGTGAGCCGTCCGGACGGCCCGGCCTGATCCGAGATGATGACCAGGTCGATTCCCAACCGCAGAGCCCTGCGCAGGAACGGCGTGGTCATCCCAACCCTGCCAGTGCAAACCACCTGCCGTACTCTACGGAAGTTGAGCCGAAACAGGACTTTACCACGATGCTCCACGAGCATTCTGTCGCCCCTGCTTCGCAGCAGCGCACCATCCTTATCGACGTATACAACCGTTTCGAGGGGATGCGACAGTGCGTCCACTCCAGGACTGGTCGTTGAGGTGACAGTCGAGCCTAGAAAAGAAACTCCTGTGTCAAAAGAAACCACCTGACTCTTTTCCGGATTCAACTCCAGGCGAAGATCCGCAAGGTTATCACTTGCCGCCGTCAGCGCCCGCTCCGCCTCTACCCGATTTTTTGCCGGTATCGCGAAATCATCAGCATACCGAATCACTCGAAAGCCCGCGGAGAGCATCGCCTGGTCGAATCTATTCAGATAAACGTTGCAGAGCAACGGGGAGAGCACACTGCCTTGATGCAGACCCAGACCCCGGTTGCTCCGCCTGTTCCGTTCACCGATAACCGGGCGATCCATCATCTTGCCGACAAGATGAACAGCTTCCGGATCAGTCACAATTTCTCGCAGGTGACGTAGCACCTCCCATCGCGGGATCCTATCGAAGCAGTCCTTGACATCGGCCCGAGCAACCCATGTGGCACCGGCGTCCCGCGCTTCGATCAGGCATGCGAGAGCATCTTTTACTCCCATGCCGCGCCGATAAGCAAAACTCCACGGCAGCAGAAGTGGATCGATGAGCGCACTCAACTCAGGGAGGAGCGCACGTTCTACGATCCTGTCGATCAGGTTTGGCACACCGAGGGCTCTCACCCCACCCCCCGGTTTGGCGATCTCAATCCTCACGACGGGACTCGGTTCGAACGTCCCTGCAGCGAGTTGTTCGGCGAGGCCACTGATCTTTCTGGCTGCGGATGCCTCGAACCTTTCGACCTCCGCTCCAGCCTCCCCGTCCTGAAGAGCCGACTCCCGCACTTCATGCCACGCATTCAAAAGATTCTGCTCGGTAAACGCCCTGGCGGTAATTTCACCCATCCCGACCCCCGAGGAACGTCACCGTCGTGGCGCCGAAGCCGTACGTGGTGCGGGCCCCTGTTCCGCAGTAGGACGCGAAACGCACAAGCCTGCCGAAGGTCTCCTTGACCTCGTCCGACAACACACGAAGACGAACCATCCCCACAAAACCTGACACTTCGTGGCCATGCCCGCCATCACACTTGACTGTCCGCAAATCGTACGAGTGCAACTCCGTCGCCCGGTGAGTGGCCATCCACAGCTCATCCTCGATCCAGTACGGCGAATCCGGGGGAAGCGCCTCATTCCAGCGCCGCCGGTATCCCCCGAGGATGAGTCGCGGATCCGGAAGGATACTCCGCCGACCGTTCGCGGCAAAGAACACCGGCGACAGGAACGTCAAGACTGCGTCAGCCACCGCCGGCCTCTTGGCCAACGAGTCGAATGACTCCTCGTGGCATTCGTATCCGACCACAGAGCACATCCGCGCTCCCAAGCGAACCGTCGACAGTGCCGCGGGGTCGAACGGAAGCGCACTGTCACGCAGCCAAGTGCATCGAAGGGTCATCGTCTCATCACGGTCCTTCGCCTCCCGGCTCAACGGCCAAACGGCAAAAGGCTTCACCTGAGACCGATGACCACCATTTCCCTCGAAGAGGTTACATGCAAGGCCATGCAATTTGCGAGCATCTATCGCACAACCTTCTTCACTTCTTAGCCGGAACACCAACACCTTCACTTGATATTCCACCCCTCAAACTGTACATGAGGCCCATCGTGTCGCCCCTGAAAGCGGGCGGAAACTGCGACACTCATAACTTACGTGTATGCACACCGCTGCGCGATCACACTGCCATGCCCTCGGAGTCGGGCGGGGGTTTGCGATGGCAGCCAGATTCTAAGGTCGGCGACCTGCCAGTTTGTAGATCATCGCGCGGGCCGAGCCATCGGAATGATCGGAAGGGGTGGCGGATGGCGACCCTGCGTTACATGTAGCCTGTGACCTGCGGGTATGCGATGCGCCATCCGAGCCCTTTTCGGCGGTTGGCGATAGCTTCTGTACGAAGGTCGTTGCATGCGGCTCACTGAACCTTGTCAGACTTCTGTAGGTGCTCTGCGGTGAAGGCGAACCAGTCATCAAGTTCGGCTTTGACAGCGTCCTCATCTGGTCTCTCAACGTGAGCAGGTCGACGGCCGACGCCTCCGCTCCCCTTTTTGACCCGAAGCTTCATGTCCTCCGGAAGCCATTCGGCGTGGAAGGCGAGGGAGCGCAGCAGCCAGCCACCGCGGCCGTTGGTGACTCGGAGCCAGAGGGGTGAGGCACGGCGTGCCGGGGTTCCATCGGCGGTGACGGGTTCGACGGTGACCGACTCGGAGTGGCCGTGGACGGTGTAGACGACAGGCAGACCGAGCGCGCCGGCGTTGAACACCCCTGTTGGAGCAGTCCCATTCGCATACGGCCTGGCTACCTCTCGGTATCCGGCGGTATTCGGGAGCTTTCCGTTGCCGCGAGGGTCTGTTTGATGGCGGAAGGCTTTGAGCAGCTCTCCGAGGGACGCAAGGGCGTCCGTGTCCTGCCCGCGGATGTTCATCGGATGGTCTTCGACGCGATACCACCCTTCGGCGAAGCACGGATAATGCGGCTGGCCGGAGAAGGTTCCTTTGCGTATTCCCAGCTCCTTCAGTGCCTCGGCGACGCACGCGAGCACGTGCGGAAGGTCGGTATGGCTGTTCCGGATCAGCCACTGTCGATCGAAAGCGGACGCCTGCAGCTCGAGTCTGGTCGACTGATTGAACGCCAGGGTTCCGAATCCGCGCCGAGCGCGGGCGCCTATGCCGCCGAACGTGCGCAGCGCCCACAGTGCGCTCAGGAACAGGTCGGTGTGCAGGGCGGAGCCATCGTTTTTGACCTTGAGCGGCAGGCTGCATGGGGGCAGTTGGCGGGGTTTGGGGTCGGTGGTGAGGCCAGGGCCCATCAGGTAGGCGAGATCTCCTTTGGCTTCCGGCGCGCCGACGTTGATCCTGTTGCCGCGGAGCAGGATTCGCGAGGGACGCGACGAACCGTCCGAGGCCGCTCCGAAGAGTTCGGCCTCGGCGCGCAAGAGCTCGGTGATGTCGTCTCCGACGTAGGGGCCGGCCAGGGCGCGCAGCCAGTACGCGAGGGTGCCGCGCAAGCTGGGGATCGGGAACATCATCTGCCCTGATCGCATGCCGACGCGGGGATAGCGGCCCAGGAAGGCCCTGGTCACCGTGGACAACGGCAAGGAGTGCCAGGTCATCAGACGGCCTTTCGCCAGGAGACATGGGCAAGGGGCGCGGTGATGGGCCGGTCGTCCCAGAGGATCTGCAGGAAGACGCCTGAGACGAAGCTCCATGCTGTGGCGGTCAGCACCATCACCCATGGATTCACGGGGTCGAGCAGGGGGGCGCACTTTTCCGGTGTCCACCAGCATGCGATGCTCACCGTCGTGCCGCCGGCCCCTTCCGCGTGCTCGTTGAAGGCCGGTACCACGAAGCGGAGGCCGATGATGCTCACCAGCGCGGCGTGACCGAACCCGAAGGCGCTGACGGCTCCGACCCGGCTGGCGAGGGAACGGCGCGGAACACCATGATTTCCGGCCTCGATGAGGAGGTATCCGAAGCCGATCGCCAGGAGGATGCTCGCGGTGATGATCGTCGCGTTGGAGGACTTGGACCACCAGTCGGGATGGAGTGCGGACAGTCCGAGCAGGCCCACGGCGGAGCTGGCCGGTTGCCGGAGCAGCCATAGCCAGCTGAAGGCAGGTTCGAACGCCGACCAGACGGCAATGAGGCCGTATGCACACAGGCCCAGGAGGGCGCCGGCGGTGTACCCGTCCATCCAGACACCGAAGCCAGCGGTCAGTACGGCCCCGATGGCGAGCAGGAGGATGAATGCCGCAGCGCACATGCCGAGGGCAAGACGCTTTCCGTGCAGCCGGTACAGGACGCGCAGTGCGGCGTGCCAGGCGAATCGGGGCAGGAGGATGCGGGTGACGACCGTGCCGGCGATGCCGGCGCGCGGAGGGTCTTCGGGTGAGCGGCCAGTGCCGAGTGCGGCTTGACTGATCTCCACAGCGGTGAGATCGATGGCCTCGTCCTCGACGTTGAGGCGGCTCTCAAGGCTGGGGTGCTCGTGGATGTTCTCCAGCACCGTCAGCCATTCTTCGCGCGCCTGCCGAGCTCGTTCGATGCCCGAGTCGAGCAGTTGCTCGCCCATCAGCTTCTGACGGAATGGAGCTGAGAGGAGAAGCCATCGGGTCCGTATAAGGAAGGCCGCGCCGAGTTTCGCGTCCCGCTCGACGAGAACGGGTACTTCCTTGTTGATCGCGAGCGCGTACCAGGCCTCGTATATTTCGACGTACGTACGCCAGCGGAGCAGATGAGGTTCCTCCTCGACCATGATCTGCCACGGTTCGTCGCGGACACGGAACGCACGTGCCGCGTGACCGGGGTGAAAGGCGAAGAACCTCCACAGAGCGCCGCCTGTCTGGCCGGCGAACACCTTCCGCCAGGCCTCGATCCGCTGATCGGACGAAGGGCCCAGCAAGGCGTCACTGAGATCCGTGCCGCTGGCGAGCTCCGGTACGGGCTCGTGATCGTCCCAGGTCTCGCCCGGCAGGCGAATCAGGTCGGCGAGCGCGCTCATCGCGCACCGTCGTTGTTACCGGACACTCCTTCTTCGCCGAGGACGGCCAGGTAACCACGTCCGAAGTCGTTGAGCCTCCAGCCGGAGCCGTCCTGTTCCCAGGCGACGCCGGTATGGAAGGGATTCAGGTCGTTGCTCGGGGGGTGGCCTTTCTTGACCCGCAGCAGTTCGGCTCGCATGAGCTTCGGGAAGGGCTCGGGGAAGCGACGCAGGTTGATCCTGGTCGCACCGCCGTTGTGGTCTTCGAAGGTGTACCAGGCGGACGTGGTGTCCGGGGCCATCGAGTGCACGATCTCGGTCATGGCCAGGGTGTGCAGCAGCGTTACCTTGAACCCGCCGGTCAGGTGCACTTCCAAGGGCTCATTGAGCAGGTGCGCTGCTCGCAGGACATGGCCGATGGCTCCCACCGCCTGATCGAGGTCATGCGGAAGCCCCGGCAGCCGGACGATCGTGACCGTTCCTGGATGGATCACGCCTCGGAACTCGCTGGCTTCGATCTCGGACGTGGGCCCGGAGAGGTATCGGATCCGTTTGCCGTCGCCTGCTGCGATCACGTAGGCCACGCAGAACGCGGCCGAGATCCCCTTGCGGGTGTCGGAGGCGAGCAGTATGACGCGCTGGTCACGACTGGTCAGGCGGACCAGTCCTCGCTGGCTCAGCGTACTGGTCTCCGCGCAGATCTCCGCGGGCCATTCATGGAGTTTCGCGTCCCTGGCCGCACTGTCGCACATGGCCATGGCGGAGCTGATGACGTCCGCGTCCGGGATCCGGTCCCTCTCATGGCTCGTGAGCGGAGTCTCGGTGGCCCACCGTTCCAGCGCATCGGTGATTTTCCGGAGTTTCGCACCGACAGGAGGGGCAGGGCTGTCTCTCCTGTCCCATGCCCCGAGAACGGATATCCCGCAGGGCACAACGTATACCGTCACGTGACGACCTCCAGATAGCCGTATCCTGACGCGGTCTTCGCCCCGACGCCCAGGTCGTTGACCGCTTCTCGGAGCAGGCAGGCCGCATCCGACAGGTGTGGCTCCGGACCGGCCAGGTAGGCGATGAAAGAGCCTCGTTCGACGGCAAGAAAGGGGACGGGGACGGGGTTGATGTGTTCCCCAGGAGCAACGGGCCCGTCCGCGGGAGCGTTACTGCGATACCCCCGCGTGTGCGGGGTGAGGACGTGTTCGACCACCTCTACTCCCGCAGGGCCGGGAAGCGCGTCGAAGAACGTCACCCGGCCTGGCTGAGGCTTGTCGGCGTCCGGGTCGGTACCGAAGATGTCCGTCATGGGTTTCCCGTGCCGGCGGGCGTACTCCCGGGTCACGCCTTTGAGGGAGCTCCCGGGCAGGATGGGCCAGCCATAGGTGCTGTCCAGCTCGATTCCCACGTCATGGACGCCGCCTGAGCCCGTACCTGTCACCAAAGCGCCCTGCACGCGTAGTTCGATCGACACGTACCGGCCTTGTGAGGCCGAAGCCACGGCGTCGGCCCGGCGGCGGGCCACGGCGGCGACGAGCTCGCATGCCTTACGACCCGCTTCTTCTCCCTGGCCGAGGTTGTAGGCCGCAGCGACCTTGTGCAGCGGGTCATCGACCAGTTCGGGAGCATCACCAGTCTTGATCACCGCTGATCGGTGCAGGATCAGCCGCCCGTTCGCCGACGACAGTGCGGGCAGCCTGTCGGGCGCGTCAACGGGGAAGAACTCCCGCAACGGGCCGAAAAGCTCAAGCATCTTGCGGCTCCTGCGCTGCGGCCGCTTTCTGCTCTCGTTCGAGAGCCTCGGCCAGGCGGCTCAGCCAGACGGCGAACTGCTCCAACCGCGCTGACAGCAGGGCTGTGTCCGCTGGGTGCCCTCTCAGGTGCTGCGTGAGCCGATCGAGAAAGTCAAGGTCGAGGGACGGACGCCCGGCCTCGTCCCAGCCGAGTACGGCACAGATTTGAGCGCGCAGCTCCGTGCCGACGACGTCGTACGCCTTCTCGAGCGGATTCTCGGTCCCTCGCTTGGCCGTGTAGTAGGCGAGTGACGGGAGCACTCCGCTGGTACGGAGCATTGTGGGCAGGCTCGCCAATCTCGTCAGCACCTCTGGCGAGACGTTGCCGTTCG
This sequence comes from Nonomuraea sp. NPDC052634, assembly GCF_040678535.1. Taxonomy (NCBI): domain Bacteria; kingdom Bacillati; phylum Actinomycetota; class Actinomycetes; order Streptosporangiales; family Streptosporangiaceae; genus Nonomuraea; species Nonomuraea sp. NPDC052634. Next base: position 6,838 of record NZ_JBFATY010000020.1, on the reverse strand, counting down.
CGTCCTTTCTGATCTTGTTCAATGCCCGCATCGCGTCAGCGGCAAGGTCGTGGTCAACTCGCTGCAGCGCCATCAGCCCTCCACAGCCGGCACCACATCAGTCCTTTGCCGATGCTCTCGTCCCCGCCGACCCGCAGCACCTGGCCGTCCAGCCTGGCCAGCACTTCCATATGCTCGGACCTGCCTTCCACCAAGGCCGCCAGCAGGCTCTCGCCTGGCAGGTACTCGCTGTAGAAGGGTCCATGGCGTACGGTCTTCGTCGGTTCTTCGGCTGCGCCGTTCAGCTGGACCCTGGCCACCACGGGCGCGCATTCCCGGCTGACTGCGGCCAGCAGTTCGTCACCGCCGTTGATCATGTCGCCGGCGAACTTCTTCCGGAAGAAGTCATGGTCAGGCAGCGCCCGCTCGGCGATCTGCTCCGCCCACGTTCCGAGCTCTTCGCTGTGCTGGCTGTCGACCACGTATGGGCCCACCACCAGCTTGGCCGTGCGCTTCTGGGTCACCAGGCACCTCGGGCCGGGTACCTGGGGAGCCTCCGGCAGCGACAGTCCCGCCAGGGCCGCTTTGCGGTTGAGCCTGGCCTGCGCCACGGGTGATGTCACCCAGGCGAACGTGCCCTTGATCGTCGGCGCCGGGAAGGCGACCAGCTGCGCCTCGTGCACCCGTACCGCACCAGGCCGTGTCTGTTCACGGGACTGCGTCACGTCGGACCCGAACATCTCCGTGCACAACTCGTCGTCGCGGAAACGTTCGCGCAATGCGCCTTTGAGGCTTTCCCCCTTGATGATCGGCAGTCCGGTAGCCACCTCGCGCTGGATCGGCAGGTCCACCACGCCCGATCCTGTGTCGGCTCCCGCGTGCACCGGCGTTTCCGCGTAGAGGAACAACAGTGCCCTCACCACGACCACCGCCCGGCGAACGCGAAACCGAATCCCGCCGTCCTCAACCAGTCCTCCGCCTGTTCCAGGGGTTCGTCATAAAGCTGCTCTGCCGCCTGTTTCGCGGCGTTTTCGTCAGCGAACTGCAGGTAATAGACGCTGCCGGCCGGGACCGCCCACATCAGCCGCCCGCCGTGCATTTTCCCGCCTGAGGCGGTGACCGTGGTGATCACCTGCGCCGGTCCGACCGCCGCCGTCACCAGTTCCGCGCCCGGAAGCACCGGTTTCCAATCACCGCCCGGGAAGATCGCGGGTGTGGCCAGGTACAACACCATGCGTCCGTCGGGGAACGTGTCGGCGGATTCGGGCATGAGCACCTGCTTCGGTTCGTGAACCTGGGCGCGATGTCCGCGCCCGCCGAAGTTGACCACGTCCACGATGTGCCGGTCCTGCGGTCCGCCGATGCAGCGCGCCGCCAGCCCGTGCCCGTCGGCCAGGCGCAGATGCTCAGCGGTGTACAGCATCCCCTCTGCGGCCGTTCTCTCCTTGGTACGTGCCAGGCCGACCCGGCGTTCCACCCTCCACGGCGTGTGGCGCTCGCTGTCCGTCCAGAAGATGCTGGGCTGCCAGTCCACCTCGCCGTGGCGCAGGTAGGACGTGAGCGACTCGCGGTCCCACCAGCCCTGCCCGGGCTCGCTGTCCTCTTCGTCGGCCAGGTACGCACTGATCTCGTCGTCCAGATCGGTGCAGGCTTGCGAGTGGCGGGGTTTCAGGCGCTGGAGCCGATTTCTCACTTTGACGACGTCCAGCGGAAGCGGCCAGTGCGTCTCCCAGCAACTGTCGCCGGCCGGGGACACGACGAACGGCCCCTGCACCCGATCGGGCAGCACGCTTCCTCGCGCCTTGGGATCACGGCCGGCTCCGGGAGGAGCCCCGTAGGCTGCGCCGACCGCCCCCGCGATGGTGGTCGGGCTGGGCAGGACGGCTCGTGCCTGGGTGTTCACTCCCGCGTCGAAGGCGCGGCCGTCGCGGATGATGATGGTGTCCAGCGGTTCGATGACCAGCCAGCGTTCGCCGCTCACCGGTTTCCCCCGCGCAGGAAGTGTGCCACCAGCAGCGCGTCGACCGGGAGCTCGACGCGGTCCCCGCGTCGCACACACAGGGCGTGCAACGCCGGGCCGACCTCCTCCGGCATGCCCTGCCGTATTGCACGACGTCGCAGCTCCCGCTCCAGCCAGTCAGGCGTCAACGTGGCCAGTTCGGCGGCATCCCGCTCCATCCCGATCGCCAGGCCAGGCGACAGCGTCCCGGCGCTGCCCATCGCCTGGACGAGGGCGTCCACGTGGGCGAGCGCCGTATCGTCTTTCAGCCGCCACGGCGCTACCCACCGCACCCGCTCACCGCTGCGACGCTGAACCGCCACCGCAAGCCCGGGACGGGCACGATCCTTGGCCTCCTCCAGCAACTGATGGGCTGCAGCAACCGCCGACTGCAAGGGGAAGGAGACGTGGAAGAACACCAGCGCCGTACTCACGGTCGGCGTCTGTCCGGTCACCACACCCTGCAGCGTGGTCCCGAACACCTCCGCTGAACGCTGGGCCGCCTTGAGTGCTGTGGCCATGGGCACCAGTGCGAGCAGGTCGTCGCCTCCGGCGTAGACGACGCTTCCGCGGCAGTCTTCGATCGCCGTTCGCTGCTGCTTGCCCGCTTCGCCCAAGGCAGCCGACACCTTCTGGTGCCAGTCACGGAAGGAGCCGATCGCGCGGTCGCGGTCGCCGAGGGTCTTGCCCATTTCGTCGGCGTCTTGCGCCAGCACGGCGAGATAGGGGCTGAGAGGCGGCAGCTTGTGCGTTTCCGCTCGCCTTTTCAGGGCATTCGCAGCGTCTTGTCCGAGCTCACACCAGGTCTCGTCAGGGCGCACCGCCAAGTCGTAGTCGCGTCTTAACCTGCCAGGGTTCCACGTCTCGGGCGCACACCAGGCGCCTTCCACCGACCGCAGCCACTCCGCGTTGTTCTCACCGGCGAGCCGGGCAATACCCGGCAAGCCCTTGTGGCCTCGGCTTCCCTGCTGGGCCTGGCGTACCACTTCGTCCAGGTGTCCCAGCACCTCGCGCAGTTCCGCGATCTCCTTCGAACACTCAGCGTCGGTCTCGGCGAGCTCACTCAGCGCATGCCGGTACGGCGCAGATGCGATCGACCATGTGGACGGGAACTTCTCCTGGCCGCCGCTGAAGCGTTTGATCAAGCCGATGCTCGAGAGGTACTCCCCCGGCTTCGCATGACCGTCGGCGTGGATGCGGTCGGCCGGCCAGCGTCCGCTGAGTGAGCAGATCCGCTCGGCCGTTACGGGGGCGAAGGTGAAGTTCCTGATGCGCTTACGCCGTCCAAGGAGGTCCTGCGCACAACGCCACTGCGCGTCGTAACCCTCCTCCATCGGTGGCACCACGACCCACTGCACATCGGGAAAGCCCACGACAGGCGCGGCTTGAGCCCTCTTTCGGAGACGTTCCCAGCGCTCATGAGCGGCATCTGCCATTTTCTGCGCGACCGTCCTGCCGCTGCCGGCGGGCGTGAGGACGACCACTCGGTTCGGGGTGCCGGCGGCTTCGCCCGTAACACCTGGCAGCACCACCTCGCCGGCCTCGCGCGCCGAGTTCACCATCGTCGCCGCCAACGTCGACATGATCTCGCTGGACGCGAACAGGTCTGCAGTTCGCCGCGATTCGGCCACGAACCGCTGGACACCTGGAATCGTGACGATCACCAGGTCCTGTCCCTCTTCACCTGTGCACGCCACAGACGCATCTCCCACAAAACGCAGACTCGCAGAACTGGACAAAACACCACGAAGACTGCCGATTGCAGCCCAATATGAACCATCATGGCCACGCCGAGAGAGCCAGCCGCCGCAATCGAGTGAAGACCATTAACTCCATGAATTACCGTTAGCGCAAGCGGAACGACGGAATCGGACAGCCCTCCTTCATCCATGCGGCAACACAGAAGCCCGTAAGAGGGATAAGTGGAAGACCGTTATAACGACACGACATCCGCAACCATGCCAAGACGCGTGAAACTACGTGAACAACTCATAAGGGATGCCAAAGCGGTGGCTCGGGAGCACATCGCCACCCATGGGGTCGACGGTCTCACCCTTACCGGTGTAGCGCGACGCCTCGGTGTCAGCCCTCCAGCGCTGTACAGATACTTCGACGGCAGGCAGGGGCTCATACGTGCCGTCTACGACGACCTCACCGCCGACCTGGCCGACACGATCGAAGCAGCCGTGCAGCGCCAGGATCGCGATGACGTCGCCGCGCAGATGCACGCGGCCACCCGGGCCGTACTGACCTGGACCCTCGCCAACGCCGCCGGCTTCAGCCTCCTTATGGGTGCCCACTACCCCGCCATAGCCGAAGCCGAGGCAGGCATGCCCACGGTGATCTTGCAGTCCCTGGGCGATCTGTTCGGCGAGTTCTTCGTCCGCTTCGCTCAGAGCGGTCAGCTGAGATACCCCGCTGACGACGAGATCCCTCCAGCCCTCATCCCCCAGTTGAAGATCTATCGGGAGTCGGTCAAACCCGGCCTGCCGCTCGGAGTCGCCTACATGATGATCTACTGCTGGCGGCAGATCTACGGCATCCTCTGCATGGCCACCCATAGGCACCTCGCCTTCGCCTTCGACGATCCCGAGCCTCTGTACGAGGCGATGATCGTCGACCTCCTCGCCCACCTCGGCGTCAAACCGAGCGCCAACCTGCGGTGAACAAACGAAGGCTGCCGACGCTGCGCATCCGGCCGCAGCCGCGCAGCCCCTGGCCACGCTCCGGTCCGCCTACTCCTTCACCGCTCAGCTCACCAGCCGTAACCGGCGCCGGCTTCGTTTTATCCGGACATAGGGTCGTTACCGGGATCAGATCACTCGAATCGCGTTCACAGACGCGACCACCATGGCGAGGGGCCTGCCACCTCGCCAACCTGTGCCGTGAGACCTTCTCCCGGCCCCTGACCTGCGCTCGTAGCGCCCTCAGCAGACGATCCGGCTGCTCCCGCTCGCGGAAGATCACCCGGCCGACAGCCGCCGCCCCGCCGACCGCCGTCCTCCGACGCTCCATAGCCCGTCGCAGATCTCTCCAACCCCGCCTCAGTCGGCAACCCCTTGAACCCGGTCTGACGGATGCGGGCTGCGCACCGTACGTTCTGGCTGGTGAAGTAGCGCTCGACCTGCGGGTTGTCGCACATGAGCACCGTCGCCGAGCCCGCCGTGACCCACGCGCCGTACGGGAGCGCCCAGAGCGCCACGCGGCAGCCCCGGCACACGGGCCAGCCTGCCGTCCCGGGTGGCAATGTGTTCAGCGACCGGTTCGAGTCGAACAACGGCAGGGTCATCTTCGACCACAACGTGGTGCACCGCTGCCCACAGAACGTGCAGGCCCGGCCGGGTCCTTCGGCGTCGTCGGGAAGGAACAGCTGGTTGGCCTCGCGGCTCAAGACCGCGCGGTCCTTTGAGCGCTTGTTGTGGGTGAGCTTGGAATTCGGGTAGAGCGCGAACAGGATCTTCCACCAGTCGTACGCGCCGATGCCCGGGCTCGCGGTCGCTGACTCGACCGCGTCGTCCACGATCCGCTTGATGACGCCTTCGAGTTGTTCGTCCGTGACGTCCTCGACCCGTTCACGACCGGCGAGCGTCGCCACCGCCCATGCTCCGCAGCGCTGCAGGGGGTGCTCGGTGAGGCGTAACGGCGATGCCGGGGACCGGACGACGCTTACCTGATCCACCCGAATCCTTCCACGGTGGACAGGCCGAGCCCCCACTCGTATATCGCATCCAGCAACTGGGGTGACGCGGTCACACGAATGCGCGCCGTGGCGCCAATGCGAAACCCTTTCGCGACATCAAAGCGACGGCGCGGGCCGGACTCCAGGACTTCAACTTCTACGTCGGACGGGAGACCGAGGAGATCCGCCTTGTGCCGGATGTTGTGCGCCAGCCCTTTCTGAAAATTCTCGTCGTCCGGGAGAATGTACATGCCATCATGTTTCACCAAAACCGGCGAAACCGCATCGAAGACCGCAACTCCGTCCGAATGGTTCGCGCTGCTTTCCAGCTGGACGCCGACCACCGACAGGACGACTGAGCCCCAGCGGATCTCGCGTCGCCCCGCCACCGCTGCCAGCAGGCATGCCGCGATGCGAGGTACTGGAGAGCCCATCGAGATCGCGCCCTTCGGGGCGGTCGCATAGATGCCTCGACCTGGTCGCGCATCAGGGAACAGCGGCGGAGAAATGCCCACCGGCCGCAAGGAGCCGCCCTTCCAGCCGACATTGTGCAGCTCCTCAGCGATCTCGGGATCCTGGCTCCGGATCAAATCATAGATGACCGCTCGAGCCGGGCCATGAACGTCTTTCCATGGAATAACGGTCGCATCGGTCGCAATATCCACCCGAAACCGCATTCAACCCCTCCTAGGTGTCCATGCCGAACGTGGCCCAGTATTACCTGCGAGCCCCGAATATTTCTGGAGAATCCTCAAACTGCCGCCTATATGCCGAAGACGGCCAAGATCGCCGCATCGCTGGTTGGTCTGGCAGACCACACTGCTCTGACGACTGGCCAACGCCGCAGCGACATCACCGTCCTTCCTCGAGGGGAGCGGCGCGGTCCCTCTCCCCCTCGCCAGGTACAGATGGACGAGTCGTCACTGACGGAGGAGCAGCAGCGTGATGGGGTTCGACGGCAGCGGCCTGCCGATCATGTGCCCTCTTCACGGACCGCTGAATGGCTCTGTGACTCTGCCGGCGCGCTCCCGCTGAGCTTTCTCCGTTGTGGCGGACACCGTCGTTGGGGTGGTCAAGCAGTGGCGGTGGTCTCGTAGTCGGCGGGGCTGCGGTAGCCCAGGCTGCTGTGGAGGCGGTGGAGGTTGTACCAGCCTTCGATGTACTCGAAGATCGCGTGGTGG
>NZ_JBFATY010000019.1:0-78433 GCF_040678535.1 Nonomuraea sp. NPDC052634 | reverse complement strand
TCCCCTCCCCGACGCTCTTCCGATCTGCCCCGCGCGGGGCACCCGGGCCGTCGCCGTGCCGGCGCAGGTTCCGACAGGGCCGTGCCGGCGCAGGTTCCGACAGGGCCGTGCCGGCGCGGAGCCGGAGGGCCGCGCCGGCCCGCGGCTCAGGAGAAGGTGATGCGCTTGATGATGACCGGGTCGCGCGGCGCGGTGGTGCCGCCGTCGCCGGTGATGTCGGCCTCGTTGACGATGAGGTCGGAGCCGTCCTTGGCCAGGCCCTGCAGCATCTCCATGCCCTCGCTGACCATGCCGACGACCGAGTAGCCGGCGCCGATCTGGATGTTCTCGTCGGACAGCGAGATGGCGAACTGGCTGTTGTTCAGCCCGGCCGCGTCGCCCGGCTGCGTCATGAAGACCACGCCCTTGCCGACCGGGATGTCGATGTTCTCGTCGGCGTAGATGTAGCCCGCGGTGCCCTGGCCGTCCGTCGGGTTCTTGCCGTCGGCCTTGGCCTGCGGGTCACCGCACTGCAGCATGTGCACGCCGGAGACGTCGGGCGTGACCAGGCGGTGGCACTTCATGTTGTTGTAGAACTTCTTCTGCGACAGGAAGTGCAGCGAGTTGATCGCGCACGGAGCCGCGTCCGTCATCAGGTCCACGACGACCTTGCCGCGGTTCAGCTGGATCGTCATCTGCTGGAACTTCAGGACTCTCTTGCTCGGCCTCTTCGGCGGCAGGCCCACGAACTTGTGGGGCACCGAGTTGTCGCGCTTGTACTCGCACGTCACCGGGCCGGTCCTGGTCGGCGTCGGAGTCGGCTCGGGCAGCACCCCGGTGCTGGCGGAGGGGTCGCTCTGCGCCGTCGCCTCACCCGGATCGTTGTTGACCAAGGTGGTCGCCGCGAAGATGCCGCCCGCGACCACGACGACGGCCACGGCCGCGCCGATGAGGGTGTTCCGCCTCGCCTTGGCGGTCTGCTCGGCAGCGCGCTTCGCCTGCCGTTCCTTGTGCTCCCGCGCCAGCTCTCTCTGGCGGTCCTCTTCGCTCTGGCGGTCGTCGCCGCTCACCGCTATGTCCTCTCGTCTTTGCCAAGGTATGACCAAACAACTTCGCGAATGCTACCGGCCTTCGATATGTGGCGGACGTAAGTGACGAAAGCCGAAGCAAGCGACCTTTGGGACCTCGAACCATAAGGCCAAGCCGGTCGTAGGTGAAAGGTAGACCAAGGAGCCACCCGCCCCGCCCGCGGCGCCCTGCCCGGCCACCGCTACGGCCGGCCCGTCACGGTCGTCCTGGCGGTGCCGACGGTCGCGCCGGCCGTGGCGGGCTGCCGCGTCTTCCGGGCCGGAGACTCCGGGGGCAGGGCCGTCCGGTCATGGCGGGCGTGCCGCAGCGTGTAATCTCGCGTTGTGGATAGCCTGTTCGATTCGGCTGCCGAGGAGGCCACTCCGCAGCCGCTCGCCGTGCGCATGCGCCCCCGCACGCTCGACGAGGTCATCGGCCAGCGGCATCTGCTCGGACCCGGCACCCCGCTGCGGCGCCTGGTCGAGAGCGAGGCCCCCATGTCGCTGTTCCTGTGGGGGCCGCCCGGCACCGGCAAGACCACGCTCGCCTACGTCGTCTCCAACGTCACCAAGCGCCGCTTCGTCGAGATCTCGGCCGTCTCCGCCGGGGTCAAGGAGGTCCGCGCCGCCATCGACGCCGCGCGGCGCGAGCTCGGCATGACCGGCCGCCAGACCGTGCTCTTCGTCGACGAGGTCCACCGCTTCAACAAGGCCCAGCAGGACGCGCTGCTGCCCGCCGTGGAGAACCGCTGGGTCACCTTCATCGGCGCCACCACCGAAAACCCGTTCTTCTCGGTCATCTCGCCGCTGCTGTCGCGCTCGCTGCTGCTCACGCTGGAATCGCTGTCCGACGATGACGTACGCGCGGTGCTGCGGCGGGCCGTGTCCGACCCGCGCGGGCTCGGCGGGCGCAACACGCTCGCGCCCGAGGCGCTCGACCACCTCGTCCGCCTCGCCGGCGGCGACGCGCGGCGCTCGCTCACCTACCTGGAGGCGGCGGCGCTGCTGGCCGACGACATCACGGTCGAGGTGGTGGAGAAGGCCGTCGACAAGGCCGCCGTACGCTACGACCGGCAGGGCGACCAGCACTACGACGTCATCAGCGCGTTCATCAAGTCGATGCGCGGCTCCGACGCCGACGCGGCGCTCCACTACCTCGCCCGCATGATCGAGGCCGGCGAGGACCCGCGCTTCATCGCCCGCCGCATCGTCATCTTCGCCTCAGAGGACGTCGGCCTGGCCGACCCCACCTGCCTGCAGACCGCGGTGGCCGCCGCCCAGGCGGTGCAGCTCATCGGGCTGCCGGAGGCGCAGATCAACCTCGCGCACGCGGTCATCCACTGCGCCACCGCGCCCAAGTCCAACGCCGTCGTCAAGGCCATCGGAGCCGCGATCGGCGACGTACGCCGCGGGCTCATCGGCCAGGTGCCGAACCACCTGCGCGACGCCCACTACCCCGGGGCGGGCAAGCTGGGCCACGGCGAGGGCTACAAGTACCCCCACGACTTCGAGCACGGGCTGGTGCGCCAGGACTACGCGCCCGAGCAGGTGCGCGGGCGGCGCTACTACCAGCCGACCCGCCACGGGGCCGAGGCGCCGGTGGCCGAGCGGTGGGCGAAGATCCGCGACTTCCTGCGGGGGTCGTGACCGCATCCGGTCACTTGCGCCATCGAATCATCCAAAGCCGTACTAAATCGGTGATCACCGGGAATCACGATCGTTGTGAAGGCGACCGTTACCCCCGGCGGCGGCCTTTTCGGCCCCCGATCGATCACCTGGCGCATCCACACCGAGGCGCCGGCCTGGCCGGCCGTCGTCCGCGCCGTCCAGCTCCAGGCCCTGCACCCCCGTACGATCCGCGGCATCGTGCAGAACTTCCTGCTCGACGACCAGGAGTCGGCAGGGGCCTGGCTGAAGCGCCGGCTCGGCTTCATCGCGCTGCGCGCCTTCGGCACCCGCGAGCAGGCCGAGCACGCCTGCGGGCAGGCCCGCGAGGTGCACGCCAGGCTCGTCGGCCTCGACACCGGCACCGGCACGCTGTTCCGGCTCGACGAGCCCGAGTGCCTGCGCTGGTCCCACTGCGCCGAGGTGGCCTCCCACCTGGAGATCGCCCGGCTGTCCGGGGTGCCGCTGACGCCGGGGGAGCGGGACGCGTACGTGGCCGAGCAGCGCCGCGCCGCCCGCCTCATGGGCCTCGACGACGTGCCGGGCAGCGCCGCCGAGCTGGACGACCACATCGCGCGGATGCGCCCGGGGCTGTCGGTCACCGGCGAGGCCCGCGCCGTCCTGCGCCTCCTCGTCAACCTCCGGCCGTCGCTGCGGCCTCCCGCGCTGCTCGCGCCGCCGCTCGGCCCCGGCTCGCTGCCCGCCGTGGGCGCGCTCGCGTTCGCGACGCTGCCGGGATGGGCCAGGCGGATGTACGGCTGCCCCGGCGACGCGGCGGCCCGCTACGCGGCGGCCACCGCGCTCAAGGCGCTGCGCGCGGCGGCCTCGGCCATGCCGCAACGACTGGTGGCGCCCGAGATCAGAGCCGCACGCGCCCTCATGAGAGCGGCGGCGCGGACGCCGGAAGCCGACGTGGCTGCCTGAACGGGGGAGCTTTCCGCACTAACGTTGTCACCCGAACGCGATAGGGTCTTGACGTTCCGGCCCAGCGTACGAGGGAGATGCGCGGATGCTTACCGCTGGAGAGGTCGCCGGGCTGATCGCCGCCACGGGCTGGGTGGTCCTGGTGTGCGTCATGGCCATGGTGCTCGTCAAGCTCGCCAGGCTGCTCACCGAGACCACCAAGGCGGTCTCCGACCTGAACAAGCGCCTGGCGCCGCTGCTCGACGACGTGAGCGTGACGGTCAACGAGACCAACAGGCAGCTCGTCGCCGTCGAGGCCATCGCCAAGGACGTCAAGCAGGTCAGCGGCCACGCCGCCAAGCTGAGCGCGGTCACGCAGACCATCTTCACCGGGCCGCTCATCAAGGTGTCCTCGCTGACCTACGGCGTGCGCAGGGCCATCGAGGCGCGCAGGCCGCGCCGCCCCGTACGGACTCAGCAGCGGCCCCAGGCGCAGGCGAATGGGCAGAGGGTCGCCGAGCACGCGCAGGGGCGGGCCCGATGATCCGCCGGATGTTCTACATCTCGCTCGGCGCGTTCCTCGCCTTCTGGGTGATGCGCCGGCTGCAGGCCCTGCAGCCCGACCACATCGCCCGCCGGACGGCCGACAACGCCGCGGGCATGCTCCGGCGAGTGAGAGACTTTACTTCTGACGCACTCGGCGAGGCCGCGGCGCGCGAAACCGAGTTGCGCGCCCGCTTCGGCCTCGACAAGGCTGAAGACGTCGCCTGACGGCCTCGGCCGGCGGCTACAGTGGACGGCCCGGAGTGCGGCCCCGAGCCGGTGGACCGGCGGTCACACCGGCCGTTCACGGGCTCATCGACCACCTACAACACAAGATCGACTACAGCAAAGGATGGCCACCATGGAGTCGGCAGAGATCGCGCGCCGCTTCCTGCGCTTCTTCGAGGAGCGTGGGCACACCATAGTGCCCTCGGCCAGCCTGATCGCTGAGGACCCGACGCTTCTCCTGGTCAACGCGGGTATGGTGCCGTTCAAGCCGTACTTCCTGGGGCAGCGCAGGCCTCCGGGGTCACGGCTGGCCACCGTCCAGAAGTGCGTCCGCACGCCCGACATCGACGAGGTCGGCAAGACCACCCGGCACGCGACGTTCTTCCAGATGCTGGGCAACTTCTCCTTCGGCGACTACTTCAAGGCCGAGGTGATCCCGTTCGCGTGGGAGCTGCTCACCAGGTCCGAGTCCGACGGCGGCTTCGGCTTCCCCGAGGACAGGCTGTGGGCGACGGTCTACGTCGAGGACGACGAGGCGTTCGACATCTGGCGCAACAAGGTCGGCCTGCCCGAGCACCGCATCCAGCGCCGCGGCCTGGAGGACAACTACTGGCACATGGGCGTGCCCGGCCCCGGCGGCCCCTGCTCGGAGATCTACTACGACCGCGGCCCCGAATACGGCAAGGAGGGCGGCCCGGTCGCCGACGAGGACCGCTACCTCGAGGTCTGGAACCTCGTGTTCATGCAGTACCAGCTGAGCGCGGTGCGGTCCAAGACCGACTTCGACATCTCCGGCGAGCTGCCCAGCAAGAACATCGACACCGGCATGGGCCTCGAGCGCATGGCGGCGATCCTGCAGGGCGTCGACAACATCTACGAGATCGACACCACGTACAAGATCCTCGACAAGGCGGCCGAGCTCACCAAGACCCGCTACGGCCGCGACGCGCGCGCCGACGTCAGCCTGCGGGTCGTCGCCGACCACGTCCGCACCGGCACCATGCTGGTCGCCGACGGCGTGCTGCCGGGCAACGAGGGCCGCGGCTACGTCCTGCGCCGCATCCTGCGCCGCTCGATCCGCAACCTGCGCCTGCTCGGCTCCGGCGACGAGCGCTACATGCACGAGCTGACCGACGTCGCGATCAACGTGATGGGCGAGCAGTACCCCGAGCTCAAGGCCGACGCGCCGCAGATCCACGCGGTCATCGACGCCGAGGAGGCGTCGTTCCTCGGCACGCTGCGCACCGGCACCGCGATCTTCGACGTGGCCGTGGAGGAGACCAAGCGCAAGAAGGGCACCACGATCTCCGGTGACCAGGCGTTCAAGCTCCACGACACCTACGGCTTCCCGATCGACCTGACGCTGGAGATGGCGGCCGAGCACGGCCTCAAGGTCGACGAAGAGGGCTTCCGCCGGCTCATGAAGGAGCAGCGGGCGGCGGCCAAGGCCGACGCGGCGGCGAAGAAGACCGGCAACGCCGACATCTCGGTGTTCGGCCAGCTGCTGGAGTCCGCGGGCAAGGTCGAGTTCCTCGGCTACGACGAGACCGAGACCGACACCCAGATCGTCGGCATCCTCGTCGACGGCGCGCCGGTCCCCGCGGCGGGCGCCGGCAGCACGGTCGAGGTCGTGCTGCAGCGCACCCCGTTCTACGCCGAGGGCGGTGGCCAGCTCGCCGACCAGGGCGTCATCCGTACCAGCGGGGCCGAGGTCGAGGTCGTCGACGTGCAGTCGCCGCTCAAGGGCCTCATCGTCCACCGCGGCAAGGTCCGCAGCGGCGAGCTGCGGGTCGGCGACGAGGCGCAGGCGGAGATCGACATCGAGCGCCGCCGCGCGATCTCGCGCAGCCACAGCGCCACCCACCTCGTCCACCGCGGCTTCAGGAACGCGCTCGGCGAGACGGCGGCGCAGGCCGGTTCCGAGAACTCCCCGGGCCGCTTCCGCTTCGACTTCACCGCGGCGGGCGCGGTGCCGCCGAGCGTGCTGCGCGACGTCGAGGACGAGGTCAACGCCGTGCTCATCAACGACCTCAAGGTCAACGCCTTCTACACCTCCCAGGCGGAGGCGCGGGCGATGGGCGCGCTCGCCATGTTCGGCGAGAAGTACGGCGACGAGGTCCGCGTGGTCGAGATCGGCGACTACTCCCGCGAGCTGTGCGGCGGCACCCACGTCCACAGCTCCGGCCAGCTCGGCCTGGTCAAGGTGCTGGGCGAGCAGTCGGTCGGCGCGGGCGTGCGCCGCGTCGAAGCGCTCGTCGGCCTCGACGCCTTCCGCTTCCTCGCCCGCGAGAGCGTGCTGGTCAACCAGCTCAGCGAGCAGCTCAAGGCGCGCCGCGAGGAGCTGCCCGAGCGCATCGAGGGCATCGTCACCCGGCTGCGCACCGCCGAGAAGGAGCTGGAGCGGCTCCGCTCCGCCCAGGTGCTCCAGGTGGCGGGCGACCTGGTGTCGCAGGCCCGCGACCTGCGGGGCGTCTCCGTCGTGACACACCGCGCGCCTGATGGCACCGGCGCCGATGACCTGCGTAAGCTCGCGCTTGATGTACGAGGCAGGTTCCCGGCCGACCGGCCGGCGGTCATCGTGATCGTCGGCGTCCCCTCCGACCGGCCCGTGGTGGTTGCCGCGGTGAACGAGGCGGGGCGCGAGCGGGGGCTCAAGGCCGGACAGCTGGTCGGCGTCGCCGCCAAGGCTCTTGGGGGTGGCGGTGGCGGCAAGGACGATGTCGCACAGGGCGGTGGCTCGCGGCCGGAGGCGATCGACGACGCGCTGCGCCTGGTTGACGAGGCGATCTCGGGGCAGCTCGGCTGACATGAGGTTCGGTTCACGAATCGGCGTCGACGTCGGTTCGGTGCGCATCGGCGTGGCCCGCAGCGACCCGTCAGGGCTGCTGGCCACGCCGGTCGAGACTGTCAAGCGGGGCAAGGGCGACCTCGACCGCATCGCCGCCATCGTCGCCGAGCACGAGGCGATCGAGGTCGTGGTCGGGTTGCCCACCTCGCTGTCCGGGCGCGAGGGCCAGGCCGCCGGGCTGGCGCGCGAGTTCGCCGCCAAGCTCGCCGCGCGGCTGGCGCCCACGCCCGTCCGCCTGTTCGACGAGCGGCTGACCACGGTCACCGCGCAGCACGGCCTGCGGGCCAGCGGCGTGCGGGCCAAGAAGCAGCGCGGCGTCGTCGACCAGGCGGCGGCCGTCGTGCTGTTGCAGGACGCGCTCGACTCCGAGCGCGCCACAGAAAGACCACCAGGCAGGCCCGTCGAACCGCCACGCGCGGCCGACGGACCTGCCCAATGAGCGCGCCGGCCTTCGCACCACAGCGCCGGCGGCCCTCACTTCGGACCGCTGTGACCGGCTTCCCTCTGGGCGGTCCTCCCGGCCTGTGCGGTCGCCCTGCCCGGTGCGGTCCTGCCCGGTGCGGTCGTCCTGTCCGGGGCGCGCATCCGGCGTCCTGCGCGGCCGGTGAGGTGGTCGCATGACCAGGACACCGGGCGACGAGGACGACCTCGGCGACGTGATCCCGTTCCTGCCGGAGGAGGACGAGCCCGAAAGCTCCGACCGCTCCTCCTCCGGCCACCCGCCGACACCCGGAACACGGACTGAGGCTGAAGGACCGGCCGAGGCCGGCTCGGACGCGGCTGCTGAAGGGCTGGAGCCCACGTCGCGGGCCGAGTCGGAGTTCCAGAGGCCCGCGCAGGCCCAGAAGCCCGCGCAGGCCCAGGCTGCTGCCGAGGCCGCGCGCGGCTCCGCGGCTCAGTCCGCCTTCGGGCCGGAGTCCGCTTCGGCGGCTCGTGCCGCCTCCGGTGGGACGGCCGCGCCTGGTGGGCCGCCCGCTTCAGCAGGGGAGCGGGCAGGTGCCGAGGCGCGGGAGGCTTCCGAGGGAGAGCCCGGCTCCGCGGCTCAAGCCGCTTCCGAGGCAGAGCCCGCTACGGCGGGTCAAGGCGCTTCCGGGGCAGAACCCGCTACGGCGGGTCAAGGCGCTTCCGGGGCAGAGCCCGCTACGGCGGGTCAAGCCCCTTCCGGGGCGGAGCGTGCCTCCGTGGCTCATCACGCTTCCGAGGCCACGGCTGAGGGCGAGGAGGCCGAGGGCGCGACCGAGGCGGGAGCTGAGGCCCTAACCGGAGCCGGAGACGAAAAGCCGCCCGGAAGCGGTACTGGAGGTGCGGACGAGGGCCGTTCCGCAGCCGGCGGTGAGGAGGAGCCTGGGCGGCGGAAGAAGGCGTTGCGGAAGGCCGGGTTGCTGTCGGCCGGGCTGCTTGCGGGCGTGCTGGCGCTCGGGCTGGGCGCGATCACGGTGGTGAAGCCGTACCTCAGTCCCGCCGATTTCGAAGGGCCGGGCAGCGGTTCGGTGACGGTGCGGATCACGCCGGGGTCGAGCGCGTACACGATCGGCTCGGCGCTGGCCGAGGCCGGGGTGGTGGCGAGCGCGCAGTCGTTCGTACGGGCGGCGGAGGAGCGCGCGGTGACCGACCGGCTGCGGCCCGGCCACTACCGCCTGCGCAGGGGCATGGCCGCGGTGGCCGCGCTCGACCTGCTGCTCAAGCCCGGATCGCGGGTGGTGCGGCGGGTGACCGTGCCCGAGGGGCTGCGGGTCCAGGAGGTGTTCAGCCGGCTGTCCAAGCTGGCCGGGCTGCCCATCGAGGAGCTGCGCAAGGTGGACAAGGCCCTCGTCGGCCTGCCCAAGTACGCCCCGGGACTGGAGGGCTTCCTGTTCCCCGCCACGTACGAGATCGAGCCCGGTGACACCGCCGTGGACGTGCTGGCGGCGATGGTCGAGCGGTTCGCCGCCGCGGCCCGCCACGTGGGCCTCGAAGAGGGCGCGAAGCGGGTGAACCTGACACCGCTTGAGGTCGTCACGGTCGCCAGCATGATCCAGGCAGAGGGCGGCACGGACGAGGACTATCCGAAGATCGCTAGGGTGATCTACAACCGGCTGGCGAAAGGCACTCCGCTGGAGATCGACAGCACGGTGCTGTACGCGCAGAACCGGAGGACACTGAGAGTGACGGAGAGTGACACCAAGGTGGACTCTCCCTACAACACCTACCGGCATAAGGGGCTGCCCCCAGGGCCCATCGCCAACCCCGGCGAGAAGGCACTGATGGCCGCTCTGAACCCGGCTGAAGGCGATTGGCACTGGTTTGTTACCACGGATCCCGCGCATAGAATCACCAAATTCACCAACAAAGAGAGCGAGTTCGTGAGATACCGGGAAGAGTTGAACAAGAACCTCGGGACGAGCTGATGTTCGATGGGACCCGCACTGTCCCGGCGCAAATGTCCCCATATGGGGCATGCGTCCTCTTTCCGTCCCCTAGCATGGCTACCCAGAGTGATCCCCGTCGGTCGTCCTGGTGCGTCCGGCGGCTACCCCCGTTTCGCTCGGTGATACCAGCCGGTTGGGCAGATCCGCTTGACGCCTGGCGGGCAGTGCCGGGAGATTGGCCAGCGCATCTATGAACGATCTCGATCTCAACACTCTGCTCGGCCCCGAGGACGACGAAGGCTCGCCTCGGCGCCGTTCCCGGGGCGGCAGACGCGGTCGCCGCCGTCGCAGGCGCCGCAACCGCGGTGGCTTCCTCGCGCCGCTGCTGGCCTTCATCGTGCTGGCCGGCATCATCGGCGGCGGTGGCTACTACGGCTACCGCTGGATCAACGACGCTCTCGTACCCGATGACTACACCGGAGCCGGCACCGGCGAGGTGATCATCGAGATCAAGGACGGCCAGAGCGCCTCCGAGGTCGCGCAGGAGCTGGAGCGCAAGGGCGTCGTGGCCAGCGCGAGAGCGTTCACCAACGCGATCGCGAACGCGAACAAGAGCGGCTCGCTCCAGCCGGGCGAGTACAAGATGCGCAAGAAGATGGCCGCCGCCGAGGCCGTCAAGCTGCTCGACCACGACAAGCGGCTGCGCGACACCTTCACCATCGCCGAGGGCCTGCGGCTGTCGCAGACGCTCACCCAGCTCGCCGAGAAGACCGGCAGGCCGCTCAAGGACTTCAAAGCCGCGGCCAAGGACACCGAGAGCCTCGACCTGCCGAAGTACGCCAAGGGCAAGCTGGAGGGCTACGCCTTCCCGGCGACGTACGAGTTCCAGCCCAAGTCGACGGCTAAGCAGATCCTCGCGGCCATGGTGAAGAGGTTCAACCAGACGGCAGAGAAGCTCGACCTCGAAGCGGGCGCCAAGGAGCTGGGCTACACGCCGCACGAGATCATCACGATCGCGAGCATCGTGCAGGCCGAGGCGGGCCGCCAGGAGGACATGCCGAAGATCGCCCGCGTGATCTACAACCGGCTCTCGCGCAACCCGCCGATGAAGCTGTCGATGGACAGCACGGTCATGTACGCGCTGAACAAGTTCGGCACGTACGCCACCGGCGCCGACCTGAAGACCAAGTCCCGGTACAACACCTACGAGTACCTGGGGCTGCCGCCAGGGCCCATCTCCAACCCCGGCGACCACGCCATCGAGGCGGCGCTCAACCCGGCCAAGGGGCAGTGGCTGTTCTTCGTGGCCACCGACCCCAAGAGCCAGGTCACCGAGTTCGCCGAGACCGAGACCGAGCACCAGGCGCTGGTCGCCAAGTGCAGGGCGAACGGCGGCTGCGGCGGCTGACCCGGCCGTTCACTTACGGACGGCCGAAGGCCGGGTCGTTCACCTCCGGGCACCCGCCCGCGCACCCCACGGGACGCGCGGGCAGGCGCCCGGAGACGGGCCTTCCGGCACTCGTGCGTTTCACGGGACGCGCCGGCGTGCTTGGAGGCGGCTCTCTTGGCGCTCGCGTGTTTCACGGGACGCGTCGGTGCGGCCCGGGGCGGCCTCCCGTCGCTCGCGCACTCCACGCGGCGCGCGGATGCCCGAAGCGGCCCTCCTGCGGGCGCGCGCTAGAAGGCGGCGCGAGCGGTCGGGGTGTGCCGGACGTCTCGCGGGCGGTGCCTGGATCCGCGGCCAGGTGCGGCTCGGCATGATCCGGCGCGGTCCGACGAGCTGTGCGGGCGGTACCTGAAGCGGCGGTCCGGGGCGGCTCGGCACGGGTGCTCCAGGGCAGGGCGACGTGGTGCCTCCGGGTGGCCGCCGGACGGCGGTAGGGTGCTGCCTGGTTGGAAAGGACGTGCGTGATGCGAGCTGCCGTGATGGGGTCGCCCATCGGCCATTCGCTCTCGCCCCACCTGCACCGGGCCGCCTACCGGGCGATGGGGCTCGACGGGTGGAGCTACGAGGCGTTCGAGTGTGACGAGGAACGACTGCCGGGCCTGCTGGCCGAGCTGACCCCCGTACGCGGGCAGGGCGGCGGCGACGACCGAGCCTGGGCGGGGCTGTCGCTCACGATGCCGCTCAAGCGGGCCGTGCTGCCCCTGCTCGACACGGTCTCCGACCTGGCCGTCGAGGTCGGCGGGGCCAACACGGTGGTCTTCCGCGACGGGCGGCGCCACGGCGACAACACCGACGTCTACGGCATCGAGCGGGCGCTGGCCGAGGCCGGGGTGCCCGCGCCGCGCTCGGCGACCGTGCTGGGCGGCGGCGCGACGGCGGCCTCCGCGCTGGCGGCGCTGCGCGGCCTGGGGCTCTACTCCGCGACGCTGCTCGTCCGCGATCCCGCGAGGGCGGGGGAGACCGCCGCAGTGGCCGAGCGGCTCGGCGTGGCGCTGGCGGTGGAGACGTTCGCCAAGCTCGACGCGTGCATCGAGGTCGATCTGGTGATCTCCACGCTGCCGAGCGGCGCGGCCGATGCCTACGCGAGCCGGCTGGCGCGCGTGCCGGCCCTGTTCGACGTGGTGTACGCGCCCTGGCCCACCGCCGCGGCGACGGCCGTGCGCGACGCGGGCGGCATCGTGATCGGAGGCTTCGAGATGCTGCTGCACCAGGCGGTGCGGCAGGTGGAGCTGATGACCGGGATGACCGATGTGCCGGTCGAGGCCATGCGTGCCGCGGGAGAGGCCGAGCTGCGCCGCCGCCAGGAGGCCGCCGCGCATGCGGACGGCCCGGCGGGATGATTCGAGAACGCTCCGGCGTTGTGGTAGTGTAGCTCTCTGATCGGTCCGGCATGCCTTGCTGGACGCGCAAGCGGAGGTCTCCCTCCCACCTGAGTCGCCGCGAGGTGGCCGGGTCCAGGATCACGCCGGACTTCTCCGGGGAGCTCGAGGCCACGAAAGCCGAAGAGCTCAGTGGCCCCGCATGCGCGACGTGCGGGGCTTTTCGCGTTTTCGTGAAAAGCTCCGTAACGACGAGCACGTAGGGATCGCAAACCTAGGAGGCCCCATCAGCACTGAGCCCCGCATCAACGAGCGTATCCGAGTTCCCGAGGTTCGCCTCGTGGGCCCGAACGGCGAGCAGGTCGGCATCGTCTCCATTCACGACGCGCTGAAGCTCGCCCAGGAGGCCGACCTCGACCTCGTCGAGGTCGCGGCCACGGCTCGACCGCCCGTGTGCAAGCTCATGGACTACGGCAAGTTCAAGTACGAGTCCGCGATGAAGGCGCGCGAGGCGCGCAAGAATCAGGCGCACACGATCATCAAGGAGATCAAGCTCCGGCCGAAGATCGACCCGCATGACTACGAGACCAAGAAGGGTCACGTGGTGCGGTTCCTCAAGGCGGGAGACAAGGTCAAAGTCACGATCATGTTCCGCGGGCGTGAGCAGTCCCGGCCTGAGCTCGGCTTCCGGCTGCTGCAGCGGCTCGCGGAAGACGTCCAGGACCTCGGCTTCGTGGAATCCCACGCCAAGCAGGACGGCCGTAACATGATCATGGTGATCGGTCCGCACAAGAAGAAGGCCGAGGCTAAGGCCGAAAAGGCCGCCGCCAAGGCGCAACGTGGCAACGAGGGCTCTTCCACACGGGAAGCGTGACCTTCGGTTGGGGTTAGCCTTACAAACACCCCAGCCAGCCACCGGTAGACCAAGACGCCGCGACCGGGTCGGAAAGCACCGGCCCGGCCACCGGCACGACCGAAACGAGGAGAGACGGCGATCATGCCGAAGATGAAGACGCACAGCGGTGCGAAGAAGCGGTTCCGGCTCACCGGTTCCGGCAAGATCAAGCGTCGCCGTGCCAACCGCGCGCACTACAACGAGTGGAAGTCGTCCACGCTGACGCGCCGTCTCAAGAACGAGGTCGTCCTTTCCGACGCCGACACCAAGAAGATCAAGAAGCTGCTCGCCAAGTAGCGCGAACCCCCGGGGAGAAGAAACATGGCACGCGTGAAGCGGGCGCTCAACGCCAAGAAGAAGCGCAAGGTCGTTCTCGAAAGGGCGACCGGTTACCGTGGCCAGCGGTCTCGCCTTTACCGCAAGGCCAAGGAGCAGATGCTCCACTCGATGACGTACGCCTACCGGGACCGTAAGGACCGTAAGGGCGCGTTCCGTCGTCTGTGGATCCAGCGCATCAACGCCGCCGCCCGGCAGAACGGCATCACCTACAACCGTCTGATCCAGGGCCTGCGTCTGGCCAACATCGAGGTCGACCGCAAGATCCTCGCCGACCTCGCGGTCAACGACAGCCAGACCTTCGCCACGCTCGTCGAGGCCGCCAAGAAGGCGCTCCCGGCGAACGTGAACGCTCCGGCCGCGGGCTGAAGCGCTTGACCTGACCGAGGGGCCCACCGATGACGGTGGGCCCTTTGTTGCTGTCTGCACGCACTGCGGTTGAACCAGCGGGCTGCAGCGTCCGTACGACTTGGGGGAGACGATGGCCGGGTCCGAGCTGACCAACGTGAGATCGCCGCGGGTGAAGGCCGCCCGGCGGCTCACCAAGCGCGCCTTCCGCGAGCAGGACAGGAAGTTCCTGGCCGAAGGGCCGCAGGCGGTGCGCGAGGCGCTCAAGCTCGACGGGGTCACGCTGGAGCTGTTCAGCACCGCCGAGGCCGAGCTGCGCCACCCCGAGCTGATCACCGAGGCCACGCTCAAGGGCATCCCCGTGCACCGGGCCAGCGGCGAGGTCATGTCCGAGCTGTCGCAGACCGTCACCCCGCAGGGGCTGGTGGCCGTCTGCCGGCTCGTCCACGTGCCGCTGGACGAGGCGCTGGCGGGCGAGCCGCGGCTGGTGGCGCTGCTCGCGCACGTGCGCGACCCGGGCAACGCGGGGACCGTCATGCGGGCGGCGGACGCGGCGGGGGCGGACGCGGTGGTGTTCACCGACGCGTCGGTGGACCCGTACAACGGCAAGTGCGTGCGCGCCAGCGTCGGAAGCCTTTTTCATCTACCTGTCACGATCGGTGCACCGGTCAGGCCCGCCGTGCGTCAACTCAGGGAGCGGGGCTTGCGCGTGCTGGCGGCCGACGGCGCGGGCAAGCACACGCTCGACGATGTCGATCTCTCGGGACCGACCGCGTGGATCTTCGGCAACGAGGCCTGGGGGTTGCCTGAGGAGATACTCACCGAGGCGGACGATGTGGTCAGGGTGCCCATCTACGGACAGGCGGAAAGCCTGAACCTGGCCACCGCCGCGGCGGTGTGCCTTTACTCCTCGGCCAGGGCGCAGCGGGTGCCCTAGGCGACCGGAAACCCGCTATTGTCGGCGTTGTAGGCGGAGGAGGCGAGGCGTGCACGGCGCAGACACCGACGGGCGAGTAGTCGCGGCCGCGTGCACGATAGCCATCGACGATCTCCCCGACGGCCTTATCGTGACCGACCGATACGGGCGCGTGCTGGCCGTCAACCGGGCGGCCACGCGGCTCACCGGCATCCCGGCAGAGCGCGCCGTCGGCCGGCACATGAACGACGTCTTCCCGTTCCGCGACCACGACGGGCGCGACTGGTGGAAGGCCCTCGACCCCGAGGGCGGGCTGCGCACCCGGATCAGGGTGCCCGAGCGGCCGCTGCACCTGCCCGGCCGGCAGGAGCTCTACGTCGCGGCCCGGCTGGTCCGCGAGCCCGAGCGCGGCGGCGAGGTCGAGCGCGTCACGATCACCCTGCGCGACGGCGGCGCGCGCGCCCGGCTCGAGCGCAGCCGCGCCGACCTGGTCTCGACCGTCGCCCACGAGCTGCGCTCGCCGCTGACCAGCGTCAAGGGCTTCACGGCCACGCTGCTCGCGAAGTGGAGCCGCTTCACCGAAGAGCAGAAGCTCGTCATGCTGGAGACGGTCAACAACGACGCCGACCGCGTCACCCGGCTCATCACCGAGCTGCTCGACGTCTCCCGCATCGAGTCGGGGCGGCTCGAAGTACGCCGCCAGGTCGTCGACCTGCCCGCCAGGGCGCGCCGCCTCATCGCGGGCCGGGTCGCGGCCGGCGAGCCGGAGGACCGCTTCCGGCTGATCGTCGGCGACGACCTGCCCGAGATGTGGCTCGACCAGGACAAGATCGACCAGATTCTGGGTAACCTGGTGGAAAATGCGCTGCGCCACGGGCGCGGCACTGTGACAATCGAGATCGAGTCCATCGAATGGGGAGTGGCCGTGTCGGTGCGCGATGAGGGCGAGGGCATCGAGCCCGAGCTGGCTCCGCGCGTCTTCAGGCAGTTCTGGCGGGGCGGCAACAGCCGCCGCCGGGGCGGCACGGGTCTCGGCCTGTTCATCGTCAAGGGCCTGGTCGAGGCGCACGGCGGCACGATCACGGTGCAGCGCGCGCCCGAGGGCGGAGCTGAGTTCCGATTTACCTTGCCCACCGGCACGCCCGACTTCGCCGGCGTCTAGTCGTCGCGTTCGGGCCCGGTGGGCAGGCCCCACTAGACTCTCTTCCGCTCAAGCCCTGGATACGGAGCTCACTCTTGTCTGACTACGATCCCGTCGAGGTGACACCGTTGCACGCCGACGAGGTGTCCCGGATGGAGGCCGACGCCATCGCGGCGATCAAGGCGGCCGGCGACCTCGACGAACTCAAGCAGGCCAGGCTGGCGCACGCGGGTGACCGCTCGCCCATCGCCCTGGCCAACCGCGAGATCGGCGCACTGCCGCCGGCCGCCCGCGCCGAGGCCGGCCGGCGCGTCGGTGCCGCCCGTAAGGCCATCAACGAAGCGCTCGCCGCCCGCCAGGCCGAGCTGGAGGCCGAGCGCGACGCCCGCGTCCTCATCGAGGAGACCGTCGACGTCACCCTGCCGTGGGACCGTCGGCCGCGCGGCGCCCGTCACCCGCTCACCACGCTTCAGGAACGCATCGCCGACGCGTTCGTCTCCATGGGCTACGAAGTGGCCGAGGGACCGGAGCTCGAAGGCGAGTGGTTCAACTTCGACGCGCTCAACATCGCCAAGGACCACCCGGCGCGCTCCGACCACGACACGTTCTTCGTCGGCTCCACCGACTCCGGCATGGTGCTGCGCACGCAGACCTCGCCCGTGCAGATCCGGGCGCTGCTCCAGCGCGAGCTGCCGGTCTACGTGATCTCGCCGGGCAAGACGTTCCGCACCGACGAGCTCGACGCCACCCACACCCCGGTCTTCCACCAGACCGAGGGCCTGGCCGTCGACGAGGGCCTGACGATGGCCCATCTCAAGGGCACGCTCGACCGGTTCGCCGAGGTGATGTTCGGCAAGGGCATCACGACGCGGTTCCGGCCCAACTATTTCCCGTTCACCGAGCCGTCCGCCGAGATGGACCTCAAGTGCTTCGTCTGCCGGGGCGCCTCCGCGGTGCCCGGCAACCCGCCCTGCCGCACCTGCAAGTCGGAGGGCTGGATCGAGTGGGGCGGCTGCGGCATGGTCAACCCGCGCGTGCTCGTCGCCTGCGGCGTCGATCCGTCCCGGTACTCCGGGTTCGCCTTCGGCATGGGCATCGAGCGGACGCTGATGTTCCGCCACAACGCCGAGGACATGCGTGACATGGTCGAGGGAGACGTGCGCTTCACGCTCCCGTTCGGAATGGAGATCTGATGAAGGTCCCGCTTTCCTGGCTGCGGGAGTATGTCGATCTCCCGGCGGTCACCGCCCACGAGGTGGCCGACAAGCTCACGGCCGCCGGGCTCAAGCTCGAGTCGATCACCTCGCACGGCCACGACGTCAAGAACGTCGTCGTCGGCGAGGTGCTGGAGATCGAGGAGCTGACCGGCTTCAAGAAGCCGATCAGGCACTGCAAGGTCGAGGTCGGCGAGGCGACGCCGCGCATGATCATCTGTGGCGCCACCAACTTCGCCGCCGGCGACCGGGTGCCGGTCGTGCTGCCCGGCGGCGTGCTGCCCGGCGGGTTCGAGGTCGGGGCGCGCAAGACGTACGGGCGCATGTCCGAGGGCATGATCTGCTCCGAGCGCGAGCTCGGCCTGGGCGACGACCACAGCGGCATCATGGTGCTGCCGGCCGGCACGCCCATCGGCACCGACGTGGTCGAGCTGCTCGGGCTGCGCGACGACGTCATCGAGCTGGAGATCACCCCCGACATCGGCTACGCGCTGTCGATCCGCGGCGTGGCGCGCGAGGTCGCCACGGCGTTCGGGGTGGCCTTCCGCGACCCCGCCGACGTCGAGCCGCCCGCCGAGACCGAGCCGTCGTGGCCGGCGTCCATCGCCGACCCGACCGCCTGCGACCGGTTCGTGCTGCGCGAGGTGCGCGGCTTCGACCCGCAGGCCAAGAGCCCGCTGTGGATGCGCGTACGCCTTCACCGCGTCGGCATGCGCCCGGTCTCGCTGGCCGTCGACATCACCAACTACCTGATGCTGGAGCTCGGCCAGCCGCTGCACGCGTTCGACCGCGGCAAGCTCAACGGCGAGATCGTGGTGCGCAGGGCCGTCGCGGGCGAGCGCCTCGAGACGCTCGACCACGTGGTGCGCGAGCTCGACCCCGACGACATCCTCATCACCGACCAGTCGGGGCCGATCTCCATCGCCGGCACCATGGGCGGCCTGGAGACCGAGATCTCCGACACCTCGACCGACATCGTCATCGAGGCCGCCCACTTCTCCGCCACCGGCATCTCCCGCGCCTCGCGGCGGCACGGGCTGGTCTCCGAGGCGTCCAAGCGGTTCGAGCGCGGCGTCGACCGCGAGCTGCCGCTCGTCGCCTCGTGGCGGGCCGTGCAGATGCTGGCCGAGCTGGGCGGCGCCACCGTGCAGCCCGGCGTCACCCACGCCGACGTCGAGGTGACGCCCGCCCGCATCGCGATCCCGGCCGGCTATCCGGGCCGGGTGGCCGGAGTGACCTACTCCAAGGAGACCGTGGTCGAGCGCCTGCGGCAGGTCGGCTGCGTCGTCACCGACGGCGCCGATCCGGCCGTGCGGCAGGGCGGCGTCGACCCGACCGGCGTGGTCACCGGCGGGGAGCTGGCGGCCAAGCTGGCCATCACCGGCGACGACATGATCACGGTGACCCCGCCGTCCTGGCGGCCCGACCTCACCGACCCCAACGACCTGGCCGAAGAGGTCATCCGGCTGGAGGGCTACGAGAACCTCCCGTCGGTGCTGCCCTCCGCCCCGGCCGGCGCTGGGCTCACCGAGGGCCAGCGGCTGCGCAGGCGGGTCGGCAGGACGCTCGCCGAGGCGGGTTACGTCGAGGTGCTCAGCTACCCGTTCGTCAGCCCCGACGACTTCGACCGCATGCAGCTGCCCGCCGAAGACGCGCGCCGCCGCGCCGTCCGGCTGGCCAACCCGCTGTCGGAGGACGAGCCGCTGATGCGGACGACGCTGCTGCCGGGCCTGCTGAAGACCCTCGTACGCAACGTCGGCCGCGGCTTCACCGACGTCGCGCTGTTCGAGTCGGGCGCCGTCTACCGGCCCCGCGAGGGCGCGCCCGAGGTCGCCCCGGTGCTCGGCGTCGAGCGGCGGCCCACCGCTGACGAGCTGGCCACCATCGAGTCGGCGCTGCCCGACCAGCCGCTGCGGGTCGCGGTGGTGCTGGCCGGCGAGTTCGAGCGGTCCGGCTGGTGGGGTCGCGGGCGCGCGGCCTCGTGGGCCGACGCCGTCCAGGCGGCCCGGCTGGTCGCCGAGGAGGCACGGCTCGAGCTGTCCATCAGCGCCGACCAGCACGAGCCCTGGCACCCGGGCCGGTGCGCCGCGCTCTACGTGGGCGACACGCTGGTGGGGCACGCCGGTGAGCTGCACCCGCGGGTCATCGAGGCGTACGGGCTGCCGCCCCGCACCTCGGCGATGGAGCTCGAGCTGTCCCGGCTCGAGGCCGCCATGCCGGGTCCGGTCCAGACGCCCGCCGTGTCGGCCTACCCGGTCGCCACCCAGGACGTCGCGCTGATCGTGCCCGACTTCACGCCGGTCGCCGACGTCGAGGCGGCGCTGCGCGACGGCGCGGGCGAGCTGCTGGAGTCGATCCGGCTGTTCGACGTGTACGAGGGCGAGCAGGTGGGCGAGGGCAACAAGTCGCTCGCCTACTCGATGCGGTTCCGCGCGCCCGACCGTACGCTGACCGTGGAGGAGACCACGGCGGCAAGGGACGCGGCGGTGGCCATGGCCGCCGACCGCGTGGGCGCCCAGCTCCGCGGCTGAGCCGTTCGCCCGGGGCCGGAGCTTCGCCGCTCCGGCCCCGGTGCGTGCGCTCAGATGCGGTCGATCGCGGCGAGGTCGGCGTCGAGGTCGAAGGGAGCGGTCACCTTCAGCCGGTCGCGGTGCACGCCCATGCGGGCGTAGGAACGCAGCGCCGGGTCGAGCTCGTAGACGTACACGATCGGCTTGCCGGAGTCCTCCTCCACCCGCCAGAAGTGCGGGATGCCGGCCTGCGCGTAGAGCTGTGGCTTGCGCTCGCGGTCACGCGTGACGGACTCGGGGGAGACCACCTCGACGGCGAGCACGACGTCCTTCGCGTCGTAGTAGGTTTCCGCACCGCCCCGCACTGCCTCCTCCGTGACGACGCAGAGGTCCGGCTCGGGCCGCTGGTCCTTGGCGAGGACCACGCTCATCTCGCGGCGGACCCGAACGCCGGCGGGCGCGGCCCCACGCAGCTCGGCCTCGAGGAGCGACACGGCCCGCATGTGGAAGGAGGTCTGGGGGCTCACGAAGACCAAGCTTCCATCAATCAACTCTGTGTGCGCGGGCAATTCCGGAATGTGATCGAGATCTTCTGCGGAGAAGCCTTGCGGTGGCGGAAAGACCCAGTCGGGGAGCGAGGAAGGCGTCATCACAGCGATCACCGCTTCGGCAGTCATGGTCCAACGCTACCAACCTAGTGTGATCGAGCCAGGTGAAAAGCGTGACACGGTCGAGGAGCCCGAGAGGAACGGAGATGGCGGAGCTGCTGGTGTTCGCCGAGCGTGAGGACGCCGAGGAGGTGGCCGAGACGCTGGGGGAGTGGTTTCCCGAGCTGGGGGTGCCGCGGGTGGTGCGGGAGACCCTGGCGGGGGAGGACGACGCCGAGGACGCGCAGTGGGTGGTCGTGGC
The DNA here is from genome assembly GCF_040678535.1 of Nonomuraea sp. NPDC052634. Taxonomy (NCBI): domain Bacteria; kingdom Bacillati; phylum Actinomycetota; class Actinomycetes; order Streptosporangiales; family Streptosporangiaceae; genus Nonomuraea; species Nonomuraea sp. NPDC052634. The sequence continues at coordinate 57,817 of NZ_JBFATY010000019.1, read as the reverse complement.
CGAGGGACTGGACGAGGCGGCGCTGGCGAAGGTGGACGAGCTGGTCGAGCGGTACGACGGGTGGCGCGAGGCGGGCTGAGGCGACCCCCATCGGCCCGCCTCGGCCGCTCCGGTGGAACGCGGAGGCAGTGCCTGCGCCCCCGGCGAGGTCAGGCGGGGGCGTCGGCGGTTGCGGAGGCTTCGCGGCGGGCCTTCTCCGCCAGGGCGTGCTCGTCGGTCGTGGCGTCGTAGCGGCGGAATCCGGGCAGGGCGGCGGCCAGGCCGAGCACGGCGGCGACGCACAGCACGCCGCCCGCGCCCAGGGAGAAGCGGGTGCCGCCGAGCTGGGCCATCATGCCGGCCCGCGCGTTGCCCAGCATGGGGCCGCTGGCGTACGAGAGCAGCTCGATGCCCGCCAGGCGGCCGCGCAGCTCCGGCGGGATGGTCTGGTTCCACATCGTCATGCGGAAGATGCCGCTGATCATGTCGGCGGCGCCCGCGCAGGCGATGAAGACGACGATCATCCAGATGTTCGGGGCCAGCGCGGTCAGCGCCACGGCGACGCCCCAGAGCGCGGCGGCCACGATCACGCCGAGGCCGTGCCGCCGTACGCGGGCCGTCCAGCGGCCGGTGAGCGAGGCGATCAACGCGCCGATCGCGGAGGCGGAGTAGAGCAGGCCGAGCGCCTGGGGCGCCTTCAGCTCTTCGGCGATGAACGGGAACAGCGCCGTCGCCATCGCGAAGATCATGGCGGCCATGTCCACCAGGTACGTGCCGACGAGGTCGCTGCGGCTCACCGCGTACCGCATGCCCTCGACCAGCGACTTCAGCGACGCGGGCGCGGCGTCGGCGGCCGGGGGCAGCGAGCTGACCCGCCACAGCAGCAGCATCGACAGCAGGAAGGACAGCGTGTCGAGGACGTAGGCGGAGGCCACGCCCCAGGCCGTGATCATCAGGCCGCCCAGCGCGGGGGCGACGATGGCGCCGAAGTTCCAGCGCAGGCTCGACAGGACGGCCGCGGCGGCCTGCTGATCGTGCTTGACGACCTGCTGGATCACCGCCTCCAGGCTCGGACGCTGGAGGCAGCCGATGCCGGTGGAGACGGCGCCGATGACGTACAGGACCCAGATCTGCGGACTGGGCAGCATGGAGTTGATCATGAGAGCGGCCGAGGTGACCAGCAGGCCCAGCTCGCTCATCACGATGATCTTGCGGCGGTCGAGGGCGTCGGCGATGGCGCCGCCCCACAGCCCGCACACCACCATCGGCACGAACTCCGCCAGGCTCACCAGGCCGACCGCGACGTAGGAGTCGGTGAGCTGCTTCATCTGGTACGGCACCGCGACCATCGAGATCATCGTCCCGAACATGGTGATGACGCCGGACCCGAAGAGCAGCCGGTAGTCGCGGGAGTCGCGCAGCGGGCTCACGTCCAGCGCGAGGTGGCGGAGCAGGCGCTTCAATGCTGATGGCACGAGTGGAAATTGTCCGTTATCGCGCGTGGCCTGGGCAAATGATTAAGCCGGCGGGCTCCGGGAGTGCGTCCCTGGGGCCCGCCGGCCGTTGCCAGGTCGTGTCAGGACGGGACCTTGTCCAGGAAGCCCAGGACCTTGCGGATGCGGCCGTCCTCGGCCAGCTCCACCACGTCGAACCCGACGGCGACCGGCTCCCCGCCCTCGGGGCCGAGGTGCCAGGTGAAGCGGGCGATGTGGTGGTGGCTGTCGTACAGGTCGCCGGGGGTGAAGACGAGCCCGGGGAACATGCCCTGCGCGGCCTCGATCACCCTGGCGATCCCGGCGTGGCCGGAGACGTCGGCGAGCGGGTCGGTGTAGGTGCCGTCCTCGGTCCACAGCTCGGCCACGGCCTTGGCGCGGGCCTCGGGGTCGGTCTCGTTCCAGCAGGCGACATAGCGGTCGATGAGGGTGCTCATGACGGGTCTCTCCTTGTCCGGGTGATCTCAGCGGCTCTTGCGCAGGCCGGTGATCTGCAGTTCGGCGAACGCGGCCACCACCAGGGCCTGGGCGATCGCCCAGAACGCGCCGATCGTGGTGAGGCCGGCCGCGCCGGTGACGACGGCGGCGACGCTGCCCAGGGTCCAGGCCACGTTCACGGCGATCACCGCCTTGGCGCCGGCCGGGCTGATGGCGCGGCGGGTGGCCAGGACGGCGACGGCCGCGGCGTAGACCAGCAGGAAGGCGCCGATACCGCGCAACAGCGCCGCGTCCAGGCCGAGCAGGGCACCGATGGGGGCGGCGAAGGCGAGGTAGGCCAGCCCGTTGACGCCCGTGACGGCGGCGTCGGCGGCCAGTGCGAGGCGCAGGAACTTCGTACGGCCGGTGGTGATCGGAAGGGCGGTCATGGCGGCTCCTTCGGCGGTGACCTCGTTCGTGCTGACACCGAGGACGATGCCAGGACGCGGGTAGCCGCCGCGATTACCCGCCAGGTAAGCGGGAGCGGGGACAGGCCGTCCGACCAGGGGAGAAGCACACGTTGTGAGGCCCGTCACAGCGCCCGGCGGCCCCCGCGAGGGGAGCCGCCGGCACCAGACGTCACAGGCCGAGGACCTCGCGGCGCAGGTGGGTCTTGAGGATCTTGCCGCCGGGGTTGCGGGGCAGCTCGGTGTCGCGGAACCAGTAGTGCACGGGGATCTTGAACTTGGCGATCCTGGAGGACAGGAACTCGCGCAGCTCGCCGGGCGTGACGGAGGCGCCGGGCGTCAGGCGGAGCACCGCGCCGACCTCCTCGCCGAGCTCGTCGTGCGGCACGCCGATCACGGCCGCGTCGTCCACCGCCGGATGCTCGAACAGGGCGGCCTCGACCTCGGCGCAGTAGACGTTCTCGCCGCCCCTGATCACCATGTCCTTAGCCCGGTCCACGATGTAGACGAAGCCGTCCTCGTCGATCCTGGCCAGGTCGCCGGTGTGCAGCCAGCCGTCCACGAACGTCTGCGCGGTCGCCTCCGGCTTGTTCCAGTAGCCGAGGATGACGTTGGGGCCGCGTACGCACAGCTCGCCGACCTCCCCGGGCGGCAGCTCCACGCCCGCGGGATCGACCACGCGCACGTCCACCACGGGCGAGGGCAGGCCGATGCTGTCGGGCTTGGCGCGGTAGTCGGCGCCGCCGTTGCCGATGGCGAGGGCGCTGGTCTCGGTCATGCCGTAGCCGTTGGAGGGTGCGCGGTCGGGCAGGTTCGTGGTGATGCGCTCCAGCAGCTTGGGCGGTGCGGGCGCGCCGCCGTAGCCCAGGTTGACCAGCGAGGACAGGTCGTACTTGCCGAAGTCGGGGTGGGACATGAGCTGCCAGGCGTTGGTGGGCACGCCGATCATGGTGGTGACGCGCTCGCGCTCGATGAGCCGCAGCGCCTGCTCGGGGTCCCACTTGTACATCAGCACCAGCCCGCCGCCGCTGAACATGGCGGTCGTCATCGCCGAAAAGCAGCCGGTGACGTGGAAGAGCGGCACGGTGAGCAGGGTGATCCTGCGGGTGCTCGCGGCCTGGGAGACGTCCTTGCCGGACAGGGCGACGGCGCGCATGAGGCCGTAGGCGACCGTCATGGGGGCCTGGCCGATGTTGCGGTGGCTGCCCAGCGCGCCCTTGGGGCTGCCGGTGGTGCCGGAGGTGTAGAAGATCGTCGCGGGGTCGTCGGGGGCCAGCTCGACCTGGGGGAGCGCGGCGTCGGCCGGCACCTCGCCCAGCACGTCGGCGAACGCGCGCGCACCGGCCGGCGGCTCGCCCCTGGTGACGATCATCGGTACGCCCGTCGAGGCCAGCCTGGGCGCGCGCTCGCCGTCGGCGATCAGCACCTTGGCGCCGGAGTCGCGTACCCCGTAGGCCAGCTCGGACTCCGTCCACCAGGCGTTGAGCGGCACCGCGATGGCTCCGGTCGCCAGCACGGCGGAGAAGGAGATCACCCATTCCGGGTAGTTGCGCATGGCCACCGCCACCCGGTCGCCCTTGGTCACGCCGTAGTCGTCCACGAGGCGGCGGGCGAGGGCGGCGGCGCGGCGGAAGTGCTCTTCGAACGTGATGTGCTCGTCCTCGTACACGAGGAAGACCTGGTCGCCGTGGTTCCTGCTCATCTCCAGCAGCGCCCGGAAGTCCGGCGGGGCGTGCTTCCACGTGCGTACGCCGGTGCCGTCGATCTCCTCCATCTCGAAGAGCTGGCCGGGGCCGGTGAGCTGCGCCTGGACCTGGTCATGCGAAAGAGACATCCGCAGTACTCCCGCAGTGGACGATTGTTCCGGTCCTCACAGTACCGACCGGCCGGTACGTCGCGCTAGACGGCGAATGGCCGGTCCTTTGGCAATGAAAGTTTCATTGCATGGCCGATAATTTCTGCCCGCCAACTGCTCATTCAGCTCCGGCTCAACCGCCTTATTGACCGGCTGACGAGCATGTCAATACCGTCTGCTCAGCGGTCCCCACGGGGCCGAAACTTTCGGAATCGAGTGCCTGCCTCCGGAGGTAGATGTCCGTGCATTCGTCCTCGCTCCTCAGAGCCCTCACGTTAGTGGGGTTACTCGCAACCTTCCTCCTTCCCGCCGTCTCGGCGGAGGCGTCGGCGCCCCTGCGTACGCACGCGGCCGCCAAAGGCAAGTTCATCGGCGCGGCGCTCGCCACCGGCCCCTTGTCGAACGAGACCGCCTACCGCAACATCGCGGCCACCGAGTTCAACCAGGTGACCGCCGAGAACGCCATGAAGTGGGACTCCACCGAACCCAACCCGGGCCAGTTCAACTTCTCCGGCGCCGACGCCATCGTCGACTTCGCCGTCCAGAACGACCAGCAGGTGCACGGCCACACGCTCATCTGGCACCAGCAGACCCCCGGCTGGGTGCAGGGCCTGAGCGCCAGCGCCATGCGTGAGGCGATCGAGCGCCACATCTCGACGGTCGTCGGCCGCTACGCCGACAACCCGGCCGTGGTCTCGTGGGACGTGGTCAACGAGGTCTTCGAAGAGAACGGCAACTTCCGCACGTCGTTCTGGTACAACACGCTCGGCCAGAGCTACATCGCCGACGCCTTCAGGGCCGCGCGCGCCGCCGACCCCGACGCCCGGCTGTGCATCAACGACTACAACGTCGAGGGCATCAACGCCAAGAGCACCGCGATGTACAACCTGGTCCGCTCGCTGCGCCAGCAGGGCGTGCCGGTCGACTGTGTGGGCTTCCAGAGCCACCTGGCCATCCAGTACGGCTTCCCGAACGACCTGCAGCAGAATCTGCAGCGCTTCGCCGACCTCGGCGTGCAGGTGCGCATCACCGAGCTGGACGTGCGCATGCAGATGCCGCGCGACTCCTCCAAGGACGCCACCCAGGCCACCTACTACCGCAACGTGGTCAACGCCTGCCTGGCGGTCGAGGCCTGCGCCGGCGTGACGATCTGGGGCTTCACCGACAAGCACTCGTGGGTGCCCGACACCTTCGGCGGTGAGGGCGCGGCGCTGATCTACGACGAGAACTACCAGAAGAAGAGCTCCTACGACGCCGTGCACGACACGCTGGCGAGCGGCTCCGGCACGGACGACACGACGCCGCCGACCACGCCGGGCACGCCGACGGCGAGCAACATCACCTCCAACTCGGCCACGCTGTCGTGGAGCGCCTCGACCGACAGCGGCGGCAGCGGCCTGGCCGGCTACAACGTCTACCGCGAGCAGGGTTCGACGGACACGCTGCTCGGGCAGACCTCGACCAACTCGATCACCCTGACGGGGCTGACGCCGGACACGGAGTACCAGGTGTACGTGCGGGCACGTGACGGCGCGGGCAACCTGTCGGGCAACTCGCCGACCGCCACGTTCACGACCGAGGAAGGTCCGAGCGGCGGCGGTGGCTGCACCGCCACCGGCACCGTGCAGACCGAGTGGCAGAACGGCTACGTCGTGCAGCCGGTGACCGTCACCAACACCGGCACCACGGCCATAGACGGCTGGACGGTCACCTTCACCCTGCCCGCCGGGCACACCCTGGCCGGGTCGTGGCACGCCACCCTGACCGTCAGCGGCCAGACCGTGACCGCCACGAACGCCGCCTACAACGGCAACCTCGCCCCGAACGCGAGCACCACCTTCGGATTCCAGGTCAACCGCCCGAACGGCGACACGCAGACGCCTTCCGGCTACACCTGCGCCTGATCGGGGATCCCCTGGGGCCTGCCCGACTGCCCGCCCGGCAAGCGGTGACCGCCCCAGGGGATTCCTCCCTTTTGGTGAAGAGGGGGTGGCTTTGCCGGAAATGATGGGGATGCATAACGTGCTGCTGGTACCCGCGTTACCGGCGGCGTACCGGTGGCTTACGTCCCCATCTGCTGAGGAGCCTGCCTGATGCATGACGACCGCACGCTGGTCGAAGCCCGCTTGAAGCGCGTACTGACCGAGCGGATCCGCCCCGCGATCTACCCCGAGTCGGTGCCGCTGGAGGTGGGCGTGTGGCACGCGCCGGGCGAGCCCGTGCCGGTGGCCGAGGGCCTGGCCGCGCCGCGCGAGCCGATCGCGGTCGGTACGCCCTGGGGCCCGCCGTGGGGCACGAGCTGGTTCACCGTGACCGGCACCGTGCCGATGGAGTGGACCGGCAAGATCGTCGAAGCGGTGCTCGACCTCGGCTTCAACCCCGACAAGACGGGCTTCCAATGCGAGGGGCTGGTCTACCGGCCCGACGGCACCCCGGTGAAGAGCCTCAACCCGCGTACGCAGTGGGTCCGCATCGCGAACCCCGCCCAGGGCGGCGAGGAGGTGTGCCTGCACATCGAGGCCGCCTCCAACCCGATCATCCTCGACTACCAGCCCTTCAAGCCGACGCTGCTCGGCGACAAGGAGACCGCCGGCACCGAGCCGCTCTACCGGCTGGCCCGCATGGACCTCGCCGTCTTCGACAAGACGGTGTGGGAGCTGGTCATCGACCTTGAGGTGCTCGGCGAGCTCATGCACGAGCTGCCGGTGGACAGCGGCCGCCGCTGGGAGATCCTGCGCGCCATCGAACGCGCGCTGGACGCACTCGATCTGCAGGACGTGAACGGCACCGCCGCCGCGGCCAGGGCCGAGCTGACCGACGTGCTGTCCTCACCCGCCGTGCCGTCGGCGCACCGCATCAGCGCCGTCGGGCACGCCCACATCGACTCGGCCTGGCTCTGGCCGCTGCGCGAGACCGTGCGCAAGGTGGCGCGCACCGCGTCCAACATGACCGCGCTGCTGGAGGAGGAGCCGGACTTCGTCTTCGCGATGTCGCAGGCCCAGCAGTGGGCCTGGCTCAAGGAGCACCGGCCCGAGGTGTGGGCCAAGGTCGTCAAGGCGGTGGCGACCGGCAGGTTCGTGCCCGCTGGCGGCATGTGGGTGGAGTCCGACACCAACATGCCCGGCTCCGAGGCGATGGCCCGGCAGTTCGTGCACGGCAAGCGCTTCTTCATCGACGAGTTCGGGGTGGACAACGAGGAGGTGTGGCTGCCCGACACCTTCGGGTTCGCCGCCGGGCTGCCGCAGATCATCAAGGCGGCCGGGTCGAAGCGGCTGCTCACCCAGAAGATCTCGTGGAGCCAGACCAACACGTTCCCGCACCACACGTTCCTGTGGGAGGGCATCGACGGCACCCGGATCTTCACCCACTTTCCGCCCATCGACACCTACAACGCCTCGCTGCGCGGCGGCGAGCTGGCGCACGCGGCCCGCAACTTCAAGGACAAGGGCGTGGCCAGGCACTCGCTGGCCCCGACCGGGCACGGCGACGGCGGCGGCGGCACCACCCGCGAGATGGTCGCGCGCGCCGCCCGCCTGCGCGACCTGGAGGGCTCGCCCACCGTCACATGGGAGACGCCCGCTGAGTTCTTCGCCAAGGCCGAGGCCGAATACCCCAACCCGCCGGTCTGGGTGGGCGAGCTGTACCTGGAGCTGCACCGCGCCACGCTGACCAGCCAGGCCAAGACCAAGCAGGGCAACCGGCGCAGCGAGGCGCTGCTGCGCGAGGCCGAGCTGTGGGCGGCGACGGCGGCCGTGCGGACCGGGGCCGAGTATCCGTACGAGGCGCTCGACCGGCTGTGGAAGACGGTGCTGCTGCACCAGTTCCACGACATCCTGCCCGGCTCGTCGATCGCGTGGGTGCACCGGGAGGCGCGCAGGACGTACGAGCTGGTGATCGAGGAGCTGAACGGGATCATCGACACCGCGCAGCGCGCGCTGGCCGGCGAGCCCACCGGCGGCACGCTGGTCTTCAACGGCGCCCCGCACGCCCGCCACGGCGTGCCCGCGGGCGGCGCCGCCCCCGAGGCCCCGGTCGACCCCGTGCAGGCGGGCCCCCGCGAGGGCGGCGGGTTCGTGCTGGAGGACGGGCGGCTCAGGGTCGAGATCGACGGGCGCGGCCTTGTCGTCTCCGCCTACGACCTGCGGGCCGGGCGTGAGACGGTGCCGCCGGGGCGGGCGGCCTGCCTGCCGCAGCTCCACCAGGACTTCCCGAACAAGTGGGACGCCTGGGATGTGGACGAGTTCTACCGCAACACGGTGACCGACCTGACCGAGGCCGACGACGTGCGCCTCGACGGGGCCACGGTGGTGGTCGAGCGCTCGTTCGGCAAGTCGACGCTCGTCCAGCGGCTCACGCTCGCCGAGGGCCGGCTGGAGATCGACACCGAGGTCGACTGGCACGAGACCGAGAAGTTCCTCAAGCTGGCCTTCCCCCTCGACGTGCGCGCCGACCGGTACGCCGCCGAGAGCCAGTACGGCCACACCTTCCGCCCCACCCACACCAACACCAGCTGGGAGGCCGCCAAGTTCGAAGCGTGCAACCACCGCTTCGTGCACCTGGAGGAGCCCGGCTGGGGCGTGGCCATGGTGACCGACTCCACCTACGGCCACGACGTCACCCGCGACGTGGACGAGCACGGCACCACGACCACGCTGCGCGTCTCGCTGCTGCGCGCGCCGCGCTTCCCCGACCCGGAGACCGACCAGGGCGCGCACCGCTTCCGCCACGCGCTGGTGCCGGGCGTGTCGATCGGCGACGCGGTGCGCGAGGGCCACTTCATCAACCAGCCGGAGCGCCGGGTGCCCGGATCGGCCCCGGTCGAGCCGCTGGTCACGGTGGACGACGACGCCGTGGTGGTGACCGCGGTGAAGCTGGCCGACGACGGCAGCGGCGACGTGGTGGTCCGCTTCCACGAGTCGCGCGGCGGCCGGGCCCGCGCCACCCTGCGGCCGAACTTCCCGGTCGCCGAGGTCGTCACCACCGACCTGCTCGAACGGCCGACCGGCGAGCCCGAGCGGCCCGGCGCGGCCATCCCCGTGTCGCTGCGCCCGTTCGAGCTGGTCACGCTGCGCATGAAGCGGGCCGCCTGACCGGCCGTCAGCCGCTGAGCAGCGTGCCCAGCCGGGGCGCGTAGGTGGCGTGGAAGACCAGGGAGGCCGCACCGATCGCGGCGGCGTCGGCCGCGATCGGTGAGGTCTCCACGCGCACGGCGTGCAGCCGCCTGGCCATCGACCGCTCCGCCACCGCCCCCGCGATCGCCTCGCGGTAGATGCCGCCCACCTCCCTGAGCGCGGGGCCGCCGAGCACGAGCAGGTCGATGTCCAGCATGTTCACCACGCTGACGGCGGCCACCGCCAGCCGCTCGGCCACGCGCTCGATCACCGCGCGCGCCTCCGGCTCGCCGCGCGCCGCCGCCGCGCACACGGCCGCGTGGTCGATGCCGCCCGCTGCCGCCTCGATCGCGCTCGGGCAGCACACCGCCTCCACGCAGCCCCGGTTGCCGCAGTAGCACTCGGGCCCGTCGGGCTCGACCGTGATGTGGCCGAACTCGGCGGCGTTGAGCGACCTGCCGCGATAGACCTGGTTGTCGAGGAAGAGCCCGCCGCCGATGCCGGTGCCGAGGTAGAGGTAGGCGAAGCTGGGCGCCGAGCGCGCGATGCCCGCCCACCGCTCGCCGATCGCCGCCGCTGTGGCGTCGTTGTCCACGGTCACCGGGAAGCGGGTGTACTCCTCCAGTAACTCCTTGATCGGCGTGCCGGCCCAGGCGGGCAGCCGGGGCGGGCTCACCATCACGCCGTCGGCGTCGAGCGGCCCGGGGCAGGCGAGACCCACCCCGAGCACCTTGCCGTCCGGCACCCCGGCCTCGCGCAGGATGCGGCGCGCGGCCCTGGCCATCTGCCTGACCACAGCGTCCGGCCTGGCCTGCGGGCGCACCGGCAGGTGAAGCCGGGCGACGGGCCGGCCCGCGAGGTCGGCCAGCACGCACGACAGCGCCTTGGGATCGAAGTGCACGCCGACCGCGTAGCCGGCGCGGGCGTCGACCCGCAGGATCGTGGCCGGTTTTCCCCCACGCGACGGCGCGGAGCCGTCCTCGACGACCAGGCCCTCCTCCAGCAGCCTGCGTACGATCACCGACACCGTCTGCGCCGTCAGCCCCGTCACAGAAGCGACCTGGACGCGGCTGATCCCGTCGGAGGCCTGGATGGCCTCCAGCACCACGGCCCGGTTGTAGCTGCCGACCTTGGGCAGGTTGGTGCCCTGCTGCATGTGAGTAATATCACCACAGAGTGTTGACTTAGTAAATCAAAAAGATTTACGTTCTCCGCAACCCACAGGAAACTAGGGGAGGCCGAGATGACACGTAGGCTGGCCGGATCCCTCCTGCTGTTGACAGCGCTGACAGCAGCCGGCTGCGGCGGTGGCGCCGCCGAGGAGTCCTCATCAAGCAAGGAACTCGAGGTCCTCTACAAGGTCGAGCCGACGTGGCCGCACCTGGAGAAGATGCTCAACGACGCCAAGAAGCAGTACGAATCGTCACACCCCGGCGTCACCATCAAGCTGACCCCGGTGCAGGGCAACAACGAGGCCTACTACACCAAGCTGGCGCTGCTGAACCGCTCGGCGGACTCCGCGCCCGACATCTACTACCACGACACCTTCCAGGTGAACGCCGACGTCGCCGCGGGCAAGCTGGCCCCGCTGGATGAATTCCTGACCAAGTGGCCCGACTGGGAGACGCAGTTCCCCGACTCGGTCAAGCAGGCCGCCAAGGGCGCCGACGGCAAGATCTACGGCGTGCCGATCAGCACCGACACGCGCGGCCTGTGGTACCACAAGGACGTCTTCGCCAAGGCCGGCCTGCCCGTGCCGTGGGAGCCGAAGACCTGGGACGACGTGCTCAACGCGGCCCGCACGATCAAGCAGAAGGTGCCGGACGCCGTCCCGTTCAGCATGTACTCCACGAAGGTCCACGGCGAGGCGGCCACCATGCAGGGCTTCGAGATGCTCCTGTACGGCACCCCCGGCGGCACGCTGTACGACGACGCCTCGCAGAAGTGGATCGCCGGCGGCAAGAACTTCACCGACGCCCTGACCTTCATCAACACCATCTACCGCGAGGAGCTCGGCCCCAAGCAGGCCGACGCGCACAACGCCAAGCTCGCCGACAAGGTCAACAACGAGTGGTTCCCGGCCGGCAAGATCGGCATCTCGCTCGACGGCGCATGGACCCCGGCGGCCTGGAAGGAGACCAGCACCAAGCCCTGGCCCGAATGGAAGGACAAGGTCGGCTGGACCGCCATGCCGACGCAGAACGGCGAGGAGCCCGGCCGGGTCAGCATGTCGGGCGGCTGGGTCATGGCGATGAGCTCCTACACCAAGCTCAAGCAGGAGGCGTTCGACTTCATCACCGTGGCCATGAACAAGGAGAACGCGATGACGTACTCCGTGAGCACCGGTGACCTGGCGGTCCGCAAGGACGTCGCGGCCGACCCGAAGTACACCGCCGACAACCCGTCGGTCAAGTTCTTCACCGACCTGGCCGAGGTGACGCACTACCGGCCGGCGTACGAGGCGTACCCGAAGGTCTCCGCGCAGATCCAGGAGGCCATGGAGGCGGTCACCACGGGCAAGCAGACGCCTGAGGAGGCCACCGCGGCCTACGCCAAGGCGCTGCCCGGCGCGGTCGGAGGCCCCGACAAGGTCGTCGCCAAATGACGGTCGCCACGGCGCCATCGCCCGCCGTGACGGGCACGCCTCCGGGCGGCCCGTCACGGCGGCGGGTCCTGCGCTGGCTGCTGCCCCTCGGGCCGGCGCTGATCCTGCTGGCGCTCTTCATGGCGGGGCCCATTCTGTGGAGCGTCTACATCGCCTTCACCAACGAGACCCTGACCGGCTCGGCCTCGGTGAACTCGCAGTTCGTCGGGTTCGACAACTTCGCCAGGCTCTTCGATGACCCGAACTTCATCAACTCGTTCCTGCTCACGTTCGTCTTCGTGATCGGCTCGGCCGTCATCGGCCAGAACACGCTGGGCCTGATCATCGCGCTGCTCATGCGCGGGCGCGGGCGGGTGACGCGCAGCGTCGTCAACGGCGTGGTCATCGCGGCCTGGGTGATGCCCGAGATCGTGGCGGCGGCCTGCTGGTTCTCGTTCCTGGCCGAGGAGGGCACGCTCAACACCGTGCTCGGCATCGAGCAGGAGTGGCTCTACACCGCGCCGATGTTCGCGGTGATCCTGGCCAACGTCTGGCGCGGCACCGCGTTCTCGATGCTGGTCTACTCGGCGGCGCTGTCGGAGGTGCCGAAGGACCTGGTCGAGGCGGCGGCGGTGGACGGCGCGGGGCCCGGCAAGCGGCTGCTGCACATCACGCTCCCGCTGATCCGCCGCTCGATCATGTCGAACCTCATGCTGATCACGCTGCAGACGCTGGCCAGCTTCGGGCTCATCTACGCGCTGACCGGCGGCGGCCCCGGCACGGCCAGCCAGACCACCCCGCTCTACATGTACGAGCAGGCGTTCCGCTACTTCGAGATCGGCTACGGCTCGGCGATCGCGCTGGTCCTGCTGGTCATCGGGGCGCTGTTCTCGCTGATCTACCTGCGCCTGATCAAGGTGGAGGACGCATGACCAGACTCGCCGCGCGCGGCGCGGCCAACCTCGCCCTGCTGGTGATCGCGCTGGCGTTCCTGGGGCCGTTCCTGTGGGTGCTCATCGCCTCGGTGCAGCCGGAGGCCACGCTGTCGGCCGCACCGACGTTCGAGTTCTCCCTGGACAACTTCAAGGCCGTGCTGACGTGGGAGACGATCGTGCTCCCGCTGATCAACTCGGTGATCATCTCGGGTTCGACGGCGCTGCTGACGGTGATCGTGGCGGGCCTTGCGGCCTACCCGCTCTCGCGCTACCAGCTGCGCTACCGGCGGCACTTCATGCTGACGCTGCTGTTCACCACGGGCCTGCCGATGACGGCCATCCTGGTGCCGGTCTACGCGATGTTCTTCAGGTTCAACCTGTACGGCTCGGTGCCGGCGATGGTGCTGTTCCTGACCGCGAGCTCGCTGCCGTTCTCCATCTGGATGATGAAGAACTTCATGGACGGCGTGCCGGTCAGCCTGGAGGAGGCCGCCTGGGTGGACGGCGCCGGATGGGTGCAGTCGCTGCGCGCCGTCGTGGGGCCGCTGATGGCGCCCGGCATCGCGGTGGTGGCGATCTTCGTGTTCGTGGGTCAGTGGGGCAACTTCTTCGCCCCGTTCGTGCTGCTCGACGCGCCGGAGAAGCAGCCGGCCGCGGTGACGATCTACACGTTCTTCTCCCAGTACGGGCAGGTCGCCTACGGCCAGCTCGCCGCGTTCTCCATCCTCTACACGGCGCCCGCGGTGGTGCTGTACGTGGCGGTCAACAAGTACCTGGCGGGGTCGTTCAACCTCGGCGGCGCGACGAAGGGCTAGCTGGCGGGAACACGACAAGTCGGGATGTGGCCACGGCGATCTCATGGACACCGCCGTTCTGGACGGCTAGGAAATCGGTATTCGTGCTTACCGATTCTCTGGAGGTCGTCCCATGCCGCGTGGCTTAAGCCTGCTCAGGCAGCACCTGAGAAGGGGCCTGAAGCGGGGCACGGCGCTCGCCGTCCCCACGGCCCTGGCGGCCGCGCTGCTCGCGGCTCCCGGTGCGTACGCCGAGGACGCCCCGGCCGCCGCCTTCACGGCCGCGGCGGACAGCGACGAGATCACCCTGATCACCGGAGACCGGGTGCGGGTGCGCGCCGTGGACGGCGGCCACCACGCGGTCACCGTCACGCCCGCGCCGCGCGCCGACGGCTCCGTGCCGACGTTCCAGGTGATGCAGACCGGGCGCGCCGTCACGGTCATCCCCGACGACGTCGCCGCGCTGGTGCCGCAGCGGCTCGACCCGGCGCTGTTCGACGTGACGACGCTGGCCGAGCAGGACGTCGGCGACGCCATCCCGCTCATCCTCACCTTCGCGGAGAACGCGCCCAAGGCGGCGCTGACCGCCCTGCCCGCCGTCGAGCAGCGGCGCACCCTGGAGAGCATCGGCGGCGCCGGCGTGACGGTGGCCGAGTCGGGCGCGGCCGCGTTCGGCGCGCAGCTCGCCGCGCTGGCGTCGGCCTCCCCGCAGGCGCGCGCCGCCGGAGCGCTGGCCGGCGTGGAGAAGATCTGGCTCGACCGCAAGGTCGAGCCCGCGCTGACCGACAGCGTGCCGCAGATCGCCGCACCCGCCGCGTGGGCCGCCGGGTACGACGGCAGCGGCACCACCGTCGCCGTCCTCGACACCGGCGTGGACGCCACCCACCCCGACCTCGCCGGCAAGGTGGCCGCCCGGCAGGACTTCACCGGCCAGGACGCAACCGGCGACCCCCACGGCCACGGCACCCACGTCGCGGACACGATCGCCGGAGCCGGCGCCGAGGGCGGCAAGGGCGTCGCGCCCGGCGCCCGGCTGGTGGACGGCCGCGTCCTGGACGCCTCCGGCCAGGGCCGGCTCTCGTGGGTCATCGACGGCATGGAGTGGGCGGCCGCCGAGCAGCACGCCCAGATCGTCAACATGAGCCTGAGCAGCCCCGAGCCCGGCGGCCCGATCAGCGACGCCCTCGCCACGCTGACCAGGGAGCACGGCACGCTGTTCGTCGTCGCGGCGGGCAACGACGGCTGCGAGTCCTGCGTCGGCTCGCCCGGCGACGCCCCCGAGGCGCTGACCGTCGGCGCGGTGGACAAGCAGGACGCGCTCGCCCCCTTCTCCAGCCGGGGCCCGATCAACGCGACCCAGGCGGTCAAGCCCGACGTGACCGCGCCCGGCGTGGACATCACCGCCGCCAAGGCGGGCGGCGGGCTCGTCGCGATGTCCGGCACCTCCATGGCCACCCCGCACGTCGCGGGCGCGGCGGCGCTGCTGCGCCAGGCCCGCCCGAACCTCACCGGCGGCGAGCTGAAGGCGCTGCTCATGGCCACCGCCAAGCCGGGCGAGGACATCCCCGTGGACGCCCAGGGCGCGGGCCGCATCGACGTGGCCGCCGCGCTCGCCGGCACGGTCGTCGCCTCGACGGGCGCGCTCGACTTCGGCCGCCTCGCCCAGGGCGAGGAGAAGACGCTCACCATCGGCTACCGCAACCTCGGCGACCAGCCCGCCGAGCTCGACCTGAGCGCCGGTGACGCGTTCACCGTCGAACCGGCCAGGCTCGCCGTCCCCGCGGGCGGCACCGCCGAGGCCAAGGTCACGCTCAAGGCGGACCGTCCCCGCGTGCTGCGCCAGGAGCTCGTCGCGGGCGGCGCCCGCACGCTGCTGACGGGCAGCGTCGAGGAGGAGCGCGTCGAGCTGCGGGTACGCGGCATCGCCAGGGACGGCAGGCCGGGCCGCGGCGGCTTCACCGTGCTCAACCTGGACGAGGGCACGCTGGTCGGCCGCGTGCTGCCCGGCGACCCCTCCGAGCCCTGCACCGACGCCAAGTACGGCTCCGGCACCTGCCTGCTGGTCAAGCCCGGCACCTACTCGGTGCTCGGCCACATCTTCACCATGCCCGCCGCGCAGGACAGCACCGGCACCGGCACGCCGCTCCACGAGAGCCTGCTCGGCGACCCAGAAATGAAGATCACCAAGGACACCGAGGTCGTCCTGGACGCCCGCAAGGCCGTCGAGGTCAAGGTCGAGACCCCCGACCACGAGACCAAGCGCAACCCCGGCGCCGCCGCGGCCCTCATGTGGTACCGGGCGGGCGAGCAGGGCACGGCGCTGCGCGGCGGCACCACGATCCTGCCCGGCGGGCAGGTCGAGGAGCGCCTGTTCGTCCAGCCGACCAGGAAGGTCACCAAGGGCACGTTCGTCGTCGCCACCCGCTGGCGGCTCACCGCGCCCGAGATCACCTTCTCCACGCCGGGACTGAAGCTCGACCCCCAGTACGTCGACCCCGTCCAGTTCAGCGACCTCGCCACCGAGTACCCGCGCCTCGACGGCACCCGCGTGCTCCTCGCCGTGGACGCGGGGCGCGGCACCCCCGCCGAGATCAAGGCCCGCAACCTGCGCGGCAGGCTCGCCGTCATCCGCCGCACCGACGGCGTGCCGGTCGCCACGCAGGCCAACGCCGCCGCCGCGGCCGGCGCGGCCATGGTGGCCGTCTACAGCGACAAGCCGGGACCGGACGCCACCACCGGCGGCAGCGGCGTCAAGCTGAACGTCCCGACAGTGCGGCTCACCCATGAGGAGGGGCTGAAGCTCGTCGAGCGGGCGCGCCTGCTGCCCGTGCCGGTCGTCGCCAAGGGCGTCGTGGCCAGCCCGTACGTCTACGACCTGTACCTGCGCGAGAAGGGCAAGGTGCCGGACCGGCTGACGTACAAGGTGCGGGCCAAGTCGCTGGCCAGGATCGAGACCGCTTACCACAGCCAGCTCGCCGACGATGTGATCATCAACGAGGCCCGCTTCGTCTTCGAGCCGTGGGACACCGTGTCCTACTCGGCGAACCACCCCATGGCCAAGACGCCGCGCGTTCGCACCGACTACGTCACCCCGGACCCCGAGGTGCGGTGGAACACGTCGGCGATCACGCCGGAGCGGCCGTACAGCAACACATTCCCGCACCCCGACACGCCGCACGTGGCCGTGGCCTCGCCGGAGTTCCGGCCCTACAAGGCGGGCGAGCGGGTGAGCCACACCGTGTTCAAGCAGCCGATGATGCCCGGCTTCAACCCGCGTAACCCGACACGCAGGGAGGGCGACAGGCTCCGCCTGACCCCGCAGGGCTTCGTGGACGCCCAGGGCAACTTCGGCGAGGCGTACACCAGCCAGTTCGAGCACGGCCTGAAGACCGACTTCCGGCTCTACCAGGGAGACACGCTGCTGTGGCAGACCAACTACCTGCCGTCGGGGTCGGGCGATCTGCCGCCGGAGAAGGCGACGTACCGGATCACCTACGACGTCGCCAACGAGGCCGTCTGGGCGAAGCTCGCCGTCCGCGCGCGCGGCGAGTGGACGTTCACCTCCGAGCACACCGACGGCACCACGATCGTGCCGCTGCTGCTCGCGAGCTTCGACGCGCCTGTGGACCTGAAGAACCGGGCAGGGTCGCGCAAGCTCGCCCTCACCCTGCGCAACCAGGAGGGCGCCGAGCAGAACGCCGTCAAGGACGTCTCCCTCGAGGTGTCGTACGACGACGGCCGCACCTGGACGCAGGCCCGGCTGCGCGCCAAGGGCGATCGCCGCTACGAGACGACGCTCGGCCGCTCGCCGTCCGGGTTCGTCTCCCTGCGGCTGCGCGCGTCCGACGTGCGGGGCAACAGCGTGACGCAGGAGGTGATCCGCGCCTACGCCCTGCGCTAGGCCCGCGCGCGTGAGACGAGGGGAGGGAAGGGCGGCCCTCCCGGACCGCCCCCGCCACTGCTGGGCCCGCGCGCGTGCGACGGGGGAGCGCCGCACCGGCGCTCCCCCGTCCGTCATGCCCGGAAGCCGCGGTCGGCGCGGTCGGAGCGGAAGGCGTCCAGGCGGCCGAAGTCCAGCTCGTGCACCGAGACCGGCTCGTCCGGCGGGCCGGTGAAGAAGCCGTCGTGCGTCTGCGGGCACGGGTTGGCCAGGCCGGTGACGCCCGCGCAGGGATGCCCGTGGTAGGTGGTCTCGTGGTGCCAGTCGCTGACCGCCACGTACGTCATGAACTCGTACGCCCGCGCCACGCTCATGTGCTGCCACAGCGTCCTGGCCGGGGCGGGGCCGTCCCAGCGGGTCACGGAGAAGGCCGGCACCAGCACGGCGTCGAGGCCGTCGCGCCCCGCCAGGCTGGCCGAGTACCACAGGTCGGCGCAGAGCAGCACGTGCAGGCGGCGGCCGGCCAGCTCGAAGCCGGCGCTCGGGCGGCCCGGCCTGATGCCGGAGCGCAGCTCCAGCCCGTACGGGTGCACCTTGTCGTACTCCAGCAGCAGCGTGCCGCCCGCGTCGAAGACCGCGCCCCGGTTGACGGGCCCGTCGTAGTGCGAGCCGCCGACCACGGCCATGCCGGACCCGACGGCCAGCTCGCGCACCCTGGCCAGGTAGTCGGCGCGGGGCAGGCTGGAGCCGGCCAGCTCGGGCAGCAGCACCACGTCACCGGAGAAACCGCCGAGCAGCGCCTCGACGGCGTCGAAGTTGGCGTGGCCGTCCGGGGACCAGTGCGGCGGCTGAACTAAAAGGATCTTCACGGGACTACTGTGGCTCGCTCACGCGCAGCGCCGCCATGTCCTCGATCCGCACCGGCTCCCGGCAGCTCGCGCACACCATCACCGGCTCCAGCTCCGCGCCGCAGGCGTGGCCCCAGACCGTGGGCGGCTCGCCACGGGTGACGTAGCGGTCGCCCCACGACATCAGCGTCAGCAGCACCTCGTTCAGCGCCCTGCCGGACTCGGTGAGCACGTACTCGTAGCGCGGCGGGCGCGTCTCGTAGGGGCGGCGTTCGAGCAGGCCGTACTCTTCCAGCTTGCGCAGCCGGGCGGTGAGGATGTCGCGGCTGGCGCCGGTGTTGCGGGCGATCTGGTCGAAGCGCCGCACACCGAGGAAGATCTCCCGCAGCGCGAGCAGGCTCCACCGCTCGCCGACGATCTCGAGCGCGTTGGCGATCGAGCATTCCCTGGGCATCACACCCGCCTCCTGCCGCGTCCTTCAAGTAAGTCTGAAATTCCAACTTACCGGGTGCCGGGGATGGCGGCGAGCAGCTCCCGCGTGTAGCCGTCGGCGGGACTGTCGAAGATCTCCGCCGCCGTGCCGCTCTCCACGATGCGCCCGCCGCGCATGACGTGCACCCGGTGGGAGATCATCCGCACCACGGCCAGGTCGTGGCTGATGAACAGGTAGCTCAGCCCCAGCTCCCGCTGCAGCTCGGCGAGCAGCTCCAGGATCTGCGCCTGCACCAGCACGTCCAGCGCCGAGACCGCCTCGTCGAGCACCACCAGCTCGGGCGAGAGCGCCAGGGCGCGGGCGATGGCCACCCGCTGGCGCTGCCCGCCGGACAGCTCGTGCGGCAGCCGCCCGGCCATCGAGGCGGGCAGCGACACCCGCTCCAGCAGCTCGGCGGCCCGCTTCTTCCGCTCGGCCGGGGTGCCGACGCGGTGCACGCGCAGCGGCTCGGTGATCGACTTCTCCACGGTGTAGTGGGGGTCGAGCGAGGCGTACGGGTTCTGGAAGACCGGCTGCACCCGCCTGCGGAAGGCGAACAGCTCGCGCCGCCCCAGCCCGGCCAGGTCGGTACCGTCGAAGCGGATGCTGCCCGCGGTGGGCTCGTCCAGGCCGAGCAGCAGGTTCGCGGTCGTGGACTTGCCCGAGCCGGACTCGCCCACGATCGAGACCGTCTGCCCGCGCGGGATCGAGAACGACACGCCGTCCACCGCCGTGAAGTCCGGGTCGCCGTCCCTGCCGGGGAACACCTTGCGCAGCCCCTCCACCACGACCAGGTCGGGCGCGTCGCGGGGCGGCTCGGACACCCGCGCCGACGACAGGCTCGGCACCGCGCCGAGCAGCCTGCGGGTGTACTCGTGCCCGGGGTCGCTCAGGATGCCCGCCGCCGGGCCGGTCTCCACGATCTCGCCCTTATACATGACCGCCACCTCGTCGGCACGCTCCGCCGCGAGCGCCAGGTCGTGCGTGATGAGGAAGACGGCCGTGCCCATCTCGGCGGTGAGCTGCTCGAGCTGGTCGAGAATGCGCCGCTGCACGGTCACGTCCAGGGCGGAGGTCGGCTCGTCGGCGATGAGCAGCTTGGGCCGGCAGGCCAGCCCCATCGCGATCAGCGCCCGCTGCCGCATGCCGCCGGAGAACTCGTGCGGGTACTGCCGGGCGCGCCGGCGCGGCTCCTGGATGCCCACCATGTCGAGCAGCTCGACCACCCGCTCGCGCGCCGCCTTGCCGCTCGCCAGGCCGTGCACCTCCAGCGCCTCGGCGATCTGGTCGCCGATGCGCATCAGCGGGTTCAGGTTCGACATCGGGTCCTGCGGGACCAGGCCGATGCCCGCGCCGCGGATCGCGGTCATCTCCCGCGCCGTCGCCTTGACCAGGTCGCGGCCGTCGAAGACGACCCGGCCGCCGGTGATGCGGCCATTGTCGGGCAGCAGCCGGTTGACCGCCGCCGCCGTGGTGGACTTGCCCGAGCCGGACTCGCCCACCACGGCGACGGTCTGGCCCGGCATGATGCGCATGGAGACGTTCCTGACGACGGTCACGTCCTGCTTACGGGTGCGGAAGGCGACGGAGAGGTCGTCGATCTCCAGGAGCGGGGTCGTCATGCGGTCCTCGATCGGTCTTCGACGGCCTGCAGCAGGCCGGCCCAGAGGGCGTCCGTGGGGGTGGGGGCGCCCTCGACGAGCAGGCGGTTGCTCGCCAGGGCCAGCACGATGTCGCGGCCGGGCACGAAACCGACCGCGCAGCCGACGTAGCCGGGGTGGCCGAGCACGGTGACCGTCTCGCCGGGCAGGTCGAGCGCGTACCTGCGAAAGCCCAGTGCCTGCTCGGGGTCCGGGCCGGGGGTGAAGAACTCCCGGACGACCTCGGGCCGCCACAGGTGGTCGTACTCCTCGTACCTGGCCATGGCGGTGGCGAACTTGAGCAGGTCGGGCACCGTCGAGAACAGGCCCGCGTGCCCCGACACGCCCTCGAAGGCGTGGAAGGCGTTGCCGTCGGCCACCTCGCCCAGCACCGGACCGGTGCGCCAGCCGGCGAAGTCGGCGCTGCGGTAGGGCACCGGATACGGGCGGCCGGTGTCCAGCATGGTCATCTCGACCCGGTCGTCCAGCGCGCTCATGGCGACCTCGGCCCCGGCCGGGCGGGCGTAGGTGGTGGAGGTCAGGCCGAGCGGCCGGGTGACCAGCTCGGCCAGCGCCCGGTCGAGACGCAGCCCGGTGACCGCGCCGACGATCCTGCCGAGCAGGATGAAGCCCAGGTCGGAGTAGTGGCGGGCGCGGCCGGGACGGTAGCGCGGCGGCGGCATGTCCGGCTTGATGTACAGCGGCCACCACTCCCACAGGCCGCCCCGGTGCAGCAGCAGCTCGCGCACCGTGATCGCCTCGTAGGAGCGCGGCAGGTACGCGCTGAGCGGCGCGTCCAGGTCCACCAGCCGGTCGGAGACCAGCCGGATGAGCATCGTGGTGGTGGCCATGACCTTGGTCACCGAGGCCAGGTCGTGGTAGGTCTCCAGCGTCATCCGCGCCAGGCACTCAAGGCCGTTCCCGGTGGCCTGCACGGTGCGGTGGCCGGTGACCTCGGTCAGCTCGAACCACGGCGTACGGGCCGCCATGACCAGGCCGGGCGGCGGCTCCGGCGCGGGCTCTCCGGGGCGTGGGGCGGTCGTCGCGGTCATCGGGTGAGCACCAGCGAGCGCGGCCCCTGCGCGAGCGGCGCGGGCAGCACCAGCGGCCCCGCACCGGGGGTGAGCGTGCCGAGGACGCGGGCGGCCGACGCGCCCGTGCCGCCCGGGACGGTGCCCGGCAGGCCGTGCGCGGTCAGCCAGCCGATCAGCGCGAACGCGATGGCCTCCTTGTCGTCGGAGGGCGCGCCGTACTCGTCGGAGCGCGCCACCCGCACGCCGGGCAGCGCGGCGCGCAGCCCCTCCATGATCACGGGGTTGCGGGCGCCGCCGCCGGAGACGACCAGCGCGCCCACCCCGGACGCGCGCGCGTCGCGGGCGACGGTCCGCACGGTCAGCTCGGTCAGCGTGGCCACCAGGTCGGCGTCGCCGACCGGCGCGGCGGTCCTGGCCAGGGCCTGTTCGACGTAGCCGAGGTGGAACAGCTCCTTGCCGGTGCTCTTGGGCGGCTCCAGCCGGTAGTACGGCTCGTCCAGCAGCACCGCCAGCAGCCCCTCGTGCACCCGCCCGGAGGCGGCGATGCGGCCGTCCTCGTCGAAGCCGCGCGGGTGCAGGCCCCGGCTCGTCACCACGGCGTCGATCAGGGCGTTGGCCGGGCCGATGTCGTAGGCGTACAGGTCCTGTCCAGGACCGCCGCGCACCACGGTCATGTTGGCGATGCCGCCCAGGTTGAGCGCCGCCGCGCCGCCCTCGTGCGCGCCGAGCAGCAGCCCGTCCAGCACCGACACCAGCGGCGCGCCGTGCCCGCCTGCGGTGATGTCCCTGATGCGCACGTCCGACAGCACGGGCGTGCCGGTGCGCTCGGCGATCCAGGCGGGCTGGCCGATCTGCAACGTGCCGCGCGCGTGCGCGCCCTCCACCCAGTGGTAGACGGTCTGGCCGTGCGAGACGATCAGGTCGACGGGCCCGCCCGCCTCGATCGCCCGCGCGGCGGCCTCGGCGAAGCTCTGCCCGATGAGCGTGTCCAGCTCGCACACCTCGGCCAGCGTGGCCGGCGCGGGCGGCAGCGCCGCGATCAGCCGCGCCCGCAGCTCGTCGGGGTACGGCGTGCTGGCGGTGTGGCCGAGGCGGCCTTCGAGCACACTCCCGACGAGCTCGAAGTCCACCACCGCCACGTCGATGCCGTCGTGCGAGGTGCCGGAGATCATCCCGAGGACCTTCATACGGTCTCTCCCAGCGCGACCCGCAGCCGCCCGCCCGCCGCGGCCAGCCGGGCCGCGGCGTCCTGCGGCGACAGGCCGAAGCGCGAGGCCACCACCGCCTGCTTGACGTTGAAGCCGTTGGCGTCCAGCGCGGCCAGCGCCTCCTCCCGGCCGGCCCCGGTGATCGCGCGGACCATGCGCACGGCGCGCTCGCGCAGCTTGCCGTTGCTGGCCTTCACATCGACCATCAGGTTGCCGTACGTCTTGCCGAGCCGCACCATCACGATCGTCGAGAACATGTTGAGCACGAGCTTCTGCGCGGTGCCCGCCTTGAGCCGGGTCGAGCCGCTGATCACCTCGGGCCCGACCAGCACCTCGATCGCGTGCTCGGCCGCCGCGCTCAGCGGGGTGCCCGCGTTGCACGACAGCCCGACGGTCAGCGCGCCCAGCTCGCGGGCCCGCCGCACGGCGGCCAGCACGTACGGGGTGCGCCCGCTGGAGGCGATCCCCACCACGGTGTCCAGCGGGCCGATGCCCGCCGCGTCGATGGCGGCGGCGCCGGCCTCCTCGTCGTCCTCGGCGCCCTCGCAGGGCGAGACGATCGCGCTCGCACCGCCCGCGATGATCGCGAAGACCTGTCCGGGCGGGGTGGAGAACGTCGGCGGGCACTCGGAGGCGTCCAGCACGCCCAGCCTGCCCGGGGTGCCCGCGCCCACGTAGACCAGCCGCCCGCCGGTCTCCATGCGGGCGGCGGCGGCCTCGATGGCGGCGGTGATGCTGGGCAGCGCCGTCTGCACCGCGCCGGGCACGGTGGCGTCCGCCGCGTTCATGGTGGCCGCCAGCTCGCCCACGCTCATGGTGTCGATGCCGGCGAAGCGCGGGTCGGCCGACTCGGTTGTCAGTTCGGAGAGATTCACCGCTTTCCTCAGGTTCCTCGGTGTCCGCGGTTTCTGGGGTCGAGAGTGTCGCGCAGGCCGTCGCCGAGCAGGTTGAGCCCGACCACGAGCAGCACGACGACCGCGCCTGGGGCGATCAGCGTCCACGGGGCGATGAACACCAGGCTGCGCGCCTCGAAGATCATCGAACCGAGCGACGGCGCGGGGGGCGGGGTGCCGAGCCCCAGGAAGCTCAGCGACGCCTCGGTCAGCACCGCCCACGACAGCGAGAGCGCCACCTGGACGACGATGATCGAGGTGATGTTCGGCAGCACGTGGCGCAGCATGATCTGCCAGCGGCTCTGGCCGGTCGAGACGGCCGCCTTGACGTACTCGATCTCCCTGAGCGAGAGCACGGGCCCGCGCGTCACCCGGATGAAGATCGGCACGTAGACGATCGCGATGGCCACGGCGATGGTGAACCAGTTGCGGTCCAGCACCGACGCCAGCGACAGCGCGAGCAGCAGCGGCGGGAACGCGAACAGCACGTTCGTCACCCCGCCGATCGCGCCGTCGGCCCAGCCCCGGTAGAAGCCCGACACCAGCCCGCCCAGCGTGCCCACCACGGTCGCGAACGCCACCGCGACGACCGCGATCAGCGCCGAGTTGCCGACGCCCGCGGCCACCCGGGAGAACACGTCGCGCCCGAACTGGTCGGTGCCGAACAGGTGCTCGCCCGACGGCCCCAGGAAGCGCGACGGCGGGTTCTGCGCGATCGGGTCGTAGGGCAGCAGGTCCAGGTACGACAGCACGGCCACGACGGCGAGCAGCGCCAGGATCACGATGCCCGCGACGGCGGCGGGACTGCGCCTCATGACGCCCTCACCCGCGGGTCGATCACCCGGTAGAGCAGGTCGGTCAGCAGGTTGACCAGCACGAACGCCAGCGCGATCACCAGTACGGTGCTCTGCACGACCGCGTACTCCTTCTGCTGGATGCCGAGCAGCACCTGCCGCCCGATGCCCGGCACGGAGAAGATCTGCTCCACCACGACCGCGCCGCCGAGCAGGTAGCCGAACTGCAGGCCGGTCATGGTGACGATGGGGACGAGCGCGTTGCCCAGCACGTGCCTGACCTGCAGCCGCCGCTCGGGCACGCCCTTGGCGCGGGCGGTGCGCACGAAGTCGTCCGAGCGCACCTCCAGCACCGCCGTACGGGTGGTGCGCAGGATCGGCGCCGCGATGCCGAAGCCCAGCACGAGCGCGGGCAGGAACATCTGCTGCAGGTTGAGCAGCGGATCCTCGGTGAAGGTGGCGAAGCCCTGCCCGTTGGGGTTGAACCCGAACGACGCGGCGAACACCGACAGCAGCGTGGTGGCCAGCAGGAACGCCGGGATCGACAGCCCGGCCAGGCTCACCACCTGGCCGGCGGCGTCGCGCAGCGAGTTCGTCCGCGAGGCGGCCAGCATGCCCAGCGGCACCCCGATCAGCAGCGCCAGCAGGATCGACAGCACGGCCAGCTCGAACGTCACCGGCAGCGCGTGCAGGGTCAGCTCCAGCACGCTCTGCTGGGAGCGGGCCGAGTAGCCGAAGTTGCCGGTGAACATGTTGCCGAGCCACGAGAAGAACTGCGTGACCAGCGGCTGGTCCAGCCCGTAGTACTGCTCCAGGGCCTGCCGCTGCGCCGGGGTGAGCGCGGCGGCCTCCGTGCCGAGCCCGGCGGTGATCTGGTCGCCGGGCAGCGCCCTGAGCATCACGAAGACCACCACGGCCACCCCGAACAGGATGCCGACGGTCTCCGCGACGCGGCGCAGCGCCCGGTTGCGTACGAACCTCATCGGTGGCGCCTCAGCCGACGGACGTCGTCCGCAGGTACTGCAGGGAGCCGCTGGCCATCGGCACGAAGCCCTGCACGTTCGACGTGGTCGCGGTGTAGGTGTAGCCGGCGAACAACCAGATCCAGGCCGCGTTGTCCTCGAGCTCGGCGGCGACCTGGTCGTAGATGGCCTTGCGCTCGGCCTGGTCGGTGGTGGCCTTGCCCTGCGCGAACAGCTTGTCCAGCGTGGGCGAGCTGTAGCCGGCGACCTTGTTGAGGTTGCCGTCGCTGGTGAAGTAGCGGCCGTAGGAGCCGTCGGGGTCGGGGCGGCCGCCGTTCAGCGCCACCGCCGCGTCGAAGTCGGCGGCGACCCAGCGGTCCACGTACGCGCCGGACTCCAGCACCTCCAGGTCCAGGTTGATCTTGGCCTCGGCGAGCTGGGCCTTGAGGTTCTGCGCCTCGTTGACGGAGGTGGCGTACTCGCCCTGGGAGACGATCGTCTTGACCGTCACGCCGCCGGACTTGCCGGCCTTGGCGAGGTAGTCGGCGGCCTTGGCCAGGTCGCGGGTGGGGCAGGGGCGCTTGTCCGGGTCCGACTTGAACGCGGGCGCGGTCATCGGGCCGGTCACCTCGCCCTCGCCGAGCGCGGCGGTGTCGAGCACCTGCTTGCGGTCGATCGCGCACTGGATGGCCAGGCGCACGTTGACGTCCTTCAGGTCGCCGCGCCGCGCGTTGAGCTGCAGGACGTGGTAGTTGAGCTGCGGCGTCTTGGTCACGGTGATCGTGCCGCCGCCCTCGGCGGTCTGCGCGACCAGCGGGTCGTTGAAGACCGCGAGCTGCACGTTGCCCGACTGCATGGCCGAGACGATGGACGACTCGTCGGGGATGACCCGGAACTCCACCGAGCCCACCTTCGGCTTCTCCGGGCCCCAGTACTTGTCGTTCCTGGTGAGCGTGATCGACTGGCTGGGCACCCGCTTGCCGAGCGTGAACGGGCCGGTGCCGTTGGGGGTGGTGGTGAGCTTCTCCTCGGTGTCGTCGGAGGAGAGCATGGCCATGTTGACGGTCGCCAGGTTGGCCGGCAGCGCGGCGTCGGGGCTCTTCAGCTCCAGCACCACGGTGTTCTCGTCGGGCGCCTTCACCGACTCGACCGACGACAGCGAGGCGCGGGCCACCGCCGCCGTCTTCTCGTCCATGATCTTCTCGAGAGATGCCTTGACGTCCTCGGAGCCGAACGCGCTGCCGTCGGCGAACGTCACGCCCTGGCGCAGCTTGAAGGTCAGCGTCTTGCCGTCCTTGCTCGTCTCCCACGACTCGGCGAGGCCGGGGACGACGTTGAGGTCCTTGTCGAACTCGGTGAGCGTGCCGTACAGGTTCTGCAGCACGTTGACGGCCGTGAACTGGGTGGCCTTCCAGGGGAAGAGCGTGTCGGGGTCGGAGGTGACGCCGACGACGAGCGAACCGCCGCCCTGGGCGTTCCCCGGCGCGGCGGCGGGGGTACCTCCGGAGGACGAGCAGGCGGTCAACGCGACGGACAGCGCAGCGGCGACGCCGACCGCGGAGAAGGCGCCACGGGGCATGTGCTCTCCTTGGTGCAGTAGGTCATAAAATTACACAGACCCTACCATCAGGGTATTTATTTTCCGTCGACGGGGATGAGTGATGACGGGCGAGGACGCCGAGACGCTGCTGATCCGGATCCGCGCGGCCATGCCCGCCCTGCGTCCTTCGGAGCGCCGCATCGCCGAGGAGTTCACCGAAGCCCCCGCCGCCGCGGCCAACCTGTCGATCGCCGAGCTGGCCGCCCGCTGCCAGACCTCCACGACCTCCGTCGTCCGCTTCTACCGCCGCATGGGCTACGCCCACTACCGGGACTTCAGGATCGACCTCACCCGGGCCGTCGCCAGGGAGGAGCTGGCCACCGCGAGCCTGCCCGAGGTCTCCGGCGACATCGACAGGAACGACAGCCTGGCCGGCATCGTCACCAAGGTCGCGATGAACGAGACGCTGTCCATCGCCGACACCGCGCGCTTCCTCGACATGGACGCCCTCGGCCGAGCCGTGGAGCTATTGCTCGGCGCCCGCAGGATCGACACCTTCGGCGTCGGCGCGAGCGCGCTCGTCGGGCTCGACCTGCAGCAGAAGCTCTCACGCATCGGGCGCACCGCCATCAACTGGCCAGACTCGCACTCGGCGTGGACCTCCGCCGCCACCCTCGGCCCCGGCTGCGTGGCGCTCGCGGTCTCCCACACCGGCGCCACCGTGGACACCGTCGAGTTCCTCGCCATCGCCGGCAAGGCGGGGGCCGCCACGATCGCGCTCACCAACTTCCGCGAGTCGCCGCTGGCCCGCGCGGCCGACGTGACGCTCACGACCGCCGCACGGGAGACCAGGTTCCGCTCCGGCGCGCTGGGCAGCCGCATCGCCCAGCTCATGGTGGTGGACTGCCTGTTCACCGGTGTCGCGCAGGCCTCCTACGACGAGTCGATGGAGGCGCTGCGCAACACGTACGCGGTGGTGCACGACCGGCGCGTCACGCGCGACTGAGCCCCCGTCCCGCTGCGAGAGCGCGCCGTCATCCCGGCGGCACTGTGCGCGTTCCTGGACCTCCGGGGAGCTGCACGGCATCTGCCGGGGTCACCTTTTCTGCGCGCCGGAGAGAGCTCGCCGGTCTTTCGCCCACCATTCGCCGTGACCTCCGATATCTTGCCCTTCGTGATCAACGGGCCTTCGCGCCGAGCCTTATTCGCCGGTACTCTCGCCGGCCTCGCCATGCCCGCGGCCACCTCGGCGGCCGCCCCGGCGAGCGCCGCCACGCTCGCGACCGCCGACACCGCCGCCGCGCGCGGCCGGCTGCCCGAGCGGCCGAACATCGTGCTCATCCTGGCCGACGACCTGGGATGGGGGGAGATCGGCAGCAACGGCCAGCGCGCCATCCGCACCCCCACTCTCGACCGCCTGGCCGCCGAGGGCGTGCAGTTCACCAGCGCCTATTCGGGGGCGCCGCTGTGCGCGCCGTCCCGCTGCGCGCTGCTCACCGGGCTGCACGCCGGGCACGGCACCGTACGCGAGAACCCCGCGGGCGGCCCGCAGCGCTCGCTGACCGCGGACGACCTCACCTTCGCCGAGCTGCTGCGGATGTCGGGCTACCGTACGGCGTGCATCGGCAAGTGGGGCTTCGGACCCGAGGACCCCGACCACGTCTCCCACCCGAACGCGCGCGGCTTCGACGAGTTCTACGGCTACATCGGGCACAAGCACGCCCACCAGTACTTCCCCAAGTACCTGTGGCACAACCGCGAGAAGGTGCGGCTGAACGGCGGCTCGTACGCGCCGCACCTGTTCCGCGAACGCGCCGTCGAGTTCATCAAGGACAGCGGCGACAGGCCGTTCCTGTTGTACTTCCCCACCAACCTGCCGCACGCCCCGAGCGCCGTCCCCGGCGATGCGGGACCGTACGAGAAGCGCCCGTGGAGCGGCCCCAACCGCCGGCACGCCGCGCAGGTGACCAGGCTCGACACCGACGTCGCCGCGCTCATCAGGGCGCTGCGCGACGCGGGCGTGGCCGAGCGCACGCTGGTGCTGTTCACCAGCGACAACGGCCCTCACCACGAGAAGGGCGTGACGCCGGAGCTGTTCAACAGCAACGGCCCCTACCGCGGCGACAAGCGCGACCTGTACGAGGGCGGCATCCGCGTCCCCATGATCGCCTGGTCGCCCGGCCTGCGGCACCGCGTGGTCAGGCGGCCGGTCGCGTTCTGGGACGTGCTGCCCACCCTGGCCGACCTCGCCGAGGTGCCGGTGCCCGCCCGCATCGACGGCCTGTCCTTCCGCGGCCTGCTCACCGGCGGCAGCGCGCCCGAGCACGACCACCTGGTGTGGAACCGGCCGCGCAAGATGCAGGCCATCCGCAAGGGCCGGTGGAAGGCGATCAGGTTCGACCCGCACATCGCCGGGGCCGGACCGCACGGCAGGATCGAGCTGTACGACCTGCGCACCGATCCGTACGAACGCAGGAATCTGGCCGCCGCCCGCCCCGACCTGGCGAAACAACTGCTGGCCAGGCTCGACCGGTCGATCGGCCCCGACCCGCGCCTGCCGTACGGGCTGCGCACGCAGGTGCGGGCCGGCGAGATCGTGGTGACCTTGCACAACGGCTCCGCCGAGCCCTGGCGCGACGTGCGGCTCAGCCTCGACGGCGAGCGGGGCGCGCGGTCGCGCAAGGTGGCGTCGCTGGCCCCCGGCATGTCGATCTCGGTGGGCTTCACGGTCCCGGCATCCGGCGGGATCACCGCGCGCGCCGACTTCAGGGCGGGCGGCAGGAAGCAGGTCTTCCGGCGCGCCCACCGGGCGCTCACCACCGGCTGACCTCCAGGGACACCTCACCTGGACGGCAGCACACTCTGATGACGAAGAGTGATGACGCAACTACAGATAGTTGACATTCTGGTGACCAGGACACTCCTGCGAGAAGAGGAACGTATGAACCTGGTCACCAGAGCCGAATGGGGCGCCAAGAAGCCGACCAGCCCCTACACCCGCCTGCGGGCGACCAAAGGCGTGAAGATCCACTACACCGGCGGCGCGGTGCCCGCCGACCTCGCCGAGCCCGCGAACCACGACCGCTGCGCCGGCATCGTCCGCGACATCCAGCGCATGCACATGTCGGGCGGACGCGGCGAGCGCTACATCGACCTCGGCTACAACATGGTGTGCTGCCCCCACCGGCACACCTTCGCCGGGCGCGGCCCGCACGCCCTGCCGGCCGCCAACGGCGCGGGGCTCAACTCCGGCCACTACGCGGTGCTCGCGCTGGTCGGCAGCTCCGGGCTGACCGAGCCCAACGACGACCTGCTGCACGCCCTGGTGGACGCCATCGAATACCTGCGCGAGCACGGCGACGCCGGCCCCGAGGTCAAGGGGCACCGCGACGGCTACAGCACCTCCTGCCCCGGCGACCCGCTCTACCGCTGGGTCAAGGCCGGGGCGGAGCGCCCTTGACGTCCCCGGCGGAGCCAGACAGGTCTCAGACCAGCCGGCCCACGTGGGCCAGCGCCTGCTTGAGCAGCACGCCCTGACCGTTCGCCATCTCCTGCTGCACCATCGGCGAGGCCGCCTCCTCCGGTGTGAACCACACCAGGTCGAGCGCGTCCTGCCGGGGCCTGCAGTCACCGGCCACCGGCACGATGTAGGCCAGCGAGACCGCATGCTGGCGCGGGTCGTGGTAGGGGGTGACGCCGGGCGTCGGGAAGTACTCGGCCACCGTGAACGGCTGCGGCGAGGCCGGGATGCGCGGGAGCGCCACGGGACCCAGATCCTTCTCCAGGTGACGCATGAGGGCGTCGCGGATCCGCTCGTGGTGCAGCACCCGGCCGGAGACCAGCGCCCGGCTGACCGTGCCGTCCGACAGGATGCGCAGCAGCAGGCCGACGTGGGTGACCACACCGGTGTCATCGACGCGCACCGGCACGGCGTCGATGTAGAGGATCGGCATCCTGCCCCGCACCGACTCCAGTTCCTCGGGTGCGAGCCAGGCGGGCGTCGTCTCGGTCTTTTCGGTCATCTGCTGATCGTAAGGCCGGCCGGCTCAGCGCCGTACCGTGGCCTTGCCCCACAGGACGGCCTGCGGCGGGGTCCGGCCCGCCAGCCACGAGGCCGTGCAGACGACGAGCACGATGCCGAAGAACGGCAGATACTCCGCGACTTTCCGCTTCATCTGAGGTCACGCTCCGCTTTCGCCTTGGCCAGCCGCCTGCGCTGCGGCTGGACGGTGTAGCGGGGATCGCGAGCCGACTCCATCCCCGCCTGGAAGATCCCGAACCGGGTGCACGCCGACCCGGCCAGCAGCGCCGCGCCCGCCGCCATCGCCGCGACCCTGCTGCGCCGGCCCACGGTCGCCCCCGCCACCGCGCCCGCCAGCGACAGCGCCTCGCCCAGGCGCAGCAGCCTGCTGCGCTTGAGCGGCTCGGCCAGCGGGCCGAGACGGCGCTCCATCCGCAGGGCGGCCACGCACTCCACCGCCGCGCCCAGCAGCGCCACCCGCCGGGCCGGCGCCGCCTCCTCCAGCGGCGCGGCCAGCAGGCCGAGCCCGCCCGCCGCCGCCGTCGCCGACCCGGCGAACAGGAACGGCATCTCCCGGTGGCCCTCGTGCCAGGCCGGCACCGCCGTGTCGCAGATCAGCGCCGCCGTGTACGTCGCCACCGCCGGCCCCACCAGCCCCGCGCCGACGGTGGCCGCCCTGCCCGCGCCCGGCGCGACGCCGGTGACGTCGCAGGCCGCCGCGAGCCCGGCCTGCGGGCCGTACGCGGTGAGTATCCAGGTGCCGACGCTCATCGGCGAGGTCACCTTGAACACCCGCAGCATGTTGACGAACCGCTCGGGCCTGCCCAGGTCGTGGATGAGCGCGTACAGCGAGCCGCCCAGCGCGCACAGCGCCCCCACCTTGCCCGCCCTGGCCAGGCCCGGCCTGCCGGTCAGCTCGGCGGCCGCGGCCAGCGTGGACGACGCGCCCGCCAGGCCGCCGAGGAACAGGTAACCGGCGATGTCGGGGGCCTGCCAGGTCGGCTCCTTCAGCACCGGCCGCCCGTAATAGGAGTCGAACTCCGCCTTCGGCACCAGCAGCCGTTCGCGCCTGCGGCCCGCCGAGCCCGGCGTGGCCTCCCGTTCACTGCGCAGCTCCGCCGAGCCGTCCATCCGCACGTCTGTCTGGCTCATCCGCGCCGCCCCCGTCGCATCCGCTCTTCGTCGAAAAGATCCGCCGTCACCTGCGCCGCTCCCGTCGCGTCCGCTCGCCTCGCGAAGAGTCCCGCCGGAAGGTCCGCCGTCACCTGCGCCGCCCCTTCCACGTCAGCGCCGCCACGCCCGCCAGCAGGCCGAGCGCCGCCACGCCCACGTGCCGCCACATCGCCGGCAGGTCCCTGGTCGTCACCACCGGGTCGGGCGGCAGGCCGTACACCTCGGGCTCGTCGAGCAGCAGGAAGAACGCGCCCGTGCCGCCCACGCCGTCGCCTGTGTCGTGGCCGTACAGGCGGGCGGAGGTGGTGCCCGCCTCATGAAGCTGCGCCAGCCGCCGCTCGGCGCGCTCGCGCAGCTCGTCGAGGTCGCCGAACTGGATCGAGTCCGTCGGGCAGGTCTTGGCGCAGGCCGGCTCCTGCCCGGCTCCGAGCCGGTCGTAGCACATCGTGCACTTGGCCGCCGTGCCGCTGCTCTCGCGCTTGCCGATCACCCCGAACGGGCAGGCAGGCACGCAGTAGCCGCAGCCGTTGCAGACGTCCTCCTGCACCACCACCGTGCCGAACTCGGTGCGGAACAGCGACCCCGTCGGGCACACGTCCAGGCAGGCCGCGTGCGTGCAGTGCTTGCACACGTCGGAGGCCATCAGCCAGCGGAAGTCCATGTCGCCGACGCCCGGCTCCTGGTGGCCGAGCGGCCGCCGCTGCTCGACGAACGCCACGTGCCGCCAGGTGTCGGCGCCCAGCCCTGCCGTGTTGTCGTAGGACATGCCGGTGAACTCCATGCCGTCGTCCGGCACGGCGTTCCACTCCTTGCAGGCCACCTCGCACGCCTTGCAGCCGATGCAGATGCTGGTGTCGGTGAAGAAGCCGACGCGCCGCCCGTCGAGCTGCTCCCTCAGGTCGAAGGCCACCGCCTCACACCTCCGTTCCGGTACGGGCGTCGATCCCGGCCCGCCGCTGGTACGACCTGACCAGCTCGGGCAGCGCGGGCCCCCGTGGCCGCCGCCCCGGGCGGATGTCCGCCGACAGCGCCTTGACCTCCTGGATGTGGGAGTTGGGGTCGAGCGAGATCGACGACAGCTCGTTGGCCGCGTCGCCGGTGACGAGACCGTTGGGCCCGAAGTGGAACGGCAGCCCGATCTGGTGCAGCACCCGCCCGTTCAGGCGCAGCGACGGGATGCGGTCGGTGACCAGCACCCGGGCCTCGATGGCGTTGCGCGCCGTGATGATCGTCGCCCAGTCGCCGTGCACCAGGCCGCGCTCGGCGGCCAGCGCGGGGGAGACCTCGCAGAACATCTCCGGCTGCAGCTCCGACAGGTACGGCGTGAACCGGCTCATGCCCCCCGCCGTGAAGTGCTCGGTCAGCCGGTACGTCGTCACCACGTACGGGTAGACCGACGACCCCGGCTCGTCCCCGCTCGGCTGGTAGCGGTTGTGCTCGTGCGGATAGACCTTGCGCACCGGGCTGCGCTGCCGGCCGTACAGCGGGTTGGCGACCGGCGAGTCCTGCGGCTCGTAGTGGGTGGGCAGCGGCCCGTCCACCACCCCGTTCGGCGCGAACAGCCAGCCCTTGCCGTCGGCCTGCATGATGAACGGGTCGATGCCCGACAGCGCCTCCACACCCTGCGCGCCGGGCGGCGGCCGGTAGCCGGGGCTCTTGTCCGCCTCGAAGTCCGGCACGTCGTATCCGGTCCAGCGCTGCGCCTCGGCGTCCCACCACACCAGCCGCTTGCGCTCGCTCCACGGGGTGCCGTCGGGCTTGGCCGAGGCGCGGTTGTAGAGGATGCGCCGGTTGGCGGGCCAGGCCCACGCCCACTCGGCGGAGATCCAGTTCTGCTCGGACGCCGGCTTGCGCCGGGCCGCCTGGTTGACGCCGTCGGCGTACACGCCGCAGTAGATCCAGCAGCCGCAGGCGGTGGAGCCGTCGTCCTTGAGCGCGTGATAGCCGGGCAGCGGCCGGCCGCGCTCGTCCCAGCCGTTGATCTCGGCCAGCACGGCCTCGGCCGACGGCTCCTCCGTCTCGCCCTCGGTCGGGTAGTCCCAGGTGAGGTCGAGCACGGGCGCGTCCATCGGGTCGGTCGAACCGGCCAGCTTCTCCCTGATGATGCGGCCGAGGTGGTACATGAACCACAGGTCGCTGCGGGCGTCGCCCTGCGGCTCGACCGCCTGGTGATGCCACTGCAGCAGCCGGTTGGTGTTGGTGAAGCTGCCGTTCTTCTCGGTGTGGCTCGCCGCCGGCAGGAAGAACACCTCGGTGCGGATGTCCTCGGTCTTCAGCTCGCCCGTCTCGATCTCCGGGCCGTCCTTCCACCAGGTGGCGCTCTCGATCAGGCTGAAGTCGCGCACCACCAGCCAGTCGAGGTTGGCCATGCCGAGCCGCTGCATCTTCGCGTTGGCCGAGCCGACCGCCGGGTTCTCGCCAAGCAGGATGTAGCCCTTGCAGGTGCCCTCGAGCTGCGCGAGCACGGTGTCGTACGTGCTGTGCGAGCCGGTCAGCCGGGGCAGCCAGCCGAAGCGGAAGTCGTTGTCCGGCTGCGCCGA
Source organism: Nonomuraea sp. NPDC052634 (assembly GCF_040678535.1). NCBI lineage: Bacteria > Bacillati > Actinomycetota > Actinomycetes > Streptosporangiales > Streptosporangiaceae > Nonomuraea > Nonomuraea sp. NPDC052634. The sequence continues at coordinate 23,177 of NZ_JBFATY010000019.1, read as the reverse complement.
GTCGCCCCACCACGCCTTGAGCAGGCTGATGAGGTAGGCGGGCATGTTGGCCCAGAAGCCCTTATGCGGGGCGTCGGCCAGCAGGAAGTCGCGCAGCCGCTCGTTCTCGTGCGCGTGCGGCATCGGGATGTAGCCCGGCAGCAGGTTGAACAGCGTCGGGATGTCGCTCGACCCCTGGATGCTGGCGTGCCCGCGCAGCGCCTGGATACCCCCGCCCGGCCGGCCGATGTTGCCGAGCAGCAGCTGCAGGATGCTCGCCGTCCTGATGAACTGCGAGCCGTCGCTGTGCTGCGTCCAGCCGACCGCGTAGACGAACTCCGAGGTCTTGTCCGGCCCCGAGTTCTCCGTCAGATGCCGGCACACCTGCTCGAACAGGTGGCGCGGCACCCCGCACACCCGCTCGACCATCTCCGGCGTGTAGCGGGCGAAGTGGCGGCGCAGCACCTGCAGCACGCAGCGCGGGTGGCGCAGCGTCTCGTCGCGCTCGGGCACGCCGTCGAGCGGCATCCCGGCGCTGCCCTGCACCTCGGGGCGGCCCGGCGGGGTGCGGCCCTCGCGCCGGTCGAAGTCCTCGTCCCTGTCGCCCGACGCGGCGACCGTGGACATGCCCTCGTACTGCCAGGAGTCGGTGTCGTAGGTGCGGCTCTCCTCGGCGAAGCCGGAGAACAGGCCGTCGAGGTCCTCGGCGTCGCGGAAGTCCTCGCGCAGGATGGTCGCCGCGTTGGTGTAGTTGAGCACGTACTCGTGGAAGTACAGCTCGTTCTCCAGGACGTGGTTGATGATCGCGCCGAGGAACGCCACGTCGGAGCCCGCTCTGATGGGCACGTGCAGGTCGGCCAGCGCGCTCGTCCTGGTGAAGCGCGGATCGACGTGGATGACGACCGCGCCGCGCGCCTTGGCCTCCATCACCCACTGAAAGCCCACCGGGTGGCACTCGGCGAAGTTCGAGCCCTGGATGACGATGCAGTCGGCGTGCTGCAGGTCCTGCATGAACGTGGTGGCACCGCCGCGCCCGAACGACGTGCCGAGCCCCACCACGGTCGAGCTGTGGCAGACGCGCGCCTGGTTCTCGATCTGCACCACGCCGAGCGCCGTCAGCAGCTTCTTGATGAGGTAGTTCTCCTCGTTGTCGAGGGTCGCGCCGCCCAGGCTGGCGATGCCCATGGTGCGCGAGGTCCGCCGGCCGTCCTTCTCCTGCTCCCAGGTCGCGCGGCGGGTCGCGATGATCCGGTCGGCGATCATGTCCATGGCCGTGGCCAGGTCGATCTCCTGCCAGTCCGCCCCGCCCGGCGGCCGGTAGAGCGCCTTGTGCATGCGGCCGGGCCCGGTGGTGAGCTGCAGGCTGGCCGCGCCCTTCGGGCACAGCCGGCCCAGGCTGATGGGGGAGTCGGGGTCGCCCTCGATCTGGATGACCTTCTCATCCCGGACGTAGACGTTCTGGCCGCAGCCCACCGCGCAGTACGGGCAGACCGACTTGACCACCCGGTCCGCCGTCGCCGTGCGGGCCTTCAGCGTCTCCGTCCTCGCCGACTTGGCCGCCGGCCCCCGTGCCGTGCGGTCCGCCCCCGTGAGCTGCCGCAGCAGCGGCCACGCGAGATCCATGGCATCCCCCCGATGTCCCCGGCCCGAGTCCTGCCCGGGACGAGCGGGGGGAAAACCGGCAGGTCACAACGGCCGGGACGATCTCCCGGCTCCTGGTAGAAACAGGTCAGAACAGCCGGGAGGCCGCCTCGTCCCAGGCGCGCAGGTCGCCGGAGGGCTCGTAGCGGCGCAGCGGCTGGGTCTCGGCGACCAGCGCCCGCATCTCGCCGAGGCCGGAGACCAGCCCGGCCGAGCGCGCCTGCACCAGCACGTTGCCGAACGTGGTCGCCTCCGCCGGCCCGGCCACCACCGGCAGCCCGCAGGCGTCGGCGGTGAACTGGCACAGCAGCTCGTTACGCGACCCGCCGCCGACCAGGTGCACCACCTCGACGTCGCGGCCGGACAGCTCCATCGCCTGCCGCACCGCCCGCCGGTGGCCGATCGCCAGGCTCTCCAGCACGCACCGCACGTACCCGGCGGGGGAGGCGGGCGGGCGCTGCCCGGTGCGGCGGCACTCGGCGGCGATCCTGCCCGGCATGTCGCCCGGCGGCAGGAAGACCGGCTCGTCGGGGTTGACGACGGCGGCGAACGCCGGCTCCTTCGCCGCGGCGGCCAGCAGCTCGCCCAGGTCGGCGCCCGGCCAGGCGCGCAGGCACTCCTGTAGCAGCCACAGGCCCATGACGTTGCGCAGGTAGCGTACGGTGCCGTCGATGCCGGCCTCGTTGGTGAAGTTCGCGGCCCGGCTCTCGGGGGTGAGCACGGGCTCCGGCAGCTCGACCCCGGCCAGCGACCACGTGCCGCAGGAGATGTAGGCGAACGCGGGGCCGGTGGCGGGCACGGCGGCCACGGCGGAGGCGGTGTCGTGCGAGCCGACCGCCATGACGGGGGCCGACCAGCCGATCTCGGCGGCCACGTCGGGCCGCAGCCCGCCCGCCTCGTCGCCCGGCTGCCGCAGCGGCGGCAGGATCCCCGAGGGCAGGCCGAGCTGCTTGACCAGCGGTAACGCCCACGACCTCGTGCGCACGTCGAGCAGGCCCGTGGTGGAGGCGTTGGTCACCTCGGCGCCGATCTCGCCGGTCAGCCAGTAGCCGATCAGGTCGGGGATCAGCAGCATCGTGGCGGCGCCGTCGAGCCGGTCGGCCAGGAGCTGGTAAAGGGTGTTGAACGGCAGCACCTGCAGGCCGTTGACGTCGTAGAGCGCCTCCGCGCCGACCTCGGCGGCCACCCGCTCGGGCACGCCGGCGGTGCGGTCGTCGCGGTAGTGCACCGGGTTGCCCAGCATCCGGCCGGACTCGTCGAGCAGCGCGTAGTCGACGGCCCAGGAGTCGATGCCGATCGAGGAGACCGGGCCCGCCTCGCGCAGCCCGGCCAGGATCTCCCGGTACAGGCCGAGCACGTCCCAGTAGAGGCGGCCGGCCACGCGTACGGGGCCGTTGGGGAAACGGTGCGCCTCGGTCAGCGTCAGGCCGTCGGACAGATCGGCGAGCATCACCCGCCCGCTGGAGGCGCCCAGGTCCACGGCGGCGAATCGATGACTGGTGCTGCTGGTCATGCGGTCCTCGGCGTTCTCGGCGTTCCTGGCGTCCCTGGCGTCCCTGGCGTGCGGCTCATTGGGTGGACTCCCTGGCGACGAGCTCCGGCTGGAACATGATGTGCTGGTGCGCGTGCGTGTCGGGGTTGTCGCACTCGTCCAGCAGCAGCTCGGTGGCGATGCGCCCGAGCTGGTACGTCGGCTGCCGCATCGAGGTGAGCGACACCGTCGAGGCGGCGGCGAAGTCGATGTCGTCGTAGCCCATCAGCACGACGTCCTCGGGCACCCGCACCCCCGAGCGCAGCAGCGCGCGCAGCACGCCGAGCGCGAGCAGGTCGTTGGCGCAGAAGATCGCCTCGGGCAGCCCGTCCGCGACCAGCTCACCCGCCGCCTTCTCGCCCGCCTTGGCGGTCATCGTGGCGGCCTCGACCACCCGCAGGCCGGCGGGGTCGAGCCCGGCGGCGGTCATGGCCATCTTGGCGCCCTCGCGGCGCTCGACGCACTGCCGGATGGTCAGCGGCCCGGTCACGTACGCCAGGCTCCGCGCGCCCTTGCCCAGCAGGTGGGCCACGGCCGCGCGGCCGCCCGCGACGTCGTCCACGGCCACCGCGCACTGGTCGGGGCGGTGGGCGGGATGGTCGACCAGCACCACGCTGATGCCGTGCTCGCGCAGCCGGTCGAGCCTGGCCGGGTCCTCGCCCGACGGCGTGATGAGCACGCCGCGCACGCGTTGCTCGGCCAGCACGCGCAGGTTGCGGTCCTCCTTGTCGGTGGAGCCCGCCGAGTTGCCGAGGATCACCGCGTAGCCGAGCTCGCTGGCCACGTCCTCGACACCGGCGGCGACCTCGGTGAAGAACGGGTTGCCGATGTCGATCACGCTCAGGCCGATCGTCCTGCTGTGCCCGGCGCGCAGCGTGGAGGCCGAGCCGTGCCGGACGAACCCCAGCTCGCTGATGGCGGCCTCGACCCGCTCGCGCGTGGCCGGCGCGACTTTGCCCGGCCGGTTCAGTACGTTGGAGACCGTGCCCGGGGAGACGCCGGCGAGCGCGGCGACGTCCTTGATGCTGACCATGGCCATGAAGACCAATTAAAACGTACAAACGGACGCTTGGCCAGTCACACCACCGGTAGGAGCCCGGTTCCCCTTCGCAGAACGCCGCCCATTGGGCAGTGAGATGAAAAACGTTCAACTGCAGACGCTCCGCAGCGTGGCTCGGCGTGCCTGAGTGACCGCTCAGGGTCGCCCCGCGCCGCCCGAACCCCCGCCTGAGCAGCGGAGACCGGTGGCGGGCGGCTGTCAGGACTTGTGTGCCGACGTGTGGAAACGTTTTAATCCCCCAGTAAACGATCCATGAAAGGCAGGCTTCATGCCGGATGTCATCGCGTACGGCGGCGACTGGAACCCCGAGCAGTGGCCCGAGGAGACCTGGGAGCAGGACGTCGCGCTGATGCGCGAGGCCGGAGTCAACAGGGTCAGCCTCGGCATCTTCTCCTGGTCGCTGCTCGAACCCGTCGAGGGCGTCTTCGAGTTCGGCTGGCTCGACCGGGCCATGGACCTGCTGGCGGCCAACGGCATCCGGGCCAACCTGGCCACGCCCACCGCCTCGCCGCCGCCCTGGTTCGCCGACGCCTACCCCGAGGCGCTGCCCGTGGACGCCGACGGCCGGCGGCTGTACCACGGCAGCAGGCAGGCGTTCTGCCCCAGCTCGCCGATCTACAAGGAGAAGGCGCTGCGCATCGCCGAACAGGTCGCCGTCCGCTACCGCGACCACCCGGCGCTCGCCCTGTGGCACGTGCACAACGAGTACGGCTGCCACAACGCCCGCTGCTACTGCGACGCCTCCGCCGCGGCCTTCCGCGCCTGGCTGCGCTCGCGCTACTCCTCGCTCGACGCGCTGAACGACGCCTGGGGCACCGCGTTCTGGTCCCAGCACTACAGCGACTGGGCGCAGATCCTGCCGCCGCGCGCCACGCCCAGCTTCGCCAACCCGGGCCAGCTCCTCGACTTCCGCAGGTTCAGCTCCGACGCCCTCGTCGAGCTCTACCTGGCGGAACGCGAGCTGCTCAAGCAGATCACCCCCGGCGTGCCCGCCACCACCAACCTCATGGCCGGCGCCCACTGGGACATGGACTGCTGGGCCTTCGCCGCCGAGCTGGACATCGTCTCCACCGACCACTACCTCATCGGGGCCCGCGCCGAACCGCACATCGACCTGGCCTTCGCCGCCGACTACGCGCGCTCGCTCAACGGCGGCCGGCCCTGGCTGCTCATGGAGCACTCCACCAGCGCCGTCAACTGGCAGCAGCCGCGCAACCTCGCCAAGGCCCCCGGCGAGCTGCGCCGCAACTCCCTCGCCCACCTGGCCAGGGGCGCCGACGGCATCATGTTCTTCCAGTGGCGCCAGTCCAGGGCGGGCGCGGAGAAGTGGCACTCGGCGATGCTGCCGCACGCCGGCACCGACACCAAGATCTTCCGCGAGGTGAAGGCGCTCGGCGCGGAGCTGGCCGGGCTCGCCGGCGTCGCGGGCAGCCGGGTCGAGGCCGACGTGGCGCTGCTCATCGACCACTCCAGCGTGTGGGCCCAGGACCACCCCGCCCAGCCCAGCTCCGAGCTCGACCCGGTGGAGGAGGCCAAGCGCTGGCACGCGGCGCTGTGGCGGGCCGGCGTCACCTGCGACCTGGCGCACCCCGAAGGCGACCTCACCGGCTACCGGCTGGTGCTGGTGCCGCAGCTCTACCTGGTGAGCGACGCGGGCGCGGCCAACCTGGAGGAGTTCGCGCGCCGGGGCGGCGTCGTGCTCGTCGGGCCGTACAGCGGGATCGTGGACGAATGCGACAGGGTGCGGCTCGGCGGCTACCCGGGCGCCTGGCGCGACCTGCTGGGCGTGACCGTCGAGGAGTTCTTCCCGCTCGCCGAGCCGATCAGGCTGGCATCGGGCGCGACGGGCCGGCTCTGGAGCGAGGCGGCGCGGGTCACGACGGCGAAGGTGCTCGACACGTACGCCAGCGGCGAGCCCGCCTGGACCCGCAACGAGTTCGGCGACGGCGTCGCCCACTACCTGACCACCCTGCTCGACGACGCCGCGCTGGCCGAGGTCATCGGCACCGTGTGCAGGGAGGCCGGGGTCGAGCCCGCCGCCGATACCGTGCCCGGCGTCGAGGTGGTGCGCCGCACGCGCGCAGACGGCGGCTCCTTCCTGTTCGCGATCAACCACACCGGCGAGGACGCCGCGGTCACCACCCGCGACGGCCGTACCGTCACGGTCGCGGCGGGAGACGCCGTGGTCGTCCCCGGCTGAGCCGCGCGCTGCCGAACCGGGCCCCGCCCGAGATGGGTGCCGCCGGATCCCGCGCTGCCGGCCCGCGCCCGTGCGGCCCGCGCCCGTGCGGGGGCGGGCCCTGCTGAGACGGCGCCGGGGAAACGCGCGAGGTTTGAAACGTGTCAGAGCCCGGTCCCGGCCCCGCGACGCAGGGCCGGGGCCCCGGCCGCGCATTGACAGCGGCCAGCGGGAATCATAGTTTCCTGCCCAGAACATTAAAACGTTTTGAAGGGAGTGTCAGTGCAACGCGTGTGCTTCCTGCTGAAAGTCCGCCAGGATCGGCTGGCGGAGTATCGCGAACGCCACCGCGACGTCTGGCCGGAGATGCGCGAGGCGCTGTCACGTACCGGCTGGCACAACTACTCGCTCTTCCTCAGGGACGACGGCCTGCTCGTCGGCTACCTGGAGACCGAGGACTTCGAGGCCGCCAAGAAGGCGATGGCCGAGACCGAGGTCAACGCCCGCTGGCAGGCGGAGATGGCGCCGTTCTTCGAGGACCTCGACGGCCGGCCCGACGAGGGCATGACGCCGCTGACCGAAGTGTTCCACCTGGACTGATCGGGGAGTAATGACTGACATCAAGGCCGCACTGCGGGCGCAGCACATCGAGACGCCGTCCTGGGCCTACGGCAACAGCGGCACCCGCTTCAAGGTGTTCGCGCAGAAGGGCGTGCCGCGCGACCCGTACGAGAAGCTCGCCGACGCCGCCCAGGTGCACGCCCACACCGGCGTCGCGCCCACGGTCGCGCTGCACATCCCGTGGGACAAGGTGGACGACTACGCCGACCTCGCCCGGCACGCCCGCGACCTGGGCGTCGGCATCGGAGCCATCAACTCCAACGTCTTCCAGGACGACGACTACATGCTGGGCAGCGTCACCAACCCCGACCCGCGCGTCCGCCGCAAGGCCACCGACCACCTGCTCGAATGCGTGGACATCATGGACGCCACCGGCTCCGACACGCTCAAGCTGTGGTTCTCCGACGGCATCAACTACCCGGGCCAGGACGACCTGCGGGCCCGCCAGGACCGCCTGGCCGAGGCGCTCGCCGAGGTCTACGACCGGCTCGGCGACGGCCAGCGCTTCCTGCTGGAGTACAAGCTGTTCGAGCCCGCCTTCTACGCCACCGACGTGCCGGACTGGGGCACCGCGTACGCCCACTGCGTCAAGCTCGGCCCCAAGGCCCAGGTCGTCGTGGACACCGGTCACCACGCGCCGGGCACCAACATCGAGTTCATCGTGGCGTTCCTGCTGCGCGAGGGCAAGCTCGGCGGCTTCGACTTCAACTCCCGCTTCTACGCAGACGACGACCTCATGGTCGGCGCCGCGGACCCGTTCCAGCTCTTCCGCATCATGTTCGAGGTGGTGCGCGGCGGCGGCCTCGACCCCGAGGCGAACGTCGCGTTCATGCTCGACCAGTGCCACAACATCGAGCCCAAGATCGCCGGCCAGATCCGCTCGGTCATGAACGTCCAGGAGGCCACCGCCAAGGCGCTGCTGGTGGACCGCGACGCGCTGGCCGCCGCGCAGAACGCGGGCGACGTGCTGGGCGCCAACGCCGTCCTCATGGACGCCTACAACACCGACGTGCGGCCGCTGCTCGCCGAGCTGCGCGAGGAGATGGGCCTCGCGCCCGACCCGATGGCCGCCTACGCCGCGTCCGGATACTTCGAGAAGATCGCCGCCGAGCGCGTCGGCGGGCAGCAGGCCGGCTGGGGGGCCTGAACCGACATGTCGAACGTCATCAACGAGCTGCTCGACCGCTCCCACCGCCTGGGCGCGGACCCGCGCAACACCAACTACGCAGGCGGCAACACCTCCGCCAAGGGCACCGCGACCGACCCGGTGACCGGCTCCGACGTCGAGCTGCTGTGGGTCAAGGGCTCCGGCGGCGACCTCGGCACGCTCAAGGAGTCGGGCCTGGCCGTGCTCCGCCTCGACCGGCTGCGCGCGCTCAAGGACGTCTATCCGGGCGTCGAGCGCGAGGACGAGATGGTCGCGGCCTTCGACTACTGCCTGCACGGCAGGGGCGGCGCCGCCCCGTCGATCGACACCGCCATGCACGGCCTGGTGGACGCCGCCCACGTCGACCACCTGCACCCCGACGCCGGTATCGCGCTGGCCACCGCCGCCGACGGCGAGGAGCTGACCAGGCGCATCTTCGGCGACCGCGTCGTGTGGGTGCCGTGGCGCCGGCCCGGCTTCCAGCTCGGCCTGGACATCGCCGCCATCAAGGACGCCAACCCGCAGGCCATCGGCTGCATCCTGGGCGGCCACGGCATCACCGCGTGGGGCTCGACGTCCCAGGAGTGCGAGGAGCGCTCGCTGGAGATCATCCGCACCGCGGAGGCGTACCTGGCCGAGCACGGCCGCCCCGACCCGTTCGGCCCGGTCGTCTACGAGACGCTGCCCGAGGCCGAGCGGCACGCGCGGGCCGCCGCGCTGTTCCCGATCGTGCGCGGCCTGGCCTCCACCGACGCGCGCGTGGTCGGCCACTACACCGACACGCCCGAGGTGCTGGACTTCGTCTCGCGGGCCGAGCACCCGAGGCTCGCGGCGCTGGGCACGTCCTGCCCCGACCACTTCCTGCGGACGAAGGTCGCGCCGCTGGTGCTCGACCTGCCGCCGGACGCGCCGCTGGAGCAGGCCGCCGAGCGGCTGCGCGAGCTGCACGCCGCCTACCGCGCCGACTACACCGCCTACTATGAGCGGCACGCACAGCCGGACTCGCCGCCCATGCGCGGCGCCGACCCGGCGATCGTGCTGGTGCCGGGCGTCGGCATGTTCTCCTTCGGCAAGGACAAGCAGACCGCGCGGGTGGCCGGCGAGTTCTACGTCAACGCCATCAACGTCATGCGCGGCGCCGAGTCCGTCTCCACCTACGCGCCCATCCCCGAGTCGGAGAAGTTCCGCATCGAGTACTGGGAGCTGGAGGAGGCCAAGCTCCGCCGCATGCCCAAGCCCAAGCCGCTGGCCACCAGGATCGCGCTGGTCACCGGCGGCGGCTCCGGCATCGGCGCGGCCACCGCGCGCCGGCTGGCCGCCGAGGGCGCGTGCGTGATCGTGGCCGACCGCGACCTCGCCGCCGCCGAGAAGGTGGCCGCCGAGATCGGCGCGCAGGCGCACCGGCCGTCCGACGTGGCCGTGGCGATCGGCGTGGACGTCACCTCCGAGGAGCAGATCGCCGCCGCCGTGCGCGCGGGCGTGCTCGCCTTCGGCGGCATCGACCTGGTGGTCAACAACGCGGGACTGTCGCTGTCGCGCTCGCTGCTGGAGACCACGGTCGAGGACTGGGACCTGCAGCACGATGTGATGGCGCGCGGCTCGTTCCTGGTCTCCAGGGAGACCGCCAAGGTCATGATCGGCCAGGGCATGGGCGGCGACATCGTCTACATCTCCTCCAAGAACTCCGTCTTCGCCGGGCCGAACAACGTCGCCTACGGCGCCGCCAAGGCCGACCAGGCGCACCAGGTGCGGCTGCTGGCCGCCGAGCTGGGCGCTCACGGCATCCGGGTCAACGGCGTCAACCCCGACGGCGTCGTACGCGGCTCCGGCATCTTCGCCTCCGGCTGGGGCGCCAACCGGGCGAAGGTGTACGGCGTGGCGGAGGAGAAGCTGGGCGAGTTCTACGCCCAGCGCACGCTGCTCAAGCGCGAGGTGCTGCCCGAGCACGTGGCGGCGGCCGTCTTCGCGCTCACCGGCGGCGAGCTGACCCACACGACCGGCCTGCACATCCCGGTGGACGCGGGCGTCGCCGCGGCCTTCCTGCGCTGAGCGCACGCTCACTCATGGCCCCGAGCCATACGGCTCGGGGCTTTTTACGTGTGGCGGACCGGAAAACGGACAAGAACTGGTGCATGACTTGCAACGCGCCCGCATGTTTCCGGCACGTGTCCGCAGTCGGCAAGTCTCACGATGCGGTCATCAGCCCTGGCCTGGCTTGCATGTTCATCCTCTAGAGTGCATCATCTTCACAAGCAAAGTCATAAGCTATGATGCATAATCATGCAGCGGGAGGGTGTCGCATGAGGGCAGCGGTCGCGGGAGCCAGCGGCTACGCGGGAGGGGAGCTGCTCCGCCTCCTCCTCGCTCATCCCGAGTTCGAGATCGGCGCGCTCACCGCCGCCTCCAGCGCCGGCACCAGGCTCGGCGCGCACCAGCCCCACCTCGCCCCGCTCGCCGGCCGCGTCATCGACGAGACCACTCCCGAGGCGCTCGCCGGGCACGACGTGGTCTTCCTCGCCCTGCCGCACGGCCACTCCGCCGCCGTCGCCGCGCAGCTCGGCGACGAGACGATCGTGGTCGACTGCGGTGCCGACCACCGGCTCGCCGACCCCGCCGCCTGGCAGGAGTTCTACGGCGGCGAGCACGCCGGCACCTGGCCCTACGGCCTGCCCGAGCTGCCCGGCCAGCGCGAGGTGCTCAAGGGCGCCACCCGCATCGCGGTGCCCGGCTGCTACCCGACCTCCGTGCTGCTCGCGCTGTTCCCCGCCTACGCCGCGGGCCTGGCCGGGCCCGAGGTCGTCGTGGTCGCCGCCAGCGGCACCAGCGGCGCCGGCAAGTCGCTCAAGCCCCACCTGCTCGGCAGCGAGGTCATGGGCTCGGTCAGCGCGTACGGCGTGGGCGGCGTCCACCGCCACACCCCCGAGATGGAGCAGGGCCTGTCGGCCGTCGCCGGGCAGCCGGTCCGCGTCTCGTTCACCCCGACGCTCGCGCCCATGAGCCGCGGCATCCTGGCCACCTGCACCGCCCCGGCCACGCCCGGCCTCACCAAGGAGGCGCTGCGCTCGGCGTACGAGACGGCGCTCAAGGACGAGCCGTTCGTCCGCCTGCTGCCCGAGGGCGTCTGGCCGGCCACCTCCATGACCTACGGCGCCAACACCGCCGCACTACAGGTGACGCTCGACGAGCGCGCGGGCCGCGTGGTCGCCGTCATCGCCATCGACAACCTCACCAAGGGCACGGCCGGAGGCGCGATCCAGAGCGTCAACCTCGCCCTCGGCCTGCCGGAAGAGCTCGGCCTCCCCACGACAGGAGTTGCTCCGTGAGAGAGCGCAGCGTAGAGATCAGCAAGCACGGGTGCCCGGCATCCATGCCGGCGGCGAAGGAGGCGGCATGAGCGTCACCGCTCCACTGGGGTTCAGGGCGGCCGGTGTCGCCGCGGGCATCAAGCCCGGCGGCGCCCGTGACCTGGCACTCGTCGTCAACGACGGGCCGAGCCGCGCCGCCGCGGGCGTCTTCACCGCCAACCGCGTGAAGGCCGCCCCGGTGCTGTGGTCGCAGCAGGTCCTGTCCGGCGGCCGGCTGCGCGCCGTCGTGCTCAACTCCGGCGGCGCCAACGCCTGCACAGGGCCCGAGGGCTTCCAGGACGCCCACGCCACCGCCGAGAAGGTGGCCGAGGTGCTCGAAGACTCCGCCGGCGAGGTCGCCGTCTGCTCCACCGGCCTCATCGGCGAGCGGCTGCCGATGGACGCGCTGCTGTCCGGCGTCGAGACCGCGGCAGGACAGCTCTCCCGCGACGGTGGCCTGGCCGCCGCCGACGCCATCCGCACCACCGACACCGTCTCCAAGATCTCCTTCAAGCGCGGCACCGGCTACATGGTCGGCGGCATGGCCAAGGGAGCCGGCATGCTCGCCCCCGCCCTGGCCACCATGCTCTGCGTCATCACCACCGACGCCGAGGTCAGCGCAGAAGAGCTCGACACCGTGCTGCGCGCGGCCACGTCCAAGACCTTCGACCGGCTCGACACCGACGGCTGCATGTCGACCAACGACACCGTGCTGCTGCTCGCCAGCGGCGCCGCCGGCGTGCGGCCCGACCTCGCCGAGTTCGAGGAGCGGGTCACCGAGGTCTGCGCCGACCTGGCCAGGCAGCTCCTCGTCGACGCCGAGGGCGCGACCAAGGCCATCGCCATCGAGGTGGTCGGCGCCGCCTCCGAGGACGACGCGGTCAAGGTGGGCCGCGCGGTCGCCCGTTCCAACCTGCTCAAGTGCGCCATCCACGGCGAGGACCCCAACTGGGGCCGCGTGCTCGCCGCCGTCGGCACCACCGACGCCGAGTTCGAGCCCGACCGGCTCAACGTCGCCATCAACGGCATCTGGATCTGCCGGGGCGGCGCCGTCGGCGACGACCGCTCCAAGGTCGACATGCGCCCCCGCGACGTCACCATCACCATCGACCTGTCGGCGGGCCCGCACACCGCGACCGTGCACACCACCGACCTGACCGCCGACTACGTCCACGAGAACTCGGCGTACTCCTCATGAGGCTGACCACCGCACAGAGCAAGGCCCAGGCGCTGATCGAGGCGCTGCCCTGGCTCACCCGCTTCCACGGCGCCGTCGTCGTCGTCAAGTACGGCGGCAACGCCATGACCGACGAGTCGCTCAAGCACCGCTTCGCCGAGGACGTCGTCTTCCTCCACCACGCCGGCCTGCGCCCGGTCGTGGTGCACGGCGGCGGACCGCAGATCAGCAGCGCGCTCGACCGGCTCGGCATCGAGTCCACCTTCACCGCCGGGCTCCGGGTCACCACGCCCGAGGCCATGCAGGTCGTCAGGATGGTGCTCACCGGCCAGGTCAACCCCGAGATCGTCGGCCTGATCAACCACCACGGCCCGTTCGCCGTCGGCATGTCGGGCGAGGACGCCCACCTGTTCACCGCCGTGCGCAAGCACGCGATCGTGGACGGCGAGCCCGTCGACATCGGCCAGGTCGGCGAGATCATCAAGGTCGAGCCGGGCGCCGTGCGCGCACTGCTCGACGACGGCCGCATCCCCGTCGTCTCCAGCGTGGCCAGGGGTGACGACGGACAGATCTACAACGTCAATGCCGACACCGCGGCCGCCGCGCTGGCCGTGGCGCTCAAGGCGCAGAAGCTGATCGTGCTGACCGACGTCGAGGGCCTGTACGCGAACTGGCCCGACGACACCGACGTCATCGACCAGCTCACCGCCGACGAGCTGGCGGCGATGATGCCCACATTGTCCAGCGGTATGGTGCCCAAGATGGAGGCGTGCCTGACGGCCGTGCAAGGCGGGGTCCCGCAGGCCCACGTGCTCGACGGCCGGGTGCCCCACTCGCTGCTGCTGGAGATCTTCACCAATGAAGGAATCGGAACGATGGTGATCCCGTCATGAACCTGCACGAGCGCTTCGGCAACGCCTTCATGCCCAACTACGGCGTCCCGCCGATCGCGCTGGCCCGCGGCGAGGGCACCCGCGTCTGGGACGTCGACGGCAGGCGATACCTCGACTTCATCGCCGGGATCGCCACCAGCTCGCTCGGCCACGCGCACCCCGCGCTGGTCGAGGCGGTCTCCCGGCAGGTCGCCACGATCGCGCACACGTCCAACCTGTTCCTGCACGAGCCCGAGGTGCTGCTGGCCGAGAAGCTGCTCGACCTGCTCAACGCGCCCGGCCGCGTCTTCTTCGCCAACTCCGGCACCGAGGCCAACGAGGCCGCCTACAAGCTGGCGCTCAAGTACGGCCGCCGCGAGGGCCGCTCCTACTTCGTGGCCGCCGAGAACGGCTTCCACGGCCGCACCATCGGCGCCCTGTCGCTGACCGGCAAGCGGTCCATCCGCGACCAGTTCGGGCCGTTCCCGGTGGACGTGCGGTTCGTCCCGTACGGCGACGCCGCCGCGCTCAAGGAGGCCGTCACCGGCGACTGCATCGCCGTCTTCCTCGAGCCCACCCAGGGCGAGGCCGGCGTGGTGCCGCCGCCCGAGGGCTACTTCGAGGCCGCCCGCGAGATCTGCGACTCCACCGGCGCGCTGCTGGTGGCCGACGAGATCCAGTCGGCCATCGGCCGCACCGGCCACTGGTTCGCCCACCAGGCGGAAGGCGTCACCCCCGACATCCTCACGCTCGCCAAGGGCCTCGGTGGCGGGCTGCCGATCGGCGCCTGCATCGGCTTCGGCGACGTCGGCAGGCTGTTCGAGAAGGGCGACCACGGCTCGACGTTCGGCGGCAACCCGGTCTCGTGCGCCGCCGCGCTGGCCGTGCTCGACAACCTCGACCTCGACCACGTCAAGTCCGTCGCCGCCCGGCTGCGCACCGGCCTTGAGTCCGTCGCGCACCCGCTGCTCAAGGGCGTGCGCGGCCGCGGCCTGTGGCTGGCCGCCGTGCTCGCCGAGCCGCGCTCCGCCCAGGTGCAGCAGGCCGCCGCCGACGCCGGCTTCCTGGTCAACGCCCTGCAGCCGGACGCCGTGCGCATCGCGCCGCCCCTCGTGGTGACCGCCGACGAGGTCGACGCGTTCGTGGCCGCGTTCCCCGCGATCCTCGCGGAGGCGGCCAAGTGACCAGGCACTTCCTGCGCGACGACGACCTCAGCCCCGCCGAGCAGGCCGAGGTGCTCGACCTCGCCGCCGCCATGAAGAAGGACCGCTTCGGCTACCGCCCCTTCGAGGGCCCGCAGACCGTCGCCGTGCTCTTCGACAAGCCGTCGGCGCGCACCCGCGTCTCCTTCCACACCGGCATCGGCGAGCTGGGCGGCCTGCCGCTGGTCGTCGACAACGTCTCGGTGCTCATGGGCCGCGGCGAGCCCACCGCCGACATCGCCCGCGTGCTCGAACGCCAGGTGGCCGCCATCGTCTGGCGCACCACCGGTCAGGAGCTCATCGAGGAGATGGCCGCCCACTCCCGGGTGCCCGTGGTCAACGCGCTCACCGACGACTTCCACCCCTGCCAGATCCTCGCCGACCTGCAGACCGTCAGGGAGCGGCTGGGCCGCACCGCCGGCGTCACGTTCACCTACCTCGGCGACGGCGCCAACAACATGGCCCACTCCTACCTGCTGGGCGGCGCCACGGCCGGCATGCACGTCCGCATCGCCGCGCCCGCCGGCTACCAGCCCGACGCGGTCATCCTCGACAAGGCCGCCGCCATCGCCGCCCAGACCGGCGGCTCGGTCGTCGCGCTGTCCGACCCCGAGGCCGCGGTCCAGGGCGCCCACGTCGTCGCCACCGACACGTGGGTGTCGATGGGGCAGGACGGCAAGGAGCAGCGCGTCGCCGCGCTCTCGCCGTACCAGGTGAACGCCGAGCTGCTCGAACACGCGGCGCCCGACGCGATCGTGCTGCACTGCCTGCCCGCCTACCGCGGGTACGAGATCACCGAAGACGTCCTCGAAGGCCCGCGCAGCGTCGTGTGGGATCAGGCGGAGAACCGCCTGCACGCCCAGAAGGCGCTGCTCCACTGGCTGGTGTCCCAGCGATGATCCCGATGACCAAGGCGGCCCGGCAGGCCAAGATCACCGAGCTGCTGCAGCGCAAGGCCGTACGCTCCCAGCCCGAGCTGGCCAAGCTGCTGGCCGAGAGCGGTGTCGAGGTCACCCAGGCCACGCTCTCGCGCGACCTCGACGAGCTCGGCGCGCTCAAGCTGCGCGCCGACGACGGCTCGCTCGTCTACGCGCTGCCCGGCGAGGGCGGCGGCCGCATCCCGCTCACCCGCACCGGCACCGGCGAGACCCCGGCCGCCCGGCTGCGCCGCATCGCCGAAGAGCTGCTGGTCGAGGCCGAGGCGTCGGCCAACCTGGTCATCGTGCGCACGCCGCCGGGGGCGGCGCAGTTCCTCGCCTCCGCCATCGACCACGCCGACTGGGAGTCCATCCTCGGCACGGTGGCGGGCGACGACACCATCCTCGTCATCAGCCGCGACCCCACCGGCGGGCAGGCCGTCGCCGACGCCCTGCTCAAGATCGCCGACCGGCGCGCCTAGACCGCGCCGTACCTGCTCAGGCCCGCTCCCCGGCTAAGATCACGGCTGCCCGGGACACCACGAGGGGCCGACGTGCACTAATGTCGCGCAGGAGCTAGGGGGAGCGCGAGGCACGATGCCGGCGAGCACCGACGCGGGCGCGGCCAGCCCAAAACGTATATGGAGGACATAACGGTGAGTGAAGGCAAGCCGATGCGGCTGTGGGGCGGACGCTTCGAGAGCGGCCCGTCCGACGCGCTGGCCCGGCTGTCGGTGAGCGTCCACTTCGACTGGCGGCTGGTGCCGTACGACCTGGCGGCGTCCAGGGCGCACGCCCGCGTGCTGCACCGGGCGAACCTGCTGACCGACGAGGAGCTCGAGCGCATGATCGGCGCGCTCGACGACCTCGAGCAGGCGTGCAAGTCCGGCGAGTTCCGCCCGACGGTCGCCGACGAGGACGTGCACACCGCGCTCGAGCGCGGCCTGCTCGAACGGCTCGGCTCGCTCGGCGGCAAGCTGCGCGCCGGCCGCTCGCGCAACGACCAGATCGCCACCGATCTGCGGCTCTACCTCCGCGACCACGCCCGCACGATCGTCTCCCGCCTGGTCGAGCTGGAGACCGCGCTCATGGCGCAGGCCGAGCAGCACGCCGATACCGCCGCGCCCGGCATGACGCACCTGCAGCACGCGCAGCCGGTCTCGTTCGGCCACCAGCTGCTCGCCCACGTGCAGGCGTTCGCCCGCGACGTCGACCGGCTCACCGACTGGGACAAGCGCGCCGCGATCTCCCCGCTCGGCTCCGGCGCCCTGGCCGGCTCGTCGCTGCCGCTCGACCCGCAGGCCGTGGCCGACGAGCTGGGCTTCGCCGCCGCCGCGCCCAACTCGATGGACGCCGTCGCCGACCGCGACTTCGCCGCCGAGTTCCTGTTCGACGCGGCCATGATCGGCGTGCATCTGTCGCGGCTCGGCGAGGAGATCGTCCTGTGGGCCTCGCAGGAGTTCCGCTGGATCGAGATGGACGACGCCTACTCCACCGGCTCGTCGATCATGCCGCAGAAGAAGAACCCCGACGTGGCCGAGCTGGCCCGCGGCAAGTCGGGCCGCCTCATCGGCAACCTGATGTCGCTGCTCACCACGCTTAAGGGCCTGCCGCTGACCTACAACCGCGACCTGCAGGAGGACAAGGAGCCGGTCTTCGACGCCGTCGACACCCTGCTGCTGGTGCTGCCCGCGATGGCCGGCCTGGTCGCCACCATGCGCGTCAACACCGCCCGCCTGGAGGCCTCCGCCCCCGACGGCTACGCCCTGGCCACCGACCTCGCCGAGCTGCTGGTGCGGCGCGGTGTGCCGTTCCGCGAGGCGCACGAGGCGGTCGGCCACCTCGTCGTCTGGTGCCAGGTCAACGACAAGGACCTCGGCGAGCTGACCGACGACGAGCTGGCCAAGGTCTCGCCGCACCTGACGCCCGACGTCCGCGACGTGCTGAGCGTGCCCGGCGCGCTCGCGGCCCGCAAGGCGTACGGCGGCACCGCGCCCGACCGCGTACGCGACCAGCTCATCGCACTCCGCGAAGTCGTCGACGCGCAGGCGGCATGGGCGGCGGGCGGCTGAGCTCCGCACCGCTGCCGCGGAGCTTCTTCGACCGGCCGTCCCACGAGGTCGCGCCCGACCTGCTCGGGCGCGTGCTCGTGCACGGTTCCGTCGCCGTACGCCTGACCGAGGTCGAGGCGTACGGCGGCCCCGGCGAGGACCCCGCGGCCCACACCTACCGCGGCAAGACCCCGCGCAACGCCGTCATGTTCGGCCCGCCGGGCCACCTGTACGTGTACTTCACCTACGGCATGCACTTCTGCGCCAACCTCGTCTGCCTGCCCGAGGGCTTCGGCTCGGCGGTGCTGCTGCGCGCGGGCGAGGTGGTGGAGGGCGTGGCCGAGGCGCGCGCCCGCCGCTCGGGCGGCCGTCCGGTCCCCGACCGCGACCTGGCGCGCGGGCCCGCCAGGCTGGCTGTCGCGCTCGGCCTGCTGCGCGAGCACAACGGCATCGACGCCGTGCTCGAAGGCTCGCCCGCCGGCCGTCCCCGGCAGTCGGCCGCCGTGCTGGAAGGCCGTCCCGCCGATCCCGCGACGATCAGGTCAGGCCCGCGCACCGGCGTGTCGACGGCCAAGGAGACGCCGTGGCGGTTCTGGATCGACGGCGATCCGACCGTCTCCCCGTACCGGGCTCACGTGCCCCGGCGCCGCAGGGCCGCGGCCACCTCCGTCGGAGAGGCACCCAGCTCATGAGCGCTGAAGATGTGCAGGTAGTCGCCGGTGTCGATCTCCAGCATCTCGCTGCGCAGCCCCCACCGCCTGCGCACGTCCACCTTGATCTCCTCGATCGACTCCCACGGCACGTGCCGCCGCCCCGCGAACCCGTGCACCACCGTGATGCCGCTCTCGTCGGCCGCCAGCCGCACCGGCACCAGCACGTCGCGCAGCCCCATCGCCCCCAGCAGAACCGTCGCGGGAACGGCGAGGATCACGCCGCGGACATCGCCGGCCGACCACCAGTAGACCCCGAGCCCGGCACACGTCAGAGCCCCTAAGATCTTGAAAACGGCCAGCTCGCGACGGACCCTCCACATGGGCACCCAGCGTATCCAAGTGGCGCGCATCCGGCCTGATCGGGCAGGCTAAAGGCACCGACATCCGACAGGAAAGCCAGATCACCGTGACCGACTTCCTTGACGACCTCGCGTGGCGAGGCCTGATCGCCCAGTCCACCGACCTCGACGCGCTGCGTGCGTCCATGGCCAAGGGACCGATCACGCTTTATTGCGGTTTCGACCCGACCGCGCCGTCCCTGCATGTCGGTCATTTCGTGCCGCTGCTGACGCTGCGCCGCTTCCAGCAGGCGGGCCACCGCCCGATCGGCCTGGTCGGCGGGGCCACCGGCCTCATCGGCGACCCCAGCGGGCGCAACACCGAGCGCTCGCTCAACGACCTCGACGTCGTGGCCGGCTGGGTCGAGCGGCTGCGCGGCCAGGTCGGGCGCTTCCTCGACTTCGACGCCCAGCCCAACGCCGCGCTCCTGGTCAGCAACCTCGACTGGACCGGCAAGCTGAGCGCCATCGAGTTCCTGCGCGACATCGGCAAGCACTTCCCGGTCAACCGCATGCTCGCCAGGGAGTCCGTCTCGGCGCGGCTGGCCGGTGAGGGCCTCAGCTACACCGAGTTCAGCTACCAGATCCTGCAGTCGTACGACTTCCTCGAGCTCTACCGCCGCTACAACTGCACGCTGCAGATCGGCGGCAGCGACCAGTGGGGCAACATCACCGCCGGCGCCGACCTCATCCGGCGCGTCGAGGGCGGCCACGTCCACGTCATGACGCTGCCGCTGATCACCAAGGCCGACGGCACCAAGTTCGGCAAGACCGCCGGCGGCGCCCTCTGGCTCGACCCGGAGATGACCTCCCCGTACGCCTTCTACCAGTACTTCCTCAACTCCGACGACCGCGACGTGATCCACTACCTGAAGGTGTTCACGTTCCGCAGCCGCGAGGAGATCGAGGAGCTGGAGAAGGCCGTCGCCGAGCGGCCCTTCGCCCGTGAGGCCCAGCGCGTGCTCGCCGCCGACCTCACCGAGCTGCTGCACGGCAAGGAGGAGCTGGACGCCGTGGTCGCCGCCTCCAAGGCGCTGTTCGGTCAGGGCGCGCTCGAAGAGCTGCCGGCCTCCACGCTCGGCGCCGCGCTGGCCGAGGTGCCCAAGGCCGACATCCCGGCGCTCGGGGTGCCGTACGTCGATCTGCTCGCGCAGAGCGGCATCGTGGAGTCCAAGTCCGCGGCCCGCCGGGTCATCAAGGAGGGCGGCGCCTACCTCAACAACCGGAAGATCACCGACGAGGCGTACGTGCCCGGCCCCGAGGACCTGCTCGCCGGGCGGTACATGGTGCTGCGGCGCGGCAAGAAGTCGATCGGCGGCGTCGAGGTCGTCGGCTGAGGTCTCCCTGAGGGCGGGCGCCGCCTGCTGAAGCGGCAGTGCCTGCCTGTCGAGGGCGGGCACTGTGCGGCAGTCGCCCGCCCTTACGCATGCCCGCGCTACCGCTGGGTGCCGGGCGCGTCCCGGCGCGTGTCCCGCCGGCCGGGAGCGGTCGCAGCCGGATCCGGCGTGCCGGCCCTGCGCCGCTGGGCGCCCTCTTGCGTGGAGGTTCGCCGGGTGACGCGCGGCGTCGCCGGCCGCTGCGGTTCCTCGGGGCGGGTGAACAGCGCGACCGTCAGCCCCGGCAGATCGCCGGAGTGCTTGGCCAGCTCCAGCTCGAACCCGGCTTCGCGTACCTGCTCGACCCGGGGGAGCCCGTCGCCCTTGAGGCCCGTCTGCTTGGTGCCGCGCCAGACCACCCACACGCGCTCGCGCCCGGCCAGCGCCGCCGCGACATCCCGCCGTTCCCGGTAGCCGAACCCGGTGGCGGCCGGCGCGTCCTCCGTGCGCAGGACGTCGACCGGCATGAGGGAGTCGGCGTAGTAGTCGAAGCCGGTACGCAGCTGGCTCTGCCCGTAGACGATGGCGTCGTCCGGCTTCGCCTTGATCACCCGCAGCGCCCACGGGATGTTCTCCATGCGGCCGTTCTCCTCGCGCACGTCCACGTGCTCGGGCAGGGCGACCAGGCAGCCCACCACCACGACCAGCACTCCGGCCACCACCTGCAAGCGCGGCAGGCAGGCGACCGCCATGCCCACGAGCAGCGCGAGCGCGGGGGCGGTCACGAAGAGGTAGCGGTCCACGTACACGGGAGTGACGAGCCAGGAGACCGCGAGCAGCAGCACGGGCGGAAACACCAGCCATCCCGCCAGGGCCGCCGCCCAGCTCCGCTCGCCCGCCGCCCGCCACAGCAGCACGGCGCCCGCCAGGGCGATCGCGAACAACGCGATGCCCAGCGGCTCCGAGCCCGCCGCCATCTTCGGGAACTTCAGCCACACCTCGGGGCCGCGCTGCGGGATCCAGCTGATGGCGTGCCGCTCACCGAACCCGATCAGCCCCAGCACCGCCGCGGGGACGCATCCGACGGCGAGCGCGGCCGCCATCTTGGGCAGCACGTCCCGCCGTATCAGGAAGATCTGGGCGGGGAGCACCAGCACCGCGAACAGGTGCGTGCAGCACACGAACGCCACCGCCGCACCGTACGCCGCCCACCTGCGCCCGCTCGGCAGCTCCAGCGCCCGGTGCAGCGTCCAGAAGGCGAGCACCACCGCCGCCGCGGCGAACGCGTACGACCTGGCGAAAGCCCCGTAGTAGGACACCGACGGCAGGATCGCGAACACCCCCGCCGCCACCACTCCGGCTCGCGTGCTGTGCACCCGCCGGCCCAGGTCCGCCAGCAGCCACGCCGCCACCCCGATGGCCAGCGCCGACGGCAGGCGGAGCCACAGCTCGGCCGTACCCGCCTTCACCCAGAAGTGCATGAACAGGTAGTAGGGCAGGAAGTGTCCGTCGATGTGGCGGGCCAGCTCGAACAGTCCGGCGAGCGACCGTTCGGCGGCGCTGATGGTGGCCAGCTCGTCGCCGTTCAGGGTGCTCGCGCCGGTGCCCGAGAACGCGGCGATCGCGCCGAGCAACCCCATCCACCAAGGAGCGAACGCGCGCCGGCGCGTGGCCGGACGTGCTGGAGCGACACGGGTGGCGACAGAGTTCACCCGAGGCAGGATACGTGCGGTTATGGTCGGGGACATGGCAAACGTGATCGTTTTCGACCTCTATGGGGTGATCGCCCTCAACCAGGCGGATGAGGCGCGGCAGCGGATCGTCGAGCTGGCCGGGGCCGAGGCAGAGCCGTTCTGGGAGGCGTACTGGGCCTGCCGCCCGGCGTACGACGCCGGCCAGGACAGCACCGCCTACTGGAACGCCGTGGCCGACCGGCTCGGGGTGCGCTTCGCCGATGTCCCCGCGCTGATCGCCGCCGACCTCGACAGCTGGTCGCGCGTCGACACCGCCATGGCCGGCCTGATCCACGAACTCGCCGACCAGGGGCACCGCCTCGGCTTGCTGTCGAACATCATCGCGGACCTGGTGCCCGTCTGGGAGTCGCGCCACGGCTCCTTGCTCGGCCGCTTCGCCGCGCTGACGTTCTCGTGCCGGGAGGGGGTGGCGAAGCCGGATCGGCGTGCGTACGAGATCTGCGCGGAGCGGATGGGCGTGGCGCCGGGGGAGGTGCTGTTCATCGACGATCGCGAGGAGAACGTGGTGGCGGCGCGGGAGGCGGGCATGACGGCCGAGGTCTTCCGGTCGGTCGAGCAGGTGCGCGAACTTGCCAAGACCGTCGCCCTGTGACGGCGGGGGCATGCCGCTCCGCAGGGATCTGGCACGCCGCACCTGCCTCACTCTGCTTCTTGGCCTCGGGCTTGACCTGGGGTGCTCTAGCCGATGGCTTGGGCTGATGCGTGACCCGGAACGCTCACGGCTGTTTCTTACCGCGTAGGTCGCCCTTGTCGCGATAGACCGGCGGTTGTCGCGTTGGGTCGGGCATGGCCGTGTCGGGGTGGAGGCAGCGGCGTTGGGGTGGGCGTCACCGCGTTGGGGCGGGTTTCGTCGCGTAGGGCGGGGCGATTTGACGAGTCGTGGATCGGCACCTAATCTTTCACTTCGCCCCGGGAGTGAGCCGGACGCCGGACAGGCGGACGGGCCCCAGGGCAAACCCCTTGAAGTAACGAGCCACTCGGCGAGGCTGCTTCGGCGTGTTCTCGCACGGGTTGTCCTGGGGTGTGTCGACATCACCGAAAATGCGGTTGATTCGACATGACCACAGTGACACGGTACGTTGCGGGGGTTGCCTCAGATCGGGGCAGACAATCTTGGAAGTCCGATTCGCTTCTCGTCAAGTCGCGAGAGTTGACACGAGGCGAGGCGAACTGGTAAGATTGCGGCGAACGAGATAGCGCCTCACGGCGCGAGGCCCACCGAAAGTGGGTCTCAGCCGGGTGTACGCGTCCGTTTCTTGAGAACTCAACAGTGTGTTAAAAGCCAGTGCATGATGCATTACCCCGTCATGTTTCCATGACGTGGATTCCTTTTAG
>NZ_JBFATY010000018.1:0-88516 GCF_040678535.1 Nonomuraea sp. NPDC052634 | reverse complement strand
ATCTTTTCAGCCGCCCCGAGCCCTGTCAAATTGACCCGACTCGAACGACTTGCCAAGAATTAAGCCGCGTCCCCTTTCGGAGACAACCCCTCTAAGTTACCAGCCGTTCCGAGTGCACGCGCACGTGTCACCGGAGTGGTGATCTCTTAGGAGGTGGTCCCCGAGTGAGTCCGGCGATCACCGCCGTTCCCTTGGGACTGGTGAACTCTATGTACGCCTCCCGGAACCGTCAAATCGGCGGTGCGCCCCTGCGTCACGGGTAAGTACGGGGCGTGCTTGATCAATCCGTGCCCCGGGCGGTGATCATCCTGGTCGGCCTGGCCGCCGGGGTGATCGTGCTCTTCGGCATCCGCGAGGTCTCCTCCATCGCCGGCCCCGTGGTGCTGGCGCTCGTGCTCGTCATCGCGGTCTCCCCGGTACGCGGCTGGCTGGCCCGCCGGCACGCCCCGACCTGGCTCCAGGTCGCCGTGCCCTTCGCCATCGTCGTCCTGATACTGCTCGCCATGGTCGGCATCGTCACCATCTCGGCCACCCAGCTCGCCTACCTGCTGCCCGCGTACACCGACCAGTTCCAGCAGCTCGTGGCCGACGCTCAGCGCTGGGCCTCGGAGCACGGCGTGGGGACCGACGTGCTGAACAGGGCGTTGCAGGCGTTCGACCCCGGCAGGGTGCTGGAGCTGGTGCAGGTCCTGCTCGGCAGCCTGATCGGCGTGCTGTCGGCGCTCTTCCTCATCGTGGTGCTGCTGCTGGCGATGTCGCTCGACGCTCCGGTCACCTCGAAAGTGCTCACCGCGGGCGAGGGAAACCGGCCGCACATGGTGACGGCGCTGGCCACGTTCGCGCACAAGACCCGGCGTTATCTGATCGTCTCCACCGTCTTCGGGTTGATCAACGCGATTCTCGACATGATCGCACTGTCATTGTTGGACGTGCCGCTGCCGCTGCTGTGGGGCGTGCTGGCGCTGATCGCCAATTACATCCCCAACATCGGTTTCGTGATCAGTCTGCTGCCGCCGGCCATGCTCGCCCTGCTGGACGGCGGGGTGCGGACGATGCTGCTGGTCATCGGCGCGTACATCGTCATCAACGTCGTCACGCAGTCGTTCATTCTGCCGAAATTCCTGGGCGACGCCGTTGGGCTTTCCACGACGATGACGTTCATCTCGCTGATCGTGTGGACTTTCGTGCTCGGGCCGCTCGGTGCGATTCTCGCCATTCCGCTGAGCCTGCTGACACGGGCGTTGCTGATCGACAGCGACCCGAGCGCGACATGGGTGCAGGGGCTCGTTTCCGGAAAACGGCCGGTGTCGGGGAAGAAGTGAGGGCCTAAAGAAGGCCCCTCATCGGTCCGCCGCTCAGCCGCCGCACGTCGTTGGCCATGTGGGCCTGGTCGGTGTAGCCGGCCGTGGCGGCGACCTGGGCCAGCGGCAGGCCGGCGCGGGCCAGGCGGAGCGCGTGCTGGAAGCGGACGATGCGCTGGAGCGTCTTGGGCGAATAGCCGAACGCCGCCACGCTGCGGCGGCGTAGCTGGCGCTCGCTGAAGCCGAGCGACCAGGCGACCTCGCTGACCGCCTTCCCCTGGCGCAGCCCTTCCGCGATGGCGGGAGCGGCCGGGTCCAGATCCTGGCCTGCGTGCCCGCAATCGGGATCGAGCAGGCGGCGCTGGACGGCCGCACGCAGGGCTTGCAGCCGCGCCTGTGCGGTGTCGATGGGGCCGTCGGTCAGCTCGCGAATGAAGGCGTGACCGCCTGGCAGGTCCGCCAGCGGTACGCGGCTGTCGAGCAGGTCGGCGAGCGGTACGCCGAAGAACGCGCCGACCGCGCCCGGCCTGAACCGCACCCCGATGAGGATCTCGCCCGTCCCGATGGTGGCCGGTATGGGCCCGGTGTCAGGGCCCGCCACGAACGGCCCGTCGTCGCCCCAGATCAGATCGACGCAGGCATCGGGCACCACGAGCACGGTCTCGGCTTCCGTGCCCTCCCCTGCTCCGGCTGGGCCTTGTGCGCCGAACCGATCCGCGGCTCTCGTGGCGTCCTGTGCACGGGACTGTTCTCCTGTTTCCCCTGCTGCCCGTGCGCCGGACTGCGCGCGGCCCACGCGCTCGCCCTCTCGGGAGGGGGACGCCTGCCGAACTGACCGGCCTGCGACAGCCGCAACCGCCTGCCGAGCGTCACCGACCGCCGCCGCGCTCACCCCTCGCCGCGCGTCCCCGCCCGCCGCGCCCACCTCTCGCCACGCGTCGCCGCCCGCAAGTGCCAGGACGGCCGAGCCAACGCCCTCCGCCGCGCGGGCCGGGGAGGAAACGCCGGAGGAAGCGGAAGTGCCGAGAGCCAGGGCATCATGCGCGAAGGCGTCGGAGGCGTCGGAGGCGTCGGAGACGTCGGAGACGTCGGAGACGACGAGGTCAGAGGACGAAACGCCGCAGGCGACGGGGCCAGAGGCCGGAGCGCCGGAGGCGGCGGCATCCAGCGTGTCGCTGGTGCGGAGCCACTCGCAGGCGAGGCGCCCCGCGAGGCCCGGTGACGGCGGCCGTTCGGCGTACATGCCTCCAACGTACGCCGCCCCTCCGACAGATCGCCTTACGGCAGATCGGCCAGCCTCCCGTACGCCTGCAGCGTCCTGAGCCGCTGGACGGTGATGTAACCGCCCCACTCATGCTCGACCAGCGGCGTCCACATCGGCCAGTTCGCCCCCCAGCCGCCTTCTTCTGACTGGGCGGCGAGCAGCGCGTCGAGGTGGGCGTCCAGCAGGTCTTGGGGGAAGAGCGGCAGCGGCGACGGGCGGGGCGCGAAGTCGAGCGGGTGGTGGACGTGGCCGGGCGCGGACAGGTCGTAGGTGACGGTGCCGAGGAGGGTGTCGCGCAGCCGGTCGAACTCGGCAAGCGCGCGTTCCCGGTCGGGGACGTGGCTCAGGAAGGCCAGCACGGCCATGGCGTCGTACGGACCGGGCTCTTTGAGGTCGGCGAGCCGCGCCCAGCAGAACGCGGTGGCCCCGTCCAGCCACGGATGCGTGATGCCGTGTTTGTGCAGCAGTCCCGCGATCGGCGCGGTGGGCACGAGGGCGCCGGGCGGGTCGTCGTCCGTCTGCCACCAGGGGGCGTGCGGCGCGTCGCGGACAGTCGGCAGCACCCAGGGCACCCCGCCGTCGGGCGTGGTCACGGAGGCGAGGTAGTCGCAGGCGGCGGGCACCATCGGCGAGTCGAAGGCGTCCAGCTCGTCCAGGATCCACAGTGCCACCTCGACGGGTTCCGGCTGGCTGGCCGCCCCGCGCAGGTCGGGTTCGAGCGCGTGGCCGAAGCCGCCGTCGGGGTTCTGGTAGGCGCGCAGTGCGTGCAGCACCGGCTCGCGCGGGCCGCCTCGGAAGAGCGCCTGGAAGCGCAGCCTGTCGATGAGGCGTCCGTGGTGCAGCAGGTAGTGCTCGGCACGGTCGAGTACGTCCATGAGGGCCTCCTGTCGTGGACCTCCGACGCTAACGGGGCCGCCCGGCCGTGCGCTTGTGACAATCGGCCGCGTGGAGCGACGGCCTGCCGCACCTGCGCGCCGTCCCCTGCTGGGAGGTGCTGGCCGTCAAGCGCCGGCCCGTCGTCTGTCACGGCGTCACTTGAGGTGGAAGACAGGCCCGCGCGGGCGGAAGGGCAGTGAGGCGCCCTGCGGGATGAGGAAGGCGTGCTCGCGCCGGATGCGCAGCACGTCGCACTGCCCGTCGGTGATCAGCAGGATGGGCCCGTCGGGTGGGAAGTCGTCGGCGCGTTCGAGCAGCCTGACGCCGGGCTGCAGGACGGTGCCGCCCCGGCCGCGCACCCTGACCTTGGAGGCGATCTCCTCGACGGGCAGGTAGCCGGCGTCGTAGGCGGCCGCGTCGCAGAACACCACGCGAGCCCGGGGCACGTCGCGGGCCGCGGCGTAGGAGGCGATGGCGCCGAGTGCCTTGCCGAGCAGCTTGACGTCCATGGAGCCCGAGGTGTCGAGCACCACCCCGAACGTGGTCTTGCGCACGATCTCCTCTGGCCTGATCCGGCCGGGACGCGGGATGTGCGGGGTGGCGGCCTGCCTGCGGGAGGCGCGGGCGTAGGTGCGGCGCCGCTCCTCGGGCTGGAAGTGCTCGTCGAACCAGCGGGCGAGGCGGGCGTCCCACGGCAGCGGCGGCTGGTCGAGGGCGCGGATCTCCTGTTCGAGCCCGGCGGGCAGCAGGCCCCTGCCGCTGGACTGGTGGTAGGCGAGGCCGGTGGTCAGGGCGTTGCGGTAGTACTCGTCGAGATCGACGTAGCCGCCGGCGGGGCGGCGGGGCGGGTGGTCGAGCACGTCGCCGAGGCCGCGCCCGCGCAGCGTGCCGAGCTTCCTGAGGCGGCGCAGGTCGGTGGCGATGCGGTCGTAGACGGCCTCGGCGGACATGCCGGTGAGCGACTGGTCGTACAGCAGGCCTTCCGGCATCTCGCCGACTCCCATCTCGACCAGCCAGCCGTTGATGACGTAGTCGCAGGCGACGTTCCACAGGTACGCGTCGCGCATACCGGCGCGTTCGCCGTGGCGGAGCGCGGCGTGCAGCATCTCGTGTGCCAGCACGAAGCGCCAGCCCTGCTCGGTCTGCTTGCTGAGCGGGTTGATGTAGATCTCCCCCGCCTCGGCGCTGACGGCGGCGATCGAGATGTCCCGGTCGCGGGCGAGGTCGGCGTCGGAGACGATCGTCATGCCCGCGGCCAGCGCGCCGAGCAGCGGGTACGACGACACGAACCAGCGCAGCGCCGCATCCCACGGCCCTTTCACGTGGCCTTGCGCGGGGGTGCGCGGCTCGCCCGCCGCATCCAGCGCGGCCGTGGCGGCGTCGGCGATGCCGATGGCGAACGAGCGCTGGAAGTCGAGGAGGTCGGCCAGCTCGGCGGTGCCGATGCGGAAGTCGGGCGCGCCCAGGGGGCGGTAGGCGTCGGGCACGCTGGTGCGCCGCCACAGCTCCGACAGCGCCACCTCGTCGTGCGGTGGCAGCTCGGCGGGCAACGGCGCGGGGCAGCGGCCGATCTTGAGGGTGCGCAGGAAGCGCTCGACGGCCAGGCAGCAGGCCGCGTGGTACGCCGGGCCGGGCAGGTCGTCGTCGATGTCCTTCGGCGCGCACGAGCGCGGGTCGGCGTGGCCGAAGCCGAGGTGGAGCAGGAGGTGGGCGAACACCCACGCCCATTCCTCGGCGGGGGCGCGGCGTTTGGCGTGGAAGTGCACGTGGCCGCGGGCGTTGACGTACGCCCAGGTGTCGGCGCCCAGGTCGCCGTCTTCGTACAGGCGGCTGGAGAAGACGCGGAACAGCGGCAGCCTGGTGACGGTCTCCCAGCCCTTGAGCGCCTCGGCGCGCCAGGGGTCGGCCTTGGCCTTGCGCCGGCTCATGAGCGGGCGGCCATCAGGCGGGGCACGTCCCTGCCGACCTCGACGAGGAACCAGGTGGGCAGCACGGGCGTGCCGTCGGCGTCGTTGGCGATGACGAGCTGGGCGCACTCCAGGGAGATCTCGGCCAGCTCGACCAGCAGCGTCTTGGCGCGGAAGCCGAGGTCGCGGCCCCGGCTCGAGGCGCCGCGCTTGTCGGCGGGCAGCTCTTTGATCAGGCGGGCGCGGAACGCCTCGGCGAGGAAGTACAGCAGGTCGCGTTCCTCCGGCCGGCGCGGCCACGGCGCGTCGCCCTTGAGCACGGCTTCGAGGTCGTAGGCGTGCCGCACGGTCTTGACGTAGGCGCGGAAGGCGGAGGCGTGGGCGTTGCTGAGGGTGCCGAAGGCGAGCACGCCGAGGGTCTCGTCGGAGATGTCGTCGCCGTACGAGAGCAGCACGTCGGACAGCATGTGCCAGGCGCGCGGCGAGGAGAACGGCTCCTCGGTCTTCGGCGGCGGGCTCCACAGGTGGTCGGGCCGCTGGGTGAGGTAGTCGATGATCCACGGGTGGATGCCGTTGGCGGCGGCCCACTTCAGCCAGTCGTCGGAGGAGGCCCGCAGGTGGACGTGGACCAGCCGGTTGATCAGCGCGGAGGCCATGGGCCTGGCCAGTGCGTTGTCGGTGGCGCGATTGCCCGCGCCGATCACGACGGAGCCGGCGGGCAGCTCGTACGTGCCGATGCGGCGGTCGAGGATCAGCGAGTAGAACGCCTTCTGCACCTCGGGAGAGGCGGCGTTGAGCTCGTCGAGGAACAGGCAGTAGGGCTCGGGCCTGGCGATCGTCTCGGGCGGGGCGAACCTGCTGCGCCCGCCGACCAGCTCGGGCACGCCGATGAGGTCTTCGGGGGCGAGCTGGGTGCCGAGCAGCGTCACACAGTCGAGGCCGAGCGAATCGGCGAACTCGCGTACCAGGGAGCTCTTACCGATGCCGGGCGCGCCCCAGAGGAAGACGGGACGGACCACGGCGACGTGCAGCAGCAGCTCGGGGAGCTGTGCCGGGGTGACCGTGATCGTCGCCTGCATGTCTCCAGATTGTCCGATCTGATCGTCGCGCGCGACGCAATAAATGCTTTGCCCGCCCGGAGCGCCGCCTCCTACAGTGGCCGCCATGTCGAGCATGTGCTGCTGCCCGGTGTTCATCCGCATCCGCCACAGCCGGCCTCTGGCCCGCTAGCGGATGCGATGAGCTGACGACGAGAGGCTGAGCGTCCGCAGGCGCGCCCGGGGCCGTTCGAGAGACCTGTTCATCTCGAGGCCCAGGAAAGGGCAGTGCTGTGGCGCAGAACTTCGCGCACGGGAATCATTCACACACTCAGAAGAAGATCAGGAACGCCGGTGGCGGTCGCACGCCCGTCGATCGGGCGCGGCGCACGCTGTCGCAGAACTTCCTCGTCGACCGGCATGCCGTGCACCTGGTGGTCAAGGCCGCCGCGCCCGAGGGGCTGGTGCTTGAGCCGGGCCCGGGGACGGGGGTGCTGACGTTCGCGCTGGCCGCGGCGGGCGCGCGGGTGATCGGCTACGAGCTGGACCCGAGGCTGGCCGGTGCGCTGGCGGCGCGGACCCGCGACGATGCGCGCATCCAGGTGGTGAGGGGCGACTTCGCGCGGGCGCGGCCGCCTGGCGAGCCGTTCGCGGTCGTGGGGAACATCCCGTACTCGGCGACGTCGCGGATCGTGGACTGGTGCCTGCGTGCGCCCGGACTGACCTCGGCGACGCTGCTCACCCAGCGGGAGTACGCGCGCAAGCGCACCGGCGACTACGGCCGCTGGAGCCTGGTCACGGTGCGGTCGTGGCCGTGGTTCGACTGGCGGCTCGGCGACACGATCGGCAGGGAGAGCTTCCGCCCGGTGCCGTCGGTGGACTCGGCGATCCTGCGCATCGAGCGCAGGCCGCAGCCGCTGGTCACCGGCCGCCGCTCGTACCAGGAGCTGGTGGAGCGGGGTTTCGGCGGGGTGGGCGGCTCGGTGCGCGCCTCGCTGAAGCCGCACTACGCCGGTGTGGACGCCGCGCTCGCGGCGGCCGGCGTGGCCCGCGACGCCGTCGTGGGCCACGTGCACCCCGACCAGTGGGTCACGCTGTGGCGGCGGCTGTGCCTATGAGGCGGCCGGCGACGCCGGAGACGCCGGCGAGCCGACCTTAGTGCCGCCCTTAAGAGGGCGGGCGAGCCCTGGGACCTTCGCGACGCGGCGGCCCCAGGGCATCGCCAGCAGCAGGATCGGCAGCATCACGATCGAGGCCCGCGACCAGTACGTGTGCAGCAGCCACCAGGTCTGCGCATCGAACTGGGTCATGTAGAGGTAGCCGTAGGCCGACCAGAACGACGTGGTCAGGATGGCCGCCCAGGCGAACCTGGTGGGCCTGGCGACCAGGAACGGCATGAACCACAGCAGGTACTGGGCACCGAGCCGGGGCGTCATGACCA
Organism: Nonomuraea sp. NPDC052634; assembly: GCF_040678535.1. Taxonomy (NCBI): domain Bacteria; kingdom Bacillati; phylum Actinomycetota; class Actinomycetes; order Streptosporangiales; family Streptosporangiaceae; genus Nonomuraea; species Nonomuraea sp. NPDC052634. Next base: position 80,690 of record NZ_JBFATY010000018.1, on the reverse strand, counting down.
TGAAGATGAGCAGGATGGCCGTGGTCATGTCGATCGGGTCGGCCCGCCGCCACAGCAGGATGACGACCAGGACGCTGACGTAGATCAGGTTGGTGCCGAACGAGGCCAGCTCGGGCCGCAGGTCCCAGCTTCCGCCGGTGAACCACGGCGTCCAGCCCCATTCGCCGACGATGGGCCGGATGTCGCGGATGGTGTCGATGACGGCCGGGATCTGGCTGAGCGACGTGCCGGCGAAGATCGGCAGCGTCACCAGGAAGAAGACCGGCACGAGCCCGGTGGTGAACAGCCCCATGACGCGGGCGCGCAGGTTGGGCAGGAGCAGCAGCATGCCGGGGATCAGCCAGATGGGCCAGCTCTTGGCACACAGCGCGAGACCCATGAGCAGGCCGGCCAGCGCACCCCGGCGCAGGTGGGCGCGGTCGTCGGGGCCGGGGATCAGCGGACGGTGCAGCATGCCGCCGCGGCCGATCACGCGCGGGATGGAGCCGCGCACGCCGTAGGCGCTGATGCCCTGCCGCACCCTGGCGACGACGTCGGTGACCATGCCGGGCCTGTCGGGGTCGCCGGGGCCGCGCGCCACCACGAACGCGGCCACGCCGAACACCAGCGCGACCGGCTCGACCTGGCCGTGCACGGAGGCGACGAGCAGGGCGAGCGGGTTGAGCGCGTACTGGAAGGCGCGCAGCGACGCCTTGGGGCCGCCGGCGAGCTTGCCGACCAGCGGGATGAGCACGATGTCGGCGACCACGGTGACCAGGCGGCCGGCGTACTCCCACGGGATGCCGAGCCACAGCAGGATGCCGTAGACGTAGGGGATGGTCGGCAGGAAGTGCCAGCCGCCGTTGCTGGCCAGCACCGGGTCCTCGCCGCGCAGGACGGCCTCGCCCGCGGGCTTGAAGCTGTTGACGAAGTCGATCGGCTGCCATGTGCCGATGGCCGCGACGTACATGATGAGCACGCGCACGGCGATGCCGACCGTGAGCGAGACCCAGAGCGGCGGGCGCCAGCCTCGCCACTGCGCGACGAGAGCGAGGATGACACCGGCGGCGAGGACGATCCCCGTGAGAGCTGCGTAATCCATGGCGCGGTCTAGCCTGCCGCATGCCGGGACGTGCTGCCACTCGGCATGGGCGAGCGCTGCCGATTCTTATCCCCGACATGCCGACACGTATCCGCATACGCCGTCACTCTCTGTGTTGAACTTTTTCCATGGGGGGATCGCAGGTCAACCAGGCACTGGTCAGGCTCTATTTCGAGGTACGGGACGGGGTGCGCGACCCGGTCGCGGCCTGGGCGAAACTCACAGGAAACTCTCAGCTCTACCACCGCGCCCGGGGTGAGCGGCGGGTGCCGCTGGACGACGCCACGGCGGCGGAGATGGCCGCCGCCGCGATCGTGGACACGGCGGCCAGGCACGGGGCCGAGCGGGTGGCGGCCCTTGCGACCTCGCCGCTGTCGCGGCTGGTGGGCGCGATGGGGGGCGCGGTGCTGACCGAGCATCCGTGCGCGCCCGAGCAGGTACTGGGGCCCTGGTTCGCCGGTCCCGGCGCCGACGACTGGGCGCGGCAGGCGTACGTGCTGCTGTGGGGCGAGAACAACCGGATGGCGCGTACGGCGGACACGCCGTGGGTGATCGCCGGGCGGTACAAGGGGCAGAAGGTGGTGGCGATCGGCACACACCCGACCCGGCTGTCGGACGAGACGCTGGTGGTGCGGCCGGGCACGGACGGCGCGCTGGCGATGGCCATGGGGCATGTGCTGCTCAAGGAGTTCTACCTGGACCGCTCGCCGTTCGCCGGGCACGCGATGGAGCGTACGGACCTGCCGTCGCTGGTGCGGCTGCGGGAGCGGGAGGGCGCGTACGTGCCGGGCGGGCTGACGGGCGAGGTGTGCGACCGGCTGACCGTGTACGGCGGGCAGGCGGCCGAGGTGCTGCTGCCGCGCTTCGACGACGGCACGGGGGTGCTGCGGCGCGGCGTGCCGGTGCTGCGTGACGGTGGCGAGCCGGTGACGACGGTGTTCGACCTGCTGCTCGCGGTGTACGGGGTGCCGCGTCCCGGGCTGCCGGGTGTGTGGCCGGGCGGGTACGAGGACCGGGCGGAGCCGTACACGCCGGCGTGGCAGGAGGCGTACACGGGGGTGGCGGCGTCGCGGGCGTTGAAGACGGCGCGGGAGCTGGGGGTGACGGCGGAGAAGACCGGCGGCCGGTGCGTGATCGTGCCGGGCCGGCTGGAGACGCCGCATGCGGACACCGCGTACCGGGCGATGCTGGCGCTGCTGGTGCTGACCGGATGCGGCGGCGGGTGGGCGCAGGCGGGCGGCGCGGGCATCCCGCTGGTGCCGTACCTGTGCCTGCACGCGTGCGGCGAGGACCGCGCCGATGTCGGGGCGCTGAGCTGGGCGCTGGCCGAGGGACTGTTCGCGCGCAGGACGTCGCGGTCGGTGCTGCTGGAGGCGGTGGAGTGCGGATGGCCGATGGCGCCGCCGCCGCTGGTGCTGGCGCTGCCGCGGCCGATCTACCCGCTGCCGCCGGACGTGGACCTGCTGATCGGGCCCGACGACCACTGCGATCTGACGCCGCCGGACCCTGAGCTGCTGGCCGAGGCCGTGACCAGGCTGGCCGGCCGCCCGGCGAGGACGGAGCCGGGCGAGCGGCCGCGGCCGGGCCGGATGCGGCTGATGGTGGACCACGCCTGGATGCACGAGTACGGCGAGGCGCTGCCCACCTACCGGCCGCCCGGCCTCGGCATCCCGCTCAAGCCGACGCAGCTCGTCAGGGTCACCTGAGGTCAGGTGAGTGCGTCGAGGTAGGCGCGGTGCTCGCGGGAGAACTCCTTTCCGTTGAAGGCGTCCCAGTTGATCGACCAGGCCATGAGCCCGCGCAGGTCCGGGTAGACGCCGCGCGGCCGGTACGACCCGCAGCCGCTGCCTTTGGCCAGGCAGTCGAAGGCCTTGTGCACCTCGGAGACGGTGGTGAACCCGTTGCCCGCGTTCGGTGAGGCGGGCAGGCCGATGGCCACCTGGTCCTGGCGCAGCGGCGGGAACACGTTGGCGGGGTCGCCCGCGATGGGGAAGCCGGCCAGCAGCATGTCCGTCATGGCGATGTGGAAGTCGTGCCCGCCCATCGTGTGGTACTGGCCGTCGAGGCCCATGATCGGTCCTGAGTTGTAGTCCTGCACGTGGAGCAGGGTGAGGTCGTCGCGCAGGGCGTGGATGACGGGCAGGTAGGCCCCGCTCCTGTTGTCGGCCGTGCCGTTCGGTCCCGGGCCGTAGAACTGGTGGCCGAGCTGGACGAAGAACGTCTCCGGCGCCATGGTGAGCATGAAGTCGTCGCCGTAGCGGCTCTTGAGGGTCTTGAGCGCGGAGATGAGGTTGACGATGACCGGGGTGGTCGGGTGGCCGAGGTCGGTGTCGCCCGGGTTCAGGTAGAGGGAGTGGCCTTCGAAGTCGATGTCGAGGCCGTCGAGCCCGTACGTGTCGATGATGGCGGAGACGGAGCCGACGAACGCGTCGCGGGCGGCCGTGGTGGTGAGCTGGACCTGGCCGTTCTGGCCGCCGATCGAGAGCAGCACCTTCTTGCCCTGGGCCTGCTTGGCCTTGATGGCGGCGATGAACTCCGGCTCCGGTTCGACGCCCGGGCATTCGGAGGCGGGGCAGCGGTTGAAGCGGATGTCGCCCGAGGTGACGGAGGTGGGCTCGCCGAAGGCGAGCTGGATGACGTCCCACTCGTCGGGTACGTCGCTCATGCGGATGTAGCCGGAGCCGTTGGCGAACGAGGCGTGCAGGTAGCCGACCATGACCCGCTCGGGCAGTTCGCTCCCGCCTCCGCCGGCGTCGGTCGTGGTGCCGGTGACCGGGCCGGAGTATGGGGAGCAGTTGCCCGCGGCGTCGCAGGCGCGCACGCGGAAGGCGTACGAGGTCCGCGGGGCCAGGCCGGTCGCGGTGAACCTGGTGCCGGTGACGGCGGTGGGGGCGTCGCCGTCCCTGGACACCTCGTACCTGGCCACGCCGGTGTCGTCGGACGAGGCGGACCAGCTCACGTCGAGGCTGCTCGCGGTGGCGCGGCCGACGGTGACGTTCCCCGGGACGGTGGGCGGCTGGGTGTCCTCCTGGGGGTCGCCGCCGCCGGGGCCGTCGAGCTCGACGTCGTCGGCGAGGTAGGGGCCCTGGCCGTACCAGCCGTTGAGGTGCACGGTCACCGATGTGGTGGCGGGGCCGGTGGTGAAGGAGGTGGTGAGCTGCGTCCAGGCCGCGCCGGGCGAGGCCCAGGTGCTGGCGTCGACGCCGTCGCCGGTGGCGCCGAGGAAGACGTACGAGCCATGCACCCAGGCCGAGAGCCGGTAGGCGGTGTCCGGCTGGACGGTGATGGTCTGCTCGCAACGGGCCAGGTCGTCGCCCTGCGGGGTGGCGCGCAGGGCTTGGGTGCCGCCGTGCACGGGTGAGGTGACGGTCTCGGCGTGCGAGCAGGTCCAGCCGGTCAGGCCGGACTCGAAGCCGGGGTTGACGGCGATGTCGGCGGCATGTGCCGGGACGGCGGGACGTGCTGTGAACGCGGTGAGTGCGGCGGCGAGGAGGACCGCCGGTGCTCGGGATCTCATGCTGTCCTCACGGGTGGCCTCACTGGGGCCCGCCCCTGTGCGAAGGGGCGGGCCGGTCGGTGACTCAGAAGCCGGCGGTGATCCTGGTGAACTCCCAGTCGGCCTGCGCGATGCCGCTGCAGTTCGAGACCACGCCGCCGCCGGGGCAGCCGCGGTCGCGGTTGACCGCCCAGTACGCCATCCTGGTCAGGCCCTTGGAGTTGGCCCAGTCGCGGATCTGGGTCCAGGTGGCGGGGGTGGTCAGCTCCTGCTGGTCGGACAGGCCGTTCATGCCGGAGATGCCCATGTGGGCGTAGGCCTGCGCGTCGGTCCAGCCGTAGGCGTTCTTGAGCACGTTCTTCAGGCCCTCGGCGGCGTTGACGGTGTCCTGGTAGATGTTGGAGCTGCCGAAGTCGAACGGCATGATCGTGAAGTTGTCGATCGGCACGTTGAGCGCCTTGGCCTGGTTGATGAGGCGGACGCCGTGGTTGTTCGGGCCGGTCCGCTCGGTGCCGAAGGTGACGACGATCTTGATGTTCGGGTTGTTCTGCTTGACGATCTTGAGGGCGTTCAGGATGCGGTCCTGGACGGTGTAGTCGGCGAACTCGTCGGTGTTCTCGATGTCGAAGTCCACGACGTCGGGGCCGACGGCGTTGATGACCTGCTGCACCGCGTTCGCGTACGCCTGCGGTGACGAGCAGTTGGGGCCGAGCTTGTTGCCCTGCCAGCCGCCGAAGGAGATCTGGACCTGGCCGCCCTTCGACTTGATCGTGTTGATCGCCTGCTGGTCGGGGCCGCCGGTCAGCGGCCTGTTGCCGTCCCACGCCGGGGTGCAGCCGCCACTGGACAGGATGAACGCCATCGTGAACCCCTTGACGCCGGTCGCGTCCATCACCGTGCCGGGGTTCGGCGGGTTGCCCCAGCCCATGTAGAGGTAGGGGGCTCCGGCCATCTTCGTCGGGTTGGGCCCGGGGTTGCCGTCGCCCGCGGAGGTGGTCGCGGTGACGGAGTTGCTGGCGCCGGACAGGTTGCCCGCGGCGTCGCGGGCGCGGACGGTGTAGGTGTAGCTGGTGCTCGGGGCGCGGCCGGTGTCGGTGTACGACGTGCCGGTCACGGTGGTGACCAGGGTGCCGCCGCGGTAGACGTTGTAGCCGGTGACGCCCACGTTGTCGGTGGAGGCGTTCCAGGCCAGGGAGACGCTGCTGGAGGTGACGCCGGTCGTACGGAGGTTGCCGGGCGCCGACGGGGGCGTGGTGTCGTTGCCGCCGCCCGAGCCGCGCTGCCACAGTGCGGGCACGTTCGGCGGCTCCCAGCCGGGCAGCGAGGTGTGGGCCTGCAGGCACACGTAGTCGACGCCCTGGTAGGTGACGACCGCGCCGACCGCGTACGAGGTGTACGGCGCCCACTCGGCGGCGAGCTGCCTGACCTGCTGAACGGTGGCCTGTGCGGGAGCCGCGAGCCCCGCGCCGGTCAGCGCGAGTGCCACGCCGGTCGCTAAAGCGATGACTCTGCTGCGAATTCTCATGGCATCCCCTGGAGGTGAGGCTTGACGGTCTTGGAGAACGACCAGTTGTTGCTCGCGTCCCAGTTGATGGACCAGGTCATCGCGCCCCGGATGTCCGGGTAGGCGCGCGGCGGCACGAACGATCCGCAACTGGTGCGCTTGGCCAGGCAGTCGAGTGCCTGGTTGACGACGGAGGGCGCGACGACGCCGCCGCCGGCCGCGCCGGGACCGGCGGGCAGGCCCAGCGCCACCTGGTCGGGGCGCAGGCCGTTCTCGAGCTGGATGCAGGCCAGGGCGGTGATGAAGTTCACCGAGCCCTGCGCGTACGCCTGGGCCTGGTCGCAGCCGAGCATGCTGCCGGAGTTGTAGTACTGCGTGTGGACGACGGTGAGGATGTCCTTGATCGACAGGGCGAGCTTGAAGTACTCCATCCCGGTCGTCTGCATGTCGATGGTCTGCGGGGCCATGGTGATGATGAGGCCGTCGCCCGCCTTGGCGCGCAGCGACCTGAGGGCCTGGGCCATGTAGGTGGCGTTGAGGCCGTTCTCCAGGTCGATGTCCACGCCGTCGAAGCCGTAGCTCTGCATGAGCGCGTACACCGAGTCGGCGAAGCGGGTCGCCGCGGCGGCGTCGGCCACCTGCACCCGGCCGGCCTCGCCGCCGACCGAGAGGATCACCTTCTTGCCGCGCTGTTTCAGGGCCTGGACGTCGGCCTTGAACTGGGCGTCGGTGTAGCCGCCGAGCGCCGTGGCCAGCTCGCCGTCCACGGCGAAGGTGACCTCGCCGGGGCTCGCGGTGGCCTCGCCGAACGCGACGGCGATCAGGTCGTACTCGTCGGGCACGGCCGAGAGCCTGAGCTCGACGGCCGGGTTGACGAAGTTGTGCCAGTAGCCGGTGAGGAAGTGCTTGGGCAGGTCGTTCGGGCTTCCGGTGCAGCCGGTGGTGGTGGCGGTGACGTCGCGTCCCGCCGACTCGCCTTGATCGTTGTACGCCTTGACGGTGTAGGTGTGCGTCCGGCAGGCGGCGAGCCCGCCGATGGTGGCCGTGGTGCCGGTGACCGTGGCCTTGACCGTGCCGCCTTCGTAGACGCGGTAGCCGGTGACGGTGCCGCTGGAGGCGCCCCAGGTCAGGGTGATGGAGGTGTCGGTGGCGGTGGCGGTGACCGTTCCCGGCGCGCCGGGGACGCCGGGCTGCGGGGTGTCGTCGCCTTCGCAGGGGGCGCCGTTGAGCGTGCAGCCGGTGACGCCGGGCAGGCCGCCGGGGCTGCCGTTGAAGCCGAAGCTCACGCTGGCCCCGGGTGCGAGCGGGCCGGCCCAGCTCGGCGGGGTGAAGGTGTAGTGCTGCCCGTTCCTGGCCATGACGGCGTCCCAGGCGGACGGGATGCTGTAGCCGGACGGCAGGTCGAACTGCACGTTCCAGGTGGGCAGGGCGGTGGTGGTGCCGTTGGTGACGGTCACCTTGCCTTCGAAGCCGGAGCCCCAGTCGGACACCTTGACGAACGTCGCGGTGGCGGAGGCGGCCTGGGCCGGCGAGGCGTGGAGGGTGAGTGCGGCGGCGGTGGCGAGTGCCAGGAGGATCGCGCGTAATCTCACGGGTCTTTCCTTCGGGGGGGTGTCGCGTGCCGTACGGCTTGCGCAGGGGGGTGAGAACGCAAGCCGTACGGCACGGCCCGCGGAGGTGTGCGCGGGCCTTTCGGGGGTGTCTGCGCGAGACCTTGCTGCGGTTGTCAGGACTGGTTCGGATCGGGATTACTTTTAGGAAACTTTCCTAAGGATTGCCGCGATAGTAGCTTTGACACACCGCGCTTACAAGACCCAAACACGACCTTTGCCGCACGGGACAGATGCCCCGCACGGCGGAGGAGCCGCCCGTACAGAGGGGGACCGGAGCGGGAAAGTCATCGATCTCCGGATATCGTGTGATGTCATCGGTTCGTCCCCTGGAGCAAGCGGCATGTTCTTCGGCATCACCGATTTCTGGGCCTACGCCATCGGCGCCTTCCTGATCATCCTGTTGCCGGGGCCCAACTCGCTCTTCGTGCTCACCCACGCCGCCGCGCACGGCGTGCGGCAGGGCTACCGGGCGGCGTGCGGGGTCTTCGTAGGCGACACGGTGCTGATGTTCCTCAGCGCGGCCGGAGCGGCCTCGCTGCTGCGCTCCAACCCGGTGCTGTTCACCATCGTCAAGTACGCGGGCGCCCTCTACCTCGCCTGGATCGGCCTGCAGATGATCCGCGGCGCGTGGAAGTCGTGGCGGGCCGCCCCCGAGGTGTCGGAGGAGCCCGTGACGGCGGCGCCGTCCAGGTCGGAGCCCCGCCCGTTCCGCAAGGCGCTGACGATCAGCCTGCTCAACCCGAAGGCGATCCTGTTCTTCGTCTCGTTCTTCGTGCAGTTCGTCGACCCCGGCTACCCCAACCCGGCGCTGACGTTCGTCATCCTCGGCGCGGTCATCCAGCTCTTCAGCTTCCTCTACCTGACCGCGCTGATCTTCGGCGGCACGTTCCTCGCCACGCAGTTCCGCCGCCGCAGGCGGCTCGGGGCGGGCCTGACCTCGGGCGTCGGCGTGGTCTTCCTGGGATTCGGCGCGAAGCTCGCCACGGCGTCACTCGGCTGAAAGCCGCGGTCAAGGCTCTGCCGGTTTCGTGGAGACAGATCGAACAGGTCAAAGAGGCCGTCACACCACCGGCCCTCAGGTACGGTAAGCCACCGGCGTGTTTCCGGGACGGCGGCGATGACGCTCTGGTGACAGCGAGCGGTCCATCGGGAAAGCCTGGTCCCTGGAAGCCCGGGTAGACGCTGATCGTCGGCCTATCTGCGGAGCAGCCTTGAACCATCATCAGGTCACTCTTCCACGCCTCACCGCGCTCGCCAGGCAGGCGGCTCCCAAGCTGCTCGAGGCGGTCGTGGCGCCGCTGGCCGTGTTCTACCTGGCCATGGTGGTCCTCGGTTTCAAGTGGGCGCTCGCCCTGACCGTCGCGTGGGTCTACCTGGGTGTGATCTGGCGGCTGATCAGGCGGGTGAAGGTGCCCGCGACGATGTACCTCGCCGCGTTCGCGATCACCGTACGCGCGGCCGTGGCGTTCTGGACCGGTACCTGGATGTGGTTCTTCATCCAGCCCGAGATGGGCACGATCTGCATCAGCTTCGCCTTCCTCGCCTCGGTGCGGCTCAACCGGCCGCTCGTGCAGAAGCTCACGCTCGACTACATCCACCTGCCGTCGGCGGTGCTCAAGCACGAGCGGGTACGCCGGTTCTTCGCCCGGATCACCCTGCTGTGGGCGTTCGTGCTGCTGATGAACTCCACGCTCAGCATCGCGCTCGCGGTCTACGAGTCGCTCGCGGGCACATTGGCCGGGTTCATGCTGCTGCGCACGTCAGCGGTGGCCCTGATCAGCGGTACGGCGATCGCGTTCTCGGTCATCGCCTTCAAGCGGCTGCTGCAGCGCCTCCACGTCGTGCACACCTGACCGCGCTGCCGAGCGTTCGGTCAGGAGGAACGCCCCGCACATCCCCATCACCAGCCCGGTCAGCATGCCGAACAGCGCCACGAACCGCTCCAGGCCGCCCTCCCCCGCGCTGACCGGCCCGCCCGCCGCGCTGAGCACCATCGCGTACAGGCCCCAGGAGAACAGCACGGCCGAGCCCAGCCAGAGCAGCGCCAGCGGACGCCAGAACGGGCCGTCACCCCTCCTGCGCACGAGCTCGACCAGCGCGAACGCCGCCGCGATCGCCAGCGCGCCGCGCAGCAGATCCTGCACCGCGAGGTACGGATCCGCCCCGATCACCCCCACCAGCATGATCAGGCCGAGCGCCACGGCCACTGGAAAAGCGCCCCAGGCGATCACCCGCTGCAGCGGCGCGGAAGGGCTGGGGAAGGCGAGCGAGAGCCGGGTGGTGAAGACCGCAGGCCAGCGGTCCCTGGCGTAGAGCACGAACGCGGCCAGCAGGCCCACGCCCTGGCCGACGAAGCCGCCGTACACCATCGCGTAGACCCACGGCTCGATGGGACCTCCGCTCAGCGCCTCCAGCCCGGATGCGGCCAGCACGACCGGCGCGCTGACGACCACCACCGACAGCAGGCCGGAGCCGACCCACAGCGGCAGCAGCACCAGCCAGGCCGGCAGGCGCATGCCCCAGCGCATGGTGAAGGCCAGCGCCGGCAGCAGGCCGACGGCGTTCATGCCGAACGTCATCGCGTTCAGCCCGATCATCGCCGGGTCGCCCATCAGGGCGGGGTCGCCGACGCCGACGTAGTGTCCGGCCAGCCAGAACAGCTTCAGCGTGAGATAGGGCAGCATGGCGGCGACCGCCACGATCGCGGCGGTGACACGGCCGATGCCGGGTCGTGCGTCAGTCATGCTCCGAGGGTGTCGCGACGGGCTCCCGCGCTCCTCCCGAGCGGCAGGGATCCTCCTCCCTCTCATGGGGGAGGGTCACGTCGAGCTCGAAGCCGCCGTCGAGGGGGCGCGCGGTCAGCGTGCCGCCGGCCAGCCGGACCCGCTCGCGCAGGCTCGCCAGTCCCAGACCGCCCCTGCGGGCCGTGGGCCGCGTGCGCGGCGGCCCGTTGCGCACGCGTACGCGGTGCGGCGAGACCGACACCACGACCTCGGCGCCCGGCGCGTGCTTGGCCGCGTTCGTGAGACCTTCCTGCACCACCGGACCGGCCAGGGCGGGCATCGGGCCGCCCGCCAGGTCGAGCCTGATCGCCATGCCGGAGACCGCGGCCCTGTGCACCAGCTCGGGCACCGACTCCCCCGGCGCGGGTTCCGCGGGCCTGTCCAGGGGCGTCAGCGGCGCGGCGTCGGCGTCGTCACGCAGAATCCCGATGATCTGCCGCAGCCGCTCGGTGGCCTCGGAGGCCGCCTCGCGCAGCTCGCCGACCGCCTTGACCTGGGCGGGCGCCAGCCCGTGCGCCAGCTCCAGCCCCGCCGCCCTGACCGCGATCAGCGCGAGGTCGTGGCCGAGCGAGTCGTGCATGTCGCGCGCGATGCGCGCCCGCTCCCGCAGCCTGGCCTGCGCCTCGACCGACAGCCTGGCCTGCCGCGCCTGATGCAGCAGCCTCCTGCGCAGCACGCCCAGCAGGTACGGCACCACGTACGTGCCGAGCAGCGCGGTGACCATCGACACCCACCAGGCGAGGTCGCCGCCCATCCACAGCACCACGGCCACGCCGACGAGCGTGATCAGGCAGAAGGCCGCCAGCGCCGGCGTCGTGCGGGCCAGCCGCCGGCCGGTCAGGTAGGCGTACCACATGACGAACGGCGTGGTCGGCAGCAGCGGCAGGATCTTGACGTCGCGCCGGGGCAGCAGCCACGTCAGGTCCACCGTCGCGAACCCCTCGGCGAACCGCCACGGCCCGAGCGGCAGCAGCAGGATCAGCGCGGCCAGCGGCCAGCGGCGGCCCACCAGCACGGCCACCGTGGCAAGGCCCCAGCGCGGCAGGGTCACCATGGCGAACCGCGCGGGATCGAGGAAGGGGTCGGCTCCCATCGCGGCGATGATCACGCACAGCCCCGCCCAGAGCAGCAGGTCATAGACCACCTGGCGGGGGCTCTCGCGGCGGAGCTGACGCAGATACCTCACACCTGCCGACGTTATCTCCCGGTGGCCGCGGCGGGGACCGACGGAGGTCGAGTACGGCACCTGACGAAAGTCAGGGTGGGGTGCCGCCCACCGTGACGGTAGGGCTAGCCCTACCTGGAAATCGCCTACCTCCACTCCTGATTTCGCCGCCGCGAAAGGCTTGGATCGATGGTGTCATCGGGAGAGGTTCACCGGCCCGACCCCGACGAAAGTAGGGGACGGACCGTGCCGATCGACCGATGTGCGTGACCTGCGGAGTCCCTACCTTCCAGGGGTGGCGGCCCTGACCCGAATCGGGGACAGGGCCGCGTTCGACCCGGGGCATCCCCGATACCCCGGGACATCCCGCACGGACAGTCTGTGTGGTGCCCCCAACGATCGGAGTACGCGCCCATGTCGCACGCCATCCTCGACTTCCTTGAACAAGTGATGTCGTCGCCGTGGCTGTATGTCGCGCTGTTCGCCCTGTCGGTGCTCGACGGGTTCTTCCCGGTCGTGCCGGCCGAAACGGCCGTCATCACCGCGGCGGTGTTCGCGGCCTCGGGCCAGACCGAGCTGGTCCTGGTCATTGTGGTCGCGGCACTGGGCGCGTTCGCGGGTGACCACATCTCGTACCTGATCGGCAACAAGTCGGCGGGCAGGCTGCGGGAGAAGAAGGCGATGGTCTGGGCGCGGAACGCGCTGGCGGAACGCGGCGGGCTCGTCCTGGTCGTGGCCAGGTACATCCCGGGCGGCCGCACCGCGACCACGCTGACCATGGGCGCCGTACGGCATCCGCTGCGCTCGTTCAGCTTCTTCGACGCGATCGCGGCGGGCTCGTGGGGCCTGTACTCCGGCCTGATCGGCTACTTCGGCGGCATGGCGTTCGAGAAGGACCCGATCAAGGGGCTGCTGCTGGGCCTGGGCATCGCGGTGTCCATCACGGTCGTGGTGGAGGTCGTGCGCTGGGTCAGGAAGCGGCGCGCCACCCAGGCTTCCCCGGAACGCCTTCCGGTGGACACGTCCCTTTGACCCTGCCAGGTGACCATCCGTTCGAAAGGAGTGCGCAATGACTGTGCTGGCCGCGGTGATCGCCCTGGTCGGTTCGCTGTTCTTCGCGCTCGGAGCCGCCCTGCAGCAGTTCGAGGCGGTCGGCACCGCCAAGCCGGGGCTGCTCGTCCTGCTGCGGAGGCCGCGCTGGCTGCTCGGCGGCGCGTCCATCCTCGCGGGTGGTGGCCTGCACATCGTCGCGCTCGGGCTCGGCCCGCTCACCGTCGTCCAGCCGATGGGCGTGGCCAGCCTGCTGTTCGCGCTTCCGCTCGCCGCCGCGCTGCACAACCGCAGGCCCTCACGTAAGGAGCTGGCGGCCGCGGTCGTGGTGGCGGCCGGGCTGGTCGGCCTGGTGCTGCTGGTGCCGGAGTCCGACGGGCCCACGTATCTCAGCCCGAGCGGCGTGCTGACCCTGCTCGGCGTGGCCGGCGTGGCCGCGGTGCTGCTGTGGGCGGCCTCGCAGGTCGTCTCGCCGGCCGGCCGCGCGGCGCTGCTCGCCACCAGTTCCGGCGTCCTGTACGGCGCCACCGCCACGCTCATGCGCGTGCTGGTGGACGGCGGCTGGAACTGGTGGTACCTGCTGGCACTGCCCGTCCCCGCCCTGCTCGCGCTCATGATGCTGCAACGTGCCTACGCCGTCGGGCACTTCGGCGTCTCCTTCGCCGCCCTGCAGATCACCGACCCGCTGACGGCGGTCGCGTTCGGCGCGCTGCTGCTGGGCGAGCCGCTGCCGACCGGGGTCCTGCCCGTCGTGGCGGCGCTGCTGACGGCCGTGGGCACCGTGGCCCTGGCCAGAACGAGCCCACTGGAAACCCGCTGATGTCTCTGACCGAAATCCCGGCCGACCCTGAGTCCGTAATGAAGATGGAGTCACCTCTCATGGCCATGCCTCTGCACAGCACCCCCCAGGCCCCGTCGCTCCGCCCCGCCCCCGAGCGGCCCCGCCGCGTGCTGATCTCGACCGACACCTACCCGCCGGATGTGAACGGCGCCGCGTACTTCACGCACCGCCTGGCCACCGGCCTGGCCGCGCGCGGCAACGAGGTGCACGTGGTGTGCCAGTCGGAGACCGGCCCGGCCACCGCGAACGTCGAGGACGGCGTGGTCGTGCACCGATTGCGCTCGGCGCCGCTGCTGGTCCACCCGACGATGCGGGTCACCGTGCCGACCCGGCTCGACCGGCTGATCGCCGACATCAACCCCGACGTGCTGCACACCCAGGGCCACTTCGTGGTCGGCAGGGCCGCCATCGCCGCCGCCCGCCGCGCCGGGGTGCCGATCGTCGCCACCAACCACTTCATGCCCGACAACCTCTTCCAGTTCGCGCACATCCCGGCGCGGCTGCGCAAGCAGGCGGGCCGGCTCGCCTGGCGCGACTTCAGCCGCGTCTTCAACCGGGCCGACCACATCACCACGCCCACCCCGCTGGCCGCCAAGCTCCTCGCCGACCAAGGCTTCCGCCGCGAGGTCGAGGCGGTCTCCTGCGGCATCGACCTGACCAGGTTCCACCCGCGCCCCGAGCCGAAGTCGTGGGCCCGCAAGAACTTCGACCTGCCGGACCGGCCGACCGTGCTGTTCGTCGGCCGCCTCGACGAGGAGAAGCACCTGGAGGAGCTGGTCCGCGCGCTGCCGATGGTGCTCAATGAGACCGACGCCCAGCTCGCGCTGGTCGGCAAGGGCAACCAGCGCGCCGAACTGGAGCGGCTGGCGGGGCGCATCGGCGTCGGCGACCGGGTGTTCTTCCTCGGGTTCGTGCCGGACGAGTCGATGCCGCAGGTGTTCGCCGCCGCCGACGTGTTCGGCATGCCGGGCATCGCCGAACTGCAGAGCATCGCGACGCTGGAGGCCATGGCCTCGGGGCTGCCCGTGGTGGCCGCCGACGCGATGGCGCTGCCGCACCTGGTCGACGCCAACGGCTACCTCTACCAGCCCGGCGACGTCGTCGCGCTGGCCCGCCACCTGACCACGATCCTCACCGACGACGAGCTGCGCGCCAAGATGGGCAAGGCCAGCAGGGAGATGGCGCTCACCCACGACGACCAGGCCTCGCTGGCCAGGTTCGAGCGCATCTACGACGAGGTGGCGCGATGACGCGAAGCCGGACCCTGTGGAGCACAGTGCTCCTCACCGTGGTGTCGGCGGGCGCGCTGGTCTACGCGGAGGTGACGCTGCCCTGGCAGGTGCTGCTGAGCGACTACGCGCTGGTCCCCGGCGGCCTGGTGCCCGTGCTCATCGGGATGCTGGCACTCGCGGGAGCGTGCCTGAGTCTCGCGTACGGGCTGGCCGCCGCCGATCCCGCGCGGACCGCGGCGACCAGGGTGCTGCTGGTGGCCGGCGCCGCCGGGCTGATGATGAGCGCGATCTTCCCGACCGACCCGGGGACCTCGCAGGTGGGCACGGTGTCCGGCGAGATCCACCGCTGGTCGGCGGCGATCGTCTTCACCTCGCTGCCCGTCGCCGGCTGGGCGCTGGCCAGGGGACGCGGCGGCGCGCCCCGCTGGAACGCCGTGCGCTCGATGGCCGTGGTCTCCGGGGTGTCGCTCGCGGTCTACCTGGCCGCCCACCCGGCCTCGTTCACCTCGCCGCTCATCGGGGGCGCGGCCTACTACGGGCTGCTGGAGCGCGCCGTGGTGCTGGCCGAGATGGGGCTGCTCGTCACCATGGCGGTGGCGACCGCCACAGGCCGCCCGGCCGTCAGGACCGCGCACGACCACGCGAGCACGGGCCAGGTCCCGGCGGAGCGGCGCTCTGACCACCCCGAGCGGCCGGGCGAGCAGGAGCGGCTGGCCGCATGACGCCCACACTTCGGGCGGCGTCGAAGGAACGCCGTCCTAGCGTGGCTCCATGCTCATCACACGCCATGCCGCAGCCGAGGCCGTGCTCGCCGACCCCAGGTACGTGCCGCCTCCCGTCCCTCAGGACGGCGCGGAGGCAACCCTGGCCTGGCTGCGCGCCAGGGTGTCGCGCTTCAGCACCGGCGCCACGCACGCCGAGCGCCGCCGCGCCCTGGTCGCGCTGCTCGACGGCATCGATCCCGCTGAGCTGCGGGTGCGGGCCAGGGCGCTGACCGAACGGCGAAACGGTGACTGGCGCGGAGTGCCCACGGAAGTGCTCGGGGCCGCGCTCGGCGTCGCGGACACCGCTCCCGTGGCCGACGCCGCGGCCGGCTACCTGTCGGGCGAGTCAGGCCCGGCCGCCGACGCCGCCGTCGCGAAGCTGCTCGCCACGACCGGCATCCCCGAGATCACCCTGCTCCTCCAGGCCCACACCGCCACCGAGACCCTCATCGAGCACGCGCTGCGCCGTCTCACCCTTGGTACGGACGCGGACGCGCTGCTGCGCGAGACGCTCCGGCACGATCCGCCGCTCACGGTCACCCGCAGGATCGACACGGAAACGGGCGACGAGGTGACGATCGACCTGGTGGCCGCCAACCGCGACCCTGATGTCTTCCCCGACCCGGAACGCTTCGACCCGCACCGCGCGCACTCCCCGCACCTGACCTTCGGCCACGGCGTGCGCCCCTGCCCGGGGCCCGCCCACGCGCTCGCCCTGGCGGCGGGCGTGCTGGAGGGACTGCTGCCGTGAACTTCCGCGACCTGCACCGCCCCGGCGACCCCTTCCTGCTGCCCAACGCCTGGGACTACGGCTCGGCCGCACTGCTCGCCGCCCATGGCTTCCCCGCGATCGGCACGACGAGCCTCGGCGTCTCCGCCGTGCACGGCAAGCCGGACGCGGCCGGCGCGACCAAGGCCGAGACGATCGGGCTGGCCAAGACGATCAGCGGACTCGGCGTCATGGTCACCGTGGACATCGAGGGCGGGTTCAGCGACGACCCCGGCGAGGTGTCCGACCTGGTGGCGACGCTCGCCGCGATCGGCGTCGCGGGCGTCAACCTGGAGGACGGCCGCCCCGACGGCACGCTGCGCCCGATCGAGCTGCACCAGCGCATCATCGAGGCCGCCAAGGGCCACGGGGTGTTCGTCAACGCACGTACGGACACGTGCTGGCTGAAGACCGGCGACACTCTGGAGCGGGTACGCGCCTACGGCCACGCCGACGGGATCTTCGTGCCCGGCCTGAGCGACCCCGCCGCGATCGCCGAGGTGGTCGCCGCCACGCCGCTGCCGGTCAACGTGCTCTACCAGCCCGACGGCCCGCCGCTCGCCCGGCTCGCCGAGGCCGGAGTGGCCAGGGTGAGCACCGGGTCGCTGCTCTACCGGGCCGCGCTGGGGGCGGCGCTGGGCACGGCGCTCGGCGTACGGGGGGAGCCCGCTCCGCCCATCCCGACTTATCAGGAGATCGCCGCCACGTTGCGCTGATAATCGAAGGTATGCGCTTCCGGATCCTCGGCCCCACCGCCGCGTGGCGGGCCGACGGCGAGCCGGTGGAGCTGGGCGGGCCCCGAGTACGCGCCCTGCTCACCCTGCTCGCCCTGGATGCGGGCCGCATCGTCGGCGCCGGACATCTGGTGGCCGGCATGTACGGCGGCGATCCCCCGAAGGTGTGGCCAACGCGCTGCAGTCCCAGGTCTCCCGGCTGCGCAGGGCGCTCGGCCGCGACCGCGTCGAGTTCCACCCGGCGGGCTACCGGCTGGTCGCCGGCCCCGAGGACGTGGACGCCCGCCGCTTCGAGCGGCTGGCCCGCGAGGGCCGGCAGGCGCTGGCCGGCGGCGACGCCGGGCGGGCCGCGGCGCTGCTGCGCGAGGCACTGGAGCTGTGGCGGGGCGCGCCGCCCAGCTCATGCGCGCCCTGTACGGCAGCGGCCGCCAGGCGGAGGCGCTGACCGTCTACGAGGACGCGCGGAAGCTGCTGGACGAGGAGCTGGGCGTCACACCCGGCCCAGAACTGGCCGCCGCCCACCTGGCCGTCCTGCGGGCCGACCCGGCACTGGCCCCGCCACCCCACCCGCCGATCGCCTCCCCCACCCGCCCCGCTTTCACGCCGCCCGGAAGCCCGGCTGCCAAGCCCGCGCCCGCAGCCGCCGAGCCCGTCGCCGCAGCGCTCGCCCACTCCACCATCCCTCCGGCCGGCTCGGAGCCGTCGGCCGCCGGCAGACCGCCGGGGAACGGGCGGCCGGGGCCGCTGCGGGTCGGGGTTACGCGGCCAGATCACCGGCTTCGTCGGCCGTACCGAGGAGCTGCGCCAGGTCGAGGAGAGCCTGCGGGACGGCCGGCTGCTCACGCTGGTCGGCCCAGGCGGGGCGGGCAAGACCCGGCTCGCGATCGAGGCGGCGGCGCGGCAGACCGGCGAGGTGTGCTTCGTCCCGCTCGCGCCCATCTCCGGCGGCGTGTCGCAGGCGGTGCTGGCGGGCCTGGACATCCGCGACGCCACGACGCACGTCCCCGAGCGTCACCACGTCGATCCCGTGGACCGGCTGGTGTCCGCGCTGGCCGGCAGGGAGCTGCTGCTGATCCTGGACAACTGCGAGCACCTGATCGCGGAGACGGCCGAGCTGGCCGACCACCTGCTGGCCGCCTGCCCCGGCTGCGCGTGCTCGCGACCAGCAGGGAGGCGCTGGGCATCACGGGCGAGTCGCTGCTGCCGGTGACGCCGCTGCGGCTGCCGCCACCGGAGGCGGACGACCCGCTCGGCTACCCGGCGGTGCGGCTGTTCGCCGACCGGGCGGCCGCCGTCCGTCCCGGGTTCGCGGTGGACGACGGCAACCGGGCGGACGTCGTACGGATCTGCCGGGCGCTCGACGGTCTGCCGCTGGCGATCGAGCCTGGAGCACACGGACGTGCTGGTGGCGGGGGCGGCCGGGGTCGTGCTGCTGGGCTGGTTCTGGCTGCGGCAGCGGCGGCTGGCGGACCCGGTGATCGACGTGCGGCTCTTCGCCCGGCGGGCGTTCAGCGCCTCGATCCTGACGAACCTGCTGGCGATCTTCGCGATGTCGGCGATGATGCTGATGTTCTCCTGGTACCTGCAGCTCGTGCTGGGCTGGTCGCCGCTGCCGGCGGGCCTGGCGCAGCTTCCCGGCGGGCTGAGCGGCGCGGTCGGCGGCGTGCTGGCCGCCCGGCTGATCCCGCTGCCGGGCAGGAACGGCGTGGTCGCGCTCGGCCTGGCGATGAACGCGGGCGCGTTCCTCTACTACACGACGCTCGGCACCGAACTGACCTACCTGACACTGGTGCCCGCGATGGTGATCGGCGGGATCGGCATCGGGTTCGCGTTCACCGTCAACAACGACAACGTGCTGGCCACGGCCCCGCGAGAGCGCGCGGGCGCGGCGGCGGCGGTGTCGGAGACGGCGTTCGAGCTGGGCGGCGCGCTCGGCATCGCGGTGCTGGGCACAGTGCTGACGGGCGCGTACCGGAGCAATCTGGAGCTGCCCGCGGGGGTGCGGGGCGAGGCCGCGCGCGAGTCGCTGGCGAGCGCGCTCACCGTGGCCGAGGGACTGCCCGCGGGTCAGGCGGCCGGCCTCGTACGCGCCGCGCAGTCGGCCTTCCTCGACGGCATGCACCTGGCGTCGTACGTCACGGCGGGCATGCTGGCCGCGGTGGCGCTGCTCGCGCTGGTGGGCCTGCGAGGCGTGCCGAAGGTCATCCCGGAGGAGATGCCGGCCGCGGCCCGCTCCCGACCTCCCGCTCAGGGGCGCGCGGCCCGCTCCCCGGCCGGACGGCCGCCCGCTCAGGGGGTGGGGTTGGTGGGGCAGGGCCGGGTGGTCGTGGGCGCGAGGCCGTCGAGCCGCGTCCCGATCATCCTGGCCACGCCCTCGATGGTCTCGATGCCCGTCCCCTCCCCCGGCTGCCGGTCGGTCTGCACCGACAGCAGCAGGTCGCGTCCCGGCCCCGCGACCCGCCCATAGCTGGTCACCGCCCAGGTGTTCTGGATGAACGGCCTGGGCGTCCAGCCGTTCTTGAGCGCCACCCGGTCGCCCGGCCTGGCCGCCGCGCTGACGCCCCACGCCTGGTCCTGCTGAACCTGCTCCATCAGCTCCAGCACCGTCCGCCGGTCGGCCCTGGTCAGCCCCTTGCCGCCCTTGACCAGCACGCGCAGCAGCCGGATGCGGTCGGCGGGGCTGGTCTTGGTGCCGCCCCAGTAGACGCTCGGCCCGGGTGTGGTCTCCCGCAGGCCGATGTCCCGGTAGAAGGAGCTCATCGCACCGCCGCCGCCGACGCGCGACCACAGCGCGTCGGCGGCCTTGTTGTCGCTCTCCTTGATCATGCGTTCCGCGAGGTCGCGCTCACCCTCGCTGAGCCCGGCGTCCCGCCGGTGCAGCAGCGCGACGAGGATGTCCACCTTCGCGCCGCTCGCGGTGATCATGTCGTTCTGGTGCTCGCCCTGGCCGATCCGTACGCCGGTGACCAGGTCGAGCGCGCCGTAGACGATGCGGCCGGGGCGTCCCGCGAGGTAGCGGGCGATATCGCGCTGGAGCCGGGTGCGGGCCAGGGCCGCGCCGCGCGGGTTGGGGATCGCGAGCAGGCAGCGGACGGCTTTGGCCGGGGGGCGTACGAGGATGCCCGCCCCGGCCCGCCCGGCCTCAGGCGGTGCCACGGACGCCGGCTCGCTGCCGCAGCCGGCCACGAGCGTCAGGCTCAGCCAGAGGAGCATCCATCTCGCACGCACGCCACCAACCCCCGATAGCTCGACGGGGGTCGTACGTGAACATGCCCGGCATCACCGGCCCATCCCTCACACTAGGGCTTTCCTGGACAGACCTTCAGCACGCCGTTGCCCGGGCAAGGCCGCGCACCGGCCAGGCGCGCGGCCGTCACCGGCGGCCCGCCCCTCGGTGCGCGGCCCGCAGTCAAGCCCGCATCAGGCGCTAGGAGTCGAAGCCGAGCCCCATCCGGTCGAGCGCGCGCAGCCACAGGTTGCGCTTGCCCTGGTGCTGGTCCGCTTGGGCGATCGACCAGCGGGTGAACTGGATAACCCCGGAACGCACCGGCTCCGGCGGGAACGGAATCGGCTTCTCCTTCACCATGCGCAGCTCGGTCCGCTCGGTCGGCTTGCCGGACAGCAGGTCGAGCATGACGTTCGCGCCGAAGCGGGTGGCCCCGACGCCCATGCCGGTGTAGCCGGCCGCGTAGACCAGCCGGCCGCCGTGCGCCTGCCCGTAGAAGGCGCTGAAGCGGCTGCAGGTGTCGATGACGCCGCCCCAGCGGTGGGTGAAGCGCACCTCGTCGAGCTGCGGGAACGTCTCGTAGAAGTGCCCCGCGAGCTTGACGAACGTCTCGTCGCGCTGCTCGTACTCCGGCTTGACCAGGCCGCCGTTGTAGTAGACGGCGTCGTAGCCGCCCCACAGGATGCGGTTGTCGTCGGTGAGCCGGTAGTAGTGGAACTGATTGCCCGAGTCGCCGACGCCCTGACGGTTGCGCCAGCCCACCGAGGCGAGCTGCTCGT
Source organism: Nonomuraea sp. NPDC052634 (assembly GCF_040678535.1). NCBI lineage: Bacteria > Bacillati > Actinomycetota > Actinomycetes > Streptosporangiales > Streptosporangiaceae > Nonomuraea > Nonomuraea sp. NPDC052634. The sequence continues at coordinate 59,653 of NZ_JBFATY010000018.1, read as the reverse complement.
CGGTCAGCGGCTCGGTCATGAGCGCGTAGTCGTACACCGGCACCACGAAGTGCTTGAGCCGGCGCAGCAGCGGCGGGAAGACGCCGGTGCCGAGCGCCACCTGGCGGGCGGCGACCGCGCCGTGCGGGGTGCGCAGGGTGATCGTCTTGCCGTCGTCGTGCAGCGCGCGCACGGGGGTGCGCTCGTGGACGCGTACGCCGAGCCGCAGGCAGGCCTCCCGCAGCCCCCAGGCCAGCCGCGCGGGGTCGAGCATGGCGCAGCCGCTGCGCTCCCAGAGGCCGCCCAGGTAGGTGGGCGAGTCGATCTCGGCGCGCACCTGCTCCGCATCGAGCGGCACGTAGTCGAGCCCGAGGTCGGAGATGATGTCGAGGTGCTCGTGGAGCGCGTCCACCTGCCAGGGCTCGGTGGCGACGTGCAGCTCGCCGGTGCGCTCGAACGAGCAGTCGATGCCGTAGCGGGTGAGCGTGGCCTCGATCTCGTCGAGGTTGGTCACGCCCATGCGTTCGAGTTTGTCGATCTCCTCCGGCCACCGCTCCAGCCCGTTGGCCAGGCCGTGGGTGAGCGTCGCCATGCAGAACCCGCCGTTGCGGCCGGTGGCCGCCCAGCCGATCCTGCGGCCTTCGAGCAGGACGACGTCGAGCGAGGGATCGCGTTCCTTGGCCATCAGGGCCGTCCACAGGCCCGAGAAGCCGCCGCCGACGACGACCAGATCGGCGGTGGTATGTCCGAAGAGCCGCGCCTGCGGCTCGGGTCTGGCCGGGCTGTCCAGCCAGTACGGCTTGCGCTCCGCATCAGCCAGCGCCTTCAGCGGATCCACAAATCCCACTTCCCTACATGTCTACATGTGTGATGAATGAAATTAGCGGGATCAATGAGGTGATCACGCGCGGGTTCCCCCCGCCGGAATCCGATCTCGCCTCCCTGTTCCTGGTCAGCAGCCGATCATGTGCGAAAAGCCCCTCCGCGCAGGTGCGGAGGGGTGGTTGTGCGACATGGTCTCAGGCACGCCGCCGCGCCGCGACGGCATTGGCGATCGCGATCAGCACCCCGATACCGAAGATCAGCGTACCCATGACGTTGACCTGCGGCGGGATTCCGGTCTTGACGGCGCCGACGATCCACAGCGGGAACGTGACGGTCGATCCGTTGACGAAGCTGGTGACCACGTAGTCGTCGATCGACAGGGCGAAGGAGAGCATCGCGCCCGCGAGCACGCCCGGCATGATCGACGGCAGCGTGACCTGGCGGAACGTGCCCCAGGCGGTCGCGCCGAGGTCGCGTGCCGCCTCCTCCAGCGCCGGGTCGAGGCCGACGACCCTGGCCCGTACGGTCACCACCACGAACGACAGCGAGAACAGCACGTGCGCGATGATGATCGTGATCGCGTCGCGCGGCACGTTGCCCGAGACGAACAGCGACAGCAGCGAGGCGCCCATGACCAGCTCGGGCGTGGAGATGGCGGCGAAGACGAGGAAGTTCGTGGTCCCCGCGCCGCGGAAGCGGTGCCGGCCGAGCGCGAGGCCCAGCATGGTGCCGATGACAACGGTGACGACCGTGCTGACCACGGCGATCACCAGCGAGTTGCGCAGCGCCGTGGTCAGGTCGGAGATCTCGAACAGCTCGGCGTACCAGCGCAGCGTGAAGCCCTGCCAGGTGGTGTTGGACTTGCTGCGCTTGTCGTTGAAACCGAAGAGGATCATCACGGCGATCGGCGACGACAGCCAGATGATGATCAGCCAGGTGTACAGGTGCAGCAGCCGGTCGCCGAGCCTGGTGCCCCTCATCGCGCCGCCGCCTCGAGGACGTTCTCGGTGCCGAGCGCCCGCGCGTAGATGAAGATGCCGACGAGCAGCACGGCCATCAGCGTGAACGACAGCGCCGACGCGGTCGGGTAGTCGAGGTTCACCAGGTACTCGGTCTGGATGATGTTGCCGATCATGGTGTTGGACGTGCCGCCGAGGATGGCCGCGTTGACCGGGTCGGCCGTGGCGGGCACGAACGTCATGAGCACGCCGGCGAACACCCCGGGCAGCGAGAGCGGCAGCACCACCCGGCGGAAGGCGGCGGCGCGGGTGGCGTACAGGTCCTGGGCGGCCTCGACCACGCGCGGGTCCACGCGTTCGAGCGACACGTAGATCGGCAGGATCATGAACGGCAGGAAGTTGTACGTCAGCCCGCCGACCACCGCGAACGTGGTGGCCAGCACGTGGAAGTCGCCGGGCAGCAGCCCCCAGTCCTTCAGCGTGCCGAACAGGATGCCGTTGTCCGACAGCAGGAAGTTCCAGGAGATCGTGCGCAGCACGAACGAGACGAAGAACGGCAGCAGGAGCAGGAACAGGTAGACGGACTTGCGGGTGCCGGCCTTGAACGCGATCCAGTAGGCCACCGGGTAGCCGATGATCAGCATGGCGACGGTGGCCAGCGCGCCGTACCAGAGCGAGCGGCCGAGCTGGGTGCTGTAGCGGGCGAGCGCGTCGCTGTAGTTGGAGAAGCTGAACGTCAGCGCGTAGCCGTCGATGGCGTTGCCCGTCTGCAGCGACACCGAGGCCATCGCCGCCATGGGCACGACCAGGAAGATCGCCAGCCACAGCCAGCTCGGCAGCGCGAGCAGGTAGGGGGTGAGCCGCCGCATGGTCAGGCCTGGGTGATGGACTGGAAGATCGGGTTGAACACCTGCTCCTGCTCGTTGGTGAGCGGGGTGTACGTGCGCAGCTTGGCGTAGTCGTCCTCGGTGGGGAACATGAGCGGGCTGTCGATCATGCTCTCCAGGTTCTTCTTGGCCTCGCCCTTGGCCGTCTTGGCCTTCTCCCTCAGCAGGTCCTGTACGGCGGGGACCGGGGTGACGAACTGGATGTACTCGTCCAGCTCGGCGGCCACGGCCGGCTGGTAGAGGTAGTCCATCAGCATGAGGGCGTCCACCGGGTTGGCGGCGCCCTTGGGGATGAGCATGTTGTCGGTCCAGATCGTGCCGCCCTCGGCGGGCACCACGAACTTGACCGGCTCGCCGGCGAGCTGCCGCTGGAAGACGTCGCCGGACCAGGCCATGGTCACCCAGACGTCGCCCTTGGCCACCGCGTCGATATACGACTGATCATAATATTTCCGGACAATTCCGGCGTCGCGCTGGGCCTTGAGCTTCTCCCCGGCCTTGCGCCAGTCCGCCTCGGTCGACTTCTCCGGGTCGATGCCGAGCGCGAACATCCCGAAGTTGCCGATCTCCTGGGCGTCGTTCATCATGCCGACCCGCCCCTTGTACTTGGGGTCGAACAACGCCTCGATGCTGGTGATGTCCTCTTTGACGTACTTGGTGTTGTACGCGATGCCGGTCACCCCGGACGTGTACGGCACCGTGTACTTGTTGCCCGGGTCGTACGGCCGCTCCTTGTACTTCTGCCCGGCGTTGGCCTGGAAGTTCGGCAGCTTGGAGTGGTCGAGCGGGATCGCGTAGCCCAGCTCCAGGAAGTGCTGGAGCTGGATGCCGTTGGTCATGACGACGATGTCGTAGCCCAGCGACTGACCGGCCCGCAGCACCGGGTCGGCCGCGCCGAAGAACTCGGCGTTCTCCTGGATGACCTCTTTGTACTCGTACGCGATGCCGGTGTCCTTCTTGAACCGCTCCAGCGGTCCCTTGTCCTCCGGCATGTACTCCGGCCAGTTCGCGAAGACGACCTTGCCGTGCTTGGTCTGCTTGGCCCAGAAATCGGCCACGGCGTCGGGCTTCGGCGGCGCCTGCTTCTGCCCCTGCACGCCACAGGCGGCAAGGGCGAGTCCTGCGGCGGATGCGCCCGCGAGCCTGAAGAGGTCGCGGCGGGAGCGGGGCTGCGTCCATCCACGCATGAGGAGGGGGTCCATGGGGTGCTATCGACTTCCAATCACGTACGAGTGCTGTGCCTGCCAGGACAGCCACACGGAGTCGCCACGCTCCGCCGTCGCCGTCGCGTCATGGCTGTTCTGCTGGAACACGGTGATGACGGTCTCCGCGGCGCCACCGTCGGCCCCCTCGGCGAGTCGCACCGCGTAACTGTTGTAGGTGCCGAGATAGACCACCTCGGAGACGGTGCCGCGGACGGCGCTGCGGTCGCGCGCCGGCTCCTCGGTGCCGATGGTGATCTTCTCCGGCCGGACGGTCACGGTCACCTCGCCGTCGTGCCCCGGCACCAGCACCCGGCCGTCGCCGACCTTCAGCTCACCGCCCGTCGCGGTGCCGGTGAGCAGGTTGGAGGTGCCGATGAAGCCGGCCACGAACGCCGTCGCGGGCCGCTCGTAGATCTCGCGCGGCCCGCCGAGCTGCTCGACCAGGCCGTCCTTCATGACCGCGATGCGGTCGCTCATGGTGAGCGCCTCGTTCTGGTCATGGGTCACGTACACGAACGTGATGCCGACCTCGCGCTGGATGCGCTTGAGCTCGATCTGCATGGCCTGGCGCAGCTTCAGGTCGAGCGCGCCGAGCGGCTCGTCGAGCAGCAGCGCCCTGGGCCGGTTGACCAGCGCCCTGGCCAGCGCCACCCGCTGCTGCTGGCCGCCGGACATCTCGCGCGGCATGCGCTTCTCCCGGCCGGTCAGGTCGACGATCTCCAGCATCTCGCCGACCCGCCGCTTGATCTCGGCCTGCGGCGTCTTGCGCTGCTTGAGCCCGAACGCCACGTTGTCCCAGACGCTCATGTGCGGGAAGAGCGCATAGGACTGGAAGACCATGTTGACGTCGCGCTTGTTCGGCGGGACGTTGGTGACGTCCTGGCCGTGCAGCTTCACCAGGCCCTTCGTGGGCGCCTCGAAGCCCGCGATCATCCTCATGGTCGTGGTCTTGCCGCAACCGGACGGGCCGAGGAGGGAGAAGAACTCCCCCTCGGCGATGTCCAGTGTCACGCCTTTGACCGCCTGGACGACCTCGCCATGCGAGTGATACTCCTTGACGACGTCTTCAAGCTCAATCGCACTCAGCCCGGTCATATCCAGGATTTTTCCTTAGTTATTCGCCGATGTAGTGCATGACGTGCTTGACCCGGGTGTAGTCGTGCAGGCCGAACACCGAGAGGTCCTTGCCGTACCCCGAGTGCTTGAAGCCGCCGTGCGGCATCTCCGACACGAACGGGATGTGCGTGTTGACCCAGACCACACCGAAGTCGAGCCGGTTCGACATGCGCATGGCGCGGCCGTGGTCGGAGGTCCACACCGAGCCGCTCAGGCCGTAGCGCACGTCGTTGGCCTTGGCCAGCGCGTCGGCCTCGTCGGTGAACGTCTGCACGGTGATCACGGGGCCGAAGACCTCGTTCTGCACCATCTCGTCGTCCTGCTTGAGTCCGTCCACGACGGTCGGCGCGAAGAAGTAGCCGCGCTCGCCCACGCGGTGACCGCCGGTGAGGATCTTGGCGTGCGAGGGGACGCGGTCGATGAAGCCCTGCACCCTGGCGAGCTGGTTCTCGTTGTTGAGCGGGCCGTAGAAGGCGTCCTCGACCTCGGGGCCGCCGGTGACGGTGGCGGCCGCGGCCTCGGTGAGCGCGGCCACGAACTCGTCGTGCACGCTCTCCTGCACCAGCACCCGGCAGGCCGCGGTGCAGTCCTGGCCGGCGTTGTACAGGCCCGCGGCGGCGATGTCGGCGGCGGCCTTGCGCAGGTCCTTGACGTCGTCGAACACCACGACGGGGGCCTTGCCGCCCAGCTCCAGGTGGACCCGCTTGAGGTCGTCCGCGGCGTTCTTGGCGACGGACATGCCCGCGCCGACCGAGCCGGTGATGGCCACCATCGACGCGGTCGGGTGACCGACGACCAGCGCGCCGGTCTCCCGGTCGCCGGTGACGACGTTGAAGACGCCGGGCGGCAGCACGGAGCCGGCGATCTCGGCCAGCTTGAGCGTGGAGACCGGGGTCGTGTCGGACGGCTTCAGCACGATCGTGTTGCCGGCCGCGAGCGCCGGGGCGATCTTCCAGACCGCCATCATCATCGGGTAGTTCCACGGCGTCACCTGGCCCACGACGCCGATCGGCTCGTGCCTGATGACGCTGGTGTGCTCGGCCAGGAACTCACCGGCCGTCGGGCCCTCCAGCGTGCGGGCGGCGCCGGCGAAGAACCGGAAGTGGTCGGCGGCGACCGGCGTCTCGTCCTCGGCCATCCTGGCCAGGGGCTTGCCGGTGTTGCGGCACTCCGCCTCGTTGATCTCGTCGGCCCGCGCCTCGATCGCGTCGGCGATCTTCAGCAGCAGCCCGGCACGCTCGCCAGGAGTGGTCCGGCCCCACGACTCGAAAGCGGCGGCCGCGACGGCGTAGGCGGCGTCGACGTCCTCCTTGCCGGAGACCGGCGCCTGGACGTACGCCTCACCCGTGCAGGGATCGATGATGTCGGAGAACCGGCCGCTCTTGGCGTCCACGAACTCACCGTTGATGAAGTTCTGCAGACGGGTTGTCATTCGCCCTCCTGGTGAGGTGGCTGAGATGCCGCGACTCTGACAGAGCAGGTGCATCTGGACAAGGGATTTCGTGGTGAAGATATCAAATTGCTACGAATTCGCTTGACAGACCGCCAAGAACTGACAACATGTCGCACCAGGACGGCAACCCAGCGGGAACGCCCCCGTAACGCCGGCCCGCTAGGAGGATCCGCTCGATGACGACGCCGCCGCGCGTACGCCGCAACAACGGTAAGTCAGGACCCGTGGTGCTCGACGATCTGTCCAAGCAGATCATCGAGCAGCTCCAGATGGACGGGCGCAAACCGTACGCGGCGATCGGCAAGGCGGTCGGGCTGTCCGAGGCGGCGGTCAGGCAGCGCGTGCAGCGGCTGCAGGACGCCGGGGTCATGCAGATCGTCGCGGTCACCGACCCGCTCACGCTGGGCTTCCCCCGGCAGGCCATGATCGGCGTCAACTGCGAGGGCGACCTGGAGACGGTGGCCGACGAGCTGGCGGCCATCGACGAGATCGACTACGTCGTGCTCACGGCGGGTTCCTTCGACGTGATCGTGGAGGTGGTCTGCGAGGGCGACGGCCACCTGCTGGAGATCCTCAGCAAGATCCGGGCCATCCCGTCCGTACGCGCCACCGAGTCGTTCGTCTACCTCAAGCTGCGCAAGCAGACGTACTCGTGGGGCACCCGCTGACCTGGGCCGTCAGGCGATCCGCGCGACCGCTCGCACCGGAGCCCCGTCCGCGCCCGGCAGCCGCAGCGGCAGCAGGGACACCTCGATCCGGCCCTCCGGCGCGGCGAGCAGCCGGTCGAGGTTGGTCAGGTTCTCGGCGATGACCGCGTGCGCGCCGAGCAGCACCCGGTGTGCGGGGAAGTCGTCGGCGGGGTCGGCGGGCGTCGGGTCCACGCTCAGCGCGTCGATGCCCACCGTCCGCACCCCGCGCTCGATCAGCAGCGCCGCCGCCTCCTCCGTCAGGTACGGATGCCCGATGTAGCGGTCGCCGCCCCACCACCGCGACCAGCCGGTGGCGACCAGCACGATCGTTCCCGCCGCGACCCCGCGGAACGGCTCAGGGCCGATCGGGGCGCGCGGCGGCAGGCCGCGCACGTCCACCACCGTCGCGGGACCGCAGAACCGGTCGAGCGGCACCTCGTCCAGGGCGGGCAGCGCGTCGTCGATGTGCTTCGGCGCGTCCACGTGGGTGCCGGAGTGCGAGCCGAGATGCAGGCCGAGCACGTTGACGCCGTCGCGCTCCACGGTGAGTGCCGGGCGGACCGAGACCTCGGGATCGCCCGGGTAGACGGGCATCCCGGTCTCGATCGGCACCGACAGATCGACGATCGTCATGACACCTCAGTGTGGCGAACGTGGAGCTGCTCTGCACGCCATCGGCGCGCCGCCCGCCGACTAGCCTTTCCAGGCCCCCGACCAGGCAGGGACCTCAGCCGAAAACGTCCTCCGCCGACACGACGGTGACCGCCCTGATGTGCCACTCCCGCAGCAGGCCGGGATCCTCGCACCCGGTGATCCGCTGACGCACGTGCTCCGGCACTGGCAGCCCCCGGGCCTCAAGCACCTCGAGCACAGCCTCCGCCCCTCGCCTGACGCTGCCCTTGAGCTCGCCGCGGACCTCTCCCTCGGCGATGAGATTCTCCTCGCCCGAGCCGTACAGGATGGCGCTGTCCGCCCGGCAGACGCCGGGATCCGCTTCCGAGAGGTCGGGTGAGGCGAGTCGTGCCGCACCCGACTTCGGGACCGGAAGGTCGAACAGCGCCCGCAGCATGTCCCGGGTGTATTCGAGATTGCGGGTCGCGATCTTGTTCAGACCCTCATGCTGGGCCGTGACCATGGCCCGGACATTACTAACGCGTTCGAGCCATTACTCAGTGTTTACGAAACTGGACGGTGGCGATCTCCCAGGGGCCGAGAGGAAGGCGGAGGGTGCCGTCGGTGACCTCGAGCGGGTCGCCGGGACGGCCGCGGAGGTCGGCGTGGCGGGCCTCCTGGAGGCCGCCGGCGATGACGGCCTCGGTCGGATCGGGGGTCATGGCGACGACGCGGAGTTCGAGCCAGCCGTCGCGGTCGCGCAGCGAGGTCATGACGACCCCGTCCCCGGTCACCGACAGGCCGGCGGCGGGCTGCGGCATGGGCAGCGAGCGGTCGCCGAGGCCGGGCACCGCGAGCAGGTCGTGGCGGAACGTCTCCGCCTGCGGCACGACCTTCTCCCACGACCCCTGGAACGGCATGAGCGCCAGGTTCACCGTGCGCAGCCCGCGCGACTGGGCGGCCGGGGTGGGCAGCTGGGGCCCGGCGGGCTCGGGCCGCAGGGCGTTGCGGTTGCGGGACAGGTAGCCGACCGAGCGCAGCAGGGTGAGCGCGAGCTCGTCGTCGTTCACCTCGTACTCGGTGACGTGCTCCAGCAGCGCGGCCACGCCGCCCGCGGCGACCCAGGAGGAGGCGGGGAAGGTGGGCAGCGGGGTCTCGCCGCAGCCGCCCTCGGAGGTCAGGGCGCGGGTGACGACGGCGAACTGCCCCTCCGCGTACGACTCGGTGGCGGGCTTCGGCAGCGGCACGTGCAGGCGTACGCGGTGGTCGTCGCACCGGTTGTCGAACTCGACGCGCAGCCGGACGAACGGCTCGCCCGCGCGCAGCTCGACCCGCATGGTGACGACGATCTCCTCCATCTCGGCGCGCCGGTTGGCGGCGGGCACCTCGGGGGCGCCGTCGAGCCCTTCGCCGGCGACGGGCCAGCGGTAGGTGCGGCGGACGTCCACGGCGGCGACCAGCGGGCCGCTGTAGATCAGGTCGGTCTCGACGGAGACCGGCTGGGAGACGACCAGGTCGGCCTGCGGCGGCGCGTAGTTGTAGGTGTCGCCGACGTCGCCGCCGTCGACGATGCGGCCCGCGCCGGTGACCACGGTGCCGTCCTCGGCGTGCAGGTCGAGCAGGCCGTCGTCGGCGATGACGACGCGCAGCAGCCCGTTGTCGAGCACGCGTTCGTCGCCGCGTACGGGCAGGGTGGCCGAGTCGGAGCGCAGCCAGCACGCCGGGTGGTGCTCGCCGGGCAGCGCGGTGGGCTCGGCGGTGGCGTCGGTGGGGCCGTACACCTCGGAGCGGGGCGCGGTCCTGACCGTGGTGTGGCCGAGCGGCGGCGCCTGGACGAGGGCGGCGACGGTACGGCGCGGCTCGGCGATGATGCGCACCCGGGTGACGCCGTCGATGGCGGCCCGCAGGTCGTCCATGTCGAAGACGACGGACGTCTCGCGCGCCACGGTGAAGGTGAGCGTGTCGCCCTCGACGGACCAGTCGGTGATGTGCTGGCCGTACAGCTCGGTGCCGTGCACGAAGGTGAGCGCGACGGCCGGGTCCATCTCGGCGTCGAGCAGCAGCGTGGCGGCGTATTCGAGCGGCTGGGTGGGCACGGGCGCGCCGGTGGCGTCGACGAGGGGGTCGGAGCCGGCGACGTCGAGGGTGACGATGCCCGAGCGGGTCTTCGGCGTGGGGTTGACGATGACGATGGAGCCGGACGGCGCGGCCTCGGCGAGCCTGGCGGTCACCATGTCGCGCACCGCCTGCCCGAGGTGCTCGGCCTCGGCGATGCGGGCGGCGACCTGCTGGGCGGTGTCGTCGACGCCGCAGCCGGTCACGGAGTCGTGGCCGCTGGCGTCGACGAGCCGCCACCAGGCCATGTCGAGGAAGCGTCCCGGCCATTCGTCGCCCCAGAGCGCGGCGAGCGGCTCGGCGTAACGCTCGACCATCCGCTCGGCGCGGCCCATGGCCTGCTTGACGTGGGGACGGATGGAGATGACGCCGGGCAGGATGTTGGCGCGGGCGTGCGAGCGCAGCTCGCCGTGGACCTGGGGCAGGCCCTCCACGTCGCCGGAGTACGCGCTGATGTAGCCGGACAGGGTGTCCATGCGGGCGCCGATGGCGGCGACCATCTCGGGCAGGCCGCGTACGGGCGCGGAGTGGTCGGTGCCGTACATGGCGAGCAGCGACCCCGCGGGCCCGTGCCACTCGCGCATGGTCCTGACGAACGAGGCCGCCCGCTCCTTGAGCCCTTCGGTGTCGTGGAAGAGGTGGGCTCCGTTGCCGTAGCCGCCGGCCGGGAGGTACTGCGTGCGCAGCGCCGTGCCGTCGGGAGCGGTCCAGGCGAAGGCGTCGGTGGTGACCGACGACGGCACGCCACGGTAGACGCAGGCGTGCAGCAGCCCCGCCTTGCGCAGGATCTGCGGCATCTGCGCGGTGTGGCCGAACATGTCGGGCAGGTAGCCGACCGGCATGGCGCCGCCCAGCTTGTCGGCCCTGGACATGCCGAGTTCGAGGTTGCGGATGATGTTCTCGCCGGAGCACAGGAACTCGTCGAGCAGGATCTGCCACGGTCCCACCGCGAGCCGGCCCGACTTCACCAGGGCGGCGACGCGGTCGCGGTTCTCCGGACGCACCTCCAGGTAGTCGTCCACGCACGCGAGCTGGCCGTCGAGCGTGAAGTGGTAGTCGGGCTCGCGCTCCATGGTGTCGAGCACCTCGTCGAGCAGCGCCACCAGGCGCAGCCTGAAGCGCTGGAAGGGTTCGTACCACTCACGGTCCCAGTGGGTGTGCGGTACGACGACGATCTCGGTGCTCACGCTGCTTCCCCTCCAATGGGCAGATCGTGCTGTACGGCGTAGCGAGCCGCGATCCGCTGTGCCGTGACGATGTCCTCAAGCCCGCCGGCCGCGTCGGTGAGCGGCGGCGTGCCATCGTTCACGTAAGCATGGAAGGCCGCGAGTTGTACTTCGAACGCCTCAGTCACCTCGCGCCATACCGCACGGCTCTCGCCCGGGGTGACCACGGTGAGCGTGGTGGGGGCGTTCATCAGGTAGGGAGAGGGGAAGACGAGTTCGAGCGAGCCGCTGTCGTGGTGGATGGCCACGGTCTCGCGGTAGGCCGGGTAGTCCTCCAGGTAGTGCCAGCGGATGGAGAACCTGCCGGTCTCGGGCAGGGGGCCGGAGATCTCGATGGAGCCGGGCGTCTCGCCCCACGTCTCGACGTACGAGATCTCGGCGGGCGAGCCGGTGAAGCGGCGCAGCAGCGACAGGTCGTGGCAGATGGAGCCGAGCGCGACGCCGTACAGGTCGCGTACGGGCTTCGGCGCGTCGGCGCCCAGCGCCCGGGAGACCAGCTCGTCCTCGGCGGCCCGCAGGGAGGCGAGCAGCCCGGGGTCCACGTCGCGGGCCTGGGTGAGGTTGGCGAAGGCGAGCTGCGACTGCCCGCTCGGGTGCAGCACGGTCACCTCGATGGCCCTGATGGCGGCGGGCCCGCCCAGCTCGGCGAGCAGCTTCTCGGCGCGGCGCACGGCGGGGTCGTACTGCTTCATGTAGCCGACCATCAGCCGCCCTTCGGGCAGCGCCTCGACCTCGGCCCTGGTCAGGGCGAGCGGCTTCTCGCAGAGCACGGCGTAGCCGGCCTCGAGCGCCCGGCGCACGGTCTCGCCGTGCGAGCCGGAGGCGAGCACGACGACGGCCTCGAACCCGCCGTCGGCGAGCATGCCGGCGACGTCGGTGTAGCGCTTGCCCGCGCCCAGCCGGTCGCCGACGGCGTCGGCGAGCGTCTGCGACAGGTCGCAGACGGCGACCACCTCGAACAGGTCGCGGCGGCGCGACAGCAGCGGCACGTAGACCGCCTGGGTGACGGCGCCGCAACCCACCAGCGCGATTCTCACAGTCCCAAGTCCTTCAGTTTCTGGCGGTTGGCCGCCTGGTCGGCGATGTTCTGGGCGACGGTGCGCCGCCCCGGAAGGGTGTCCTGCTCGACGATGACCCAGCCGGAGTAGTCGATCTCGTCGAGCGTGCGGATGACGGCGGGCAGGTCGAGCTCGCCCTCCCCGAGCCGGGCGAAGCCGCCGCGGCCCATCAGCTCGCGCAGGTCCACGCCGTCGGCGAGCGCCTGGGCGAGGATCTTGTTGTCGCCGTCCTTGATGTGCACGTGGGTGACCCGGCTCGCCCACCTGCGCAGGCACTCGACGGGGTCTCCCCCGGCCAGCAACAGGTGGCCGGTGTCCAGGCACAGCTCGACGTCGGTCAGCTCCAGCAGCCGCTCGACGTCGTCGGGCGTCTCGACGTACGTGCCGAGGTGGTGGTGGTAGGCGGGCTCGAAGCCGCGCTCGCGGCAGCGGTTCACGGCCTGCTGGATGCGAGCGGCGTAGGCGGGCCACTCGGATGCGGGCAGTCCGGGCGCGTTGCCTCCCGGCCTGGCGAACCGCTCGGGCGTGCCGGGCGCGGCCAGCGTGGGTCTGGGCGGCAGGTCGCCTTCGGGCGCGGCGGCGAAGAAGTCGAGCGCGGCGTCCAGCCCGGCGAGGTCCTGCTCGAACGCCTCGGCGTCGTGGTAGCGCAGGTCCACCCAGCCGCCGGCGAGCAGCAGCCCGGCGCCGGACAGCCGCTCGGCCAGCTCGCTGCCGGTGCCGAGGTAGCCGATCGGGCCGGAGTCGATGCCCTCGTAGCCGGCGTCGGCCAGGGCGCGGACCATCTCGTCGGCGGTCAGCGGTGGCGGGGCGTCGCTCAGCTCGAACACGCCGAAGCTGACGGGAGCGTTGGCGACTTTCCTCACGCGCATAGGGCGATCACCTCGTTCTCGTGGGTTTCGAGCCGGTGCGGCCCGTCGATGGCAGGCAGCAGCACGTGCTCGCCGCGCACGACCTGGCGGGTGCCGTCGGGGCGGACCAGCACCAGGCCGTCGGCGTCCAGCGCGAGCAGCTCGTCGCCCAGCCGGAGCAGAAGCGGCGCGTCGGGGCCTGCGGAGACCGCGGTGCGCCCGGCCCGTACGCCGTCGAGCACCGCCTCCGTCTCGGGTTCGTCACCCGCCACGAGCACCCAGGTCGTGGGCGCGCCGGGCAGGCCGTCGTTGCCGTGCCGGTGGAAGTCGCTGCCGCCAATCGCGATGACGTCGTCGCGCCAGGCGTCGGCCCAGGCGAGTGGCGCGCCCCAGCGGCGGTCCCACCAGCCGGAGTGCCACACCTCGGCGACCTGGGGGCGGCGCTCGATGGGCTGCAGCCAGGCGCAGTCGCCGCCGAGCGGATGGTTGATGGACATGATCCCGCCGTTGCGCTCGGCGTGCTCGTACCAGGAGTCGGGCGCCTTGCGGAAGTCGACCCAGCCGACGTCGCCGAAGACGTTGGCGTGGCCGCGGTCGGTGGTGACCTCCTGGCCGGGCAGCAGGCGGATGCCGCGGTCGATCTTGCCGAGCCAGGGGTGGTGGCTGACCGTGTTGTGGTCGGTGACGGCGAGGAAGTCGAGCCCGCGCCCGTGGGCCAGCTCGGCCAGCTCGGCGATGGTGAGGCTGCCGTCGCTGTGCACGGTGTGGGCGTGGAAGTCGCCGGCGAACCAGCGCAGGCCGCCGACGTCGGGGATGTCCCTGCGGGGCGGGCGCTCGCCGTACGGTGGCTCCTCGGCGGCCGGCTCGGGCGGTGCGGTGCGCTCGCAGGTGATCTCGAGCGTGTAGTCGAGGCCCTGCGGCGGGATGCGGTGCAGCCGCAGCCACACGTGCCAGGTGCCGGGCTCGGGCTCGCCGGGCAGGTAGCCGGGGGTGGCCCAGTCGCGGGTGATCGTGTACTCGTCGCGCGCGCCGCCCGACCAGCCGCGGAACCCGCCGGGGGCGCCGCAGCCGAGGTCGAGCACGCCCTGCGACCTGTCGTAGGAGAGCTTGACGTGCACGGCTGCGGTGCCGGGCGGCACCTCGAACGGCACTTCGCGCAGGATCCGCTCCAGGCGGTCGTCCAGCGTCCAGTGGCCGGTGGTCATACGAGCTCTCCGTTCCGGTAGATGAGTGCGCGGTCGCGGCGGGGCAGGGCGAAGCCGTCGTCGCCGACGGCGGGCTCGCTGCCCTCGGGCACCACGGCCTGCACGCTGACGCCGCCCACGTCGAGGGTCACCAGGTGGGCGGCGCCGAGGTTCTCCACGATGGCCACCTTCCCGCCGAACGCGCCGTCCGCGGGCTCGGCGGAGTAGGCCAGGTATTCCGGCCGTACGCCGTACACGATCTGCTCCCCGTCGGACAGCAGTCCCGCGGCCGAGTCGGGGACCGCGACCTTGCAGCCTGCCACTTCCAGGGTGTCACCTCGTACGATGCCGTCGAGCAGGTTCATCGGCGTGGAGCCGATGAAGGCGGCGACGAACGTGTTGGCGGGCCGCTGGAACACCTCGGACGGCGTGCCGATCTGCCGGATGTGCCCGGCCTCCATGACGGCCATCCTGTCGGCCATGGCCAGCGCCTCGGCCTGGTCGTGGGTCACGAAGACGGTGGTGACGCCCAGCTCGCGCTGCAGCTTCTTGAGGAACGTCCTGGCCTCAAGGCGGAGCCTGGCGTCCAGGTTGGACAGCGGCTCGTCGAACAGGTACGCCTGCGCCTGCGTGGCCATGACCCTGGCGAGCGCGACGCGCTGCTGCTGCCCGCCGGAGAGCTGGCCGGGCCGCCGGTCCATCAGGTGCTCGAGGCCGAGCCGCGCGCCGACCTCGGCGGCCTTCTCGCGGCGGGTCCCCTTGGGGACCTTCTTGATGCGCAGCGGGTAGGCGATGTTGTCGGTGACGTCCATGTGCGGGAACAGCGCGTAGTCCTGGAACACCATGGCCACGTCGCGGCCGCCCGGCTGCACGCCGGTGACGTCCCTGCCGCCGATGACGACGGCACCGCCGGTCGCGGTCTCCAGGCCGGCGATCGTCCGCAGCAGCGTGGTCTTGCCGCAGCCGGAGGGCCCGAGCAGGGCGAAGAACTCGCCGTCGGGGATGACCAGGTCGAGCGCGTCGAGCGCTTTGACCCCGCCGGGGTAGACCTTGGTCAGCCCGCGTAGTTCGATGGCGGCCATTAACGCTTGATCCCTCCGTGGAAGCGGAAGCCGTACTTCTTGCTGACGAACAGGTACATGAGCACCACCGGGATCGAGTACAGCAGCCCGAACGTGGACAGCATGCTCAGGTTCGCCTGCCCGCCCTCGGTGTACAGCGTGTACGTGATCACCGCCGCCGGCTGCTTCTCCACGTCGCTGAGCAGCAGGTACGGCATGAGGAAGTTCCCCCACACGTTGGCCACGGACCACACGGCGATGGTGGCCAGGCCGGGCCGGACGACGGGGACGACCACGTGCCGGACGATCTGCAGCGGCGAGGCGCCGAAGACCCGGGCGGACTCCTCGTAGGACTTCGGCGTGGAGTCCATGAAGTCCTTGAGCATGAAGATCGCCGCGGGCAGCAGGCCGCCGGTCAGGATGAGGATGAGCCCCATCTGGGAGTCGATGAGGTTCAGCTCGACCGCGAGCTGGAACAGCGGCACCATCGCGGCCGTGCCGGTGATGATCGACGACAGCAGGAGCAGTGCGTAGAGCAGGGCGTCGCGGCCGGGCACCCGCACGCGGCTGAGCGCGTACGCGGCCAGGGCCGAGAAGATCACGACCAGCAGCGCGGTGCCGACCGACAGCACCACCGAGTTCCACAGCGACGGCAGCGCGTACGGGTGCTCGACGACGGCCTTGAAGTTGTCCCAGGTGAAGTCGGGCACCCGCACCTCGTAGGTGGGGTCGGAGGTGAAGGGCGCGGTCACCAGCCACAGCAGCGGGATCGTGAAGAACGCCAGCAGCACGGCGATCATCGTGTAGAACCCGATGCGGCCCAGGACGAATCGCGTCATTTCTTGCTCCTGAGCAGCCGCAGGTAGAACACCGCCACGACCAGGTTGATGAGCAGGATGATCGTGGAGACCGCGGCTCCGTAGCCGAGCTCGCCGCCCTGCAGCGCCACCTTGTAGACGTGCACGGCGAGCACTTCGGACTTGCCGTCGGGTCCGCCGGCGGTGAGCAGGAACGGGCTGAAGTCGTTGAACGTCCACAGGCTGATGAGCAGCAGGTTCGTCAGGATGTGCCCCCTGATGTGGGGGAAGACGACGTCCCTGAGCTGCTGCCAGCCGGAGGCTCCGGCCAGGCGGGCGCTCTCCAGGTGGGAGGGCGGCACGTTGCCGAGCGCGGCGCCGTACAACATCATCGAGAACGCGGTGCCGCGCCAGGTGTTGAACACGATGATGGACAGCATCGGGTGGTCGAGCAGCCAGGCCATGCCGGGCATGCCGAGCAGCGCGTTGAGCGTGCCGGCGTCGCGGTCGAGCAGCGCCACCCACAGGAACGACACGATGGCGCTGGGCAGGATCCAGGCCAGGATGACCAGGCCCTCGACGACGCGCTTGATCGGGCCGCGCTTGTCGCGCAGCAGCCAGGCGATGGTGAAGCCGAGCACGACCTGACCGATGACCGCCGAGCCGAGCACGAACTCCACGGTCAGCCAGGTCGAGCTCCAGAACGTCGGGTTGGAGGCCGCGTCGAGGAGGTTGTCCAGGCCGACGAACTGCGGCTCGGCGGCGGCGACACCGGTCAGGCGGTAGTTGGTCAGGCCGAGATAGAGCACCCACAGCGCGGGGAAGACGAGGAAGGCCGCGATGAGCAGGAGGGCTGGGGCCATGAAGACCCCGGCCCTTGCCTTGCCCAGGCCCGCCGCGTCCGAGCTGTAACGCTCTTTGCCGCTCTCGGCCGCTACTTCAGGAGGCGATATTGCCTGCGCCACCGACGATTCCCTCAAGCTTCTTCTGGTAGTCGGCCGCCGCCTGGTCGGGCGACGTGCCGCCGACGACCGCGGCGGTGGCCTCCTGCAGCGCCACCGACACCTGCGGGTAGACCGCGACCGGCGGGCGGTAGGCCGTCAGTGGCAGCACCTTCTCCGAGATGTAGGTGAGCAGCGGCTCGCCGGCCAGGATCTCCTTGTTGACGTCCGCGCGCGGGGTGATGCGCACGTTGCCGTCCTTGGTCTCCTCCTTCAGCGCCTCGGGCGAGAGCGTGAAGGCGGCCAGCTCGAACGCCTCCTTGGGGTGCTTGCTGTTGGGGTTGACCGTGCGCAGCGCGCCGCCGGACATGCTGACGAAGTCCTGGCCGCGGATGCCCTTGCCCGGCTCGATGGCGGGGATCATGGCGTAGCCGACGACCTGGTCGCGGTCGGCCATCTTGGCGATGCCGGTCTTGGGGTTGACCACGCCGCGCCAGAAGTAGTCGCCCTCCATCAGGATGCCGATCTTGCCCTCGGCGAACTGCTGGAACGACTTGTCGCGGCCCTTGGCCTCCTGCTGGAGCTTGGGGTCGCCGAGGCCGCCGCCGTAGATCTTCTGGTAGAAGCCGAGCGCGTCCTTCAGCGGCTGGGACGCGCCGGTCCACTTGCCGTCCTTCTGCACCTCGCCGCCCGCGCCCGCGAGCAGCGGCAGCACGCCCTGCATGGAGGTGGCCTCGCCCATGGCGGTGCCGGCGTTGATCTGGATCGGGACGGGCACGCCGGCGTTCTTGAGCTTGGTGCCGGCGTCGATGATCTCCTGCCAGCTCTTGGGCTGCCAGTCGGCCGGCAGGCCCGCCTTGGCGAAGAGGTTCTTGTTGAAGTACAGGACGCGGCCGTCGGTGCCGATGGGCAGCGCGTACCTCTTGCCGTTGAACTCGGTCATGCCCTGGACGGCCTCGGGGATCTGCGCCCAGCCGTCCCAGTTGTCGGCCTCGGGGCCGACCAGCTCCGACAGCGGCTTGATGTAGCCGGCCTCGGCGAACTCACCGGCCCAGATGCCGTCGAGGTCGATCACATCCGCGCCCTTGCCCGACTTGAGGTCGAGCGAGAGCTTGGTCTTGTACTGCTCGTCATCGACGCCGCTGGGTACGAACTTGACCGTGACGTTCTTGCCCTTCGCCTTCTGGGCCTCTTCGAACTTCGGGATCACCCAGTCGGTGATGTGCTGCGCGGCGGCGGCGTTCTTACCACCGGCGATGGCGTTCTGGGTGATCGTCAGCTCGATGGTGTCACCGCCTCCGCCGCCGCCGGAGGACTGGCCGCAGGCGGCGAGCCCTAGACCGGCCGCGGTGATGACCGCGACCACACCCAACGACCGTTTCCGCAATGCCATGCAAACCCTCCGACGTGTCCTTAAAGGGAGGCAGCCATGGGCCAATATGTCATGACATTCAGATGACGTAAAGACCTGGCCATGATCAAGGAAGTGCCCTCATACTGCGGCTTTGTCCAGGGAGGACCGAATGTTCACATTTCGGTCACCTGAGACGTGAGCACCGGGGTTTCGGACGGGGCACATTGCGCAACATAGCGGACATCCGAATGTCATGACAATATGCCATAGTGTCGAGGGTAAGCTCCGTCCCTGGAGGTGCTGTTGTACGACCTGATCACGATCGGCCGCTGCGGCGTCGACGTCTACCCGCTGCAGACCGGGGTCGGCCTGGCCGACGTCGAGAGCTTCGGCAAGTTCCTCGGCGGCAGCCCCACCAACGTCGCCGTCGCCGCCGCTCGGCACGGTCTGCGCCCCGCCGTGATCACCGGGGTGGGCGCCGACCCGTTCGGCGACTACGTGCGCCGGGCGATCCGCGGTTTCGGCGTGGACGACGCCTTCGTCAGCACCATCGAGGGCGCTCCCACCCCCGTGACGTTCTGTGAGATCTTCCCGCCCGACCACTTTCCCATCTACTTCTACCGCGGCGAGCATCCGCCGGACCTGCGCATCGAACCGTCCATGCTCGACCTCGACGCGATCGCCCGCACCCCGCTGTTCTGGTTCTCGCTGACCGGGCTCAGCAAGGAGCCGAGCGCCTCCGCCCACGAGGCCGCGCTGTCGGTGCGCACCTCCGGCTGGACGGTGTTCGACCTCGACTACCGCGCCACCCTGTGGGAGTCGCGCGAGGCCGCCCACGAGGCCGCGCGCAAGGCGCTGCCCCACGCCAACGTGGCCGTGGGCAACCTCGATGAGGTGGAGGTGGCGGTCGGCGTGCGCGAGCCCGAGGCCGCCGCGCAGGCGCTGCTCGACGCCGGCGTACGCGTCGCGATCGTGAAGATGGGCCCCGAGGGCGTCTTCGCCCGCACCGCCGAGGAGAGCGCGCTGGTCGAGCCCATGAAGGTCGAGGTCGTCAACGGCATCGGCGCCGGAGACGCCTTCGGCGGGGCCGTCTGCCTCGGCCTGCTGCGCGGCTGGCCGCTCGAACGCACACTGCGCTTCGCCAACGCCGCCGGCGCCTTCGTGGCCGCCCGCCTGGCCTGCGCCGACGCCATGCCGACCACGTCCGAGGTGGACGAACTGCTGAACGGGGCCCGCTCGTGAGCGACATCACGCTGCCGCCCAGGGCGGCCGACTACGGGCGGCTCACGCACATCCGCGCCACCAGGCCGGAGGAGATCGCCGAGGCCGCGGCCCGGCGCGAGCGGCGCGGCCTGCCCGCCGAGGGCGAACGGCTGCTCATCATCGCCGCCGACCATCCGGCGCGCGGCGCCCTCGGCGTGCGCGACCGGCCGCTCGCCATGGCCAGCCGGGTGGACCTGCTCGACCGGCTGCGCGTGGCGCTGGCCAGGCCGGGTGTGGACGGCATCCTCGCCTCCCCCGACGTGCTCGAAGACCTGCTGCTGCTCGGCGCCCTCGAGGGCAAGCTCGCCTTCGGCTCGATGAACCGGGGCGGCCTGCAGGGCTCGGTCTTCGAGATGGACGACCGCTTCACCGGCTTCGACGCCGACGCCATCGACGCCATGCGGCTCGACGGCGGCAAGATGCTCTGCCGCATCGACCCGTCCGACCCCGCCACCGTCTCCACGCTGGAGTCGTGCGCGCGGGCGGTCAGCGACCTGGCCAGGCGTCGGCTCGTGGCGATGGTGGAGCCGTTCTGGTCGCGCAGGTCGGAGTCGGGCGCCGTACGCAACGACCTGTCGCCCGACGCGGTGATCAGGGCCATCAGCGTCGCCCAGGCGCTCGGCGTGACCTCCGCCTACACCTGGCTGAAGATCCCCGCCGTGGCCGAGATGGAGCGCGTCATGGCCGCGACCACGCTGCCCGCACTGCTGCTCGGCGGCGACCCGCCCGACATCGACGCCGCCTACGCCGACTGGCACCGCGCGCTCGGCCTGCCCGGGGTGCGCGGCCTGGTCGTCGGGCGCGCCCTGCTCTATCCCCCGGACGACGACGTCGCGGCCGCGGTCGACGGTGCCGCGGCCCTGGTGCGAGAGGTTCGTGCATGACCTACCTTCCCTACGGCAAAGCCGCCCGCGACCCCTGGACGGTGGAGATCACCCCGTCCGTGGCCGGGTGGACGTACTCGGGGCTGCGGGTGACGGACCTGGGCGAGACCCCGGTCACCTTCGACACCGGCGAGGAGGAGTTCCTCGTCCTGCCGTTGGCCGGCTCGTGCACGGTCGCGATCCCGGGCGAGACGTTCGAGCTGACCGGGCGGGCGTCGGTCTTCGACGGGCCGTCCGACTTCGCGTACGTGCCGATCGGCACCGAGGTGACGCTGACCGGCACCGGCCGCATCGCGCTGCCGTCGGCGCGCGCCACGCGCGGGCTCGACCCCCGCTACGTGCCCGCATCCGAGGTGTCCGTCGAGATCAGGGGCGCGGGGCAGGCCACCCGCCAGGTCAACAACTTCTGCGCGCCCGACGCCTTCGAGTGCGACAAGCTGATGGCGGTCGAGGTGCTCACGCCCGGCGGTAACTGGTCGTCGTACCCGCCGCACAAGCACGACACCCCCAACCCCGGCGAGGCGGTGCTGGAGGAGATCTACTACTTCGAGGTCGCCGGTGAGGGCGTCGGCTACCAGCGCGTCTACACCTCCGAGCGGGGCCACATCGACACGCTCGCCGAGGTGTCGTCGGGCGACGTCGTGCTCATCCCGTACGGCTACCACGGCCCCTCCATGGCCGCGCCCGGCTACGACCTGTACTACCTCAACGTCCTGGCCGGCCCGGCGGAGCAGCGGTCGATGGCCTTCTGCGACGACCCCCGCCACGCCTGGATCCGCTCCTCGTGGGACGGCCAGCCCATCGACCCCAGAGTGCCGTTCGGGAGGACGTCATGACCCGGTTGACCGTCGCGCAGGCCGTCGTCCGCTTCCTGGCCGCGCAGTGGAGCGAGCGCGACGGCGTCGAGCGCCGGTTCTTCGGCGGCTGCGTCGGCATCTTCGGCCACGGCAACGTGGCCGGCATGGGCCAGGCGCTCGCCACCTCCGGCACCGACCTGCCGTACTACCTGAGCCGCAACGAGCAGGCGATGGTGCACACGGCCGCCGCCTACGCCCGCGCGAGCAACCGCCTGGCCACGCTGGCGTGCACCACCTCGATCGGCCCCGGAGCCACCAACATGATCACGGGTGCGGCGGGCGCCACCATCAATCGGCTGCCCGTGCTGCTGCTACCCGGCGACATCTTCTCCACCCGCGTCGCCAGCCCGGTGCTGCAGGAGCTGGAGGACCAGCGCTCCTACGACGTCTCGGTCAACGACTGCTTCAAGCCGGTCTCCCGCTACTGGGACCGCGTCAACCGCCCCGAGCAGCTCCCTTCGGCGCTGCTCGCGGCCATGCGGGTGCTCACCGACCCGGCCGAGACCGGCGCGGTGACGCTGGCGCTGCCGCAGGACGTGCAGGCCGAGGCCTACGACTGGCCGGACGAGCTGTTCGCCCGCCGGGTCTGGCACATCGCGCGGCCCCGGCCCGAGCGCGCGGCGCTGGCCCGCGCCGCCGAGCTGATCACCTCCGCCGAGCGCCCGCTCATCGTGGCCGGCGGTGGCGTCATCTACAGCGAGGCCACCGAGGCGCTGCGGGCCTTCGCCGAGGCGCACGGCGTGCCGGTGGCCGAGACGCAGGCGGGCAAGGGCGCGCTGCCGCACGGGCACCCGCTCGCCCTCGGCGCGGTCGGCGCGACCGGCACCACGGCCGCCAACGCCTTCGCCCGCGAGGCCGACGTGGTCATCGGCATCGGCACCCGCTACAGCGACTTCACCACCGCCTCCCGGACGATCTTCGCGCCCGACGCCCGCTTCGTGAACCTCAACGTCACCGGCTTCGACGCGGCCAAGCTCTCCGGCCTGCAGCTCGTCGCCGACGCCCGCGAGGGGCTCGCCGACCTGGACGAGGCGTGTGCGGGCTGGAGCACCCCCGACGCCTACCGGGCGCGGGCCGCCGAGCTGATCCGGGCCTGGGACGCGAAGGTGGACGCCGCGTACGCGGTGGAGAGCACCCCCATCTCGCAGGCGGCGGTGATCGGCGCGGTCAACGCGGCGGCCGGCGACGACGGCGTGGTGGTGTGCGCGGCCGGGTCGATGCCCGGCGACCTGCACAAGCTCTGGCGGCCCAGCGGCCCGGGCAGCTACCACGTCGAGTACGGCTACTCCTGCATGGGCTACGAGATCGCCGGTGGGCTCGGCATCAAGCGGGCCGCCCCTGAGCGCGAGGTGTTCGTGCTGGTGGGCGACGGCTCGTACCTGATGATGGCCCAGGAGCTCGTCACCGCCGTCGCCGACGGCGTCAAGCTGATCGTGGTGCTGGTCGACAACTCCGGCTTCGCCTCCATCGGGCGGCTGTCGGAGAGCGTCGGCGCCGAACGCCTCGGCACCGCCTACCAGGCGAGCGACGGCGGCCCGCTGCCCGTCGACCTCGCCGCCAACGCGGCCAGCCTCGGCGCGGCCGTGCTGCGCCCCGAGTCGGTCGCCGATCTGCGCAAGGCCCTCGAGGCGGCCAGGTCGGCGAGCGAGACCACGGTCATCTACGTGCCCACCGACCGGCTCGCCGACGACGTGCCCTCGTCCGAGGCGTGGTGGGACGTGCCCGTGGCGCAGGTGGCCACGACCGACGCCACCCGGTCCGCCAAGGAGGAGTACGAGGCGAACAAGCGCGCCCAGCACGCGCACCTGGCGCCGCCCGCCTAGCATGATTGCCCCCGATCAGCCTGGGGAACTCCTCTGACCAGGCACGATTGGGGGCAAGGCGATGGGGCCGTGGCGGCTGCTGGGGTGGATCGCGGTCGTCGCGGTCGCCCTGTTCTGCCTGCATCACCTGCGTACGGTGGCGCTGTCCATCGTCGTCGGCGTCTTCCTCACGGCGCTGCTGCTGCCCCCGGCCCGCCGGCTGATGTCGCGCGGTGCCGGGCGCGCGCTCGCCACCGCGGTGGTCTTCTCCGGCGGGCTGCTGCTCGCGGGGGCGCTGTTCGCGCTGCTCGTGCCGCCCACCGTGGCCAGCCTGTCGGAGCTGGGCGCGAGCGTCGGCAAGGTGCTCGACGACCTGCACGGGCTCGTCACCCGGCTCGGGTTCGACGACCGGCAGCTCCTCGCGCAGGCCCGCGACTACCTGTCATCGCGCAACCGGCAGATCACCACCGGGGCCCTGGCCGGGGTGCGGACGGCGGGCGAGATCGTGGTCGGCGCGGTGCTCGCCGTCATCCTGTCGGTCTACTTCGTGCACTCGGGCGACCGGCTCTTCCGCTGGCTGATCTCGCTTGCGTCCGCGCCCGCGCGGCCCCGGATGGCCGAGACCGGAGCGCTCATCTTCGACGTCATCGGCCGCTACATCCGCGGTGTCGCGATCGTGGGGCTGGTGGACGGGTTCTTCATCGGCGTCGCGCTGTGGATTCTCGGCGTGCCGCTGGCGCTGCCGCTCGCGGTGCTGACGTTCGCGGGGGCGTTCCTGCCGGTGGTGGGCGCGCTGTTCGCCGGGCTGCTCGCCGCCGTCGTCGCGCTGGTCGCCAAGGGGTGGCTGGTCGCGCTGATCGTGGTCGCGGTGACCGTGGCGGTGCAGCAGCTCGAAGGGCACGTGCTGGCGCCGCAGATCTACGGCAAGGCGCTCGACCTGCCGGGCGCGGTGATCCTGGTGGCGATCGCGGTGGGCAGCGTGGTGGCCGGGATCGCGGGGGCGTTCCTGGCGGCGCCGGTGACATCGGTGATCGTCGCCCTGCTGCACCGCACCAGAGCCGACGAGGAGTCTCCCGGACCCGATACGGGCCCTGCGGGACCACCTGACTCGGGACCGCCCGGCGCGGGACCCGCCGACGCGGGACCGGCCGCTTCCGGGCCGCCGGGCCAGCAGCCATCGAGGCCGGAGCCGCCGGGGCCGCAGCCGGGCGGACCGAAATCCGGAGGGGCGGGTCCTCAGCGGGGATCCGGCGGGCCGAAACCCGGGCCGTCCGGCCTGCGAACGGCCACCTAGCACCCGCCCGCCTTCCGACGGCCACCCGCCTCCCGGACGGCCACCCGCCTTCTGACGGCCAGCCGCTTTTTGACGGCCGCCCGCCTTTCGACGGCCACCCGCCGCTCGGTCGTGGCGGCCGCGTTCAGAGGCGGAGTTCGAGCTCCAGCTCGTGCCTGATCGGGATGCCGTCCGACTCCTTCGGGATGCTCGGCTTCAGCTCGCGCGCCCGTTCCACGGCCTCGCGGTGCAGGGCGACGAGGTCGAAGCCGTAACGCTGGTAGAAGCGCAGCGCGTGGGTGTTGTCGTTGGTGGTGATCAGCGTGAGCCTGGCCAGCCCCCGCTCGGCCGCCACCGCACGCACCGCGTCGAGCAGCGCCCGCCCGACGCCCTTGCCGGGCACGACGGCGTCGATCGTGATGATCTCCAGTGCGTCGCCGCGGTCGGCGTACGTCACCACGCCCGCCACCTCGCCGTCCAGCTCGGCCACGAAGCCGGGCAGGGTGGCGGCGTCGATCAGCTCGCCCCGCCCCAGCGCGATCACGGTGGTGCCCGCCCAGCTTCCGGTGAGCACGCGGGCCACGACACGCCCGTCCTCGGGGCCGATGGGCCGTACGGATATCGCCATGGCGCTCATTATGTGACGTGACTTTCGACTGTCACGGCGCTCTGCCTGCTCGCCGCCGTCGAGGCCGCCCTGGCGTGACCCTCACGAACGGCTCAGGCGCTGGTCGAGGACGTCGGCGATGCCCGCGAGGAAGGAGTCGACGTCGGCGATCAGGTAGCCGGGACGCAGTAGCACGGTCGAGAACTTCGCATTCCGCACGTCCTCGCCCGTCACCGGGTACTGGGTGGTGCCGCGCAGCGTGGCCACGATGCGGTCGAGGAAGGCATCGACCTCGTCCTCGTTGTAGCCGGTGCCCATGCGGCCGGTGCGGAAGCCGACCCGTTCGACGCGGGCGGCCTGCGTCTCGAACCACTCCTCGCGCAGCATGTCGCCGGTCGGCTCCGCCATCGCGAGCCGTACGGGCCGCTTGGCCTGCGCCTCCAGCGCCACCACGAACGCCTCCAGCGCGAAGTCCACCGCTGTCTCCTGATAGCCGCCACGCACGGCGCGGAACGTCGCGCTGCGCACCTCGTCGGCGGTGACGGGCTCCAGGAGGTGGGAGCCCCGCCCCAAGGTCGACTCGATCCGCCCGATCAGGGCGTCGACCTCGACGGGGTCATAGCCTGAACGCAAACCCATGACGCGTGGAAAGCGGTTCAAGCCTCAATCCTCCTGAGATGGGGGGTGCCAGGGGTGCTTCCATTGTCGGACCTTTATCCCGGCCCTGCGACCCGGCCTATATCGTTACGGGATCATGCGCTTGTCCAAAGTCGCCTACCGCTACCGCAGGCGTCATCCTCTCGTCATCGAGGAAGCCGACGCGAGCCTGTCGCCCGGCGACGTCATCGAGCTGACCGGCGCGAACGGGGCGGGCAAGTCCACCCTGCTCCGCCTGCTCGCCGGGCTCGCCCGGCCCACCTCGGGCACGATCACCGACCGTCCCGCGGTGGTCGGCTTCGCGCCCGACCGCTTCCCCACCGACCAGCCGTTCACCGTCGCCGACTATCTGCGGCACATGTCCCTCGTACGCGGTGGCGCCCGCTGGGAGCCCTGGGCCGAGCGGCTCGGCATGGGCCATCTCCTCGGCACCGCGCTCGCCGACCTGTCCAAGGGCAGCGCCCACAAGGTGGGCCTGGCGCAGGCGCTGATGGCCGAGCCGGGGCTGTTGATCCTGGACGAGCCGTTCGCCGGGCTCGACGCCGACACCCGCGCCGCGCTGCCCGGGATCGCCACCGAGGTGGCGGGGCGGGGCGGCATCGTCGTGGCGTCCGACCACCAGGGCGGTCTGCGCGAGTTACCCGGGCTGCGGCAGTGGGCCATCGTGGACGGCCGGCTCAAGGAGGGCGCGGCGTCCCCCTCACCGCCCGCCCGCGCCACCGTGGCCGTCACCCTGCCCGCCGACGAGCTGCCGGGTTTCCTGGCCAGGATGCGCGAGGAGGGCTATGAGGCCCGCCGCTTGGAGGAGAGCTCATGATCGCGCTGGCCCTCTACCGCCTGGCCGCGTACGTCCGCTCGCACCGCGTCTACCAGGCGCTGCTGCTCGCCCTCGCGCTGCTCGCGATCCTGCACGGCAGCCGGGTCCCGGCCGGCCAGGAGGGCTCCGCGCTGGCCGACGGCGCCGTGCTGCTCGTGCCCGTGCTCGCCTGGGCGGCGCGGAGCCTGCTCGACACCGAGCCGGACCGGCAGCGGGAGATGTCGGCCGTCCTGGTGGGCGGGCGCGGCAGGGAGGTGGCCGCGGGGCTGCTCGCGGCGTTCGCGGTCTGTGCCGCCTTCGCGGCGCTCGGGATGGGATGGGCGCTCCTGCTGGGCGTCACCCAGTGGCCCTCGCACGGCCTACTGAGCGCGGCGGCGGCCCTGTACGTAATGTCGGCGCTGACCGGCACCGCGCTCGGCGCGCTCACCAGCAGGGCCGTGCTGCCGTCACCGGCCGTCTCGATCATGACCTTGGTGCTCGGCTACCTGGCCATGCTGCTGCTCAGCGCCATGGCGCCGGCGTGGCTCACCGTGCCGCTGATCGGGTGGATGCGGGCGGCGAGCCGGTGTGAGCTCGTGGAGCGGCTGCCGGAGCTGGGGCCGATCTCGGTGGCGTGGTGCGTGATCGGCCTGGCCGCGTACGCCTGGCTCCGCCACCGCCGCGCCTGACAGCGCACACCGCCGGGCCCGACCCCACACGCCGGCTGGCCCGCCCCCGCACACCGCCGGCGGCCCGACCTCACACGCCGGCTGGCCCGCCCCCGCACACCGCCGGCGGCCCGACCTCACACGTCGACGGACCCGACCTCGCACGCCGTCGGGCCCCCGCGCGACGCCGCACTTGGCCGCCGCACCCGCTTTCGCGCGGGCTTATTCGGCGGCGGCGAGCTGGCCGCAGGCGCCGTCGATCTCGCGGCCGCGCGTGTCACGCACGGTCACCGGCACGCCGTGGAACTGCAGCCGCCGCACGAACGCCCGCTCGTCCTCCGGCCGGGAGGCCGTCCACTTGGAGCCCGGGGTCGGGTTGAGCGGGATCAGGTTGACGTGCACCAGCTTGTTCTTGATCAGCTTGCCGAGCAGATCGGCCCGCCACTCCTGGTCGTTGACGTCCTTGATCAGCGCGTACTCGATGGAGACGCGCCGCTTGGTGCGCGCCGCGTACGCCCACGCGGCGTCGAGCACCTCGGCCACCTTCCACCGCGTGTTGATCGGCACCAGCGTGTCGCGCAGCTCGTCGTCGGGCGCGTGCAGCGACAGCGCGAGCGTGACCGGCAGCCCCTCATCGGCGAGCTTGCCGATCGCCGGCACCAGCCCGACCGTGGAGACCGTGACGCTGCGCGCGGAGATGCCGAGACCGTGGGGCGCGGGCTCGACCAGCCGCCGCACCGCGCCGATCACCTGCTTGTAGTTGGCCAGTGGCTCGCCCATGCCCATGAACACGACGTTGCTGACGCGTCCCGGCCCGCCGGGCACCTCGCCGGCCGCCAGCGCCCGCGCGCCCGCCACGACCTGCTCGACGATCTCGGCGGTGGACATGTTCCTGGTCAGACCGGCCTGGCCGGTGGCGCAGAATGGGCAGTTCATGCCGCAGCCGGCCTGCGACGACACGCACATGGTGACCCGGTCGGGGTAACGCATGAGCACCGACTCCACCAGGGCGCCGTCGAACAGCCGCCACAGCGTCTTACGCGTCGTGCCGCCGTCGGTGGTCAGCTCTCTGACCGGGGTCAGCAGGTTGGGCAGCAGTGTGGCCAGCTTGTCCCTGGACGCCGCGGGCAGGTCGGTCATCGCCTGCACATCGGTGGTGAGGCGCTCGAAGTAGTGGCGGGAGAGCTGGTCGGCGCGGAACGCCTTCTCACCCAGCTCGGTGACCGCCGCCCGCCGCTCGGCCATCGACAGGTCGGCCAGGTGCCGGGCGGGCTTGGCCCGGCGCGGGGCGACGAAGGTGAGCTGACCAGGAGGCTGGGACACTGTGCTGCCTTTGCTTGAGGGGTTTGGGACCAGGGTAGTGAACGTTCGGATCGGAGGTGGAATTCCTGGTCACTGTCGGGCTCGCGTCCTGGTCTCCGGTCGATCTACAGTCGAGACGTATGGCGATTTCTCGGTCGGCATCTGGCGAGGGTGGCGCCGAGGTCGTGCTCGCCGCCGGCAACCCGTACGGCAGCCGGACGCTCGTCGTCGAGCGGGACGAGGACGCCTCGGTGGCTTACCTGTGCTCGCCCGACGGCACCGTGCACGGCGCGGTCTGGCTGGCCAACCACCGTCCCGCGCCGCAGGTCGTCGACCTGGCCCGCATCAACGCCGGTCTGCCGCCGCTCATGCCGAGGGCCAACACGCTCCACCCCGACGGCCGCCGCCCGCTCGGCGAGCTCACCCCGCTGTGGTTCGAGGAGGGCGACGGCGTGGCGCTCTACGAGGACGACGAGCTGCTCGCGGTCATCCCCGGCTGGGCCGACATGAGCCGCGGCATGCCGGGGTACGCGCGGGACGCGGTGGGCGAGTCGCCGTTCGCCTGGGCGCTGTCGGAAGCGCTCGAAGGGCTGCGGCCCCGCATCGCGAACGCCAGATCCTACTGGCGCTGGCGGCACAGCGAGGGGTCGTGGCCGTCGTTCCAGCAGTTCGTGATGGGCCACCTCGACCGGGTGCTGGGCCCGGCGGGGCGCTACTGGGACGCCAGCGGCGACCGGCTGCCGACCGTGGGCATCACCGAGCGTCCGCCGCACGGCGAGCGTGGGTTCACCGTGCTGTCGACGGTGGGGATGAGCTGCCAGCGCATGCCGACGGTCGAGCAGTGGATCGACCGGCCCGGCGCGTACGCCAGGGTCGAGCTGGCCGTGGCCACCCGCGAGGACCCGCGCGACGCGGCGCTGCTGCTGGTCTGGCTGTCGCAATATCCGTGGCACTCGGTGACCTGGCTGGGCCACGGCCACACGGCGAAGTGGTATCACGAACCGGCGACGTTCCCGCTGGGGCCGCAGTACTCGGGGGTGCTCATGCAGGCCAACCCACCCCACATGCCCGACATGTCGGGCTTTGCGTTCGGGGGCGAGGCGGTGCGGTGGCTCTGGCTCTCCCCCATCACCACGCAGGCCATGCAGGCACACTCATGAGCGTGCTCAGAAGAAGAGCGTCATGAGCAGCCAGACCGGCACCAGCGTCGTCACCAGCGAGTCCAGCCGGTCCATCAGCCCGCCGTGCCCCGGCAGGATCGTACCCAGGTCCTTGATGCCGAGATCCCGCTTGATCATCGACTCGATCAGGTCGCCCACGGTCGCGAGCAGGGCGCCCAGCGCGCCCATCAGCGCGCCCTGCCACAGCTCGCCGCCCAGCAGCCAGGTCACCAGCCAGGCGCCGATCACCGTACAGGCGATCAGCGAGCCCGCCAGGCCCTCCCAGGTCTTCTTCGGGCTGATCGCCGTGAGCTGATGCCTGCCGAACAGCACCCCGGCGACGTAACCGCCGATGTCGCTGGCCACCGTCACCGCGATGAAGATCAGCACCCGGTGGCTGCCGTCGTCGGGCTTCAGCAGCAGCGCCACGAACCCGCTCAGCATCGCCGGATAGAACAGCGTGAACACCGACGCCGACGCATCGCGGACGAAACCGTCCGTGCCCGCGCTGAACATCCGCCAGATCAGCAGCACGAACGCGAACACCGCGAAGGCCGCCAGCATCCAGACCGGCCCGCCCCAATAGGCGCCGGCCTGCATGGCCACCAGTCCCAACAGCACCGGGGGAACGGGCACCACGATGTCACGGGTGGCGAACGCCCTGGTCAGCTCGACCACGCCGACGCCCACGCACACCACGGCCACGAGGAGGAACAGCTCCTTGACCGTGTAGATGGTCCCGAGGACCAGCGCGCCCAGCACCAGCCCGACCGCGATCGCGGCAGGCAGGTTCCTTCCGGTACGGCTGCCGCCGCTCGAGCTGGTGCCAGCCGTACTTTTCTCCACAGACTTCTCCATAAGCCACGGCCCCCGCCATCGCGGCGAGGGCCGCAGTGCAGACCCGCTGGAGACAGCGCCCCCGCGTTCGGGGACCCGCCTCCCTGTCGAGACGGCCCGCAGGACGCGGCCCGCCGTGCGGCGCGCCGCTCAGACCTCGAGCAGCTCGGCTTCCTTGTGCTTGAGCAGCTCGTCGATCTTGGCGACGTGCTTCTGGGTGAGGTCGTCGAGCTCCTTCTCGGCCCGCCGGACCTCGTCCTCGCCCGCCTCGCCGTCCTTGACCATCTTGTCGAGGATCTCCTTGGCGGAGCGGCGGATGTTGCGCACCGACACCTTGGCCTGCTCGCCCTTGTTCCTGGCGACCTTGATGTACTCCTTGCGGCGCTCCTCCGACAGCTCGGGGAACGTCACGCGGATCACCTGGCCGTCGTCGGTGGGGTTGACGCCGAGGTCGGAGTCGCGGATGGCCTTCTCGATCGCGCCCATCGAGCTCTTGTCATAGGGCTGGATGAGGACCATGCGCGCCTCGGGCACGTGGAAGGACGCCAACTGCTGAATCGGCGTCGGCGTGCCGTAGTACTCGGCAGTGATCTTGTTGAACATCGAGGGGGTGACACGGCCCGTACGGATGCTCGCGAAGTCCTCCTTCGCCACCGAAACGGCCTTGTCCATCTTTTCCTCGGCTTCGAGGAGGGTTTCGTCGATCACAGCGGCTCCCTGTCTTCTAGCTGGCGGTATCGGGCTCGCTCCGTCATTTGCCTGCGGGACTCACCAGCGTGCCGATTTTCTCACCGCGTACCGCTCGCAGGATGTTGCCCTCGCCCATGAGGTCGAAGACGACGATCGGCAGATCGTTGTCCTTGCACAGGCTGATCGCGGTGGCGTCCATGACCGCGAGGTCGCGCAGCAGCACCTCGCCGTAGTCGAGGTGGTCGAACCGCACCGCGTCGGGGTTCTTGCGCGGATCGGAGTCATAGATCCCGTCGACCTGCGTGCCCTTGAGCAGCGCCTCAGCGCCGATCTCCAGGGCGCGCTGGGAGGCCGCGGTGTCGGTCGAGAAGAACGGCGAACCCAGCCCGGCGCCGAAGATGACCACGCGCCCCTTCTCGAGGTGCCTGATCGCGCGGCGCGGCAGGAACGGCTCGGCCACCTGCTGCATGGTGATGGCGGTCTGCACGCGCGTCTCCACACCCCGCCGTTCCAGGAAGTCCTGCAGGGCCAGGCAGTTGATGACGGTGCCGAGCATGCCCATGTAGTCGGCCCTGGCGCGGTCGATGCCGCCCTGCGACAAGGTGGCGCCGCGGAACATGTTGCCGCCGCCGACCACGACCGAGACCTGCACGCCCTCACGGACGGCCTCCGCGATCGAGTCGGCCAGGTGATCGACCACTCGCGGGTCGATGCCGAGCGGCTCGTTACCGGCGAACGCCTCTCCTGACAGTTTCAACATCACCCGCTTCCACCTGAGCGGGCTTTGCGGGTTTTGAGATGAGGAAGCCGCCGTCCGTGTGGATTCGTGGGCTGACTCCCGGTGGTCCTGCACGGCGGCGGCCTCCTTCATTCGGTGGATCGTTGAGCTCGCAGCTTGCCTAAGCCTAAGCCTGACCGACCTTGAAGCGGACAAAGCCGAGGACCTCGACACCGTTCTCCTCGGCGTACTTGCCCACGCTCTTCTTGTTGTCCTTGACAAAGGCCTGCTGGAGCAGGGTGAAGTCGCGGTACCAGCCGTTCACGCGGCCCTCGACGATCTTGCCGATCGCGGCCTCCGGCTTGCCCTCCTCGCGGGTCATCTCCTCGAAGAGCTTGCGCTCCTTCTCGACGATCTCGGCGGGGACGGACTCCGGCTTGAGGTACTGCGGCGCCATGGCGGCGGCGTGCTGCGCGATGTCCTTGGCGACCTCGGCGTTCGGCTTGTCGAGCTGGACCAGCACGCCCACGGCCGGCGGCAGGGCCGGGTCGGTCTTGTGCATGTAGGCGCCGATGTAGCCGCCCTCCAGCACCGCGAAGCGACGGACCTCGATCTTCTCACCCAGCGCGGCGTTGGCCTCGTCGAGGTGCTCCTTGACGGTCTTGCCGCCGAAGGAGGACTCGAGCAGCGCCGGGACGTCGGCCGGCCGGGTCTCCAGCACGTGCGCCACGACCTGGGCGGCCAGCTCCTGGAAGCGCTCGCCCTTGGCCACGAAGTCGGTCTCGCAGTTGAGCTCGAGCAGCGCGGCGGCGGAGTCGCCGTCCTGCTTGAGCGCCACCAGGCCGTTGGACGCGGTGCGGGCCTCGCGCTTGCCCACGTCCTTGGCGCCCTTGAGGCGAAGCAGCTCGATGGCGCGGTCGAAGTCGCCCTCGGCCTCCTCGAGCGCCTTCTTGCAGTCCATCATGCCGGCAGCGGTGATCTCGCGAAGCCGCTTGACGTCGGCCATGTTCACGGAAGCCATTGCTCTTTTTCCTTGTGGGATATCGTCGTCGATCATGGTTCGGGCGGGGGCGGGAAGCCCTCCACCCTGGTTCGTACGGCCGGGCGCCTGCCGTACGTGAGCCTTGTCGTGCCTTTCACCGGTCCTCGCCGGTCCTGGCCCGGTCGTTCACCGGGTTCGGGCCGGCGTTCGAGCGTTCGCCGCTGCCTCGCCCGGCATACTGCCCAGCCTCGCCTCGGCCTACCACCACAGCACCGCCACCTGAGCCCTCAGCCCGGGTTTCAGCCCTGGCACAGGCTCTAGGCCCTGGCCCGAACCTGAGCCCCGATACCTGGCACAGGCCCCAAGCCCTGAACCGAACCCTGAGCCCCGGTACCTGGCACAGGCCCCAAGCCCCGGCCCGAACCCTGAGCCCCGGTTCGAAGCGCTCCAGGCCTTGGCCTGGCGCCCGACCTCGCCCTAGGTCGGCGCCCGGCCTGAGCCGTGGCCGCGTTTCCGGTCCCCGGGCCTGGCGCAGGCCCCAGGCCCTGACCGAGCCCTGCGCCCGCCGGCCCCGAACCGCTTGGGCTGCAACCTGAGCCGCCTGGCCCCTGGAGTAGCCCACCCGGCGGGGGTGAGCCGCTCCGGCGTGCCGTCGCAGGCCGGTCGTTTGCCTGACCGCGACGTACACCTTGCCCGGCACCCTGCCCGGCCGGCTGCCGGAGCCCCGGCGGCCGTGTGCGGTGGTCCGCCTGTATTCAGCTGTCACGTGCGCCTTGCTGACGGCCCTGGCTTCCCAGGCCCGACCGGCAGGCCGCCGGAGCATCGACGCCCCATGCCGGTATCGGCCCCCGACACCGGCCCGGCTCCTCGCCTGGCCGGACATCCAGGCTCGCATCGCGCGCCCGGATCGGCCCGTGTGAGCCCAGGACCAACGCCCAGCGGGTCCTGTCAGAGCCGTCACGAGCCGGCCGGATCCGCACCGGCACACAAGCGCCGTACCGTCCGGCGGAACCGCCCCCGGGCACCTGAGCGACCGGCGGCAGCGACCGCCCCCGGCGGGACGACCACCGAGAACCCGTCACCGAGCCGGTCAGAACCGTGTCCTTCCATCAGAACACGGCCGGACCCGCCCGGGGCAGACCCTCAGTGGTCACCCCAGGGTGAAGGCGTCAGGCCTGCTGGCCGTTCTCGCCCTCGGCAGGAGCGGCGGACTCGGCCGGAGCCTCGGCCTTCGCCTCGCCCTCGGCAGCGGCCTCGGGAGCAGGCGCCTCGGCGGCGTTCTCGCCCGCGCCCTGCTCGATGAGCTCGCGCTCCCACTCGGCCAGCGGCTCGGCGGCGGCCGGCTTCTCGTCACCGCGAGCGGCGCCGGAGCGAGCCATCAGACCGGCCGCGACAGCGTCGGCGACGACCCTGGTCAGCAGGCCGACGGCGCGGATGGCGTCGTCGTTGCCCGGGATCGGGTAGTCGACCTCGTCGGGGTCGCAGTTGGTGTCGAGGATCGCGACGACAGGGATGCCGAGCTTCTTGGCCTCGCTGATCGCGATGTGCTCCTTCTTGGTGTCGACGACCCACACGGCGCTGGGCACACGACCCATGTCACGGATGCCGCCGAGCGTGCGCTCGAGCTTGTCCTTCTCGCGACGGCGCATCAGGAGCTCCTTCTTGGTGAGCCCCGAGGCGGCGACGTTGTCGAAGTCGAGCTCCTCGAGCTCCTTCAGACGCTGCAGCCGCTTGTGCACGGTCGAGAAGTTGGTGAGCATGCCACCCAGCCAGCGCTGGTTGACGTACGGCATGCCGACCCGGGAAGCCTGCTCGGCGATGGCCTCCTGAGCCTGCTTCTTGGTGCCGATGAACAGGATCGTGCCGCCGTGGGCGACGGTCTCCTTCACGAAGTCGTAGGCGCGGTCGATGTACGACAGCGACTTCTGAAGGTCGATGATGTAGATGCCGTTACGCTCGGTGAAGATGAACCGCTTCATCTTCGGGTTCCAGCGCCGCGTCTGGTGGCCGAAGTGAACGCCGCTCTCGAGCAGCTGTCGCATGGTGACGACGGGGGCCATGTGCTGGTCCTCCAGGTCTGGGCGCCCTGCGGATGGGCGCTGTTCTCGGTTGTGCCGCGGCAGCGCGCTGTCTGCCGCCCTGATGCCCCGAACCCGCACCAGCCGGGCACCTGGCCCGGACCGACGGTGCGGTCCGCAATGGGGCATGCGAAGTCGGCCTGCGGTGACAGGCCACCGGAAAGTCTACCTCCCACACCGCCCCCGGCTGACCGTCCCCGGTCAAACGGACATCTCCTGACCTCACCTGCCCCCGTCCACATTTCCCCGTGACCGGACACCCACACCGGTGGCGCTACCGTCCGTGACGAAGCACCCTCAACGACCCGCCGTACTCAACGGCCTGCTTCACCCACCCCCGCGCCATCACCGTCCACACTCCGCAACTCCACTCGCACTACACCGCACCACGAACCCACGCGCACAAGACGCCCCAACCGCAGCCGCGGCGCACAGCGCCAACACCCGCGACCCGCCAGGACACCATCCAAGCCGCCCCGACCTCAGCCACGTACAGCGCAAGCACCCCGACCCGCCCGGGTACCACCCAAGCCGCCGGCTTGCTCGCCCCCACGTCACCTCCGCCGGCTCGATGCGCGCGTGTCACCCTCCGCCGACGCGAGCCGTCGTGCGCCAACCTGCGACAGTCCACGCCCGTGGACGGCACATGGGCCGCGACGCCCATGCAGCCCGACCACCGGAACCTCTCACTCGTCTCCCGCAGAGGGGGCCGACGCACCCTCCGAAGGGGACGGCACACCCTCCGAAGGGGACGGCACACCCTCCGAAGGGGACGGCACATCCCCAGAGGAGGCCGACGCGCCTTCAGAAGAGGCCGCCGCACCTTCCGAGCCGACCGGCACGTCCCCCAGACGCCCGTTCCCCCCTCCCCGCGGGAACCCGTGATCCTCCGTCGGCAGGCCGGGCCGCGGCCTGCGCGGGACCGGGAACAGGTTGAGCTGCACCTCGGAGACCCTGGCCCCCTCAGGCGCCGTCTCAGCATCCCGATTCCGCACCAAGTACGGCTCGATCAGCTTCTCGATCTCCTGGTTCAGCCACGCCAGCTCACGCGCGTTCACCCTGATGCGATGCCGGGCGAATCTGACCGCGTCGCGCCACTCCTGGGTCTCCTTCTCGACCTCCTGCAGCGCGCGTTCGGCCTCCTCATGCGCAGAACGCCGCAACGCGGCGATCAGATGCCGCTTGGCGGTCCGCACCTCGGGCTGGTCCTCGGGCTGGATGCCGACGGCGAGCCTGCGGTCTACGGCCCGCCACACCCGTTCCCTGCCGTCGCCGCGCGGGGGCGCGTCCTCGACGAAGCCGTACTTGGCGAGCATGCGCAGGTGATAGCTGGCGGCGCTGGGGGTGATGCCCGCGATCTCCGCGACCTCGGTGGCGGTGGCGCTCCCCTCCACGCCCAGCCGATTCAGGATCGCCAGTCTCGCGGGGTGCGCCAGCGCCCTCATCGCCTTGGGGTCGCTGAGCGTCGAAATGTCGCCGGTCATGAGGCAACGGTACCCATCCTCAGACTATGAAAGGTTGCTTTCACAATTTATGAAGGGTTATCTTCACATCTATGAAGTATTCCCTTCACGATTCACCGGAGCCCGCGGAGGCCGCCCCGGTGCCCCTGCGCAAGCAGCGCGACTACCGGCTGCTGTGGACAGCCCGTACGATCTCGGTCACCGGTTCTGAGGTCTCCAAGCTGGCCATCCCGTTGACCGCCGTGGCACTGCTGGCCGCGTCCCCGGCGCAGATGGGGATGTTGACGGCGGCGGCGTCCGTACCGGCGCTGCTGTTCGGCCTTCAATCGGGAGCCATCGCCGACCGCCTCACCCGCCATCGGCCGCTGATGATCGCGTGCGAGCTGGTCTCCTGCGCCGCCGCGGTCACGGTGCCTCTGGCGTGGCTGCTCGGCGTGCTGAACGTGACCTGGCTGATCATCGTGGCGCTCGTCATCGGGACGGCGGGAGTGCTGTTCAGGGCGGCCAACTTCCCCCACGTCGCCTCCATCACAGGGCCCGAGCAGCGGACGGAGGCGATGGCGGGGCTTCAGACGACGTACTCGGTGGCCTCGGTCGCCGGTCCCAGCCTCGGCGGTCTGCTGGTGCAGCTTCTGACGGCGCCGCTGGCCGTACTGGCGGAGGCGCTGTCCTTCCTCGCCTCGGCCCTGTTGCTGCGCGCCATACGTACGCCTGAGCGGAACACGCCCGCCGTCTCCAAAGGCATGTGGCGCGACATCCTGGAGGGCCTGAAGGTGAACATCACGCACCCGGTGCTCCGCGCGCTGCTGTTCGCCGGCGTGACGATCAACTTCTTCGCCATGGCGTACACGGCGGTCTACATGCTCTACATGGTCAACACGCTGAACATCCCCAAGGGCCTGATCGGCGTACTGATCGCTTTCAGCGGTGCCGGCGGCCTCCTGGGCGCGTGGCTGACCGCCCGCCTCTCCAAGAGGTACGGCGAGAACCGGATACTCCTCGTGGTCGTGCTCTTCTTCCCCCTGGAGATCCTCACCGTCGGCCTGATCTCCGGCCCGCTGTGGTGGAAGTTCGGTGTTCTGGCACTGACTGGTACGGCCGTCGGCGTCATCGTGGTCTCCTTCGCCACCTGCATGAACGCCATCGTCCTGCAGGAGACCGACCCGCAGCTGCGGGGCCGGGTGAACGCCACGATGACGTTCGCCATTCAGGGCGTGCTGTCGCTCGGCGGCCTGGTGGGCGGCTTCCTGGCGGAGATCATCGGCCTACGCCCCGTGATCATCGTCTGCGCCGGCGGCATAGCCCTGGCCACGTTCTGGATCTGGTTCTCCCCCATCCGCCCCGGCCACCGCCGCCCCACCCGCCCGATCACCCCGTCACCGCCTCCCAGCACGGAACCCTTCATCACCACGAAACGCCACTCCGCCCCCTGACCACCGCCCCACCCGCGCCCGCTGCCCTCGGCCCCTGCCGGCCCCGCCATCACCCGGCTTCGGCTCGGCCCTGTGCGATAGCCGACTCGCCACACCCCGGTCGCCAGACCACCATCGCGCCCCACCACCACAGCGTCGCCCTGAACCACCGTCACGATCAGTTGCCATTGCCGCCCCGCCTCAGCAACTCCTCCACAGCCCAACCCCGCTGATCTCCTCCCACCCACAGAACGACGTTCACCGCCCCGCCGAACCCACCGCACCGGCCAGACTCCCGCGCATGAACGTCGCACCCCCTCACCAACCACCGACCCTCAACGCCCTCGAACCCCTCGAAGCGACACCTGCCAGCAGACACCCCACACCCCTGCCTCCAGGCCACCCCAGCGCCACTCAAGGCCAGTCTTGCTGTCCGACCAGAGCCCGCACCCTCCATCCACTGAGCGAGGCCCGCACCCGTTATCCACTGAGCCAGGCCCGCACCCAACCAGCCCGATACACACCGAAGAGAGCCCGCACCCAACCTGCCCAGTACTCACCGAAGAGAGCCCGCACTCAACCTGCCCAGTACACACTGACCAGACCCTGCACCCAGCCTGCCCGCATCAAGATCGCCCTCTTCACAACCCTCATAACCGCATTCACGCTCCTCCCCCTCCCAGCGATCCCAGCAAGGGCCTCGCCCCCGACCGAAGCCCTCACCTGGCGCTGGCCCCTGCACGGACAGCCCAGGATCCTGCGCCGCTTCGCTCCGCCGCCCAAGCCCTGGCTGGCCGGCCACCGCGGCATCGACCTGGCCGCCCCGGTAGCCACCCCGGTCCTGGCAGCAGGCCCCGGCACCATCCGCTTCGCAGGCCCGGTAGCGGGGAAGGGCGTGGTGACCATCGATCACCCGAACGGCCTGCGCACCACGTACCTCCCCGTGAAGCCCTCCGTGTCCCGAGGCCACCAGGTGACCCCAGGCACCGAGATAGGTGTCATCGACGGCTCAAAACCGCACTGCCCGGAGTCCTGCCTGCACTGGGGCCTCATCCGAGACGCCCACTACCTCAACCCCCTCCACCTGCTCGGCCACGCCCCCACCCGCCTCCTCCCCTTCTGGCCCCAGGCTGGCAACCGCTTCACGCACGACCGCAGCACCACCGTCACCCCACACCCCACCGCAATGCCTTCCGCTGTGCCTCAACACGCACCGATCGGCAACACTCGGCCCTTCGACGCAATCCCACGCCAGATCACCGAACCCTTCGACGCAGTCCCGCGCCAGATCACCGAACCCTCCGACGCAGACCTGCACCGAGCCACCAAGCCCGCCGACAGCCACCCCTCGTTCACCGCACTCGCACACCACTCACCGGTCGCCGGCGCACTCCCAGCCCTGGATCCCCGTGCACTCCCAACCCCGTCCACAAGCACCACCAAGCAAATGATCGCGATCACACCACCCGCCACCGCACCCAACGCATCAGCGACAGCCACAACCCAACCCCCAGCCAACACCCTGGCCACCACGGGAGAAAGATGGCCGGAAGCTGAGGTCATCAGATTGGCCGACAGCGCAGGCGACACGGCATCCGCCCCCTTGGCAGACGTCAGGAGCGTCAGAAGCAGTCCCAACACACAGACCACCGCCGGAGACATCCAGGGGACCGAAACAGCACTTGACGCACCCACCAATGGCACGGCAGAGACGCGGGCCGCCACCGAGCCTCAGGAACTCACAACGAAAGCCTCGAAAAGCACGCGCCGCCACCCACGAACCACCACGGACAGCCCGGACCCGATCCCCACCCTCATACGAGCCGCGTCCTACCCACTCACTACGGCCCTGGCCGTAACAGCCCTCTTGGCATCACTGCTCCTCATAGCGCTCCGATGCCACAAACACCGAGGCCACCGAACCACACCCCGCCGCCGAACTGCTACCAAAGGCCAACACCGCAAGCGCCGCCCTCACCGCCCCCGCCGCCAAAGATCAAGACCGAGAAACCACCATCATTCTTGACCCACGCCCCACCCGCGCCCCGCCTGCCTTCCCCGTACCCACACCAGCCCTAACCCCCGCCGACCCCCCACGATGACGACACGACGCAACCACGACGGGGCGGGGACGGGACAGAAGCCACACCCCAACGGCCCTAATCGCGCCCGCTAGCCGGGAGCACGGTTGCCCCCAAACCAGACCACCCACCGCAAACACTGGCCGCTGCCGCAAGACCCGAGACTCTAGCCCCCCGCCGGCCCCCGCCCTCACCCAGCAAGCACAAGTCGCCCAAGCCACTCAATCAGCACCCAACCCAGCAATTAGCCCGCCCAAATCAATGACCCCAAGCATCAAGCCCGCCCGCCTGATCACCGACCCTAAATACCCGAGCCGACCTGCTCGATCACTGATCCCAAACACTCAAACCCACCCCCCGATCATCAACCTCAAACACCCGAGCCCACCCGCCCGATCACCAACCCCAAACACCCGAGCCCACCCGCCCGATCACTGGCCCCAACACCCGAGCCCGCTCGAGCCTCCGAACTAAACCCTCGGGACCGCCCACTAACTCAAGCCGCCTTGACCACCGAGCAGCCCTCAATCACAGAACCGCCCTGATCAGCCCAGCCCTGACCCTGAAACCCGCGCCCTGAGCCCTGAGCGCTGAACGCTAATCGCTAAGTGCTGAGCACTCGAAGGATGGAGGATCAAGCCCTTGGATGCGCCTGCCGATAGGCCGCCCGCAACCGCTCAATCGACACATGCGTATAGATCTGCGTGGAGTTCAGCGACGCATGCCCCAGCAGTTCCTGAACGCTACGCAGATCCGCACCCCCTTCGAGCAGGTGCGT
Organism: Nonomuraea sp. NPDC052634; assembly: GCF_040678535.1. Classification (NCBI taxonomy): domain Bacteria; kingdom Bacillati; phylum Actinomycetota; class Actinomycetes; order Streptosporangiales; family Streptosporangiaceae; genus Nonomuraea; species Nonomuraea sp. NPDC052634. Next base: position 19,036 of record NZ_JBFATY010000018.1, on the reverse strand, counting down.
GGCCGCACTGTGCCGCAACCCATGCGGCCCCATGTCGGGCGCCCCCTCCACCTGCGCCAACCTCGCATGCACGACCCGCCGCACGGTCCCCGCGTCGATACGACCACCACGTACGCCCAAGAACAGCGCCGGCCCCGACCCGGCCCGTACCCACCTAGGCCGCCCGTGGATGCACCACCGATCCAACGCCCGCAACGCCGGCGCCCCGAACGGCACCACCCGCTCTTTACGCCCCTTGCCCAGTACCTTGATGACGTTCCGCTCCCGATCCACGTCATCGACATCGAGCGCACACAGCTCGCTCACCCGCACCCCGGTCGCGTACAGCAACTCGAGCATCGCCTGGTCCCGCAGCTCCTTCGGGTCAGCGGTGGAGGCCACATTCAACACGGCCTCCGCCTGCCGCTGATCAAGCACCGCAGGCAGCTCACGCCCTGCCTTGGCACTCCCCAGCAACAACCCCGGATCGTTCTCCAGCCACCCCCGCCGATGGCAGTAGGCGGTGAACGTACGGGCGCAGGCCGTGCGCCGAGCCAGCGTGGCCCGAGCCTTCCCCGCCGCATGCTGCTCAGCCAGCCACTCTCTCAGAGTCCCGATATCAAGCGCCTCCAGCCGCCCACCCAGGTGATCGAGCAGCGAGTTCACATCCCCCAGGTACGCCCGAACGGTATGAGGCGAAAGATCCCGCTCCAGCCGCAAATACCGCCCGAACTCCGCCACAACCTCATCCCGATCCACACCCATCTCCCTCCACATCCCCCAAATCTGCCCCAAGCCCTAGCCCGCACCAACCCCAACACACAGACACCCGGGCGAAGGCCACCTGAACGCGCTAGGGAGGAACTGGAGCGAGGGCCGAAGACGGCCTCGCACGCCACACATCCGGGGGAACCACGGACAGTCCATCCAGGAGGTTCACGTCCACGGACGTGGTGTATGACTCGATCTTGGCGTGATCCTGTTTCTGCGGGTTAAGCGGTAAGTGTCTGTGGGAGCGGGTTCTGGGTGGGTGTGCGAGGCCCCCCAGTCAGTCATCCCCGGCGGGCCCGAGTCGCCGGGGATCACGTGATGGCCGTCTTCATTTCACGACGCCACGCCTGTGACCAGGCCACTCGTACACCACCCCTGTGGACGAACCCAGGAGCCACGCACAAGCTCGTCCGGAGATCGCGCACAGGACTATCCGGGGACTACGCACAGGGCCCGTCCGGGAATCGTGCACACATCAGTCTGGGAGCCGTCAGAGCCATACGCCTCGCTCAGCTCCCCTCGCTCATCCGCCGAGCCAGTGGCACCTCGTGGCGAATGGCAAGGAGCATCACGTGCACTGGCGGAGCTGGTGAGTCGGCATCCCCGACCTCGGTTCATCGCTCACTGAACCCAGTGAACACTCGGGAGTGTGCACCAGCCCCTGCGGCGTGCAACGGGCTTTCCCGCCACCAATCCTCTCCGCCAGCATCGCCTCGCCCCCACAACCAGGTCCTCTTCCAGCATCGCCACACCCACCCGCCACCACAGTCCCCTCCGCCGACATCCTCGCCCCGCCGACAAGGTCCTCTTCCAGCATCGCCTCGCGCACCCGCCGCCACGGTCCCCTCTCCCCGCAGCGCCTCGCCCTTCCAGCAGCATGGCGGCCGCCCAGGCGCCATCAACGTGCAGCTATCGCGCCCGGCCAGGAGCATGCCTCCACCCTCACCGGTGCGTTCACCAACGCCCACCATGGCAGGACGGGTGACGCACAAAGCGACCGCGTCGGCCACGTCGAAGGTCAGCGGGGGCTGGCCCCGCCCACGTCGAGCGTGATCCACCCTCGCCGGTCTCGGCGCGCGACGTGGCGGCCATGGCAGGGACGCGAGCATGAGCCGCACGCCTCTGGCCACTGATCTCGACCATCGATGGCGGCGATGTGTCGCCCTTCGTGCTCCTCGTACGCTGCGCGACCGGCCTGAGCCGGCGCGCCGCCGCACACTTCGTCAATCGAAGTGGTCGTCTGGTGGGGGTGGGATGTCGGCTGGGTCGGGCTCCGGGGACAGCGGGGGTTGGAGGGCGGCGGAGTCGGGGGCTTTGCGGTAGGAGGTGGTCTGCTTGCGGAGGCGCCAGCCGCGAGGGGTGCGTTCGATGTACCCGGCGGCGGCCAGGCCGCCCAGGGCGCTCAGGGCCACGTCCAGCGTCACGCCTGCCGCCACAGCTATCGAGGCCGGGCCGGCGCCGCCGCGCGTGGGGACGGCGTCGAGCACCTTCTTCGTGGGTTCGTTGAGCCGGTCTCTGGGGACGACGGGTGCACGCACCTGCGGGGCCGCGTCGTCGCCCATCAGGCCGACCAGGTCGATCATGTCCTCGGGCGAAGTGATGCAGACGGCCTTGCGTTCGCGCAAGAGCCTGTGACACCCGGCGGACATGGACGAGGTGATCGGGCCTGGGACCGCTCCCAGGTGCCGGTTGAGGGACAGGGCGTGGGCGGCGGTGTTGAGGGCGCCGCTGCGAATGGCGGCCTCCACCACCACCGTTCCTCGCGACAGGGCCGCTATGAGACGGTTTCTGATGAGGAAGCGCGCGCGGGTCGGGTGGACGCAGGGCGGGCACTCGCTGATCACGACTCCCTGTTCCCTGATGGCGGCGAACAACGTCTCGTGGCTGCTGGGGTAGCAGACGTCCACGCCGCAGGCCAGGACCGCGACCGTCGGTGAGCCGGACGCCAGGGCGCCCTTATGCGCGGCCGCGTCCACGCCGTACGCTCCGCCCGACACCACCGTCCACCCCGACTCACCGAGGCCCACCCCGAACTCGGCCGCCGCCTGCGAACCGTATGGGGTGGCGGCTCTCGCTCCGACCACGGCCACGGACTTCAGGCAGGAGAAGCGAAGGTCCGCGTCGCCGTGCGCCCAGAGGGCCAGGGGCCGGCTTGGGCCGAGCTGGTCCAGTTGGGTGGGCCACTCCGGGTCGCCGGGCAAGATCAGGCGGGCTCCGGACTTCGTGCCTGCCTCGAGGTCGGCCGCCGGGTTGGCGGCGGCGAGACGGACGTACCAGGTGTGCAGGCGAGCCGTCAGGTCCGGCGGGCGCTCCTGCTGGGCTTCCTCCGCCACGAACTCCGGCGGCAAGGCTCGGGAACGGATCGCCTCGACGGCTTGGCGGGCACCGTACCGGGCGACGAGGCGGCCCATGATGACGTCGCCTACGTCGCAGGCGCGCATGAGCGCAGCCCTGGCCTCCGCCTCGCTGCTCATCCCCTGACTGCCGGGTCCGGAAGTTTCGCGCCCTGTCCAGGTTCTGGTTCTGGCTCTGGCTCTGGTTCGGACTCGGGCTTCTGCTGGGGTTTCGGTCCTCGCCGCCTCCATGCCAGTTTTTGTGCCGGTTTGGTGCCCAGCACCTGCTGCGGTCTCCGGCCCGCTACCAGTGCTGGTGGTGCCGGGGTTGGTGTCCGGCGCGGCTTCGGTGCCCGATCCAGGCTCGGTCTCCGGTCTGGCTTCCGTCCGCGTTCGCATGTTCGCTGGCGCGACTTCGGTTAGCGGCCCACCATCGGTCCGCGGCCCACCATCGGTCCGCGGTCCGACTTCGGTCCGCGGTTCGACTTTCCCCGGCGCAGCTTCGGTCTCCGGTCCGATATCGGTCTGCGCCTCGGTGACGGGCTCCGGCTTGAAGCCGGTGGCCGTCCCGCCGTCCGTGCATACGCCGGCTTCCAAACCAGGCTGGGTGCCAGCGCTCATCCCGGGGGACGTGTCCGGCGCAGCTTCGGACCAGGGTCCGACTTCGGTTCCCGGCCCGCCCTCGGCCCCGCCCATGGCTGGGGTTCGGGTGCCGGGGGTGATGCCGCTCCTCGGGGCTGTTGCGGTGGACGTGTTGGTCTTGGCGGCGGTGAAACCATCGGTCTCGGCCACGGGGTGGGGTTCTGCGCTGGCGTGTGTGCTGGTCGCGACTTCGGTGCGCGCCTCGGCGCTTTGTGGTTTTACGGCGCTCGGGTGGCCGGTCGCACGAGCCTCGACGCTCGGAAGTGGTGTGGCGCTCGACTTCTCGTATGTACGGGCTCCGGTCCGCGACTCGGTCGTGCCGGCTTGGGCGGCCGGTGTCTCCGTGTTCCTCAAGTGGTCGGTGGTCCAGTGATCGCCTGGGTATCCGGAGGTCGACCCGGTTGGCGTGGGCGTCAGCGGTGCCTCGTGGCGAGCGGCAAGGGGTGTCACGTGGAGTGGCGGGGCTAGGGAGTCGGCATCCCCGGCAGCGGAGAAGCTGTCTCGGCAAGTTCGGTGCGACGTCTCGAAGGGGGTCGTGGAGTGCTGGGGTGGGCAGTAGGTAGCCTCGCCGACGGGCGACGTAAGCGTCGAGACGTCGGTCTCTTGTGCGAAGGCTGCACCGCCTGCTTCGGGTACGCGCCCCGGACCGGCATCCCCAGGCGTGAACGTTGCCCTGCCGTCTGTAGCGGTGTTCGCCGGAACGTTGCTCTCGGGTGGGACGCTTGGAACGCCCATGCCGGGTGGGATGTTCGCCGCAACGCCCGCGCCTGATGGGAAAGGCGGCAGGCCGTTCGGGTATGGCGTCGGGAAAGGGGTGCCGAGGCGTTCGAGGCTTGGCGTCTCGGTCACCTGCGGGTACGGCGCGGGCGGCGTGGGCAGCAGGGTCCGTGCCGTGCGTGAGGTGCCGCGTAGGGGTTGGCGGGGCGCGGGTGGGGTGGGGGTGATGGGCATGGGTGCTCCTTGAGGCAGCGAATCTGTCGGGTCAGGAGTGGGTGCCGAGCCAGAAGCCCAGGGCGGTGTTGGTCTCGTCTTGACCGGGGGCGTCCTTGTCGGCCAGGTCGGCGAGGGTCCAGGCCACGCGGACCACGCGGTCGAGGCCGCGCGCGGTGAGGGTGCCGGCGTCAAGGCAGGCCGTCATGGGACGCATGGCGTCGGCGGAAGGGCGGAACTTCGCGTGCAGGACAGAGGACGGGATCTCGGCGTTGGAGCGCCACGGGGTGCCGGCCAGGCGGGCGGCGGCGCGTTCGCGGGCGGCGAGTACGCGCTCCGCCACGACCTTGCTGCTCTCCACGAACTGGCGATCGGCCAGCAGTTCCCGCCGTGACGACCGGGCGACCATGACCTTCATGTCGATCCGGTCGAGCAGCGGCCCGGAGAGCCTGCCGATGTAGCGGCGCTTGACCGTCGGCGTACACCGGCAGGTGTCCTTCTGGTCGTCCGCCTGGGCGCAGGGGCACGGGTTCGCGGCCAGGACGAGCATGAACCTGGCGGGGAACGTCACCGACCCTACCGATCGCGACACCGTCACCTGCCCGGACTCCAGGGGCTGCCGCAGGGCGTCGAGCACGCTGCGCTGAAACTCGGGCGCCTCGTCCAGGAACAGCACGCCCCGGTGCGCCAGCGAGACGGCCCCAGGGCGTACGGTCGTGCTGCCGCCACCGATGATCGCCGCCGCCGTGGCCGTGTGATGCGGGCTGACGAAGGGCGGGCGCGACATCATCGGAGAGTCGGACGGCAGGGTGCCGGCTACGGAGTGGATGGCCGTGACCTCGAGGGCGTGGTCGAGCTTCAGGTCGGGCAGGAGCGTGGGAAGGCGCTCGGCGAGCATGGTCTTGCCGGTGCCGGGCGGGCCGAGCATCCACAGGTTGTGGCCGCCCGCCGCGCACACCTCAAGGGCTCTGCGGGCGACCGGCTGGCCCACGACGTCGGCCAGGTCCACGTCGGGTGCGGCGGTGGTCTGCAGCGGCTCGACGTGTTCTGTGGCGGGCTCTTCGCGCTCCTCGATGACGGGGCTCGGCGCGTCGTCGCCCTTGCGCAGCCACTCCACGAGCTGGCGCAGATCGCTGACGGGGACCACCTTTACGTCGGGCACGAGCACGGCCTCCGCCGTGTTCGCCGCCGGGACCACGACCGTGACGTCGCCGTGGCCGGCCGCCCCCAAGACGGAGGGGAGCACGCCGCGCACGCCTCTGATGCGGCCGTCTAGCCCGAGCTCACCGAGGAAGAACGGCTCCGCGATGCGCTCGGCGGGGACCACGCCCGCCGCCCCGAGTATCGCCACGGCGATGGCAAGATCGAATTGCGAACCGCGCTTGGGCAGGCTGGCCGGGAAGAGGCTGACGATGATGCGCGCGTCGGGCCACGGGTAGTGGCTGTTGACCATGGCCGACCTGACTCGGTCGCGGGCCTCGCTCAACGCCGTGTCGGGCAGGCCGATGAGGTGGATGCCGGCCAGGCCGTTGCCCACGTCGGCCTCCACCTCGACCGTGCGGCCCGCGACCCCCACCAGCGCCACACTTCGCGTACGGGCGACGGCCATCTAGATCGCCCCGCGTACGTGACGCAGCGAGAAGTCGCCCGCGAAGCGCTCGACGGCGATCACGTCCACCCGCACCGACTCGTACGAACGTGACTGGCCGGCCAGCCACATGGCGGCCAGCATCCGCAGCCTGGCCAGCTTGACCCGGCTCACCGACTCCAGCGCCGAGCCGTGTGACCTGCTCGATCTGGTCTTGACCTCGGCCACGACCAGGGTGCGGCCCTCTTCGGCGATGATGTCGATCTCGCCGTGGCGGCAGCGCCAGTTGCGTTCGAGCACGCGCATGCCCTGCGACTTGAGGTAGGCGGCCGCCAGGTGCTCGCCGCGTTTGCCCAGCTCTTGTTTGCTCTCCGTGGCCATTGCCGAACTCCGTCCTGTCGGTGGGTGCGGGGTGTGGCACGACCATCGCGGATGCGGGCCCAGCGAGAAGGGGCCGAACGGGATTCTGTGGACGAGGGGTCCAAGAGTGGCGACGCCTGTGGATGTGTGTCCGTGTGTCCCCGGGAGTGGTGACGGCTGTGGATGAGGAACCTGGGAGTGGTGACGGCGGTGGACGAGCGCCCTGGGAGTGGTGACGGCGGTGCATGAACGCTCCGCCCGTGACGGTGACGGTCACTGTGGTGGAGCGGTGACGATCACTGCGATGGTGGCAGGGCGGTGCCGGTTGCGGTGTCGGGGTGCTGTTGGGTGGCGACGGTGGCATGCCCTCCCGCGGACAGGCCCTGGGAAGCACTGGGTTGCCCGTGTCGGGCGGTGACAGTAGCGGAATATCGGGGCGGGTAGTGACGGTGGCCGGCGCTGTCGGTGGAGGCACCCCCTCGTATCGGCGGGCCCTCTCGTATCGGCGGGCCCCCTCGTAGCGGTAGGCCCCCGTATCGGCGGGGCCCCTCGTATCGGCGGGCCCCCTCGTAGCGGTGGGACCCCTCGTATCGGCGGGCCCCTCGTAGCGGTGGGGCACCCCTTCGTGTACGTCGTTGCGGGCGCGTTCAGGAGAAGCGTCTGCCCTCGTCCCGCCGGTACGCCCACACCGCCGCGACCGCCATCCCCACCGTCCACACCGCGAGCATGACAAGCGGCACGACCTCAGGCAGGGTCCCGGCCACGGCCCACCAGATCAGCTCGGCCGCACCCCTGGCCGGCACGTACGGCGAGACGACCTGCACGAACCCGGGCAGAACCTGCGGCGGCAGCAGCAACCCGCCGAGCACCGCCATGGGGAAGAACAGCAGCTGCGCCACCGCCATGGCGGCCTTGAACGCCAGCACGTACCCGACGACCAGCCCCATCAGCATGAACGGCACCACGGCCACCACCAGCGCCCCCACCCCAAGCAGCAGTCTGCCCGGTGTGACCGCCGCCTCCGTGAACAGCGCCCCCATCACCAGCACAGGGATCACCGAGAGCAGCATGACGGCCAGCGTGGACAGGATGCGCCCGGCGAAGCGCGGCAGCGGCCCCGCCGGCAGGGTGCGCAGGTACGGGCTCCACGGCTGCTCCCGGTCCTGCGCGACGGCGGTGCCGAGCCCGATCAGCGCGGACGACATGGCCCCGAACAGCATCAGCGAGCTTGTCGCCGTGGTCGCCGCCGCGGCGTCCTGGCCCGCGTACGGCACCACGAACGCCACCATCGCCACGGCCGGAAAGAACGCGGCGGCCAGCAGCCCGATCGGGGTCCTGATCTGCTCGATGAGCAGGAAACGGGTGTGCGCGAGCACGAGACTAGGCATCAACAGTCTCCTTGGAGGCGGTGAGCGCGAGGAAGGCTTCTTCGAGCGTGGCCGGCCTGATCTCCAGCCCGGAGAACGCCACTCCACTCCGCACCAGCTCCACCACCAACCGGTCGGGATCGCTGACGACCAGGTCGGCACGACCGTCCACGCGTTCGGCAGCGAGGACACCGGGCAGCTCGGGCAGCCGATCACAGGCGAACGAGACCCGCCGGGTGCCGACCATGCCCCGCACGGCCCGCATGGTGCCGTCGGCCAGCACACGGCCATGCCCGACGACCACGACCCGCTGGGCCAGCGCCTCGACCTCCTCCAGGTAGTGGCTGGTGAGCAGGACGGTGCCGCCTTCCTCATGGAACGCCCTGATGCCGTCCCAGAGCGCCCGCCGGCCCTCGACGTCCAGCCCGGTCGTGGGCTCGTCCAGGAACACCTTCCACGGTCTCCCCACGAACGCCGGCGCCACCCCCAGCCGCCGCCGCTGCCCGCCGGACAGCCCGCCGACCTGCCGCCCGGCGAGGCCATCCAGGCCGAAGCGGGCGAGCAGCTCAGCCGTGTCAGCGTGATCGGGGAAGTGCGCGGCGACGAACGAGACGATCTCGCCCACCCGCTGCGATTCCGGCAGCCCGGTCTCCTGCGGAGTCACGCCGATACCGCGCCGCAGCACGGGGTCGCCCGGCGCACCGCCGAGCAGCTCGACCGTGCCCGACGTCGGCCTGCGCAGACCGGTGAAGAGGTTGATGAGGGTGGATTTGCCGGCGCCGTTCGGGCCGAGCAGCCCGACCAGCTCGCCCGCCCGGATGTCGAGCGAGACGCCGTCGAGCGCGCGCACCTCGCCGTAGCGGCGCGTGACGTCGATCGCTCGGGCGAGGACCGTCATGGGGTTCTCCTGTCTGTACGCGACCGGGAAGCGACCGGGCTCACCGCCGTACCAGCCCGCCCACGAGGACGGCACCCACGACGAGATGCATCACGACCAGCACCGACATCGCCGCACCGCCCACGGCACCGCCGAGAGGCCCCCATCCGCACGGACAGCACGATCCCGGCGAGGGGCACCGCCAGAGCCCAGACGGCCAGGGCGATCGCGGCGGCGACGAGCACGGCGAGGGTCTTCTGACGGAGCCGAGCGGCCCTCGTGTGGACGTTCGGACGGAGGCATGTGAGCTTGGAGTAGGAGCGTTCATGCCGCCAACCATGACCGAGCGCCCCTACCCACCGCATCGGGCGCGAGGTCGCGACGCCCCCTCCCCCGGTGGGGGACGTCTCCGACTTTGGTAGGTGATGCCCTGTCCGGCGCGCGGGCCAGCCTGGCCCGATGTACCCGTTCCGCCCCTCGTACCCTCTCGCCATCGCCATCATCATCCTGGCGACGGGCACGCTCACCGGCGTCACGTTGTGGGCCGTGGCCGACCAGGCGAGCTGGGCGCTGGACGTGGCGGTCGCGGTGGCGAGCCTGGCGGCGGCCCTGGCCCAGCTATGGTGGCCGGTACGCGGCGCGCTGGCCGCGACGCTCCTGGCCACGCTGTCCCCGGTGGCGACGCCGGCGGCGACGTTGGGCGCGTTGCAGGTGGCGCAGCGCAGGCGGTTCCCGGTGGCGGCGGGGGTGGCGGCCGCGGGCATGGCGGCCCACCTGGTGCAGGGCCTGTGGCGGCCCAGCTCCGGCATCTCGCTGCCGTGGTGGCTGCTGCTGATCTGCGCCGCGTACGGTGCCCTCCTCGGCTGGGGCGCGCTGGCCCGCTCGCGCCGCGCCCTGCTCGCCTCGCTGCACGAACGCGCCCGCCGGGCCGAGGCCGAGCAGGGCCGCCGGGTGGCGGAGGCCCGTGCGGCCGAGCGTCGTCTGCTGGCCAGGGAGATGCACGACGTTCTGGCCCACCGCCTGTCCCTGGTGGCCACGCACGCGGGCGCGCTGGAGTACCGTCCCGAGGCCTCCCCCGAGCAGCTCGCACGAGCGGCGGGGGTGGTCCGTACGGGGGTGCGGCAGGCGCTGGAGGAGCTGCGGCAGGTGATCAGCCTGCTGCGCGAGCAGGACGACGAGCGGGACGAGTTCGAGCCGCCTCCCGGCCTGGCCGACCTGCCCGGCCTGATCGGGGAGGCGCGGGAGGCAGGACAGCCGGTACGGCTGCGCGACGAGGTGACCGGCACCCCACCACCCCGGTGGACAAGACCGCCTCCGGGTGATCCAGGAGGGCCTCACCTACGCCCGCAAACACGCCCCCGGCCAGCCGGTCGAGGTCCGCAGATCGTGGAGGCGGTCACGAGGGTGGCGGCGGGCGATCCCATCCTGTCGCCACGCGTCACCAGGCGCCTGATGGAGCCGACGATCGCCCAGGCGGGCGCCTACGAGCGGGCCAGGGCCGCGCTGGCGGTGCTGACGCCGCGCGAGCACGAGGTGGCGCTGGCCATCGCGCGGGGACGTACGAACGCCGACATCGCCGAAGACCTCTCGATGGGCGTCACGACCGTGAAGGCCCACGTCTCCAGCATCCTGGCCAAGCTCGACCTGGACAACCGCACCCAGATCGCGCTCCTGGCCCACGACGCGGGGCTCACGTGGAGACGCGGGGCCCACGCAGAACGGCGCGTGCTCCACGTAGACCAGGACGTGGGCCTCACGTAGAACACGGCGCGGGGCTCACGTAGCGGCAGAGGCGCTCCTCCCGGCGAGCGAGCGCTATCCCGCGAACCCCTCCTTGGGCATCTCGAGGTCCGCCTTGGCGAGCTCTTCCACGTTGACGTCCTTGAACGTCACCACGCGCACGTTCTTGACGAACCGCGCAGGCCGGTACATGTCCCACACCCAGGCGTCCTGCATCTTCACATCGAAGAAGACGTCGCCGTTCTCCGCGGTACGGACGTCGAGATCGACCGAGTTGGTCAGATAGAACCGCCGCTCAGTCTCCACCACGTATGTGAACAAACCGACGACATCCCGGTATTCGCGGTAAAGCTGCAGCTCCATCTCGGTTTCGTACTTTTCGAGATCCTCTGCGCTCATCGCGGTCCTCCTGTCGTACCGGTCCCCCGGTGTGCCTGCTCAGGCAACCCCGGCCCCCAATTCATTCTCACCCATCCCCCTCGCCACCGTGACGAAGGAGTAACGGTGATCGGGACACGGGCCGTGCGTCTCCAGCGCCAGCCGATGTCCCGGTGTGACGTACCCCTTGTGCTCGGCGAAGCCGTAGTGCGGGTAGCGCTCGTCGAGCGCGACCATGATGCGGTCTCGGGTCACCTTGGCCACGATCGACGCGGCCGCCACGCACGCGGCCACCTGGTCCCCCTTCCACACGGCCAGTGACGGTGCCGGCAGCCCCGGAACCGGGAAACCGTCCGTCAGGATGTACTCCGGGTCACATGGCAACTGTGCGACGGCTCGCCGCATTCCTGCGACGTTGCATTTGTGCAGACCTTTTGCGTCGATCTCCCCAGGCGGGATGACCACTATGCCGACGTGGGAGACGCGCATGATCTGCTCGTAGAGGCGTTCGCGCACCACCGGGCTCAGCAGCTTGGAGTCGCCGAGCCCGGGGACCTGCTTGCGCAGGATGACGGCCGCCACCACCAGCGGGCCCGCGCACGCGCCGCGGCCGGCCTCGTCGACGCCCGCGATGGGGGCGAGGCCGCGGCGGGCGAGCGCCCGCTCATAGGCGTAGAGTCCGGAATCGCGCCGGACGACGCTCGGTCGAGGGCGGAACGCTACTGTCATGACACAGGCAGCGTACGCCCCATTCGCCGCAAACCGCGACCTGAAGCGGACGCCTACTTGACCTTGTCGAAGGTCTCGGGACGGGAGAACAGGTAGCCCCGCGACAGCGGCCAGTAGCGCACCACGGCCTTGCCGATGACGTCCTCTTCCGAGATGAAACCGCCTCCGGGCTCCTCCATGTGGGCCCGGGAGTCGGCCGAGGCGCTGCGGTGGTCGCCCATCAGCCACAGCTTCCCCTCCGGCACCGTGACGTCGAACTCGTCGCCGGAAGGGTAGTCGTCGGGATAGAGGTACGACTCCTCGTCGAGCGGGGTGCCGTTGACCGTGATGCGCCGCTGCTTGTCGCAGCACTTCACATGGTCGCCGCCGACGCCGATGACCCGCTTGATCGTGTCCTCGCCGTTCCAGCCCTTGAACACCACGATGTCGCCGCGCTCCGGCTTGCCCGCGAGCTTGTTGACGAACACCCGGTCGTTGACCAGCAGGGTGTTCTCCATGGACTCCGACGGGATGTAGAACGACCCGACCACGAACGCCTGGAGCAGCAGCGCTATGCCGACCCCTATGACGATCAGCAGGACGGTCTCCCGGAAACCGCCCTTCTTCTTCTCTTTTGCCACACCCTCCGCCTTCTTGAAGAAGGCCATCAGCGCCTCCTCAGACGCCGACGAACCAGGACCAAGGGTACGGCCAGCCCGAACCCGGCCACCAGCGGGACCGACCCGCCGAGCGCCTGCAGCGCGGGTTGAGCGAAGGTCTCGGGTATGTCGATGGAGCCGAACCGGTCGAACGGCCACACGATCACGAAGGCCCGTCCGATGACCTGGCTGACGGGGATCGAGCCGCCGCCCGGATCACCGGTGTGGGAGCGCGAGTCGAGCGAGACCGAGCGATGGTCGCCCATCACCCACAGCCGCCCCTCCGGCACGGTGATGTCGAAGAAGGTGTCGGAGGGCACGTTGCCCGGATAGAGGTAGCTCTCCTCGTTGATCGGTGTGCCGTTGACCGTGATGCGGCCTTGGGAGTCGCAGCACTTCACGTGATCGCCGCCGACGCCGATGACGCGCTTGATGTAGTCCTTCTCGCCGGGCACCACGCCGAAGGCGGTGCCCACCCACCGGAAGAACGCCGCGACCGCGTTGGACGGCTCCTCCATCTGGAACTCGCCGTCCCAGGAGTCGACACCGGAGAAGACCACCACGTCACCACGCTCGATGTCCCTGACGTGGTAAACGAGCTTGTTGACCAGGACCCTGTCGTTCTTGAGCAGGGTGTTCTCCATCGACTCCGACGGAATGTAGAAGGCCTGGACCACAAACGTCTTGATGATCAGGGCCAGTACCAGGGCGACCACGATGAGAACGGGGAGCTCTTTCCAGAATGACCCCTTCTTCTCCTTTTTCTCGCCCTTGGCCGGCTTGTGAGTCTCTTCGGCGACCACGTCCACCTCGTCCTCGACAGGGCGGCGCGCAGCGCCGTGCTCCTGGCTTTCGCTAGTCATCGCTGACGAGCCTAGATGATGACTAGGCCCGACAACCCTCGACCGACGTTACACCCACGCACGAGTCGCTCCACATAAAGGAAACGCCGCTGTAAAGCCGAAAGGCCCGCGCTTACACGCGGGCCATCGGAAAACGAGGCTTTACTTGGCGGCCGTCGTCTCGCGCTTCTCGCGGATGCGGGCGGCCTTACCGCGAAGGTCGCGCATGTAGTAGAGCTTGGCGCGGCGGACGTCACCACGGGTCACGAGGACGATCTTCTCGATGACCGGGCTGTGCACCGGGAAGGTGCGCTCGACGCCGACACCGTAGCTCACCTTGCGGACCGTGAAGGTCTCGCGGGCGCCGCTGCCCTGCCTGCGCAGGACGAAGCCCTTGAAGACCTGGATTCGGGAACGGTTGCCTTCGACGACTCGGACGTGAACCTCGAGCGTGTCACCGGGGCGGAAGTCCGGCACGTCATCGCGCAGGGTCGCCTTCTCGAGCTCCTGGATCTTCGTGTGCATGAGAGTCTATTCCTCAAAGTTCGCGGGCACGCGGAGGTCCACCCGTCCGAACTCGGCATGAGCACGGCGGCGAAGTGGACGCGCTTGCTGTCTCTTGGGGTCCGGGGTCGCTCTTCCCGGGCACGCAGCACCGACCGCTGTTGGTCGGCAGCGATTCAGTTTGCCATATCTTCCGGCTGGAGGCGAAACGACAGCTCTTCGAGCAGTTTGCGATCATGCTTGTCGAGCGTCGCCGGGTCGAGCGCCGCCGCCAGTTCCGGCCTGTTCCGTACGGTACGCCGGATCGCCTCGTCACGCCGCCATCTGGCGACTTTTCCGTGGTGTCCGGACAGCAGCACCGGGGGCACCTCGTGTCCCCGCCACACCGGCGGCTTGGTGTAGACCGGCCCCTCGACCAGGTTGCGCATCGCCCCCGGCGCGAACGAGTCGTCCACGGCCGACTGGGCGTTGCCCAGCACGCCGGGCAGCAGCCTGCCGACGGCCTCGATCATGACCAGCACCGCCACCTCGCCGCCGGCCAGCACGTAGTCGCCGATGCTGACCTCGTCGACGCGCAGCCGCGTGGAGTACTCCTCCATGACGCGCGCGTCGATGCCCTCGTAGCGCCCGCAGGCGAACAGCAGCCACGACTCCCCCGCCAGCTCCTGCGCCAGCTCCTGGGTGAACGGCCGCCCGCTCGGCGTCGGCACGATCATGCGCGGCGAGCCGTCGCCGATCACGTCGTCGATGGCCTCGCCCCACACCTCGGGCTTCATCACCATGCCGGGGCCGCCGCCGTACGGCGTGTCGTCCACGGTCTTGTGGACGTCGTGGGTCCAGTCGCGGAGCTGGTGGACCCGGATGTCGAGGATGCCGCGCTCGCGCGCCTTGCCGATCAGCGAGACGTCGAGCGGCGCGAAGTACTCGGGAAAGATGGAGATGATGTCGAGGCGCATCACAGCAGGCCCTCCGGGGGATCGACGACCAGCCGCCCCGCCTCCAGATCGACCTCGGGCACCAGCGCCTTGACGAACGGGATGAGAGCCTCGTCCTGGCCCTTCCTCTTGACGACGAGGAGGTCCTGGCCGTGATGGAGCACGTCCTCCACCTCGCCCACGTGCTCGCCCGCGACGGTCACCACGGTCAGGCCGATGAGCTGGTGGTCGTGGAACTCGTCGGGGTCGTCGGAGGGCTCCACGTCGGCCGAGTCGATGACCAGCATGGTGCCCCGCAGCTCCTCGGCGGCGTTGCGGTCGGGGACCTCCTCGAACGCCACCAGCAGCACGCCCTTGTGCCACCGGCGGCCGGCGACGACGAGCGGCCCCCGGTCGGCGGGGTCGGTGGCGATGGCGGTGCCGGGGGCGAAGCGCAGCTCGGGATCGTCGGTGCGCACCTCCACGGTCACCTCACCGCGCACCCCGTGCGGGCGGCCTATCCGGCCGACGACCAGCTGCACGTGAACCTGCCTTCTCTTATCAACGCAAGCGCCCCCATCGGTACGAAGCCGATGAGGGCGCAGAAACCTGACGCTAACGGACTGCTTCGTGCAGATCGAGCAGATCGACCCGTACGTACTTCCCGTCGGCCAGGGCGTTCACGACCGTGCGCAGCGCCTTGGCGGTGCGCCCGCCGCGTCCGATGACCTTGCCCAGGTCCTCGGGATGCACCCGGACCTCCAGGACGCGCCCGCTGCGAATGCGGCGTGCGCGGACCCGGACATCGTCTGGATGTTCGACGATGCCCTTCACGAGGTGCTCGAGAGCCTCCTCGAGCACGTCAGGCCTCGCCCTCGGTCTTGGTCTCGGCGGGGGCCTCGGCCTCGTCCTTCTTCTTGGACTTCTTCGGCGTGGTGGCGGCCGTGCCGGTGTCGCCACCGGACAGCGCCTCCTTGGCCGCGGCCTCGTAGATGGCGTGACGGTCAGGCGCGGGCTCCGCGACCTTCAGCGGCGGCGGAGCGGGCTCGCCCTTGAACTTCTGCCAGTCACCGGTGAGCTTGAGCAGCTTGAGCACCGGCTCGGTCGGCTGCGCGCCGACACCCAGCCAGTAGGCCGCACGCTCGGCGTTGACCTCGATGCGCGAAGGGTTCTCCTTCGGGTGGTACAGACCGATCTCCTCGATCGCCCGGCCGTCACGCTTGGTGCGGCTGTCGGCGACGACGATGCGGTACTGAGCGTTGCGGATCATGCCGAGCCGCTTGAGCTTGATCTTGACTGCCACGGGTGTGGTCTCTCCTGCATTCGCACGTGGGTGAACGGCGCCTCGCCGAGTGGGGCACGACGCGACGACGCTCCAGGGACAAACGCGTCCGGCGGGAGATGAGAGGGCACCCGCCTGGTCACGGTGTTCCAACATGTCATTCTGCCAGATCCCCGGCACTGCTCACGACCTGTCACCACAGCTCGGCGCAAAGATCCGACAATCCCCGGGGAATCGCCGTGCCCGCCGCGAGGAGCGCCGGGCACGGCCTGGCGAGAGCTCCGGCCGGGCGTGGCGGCTCCCACCCCGCCACCAGGCCAGAGCCCCCGCCGCACACCGGCCGGCCGCCAGGCAACCCCGGGCGCGTCGCCGTGAAGCCCATCGAGCAGCCGGGCGTGTCGTCGCAGGCTCACCCGGAAAGCCGACGGTCGTCGCGAAGCTCGCCAAGACACGGCGGCGCCGCCCCGAACCTCGGGGCGGCGCGAACCCGAAGCAGCCTACTTCTGGCCGGGAAGGCGGAGCTTGGAGGGGTCGAAGCCCGGCGGCAGCTCGACCCCGGGCGGCAGCTTCCCGCCGAGGTTGCCCAGCACGCCGCCGCTCTTCTTGGCGCCGTCGCCGGACGACGACCCGGCCTTGCCGAGCGCCGCCTTGCGCGGGTCGCCGCTGACGCGCCGCCCCTTCTTGTTCTTCTTCTGCGACTTGGCCGCCTTGCTCCGGCCGCCCGGCATGCCGGGGATGCCCATGCCGCCCGCCATCCGCTTCATCATCTTCTGTGCCTCGAAGAAGCGGGTGACGAGGTTGCTCACGGCGCTGACGCTGACGCCGGAACCGGCGGCGATGCGAGCCCGGCGCGACCCGTTGATGATCTTCGGGTCCTGGCGCTCGGCCGGCGTCATGGAGCGGATGATCGCCGCGATGCGGTCGAGGTCGCGATCGTCGATGGAGTTGATCTGATCGCGCATCTGCCCCATGCCGGGCATCATCCCGAGCAGGTTCTTGATGGGCCCCATCTTCTGGACCATCTGCATCTGCTCGAGGAAGTCGTCGAGGGTGAAGTTCTCGCCCGAGGTGAGCTTGCCCGCCATCTTGGCGGCCTGCTCCTCGTCGAACGTCTTCTGGGCCTGCTCGATCAGGGTGAGGATGTCACCCATGTCGAGGATGCGCGAGGCCATCCGGTCGGGGTGGAAGGCGTCGAAGTCCTCGAGCTTCTCACCCGTCGAGGCGAACATGATCGGCTTGCCGGTGATGTGGCGCACCGACAGGGCCGCGCCGCCGCGCGCGTCGCCGTCGAGCTTGGTCAGCACCACGCCGTCGAAGCCGACGCCCTCCATGAACGCCTGCGCCGTGACCACGGCGTCCTGGCCGATCATGGCGTCGACCACGAACAGGACCTCGTCGGGCGAAACCGCGTCGCGGATGTCGGCGGCCTGCTTCATCATCTCCTGGTCGATGCCCAGGCGGCCGGCGGTGTCGATGATGACGATGTCGTGGTTGAGCCGCCTGGCCTCGTCGACCGACCTGCGGGCCACCTCGATCGGGTCGCCCACGCCGTTGCCGGGCTCCGGCGCGTAGACCGCGACCTGCGCGCGCTCGCCCACGACCTGCAGCTGCTGGACGGCGTTGGGCCGCTGCAGGTCGGCGGCGACGAGCATGGGCGCGTGGCCCTGCTCGCGCAGCCACCTGGCCAGCTTGCCCGCCAGCGTCGTCTTACCTGCACCCTGCAGACCCGCCAGCATGATGACGGTCGGAGGCGTCTTGGCGAAGCGCAGCCTGCGGGTCTCGCCACCGAGGATCTCGATCAGCTCGTCATTGACGATCTTGACGACCTGCTGCGCCGGGTTCAGCGCCTGGGAGACCTCGGAACCGCGGGCACGCTCCTTGACCTGGGCGACGAACGCCTTGACCACCGGCAGCGCGACATCGGCCTCGAGCAGGGCGATGCGGATCTCGCGGGTGGTGGCGTCGATGTCGGCATCGGACAGCCGCCCTTTGGATCGGAGGGAGGAGAAGACCGATGTCAGCCGGTCGGATAGCGTCTCGAACACGTGGTTGGCCAGTCCTCGAAGCGAATGTACGTCTAAGACTCCAGCCTAGCCGCTCCGCTAGCCGCTCCAACCTGGCACGGCCATCCTGACCGTCAATGCGTGTTCGACGAGCTGGATCAGCGTGTTCTTGACCGACTCCTTGGAGCGGGCGTCGAGCCGCACCATGGGGATGTGCGGCGCCAGGGTCAGGGCGTCGCGCACCTCGGCGTCGCTGTGCGGGTACTGGCCGTCCCAGCCGTTGATGCCGACCACGAACGGAAGCTGCGCCTCCTCGAAGTAGTCGATGGCGGGGAAGCTGTCGGCGAGCCGCCGCGTGTCCACGAGCACGACGGCCCCGATGGCGCCGCGCACGAGGTCGTCCCACATGAACCAGAACCGGTGCTGTCCGGGCGTGCCGAACAGATAGAGGATCAGGTCGCGGTCGAGGGACACGCGGCCGAAGTCCATGGCGACGGTCGTGGTCGACTTCAGCGGCGTCATGCCGAGGTCGTCGATCCCGGCGGAGGCGTCGGTCATGACGGCCTCCGTGGTGAGCGGCATGATCTCCGACACCGCGCCGACGAACGTCGTCTTGCCCACCCCGAAGCCACCGGCCACGACGATCTTCGTCGAGGTCAGACCGGGGCTAGAGCCTGCGAAGTCCACTGAGCACCCTTTCCAGCAGGTTGACGTCCGGTCGACCCGCCTCGAGCTGCGGCTGGTGCACTCGTACGAGGCCCTCCGCCGCCATGTCCGCGATCAGAACACGCGCGACGCCGAGCGGGATCCGCAGCAGCGCCGACACCTCGGCCACCGACCTGACCTGCAGGCAGAGCTGGCTGATCGCCTTGTACTCCGGCGTGATGTGGGAGAACTCCCGGTGCTCGGCGGTCGCCGACGACACCAGGGCCTCCATCGCCAGCTTGAGCTTGGGCGCGGTCCGCCCGCCCGTGACGGCGTAGGGGCGCACCGGCGATGGCGGTTCGGATCTTGGGGGCGGTGGTGGGGGCTCCCAGCCGCCGCTGTTCCACGAATTGCTCACCTACATCACCTTGACTGACTGGCGCGCAGCTCGGCACGCACAGCCGGAGTCAGCACCTGACCGGCGCGATCGACCATCAACGTCATCTGATACGCC
>NZ_JBFATY010000017.1:0-95286 GCF_040678535.1 Nonomuraea sp. NPDC052634 | reverse complement strand
GCGTACTGGGTGGAGCACGTACGCCGCCCGGTCCGCTTCGCCGACAGCGTCACCACCCTGCACGAGCAAGGCGTCACCTGCTTCATCGAAGCAGGCCCCGACGCCCAGCTCACCCCCATGATCGAACAGACCCTCACCCAGCACGAGGAGCCGGCCTCGCAGGTGGTGGCGCTGCTGCGGCGCGACCGCGATGAGAGCGCTCACCTCATCACCGGCCTTGGCCAGGCCTGGACCAGCGGCACCGACCTGGACTGGACGGCCTGGCCCGCCTGGAACACCCCAGGAGGCGCCCGCCTCGGCCACCCGGACCTGCCCACCTACCCCTTCGAGCACCGCCGCTACTGGCTGCAGCTCGATTCGGCAGGCGACCCGGCCGCGCTCGGCCAGACAGCCGTCGATCACCCGATCCTGGGCGCGGTGGTGGAGCAGCCCGACGGCGGCGCGATCCTGACCGGCCGCCTGTCGGCGACGGCCCAGCCATGGCTGACGGACCACGTGATCAACGGCACCCCGATCCTGCCCGGCACCGCGTTCGTCGAGCTGGCGCTGCGCGCCGGGGAACTGCTCGGCTGCCCGCTCATCGACGAGCTCACCCTGCACGCACCCCTGTCCATCCCCGACACGGCCACAGGCCAGGACGACACCACCGGCGGCGCCATCCTCCGCATCACGGTGACCGCCCCCGACGAGGACGGCCGGCACCACATCGCCATCCACTCCAAGCCGGAAGACGACGGCGAGTGGACGCAGCACGCCACCGGCGCCCTTACCTCCGCAGCCGCGACGTCCGGCGTGCCGGGTGAGCTGCGGCAGGCATGGCCGCCGGCAGGCGCCCAGCCGCTCGACGCCACCGGCCTCTACGACCGCCTCATCGACCACGGCTACGGCTACGGCCCATCCTTCCAAGCGCTGACCCGCGCCTGGAAACACGGTGACGACCTGTACGCGGAGGTGTCGCTGCCAGAGGACGAAGCCGGCCCGGCCGGGTACGGCGTGCACCCCGCGCTGCTCGACGCGGCCATGCACGTGGGCATGCTCGCAGGACTGGAAGCCGAGGCAGACGGCGGGGCGGGGGACGACAACGACGGCCCGCTGATCCCGTTCAACTGGCGCGGCGTGGCCCTGCACGCATCGGGCGCGTCGTCGCTGCGCGTCAGACTCCGCCGGTTGGACGGCGAGGCGGTCACCCGCCTGGACATCGCGGACCCGGCAGGCGGCCCGGTGGTGTCGGTCGAGGCGCTGACGTCCCGCCCTCTGGCACAAACCCAGCTGACCAGCGCGACCGGAACGCGCTGGCTGTATGAGCTGGCCTGGCGGCCCCTCGCCACAGGCAACGACAAAGCGCCCGCGAACGGAATCCGAGTGCTGGACGCTTCAGCGGCGACACCGAACAGCGATCTGCCGACCCGGGTGCGACAGACCGTCGGAAAGGTGCTGGCCGAGCTGCAGAGCTGGTCGTCGGAGGGCGACACCCGCCCGGTGGCGGTCATCACGCGCGGCGCGGTCGCCGTAACGGACGATGAGACGCCCGACCCGGCACAGGCGGCGGTCTGGGGCCTGGTACGCGCCGCCCAAGCGGAGGACCCCGGCCGCATCACCCTCATCGACCTGGCCCCTGCCCAAGACCTCGACACCGCCGCACAGGCCGCCCTGCTCAAGACCGGGGAGCCCCAGATCGCACTCCGTGAGAACCAGGCATGGGCCCCGAGACTCGACCGCGCCCGCCTCACCGAGGATCCCGCCCCCGCCTGGCCGGTGGACGGAACCACTCTGATCACGGGCGGCACCGGCGGCCTGGGCGCCCTGATGGCCAGGCATCTGGTCACCCAGCACGGCGTACGCCATCTGCTCCTGGTCTCCCGCCGCGGCCAGGACGCCCCAGGAGCCACCGACCTCCGTGACGAGCTGGCCGGGCTGGGCGCCGAGGTGACGATCGCCGCCTGCGACGTCGCCGACCGCGACGCCCTCGCCGCCCTGCTGGAGCAGATCCCCGACGCCCACCCCCTGCGCGCCGTCGTCCACACGGCGGGCGTCAGCGCCAACGCCGTCATCGAAGACCTCACCCCCGACCTGCTCGACCGGGTTGCGGCCCCCAAAGCGGACGCCGCCTGGCATCTGCACGAGCTCACCCAGAAGCACGACCTGGCCGAGTTCGTGCTGTTCTCCTCCTCGGCGTCGCTGGTGGACAGCCCAGGCCAGGGCAACTACGCGGCCGCCAACGCCTTACTCAACGCGCTCGCCGAACACCGCCGGGCCGCCGGACTGCCGGCGCGCACGCTGGCCTGGGGCCTGTGGGGCGGCGACGCGGGCATGCAGACCGAGCTGCGCGAGGACGACCTGGCCCGCATCCGCCGCTGGGGCATGCTGCCGCTGCCGGTGGACGCGGCGCTGGCGCTGTTCGACGCGGCCCGCCGGTCGGACACCGCCGTGCTGGCGCCGATCAGGCTCGATCCGGCCGCCCTGCGCGCCCGTACGGACGGCGTGCCGTCTCTGCTCCAGGAGCTGGCACCAGCCGTGCGGCGCGCGGCGGCGGCCCGGGAGAACGAGCGCGAGCCGCTGGCCGCGCTCAGCCCGGAGGAACGGCGCGAGCGGCTGATCGACCTGGTACGCAGGCGCGCCGCCCAGGTGCTCGGCCACGCCGACCCGGCGCCCGTCGAGCCGGACGCGGACCTGGTCGGGCTGGGCCTGGACTCCCTGGCCGCCATGGAACTGCGCAACGTGCTCGCCTCCGACACCGGCGTCCGGCTGCCCGCCACCGCCGCGTTCGACTACCCGTCGGTCAGCGCCCTGGCCGGTCTGCTGGCCGAGGAGATCGCCCCCGCACCGGCCACGGACGACCCGGTGACGCAGGACGTGCCGAACGCGGCGGAGACGCTGAGCGGCCTGTTCCGCGAGGCGGCCGCCGCCGGGAAGATCGAGCAGGGCATGGCGCTGCTGCACGCGGCCGCCGCCGTCCGCCCCCGCTACGACGTGGCCGACGCCCCGGCCCGCACCCCGGTGGTGCTGGCCACGGGAGCGCGCCGCCCGCGGCTGTTCTGCCTGAACTCGCCGATGGCCTTCGGCGGGCCGCACCAGTTCGGGCCGCTGGCCGCCGAGTTCCGCGACGTGCGCGACCTCGCCGTGCTGCCGATCCCCGGCTTCGTCCGCGAGGAGAGCCTGCCGGCCTCGCTGGACGCCCTCGTGCACGGCCTGGCCCAGGCGGTCACGGCGGACGGGGAGCCGTACGCGCTGGTCGGCTATTCCGCCGGCGGGGTGTTCGCGCACGCGCTCGCCGCCGCGATGACGGAGGCCGGGCAGGGGCCGTCCGCGGTGATCCTGCTCGACACGCACGTCCCCCAGCCGGGGGAGAGCCCCGCCGTCTGGTCGTCGATCGTGGGCGGCCTGCTCGACAGGGAGGCGGTGTTCGGGCCGTTCACCGCCGCCCGGCTGTCCGCGATGGGCTGGTACGCGGCCCTGCTCGCGCAGTGGCGGCCCGCCGAGCTCGCCGCGCCGACCCTGTACGTGCGCGCCGTCCAAGACGTGGCGACGTCCCAGGGCACGGGGGCGGCGGCCGGCGCGGGCTGGCATCCCGTCATCACGCCGGGTACGGCGGTGCGCGATGTCACCGCCGACCACTTCAGCATGCTGGAGTCCGAGGCCCGGCAGACCGCCGCCGCGATCGAGGACTGGCTATCGGAGACGTGCGGGTGACACGCGGGCTCACGTGGCCAGCGCGACGAGCGCGTCAGAGACCTCGTTCACCTGATCCTCCAGGTAGAAGTGCCCACCGGGAAAGACCCGCAGATCGAACGGACCGGTCGTGTTCCGCTCCCAGGCCCGCGCCTCATCCACCGTGGTCTTCGGATCGTCGTCCCCCACGAACACCACAAGCGGACAGGAAACGGCGGCACCCTCCGCACACTCGTACGTCTCCACCGCCTGATAGTCGGCCCGCAACGCCGGCAGCACCATCTCGAACAGCTCGGGATCCTGCAGGAACACCGGGTCGGTGCCGTTGAGCCTGCGCAGCTCCTCCGCCACCCCGGCCGCGTCCCGCCGATGCACCCATTCGTCCCGGTAGGTGGACGGGGCACGCCGGCCCGAGGCGATCAGCGCGTGCGGTGCCGCGCCGCGCCGTTCCAGCAGCAGCGCCAGCTCGAACGCGACCAGCGCGCCCATGCTGTGCCCGAACACCAGCGTGGGCCGCTCATCCGGGGGCAGCGCGCCGGCGATGCCGGCGGCCAGCAGGCGCACGTCCGTCAGCGGCGGCTCGTGCCGGCGTTCCTGACGGCCCGGGTACTGCACGGTGAGGGCGTCGAGCGCCGGGTGCAGCGCGGCCGACAGCTTGAAGTAGCCGCTCGCCGCGCCTCCGGCGTGCGGCAGCACAATGACCCGCGCCGGAGCCTCGGGCGCGGGGTGGAAATGCTTGATCCAACGCTCGTCCATGTCGTTCCTTCCGCGGTGATCCGTTCACCGCTCGGCACGCAGCCCTCCGGAGCCGTCTCCGGAGGGCTGCCGTGCGGGGCGGCGATCACCCGCGGCCGGACGCCGCGGGCACCAGGGTGATGACGCTTTCCGTGTTCTTCGCGACCGCCGACCGGCTGTACAGCAGCGGCACCTGAGTGCCGGAGCCCCAGGCGGCGGCGAGGTCGTCGTAGTGCGGGCTCTCCGGGTCGCCGGACTGGCCGGGCGCGCTGACGAACGTCGAGTTGTCCCAGGCTCCGACGTCCAGCACCATCCGGTACGCCGCGCCGGACGTGGACTGGTAGGTCCCGGGCGTGTAGGTCGAGGCGTCCACCGTGGTCGGCGAGCCGCCACGGGAGATCGGGCCCACGTGCGCACCCAGCGGGTGGGGGAACAGCACATGGTGCAGGTCGCCCCAGCGCCAGGCGGCCGGGTCCGCGCCGAGCCTGCCGCGCACCTCGGCGTACGCGGTGCTTAGCGTCCGCTGCACCAGCCGGTCGCGCACCGCGGCGCCGCCGGAGCCGAACCAGCGCTCCGGCCGCTCCAGCGCGTCGATGATCTGGCGGACGTCGGCGCGCGGCACCCTGACGGCCACCGCCGGATCCACGAACGCGGCGAGGAACGCCGGGCCGAGATGCCCCGACAGCCACGGCTCGTACAGCGCCGCGCCGGGGGAGCCGGTGTCCGCCGTGCCGTCGTAGCCGCGCAGCAGCTCCAGCGCGGCCGCCGTGTCGGGGTCGTCACCTGCGGGGATGTCGCGCAGGATCGCGACGATGCGCCTGGCGTACTCGTCGGCGTGGTCGCGCTGGAGCCGCGCCATGGCGGACGTGGTGTGCTCGGTCGAGCCGGACAGCACGTCCACGATGCGTTCCTTGCGGACCGCCGGCTCCCACTCGTAGCCGACGCGCAGCGGATGACCCGACGGCATGCTGAACTCGTTCGCCGAGGCCACGATGCCGCTCTTCGGGTTGCTGACCCTGGGCAGCTCGGAGCCGTCGTGGAAGCCGTCCCACTCGTAGCGGCCGTCGCCGGGCACCGGCAGCAGCCCGTCGTGCCGCGTCCGCCTGGGCACCAGCGCGCCGGGCACCCAGCCGATGGCGCCCGAGGTGTCGGCGTAGATGAGGTTCTCCGGCGGCGCGCCCCAGCGCCGCACCTTGGCGGCGAACTCCGGCCAGCTCCGCGCCGTCATGGCGTCCAGACCGGCGAGATACGGCGCCGTCCCCGGCTCCGACCACGCCGTACGCAGGCCGAACGCCAGGCCCCGCGCGGCGTCCACCTTGAGCACCGGGCCGTGCCGGGAGAAGGTCAGCTCCACCTGGCGCGGCTGCGAGCCGGCCACCGGAACCTCCTCACGCACCGTCGTGAACCGCACCCACCGGCCCTTATAGCGGTAGCGGCCGGGGTCGTCCGGGTGCAGCCGGTACACCTGGATGTCCTCCTGGTCGGCGGCGAACACGGTGAGCGCGAACGCGGCGCGGCCGTTGTGCCCCATCGACACGCCGGGCAGCGCGGGCTCGCCCGCGCCGATCACGTCCAGGCCGGGAGCGGACAGGTGGGCGACGTAGCGCAGCGCCGGGGCGGTGAAGGACCGGTGCGGGTCGCCGGCCAGGATCGGCCTGCCGGTCGCGGTGCGCGACGGCGCGAGCGCCCACGCGTTCGACCCCTCCGTCGAAGGCAGCGGCGCCTGCCGCAACGTGACGCCGTCGAAGGTGACCGGCGTGATGCCCAGCAGATACGTGTCGAGCACGTCCAGCGGCACGTCGCACGGGTCGAGCCCGTCCGGCACCTGCGGCTCGTGCGCCGGCTCCAGCCGCACCAGAGCCCGCGCGGCGCTCTGCCCACCCTTGCACATCGCGGCCGCGCGCAGCATCTCCGGGTACGCGTTGAGCGCCAGCCCGTGGCTGCGGATCCGCACCACGTCCTCGGGCCGCCACCGCTCAGGACGGTGGCCGAGCCGGCGGAACTCCGGCGGCAGCGCATCCGGATGCGCGTTCACCCAGTCCACGTACGCGTTGATGCCGTTGACGAACGCGGTCACCGCGCGCTGCGTGCCCGCCCCGTAGGCGGCCCACTCCTTCTTCATGTCACCGCGGTACAGCAGGAGCCGCGCGGCCCGGTCCTTCTCCACGTACGCGGGTCCGAAGGCGGCCGACAACAGGCCGAGCCCGCGCCGCCGCCACAGGTCGAGCTGGAACAGCCGGTCCCGCGCGGCGTTGTAGCCCTGCGCCAGGAACACGTCGTCGGTGTTGCGCGCGTACAGGTGCGGCACGCCCCAGCGATCGGTCACCAGCCGCACGGGCTCGCGCAGCCCCGGCACCTGCAGCGTGCGCGCGTCGCCCGCCCCCTGCTCCGCCCGGACCGGAACGGCCGGTGTGAGTGCCAGCACCGCTGCCGCTAACACGGCGACGGCACGGCGTAAAGCGTTATTCCGCACCGCCGGGCTCCTTTCCCATGTGCTCATCACGAAATTCTTGTGGGGCGGGCGATGCCGGTCAGCCCCTACCCTCCCCTAAATCCGGCCCCTTGCCGCACCCATTCGCGACGGCCCGTGCACGGTCCCCTATTCAGCGATTTCCCGGGCCAGGAGGTTCGTTACCGAAACCCCTAATGGACCCCCCTTTCTCCGGCCCGCGACCTTGCCGCCCGCCTTCGCCGCTGCTTAGCCTCGGGACCACTTCCACGCAGCAGAGAGGTACAGGCCGTGAAGGGAATCGTGCTCGCGGGAGGCCGGGGGACGCGGCTGCATCCGATCACCGCCGCGGTCTCCAAACAACTGCTCCCGGTGAGCGACAAACCGATGATCTACTACCCGATATCGGTGCTCATGCTGGCCGGTATCCGGGATATCCTCCTCATTTCCTCGCCCGACCAGCTGCCGAACTACGTGCGCCTGCTCGGCGACGGCTCACGCTTCGGGCTGAACATCTCCTACGCCGCCCAGGAATCGCCGGACGGCATCGCACAGGCGTTTCTCATCGGCGCCTCCCATATCGGCGGCGGGCCTTCCGCGCTCATCCTCGGCGACAACATCTTCCACGGGCCGTCGTTCTCGGAGGTGCTGGAGGAGAACGCCCGCGACGTCAAGGGATGCGTGCTGTTCGGATACCCGGTGAGCGACCCCGGCCGGTACGGCGTCGGCCTCACCGACGAGAACGGCCGGCTCATCTCCATCGAGGAGAAACCCGAGAAACCCCGCTCCAACAGGGCCATCACCGGCCTGTACTTCTACGACAGCGACGTCGTCGACATCGCCGAGAACCTCAAACCCTCCGAGCGCGGCGAGCTGGAGATCACCGACGTGAACCTCGCCTACGTGCGTGAGGGCCGCGCCAAGCTGGTGGACCTCGGCCGAGGATTCGCCTGGCTCGACACCGGCACGCCGGAGACGCTGCTCCAGGCGGGCCAGTACGTGCAGACACTCGAACAACGCCAGGGCGTGCGCATCGCCTGCCTGGAGGAGGTCGCGCTCCGCATGGACTTCATCGACGCCGAGCAGTGCTACCGGCTCGGAGCCGAGCAGGCCCAGTCCGGCTACGGCCAGTACGTCATGAGCATCGCGAGCAGCTACCAGCGATGAGGATCCTCGTCACCGGCGGCGCCGGATTCATCGGCTCCTGCTACGTCCGCACCCTCGCCGAGCGCGGCGAACACCAGCTGACCGTCCTCGACAAGCTCACCTACGCCGGCAACCTGGCCAACCTCGCCCCCGCCGAAGGCCGCTACACGTTCGTGCACGGCGACATCTGCGACGCCCGCCTCGTCGGCAAGCTGATGGCCGAGCACGACCAGGTGGTGCACTTCGCCGCCGAGTCCCACGTCGACCGCTCCATCAGCGACGCGGGCGACTTCGTCCGCACGAACGTGACCGGCACGTACACGCTGCTCGCCGCGGCCGTCGAGCACGGGCTCCAGACGTTCGTGCACGTCTCCACCGACGAGGTGTACGGCTCCATCGCCGAAGGCTCGTGGACCGAGGAGGAGCCGCTCGCGCCCAGCTCGCCGTACTCGGCGTCGAAGGCGTCGGCCGACCTGCTCGCCCTCGCCTACCACCGCACGCACGGGCTCGACGTGCGCGTCACCCGCTGCTCCAACAACTACGGGCCGTACCAGTACCCCGAGAAGATCATCCCGCTGTTCGTCACCCGGCTCCTCGACGGCGGCACGGTCCCGCTGTACGGCGACGGCATGAACGCCCGCGACTGGCTGCACGTCTCCGACCACGTCGCCGGCATCGAGCTCGTACGCCAGGGCGGCCGCCCCGGAGAGGTCTACAACATCGGCGGCGGCACCGAGCTGACCAACCGCGAGCTGACCGGACGGCTCCTCGCCGCCTGCGGCGCCGGATGGGACCGCGTCGAGTTCGTCGAGGACCGCAAGGGCCACGACCGCCGCTACTCCGTCGACGACCGCAAGATCCGCCGGGAGCTGGGCTACCGTCCGGCCGTCGACTTCGAAAAGGGCCTCGCCGAGACCGTCGCGTGGTACCGGGACAACCGCCGCTGGGTGCGCGGCTCATAAGGGTGCCCTAGGGGTTGTCGCCCCAGTTCAGGGCCCTGACCATAACGTCGAAGGAGGGATCCGATGCGAATCCGCGAACTCGGCATCGGCGGGGCGTTCCTCGTCGAGCCCAAGATCTTCCCCGATTCCCGAGGAATGTTCCTCGAGGTCTTCAAACAGCCCGCGTTCGCCGAAGCCGTCGGCCACCCGCTGAACGTCGCCCAGGTCAACTGTTCGGTGTCCGTGCGCGGCACCATCCGCGGACTCCACGCGATCCACCTGCCGGGCCAGGCCCGCTACGTCAGCTGCCCGGCCGGCGCCATCCGCGACATCGTCGTCGACATCAGGCAGGGCTCGCCCACGTACGGACAGCACGTCGCGGTCGAGCTGAGCGAGGACAACCGGCACGCCCTCTACCTCGCAGAAGGGCTCGCCCACGGGTTCGCCCCGCTCAGCGACCAGGCCACGGTCTTCTACCTGTGCTCCGCCACCTGGTCGCCGGAGAACTCCTACGAGATCAACCCGCTCGACCCCGACCTCGACCTGCCCTGGCCGCGCGACCGCGAACCCGTCCTGTCGGACAAGGACCGCGCCGCGCCCTCGTTCAAGGAGGCCGAGCGGCTCGGCATCCTGCCCTCCTACGCCGACTGCCAGGCCCGCTACGCCGAACTCGCCGCCGCAGCGAACGGAGCCACGCGTTGATCCCGCTGTTCAAGGTCCCCATGTCGGAGTCGGCCCCGGCCGCGGTCGCCGAGGTCGTCGGCAGCGGCCAGATCGGCCAGGGCGCCAAGGTCGCCGAGTTCGAACGGGCGCTGGGTGAGCGCATCGGCAACCCGCGCGTCGCCACCGTCAACAGCGGCACCTCGGGGCTGCACCTCGCGCTGCACATGGTCGCCGCGTCCGGCGACGAGGAAGGCGAGGTGCTCTCCACGCCGCTCACCATGGAGGCGACCAACTGGACCATCCTGGCCAACCGGCTGCGCATCAAATGGGTGGACGTCGACCCCGCCTCGCTCAACGTCGATCTCGACGACCTGGCACGCAAGATCTCACCCCGCACCCGCGCGATCGTCGTCGTGCACTTCGCCGGCTACCCCGTGGACCTCGCCCGGCTGGCGAAGATCCTCGACGACGCCGAGGCCACCTTCGGCTTCCGCCCCGTCGTCATCGAGGACTGCGCCCACGCCTGGGGCGCCACCTTCCAGGGCGCCCGCATGGGCACCCACGGCAACATCGCCGTCTACAGCTTCCAGGCCATCAAGCACCTGACCTGCGGTGACGGCGGCGCCCTCGTGCTGCCGGACGACGAGCTGCACGAACGCGCCACGCTGCTGCGCTGGTTCGGCATCAACCGCCGCGCCGACCGGCTGCGCAACCCGCCCGACGTCGCCGAGTGGGGCTACAAGTTCCACATGACCGACATCAACGCCGCCATCGGGCTCGCGAACCTCGACTGGGCGGAGGAGGTCGTGGCCCGCCACCGCGCCCACGCCGCCTACTACGACCGTGAGCTCGCCGGCGTCCCCGGCCTCGAACTGACCGAACGCGCGCCCGACCGCGAGTCGTCCTTCTGGATCTACCCGGTGAAGGTCGAGGACCGGGCCGGCTTCATCAAGCGCATGGACGAAGCCGAGATCATGGTCAGCAACGTCCACGAACGCAACGACACCCACACCTGCGTCCGCCGCTTCGCCACTCTGCTGCCCGGGCTGGACAGCGTGGCCGAGCGCGTCGTCTGCCTGCCCGTGGGGTGGTGGCTGACCGAGGAGCAGCAGGCCCACATCGTCGAGACCGTACGACGGGGCTGGTAGGCCCGCGGAGAATCCCTGGACAGGCCCGGCAGCCGATCCCGGCGGCCGGGCCTGTCCCGTATGTGGAGCCCCTGGTCGCACCCGACTCGCCCGGAAGCTCCCAGGGGCTTGCGGGCTGCCGGCCTTTCGCCTCTGCGCATGGTCCCAGCACACAGCACGGCCGCACTCCTCCTCGTCCAGCCGGGCGGGCCGGTCGAGCTGCCGGGCACCGGCGGGGCCGGCGGGCCTGGGGCAGGTGAGGAGTGCGGCCGTGCAGGCGACGCTGTTCGCGGGAGCCTTGCTACACGTCGCCGAGTTCCCGGTCGAGGATCTCGAAGAGCTCCTCGGCAGAGGCGGCGGTCAAGTCCTCGTCCTCCGCAGCCGAGGAAGCCTCGTCGGCGGCCGGGGGAGCGGGCTGGGAGGGTTCGGGTTCGGCGGGGGCCAGGCGTTCGGCCAGGTAGCGGGCCACCGCGGTGGCGTTCGGCTGGTCGAAGGCGAGCGTGGCGGGCAGCGGGAGGCCGGTCTTCTGGCGCAGGCGGTTGCGCAGCTCGACGGCGGCCAGGGAGCTGAAGCCGAGCTGGACGAAGCCGCGATCGGCGTCGATCATGTCCGCCGAGTCGTGTCCGAGCGCCATCGCCGCCTCGGCCTGGACCAGCTCGAGCAGCACCCGGTCCCGTTCCCGCGCGGGCAGCCCGGCCAGCCGCTCGCGCAGCCCGGCCGCGTCACCCGACCCGTTGGCCCGCTCGGCCACGGCGGCCGTACGGCGCGGGCCCACCAGGTCGCGTAGCAGCGCGGGCAGGTCGTCGCCGCGCGTGCGCAGCGTACGCACGTCCGGCTGGATCGGCGCGAGCACCGGCGCGGGCACCCGCAGCGCCGCGTCGAACAGCGCCAGCCCCGTCTCCGCGGAGATCGCCGGTATTCCGAGGTTGCGCACCCGGGCCAGGTCGGCCTCCTGCAGCGGACCGCCGAGCCCGGTGTCCACCGCCCACATGCCCCAGGTGAGGGATGTGGCGGGCAGTCCGGCGGCGGCGCGTTCGACGGCGAGCGCGTCGAGGAAGGCGTTGGCCGCCGCGTAGTCGCCCTGCCCGGCGGCGAGCACCATCCCGCCGGCCGACGAGAACAGGACGAAGCGGGCGATGTCGTGCTTCTGCGTGAGCTCGTGCAGGTGCCAGGCGGCATCCGCCTTGGGCCGCAGCACCCGGTCAAGCCCGTCCTCCGTCAGGTTGCCGAGCAGCCCGCCCGCGACCGCACCCGCCGCGTGCACCACCGCGCGCAGGGGGTGGGCGTCGGGGATCTGCTCCAGCAGGGCGGCGAGGGCGTCGCGGTCGGCGACGTCGCAGGCGGCGATCGTCACCTCGGCGCCCAGCCCGGCCAGCTCGTCACGGAGGTCGGTGGCTCCTGGGGCGTCCTGGCCGCGGCGGGAGACCAGGAGCAGATGGCGTACGCCGTGCTGGGTGACCAGGTGCCTGGCCATGAGGGCGCCCAGGCCGCCGGTGCCGCCGGTGATCAGCGTCGTCCCGTCGACCGGCCAGGGGCCGGAGAACCGGTCGTCGGCTGCGCGGCCGTTGCCCGGTCGCGTGGCGCGGGTCAGCCGGGGGACCCACGGGCGGCCGTCGCGGATCGCCAGCTCAGGCTCCCCGGCGGCCAGCGCGACGCGCACGCCCTCCGCCACGTCACCGGCCGGCTCGAGATCGACGAGAACGATCCGGCCCGGGTTCTCCTCCTGGGCGGCACGTACCAAGCCCCAGACCGCGGCCCGCGCCGGGTCCGGTGCCTCGCCGTCGCGCACCGCCACCGCACCCCGCGTGACCACCACGGCCTGCCGGCCGCCCTGCTCCGCAGACCACTCCTTCAGGCCGGTGAGGACCGGGCGGAGGGCCCGCCGTACGCGATCGGGCGCGCTGCCGCCGGAGGTCTCAGCGGTGACGTCGATGACGAGCGCGCCGGAGACGTCCACCGCGCCGGGATGTCCTGGCGGCGTTACCGGCCGCCATGCCACCGTGAGCAGCGACCCCGCCGCCGGCCCGGCCTGCGCCAGCTGCTCGGCCTGGACCGGCCGGGACACCACCGTCTCCACCGTGGCCACCGGCCGTCCCGAAGAGTCGGCCAGGTCCAGCCGGGTGACCTCGTCGCCGTCCAGCCTGCGCAGCCGTACGCGCACCGCGTCGGCGCCGGCGGCGTGCAGGGTGACGCCGTTCCAGTTGAACGGGATCAGCGTGGCCTTCGGCCCGGCCACCAGATCCACGTGCATCGCGGCGTCGAGCAGCGCGGGGTGCAGGCCGTACCGGGACGAGGACCCGGCCTCCTGGGGGAGCGTCACTTCGGCGTACAGGTCGTCGCCGTCTCTCCAGGCCCGGGTGAGGCCGTGGAAGGACGGGCCGTAGCCGTAACCGTGGTCGACGAGGCGCTCGTACAGGCCGGTGGTGTCCAGGGGCTGGGCATCGGACGGTGGCCATGCCTGCATATCCGCCGGTACGTTGCCCGGGGCCGGGATGAGCGCGCCGGTGGCGTGCCGGGTCCACTGTCCGCCGTCGCTCCTGGAGTGGATGGTGATCTGCCGTCGGCCGTCGCCGTCGGGGGCGGTCACGGAGACCTGGATGACGACGTCACCGCCATCGGGGACGGGCAGAGGCGTGTGCAGGGTCAGCTCGTCGATCGTCGGGCAGCCCACCTGCTCGCCGGCGTGCAGGGCCAGCTCCACGAAGCCGGTACCGGGGAGGATGGTGGTGCCACTGATCACGTGGTCGGCGAGCCACGACTCGGTGATCGCCGACAGGCGGCCGGTCAGGATCGCGCCGCCGTCCGGCTGCTCCACGACCGCGCCCAGGATCGGGTGGTCGATGGCGGTCTGGCCGAGCGACGCCGCGTCACCGGACGAGGCGGGCTGGAACCAGTAGTGCCGCCGCTGGAAGGCATAGGTGGGCAGATCCAGAGGCTTCACGGTGCTCAAGCCCGGCCAGGCGGACCAGTTCACGTCGGTGCCGCTCGCCCAGGCTTGGCCTAGGCCGGTGATGAGGTGAGTGGTCTCGTCGCGGTCTCGGCGGATGAGGGGTACGACGGCGGGATCGGCGTCGGTGAGGGTCTGTTCGACCATGGGGGTGAGCTGGGCGTCTGGACCTGCTTCGATGAAGCAGGTGACGCCTTGCTCGTGCAGGGTGGTGACGCTGTCGGCGAAGCGGACCGGGCGGCGTACGTGCTCCACCCAGTACGCGGGCTCGGTGATCTCTTCGCCTGCCAGGTCGCCGGAGACATTGGAGATGAGCGCCAGCTCCGGGCGTCGCAGTGTCAGCCCGGCGACGACCTGTTCGAACTCGGCCAGCATCGGCTCCATCAACGGCGAGTGGAAGGCATGCGACACCCGCAGCGGGCGGGTCCGATGCCCCTGCTCACGCGCCCACTCGACGATGTGGTTGACCTGGTCGGCGGCACCGGAGATCACGACCGCGCCAGGTGCGTTCACCGCGGCGATGGCCACCTGATCGTAACGAGCCAGCACGGAGGCGATCTGGTCCTCGCCGCAGCCGATCGCGGCCATCGCACCACCGGCCGGCAGCGCCTGCATCAACCGCCCACGGGCGGCCACCAGACGGCACGCATCCGCCAGGTCGAGCACCCCGGCGACGTGTGCGGCGGTGATCTCACCCAGCGAGTGCCCGGCCACGAAGTCCGGCCGGATGCCGAACGACTCCAGCAGCCGGAACAGCGCGGTCTCGAAGGCGAACAACCCGGCTTGGGCGAAGACGGTCTGGTCCAGCACCTCAGCGTCGCCGAGGATGATGTCGCGCACGCTCAGCCCACCGGCCAGCCCGGCTGCGACATCCGCTCCGGCGAGTTCTGCTTGCAGCAGCTCGCAGGCTTCGTCGAAGGCTCGGGCGAAGACCGGGAACGCCGCATACAGCTCCCGCCCCATCCCCGACCGCTGAGCACCCTGGCCGGAGAAGACCACGGCCAAACGCCCCGCCCGCGCCCGACCCTGAACCCCAGAGGACGCCCCCAGCTCGCCGCCAGCCAAAGCGCGCAGCCCAGCCAGCAGACCATCCCGATCCGACACCGGCAGCACCGCCCGGTGCTCCAAAGCAGCCCGGCGCGACAGCCCACCCGCCACCTCCAGCGGTTGCGCCTCCTGATGCTCGGCCACGTAGGCGGCGAGCTGGTCGGCCTGGGCGCGCAGCGCGGGCTCGGTCTTGGCCGAGACCAGCACCGGCAGCACGGTGCCGCCCGCGTCAACCGGCTTCGGGCTTTCCTCGGCGGGTGGTTCCTCGATGATGACGTGGGCGTTCGTGCCGGAGATGCCGAAGGAGGACACGCCCGCGCGGCGCGGCCGATCGGCCTGCTTGGGCCAGGGCTTCGGCTCGGTGAGCAGCTCCACCGCTCCGGCGGACCAGTCCACCTTCGACGACGGGGCGTCCACGTGCAGGGTCTTGGGCAGCAGCTCGTGCTGCATGGCCAGGATCATCTTGATCACACCGGCCACGCCGGCGGCCGCCTGCGTGTGGCCCAGGTTCGACTTGACCGAGCCCAGCCACAACGGCTCCTTGCGGTCCTGGCCGTAGGTCGCCAGCAGCGCTTGGGCCTCGATCGGGTCGCCCAGGGAGGTGCCGGTGCCGTGGCCTTCGACCACGTCCACCTGGTCAGGGCCGATCCCCGCCGACGCGAGCGCCTGCGCGATCACCCGCTCCTGCGAAGGCCCGTTGGGGGCCGTCAGACCATTGGAGGCACCGTCCTGGTTGACGGCGCTGCCGCGTACGACGGCCAGGACCCGATGCCCGCGACGGCGGGCATCGGACAGCCGCTCGACCACCAGCACGCCGACGCCTTCACCCCAGCCGACACCATCAGCGGCATCGGCGAAGGACTTGCATCGCCCATCGGCGGCAAGACCCCGCTGGAGGCCGAAGTCGGTGAACGTATCGGGCGTGGACATCACGGTCACGCCACCCGCCAGCGCCAGGTCGCACTCGCCGTTGCGCAGCGCCTGCGCGGCCAGGTGCAAAGCCACCAGCGACGAGGAGCACGCGGTGTCCACCGACACCGCAGGTCCCTCCAGGCCGAACGCGTACGCCACCCGCCCGGAGACCACGCTGGCCAGGCTGCCGTTGCCCAGGTAACCGGCGTACTCCTCCGGAACCCGGCCGGGCCGCGTGCCCCAGTCGTGGTACATCACCCCGGCGAACACCCCGGTCTGGCTGCCGCGCAGCCCCGACGGGTCGATGCCGGCGCGCTCCAGGGCCTCCCAGGTGGTCTCCAGAAGGAGCCGCTGCTGCGGGTCCATGGCGGCGGCCTCGCGCGGGCCGATATCGAACGGAGCAGGGTCGAAGTACGCCGCGTCGTGCAGGAAACCGCCCTGCTTGGTGTAGGTGCGCCCCAGTTTGCCGGGCTCCGGATCGTACAGGCTGGAGATGTCCCAGCCCCGGTCGGTGGGGAAGCCGGTGATGCCGTCGCGGTCCTCGATCAGGAGCCGCCACAGCTCTTCGGGGTTGGTGATCTGGCCGGGGAAGCGGCAGGCCATGCCGACCACCGCGATCAGATCATCCTCGCGATCCCCGCTCGTCTTCACGGTGACGGTGGGGGTCGTGCGGCGCGTACCGGACAAGGTCCTGTCCAGGTGCGCCGCCAGGGCGCGAGGCGTGGGGTGGTCGAAGACCAGCGTGGGCGTCAGCCGCAGCCCGGTCACCTGATGCAGCCGGTTACGCAGCTCCACGGCGGTCAGCGAGTCGAAGCCCAGGTCCTGGAACGGCCGATCCGCATCGATGGCCTGCGCACTGTCGTGCCCCAGGGTGGCCGCCGCCTGAGCGGACACCACCTCCAGCAAACGCCGCTGCCGCTGCGCCTCCGGTAATCCGGCCAGCTCCGCCACCACAGGCGGCGTGTCCGAGCCGGGCTCGGGGGTCGCGGAGGGTGCGGCGGCTGCGGCACGGCGTCCGGTACCGGCGGCCAGCTCGCGCAGGACGGGCGGCAGCTCGGCCCCGCGCCGTCCCAGCGCCACCGCGTCGAAGCGGGCTGGAACGAGGAACGGCTGCCCGGACTGCACGGCGGCGTCCAGCAGCGCGAGCCCTTCCTCGGTGGTCAGGGAGATCGAACCGGTGGCACGCATGCGAGCTTCATCGCGCGTGCTGATCCGGCCGACCATGCCTCGCTCTTCGGCCCACGGCCCCCAGGCCAGCGACACGGTCGGCAACCCGGCCGCCGCCCGCGCCACGGCCACGGCGTCTGCGAACGCGTTAGCGGCGGCGTAGTTGCCCTGACCCGCACCGTCCACCACCCCGGCCACCGAGGAGAACACCACGAACCGCTCCAGAGCACGGTCCTGCGTCAGCTCGTGCAGATGCCACAGCGCATCGGCCTTGGGCCGCAGTACCGCATCCACACGCTCCGGCGACAACGAGGAGATCACCCCGTCATCGACCACACCCGCCGCATGCACCACCGCACACAACGGCCGATCCTCAGGAATCCCCGCCAGCAAAGCGGCGAGCGCCTCACGATCGCCCACGTCACAGGCCGCGATCGTCACCTCGGCGCCGAGCCCGGCCAGCTCCTCACGCAGCTCGGCAGCGCCGGACGCGTCCGGCCCCCGACGGGAAACCAGCAGCAGATGCCGTACGCCGTGCTCGGACACCAGATGCCGCGCCACCGCAGCACCCAGACCACCCGTGCCGCCCGTGATCAAAGTCGTTCCATCGACCGGCCACACCGCACCATCGAGCACCGACGGGGAGGACGGCTCCACGCGCTTCAGACGCGGCACCCACACCCGGCCGCCGCGCAGCGCGACCTCGGGCTCGCCGGAGGCGAGCGCCGCGGCCACACCATCGCCGGCGCTCTCGACATCGACGAGCGTGATACGTCCGGGATTCTCCGCCTGCGCGGCCCGTACGAGCCCGAGGATTGCCGCCTGGACCGGATCCGCTGGGCCGTCATCGGCCACGGACACCGCGCCCCGGGTCACCACCACCAGCCGCCCGTCGCCCTCCGGCTCGCGGGCCAGCCACTCCTGTACGCGAGCCAGCACCGAGCCCACGCCATCGCGCAGGCGGTCCAGCAGCTCGCCGCCGGCCGAGACGGTCCACTCGGTGGCGTCGATCATCGTGTCGGCGCCGGCCGGGGAGGCCGTCACGTCCACCGGCCGCCACACGAGCTCGTGCAGCCACCGATGAGTCGCGGTACGCGCACCGGACCACTGGGCGGGCACCGGGCGGTAAGCCAGCGACGACACGGTGGCCAGCGGGCGACCGGCGGGATCGGCGATGTCGAGCCGTACCCCATCCGAACCGTCGAGGCGCACCTTGACCCGCGCCGCACGCGCCCCGCCGGCGTGCAGGGACACCCCGCGCCAGGCGAACGGCAACGACGTGTCCTCGTCGTGGCCGGGCAGCAGGTCGGTGGCGTGCAGGGCCGCGTCGAGCAGCGCCGGGTGCACGCCGAAGCCCGAGGCGTCCACGCCCTCGGCCAGTGCCACCTCGACGAACACCTCATCGCCGCGCCGCCAGGCCCGGGTGAGGCCGCGGAAGGCGGGACCGTAGCCGTAGCCGCGCTCGGCCATCGCCGGGTAGAGGCCGGTGATGTCGAGCGGTTCCGCGCCGGGCGGCGGCCACGCGGCGAAGTCGTCCGCCGTGGCGGTAGCGGGGGCGGGGGAGAGGAAGCCGGTGGCGTGCTGGAGCCAGATCCCGTCCTCGGCGATGGAGTGGATCTCCACGGGACGTCGCCCGTCCGCCGTGGAGGGACCGGCGGTCACCTGGATCGCGATCTGGCTCCGGCTTGAAAGGTCCAGCGGGGCGTGCAGGGTGAGCTCGTCGAGCGTGGGGCACCCGACCTGGTCGCCCGCGCGCAGCGCCAGCTCGACGAACGCGGTGCCGGGCAGGATCGGGGTGCCGCTGATGGCATGGTCGGTCAGCCAGGGCTGGGCGGCGGCCGACAGGCGTCCGGTCAGGATGGCGCCGCCGCCCGGCTGTTCCACCACCGCGCTCAGGATCGGGTGGCCGGCGGCGCGCAGGCCCAGCGCGGCCGGGTCACCGGACGGGGCCGGCTCCAGCCAGTAGCGGCGGTGCTGGAACGGGTACGTGGGCAGGTCGAGGTCGCCCGCGCGGGCACCGGTCGGCCAGGCGGTCCAGTCGAGGTCGACGCCGGAGACCCAGGCCCGGCCGAGCGCGGTGGCGACGTGGTCGGTCTCGTCCTTGTCGCGGCGCAGCAGCGCCACCACCGAGGCGGGCTCGCCCTCGGCCTGAGTCAGGGTCTGTTCGATCATGGGGGCGAGCTGGGCGTCGGGACCCGCCTCCAGGAAGTGGGTGACGCCGCGCCGCCGCATCACCTCGACGCCGTCGGCGAACCGCACCGGACGGCGCACATGCTCCACCCAGTAAGAAGGCTCGGTGACCTCCTCACCCGCCAGCTCGCCGGAGACGTTCGAGACCACGGCGAGCTCCGGGCGACGCAACGTCAGCCCGGCGACGACCTGCTCGAACTCGGCCAGCATGGGCTCCATCAACGGCGAGTGGAACGCATGCGACACCCGCAGCGGCCGCGTACGGAACCCCTGCTCGCGCGCCCACGCGACCACCTCATCGACCTGAGCGGCGGCACCGGAGACCACGACCGCGCCCGGCGCGTTCACCGCGGCGATGGCCACCTGATCGTAACGAGCCAGCACGGAGGCGATCTCGTCCTCACCGCAGCCGATCGCGGCCATCGCACCACCGGCCGGCAACGCCTGCATCAACCGCCCGCGGGCGGCCACCAGACGGCACGCATCCGCCAGATCCAGCACCCCGGCGACGTGCGCGGCGGTGATCTCACCCAGCGAGTGCCCGGCCACGAAGTCCGGCCGCACACCGAACGACTCCAGCAGCCGGAACAGCGCCGTCTCGAAAGCGAACAGCCCGGCCTGCGCGAACACCGTCTGATCCAGCAACTCGGAGCCCTGGATGATCTCCCGCAAGCTCAGCCCATGCGCCAGATCGCTCACGAAGTCCGAAGCGCGGAACTCGGCTTCGAGCAGCTCCAGAGCCTCATCGAAGGCCCGCGCGAAGACGGGAAATGTCGCATAAAGCTCCCGCCCCATCCCCAAGCGCTGCGCACCCTGGCCGGAGAACACCACGGCGAGACGACCAGGCCGCACCCGGCCCCCGACGTCCGGAGGCTCACCGGCCGCCAGCGAACGCAGCCCGGCCAGCAGGTCTTCCCGATCGGAGACCGGCAGCACGGCCCGATGCTCCAAAGCGGCCCGCCGGGCCAGCCCGGCCGCCACCTCAGCCACGCCGGCCGAGGAGTGCGCGGCCACGAAGTCCGCCAGCCGCTCGGCCTGCGCCCGCAGCGCGGCCTCGTTCTTGCCCGACACCACCACCGGCACGACCCCG
Organism: Nonomuraea sp. NPDC052634; assembly: GCF_040678535.1. NCBI lineage: Bacteria > Bacillati > Actinomycetota > Actinomycetes > Streptosporangiales > Streptosporangiaceae > Nonomuraea > Nonomuraea sp. NPDC052634. Next base: position 75,203 of record NZ_JBFATY010000017.1, on the reverse strand, counting down.
CGTACAGGCGACAGCACCACAGGACCGTCACCAACAGCAGACGGCACCTCCAGCGGCGGCTCTTCCAGGATCACGTGCGCGTTGGTGCCGGAGATCCCGAACGACGACACACCCGCCCGGCGCGGCCGCCCCTCGACGCGCGGCCACGGCCGGGCCTCGGTGAGCAGCTCCACCGCCCCGCTCGACCAGTTGATCTTGGAGGAGGGCGCGTCCACGTGCAGGGTCTTCGGCAGCAGCTCGTGCCGCATCGCCATGACCATCTTGATCACGCTGGCCATGCCGCCGGCCGCCTGCGTGTGCCCGAGGTTGGTCTTGGCCGAGCCCAGCCACAGCGGCGTGCTGCGGTCCTGGCCGTAGGTGGCGAGCAGGGCGTGCGCCTCGATCGGGTCGCCCAGCGCGGTGCCGGTGCCGTGCGCGTCGACCGCGTCCACGTCCGCGGGCCGCAGCCCGGCCGCCGCCAGCGCGTCCAGGACGAGCCGCCGCTGCGCGGGACCGCTCGGCGCGGTGAGCCCGTTGGACCTGCCGTCCTGGTTGATCGCGGTGCCGCGGACGACGGCGAGCACGCGGTGGCCGTTGCGGCGGGCGTCCGACAGCCGCTCCACGACCAGCATGCCGACGCCTTCGGAGAACGCGGTGCCGTCCGCGGCGTCGGCGAACGCCTTCACCCGCCCGTCGGGCGCGAGACCGCGCTGCCGGCTGAACGCGGTGAACATCCCGGGGCTGCCCATCACCGCGACGCCGCCGACCAGGGCCAGGTCGGACTCGCCGGAGCGCAGCGAGTTGCAGGCCAGGTGCAGCGAGACGATGGCGCCCGAGCAGGCCGTGTCCACGGTGATCGCGGGGCCGGACAGGCCGAGCAGGTAGGCGAGCCGGCCGGAGACCACGCTCGGCGCGTTGCCGGTCATCAGGTAGCCGTCGAGACCCTCGGGCGCGTCGTGCACGCGCACGCCGTACTCGTGCACCTCGGCCCCGAAGAACGAGCCGACGGCCCGGTCGCGCAGCGACGTCGGGTCGATGCCCGCATGCTCCAGCGCGGCCCAGCAGGTCTCCAGCACCACGCGCTGCTGCGGGTCCATGGCCAGGGCCTCGCGCGGGTTGATGCCGAAGAAGTCGGCGTCGAAGCCGGTCGCGTCGGGCAGGAAGCCGCCGCGGTCGACGTAGCTCTTGCCGGGGGCGTCCGGGTCGGGGTCGAAGAGGTTGTCCAGGTCCCAGCCGCGGTCGGCGGGGAAGCCGCCGAGCACCTCGCGCTCCTCGGCGAAGATCCGCCACAGCGTCTCGGCGGAGTCGGCGCCGCCGGGGAAGCGGCAGCCGATGCCGACGATGACGATCGGGTCGTCGCCCGCGCCCGTGTCGAGGTCGTGCCCGCGGCCCGAGGCCGGCTGCGGCACGGGCAGGCCGAGTACGGCGGCGCGCACGTACTCGGCGACCAGCTCGGGCGTGGGGTAGTCGAAGGCCAGCGTCATCGGCAGGTCGACGCCGGTGGCGGCGACCAGCCGGTCGTGCAGGTCAACGGCGGCCAGCGAGTCGAGGCCCAGCTCGCGGAACGGCCGGCTGGACGTCACCGCGGCGGGGTCGCCGCCCTCCACGCCGAGCAGCGCCTCGCCGGTCTCCCTGAGCACCAGTTCGAGCAGCGCCCTGCGCTGCTCGGCGACGGGCAACGCGGCGAGGCCGTCGAGCCCGGCCTCGGAAGGGCCGCCGTGGTCACCAGGAAATGCCATCATGCGCTCCGGGGGTCAGGGGTCGGCGACGGTTCGTAGACGCGCTCGCGGCGCAACTGGGAGACGGAGACGACCTCGCCTCCGCGGATCACCACTTCGGTGGGTGCGGGGCGGCCGAGGAAGAGCGAGAGGCTGGCGGTGAGCCCGTACGCGCCGGCGTGCGGGATCGTCACCAGGTCGCCGGGCGCCGGGTCGGGCAACTCGACCTCGCGGGCGAGCAGGTCGCCAGGCGTGCACAGGGGACCGGCGAGCGCGGCCTTGCGGCCCGGCCGGGCGTCGCCGTCGGGTTGCCGGGGTCTGACCTGGGCGGGAAGCAGCCGGCCGAGGCCGGACATGCCGCCGAACGCGTTGATCCCGGCGTCCAGGATGGCGAACGTGCGGCCCCTGCTCTGCTTGACGTTGACGATCGTGCAGTGCAGCTCGCCGCAGTCGGACACCAGGTAGCGGCCCGACTCGCAGGCGATGCCCGGCCGTCCCTCCCGCCATTGCGGCAGGTGCTGGTCGAGCGCCTCCTCCAGGCCCTTACGCAGGTTCGGGTAGGCGGGACGGGTGCCGGGCACCCCGTACGGGGCGGAGAACCCGCCGCCGAGATCGACGAGCTCGAACGGTTCGCCCAGGATGCGCCGCACCTCGGCGGCCACCGTCACCGTGTGCTGGAACTCGCCGAGCAGGCTCTCCTCGTCCGCGGCGTTGCTGAGCGGGAAGAAGTGGGCGCCGACGATCCGGGTGCCGGGGATCGCGCGCATCGCCTCCACCTGCGCGAGCAGCTCCTCCATGTCGTTGCCGAACTGGGAGGGCGCGCCGGTCATCCGGATGCTGGTGGCGGCGGCCGCGGTGGCGCTGTTGATGCGCAGCAGGCACCTGGCGACGGTGCCCTGCGCGGTGGCCGCGGCGCCGATGTGCTCAAGGTCGGTGAGCGACTCCACCGAGAACAGCCGCACCCCGGCGGCGAGCGCCTCGGCCAGCTCCCCGGCCGTCTTGCCCGGCCCGGTGTACATGCAGTCGGCGCCGGTGAAGCCGGCGGCCAGCGCGGCGGCCAGCTCACCGGTGGAGCTGATCTCCGCCCGGCAGCCGCCGCCGCCCGCCTCGCGCAGCGCGCGGGCCACGTCGGGATGCGGGTTGGCCTTGAGCGCGTAGTAGATCGCGGTGCCCTCCGGCATGAAGTCGGCCAGGTCCCGGTACGCCGCCGTCACCTTGTCGAGGTCGTAGACGTACAGCGGGGAGCCGAACCTGCGCACCAGCTCCTCGCGGGACAGGCGCGGCCGCGCGGGCCCCGTCTTCATGGCGTGCGGGGTCTTCTTGGCGTGCGGGGTCTTCTTGGCGTGCAGGCGGCGGAGCTGGTCGCGGGCGTACTTACCGTGCGCCGACTGAGGGAGCTCCGCGACCACCTGGCAGGTGGCGGGCACCTTGGCCGGCTCCAGCCGGGCGGCCAGCTCGCGCAGCACGGTGTGGGGCTCCAGCTCGGCGCCGTCGGCGGGCTCGACGTAGATCGCGAGGTCGTGGTCGCCGTCGGGAGGGAGCGCGGCGGCGGCGCGGACGCCGGGGATGTCGAGGGCCGCCGCCTCGATCTCCACCGTGCTCATGCGGATGCCCTTGCGCTTGAACATGTCGTCGCGGCGGCCGTCGAAGTAGAGGTATCCGTCCTCGTCGAGATGGCCGTAGTCGCCGGTGTGCAGGCGCACCTCCCCGGTACGCGGGTCGCGGCGGAACGTCTTGGCGGTCATCTCGGGGTTGCGCCAGTACCCCGGCATCACGTGCGGGCCGGTCACCACGATCTCCCCGGTGGTGCCGGTGGGCACCGGCTCGCCGTCGGGGCCGAGGATCTGCACGCTGGTCCCGGCCAGCGGCAGCCCGACGGAGTCCGGGCGTTCGCGATCCTCCTCCGGCGGCATGACGGAGATGCGCTTGCACTCGGTCTGGCCGAACTGGCGGACCACCCGGGCGCCGGGGAAGTGCGCGCGCAGCGCCTCGATGGTGGCGGCGGGCAGCGCCGCACCGGTGTTGGTGAACAGCCGCACCCCGGTGGTGGGCTCGCCCCGCCGCTGCGCCGAAGCGATGATCATGTTGGCCAGCGAGGGCACGATCGGCACCACGGTCGCCCCGGTCCTCCTGAGGTGGTCCACCAGCCGCAGGTCGGCGCTCGCGTCGGCGAAGACGATCTCCGCGCCGACGGCGCAGGTCATCAGCAGCTTGTACAGCCCGTAGTCCCACGACATGGGAAAGCGGCAGAAGACCACGTCGTCCTGCCGGTAGCCGAGCGCCTCGACGAGCGCGACGGTGGCGAAGCAGACCTGGGCGTGCGGGCAGATCACCGCCTTCGGCGCCGCCGTGCTGCCCGAGGTGTACACCAGCGCGGCCGGGTCGGCGGGGTCGATCTCCTTGGTCACGGCGGCGCGGGCGCCCTGGCTCGCCAGGCCGGTGATCTCCGCCCAGACCGCGTCGAAGCCGTGGACCGGCGCCTCGGTGAGCGCGCGTACGGCGTCGGGCCGTCCGCCGGCCGATTCCGCGAGCACCAGCGCGGGGTCGGCGTTCTCCAGCACCGAACGCAGGTGGAAATCCTTCATCGCCGGATTGAGCGGCACGAAGATGGCGCCACGGCGGGAGACGCCGAAGAACAGCGCGGCCAGCCGGCGGTCGGTGGGGGCCTGCACCACCACGCGCGCGCCCGGGCCGACGCCCTGCTGCTCCAGCCAGTGGTCCACCGCGTGGCTGATCGTGTCCAGCTCGTGATAGGTCAACGTCCCGCTCGAGTCCCTCACCGCCGGCGACTCGGGATAACCCGCGGCGCTTTGGTCGAGAAAGTCGTGGATGAATTTCCCGGTGTATCTCGGCCGGATATTGCGCATAGTTGACGATCTCCCTCAGGCAGCAGAGTTCAGGCTAAGGCGGGGTTCCGCCCCAGAAGTACCCCTAGCCGCCCCTAACGTGGGAACCGGCTGTCCCGCGATAAGTCCGCCATTTTTCGCGGGTTTACGCAGGGAATTCGCCGGAATCGGCGGTGCGGGGCAAGGGGTCGGCAGTGGCCATTCGAGCCGCCTTTTCCGCCGGAGGTCGCCCCGGTGGGCGGCGGTTCGTCATGCTCTCGTGGTCCCCGGCAGGGGTTCGCTCACAGGGGGGACCCGGACTCGATCCACCGCTCGCCTGCCGGGCCGGGCACCAGATGTTCGGCGGTCGGGTGGTCTCCCTGCCGTACCCAGGGGGCCGTACGGCGGGGCGGGGGCGCGGGGGCGGCGGTGCGCAGGCGGAGCGCGCAGACCAGCGCGCAGATCTCCTCGGCCGTGGGAGCTCCGGCGATGACTTTGATCTCGTTCACATCGGCGGGTTTCCGTGCTTGCGGTACGGCGGGGGCACGTGCTTGGCGCGCAGCAGCTCCAGCGCCCTGATCAGCCGGGCCCGGGTGTCGCGGGGGTCGATGATGTCGTCCACCAGGCCACGCTCTGCGGCGTGATAGGGGTGCATGAGCGTGCGCCGGTACTCCTCCACGCGCCTGATGCGCTGCCGTTCGGGGTCGGGGGCGGCGGCGATCTCCCGCCGGAAGATGACGTTCGCCGCGCCTTCCGCGCCCATCACCGCGATCTCGTTCGTCGGCCAGGCGAAAGACAGGTCGGCGCCGATCGAGCGGGAGTCCATCACGATGTACGCACCCCCGTACGCCTTGCGCACGATCACCTGGACGCGGGGCACGCTGGCCGCGCAGTAGGCGTACAGCAGCTTGGCGCCGTGCCGGATCACCCCGCCGTGCTCCTGGTTCACCCCGGGCAGGAAGCCGGGCACGTCCACCAGGCTGACCAGGGGGATGTTGAACGCATCGCACATCTGGATGAAGCGGGCGCCCTTCTCCGACGACCCGATGTCGAGCACGCCCGCCAGGTGAGCGGGCTGGTTGGCGACGATCCCGACCACGTGCCCGCCGAGCCGGGCCAGCCCGCAGATCAGGTTCTGCGCCCAGCCCTGATGGAACTCGAAGAACTGCCCGTCATCGACGACCTCCTCGATGACCGCCGTCATGTCGTAGCTCTGCGCCGGATCACTGGGCACCAGATCGATGAGCGCGTCGTTACGCCGGTCGACCGGGTCGGTGCAGGCCACGGCAGGGGGCAGCTCCTGGTTGTTGGGCGGCAGCATCGACAGCAGGAACCGCACGTCCTCCAGGCACGCCTGCTCGTCGTCGTAGACGAACCCGGCCACCCCGGAGCGGGTGAAGTGCGCCTCCGCCCCACCCAGGCCTTCGCGGGTGATGTCCTCACCCGTCACCGCCCGCACCACATCGGGGCCGGTGACGAACATCTGCGCGGTGCCCTGCACCATGAACACGAAATCCGTCAGCGCCGGGGAGTAGGCGGCCCCGCCCGCGCACGGGCCGAGCATCACGCTGATCTGCGGCACCACCCCCGACATGCGCACATGCCGGCGGAAGATGCCGCCGTAGCCGGCCAGCGCCGTGACCCCCTCCTGGATGCGTGCGCCCGCGCCGTCGTTCAGGCCGATCAGCGGCACCTTCGCCGAGGCGGCCAGGTCCATCACCTTGTGGATCTTCTCGGCGTGCGCCGCGCCCAGCGCGCCGCCGAAGATGCGGAAGTCGTGGGCGTAGACCATCACGTCCTGCCCGTGCACCCGCCCCCAACCGGCCACGACCCCGTCGGTGTAGGGGCGCCGGTCCTCCAGCCCGAACCCGGTGGCCGTGTGCCGGCGGAACGGCTCCACCTCGATGAACGAGCCCGGATCCAGCAGAGCGTCCAACCGCTCCCGCACGGTCAGCTTCCCGGCGGCGTGCTGCTTGTCGGTGGCCCTCGGGTCGGGTCCCTGGATGATGCCGTCCCGCAACAGCTCGAGCTCGGCGATCCTGTCGCGCATGGTCTCCTGCGGCAGCTGACTCACAGGGCCCGGCGCGGTTCTACTCATACAACTCCCCCGTAGAGAGCCAGTGAAATGCATATCGACTATCCATGCGAGCCGGACATTACGGGGAGTGGTGCGGCAAACCAACCCCTAAGCATTAGGGGTGTCCCGGCGGTGACGGTCTCCCTCTCGGCTCTCATAACGGGAGATGAACCGCGGTTAGCCGCATTTAACGCCGAACAATGGCCGCGCGGCGTTCACCGAATAACTAATCGGCGTCCCGATACAGGCCGACCTGGCGATAGACGCTCTTGAGATAGCCGAGCATGGCGGCGGCGTCGGGCGGGTCGGGCTGGAGCACCCGCCAGGTGACCGCCCCGGCCATCATGTCGATGAGCACATCGAGGTCGGCGTCCGCGGCCACCGTGCCCTCCTGCTGGGCGCGGCGCAGCATGGCCGCGGCCAGCTCGCGGCGGGGCAGCACGTGGTGCTTCCAGTAGACGGCCATGAGCCGCGGGTGGCTGACGGCCGCGCCCATCATGCGGGCGACCAGCGCGCGGAAGGCGGGGCTCGCGGTCGTCTCCGCCGCCGTCTTCAGCGCCCGCTCGACGATGTCCTGCGGCGCGAGATCCCGCACCTCGCCGGGCGTGGGCACCATGTCGGCGCTGACCGTCTGCTCGACGGCCTGCGCGATCAGGTCCTCCTTGGTGCTCCAGCGGCGGTAGACGGTGAGCTTGCCCACCCCTGCGCGCTTGGCGATCTGCTCGATGCTGGTGCCCTCCACACCGCGTTCGATGAACAGCTCGAGCGCGGCGCGCAGGATGGCGGAGTCGGTCTCGGGGTCGCGGGGGCGTCCGCGTCCTCGGGCAGCGGTCACGCGAGTGCTCCGTCCAGCCAACCGGTGATCTCGGCGGGGCCGCCCTTGCAGGCCAGATGGGCGTCCGGGCGTACGAGCATAGCGGGCAGCGTGCGCACCGGCCGCAGGTGCACGACGTGGCCGCCGAGCCGCCGATGCGCGGCTTGGAACGCGTCGTGGCCGCCGAGCACCGCCCAGCGGCCGCGCAGCTCGGCGTGCAGCCGGGTAGAGGTGCCGTCGGGCCGCTCGCAGGCCAGGTCGGGAACACGGTCGCCGGGGCGCGGCCTGCGCCCGCCGCCGCCGAGCGGGCCGCGCCGATAGCTGACCCACAGCTGGGACGTCGTGTACGTGACCCGCCGCTGCACCCACGCGACGTTCATCACCCGCACGATCACCCGGTCGCGCAGGAAGCGGCCGACGGGCCCAGAGGCGATGTTGACCTTGGTGGTGGCGGTGCTGCCGCGCAGCACCTGAGTGGCCAGCGGGCGCCGCTCGGCCTCGTAGGTGTCCAGCAGGCGCTCCCCGGCCCTGCCCTGCACGACGAGCGCCAGCTTCCACGCGAGGTTCTCGGCGTCACCGATGCCGGTGAGCATGCCCTGGCCGCCGAACGGGGCGTGCACGTGCGCCGCGTCCCCGGCCAGCAGGACGCGCCCGCGGCGGTAGGCGTCGGCGAGGCGGCGGTGCACCCGGAACAGCGACGCCCACGACGCGTCGAGCAGCCGGATGCCGCTCAGCCCCGTCCGCTCGGGAAGGATGCGGGCCATGCGCTCGACGATCCGCTCCTCGCCCGGCTTGTCCTCGGTGAACGCGGGGTCGTAGGCGAGCAGCCGCCACTGCCCGCCGGGCATGGGCATGGCGCCCAGCATGCCCTGCGGGTGCACCCAGCCGCTGGTGCCCGACCTGTCGAGGGTGGTGTCGAGTGTCGCGTCGACGAGCAGGAAGCGCTCGCTCAGCTTGACGCCGGGGAAGCCGATGCCGGCGAGCTTGCGCACGGTGCTGCCGGAGCCGTCACAGCCGGCCAGCCAGCCCGCCCGCAGGCTGCGGCCGTCGCTGAGCACGGCGGTGACGCCGCCCGCGTCCTGCTCGGCCGCGACCAGCCCGCAGCCCCACTCCGGCCGCACGCCCAGCTCGGCCAGGCGGTCGCGCAGGCGCGCCTCGACGCGGGCCTGGGAGATCACCATCGGTGGAGCGGCGGTGTCCAGCCCGGGATCGCCGAACCGGATGCGCATCACGGGGCGCTCGCCGGCGTACGTCGTGATCGTCATCGCCCTGACCGACTCCTCCGGCAGGCCGCTCAGCGCGTCCAGCCGGTCGAGCACCTCCGAGCCGCGCGCGTGCACGAAGTTGGCCCGCGACGTGGTGGCGGGGCCGGGCGCCCGGTCGATCACGCGTACCGAGACGCCGTGCTGGCGCAGGGCGATCGCCAGGGCCAGGCCGACCGGCCCGGCTCCCACCACGAGGACGTCGGCGTCCATGGCCACCTCATTAATAAACGGAACGGTCTCGTAAACAAAATAGACGCGAGGCGCCGCGCTGTCCACGACGGGTTTTCCGGACCCGCGATGGCCGGCTATCGGCGCCCGATCGACGAGCTGTCGATCGAGGCGGACGGCGTCAGGTCGTGATCGCCCAGTCCATGAGCGCCTGCAACGTCACCGCGCCCAAGAGCTGCCTGTCCTCCACCACCGCCACCACCGGGCTGTGCGTGCGGGCCATGAGCGCCGCGACCTCCAGCATGGTCGCGTCGGGATCGGTGATCGGCAGCTCGCGCGGCTGCTCGGGCAGGGCGTCGCGCACGGTGCGGTCGGCCAGGGAGCGCAGGAACCGGTCGGCGTGCGCCTCGTCCACGACGCGCGTCAGCATCGGGTCTTCCATGCAGTACGCGGGCACCGCCAGCCGCAGCACCTGGGTGCCCGGCAGAATGCTCAACAGGCGCCCCCGGCCGTCGAGCACGATGAGGCCCGGCAGCCGCTGCTCGGACAGCAGCCTGGCGGCCTCGTGCACCGAGGTGTCGAGCGTGACGGTGGGGAAGGGCGCGGTCAGATCGCGGGCGCGCATGGGGGCCTCTCAGAATCGACGTTCAACGGTATCGCCGACCAGACTTCCCGGCACACCGCCCATGAACGTACCAAGACGCACCCGCCCGCGCCGCCGAACGTGAAAATCACCATCAGCACAATATCCCGATACCGGAAACAGTATCGAGATATAGTCCCGGCGTGAGCGACCGCCAGGGGAGACCGCTCGACGAGGTGACGGCGCGGGCGAGGATCAGGGACGCCGCACTGGCCGAGTTCGCCGAGCGCGGCGTCAAGGCGGCCAGGCTGCAGGACATCGCCGCCGCTGCGGGCGTGTCCGTGGGCCTGGTCCAGCACCACTACGGCACCAAGGACGGTCTGCGCGACGCCTGCGACGCGTACGTGCTCGCCCGGCTCGTCGAGCGCGCCAAGGACGAGACCGCCGAGCCGGACCCGGGCGGCCTGGCCGCCCTGTACGACACCAGCGAGCCGATGGCGCGCTACCTCGCCCGCGCCATGGTCGACGGCAGCCCCGCCGCCGACGCCTTCTTCGAGGGCGCGGTCCGGGTGACCGAGCAGTTCCTGACCGCCACCTGGCCCGACCGCTTCCCCGCGGGCTCGGCCAGGACCCGCGACGCCGCCGCCGTGATGAGCGCGATGCACGCCGGCACCATCGTCCTGCACCGCCACCTCACCTGCCGGTTGGGCGTGAACGTGCTGTCGGCCGAGCACGCCGGCGCGATCGGCGCCGCCATGGCCGACGTGTACGCCGCGATGGGCGACTTCGTCCGCTCGGAGGCCGGCCGCCGCCTCGCCTGAAGGCGGCTGGACGTCGGCGAGCACGGTGCTGTTACCGTAGGTCGCGGTGTGCCGGGAAGTCTGGTCGGCGGATGTCCAGTTCCGAGTGACCGACCGGAGGTCCGTTCCCCCCATGCTCCTGACCGCGTTCGCCGCCCTGCTCCTGCTGGCCGTGCTGCTGTCCAGCCTCGCCCACCGCACGATCCTGTCCACGGCCGCGCTGTTCCTGGTCGCCGGATTCGTGCTCGGCGACGGCGTGCTCGGCGTGATCTCGCTGACGGCGGCAGATCCGCTGGTGGCCACGCTGTCGGAGCTGGCGCTGTTCGCGGTGCTGTTCACCGACGGCATGCGGGTGGGCTGGCAGGACCTGCGCAGCGCGTGGCGGCTGCCGGGCCGTGCCCTGGGCTGGGGGCTGCCGCTCACGCTGGTCATCACCGCGGTCGGCGCGCACTACCTGCTCGGGCTCGGCTGGATCGAGTCGCTGCTGGTCGGGGCGATCCTGGCGCCCACCGACCCGGTCTTCGCCGCCGCGCTGGTCGGCAACGAGAAGGTGCCGCCCCGGCTGCGGCAGCTGCTCAACGTCGAGTCCGGCGTCAACGACGGGCTCGCGCTGCCGTTCGTGCTGGTGTTCCTGGCCATCGCCGCCGGCTCGCACGACCTGCACCTGGGCGAGCTGGCGCTGGAGCTGGGCCTCGGCGTGCTGATCGGCGTGGCCGTGCCGTGGCTGGCCATCAAGCTGGAGCAGACCCGCTGGTTCGCCGCCTCCACGCAGTACGAGCCGCTCAACGCCCTGGCCATCGGCCTGCTCGTGCTCGCCATCGGCAAGGCCACGCACGGCAACCTGTTCCTGGCCGCCTTCTCCGCCGGCATCACCGTTGCCACCTTCGGGCCGCGGCAGCGCGAGTCGTTCGAGCACTTCGGCGAGCTGATCGCCGAGGTGTTCAAGCTGGCGGCGCTGCTGGTGTTCGGCGCTCTCATCACGCCGTCCCTGCTCGCGGTGGGCTGGCAGGGCTGGCTGTTCGCCCTCGGCGCGCTGGCGCTGGCCCGTCCCATCGCGATCTGGGTGTCCTTCCTGCGCGCCGGGCTGTCGCTGCGCGAGCAGGCCGCGGTGGCCTGGTTCGGCCCCAAGGGCTTCGCCTCCGTGGTCTACGGCCTGCTCGTGCTGGCCTCCGGCATCACCGCGGCGCCGCAGGTGTTCCAGATCGTGGCGGTGACGATCGTGACCTCGATCCTGCTGCACTCCTCCACCGACATCGTGGTCGCCCGCTGGTTCGACGACGAGCGCGGGCTGCCCGCCTGGTACGGCGTCGCCAGAAAGATCAGGGGGCCGAAGGCGAAGGCGTGACGGGCCGCTAAGCGGTGATGCGGGCGACGGCGGCGGCGACGCCGTCCTCGGCGGCGACCCGCTCGCCCAGCGCCCGGGCGGCGGGCGCGAGCGCGGCCGCCGACTCGATGGCGGCGGCGAGGCGGGTGGGGGAGAGGCGGCCGGTGAGCGGCGCCGGCGCGATGCCGAGCCGGTGCAGGTGCCGGGCCCAGAACGGCTGGTCGCCCAGGAAGGGGCGGATCACCTGCGGGACGCCGGCGCGCAGCGCCGCGGCCACCGTGCCGACGCCGCCGTGGTGCACGACGGCCGCCACGCGCGGGAACAGCCACTCATGCGGAGCCTCCTCGACCACCAGCACGTCGTCCCCACCGGCCGCGCGGCGCAGCGCGCCCCAGCCGGTGGCCAGCACCGCGCGCCGCCCGGCCAGCCGCACCCCCTCCAGCACCGTGCGCGTCAGCGCTTCGGGATCGCCGCTGAAGGAGCTGCCGAACCCGACGTAGACCGGCGGGTCGCCGCCGTCGAGGAAGCGGGCCAGCGGCTCCGGCGGTGGCCGGTCGTCTCCTGGCAGCGTCCAGAAGCCGGTCGGCCGGGCGGACGCGGGCCAGCCGGCGGGCGCGGGAAGCAGGTGCGGGCTCCATGCGTGCAGCACGTCGCCCGCCGCGACCAGCTCGGACATCGGCCGTGACCGGGCGGGCAGGCCGAGCGCCTCGGCCCGCCAGCGGCGTACGGTGCCCCGGTGCGGCGCTTCGACGGCGGAGGCGACGCGCCAGGTCGCCCTGTTGAGCAGGCGCGGCACGCGGACGGGGAAGATGGGCGAGGGGAAGGCGGAGGTGGGCAGGTAGAGCGGCAGCAGCAGGCCGGCGACGGCCGGGACGCCGAGCTTCTCGGCGAGCGAGGGGCCGCCGAGCGCCTTGGGGTGATGCACGACCAGGTCGGCCGGATGCGCGGCGAGCGCCGCCTGGTCGGCGAGCAGGCGGCGCAGCATCGGCTGGAGCGAGCGTGCGGCGGTGACGGCGGCGCGCACGCCCTGCCCGCGTACGGTGTCCTGCAGCGCGAGCAGCGCGTCGTCGAGCCCGGCGAACTCCACGCCGCGCGCGGCGGCGAGCGGCGCGAAACGGCGGGGCGCCGCCAGCAGCGGCCGGTGGCCGGCGGCCCGCAGCCCCACGGCCAGCGCGAGGAAGGGCTGCACGTCGCCGCGGCTGCCCACGGCCAGCAGCAGCGCTCTCATCGGCGCTCCTTGAGCGCGTCCCACTCGTCGAGCAGCCGCGGGAAGCGGTCCATCATGAACGCGTACATGTCGCGCATGAGCTCCAGCCGCCGCCTGCGGGCCGGGTCGTCGCCCACGGCGCGCAGGCCCTGCTCGGCCAGGGCGCGGAAGCCCTCGAACTCGGCCAGCTTCGCGCGGAAGGCGCGCAGGAAGACGTCCTCGGCGAGGCGGTAGCGGTCACGCCGCCCGCCGCGCACCCGGAACCGCTCGATCAGGCCCGCCTGCTCCAGCTGCCGCAGGGCGACGCTCATGCTGCTCTTGGCCACGCCCAGCGCCTCGGCCAGCTCCGGCGCGTCGGCGCTGTCGGCCTCGGCGGCGAGCAGCCAGCCCATGACGCGGCCCGACGTGCGGCTCAGCCCGAGCCGCTCGTAGAAGAGCCCGGCGCTCTCCACGAACTCATCGACGCTCATCCATCGATACTATCGGTTTGTTCGGACTGTGCCGAACAAACCGATCAGAAGGTGGCGATCGGGTTGACCGGGCTGCCGGAGACGCCGGCGAAGCGGACCGGCGCGACCGCGAGCTGGAAGTCCCACTGGCCGAGCTCGGCCGCCGTCGCCGTACACGCCTCCAGATCGCAGTTGTCGAGCAGCCACAGGCCCATGGCGACCAGGCCGACGGCGTGGACCGGCATCAGCACGTCGGCGTACCCGGACGGCTGGACGTCCTGCGGAGTGTCGGCGCCGATCAGCGCGACGTCCCGCTCGTGCAGCCACGGCAGGCAGGCCGCATGCCAGCCCGCCTGCTCGTACCCGCCCTGCGGGCCCGCCTCGTGCCGGAGGCGGCCGCGCCCGGTGCGCAGCAGCACCGCGTCGCCCGGACGTACCCGCACCCCTTGGCGGCGCTCGGCCTCCTCAAGGTCCTCGGGGAAGACGCCCTGACCCGGCTCCAGCCACGGCACCCCGCGCACCGTGGCGACGTCGAGCAGGACGCCGCGGGTGACGATGCCGAGCGCCGCGGCCGTGACCGCCGCCCACGCCGACCCCTTGTCGGCGTCGACCAGCTCGTGCGGCCGCCCGTTGTACATCGCGCCGTCCCAGAAGATGTGGCACGGCGCGTCGAGGTGGGTGATCGTGTTGCCGTGGAAGATGAGGCCGAGCCGCTCGGTGGAGAAACCCCAGCGCCGGTCGTTGCGGAAGGTGGGCGACGGCATGTGCTCGGCACCCGGCATGTCGGCGGCGCACGGGCAGGCCGTCGTCGCCCGCTCCATCTCTTCCGGTACGGCGACCTCCCAGGCGCACGACACGCTCCTGCCGTGCCGCACCGCACGCGCGGCGGCCAGGCGGACGTCATCGGTGATGTGGTTGAGCGTGCCGAGCTGGTCGTCGTCGCCCCAGCGCCCCCAGTTCGACAGCGTGTCGAAGTAGCCGAGCACGTCGTCCTGGGCGGGTGTCTGTCGCTGCATCGGCTCCTCCGGGCGTACGGGCTGGGGTCAAGGGCACGCTACCCCGCTACGGCCGGGTTCGAGCGGCGACCGGCGTGCCGGGAAGGATGTCGGCGAGGCGGACGTCCTTGCCGGTGAGCGCCGACGTCACGAACCCGGTGACGAAGGGGACCCGGCTGAGCGCGAGCACCACGCGCCGGATGCGCAGGTCCGACCGCGACGAGGGCAGGAACCAGCGCGCCAGCGAGCGGGCGTTGCGCTGCCGCTCCTCGACCACGGGCCGCCACATCCGCTCGAATCCGGCCGTGGCCTCCTCGATCGACGGCGCGTGCGCGAGCCGGTCGGCCAGCACGTACGCGCCCGCGATCCCGAGCGATGCGCCCTGCCCGGCGAGCAGCGACACGGCGTAGGCGGCGTCGCCGAGCAGCACGGTACGGCCCGAGCTCCAGCGCGGCGTCTCGATCTGCGCGACCTGGTCGTAGTAGATCTCCTCGGCCGGCGGGATCTGCTCCAGGGCGCGCGGCGTCACCCAGCCGAGACCGGCGTAGGCGCGCCGGATCGCCTCCCGCGGATCGTCCGGCAGCGCCGGGTCGGCGCTGCGGTGCACCAGGAACGTGGCGACCCGGCCGTTGCGCAGCGCGTAAAAGCCCATCTGCCGGTCGGCCGAGTCGGTGAGACAGAACGCGCGCCGGGTGGCGGCGTGCACGTCCGGCGCGTCGAAGGTGAACGCCGCCGTGTGCAGCCCCAGGTAGCGCAGGTAGCGCTCCTCGGGACCGAACACCAGCCGGCGCACCGTCGAATGGATACCGTCCGCGCCCACCAGCAGATCGGCCTCCAGCGCGGCCCCATCGGAGAGCGTCACCGCCACCCCGCCCGCCCGCTCGTCCACCCCGGTCAGCGCCACGCCGTAACGCACCTCGACCTCGGCCGGAAGGTGCTCGGCCAGCACCGCTTCGATGTCGGGACGCATGAGGCTCAGCAGCCGGCCGCGCGCGAACCCTTTTGTACGGAGCGTGGCCCGGCGGCGGCCGTCCTCGCCGACCAGGTGCCCTTCGGGATAGTCGTAGGCCGCCCGCTCGAACGCCGGCAGCAGCCCCATGGCCTCGACCGCCTCCAGCCCGGGACCGAAGAAATCGATCATGTAGCCCTGCGGTCGGGGCCCCGGAGCCCGTTCCACCACCACGACCTCACCGCCCAGGGCGGCGAGCCGGTGGGCCAGCGCCAGACCGCTGATCCCGGCTCCGGATATCACGGTTCTCATGGGCGCTCCTCCTCGGGGGCGGCGGAATCAGGGGCGGCGCCAGGGGCGGCGTGAGGTGTGGTGGTGGCGTTGGGCGTGGCGGTAGCACGGGGTGTGGCGGGTGCGGCGGGCTCGGAGGCCGTGGCGAGCAGCCTGCGCAGCACCGCCGAGGCGCCATCGGCCTTCAGCCCCAGGCCCCGGTGCAGCATCAGGCCGTCCACGCAGGCCGCCAGCACGGCGGCGGTCCCGTACGGGTCGGGCACGCCGTGCCGCTCCAGCGACTCCCCGAACCGCTGCCGGAACTCGGCGACCAGCTCGGCGATCCGCTCACGCAGCTCGGCGTCGCGGGTGCTCGCCAGATACGCCTCGACGAACAGCAGCGAGGTGGGGTCGGTGCCGGTGTACTCCTCGATCGAGCCGAACAGCACCTCGATCGCCGCGCCGGGCGGCGGTGCGCTCGCCAGCAGCTCGTTCATCTCGGCGAGCAGAGCCCGCATCCGGCCGACCGCGGCCTCGTTCAGCAGGCTCGCCAGCGAGGGGAAGTGGTAGTGCACCACGCTCGGCGTCACCCCGGCCCGCTCGGCGAGTATCCGCGTGCTCACCGCCGTCCATCCGCGTTCGGGGATGAGCTCGGCGGCCGCGTTGAGCAGCCGTTCCCGGACCGCGCGCCCGCGCTCGGCCGCAGGGGAGGCCATGGCTCCCTCCAATCAGGGCGATCGTCCTGTACGACTGCCCTGATACTACGCGCGCGTTCCCGCCGCGCTCAAGACGACCCTGATTCCTGGCCGCGTTCCAGCAGGAAGCGGCGTACGGGAGAGTCGTAGGCGGCGCGCAGGTGCCGCCGGAGAACCTGTTGGATCTCCGGCGGCACCGGCGAGCACCCGGGATCAGGCGCCCGGCCGCGAGGCGAGAGGCCCGCGCGCGACCGGACGGTCACGCCGCCTGAGCCTTGGCGCGCCTGCGTTCCCGCAGGGTGCAGGCCAGGCGCACGGCCACGGAGCGGACGGCCTCGATGGGCAGGTTCGACGGCACGAACATCTGGCTCTTCAGCCGGGCCATGTGCTGGTGCTTGACGACGGACGGGCGCAGCCGCGACTCCCACTCGGTCAGCGCGGCGCCGAGGTCGCCGGGATGCCCCCGTAGAGCCCGGCCGAGCTCGGCACCGCCCAGCAGACCGAAGGTGGCGCCCATGCCCGAGTACAGGTTCAGGCACCAGGCCGCGTCGCCGACGAGCACCACCCTCCCCCTGCTCCACGTGGGCATCTTCACCTGATGCACCGAGTCGAACAGGAAGTCAGGCGTCTCCTCCAGGGCGTCCAGGGCGTGCCGCACCACGGGGTCGTCCAGGTCGGAGAACACCTCGCGCAACCGCGCGATCCGGTCGGCGGCGAACTCCGCCTGGACGTCGTCGGTCCGGTACGTCAGCAGCACGGTCGGAGGCCGGTCGGCGAACCCGAACACCCACACCGCACGCCCCGCCCGCGCGACCGTGACGCTGTCGGACTCCCCGAACGACGGGACCTGCTCCTTGAGCTGGAACGCGCAGATCATGGCGTGCCAGTCGGTCATGAACTCCTCGTGCGGTCCGAAGACCATGCGGCGCACGTTCGAGCGCAGCCCGTCGGCGCCCACCACCAGGTCGAAGGTCTCGCTGCGCAGCGCCCCCGTACGGGTGTCCTCCAGCAGCACCCGGACGCCGCCGTCGAGCTCGTCGATCCCGACCGGCTTGGTGGCGAACCATACGGGGATGGGCTCGTCCGTCCCGCCTCCGCACACGCCCTCCCAGAGCGCGGCCTCGATGTCGCCGCGGACCACCGCGGCGGGGTCGCCGGGCTGATGCAGGAACCCCAGCCCGGGTTCGAGGCCGCCGCGCCGGTTGAGCGACCACGCCTTCCCGCCGCCGGGCGGGTTGCGGGTGTGCAGGTGGCCGGAGATGCCCAGATCCTCGGCGGCCTGCCTGCCCTCGGGCATGAGGCCGATGAAGTAGCCGCCCCTGCGGCGTTCCGGGGCCCGTTCGGCGATGACCGGCTGCCATCCCGCCTGCCGGAGCCCGATCGCCGCGGACATGCCGGCGATCCCGAGCCCGACGACCAAAGCGCGCTTCGGCATCATGTCTCTCCTTTCTCCGGACTCTCTCGGACTCAGTCGGGGACGATGACCGCGCGGGTGCGCCCCTGGTGCGCCCACGCCTCGCCGACGCGGCTCAGCGGATAGGCGGTGTACGGCACCTCGAACGTGCCGTCGGCGAACCGCGCGATCATCTCGGGGAACTCGGTGATCAGGTCGGCCTTGGAGACCGAGCCGAGTCCGCTGCCGGTGACCCGGAACCGCCGGCTGCGCAGCAGCTCCGATGGCAGCGCCGCCTCGTTCCCGGCGAGCGAGCCGATCTGCACGTACGAGACCGTCTCGTCCTCGTTGCCGGGGCGGAAGGCCGACAGCGCGGCGAAGGCGGCCTCGGCCACCCAGCCCCACACGAAGTCGAGGATCAGCGCGGGCTGCGCGTCGGCCAGCACGGGGGCGAGCACCGCGCGCGCGTCCTCCTGGGAGATCGGGACGGTGACGGCGCCGAGTGCGCCCAGCCGGTCCAGCGACTCGCGGTCGCGTCCGGCCGCGATGACCTGCTTCGCGCCGAGCGCCAGCGCCGCCCGCGCGGCCAGGCCGCCCGACATGCCGGTGGCCCCGAGCACCAGCACCGTGCCCAGCGCGCCCGTCTCCCTGCGGTGGGCGGTCAGCGGCATCCAGCCCGCCGACGCGGGGTTCATGCCGGCGGCGACGGCGAGCGGGTCGGCCCCTTCAGGGACCTCCACCTCGAACGGGGTGACCATCGACTCGGCGAACGTGCCCCAGGGCGCACGGGGGAGGCCGGTGTAGACCAGCCGCCCGTCCTGCGTCCTGGCGACCGCGTCGATGCCGGGGACGATCGGGAACCCCTTCCCGCTGCCGTAGTGGCGGCCGGTGGCCATGCCCCGGACGACGTGGTGCAGGCCCGCGCCCACGAGCCTGACCGGCGCGCGGCCCGGGTGCGGCTCGGGGTCGGGGAAGTCCGCGCACACGGGGGCGGCTTCGGGGGATTCGATGACGGCAGCACGCATGACAGCGCCTCCTGAACTAAGTTCAATTCCGACGGCCTCAACGATGCCCTGAACTTTGTTAAGGTGTCAAGCGTGGCGAAGGGCATCACTCGGGAGCGGATCGTGGCGGCGGCCCTCGACCTGCTCAATGACAAGGGCATGGACGCGCTCACGGTCAGGGCGCTCGCGTCCCGGCTCGGCGTGGGGGCGCCCGCGCTGTACTGGCACGTACGCAACAAGCAGGAACTGCTTGACGAGATGGCCACGTTCGTCATCCGCCGGGTGATCGAGGCGCTCGGGAAGATCGATCACGGCGCCGGCTGGCGCGAGGGCCTGGCCGCGTACGCCCGCGTCCTGCGCGCCGAGTACCTGCGCCACCGCGACGGCGCGCGCATCTTCAGCGGCACCCGCTACGTCGACCCGGAGGTGGTGCGGCAGAAGGAGTCCTGGCTTGAGCTGCTGACCGGGGCCGGTTTCTCGCTGGCCGAGGCGGACGACGCGCTCGATGTGATCACGGCGTTCGTGGTCGGCTTCGTGATCGAGGAACAGGAGCGCCGGCGGCCGGACGACGACGGCGACCGCTATTCGGCCGAGGAGCGCGACAAGTGGCTGGGGGAGGGCGTCGAGCTGGTCAAGGCCGCCTTCCACCTGCGCGACGACGGCGACCAGCGCTTCGAACGCCAGCTCGGCGTGGTGCTCGACGGCTTGGAGTCCCGCCTCCGCTGACCGCTACCCGGCGGGGGTGAAGCGCACCGGCAGCGAGCGGATGCCGTTGGCGAAGGTCGAGCACAGGTACTCCGGCGGGCGGCTGCTCGGGATCGTCGAGGACGTCGGCCAGCCGCAGGACCCGGCGGCGGTCCTCGTCATCGGGGAAACCGATCACGTCGGCCAGCACCGCGATCGCGAACTCGGCCGCGACGTCCCGCGCGAAGTCGCACTCGCCCTTCCCGGCCACCCGGTCGAGGACCTGCCCGCACAGCGCGCGCACGCGGCCCGCCCGCCGCGCGACGGCCTGCGCGGTGAACGCGCCGTCGATCAGGCCGCGCAGCTCGCCGTGCGCGGGCGGGTCCAGGCTGACCAGTGTCCGGCCCCGCCGGTCGGGCTGCTCGTCGACGAAGGCCCCGTCGCGTTCGGCCGAGAACGACGGGTCGCGCGAGACGCGCACCACGTCGTCGTAGCGGGTCACGACCTAAAAGTGCGGCCGGTCGGGACGGCGATGCAGGAAGACCGGGTCCTCGCGGCGCAGCCGGGCGAAGAACTCGTGCGGCGCGCCGAGCAGGAACGTGCCCGGGTCGGTGAGATCCACTGAGCCATGGTGGCATCCGCCCCGGGCCGAGCGCGAGTGCCGAGATCGCCGGCTCAGGCGTGAAGCACGGGCATCACCACTCGGCGAAGGAGCCGTCCGCGTGCCGCCACGTCGGGTTGCGCCAGCGGTGGCCGCGCTCGGCCGCCCGCTCCACCTCGGCCTCGTCGATCTCGATGCCGAGCCCGGGCCGGGTGGTGCGGGTGGCGTACCCGCCGGGGAAGGTCAGCGGCTCGCGATCGACGAGGTAGTCCAGGACGTCGTTGCCCTGGTTGTAGTGGATGCCGACGCTCTGCTCCTGGATGAGGAAGTTCGGGACGGCGAAGGCGAGCTGCAGGCTGGAGGCCAGCGAGATCGGGCCGAGCGGGCAGTGCGGGGCCATGCTGACGTCGTACGTCTCGGCCATCGCGGCGATCCTGCGGACCTCCGAGATGCCGCCCGCGTGGCTCACATCCGGCTGGGCGACCGCGATGCCGTGCCCGATGACGTCGCGGAAGTCCCACCGTGAGAACAGCCGCTCGCCGGTGGCCAGCGGGATGGAGGTGCTGGCGGCGAGCGCGGAGAGGTTGCGCGAGTGCTCGGGCAGCACCGCCTCCTCCACGAACAGCGGCATGTACGGCTCCAGCAGCGGCAGCAGCCGCCTGGACATGGCGGTGGTGGCCCGGCCGTGCAGGTCCACCACCAGGTCGTTGTGGTCGCCGATGGCCTCGCGGACGGCGGCGACCCGCTGGACGACCTCCATGGTGCGGGCCGGGGTGTCGATGGCGGTCAGCTCGGCCGAGCCGTTCATCTTCACGGCGGTGAACCCGGCCTCGATCTGCGCCTTGGCCTGCTCGGCGACCTCGGAGGGACGGTCGCCGCCGATCCAGGCGTACATGCGGGCCTTGTCGCGCACCGGCCCGCCCAGGAGCTGGTGCACGGGCAGCCCCGCGGACTTGCCGGCGATGTCCCACAGCGCCTGGTCGATGCCGGCGACCGCGCTGGACAGCACCGGGCCGCCCCGGTAGAAGCCGCCCTTGGTGAGGACCTGCCAGTGGTCCTCGATGCGCAGCGGGTCCTGGCCGACGAGGTAATCGGCGAGCTCGGCGATGGCGGCGCGGACGGTCTCCGCCCGGCCTTCGACGATCGGCTCGCCCCAGCCGGTGACGCCCTCGTCGGTGCGGATCCGCAGGAACAGCCAGCGTGGCGGGACGAGGAAGGTGTCCAGAGAAACGATCTTCATGGGGTTCCGTTCCTAAGAGGAGGTGGTGGAGATGCTCCAGCCGCCGTCGACGTTGAGGCAGGCTCCGGTGATGAACGAGGCGTCCGGCGAGGCGAGGAACGCGACCGCCGCGGCCACCTCGTCGGGTGTGCCGAAGCGGCCCGCCAGGGTCTCTGCGAGGGTGGCGTCGCGGCCCGCCTCATCGATGCCGTCCCAGGCGGGGGTCATGATCGGGCCGGGGACGACGGCGTTGACGCGGACGCGCGGCGCGTACTCGACGGCGAGCTGCCTGGCCAGCGACTGCAGCCCGCCCTTGGCGGCGGCGTACGGCGCGCAGCCGGGGATGCCGGTCTGGGCGTGCACCGACGAGGTGATGACCAGCGCGCCCGAGGTCTCGGCGAGCAGCGGGCAGAACGTCCGCGCGGCCAGGTACGCGGCCTTGAGCGAGACGTCGATCTGCAGGTCCCAGTCCGCCTCCGGCATCTCGTGCGCCGGACGCGCGGGCACCACCCGGCCGGGACCGTTGGCGTGCAGCACGTCCAGGCGGCCGAACCGGTCGCGCACCTCGTCCAGGGCGGCGGCCCAGTCGCCGGCGGAGGCGACGTTCAGGTGCACGTACGCGGCCCGCTCGCCGATCGACGCGGCCACCTCGCGGCCGGGCTCGTCGGCGATGTCGGCGAGCAGCACCCGCGCGCCCTCGGCGGCCAGGCGGCGGGCGGTGGCCGCGCCGATGCCCGACGCGGCGCCGGTGACCAGGGCGGTCCTGCCGGTGAAGCGGTCGCTCATCGTCCCTCCGTGAAGATCCGGTTGGCGGTGACCTGCAGCGTCACGTCGTCCCACATGGGGTGGTGCGGGGCGGCGTTCGAGCACACGACGGTGCCCCATGCGCCGGTGTCCCTGGCGTGGCGTACGGCGTCCAGGCAGATCCCGGCCCCCACGGGCCCCTCCTCGAACGTGCCGCGCAGCGGGGTGTAGCCGACCCAGCCCTCGCCGAACACCAGCGGGAGGTCCCGGGCGGCGGCCCAGTCGGCGGCCACCTCGATCCACAAGCGCAGCTTCTCGTCCATGCCGTAGCGGTAGGCGGCGTACCGGTCGTACAGCCAGCGGTCGAAGCGGGCCGGGTCGCACCAGTCGTGCAGATAGACCTCGCGCGGCGACACCACCGTGGCCGCCGTCCGCCACTCCTGCTGCGGCCCCCACTCCGCCACGTCGGGCGCGTCCGGACGCAGCAGCTCGCGGCGGGCGCGCTCCTGCGGGAACGGCCGGGACGGATCGCGCAGCGCGAACGTGCCGACCAGCTCGTCCAGCACGCCGTAGACGTAGGGGTGGAAGACGGCGACGTCGATGTTCGCGGGGACGCCGCGCAGCTCGCCGTGGGGCACGCCCGCGTAGTTCACGGTCGCGGGCACGTCGGGATGCCGGCACTTGAACGCGTCCAGCGCCTTCTCCAAGTACGGCCGCAGCCCTGGCACCGGTGGCTCGCCCGGCGGCAGCGCCTCGGTGAGCCAGGAGGCCTGGACCTCGTTGTGCAGCTCCACGAACGCGATCTGCTCGGCCAGCCCGTGCCCGGCCACGAAGTCGACCAGGCCGGCCAGCGCCTCGGCCAGCGCGCCCGCCCGCCGCTCCGGCGGCACCGCGCGCAGCGCCTCGTACCAGGCGGGATCGGCCAGGAAACTCGAGCTCTGCTGGTACT
The DNA here is from genome assembly GCF_040678535.1 of Nonomuraea sp. NPDC052634. NCBI lineage: Bacteria > Bacillati > Actinomycetota > Actinomycetes > Streptosporangiales > Streptosporangiaceae > Nonomuraea > Nonomuraea sp. NPDC052634. The sequence continues at coordinate 52,491 of NZ_JBFATY010000017.1, read as the reverse complement.
CCCAGGAGGAGACGATCACCTTGCAGCCGTGCCGCCTGGCCGCCTCGAACAGCGCCAGCAAGTGGGCGCGGCCGTCCAGCGTCGCGCTCGCACGCAGGTCGTACCAGCGGGTGCCGAGGCCGTAACCGCGCCCGAAGGGGGCGAAGGTCAGCGCGGAGGTGTCCAGCCCCGACCCGAACAGCAGGTACGGCATCGCGCAGATCCGGACCGTGTTGTAGCCGCGTGCCACCGCCTCGTCGAAGGCGCGGTCCAGATCCTCGAACGGCTCGCCGGGCCCGGTCCTGGCGTACCAGGAGAAGTCCCAGAGCGTGATGGTCAAAGTGGACAACAGGTCGGCTCCCTCAGGATCGGCAGGTGAGGTGCCCGGGTACGGGACTCGACGAGCAGGATGCCGCCCTGCCTCGTACGACGTCAAGAAAAAGTATGATTAATGTTCTCACTAGTATGCTCAGCTGACTCGGGCATGGGTGATCATGAGGGCGGTGGCAGGGAGTGCGGGCGTGGCATGATTCCGCCATGACGGAGATCGGGAGATCCGGCGCGCACGACCGGGTGGTCAGCAGCCTCGGCACGGCCATCGTCAACGGCGACCTCCTCCCCGACGACGACCTCGACGTGGCAGAGCTGCAGGAGCGCTTCGCGGTGAGCAGGACCGCCGTACGCGAGGCGCTGCGCGTGCTGGCCGCCAAGGGCCTGGTCGGCGCCAGGCCCCGGCGCGGCACCTTCGTCGCGCCCCGCGAGCAGTGGGCGCTGCTCGACGCCGACGTGCTGCGCTGGCGCTTCGCCGACCGCGTGGACGAGCGGTTCCTCGACGAGCTGGGAGAGGTGCGGCTGACCGTCGAGCCCGCCGTGGCGCGCATGGCGGCCCAGCGCCGCACCGACCGCGACCTCGCCGACCTCGAGGACGCCCTGGCCGCCATGCGAGCGGCGGCCGGCGGGGCCACCGGTGATCACGTCGAGGCCGACCTGGCCTTCCACCACGCCCTGCTGCGCGCCGCGCACAACGAGCTGATGACGCAGATGGCCAGCGCGATCGAGGCCGGGCTGCGGCTGCGCGACCAGTTCGTGCACGCCACGCTCACCAGCGAGTCCACGGACAAGCACGCCGAGGTGCTGCTCGCCGTGCGCAAGCAGCGGCCGAAGGCGGCCGAGACCGCGATGCGGTCGCTCATGGAGCGCTCGATCGCGGACGTCGAGCTGGCCAAGAAGATCCACGGCGAGCAGACGGCCCGCTGACCGCCGAGCCCGCGTTCCCGCGCTCTGTCGCGAGCGCCGAGCCCGCAACTCCGCGCCCTCGCGCCGGACCCGGTCATAGCGTCTTGTTCACCCGTCCGATGGCCGTCGACCGGCCATATCGACCAGGCGTCTGGCGCGGGCGGCCAACGCCGCCATGTCGCCGTCCGCGCACGCGTCGCCCAGCAGCGGCGAGCCCATCCCCACCGCGCGCGCCCCGGCCGCCAGGTAGGCGGGCACGTCCTCGATGCCGATGCCGCCCGTCGGCACCAGCGGGATCTGCGGCAGCGGCGCCCGCACGTCCTTGATGTAGCCGGGCCCGCCGGCCGCACCGGCCGGGAAGACCTTCACCATGGCGGCCCCCTGCGACCACGCCTGCACGATCTCCGTCGGCGTGAACGCCCCCGGCAGGACGGGCACGCCGAGCCGCCGCCCTTCCGCGATCACCTCGGGCAGCACGGCCGGGGTGATGAGGAAGCCCGCACCCGCGTCCACGGCCTTGCGCGCCGAGGCGGCGTCGAGCACGGTGCCCGCCCCGACCGCCACGCCCTCAAGCCCGGTGGCCCGGCGGATCGCCTCGGTCGCGCCGGGGGTCGGCATGGTGACCTCCATCGCCCGCAGGCCGGACCCGGCCAGGGTCTCCAGCGCCGCGTCGAGGTGGCGGGCCTCGGCGGCCCTGATGATGGCGATGACGGGCAGCTCCGCCAGCGCCTCATCAAGCGTCGTCATGATTCCTCCAAGGTGAGCCTGGGCATGGGGACGAGGCTGACCGAGCGCAGCTCCAGCACGGAGCCGCCGGGATAGGAGCCGGGCCGCACCTGCGGCGAGACGTACACGGGAGCGTCCTCGCGCAGCGGCAGCAGCCGGATCTCGATGCCGTGCTCCAGCACCGCGTCGCGGAAGCGGCGCAGCCCGATCTCCCAGGCGGGGCCGTACCAGAACTGGTCGGCCACCAGGCGGCCGCCGATGTAGGCGCGGCCGACGTCGCCGACCCAGTCGAGCCGCAGCAGCACCTCGTCATCACCGGTCAAAGCCTCGCGCGGGACGGTGACGTGGTAGACGGCGGCCTGCTCGAAGTCGGTGTCGGCCGGCGCGGACGCCCGCCCTGACCTGGGGTCGATGACCGGTGCCCGGGCCGGGCCCGCCTGCCTGATCTCCTCCACCTTGGGCTCGGGCGGCTGACCGGCCGGAGCCGGCGCGGGCAGCAGGCCGAACACGCCGTCCGTCCGCGTCGCTGAGGCGGGCGCGGGGTAGATCCGCACCTCGGACGAGCCCCGCCCGTAGACCGTCAGCCGGTCGTCCTCGATCACGACCGGCCGCTCGCTCAGCACCAGCCGGTGCGCGCCCCACAGCCGGCCCGCCGCCGCGTTCAGCGCACGATCGGCGTCCAGGACGAGGACGGCCGCACGGCCCCCGGAGGCGTCGCGGATCCGCAGCAGGCATCCGGTGCCGGGCGCGAGATCGGTGACCACGAGGCGGTCGCCGTCGCGCTCCGCCGTCGCGGGGCCCTCGACCTCGCTCACGGTGGCGGCGTCGAAGACCAGCTCAACCGGGATGCCCGCCGTCTGGCAGAAGACGTGCACCGGCTCGTCGCCCGCCAGCACGCCCATGGGCTGCGCGGTGGCGGTGAGCAGCGTGGCGCCGCCGACCGGGCGGGCCAGCGGCCAGGCGAAGTACGCCCCGGAGGGCACCGTCACCGGCTCGCGCGGGACGACCAGCTCGCGCCCGCCCAGCTCGACCGCGAACCGCACGCCCTCGTGCGCGGGCAGGGTCTCGACCGGCTGGTGGTTGTTGACGAACAGGAACCCGGAGCGGCCGTCGGAGCGTACGCACCAGCGCAGCGTCCGCCGGTCGGCCGTGTCGGCGGGGGCGTCGGGCGGCATCACCAGCGTCATGCCGGCCAGATCGGGGCCGTCGCTCGCCAGCCACAGGTGCTGCCGCCGCAGGTGCCGATAGGAGTCGCGGACCTGGCCGTACTCGCCGAGCGGCGCCTGGAAGTCGTAGGTGATGACCGGGCAGTCGTTGGGGTAGCCGGTGGCGTGCGACTCCTGCAGCGTGGACAGCGCGCCGATCTTCTGCGACGCCCCGTGGTACATGTAGTAGCCCTGCCACACCGACCCGCTGCCCAGCTTCACCAGCGCCAGCGCGGCGATGTCGGCGGCCTGGATGATCGGCCTGCGGTGGTAGGAGGTGTACATCCCGCCGCCCAGCTCGCAGGTGGCGAACGGGTAGCGCGCGAGGTGGCTCTCGTCCGACCCGGTCACCGCCGTCGTACGCAGGTCGGCCCCGATGGAGTCGTCGTCGCGGCCGGGGCCGAAGAAGTAGTGCGCCCTGCTCTGCTGCGGCCAGCCGTCGTGCGCGGTGTCCCACGCCGCCTCCGGGTAGCCGCCGAACAGCGGGATCACCTCGTCCGGCGGCAGCCGCGCGTGCCCCCAGCCGGTCGCCGTCCACAGCGGCGCGTCGATGCCCGCCGCCTCGGCCATGCGCTTGAGCGTGACGAGGTGGCCCGGCCGGTCGTGCAGCTCGTTCTCCACCTGCACCGCCACCACCGGGCCGCCGTGCGCGCGGGTCAGCCCGGCGAGCTGCGCGCCGATCTGCTCGAACAGCGGGCGCACCAGGTCCAGGTAGCGTGGGTCGTCGGTACGCGGCTCGCAATCGGCCCGCAGCACCCAGTCGGGGAAGCCGCCGTTGCGCGACTCGCCGTGCGCCCACGGCCCGATCCGCACCACCACGTCAAGGCCGAGCTCGGCGCAGGTGCGTACGAACCGCCGCAGGTCACGGTCGCCGCTCCAGTCGAAGACGCCGCGGCGCTCCTCGTGCAGGTTCCAGAAGACGTACGTGGCGACGACCGTCACCCCGCCCGCCCGCACCTTCAGCAGCTCCTCCCGCCACTCGGCCACCGGGTAGCGGGCGTAGTGGAACTCGCCCATGATCGGAAACCACGGCCTGCCGCCCCGGCTCAGGTGGCGGGAGTTCACGGTGATCGCGTCCGGCCCGCCGGGCGGGTCGCCCAGCCGCAGATGACCCTCCACCGGCGGGGGGATCTGGCGCGGGACGCCGAGTCGTCGCACAGCTGCACCTTTCCTCATGGCCGGACGACCGCCGCCGTACGGTACGACGACTGATCGAAAAAATACTACTAGTCGGGCTTGCGGATGTCGGCGGAGTCACGCCGAGCAGCGACCAGTACAGGTAGCCGCGCACGTTCACGCCGTCGTCCATCGCGGTGGCGGGCGAGCCCGTCCTGGCCTGCTTCGCCTCGACAGGACGCGACCCCGGCCAGTTCGGGCCCGACGCCGACGTCCCGCACGCCGGCAGGCGCGGCGGCGGTGTGGTCGATGCGGCGCTCGTCGTCGCGGGTGGCGAACCCGTTCTCGGTGACGATGAGCGGGGTGCCGCGCCCCAGCTCCCACGAGTGGCGCAGCGCGTTGCCGGGCGAGGCCGGGTAGTACTCCCAGCCGAGGAGGTTCGTCTCACGCCCTCGGGCACCTTCACCGGACCGTCGGGGCCGATCACCGTACGCGAGTAGCTCTGCACGCCGATGAAGCCGTCGCCCGCGGCGGCCTCGGTGAAGAAGTCCTCGCGGTAGTAGCCGTACGCGTGGGCCACCTCCTCGGCGCCGGGCAGCGCCTGGAAGTCCTGTGTGCCGATGGTCCACCCGGACCGCAGCCCGCCGCGCCCGGCCAGCACCTCGCGCGCGGCCTTGTGCGCGCGGACGAGCACCTCCGCCACCTTGACGTCGGGCTCCGGCAGGCGGGCGGCGATCATCTCGACGGCCTCCCAGTCGCGCAGCAGGCAGAGCATGCTCGGCTCGTTGATCGTGCACACCCAGGTGACGTCGTCGAGGACCGGCAGCCGCCAAGTCCTACATCCGGAGGTTCTTCGCGTAGATCCAGTCGAGGCCGTCCTCGCCGGTGGTGTCGAGGTGTTCGGCGCGGGTCAGTCCGGCGCGCGTCGCCACGCGCTGGGAGGCGGTGTTGGCGGGGCGGACGCGGGCGATGACGGGCAGGTCGGGGACGCGTTCCGTCACCCAGCCCACCACCGCGGCCGCGGCCTCGGTCGCCACGCCCCGGCCCCATGACGCGGCCTCGAAGCGGTAGAAGAGGTTCAGGACGTCCGCGCCGTCCAGCTCCATCCGCTTGGTGCCGCAGAAGCCCAGCGTGCCGCCCGATTCGCGGTCGCGCACCACCCAGTAGCCGTAGCCGTACCGCTGCCAGTGTGCGTCCCAGCGCTGGCAGAGCTCCACCGCCTCCTCACGCCCGGTCAGGGCGTCGGAGGAGTTGTGCAGGCAGGTGCCGGGGTCGCTGTGCACGGCGAAGATCGCGTCGACGTCGTCCGGGACCGGCCGCCGCAGCGACAGCCGTGTGGTCAGCAGTTGCTCGCTGGGGTTGGTCATGTGGTGATCGTAGGTGCGCACCTGCGGGGTCTACGCGGCGGGACCGCCGGGCTCGGATCCTCCGCCCCGGCCACTCCCGCCCCGCTCCTTCCGCGCGTCGGCGTCGTCGCTGCCCCGCACCCTCCCTACGCCTCGGTGCCGTCGAGCACGTCAGCGCCGAAGACCGACATGAGCGCCTTGGCGATCAGGTCCGCGAGATCGGCGCGGCCGTCGTCCTCGGCCCAGCGCACCAGCGCCGTGTGCAGGGCGGCCAGGCAGGCGCTGGCCGCCCGCCTGCGCCTGGAACGCCGTCTCGGGACCGGCGACCTCGTCCCCGAGCGGGCCGATGATGGCCTGCTGGAGCGCGTACTGGTCGTCCAGGTGGCGGGCCCGCAGCGCGGGCGTGGAGATCATGAGCCGGAGGCGGACGAGCAGGGACCGCCGGTCGGCCTCCGCGCCGTCGCCGGTCAGTGCGGTGGCCGCGGCGACGAGTGCGCGGCCGATGCGGCGTACCAGCGGCTGATCGGGCGGGGAGGCGGTGATGCGCTCGGCGATGAGCTCGCCGTGCTGGTCGATCAGTACGAGATCTTCCTTGGTGGGGAAGTGCCGGTAGAGCGTCATCGGCGACACCCCGGCCGCCTCGGCGACGTCGTTCATGGTCGTCGCGTCGTAGCCGCGCTCGCTGAACGGACGGATCGCGTGCGCCTGGATCGTGCGCTGCGTCTGGACCCGTCGTCGCTCCCGGAGGCTTGAACGCTGTGCCGGCTCGGCAACGCGGACGACGTGGCCGACGTGGTGGCGTTCCTCGCCTCCCACGCCGCCCGCTGGATCACCGGCCAGGTCATCGACGCCAGGCGGCGGCCTGTTCCTGGGGCCACGGTCCTGATTCACCCGGCCGTGTGCGCGAGGATGGCGTCGGCCAGCTCCTCGTGCACCTCCGGCGGCAGCGTGTGCCCCATGCCCTGCACGATCATCAGCCGCGCCCCCGGGATCTGCTCGGCGATGATCGCGCCGTGGCCCGGCTTGGCCGGTTCGTGGCTGCCCTCGATGACCAGGGTGGGCGCCTTGACCTGGTGGAGTACGCCCACCGGCTCGAAGTCGGGCTTGGCCGCCGCGGCCAGCCGGTGGTTGGCGGCCTTCGACAGGTCGCGGGCCCGGTCGTAGATGCGCTCCTGGAGACGGCGCGCCGCGTCCTCGTCGAACGGCAGCCCCGTGCCGTGCAGCACGCGCTGCTCGGCGATCATGGCGTCGATCTGCGCCCGCCGGTCCGCAGGAGGCGGGGCGGCCATGAGCCGGCGGAAGAAGGCCACGAACTCCGGCGTCGGCTCCGGCAGGCTGCCCTCGGGCTGCGGCTGCCCCATCAATGCCCGCACGAGCACCTCGCCCTCGCCACCGCCGAGCGGGGACGAGCCGATGACGGTCAGCGTACGCACCCGCTCAGGACGCTCCACCGCGATGAGCTGCCCGAGCAGGCCGCCCGCCGAATGGCACACCAGGTGCGCGCTTTCCAGGCCGTGCTTGTCCATCACGCGGTAGACGTCGTCCTTGATGTCCTCCCACGTGTACGGGTTCGCTTCGAAGTCCACGGTGTCCGACATGCCGGTGTCGCGGTGGTCGTACCGGATGACCCGGCGGCCCCCGGCGGTGAGCCGGCCGACGAACTCGTCAGGCCACAGGACACCCTGTGACATCGAACCCATGATCAACAGGATCGGCTCGTCCGTGCCGGCGCCGAACTCTTCACTCCAGATGTTCACGTTCTGCATGCCTCACAGCATGCCGCCGCCGCTTACGGGTGCCTTCCGTAGAACTACCAGCCGCGCCAGATCAGTACGGGAGCTGATCCCCAGCTTCGGATACATCTTGTACAGGTGGTATTCGACGGTACGCGGGCTCAGGAAGAGCCGGGCCGCGATCTCCTTGCTGGACAGCCCGTCGGCGACCAGGCCCGCGATGCGCAGCTCCTGCGGCGTCAGCACGTCCAGCACGTCGGCGGCCGGTGCCTGCCCGCTCTCGCCCGCCGCCCGCAGCTCGTCCTGCGCCCGCCGCGCCCACGGCCGGGCACCCGCCTGCTCGAACGTCTCCAGCGCCGCCCGCAGATGCGCCCGCGCCTCACCGGGCCGCTGCGTCCTGCGCAGCCGCTCGCCCAGCAGCAGCGCCGTCCTCGCCGCCTCGAACGGGTTGGTGTGCAGCCGCAGCGCCTCGGCGAAGGCGTCATCGGAACCTTCGACCAGGCCGCGGCAGCGGGCCAGCAGGGCCTGCGACTCGGCCGTGGCGGCGTTCGCCGACCACCGCTCGTACGCGGCCAGCGCCGCCCGCGCGCCCTCCTCGTCGCCCGCGCCCACGGCGGCCTCGACCCGATCCGGGGCCGTCCGCCACACCACGGTCGGATGCCCGGCCCCCGGCCCCGCCGCGACGACGGCCTTGAACCGGTCGTGCGCCGCCGCGTACCGGCCGAGACACAGATCGAGCAGCGCCAGCGCGTACGACGCCACCCCCGCGCGCATCCCCACCCGGTGCGGGATCGCGATGGCCAGCGCCTCGCGGGCCTGCCGCGCGCACAGCTCCTCCTCGCCCCGCAGCGCCGCCACCGCCGCCAGGTTGGCGAGGTGCGCGGCGACGGTGTTCGTGTATCCGGCCTCGCGTGCCAGCTCCAGCCCCTCCTCGGAGAGGGCCTGGCTGCGCGCCAGCCGCCCGGCCAGGCGCTCCGCCGTCGCTGTGAACTCCAGCACGACCGGCAGCTGCCCGCTCATCCCCGACACCCTGGCGACCCGCCCGGCCCGCTCGGCCAGCTCATTGGCCAGGTCGTTCTCGCCCAGGTAGCTGGCCGCGGCCGCCGCCCACAGGTGCTCGGCCGCGTCCTCCAGCTCGCCGGCCCGCGACAGAGCCCGCGACAGGGCCCGCCGCAGCAGGCCCGGCCCCTCGGGGTCGCCGTCCAGGGTCAGGCCGATCCCGGCCACCGTGTCGCGCAGGAACCCCTCGGGGTGCGCCGCCGCCCGCCGGCCCAGCTCGGCGATCGCCTTCGTGTCGCCGACGTACGAGGCCGCCTCCACGGCGTCGGCCAGCATGTCCAGGGTGTCGCCCGCCGACAGGATGCGTACGGCCTCGGCGGCGTCCCCCGAGTTCAGCTCGAACCGGCCGCGCAGCCGGGCGATCTCCATGGCGAGACGCGCGTCATCGCCGGCGCGCTCGCGGGCCTCGGCCAGCAGCGACTGCGCCTGACCAGGACGCCCGCCGAGCCAGGCGGCGACGGCGGCGTCCTTCAACCGCGCGGCACGGACGCGCGGGTCCGGGGTCAGCTCGGCGGCCCGGGACAGGGCGGTGGCGGCGGCGCCGTACCCGCCGCGCTCGCGCGCCCGCTCGGCGGCGGCCACCAGCGCGGCGGCGACCTGCTCGTCCTGGCCCAGCGTGGCACCCGCCAGGTGCCAGGCGCGGCGGTCGTCGCAGGCCAGCTCCGCCAGCACGGCGTGCACCCGGCGCACGTCGGCGGGGGAGGCCGCCTCCAGGATCGCGGAGCGGACGAGCGGATGCCGGAACCGCACGGTCGCGCCCGACACCTCGGCCAGCCCCGACTCCTCCAGCTCCGCCAGCGCCGCCTGCCCGCCGGCCAGCCGCTCGGCGGCCCCGAGCACCAGCGGGAGGTCGGCCTCGACGGCGGCGATCAGGGCGACGAGACCGGCTTCGGGGGACAGGGCGGCGACCCGGTCGCCGAAGAGGCGCGCGCCGCCGGGCAGCGGGTCGGGCAACGGCTCGTCCCCGGCGAGCTGCGCGGGCGTCAGGCGGGCGACGATCTCGTGGAGCGCGAGCGGGTTCGCGCCGGTCAGCGCGACGAGTTCCCGCCGTACCCCGTCGGGCAGCTCGCCGTGACGCTCCCGCAGCAGCTCGTCGGCGGCGGACTCGGGCAGCCCCCCTACGTCCACCGTCCGCGGCACCCCCTTGACGGGGGCGTCACCGCGTACGGCGAACAGCATCGCGATGCGTTCCGTGCCCAGCCGCCTGGCGGCGAACAGCAGCGCGTCGGCCGAGGCCCGGTCGATCCACTGGAAATCGTCGATCACGCAGATCAGCCCGTCCGGCACGGCCGCCTCGGCCAGCAGCGACAGGACCCCGGCCCCCACCAGGAACCGATCGCCCGCACCGCCCGGCTCCAGCCCCAGGGCCGCGCCCACGGCGTGCCGCTGCGGCTCGGGCAGCGCGCCGAGCGACCCGAGCACCGGCCACAGCACCTGGTGCAGCGCCGCGAACGCGAGATCGGACTCCGACTCGACGCCCGTGGTCCGCAGCACCCGCATCCCGCCGCCGCGCGCGGCCGCCGCGTCGAGCAGGGCCGTCTTGCCCGTCCCCGCCTCACCGCGCACGACGACCGCGCCGCCGGAGCCGTCACGCGCCCGCGCGATCACCTCGTCGAGCGCGCCCATCTCCGCAGACCTTCCGTAGAGCACGGGCACCCACTGTAGGGGCGCCCGTCACCTGGTGGGGAAGGCGGCCCACTTGTTGACGGCGAAGCCGTCGCCGTTCTTGTGCACCTCGGCGGCACTGTGTCCGGGCCAGTGGGCGGGGAAGATCAGCTCGCGCTGGTCGGCGGCGCGTTCGAGATAGGCGCGGCGGGTCTTGGCGGCGAGCTGCAGGTCGTCGCAGAAGCAGCTGTTCCAGCGCGGATCGAGGACCTGTACGGGGCTGTGCAGCATGTCGCCGACGAAGACCGCCCGGTCGGGGCCGGAGCGCAGGGTGAGCACGGACGAGCCGGGGGTGTGCCCCGGTGCGGGCTCGAGCGTCAGGTTGCCGTCGATGCGGTGGCCGCCCTCCCACAGCACCGCCTGCCCGGCCTCGTGGATGGGCGCGATGCTGTCGTTGAACACGAGCTTGCTGCCCTCCCAGCGGATACGCTCGTGATCGTCGCGCGGCGCCCGGCGCAGGTGGGCGTTCGCCGGGTCGAAGTAGGTGTTGTCGACGCGCGGGATCAGGTACGTGGCGTTCGGGAACGTCGGCCGCCACGCCCCGTCGCGCCACTCGGTGTTCCAGCCGACGTGGTCATAGTGGATGTGCGTGTTGACGACGACGTCGACGTCCTCGGGTGCGACCCCGGCCGCGCGCAGGCGGTCGAGAAAGTCCGTCTGCAGATCGGCGAACAGCGGGATCTGCGGGCGCGCCCTGCCGTTGCCGACCCCGGTGTCCACCAGGATCGTCTTGCCCTCGCTGCGCAGCACCCAGGTCTGGATGTGGCAGAGGTAGGCGTCGTCGGCGGGGTTCCAGAAGTCGGGCGCGAGCCAGTCCTCGTTGCGCCGCCAGGTCTCCTCGTCGCTGTCCGGGACGATGAAGCGGGCGGTGCGGACGGGGCCGGACCACTCGATGACGCGGGTGATCTCGACGTCGCCGAGAACGATCTTGTAAGCGGGCATGAAACGGGATCTCCTAAAGCTGCGGGCCAGGCGAGGCGGGGCCGTAGCGGGCCAGGAACGTGCGTACGGCCTCCTCGATCACCACCTCGGCGGACGGCTGGGCGGCGATCTCCTCCTCGAAGGCCATCACCCCGGGCCACACGAGGAACTCCTGCACCAGCCCCATGAACTGGCGGGCCGCGAGGTAGGTGTCCTCGCAGCGCAGGAGGCCGCGCGCGACCAGGTCGTCCAGACAGGCGGTGAACGCCGCCGCCACCGGTCCCTTACCCAGCCGGTAGAACTCGTCGGCGATCCACGGAAGCCGGGCGGACTCGGTGACCACGAGCCGGGCGAAGCGGATCTGGTCGGTCTCGGTGGCGAAGCGCCGCAGCGAACGGGCGAACTCCCGCAGGACGTCCTCGGCGCTCGCACCCGCATCACACGTGATGCTCTTGCCATCGAAGGACTCCCAGTGGTAGCGGAGCATCTCGCGGAAGACCGTCTCCTTCGCGCCGAAGCGGTTGTAGACGGTCTGCCGCGAGACGCCGGCCCGCTCGGCGACCCGCTCCACGGTGACGCCGGCGTAGCGGTCGGCCAGGAACAGCTCCTTCGCCGCCGCGAGGATCTTCCCGTCCGATGAAGATCTGCGCCGCCGCGTCTGCGCCGGCCGGTCCGTCATGCCGCCGCGCTCCTCACTCGCCTGCCGTTCACGAATTTAGACTTTACAGTACAGTCTAAACAACGGTGCGAACGGCGGGATTCCGCGCGGTCAGGCGGCTCTTGAACGCGAGCCGGTCCGCAGCGTCAGGCGATCCCCGGCGTCAGGAGCCCTTCAGCGCGGTGCGTACGACGTCCGCCAGCGCGGTCGGCCGCCGCCCGGTGATGTCGGCGACCGCCGAGGTCACGGTGGCGAGGAAGCCGCCCCGCGTCGCCGCGCCGAACGACGTCATCACCCGCGCCGCCTCCTCGGGCACACCGGCCGCCCGCAGGCCGGCGGCGTACGCGGCGTCGTCCACCTCCACCAGCTCCACGTCCCGGCCGCCGATCTCGCGCGCGAGCGCCGCCAGGTCGGCCGCGGTCAGCGCCTCGGGCCCGGTGATGTCGTACGCCTGCCCCTCGTGCCCGCCCTCGGTGAGCACCGCCGCGGCCGCCGCCGCGCAGTCCTCCCTGGTCACGTAGGCGACGGCGCCGTCTCCGCCGTTGCTCACCAGCCGGCCCGACGCGATCGCCTGCTGGATGCGGGCGGTCTGCATGTGCGCGTACAGGTTGTTGCGCAGGAACGTCCAGCTCATGCCGCTGTCGCGCAGCGCCTGCTCCGTGCCGGCGTGATCGGTGACCACCAGCGCCGGGTTGTCCGGCACCGGCTCGGGGACCGAGGTGTAGATCACGTGCCGCACCCCGGCAGCGGCGGCGGCCTTGACCGCCGCGCGGTGCCCGTCGAGGCGCACGCCCACCACGTCGGTGGAGATGAGCACCAGCCGCTCGACGCCCGCGAACGCGGTGTCGAGCGTGGCGGGCTCGCCGAAGTCGGCCCGCCGCACCTGGACGCCGCGGGCGGCGAGATCGGCGAGCGCCTCGGGGCGGCGCGTGGTCAGCACGACCTCTCGCGGGTCGGTGGTCTGCAGCACGTACTCGGCGGTGGCGCGTCCCAGAGGGCCGGAGGCGCCTGTGATGGCGATCGTCATCCCGATGCTCCTATTCGCAATCATCAAAGTTGCGAATTGATTATACTGTAGCCATAACGGTTGCGATATGACAGGATGGCGGCATGGCACGGTCGAAGAACACGCAGTTCGCCGTGGCCGTGCACGTCCTGACCTACCTCGCGGGCCAGACCGACGGCCGCCCGGTCAGCTCCGACGAGCTGTCGGAGAGCACCAACGTCAACCCCGTCTACGTACGCCGCGTGCTCGGGCCGCTGCGCGAGGCCGCGCTGGTGCGCTCGCGCCCCGGCGTGCGCGGAGGCTGGGAGCTGGCCGCCGACCCCCGCGACATCACGCTCGCCCAGGTCTGGCGGCTGCTTCAGGGCGACGACCCGGTGCTCGGGCTGCACGGGCCCGATCCGGCGTGCCCGATCGGCCGCAACATCCAGGAGTCGCTGACCTGCCTCGACCAGATGGTGGCCGACGCCGTCGCCGCGGAGCTGGAGCGGTTCACCGTCCTCGACGTGCTGACCAGGGCCCTCACGGATGAGCCGGACGGGCGGCAGAGCCCGGACCCGGCGTCCGGGGCGGGCCCTGTCCGCGCCGTCACCTCAGGGGAGACGCCGGGGTCGGCGTCACACGGGTGACCACGGTCCTCTCCCGGATCAGCAGGTCGTAGACGACCGGGCCGATCTCGTTCTTCCAGCGGTCGCTCTCGTAGACGGCCTCGTACAGCGCCTTCTTCTCCTCCTCGTCATCGAAGCGGCGGATCCAGACGTAGCCGTCCGGGTCCTCCGCGTCGACGAAGGAGGCGGTCACGTCCATGCCCTGCGCGGTCTGGAACGGGATGACGACGTCCTCCATGTAGCGCACCCATTCGTCGCGGCGTCCGGGCTTGGCCTGGTAGCGGCGGATCTCGTAGAACATCGTGTCACTCGGAAGGCCGCGTCAGTTCACGGTGAGGACGAGCTTGCCGCGGGTGCGGCCGGTCTCGCCGCGCTCGTGCGCCTTGGCGGCCTGCTCCAGTGGGAACGTCTCCTCCACCTCGACACGGACGTGACCCGCGTCGATCAGGCCCGCGATCGTGGCCAGCGCGGGACCGTCCGGCTCGACCAGGTACGCGCTGGTGCGCACCCCGGCCTCCTCGGCCGCCTCGGCCAGCTCGGGGGAGACGCCGCCGGGCACGGCCACCAGCAGGCCGCCGCGGCGCAGCGTCCGCAGGGAACGGGTGCTCGTCCGGTCCTGCCCGTCACCGATCAGGTCGATGACGACGTCCACGTCCTCGGCGACGTCCTCGAAACGGGTGGTCGTGTAGTCGATGGTCTCCTCGGCGCCCAGCTCCTTCAGCCAGGAGTGGCGGGCGGCGCGGGCCGTGCCGATCACGTGGGCGCCCAGGTGGCGGGCGAACTGCACCGCGAAGTGCCCGACACCGCCGGCGGCGGCGTGGATCAGCACGCGCTGGCCCTCCTGCACGTGGGCGGTGGCGGTCAGGATCTGCCAGGCGGTCAGCGCGGCCAGCGGCACGGCGGCCGCGTGCACGTGGTCGAGCGTGGCCGGCTTGCGGGCCCACTGGCGGCTCGGCGCGGTCACGTACTCGGCGTACGCGCCGGCCGCGCGCGGGAACCACGGCATGCCGTACACCTCGTCGCCGGGCCTGAGCGTGTGCACACCGAAGCCGACCTTCTCCACGACGCCCGAGACGTCCCAGCCCAGGATCAGCGGGAACGTCTGCAGGCCCGCCATGCCCTGGCCCGCCCGGGTCTTCCAGTCCACCGGGTTGACCCCGGCCGCGTGCACGCGTACCAGGACCTCGGTCGGCAGCGGCTCCGGGCGCTCCACGTCCTCCACGGTCAGCACCTCGGGCCCGCCGAACTCCTTGATCGTGACAGCTCGCATCATGTCCTCCCTCGGGTTCCGTGCCGGGAGCGTCACCCCCGGCAGGAAGAAAGAGTGGCCGAGGGCGAGGGACCTGTGTGAGTGGCCGGAGAGCCATCTACCGTACAATTCCGGCCATGACACATCGTGTGGCCGTTCTCGCGCTCGACGGCGTGCTGCCGCTGGATCTGGGCATCCCGGCTCGCGTGTTCAACGAGGCCTGCGAGCCCGACGGAACCCGCCTGTACTCGGTCACCACCTGCTCCATCGGCGGCAGGCCCGTACGCACCCACGAGGACTACAAGATCGTCGTAGACCACGACGAGTCGCTGCTGGAGAGCGCCGACACGGTCGTGATCGCCACGCAGGAGCCCAGCGAGCGGCTGCTCGCGACCGGCGAGCCGCCCGATGACGTCGCCGCCGCGCTGAAGCGCATCGGGCCGGACACCCGCATCGTCAGCCTGTGCACCTCCGCCTTCCTGCTCGCCGCCGCCGGGCTGCTGGACGGCCGGCGGGCCACCACCCACTGGGCGCTGTGCGACCGGCTGGCGCGGCTGTTCCCCAAGGTCGAGGTCGATCCGAACGTCTTGTTCGTCGACAACGGCCGCATCCTGACCTCCGCCGGCGGCGCGGCCGGCATCGACCTGTGCCTGCACCTGGTCCGCATGGACCACGGGGCGGCGGTCGCCGCGGCCGCCGCGCGGCGCTGCGTGGTCGCGCCCTGGCGCGAGGGCGGGCAGGCGCAGTTCATCGAGCACCCGGTGCCGCAGGACACCGACCGTTCGACGTCGGCCACCCGGCAGTGGGTGCTGGACAACCTGGCCGAGCCGATCACACTGGAGGACATGGCCAGGCACGCGAACATGAGCGTGCGCACGTTCACCCGCCGCTTCCGCAGCGAGGTGGGCAGCAGCCCGCAGAAGTGGCTGGCGCAGCGTCGGCTCGCGCACGCGCGCCTGCTGCTGGAGACCACCGAGCTGCCGATCGCGCGCATCGCCACCGCCTGCGGCTTCGGCGACCCCGTCGCCTTGCGCAAGCACTTCTACGCCAACCTCGGCCTGTCCCCCCTGGCCTACCGCCGCGCCCACCACGCCCCGGAACCGGCGGCCGCCTCGTAACGGCACCGGCGGGGACCCATACGTTCAGCGGATGTGAGTCAGCGCGGCGGCGACGACCGCGGCTCCCATCGGACATTGGCGTCCTGTGAAACCCCTCGGTCCGGGATGGTCGTCGTCCCGATCAGATGATCGACATCGTCCACAGCGACGAAGATGAAACAGATGCGCTGGAACTCGGCCTGTATGCCCCGGTGCAAACCCACCGGCACCTGCGTGACGCGCCCGTCCTTGGTCATCGTCTTCGCAAAGGACAGCGGCACGTCGAGGTCGAGGCTGACGCTCTGTCCCGCCACCTCCCACCTGCACACCTCCCCGCCCTTGGTCGAGCTGTGCTCT
Organism: Nonomuraea sp. NPDC052634; assembly: GCF_040678535.1. Taxonomy (NCBI): domain Bacteria; kingdom Bacillati; phylum Actinomycetota; class Actinomycetes; order Streptosporangiales; family Streptosporangiaceae; genus Nonomuraea; species Nonomuraea sp. NPDC052634. Next base: position 36,533 of record NZ_JBFATY010000017.1, on the reverse strand, counting down.
CCCTCCTCCTTGATGCCGAGGGCCGCGCGGTCGCGCTCGTCGAGGGCCAGGCACGGCTTCGACCTCAGCTCCTTCAGCGAGTACTTGCGCAGCGGTGCAGAAGGCGAGGGGGTGGAAGGCGAGGCGGAGGAGGACGAGGGAGTGGCGGAAGAGGGGACCGGTTGGGGGGACGCTCCTCGCGCGGCGGGCTGCCCGCTCGCGCAGTCGGCACTGAGCGCGACAGCGGCGAGCGCGAGCGCCGGTCCGGCGTTCAGGTGACCGAGCCCGCTCCAGGAGCGCCGGGGGCTGCCTGATCGCGGCATGCCCGCATGGTAGACGCATCCTCCCGGGACCGCTCCCTGCGATCCGGCTGCTCCAACGGCTGCCGGAAGGACCACGTCGCACCGGACGAAGCGGGCACTGCTCTACGATCACGCACCTGACGGAGCTGAGGCCACGAGCCGGCGCACGCCGTCACCGCGCCGGCCACGATGGCGAACGACGCAGACGTTCCTTCACTCCGGAGCGCTGACCACGTTGAGCGCCGCCGCGATGAGGCCGTCCACGCGACATCATGGCCAACGACATCACGCTGACCGGGGGCTCGACCAGGCCCGCGGTCGGCGTGAACGCCACCAACGCCCAGCTCCCGGTCAGCGACGTCGCCGTCTACGCCAACACCGTCCGGGGCGGCGGGTTCGGCTACAGCGCGAACGTCACCTTCCGCCGGGAGCCGCAGCGCTGACGCCCCAGAAGGGCGTTCCCAAAGGGCGTCTCGGAGGGGCGTCTTAGCAGGGCGTCTCAGAGGGTGACGACCGTCCCGGTGAGGCGGGACTCCTCCGCCGCCCAGGCGACCTCATGGCTGTGCAGGCTCTCCCGGGGATCCGACAGGATCGCGGCCGGGTCGTCCCGGGTGAGCGCGTCCAGGAAGGCGGCGATCAGGCCCTGGTCGCCGCCTCCGTGGCCGTCGGCGGGCGGGTTCGTCTCGATGACCTCGGCCTCGCCGGTCACGAAGTCGGTCACGGTGATCGTGGCGCCGTCACCCTCAAGGAAGCCGCGGGTGCCGAAGATGCGGGTCCTGCGGTGGGACATCGGGGAGAACGCGGTCATGGTGAACGAGGCCGTCGCCCCGCCGTCGAAGTCCAGGTTCACCACCTGGTGGTCCACCACGTCGTTGTCGCAGGCGTACACGCACCTGCCGTACGGGCCCTCGCGCAGCGCCCGCAACAGGCCCGCCTCCGTCGGGTCGTCAGTGAGCACCGAGAGGGGCCAGCGCTTCTCCTCGCCCACGTACGGCGAATAGATGCGCCTGGCGTCGTACGGACAGCCGGCCGCGACGGCGCAATCGAGGCAGCGGTCGGCGGCGCCCGCCGGGCGGTTCTCCGCCGTGAAGTGCTTCAGGCCGCCGAACGACGATACCCGGGCAACGCGGCGGCCCATCACGTACGTCAGCCAGTCGAGGTCGTGGCACGACTTGGCGAGCAGCATGAACGTGGCCTCGTCCGCACGGCGCCACTTGCCCCGCACGTACGAGTGGGCGTGATGCCACCAGCCGACGGGCTCCAGGTGCTCGATGGTCACGATCTCCCCGAGCCGCCCGCTGTCGAGCACGTCCTTCACCCGCCGGGTGTAGGTGGTGTAGCGCAGCACGTGACAGACCGCGAATATCACGCCGGAACGTTCGGCCGCCGCGACGATCCGGCGGCAGTCCGCCAGATCGGTGGCCATCGGCTTCTCCAGCAGCACGTGGTAACCCAGCTCGGCGAAGCGCACCGCCGGTTCCACGTGGTCGGCGTCCAGCGTCGCGATCACCACCGCGTCCGCGAGCCGGGGCCGCTCGGCGAGCTCCCGCCAGTCGCCGAAGGCCAGGGCCTCCGGGTGCTCGGCGAGCAGCGCGTCCCTGCGCCGCCGATCGGGCTCGGCCACGGCGGCGAGCCTGGCGTGGCCGTCCATCGTCGCGTACCTCGTGTACTTCGTCCCCCGGTCGCCCGCCCCGACCAGCGCCAGCCCGATGTGCGGCATGCTTTCCGCTCCAATTATGAGAAGATGCGTTATAAAGCTAGGGTCGCTGCAGTCCTACGGTCAAGAGGATTTATGACAACTCCTGGCGTAACTCGCGACGCGGCGCTGCTGCGCCGGCTCAACACCCGCGCCACCCTGCACGCGCTGCGCCGGGGCGGGCCGCAGACGCTGACGCAGCTCGCGCGCGCCGCCGGCCTGTCGCGGCAGACCGCCGAGGCGGCGCTCGCCGACCTGACCGCGCGCGGGCTCGCACGCGAGGTCGCGCCGGCCGAGGGCGGGGCGGGCCGGCCGGCCCGGCGCTTCGCGTTCCGGGCGGACGCCGGTCACGTCGTCGGCCTGGACGTGGGGCCGCGGCGCATCCTCGCCATGCTGGCCGACCTCGACGGCGACGTCGTCGCAGAACGCCGGCTCGACACGGACGAGCACCTGCCCGCCGCCGAGCGCCTCGCGCTGGCCGAGCGGGCCGCCACCGCCTGCGTCGAGGCGGCCGGACCGGCGCGCGGCGGCGTGTGGGCGGCCACGGCGGGCACCTCGGGCGTCGTGGACCGCTCGGGCAGGGTGACGATCTCGACTCTCATCCCCGGCTGGACGGGGCTCGACCTCGCCGGGCAGGTGGGCCGATGGTTCGGCTGCCCCGGCTTCGCGGCGAACGACGCCAACCTCGCCGCCGTCGCCGAGCACTGGCGAGGCAGCGCACGCCACGTCGACGACCTGGTCTACGTGCTCACCGGCTACCGGGCGGGCCACGGGCTGCTGCTCGACGGCCGCCTGCGTACCGGCCGCACCGGCAGCGCCGGCGAGCTGGGCAGGGTCCCGCTCACCGGCTGGGAGGACGCGTCGGTGGTGCTCGCCGAGGCGGGCCGCGGCGCGGACGAGCTCTTCCAGGCCGCACGGGCGGGCGAGCGGCAGGCGCTCGCGCTGGTGGACCGGCTTGCCCACGGGCTCGCGCGGGGTGCGTCCGTGCTCGTGGCCGCGGTGGACCCCGAGCTGGTCGTCGTGGGCGGCACGCTGGCAGGCGGGGGAGAGGTGCTGCTGGAACGGATGCGGGCGCACCTGGCCGAGATGTGCCTCAACCCGCCGGAGGTCGCGCCGTCCACGTTCGGCGAGGAGAGCATCGCGTACGGCGCCGTACGCATGGCGCTCGACCACGCCGAGCAGAAACTCATGGAGCCGTACGCCGCCGCGGCACCGTAGCCGCCCGCGCCCTGGCCGCTGCCGGCGTCTCCGCCTGACGGAGCAAGTCGTCGCCGCCGAGGCTGAGCGTGACCTCCGCGTCGCCCGCCTTCGTGGCCTCGCCGCGGATGAGGCCGGGCAGCACGCGCAACGCCTCATCGGTCCGGCGCTCCCTGTCCCGCGCGGGAGCCCCGACGGCCCGCCAGAACGGCGAGCCGGGGAAACCGCCGATCCCGACGCCGAGCACGACCCGGCCACCCGACCGGTGCTGGAGCGTCTGCACCTGCGCCGCGACCAGGGCGACAGGACGCAGCGGGAGGCTCAGGACGCCGAACTCCAGCCCGATCCATCCGCATCGTGATCCTCCCGTGTCTCCGGATCACGCTGGAAACTCAACCAGGGTTGAGGTCAACCGGCGGTTCAGGGCCTGGCCTGCTGAAGGTCCTCCGGCGGTGCCGGCTCGGCCGCGCCCCCGGCGTCCTCGTCAGGCGAGGAGGTGACGCGCTCGCTGAGCCGGCGGTACGGGCGGCTGCGCAAGGCGACGACGGTGGCGAGCAGGCCGATGACGCCGGCCGCCATGAAGATGACGGCGAGCCCGCGGTCGGTGCCGGTGCCGAACCAGCCGCCGATCGCCCGGGCGCCCGCGCCGTCCGTCATGAACGGGATGACCACGAACTGCGCGATCGGCGAGATCAGGAACGCGGTGAGCGGCGACGCGGCCTGTTCCACGCTCTGCGCGAAGCCGAACACCCGCCCCTGCCGCTCGTACGGCACGACCTTCTGCAGGATCGTCTGCTCCGCGGCCTCGGCGTACGGCACGAGCAGCATGTACGCGTACATCCCCACAGACAGCAGCACGATCGAGGAGCGCACCGGGAACAGCACGGTCACCCCCCACAGCACGAGGTTGGTGAGCAGCAGCACCCGCAGCGGGTTGCGGCTCAGACCGGTACGCGAGACGAGCAGCCCGCCCACGATGAACCCGGTGCTCAAAACGCCCCAGAGCAGCCCCCACACCTGCACGGGCACCAGCGTCAGCCCGTACGGGTCGATCAGCGCCATGAAGACGCCGCCGAGGAAGTTGTTGAACGTGGTGAACAGGATCAGCGCCGTCAGCCCCGGCACCTCGCCGACCAGCCGCATCGTGCCGCGCAGATCCACCGACCGCTTCGGCGCGTCCTCCTGCGCGGAAGCCTCCGGATTCCCCGGAACGCGGACGGCGGCCAGATGCAGCAGCGCGAGCACCAGCGCCCCCAGGCCGAGCACGAGCACCCAGTACATGCCGCCGAGTGCGACGAGCCCGCCGCTGAACACCGACGTGACCAGGAAGCTCACCCCCGTCGAGCTGCCGACCAGCCCGTTGGCGCGGTCCCTGCCCTCCTCGGGGATCAACAGCGTCACCAGCGTCGGCAGCGCGATCGTGCGGATGTTGCCCGCGATGACGCCGAACATCAGCAGCACGACCATCACCCAGAGCGGCACGCCGGCCGGATCGGTGAACGACTCCTGCGGCACCGTCAGATAGACGGCCAGCGCCCCGGCGTAGAGCACGAGCGACGCCAGCGCCGACAGCTGCATCATCGCCTTCTTGGAGTGGTGATCGACCAGGCTGCCGAACCAGATGCCGGACAGCGCCGTCAGCACCAGGAAGATGCCGGAGATCACGCCGGTCGCGAAGACCGAGTGCGTCTGCAGATAGACGTAGAAGGTGATGGCGAACCACGCGGTGCTGTTGACCACCGACACCAGAACGGTGTTGGCCAGCAGCTGGTAGAAGGTCTTGCGATCGCCGGGGATGACGCTCACGCCGCGGCTCCTGTGGCAAACGATGTGCTCCTGCGCACGGGTTGCGCGCCGCGCATAATCGTGCTGTCCTCGTCAGTAGACATCAACAGATTTTCCGTTCTCAGGGGTCGGTGCGAATCCGTCGGTAGTTAAGACCCGCCGGAACGGGCGAACTCATCGCGGTGCCGAGGCACGCGAGTCGTCCGGCCGTGCGGCGCACACCGATGGAGGAGACATGAGGGAAGCCACCGACCGGCCGCACACCACGACCGAGGCCGAGTTGCTCGACGCGGCGCGGGCCGGCGACGGCGACGCGTTCGGAGACCTGGTGGGCCCGCTGCGCGGGGAGCTGCGGGCGTACTGCTACCGCATGCTGGGGTCGGTGCACGACGCGGAGGACGTGGTGCAGGAGACCCTTGACCGGGCCTGGCGGGGCCTGGGACGGGTCGAGCATCGTGGGTCGTTCCGCCCGTGGCTGTACCGGATCGCGACCAACCGCTCCCTGACGCTCATCGAGCGGCGCGGCCGCCGCGAACTGCCCGCCGACCTGCGGCCCGACGGCCCATCGGCGGGGGACGTGGCGTGGCTGGAGCCCTACCCCGACCGGCTGATGGGCTGGGTGGACCGGCTCGGTCCCGAGGCGCGCACGCTCCAGCGGGAGAGCATGGAGCTCGCGTTCGTCGCCATGCTCCAGCACCTGACCGCCGTGCAGCGCGCCGCCCTGCTGCTGCGGGACGTCCTCGGCTACAGCGCGGGCGAGGCCGCCGAGGTGCTGGACACGAGCCGGCCCGCCGTCAACAGCGCGCTGCAGCGGGCCAGGAAGGTCCTCGCCGCGCGGCGTCCCGAGGAGAGCCAGCAGCAGGCGCTCGCCGCGCTCGGCGAGGCCGGCCGGCGGGACGTCGCCCAGCGCTACGCCGAAGCGTGGGAGAGCGGCGACGCCGACGCCATCCTCGCACTGCTCACCGAGGACGCCCGGATCTCGATGCCGCCGCTGACCGAGCTGTACCGCGGGCACGCCGAGATCCGCATCTTCCTGAGCGAGGTGCTGGGGCAGCGCTGGCGCGTCCTGCCCACCGAGGCGAACGGGCAGCTCGCGTTCGGCACGTACGCCTGGGACGGCCGCTCCGCCTACCAGCCCGCCGGCCTCGACCTCATCACCGTGCGCGGCTCCAGGATCGGCGAGGTGGTCTCCTTCCTGACCGCCGACTTCACCTCCTTCGGCCTGCCCGCCCGGCTCCCGGAGGGGTACGCGCGCACGCGGCACGCGTTCGCGATCGTCTAGCCCGGACATCCGGTACGCCCTGGCAGAGCCGTCCTGGTCCTGGCCGTCCACGGCCAGGACCGCCGCTTGTGTGACCGTCAGCCTTGGGCCGTCTCCGCGGCGCGGGCGAGCAGGGCGCGGCGTTCCGCGTCGGTGTGGGCGACGGCGGCGGCCTCGCGGAACAGGGCCGCCGCGCGGCCGCGGTCGCCGAGCCTGGCGGTGAGGTCGGCCTCGGCGGCGAGGGCCAGCGGGTGGCCGTCCAGCTCGCCGCCCGCACGGGCGCCGGCCAGCAGGGCAAGGCCCTCCCGAGGGCCGTACGCGTAGCCGTGCGCCACGGCGCGGTTCAGCTCGACGGCCGGCGTGGAGCGGATGCGGGACAGCTCGTCGTAGCAGCGTGCGATCTGCGCCCAGTCCGTATCCGCCACCGACGGTGCCGTCGCGTGGCAGGCGGCGATGCGGGCCTGCAACTCGTACGGGCCGCACACGGTGATACGGTCCCCGAAACCGCCCTCCGCCGGCTCGGCCAGGATGCCGAGGGCCTCGGCGATCGCGGCGCGGTCCCAGCGCGACCGGTCCTGCCGCTCCAGCGGCACCAGCTCACCGGCGCGGTCGCGACGGGCGTCCCGCCGCGAGTGCTGCAGCAGGAAGAGCGCGAGCAGCGCCGCCACCTCGTCCTGCCCCGGCATCAGCCGCGGCAGCAGCCGTGCCAGCCGGACGGCCTCGTCGGCGAACGCGGGCTCGCCGTCGGCGTTGTAGCCCTGCGTGAACAGCAGGTACAGCACGGAGAGCACACCGGGCAGCCGCTCGTCCAACGCAGGGCCGCTCGGCACCCGGTACGGGATGCGCGCCGCCGCGATCTTGTGCTTGGCCCTGGTCAGGCGGCGGGTCATGGCCGACTCGGTGACCTGGAAGGCACGGGCGAGCTCGGCGGCCGGCACCGCGCAGATCGTCCGCAGCGTCAGCGCCACGCGCGCCTCCAGCGCCAGCGCCGGATGGCAGCACGTGAAGATCAGTCTCAGGCGATCGTCCACGATCTCCTCCCCGCCGCTTTCACCGCTCGTCCACGGGCCGTCGCCGGCGTCCACCGAGAGCGCGGCCAGCTCCTCCAGCTTCCGGCGTTCCAGCGAGGCGCGGCGCAGCGTGTCGATCGCGCGGTTGCGCGCCACCGTCATCAGCCAGCCGCCCGGATTGGGCGGAACGCCGTCTTCCGGCCACCGCTGCACGGCACGCGCCAGCGCCTCCTGGGCGCAGTCCTCGGCCAGCGTCCAGTCGCCGGTGACGCGGATGAGCGTGGCCACGATGCGCGCGTACGCGTCCGCGGCCACGCTTTCCAGGACGTTCACGCCTCCAGGACCGGGCGCAGCTCCAGACGCCCCTCCCTGGCCATCGGGTGGGCGCGGGCCACCTCGATCGCCTCGTCGAGGTCGGCGCATTCGAGCAGATCGAAGCCGACGATCATCTCCTTGGTCTCGGTGAACGGGCCGTCGGTGAGGATCAGTTCGCCGTTGCGCACGCGGACGGTGGTCGCCGCCGACCCCGACGCCAGCGCCCCGCCCTGCAGCCGCCGCCCGCGGGTGTCGTTGTCGGCCACCCAGGCCTCGATGTCCGGCAGGTTCTCCCTGTCGGTGTCGGGCTCGGGGTCGTTGCAGACGAACATCATGTACTTCACTGCGTGCTCCTCCTCGGATTGCGGTTCACCATAGTCACGAACGGGACCTGCCCATCCGGACACGTCCACGAGGAAGAGCTTCAGGAACCACGGCGGCCACGCGCGCATCTAACTCGCCGTGGAAGCGCTCACCGCTGGGGATCCGCAGCGGATCGGGGACTACTGGATCGCCGGGCGGCTCGGCTCCGGCGGCCAGGGCGTCGTCTATGACGCCTATGACGGGGAGGGGCGCAGGGTCGCGCTCAAGGTGCTGCACGCGGTCGACGACCAGGCGAGCCGCGACCGGTTCGCCAGGGAGGCGACGGCGGCGCGGCGGGTGGCGTCGTTCTGCACGGCGCGGGTGCTGGGCTGCGACATGTCGGGCGAGCGGCCGTACATCGTCAGCGAGTACGTGCCGGGCCCGAGCCTGCGCCGGGTGGTCGAGCGGGGACGCAGGTTCACCGGCGACGACCTGCACCGGCTGGCCACCGCGATCGCCACCGCGCTGACCGCCGTGCACGAGGCCGGGGTGATCCACCGCGACCTGAAGCCGGACAACGTGCTGCTCAGCGCCGACGGCCCGCGCGTCATCGACTTCGGCATCGCGCGCACCCTGGAGATGTCGCTGACCAGGACCGGCGAGGTGGCGGGCACGCCCACGTACATGGCGCCCGAGGTGTTCACCGGGCAGCGCGCGGGAACACCGGCCGACGTGTTCGCCTGGGGCGCGATCGTGGTGTTCGCCGCCACCGGCGAGGACCCGTTCAGGGCCGACAATCTGGGCGGCGTCATGCACCGCGTGCTGTCGCACCACCCCGACCTGAGCGCGCTGCCGCCTGCGCTGGCCTCGCTGGTCTCGGCCGCGCTGGAGAAGGACCCGGCGGCCCGTCCGGCGGCCCGCGACCTGCTGCTCGCCCTGGTCGGCGGCGTCGGCGTCCCGCTGCTGGAGGCGGGCAGCAGGGCGGCGGCGGGCGTGCACGTGCCCGAGCAGGCCGACCCGGCGCTCGGCACGATCGCCGAGGACGCCTACGGCGCGCTCACCCCCGACGAGCGCGAGCTGGCCGCCGCGGTCTTCCTCCGCCTGGTGACGGTGACCGACGACGGCCACGAGACCGTACGCCACGCGCTCAAAGAGGACCTGCTCGCCGGCCGCTCAGAACGCGAGGTCCAGGCCATCGAGCACATACTCAAGGCGTTCTCCTACCTGGTGACGCAGCAGGACGACGCCGTACGGCTGTCGCGTCCGGCGCTGCTGCGCGCCTGGCCCCGGCTGCGGATCTGGGTGGACGGCGACCGCGACGGCCTCGCCGTGCTCGCCAGGATCAGCGACGCCGCCCGCCACTGGGACGACAACGGCCGCAAGGACGCCGACCTGCTCCAGGGCAGCCGCCTGGACGAGGCGCTGACCTGGGCCGCCACCGGACGCCGGCACATCACGCTGACCCCGCGCGAACGCGACTTCCTCGCCGCCGGCACCGGCCTGGCCAGGCGGCGCGTGCGCCGCAGGCGGCTGACCACGGCGGCGCTGGCCGGGCTGCTCGCGGTGGCGCTCGCGGCGGGCGGCATCGCCGTGCTGCAGGGCAGGCAGGTGGCCGAGCAGAGCCGCGTGGTGGCACGCCAGCGCGACCAGGCCGTCGGGCGGCAGGTCGCGGCGGAGGCCGACCGGCTGCGGACCACCGACCCGGTCAAGGCGATGCTGCTCAGCGTGGCCGGCTGGCGGCTGGCCCCCGGCTCCGACACCCGGCGCAGCCTCACCACGTCGCTGACCATGCCGGAGAGCGGCGTCTTCCGCGACCCGGGCGCCAAGGGCGTCTCGGCCGCGGCGTCGGCGGCCGGCGGGCGTGTCCGCGCCATCGCAGGGGAGGACGGCGTACGGGTCTACGACGTGCCCGCGGGGCGGCAGACCGCGTTCTGGCCGTGGCCTGAGGGGATGGACATGCTGCCGACCGCGGCGGCGCTCAGCCCGAGCGGCCGCACCCTGGTCGTCGTCAGCAGGCAGACCGCCACCGCCTGGGACACCGCCACCGGCAAGAAGCTGCGCGAGCACCGCGTCACCGAGGGCAGTCCCGGCGTGCACGTCGTCTTCGACGGCCACGAGAGCCTGGCCGCCGTCATGCGCGAGAACACGCTGGAATTCCTCTGGGACACCAGAACGGGCGCGTCCTACACGCCACGCCTGTGGGCCGAGCACACCCCGGCGATCGCGCCGTCCGGCGACTACATCGCCGGGGTCGAGATGAACCAGCGCGGGCTCAAAGTGATCCACCTGCCCGACCTCAAGGTCCACGCCCGCATCCCGAAGACGTGCGGCTCGGTGGTGGCGTTCACGCCCGACGGCAGGCGGCTGCTCTGCGCGAACGGCGACATCACCGCCTGGGACCTCGCCACCGGGACCAAGGTCCCTGACGAGGACCGGCCGTTCTGGCAGCCGTCGGCGGCGAGGTACCTGCCGGGTGGGCGGCTGCGGATCAGCCCCGACGGCCGCCGCCTGCTCGGCGTCGAGGGCAGCACCCTGCACCTGTGGGACGCCGCCGGCGGCGACGAACTGGCCGTCTACCACGCAGAAGGCGAGCCCGAGGACGCCTGGCTGGAACGCGACGGCCACACCGTCCGCTACCTGCTCGACAACTCCACCATCACCGCCGACCTCGGCTCCCGCCTGACCTCGGCCCGGCTGCCCGGCGGCCAGCAGGTCGTCGCGTTCGCCGGGAACGGCCGCCTGGCCGCCACCGCCAAAGGGCCGGAGCCGCTGCGCCTGTGGGACGGCCGCCGCCTCGGAGCTCCGATGGAGGGCAGCGGGGGCGCGACCGGAGCGGTGTTCGACCCGGCGGGCCGGCGGCTGGCCGCCGAAGCCCTCGACTCCTCTGTCGGGCTCTGGGACGTGACCTCCGGCCGCCGCCTGTGGCGGTACCCGGTGCCGCGCCGGCAGGGCGTGCTGGCGAAGGCGTTCACGCCGGACGGCCGCAGCCTGGTGCTCTCGCTGACGGAGCAGAGCGAGCGCGACGCCCGCAACGAGCTGATCGTCCTCGACGCGGGCACCGGCCGGGTGCTCGCCCGGCACGCCCTCGCCACCTCCACCGGCTCGATCGAGCCCACATCCGACGGCACGGCCGTGGTGACCGGCACCGGGACCGTGTACGACCTGCGCACCGGCAAGGCCACAGGGCCCGGCTTCGGCCGCGCGGGCCAGGTCGTCGCGGTCAGTCCCACGGAGCCGCTGCTCGCACTCGGCTCAGGGACGGTCGAGCTGTGGGACCTCACCAAGGGCGCCGAGCTGCCGCCCGCGCTGCGCGTGGCGAGCGAAGCCCAGGTCGAGGCCATGCGGTTCAGCCACGACGGCTCCCTCATCGCCTTGATCGGCAGGTCCATGGGGGAGACGTTCAACGACGTCTACAGCGTCCAGGTCTGGGACGTCGCCGCCCGTGAGCGCCTCGGCTCCTTCCCCATCGGCATCCTCGACCGGCTCGCCTTCAGCGCCGACGACCAGACCCTGTACGTCTCCGGCAACGGCGAACACACCGTCACCACCATCCCGGTCGGGGCGCAGGGCGTGGCCAGGCTCGTGTGCGAGCGAGCGGGCCGTACGCTCACCGGCCAGGAGTGGCGTCAGTACCTGAAGGACGTGCCCTACCGCGACGTCTGCGCCGACCTGTGACGCGCGGGGCCGGACCCGGCCATCCGGACCACGCGCCGGAGAGAAGCGATCAGCTCGCTGACGGGCGTCGGCCACGCTGAAGACTTGGAACGATGCAATCCCGCAGGGGATGCGATCGAGCCCGTTCGAAGGGCCGCGAGCGGGCCACCGGCCGGAGCCGCCGCCTCTGAAAGTTTCGGACAACTTCTTAAAGTTTCCCTCTGTTGTTGCTCGCGCGAATTGCCTATTCTTCGGACCATACGGTTTTCGGGGCGGCCGTATTAGGCGTGATCTGCGTGGAATTCGAGTCAAGGAAGCGGGCCATGGTCACGAAACGTTTCGGTCACTCACCGTGGTGAAGGGTAACGCTGGGCTGCTGGTGCCGGATCTCCTCGCGCGCCGCGCCCAAGAGCAGCCCGAGAGCCCGGCGCTCGTGGTGGCCGAGGTCGGGACGCTCACGTTCGGCGCATGGGACCGGCGCTCCAACGCGGTCGCCCGCGCGCTGATCGAACGCGGCCTGGCGGGCGGGCAGCGGGTCGGCCTGGTGTTCGACGAGCGGGACTGGATCGACCTCGCCGTCGCCTGGTGCGGGGTGATGCGAGCCGGCTGCGTCGCCGTGCCGCTGTCCGCGCGGCTGGCCCCCGCCGAGTTACGCCACGCGCTGACCGACTGCTCCGTGAGCGCCGTCCTGCACGGCCCCGGGATCGATCCACCGGACGTGGGCGGCTGGCGGGGCACGCCGGCGGACCTGGATCAGGCGGACGAGAGCCCGGTGCGCGGGGACTTGCAACCCGGCGGGCTGGCGCAGATCATCTACACCTCCGGCACCACCGGCAAGGCCAAGGGCGTCGGCGCCACCCACGCCAACCTCGCCTACGGGCTGTCCGCCGACCCCAAGCGCCGCAGCCTCCTGCACTCCCGGCACTTCCTGCACGCCTTCCCCATCGGCAGCAACGCCGGCCAGACCATGCTCGTCAACTCCCTGGGCGCCCGCCCCGCCGCGCTGACCATGCCGCGCTTCACGCCCGCCCGCTTCGCCCGGCTGATCGAGTCGTACCGGGTGGGGACGGTCTTCGTGGTGCCCGCCATGGCCATCGAACTGCTCAACGCCCGCGTCCACGAGCGGCACGACCTGTCGAGCGTGCGGCTGCTGGGATCCACCGCGGCGAGCCTGCCGCCCGCCGTCGCGGCCGGCATGGCGAAGGCGTTCCCGAAGGCGACGATCGTCAACTACTACACCTCGACCGAGGCCGCTCCGGCGCAGACCGTGATGATCGTGGACCCCACGCGGCCGGCCTCGGTGGGACGGCCCCACTCGGGCGGCGACCTCAAGATCGTCGGCCCGGACGGGCGGCCCGCGAAGACCGGGGAGACCGGCGAGGTGTGGCTGCGCTCACCTGTCGGCACCCGCTCCTACTACCGCGACCGCGGGCTGAGCGAGACCGTCTTCCGTGACGGCTGGGTGCGCATGGGCGACGTCGGCTACCTCGACGCGGACGGCTACCTCTACCTCGTCGACCGGGAGAGCGACGTCATCAAATCCGGCGCGCACAAGGTGTCCACGCTGCAGGTGGAGGCCGCGCTGTACGAGCATCCGTCGGTCGCCGAGGCCGCCGTGGTCGGGGTGCCGCATCCGGTGCTCGGCCGGGTCACCGCGGCCGCCGTCGTGACCAGGTCGCCGGTCAGCGCCGCCGACCTGCGGACGTTCCTGATGGACCGGCTGGCCAGGCACGAGCTGCCGAGCCGGCTGCTGTTCGTCCCCGAACTGCCGAAGAACCACCTCGGCAAGGTGGTGAAGTCGCGGCTGCTCGACCTGCTCCGGCCCGACGCCACCTGACCACGATCACAGGAAGAACGCACATGACGCACTGCCAGGAGAGCGTGCCGGCCTCGTACGTCCAGCAGGACATATGGGTCGGCGAGCGCATGGGAGCGGGAACGGCGTACCACATGCCGCTCGCCGTGTGGTTCGACGGCGACCTCGACGTGGCCGCGCTGCTCGGCGCGTGCGAAGCGATGGCCGCCCGGCATCCGGTGCTCGCCACCGCCGTCGCGGAGAGCGGCGACGGGCTCCGGCTGGTCCCCGCCGCGCGACCGTCCGTGACTGTCGCCGGCCGGACCGATCCCGACCGGCTGATCCGGGAGGAGAGCGCGCGGCCGTTCGACCTGGAGAAGGGGCCGCTCGCCCGGTTCACGCTCGCGCGGGCGGGGGAGCGGCGGCATCTGCTGCTGTTCGTCGCCCACCATCTGGTCTTCGACGGCATCTCCAAGGACATCCTGGTACGCGACCTCGCCGCGGCCTACAGATCCGAGTCCCCGACGCCGCTGCCGCTCACCTGGCAGGAGCCCGCGGCGGACGTGCTGGCGGAGGCCGGCGAGTTCTGGGCCGCACGCGAGCCGGGCGAGGTCATGCTGCCGGGGCAGCGGCGCACCGGGCGGCGGTACGGGCCCGGCGAGCAGATCGACGCCGGGCTCGACCACGAGCTGACCCGCTCGGCGCGCACGGCCGCGGCGGCGACCGGCGCCTCGACCTTCGAGGTGCTGCTGGCCGGCGTGCACGCGCTGCTGTTCCGGTACGGCGCGGAGCACGTGGCGGTCGCCGTCGACGTCACCACCCGCGGCCCCGAGACCCGCGACCACATCGGCGCGTTCGTCAACGAGCTGCCCGTGCACTCCCGGCCGGAAGGCGGGCAGACCTTCCGCGCGTTCGTCGGCGAGCTGCGAGACGAGCTGCGCGCGGTGTACCGGTTCCGCCAGGCGCCGCCGAGACGAGCGGCACTGCCCGTCTCGATCAGCTATCGCAGGCAGGAGCCCGACCCCGTCTTCCCCGGCCTGACGGTCACCGTGGACCGCATGATGTTCGCGGGCGGCGCGCGGAACCCGCTGCACCTGCAGATCGTGGACGGCCCCGGCGGGCTTGCCCTGTGCGTGCGCTACGACCCGGCGGCCGTGGACCGCGACGTCGCGGCCCGCTTCGCCGACGGCCTGCGCGCCCTGCTGCGCCACGCCGCCGACGATCCCGGCACGTGCCTGGGCGAGCTGGACGTCATGCCGGCGGAGCAGGCGCGGCGGATGCTCGTCGAGTGGAACGACACCGAGGTCGCCTACCCCGCCGATGCGACGCTGCCGAGCCTGTTCGCCGAGCAGGTGCGGGCCCGTCCCGGCGCGTGCGCCGTCACCTTCGACGGCAGGACGCTCACGTACGCCGAGCTGGACGCGGCGGCCGGGCGGCTGGCCGCCAGGATCAGGCAGGCAGGGGCCGGGCGAGGCGAGCTGGTCGCCGTGCACCTGCGCCGCTCCGACCTGCTGCTGGTGAGCCTGCTCGCCGTGCACAAGGCGGGAGCCGCGTACCTGCCGCTCGACCCCGACCACCCGGCGGAACGGCTCGCCATGATCGTGGACGACGCCCGTCCCGTGCTGGTGCTGTCCGAGACGGACGCGCTGCCCTGGCCGGTGATGCTGGTGGACCGCGCGTCCCTGGAGACGGGGGAGCGGCTCGCGGAGCCGGTACGACCCGGCGACTCGGCCTACGTGATCTACACCTCGGGCTCGACGGGCCGGCCCAAGGGCGTCGAGGTCGACCACGGCAACCTGGCCAACCTGCTGCTGGCCATGCGCGACCGGCTCGAGTCGGGACCCGCCGACGCCTGGCTCGCGCTCACCTCGCCCGCGTTCGACATCAGCGCACTGGAACTGTACCTGCCGCTGATCACCGGCGGCCGGGTCGTCGTCGCGCCGCACGGCGCCGTACGGCAGCCGGAGGCGCTGGCCCGGCTGGTCGCCGAACAGGGCGTCACGCACGTCCAGGCCACGCCGTCGGTGTGGCGGCTGCTGCTGCCCGGCGGCCTGGCCGGCGTGACCGCGCTGACCGGGGGAGAGGCGCTGCCGCCCCGGCTCGCGCAGGAGTTACGCGAGCGCTTCCCCCGCGTCGTCAACGTCTACGGCCCGACGGAGACCACGATCTGGAGCACGTACGGCGAGCCGGGCGACGGCGACGTCGTCACCATCGGCCGCCCCCTCGCCAACACCCGGATCTACCTGCTCGACGAGGCACTGCGGCCGGTTCCCCAGGGTGTCGCGGGCGAGCTGTGCATCGGCGGGGCCGGGGTGGCGCGCGGCTACCGGGGCAGACCGGCGCTCACGGCGGAACGCTTCGTCCCCGACCCCTTCGGCCCACCAGGAGCGCGGCTCTATCGCACCGGCGACATGGCCCGCTACCGGGACGACGGCGAGATCGAATTCCTCGGCCGCAGGGACGGCCAGGTCAAGCTGCTCGGCCACCGGATCGAGCTCGGCGAGATCGAGGCCAGGCTGCGCGAGCACCCCCAGGTGGGCGAGGCCGCGGTGGTCGTCCGTGGCGAGGGAACGGACGACCACCGCCTGATCGCCTACGTCGTCCCCGCCCAGGGCGAACCCGACGCCGGCGATCTGGCCGCCCACCTGGCCAGGACCCTGCCCGCCGCCACGCTGCCGAGCGCGTACGTCCTGCTGGACGCCCTCCCGCTCAACCCGATCGGCAAGCTGGACCGCGCCGCGCTCCCCGAGCCGCCGCGCACAACCGAGCCGCCACAGAGAACCGAACTGGCACAGCAAGCCGAATCGGCACAGCAAGCCGCGCCGCCGGGCTCCGGCGGCGGGGCGCTGGTCGAGGAGGTGCGGCGGATCTGGTGCGAGGTGCTGGAGCTGGACGACGTCGGCATCGACGACGACCTGTTCGACCTCGGCGGGCACTCGCTCACCATCACCCAGATCTCGGCCAGGATCAGGGAGAGCCTGGGCGTGGACGTGTCGCTGGACGCCTTCTTCGACGATCCGACCATCCAGGGGGTCGTCGAGGAGATCGTCCGGCTGCAGGGTGACCGCCCGGCGGCGGAGATCCGGCCGCGTCCCGAGGGGGTCGTCCCGCCGCTGTCGTTCGTCCAGGAACGCCTGTGGTTCCTGCAGAAGTTCGACCCGGACGACGCCTCGTACAACATGTATCTGGTGCTGCGGCTGCGGGGCGAGCTGGACACCGGCGCGCTGCAGGAGGCGCTGGACGCGGTGGTGGCCAGGCACGAGAGCCTGCGCACGTCGTTCGCCGACGTGGACGGCGCGCCGATCACGGTCATCCACCCGCCGGGCCCCGTGACCGTCGAGCGCATCGACCTGGCGGGATCGCCGGGCGCGGAATCCGAGGCGCTGCGGCTCGTCGCCGAGCGCACGAACGCGCCGTTCGACCTGGCGCAGGCGCCGCCCCTGCGGATCAGCCTGCTCCGGCTCGGGCCCGGCGATCACGTGCTCTGCTTCGTGCTGCACCACATCATCGCGGACGGAACGTCGCTCGGCATCCTGTTCGACGACCTGTTCGCCCTTTACCAGGACAGGGACGCCGAGCTCCCGCCGCTGAGGATCCAGTACGGCGACGTCGCCCTGTGGCAGCGGGAACAGGACTCCGAGGAGTCGCTGGCCTACTGGCGCGACCAGCTCGCCGACCCGCCCGTGCTCGACCTGCCCGCCGACCTGCAGGGAGGCGAGCGGCCCGAGGGCGCCTTCCACACCTTCACGGTGCCCGCGGAGCTGGTGACCCGGCTGGAACGGATCGCGCAGGAGCACAACGCGTCGCTGTTCATGGTGCTGGTCGCCGCCTACCAGGTGCTGCTGGCCCGGCACACCGGGCAGGACGACATCCTGGTCGGCACCCCGTGGGCGACCAGGGACCGGATGGAGCTGGAGCCCGTCATCGGCTACCTCACCGACACGCTGGTGCTGCGCGGCGACCTGTCCGGGGATCCGCTCTTCGCCGAGCTGCTGGACGCGACCCGGCGTACCGTGCTCGACGCGCACGCCCACAGGACCGTCCCCTTCGAACGGCTCATCGGCGAGCTGGGCGTGCCCCGCGACCTGAACCGCAATCCGCTGCTCAGCACCATGATCATTCTGCACAGCCAGGCGGGGGAGGGGACTCCGCCCGAGCGGGTCGGCGACCTCGGGGTGGAGCTGTTCGACGGCGGGTACCGGCAGGCCAAGTTCGAGCTGTCGCTGGAGTTCTGGCGCAACGAGCGAGGGCTGCTCGCGGTGTTCGGCTACGACGCCACCCGGTATCGGGCGGACACCGTGGAAGGGCTGGCCGCCCGGCTCGAGACCCTGCTCCAGGGCATCGCGGACGCCCCCGAGACCCCGATCTCCCGGTTGCCCCTGCTGACGGAGGCCGACACGGCCCTGCTCACGGCGTCCCGATCGGCCGTCCCCGGCGACGGGGAGAGCGTGCCCGCGCTCATCAGGCGGGCCATGGCCGCGCACCCCGACGCCACGGCGCTGCTGTGGGGCGGCGAGGCGATGAGCTACGCGCAGCTCGACGCCAAGGTGGCGCGGCTCGCGGCGGCCCTGCGGCGGCGCGGCGTCGCCGATGGATGCGTGGTCGGCGTCTGCCTGGAACGGTCGGCCGAGGCCATCGTGGCCCTGCTGGCCGTGTGGCGGGCCGGGGGCGCCTACCTGCCGCTCGATCCCGCCTACCCCGACGAACGGCTCGCGTTCCTGATCGCAGACAGCGCCGCCCGGCTGGTGGTGACCGACGCCGGGCTCGCATCGCGGCTGCCGGGAGAGACGGTCGTGCTCGTCGCCGGCGACGAGGCAGGGCCAGGCGATCCCCACTGGTACGGCGACTGGGACCCGGTCGAGCCGGACGACCCCGCGTACGTGATCTACACCTCGGGCTCGACGGGCCGGCCGAAGGGGGTGCTGGTCGAGCACGGCAGCCTGGCGGCGCGCGTGGAGTGGATGCGGCAGGCGTACGGGATCGGGCCGGACGACCGGGTCGCGCAGTTCGCCTCGCTCAGCTTCGACGCGCACGCCGAGGAGCTGTACCCGGCGCTGACGGCGGGCGCGAGCGTGCTGCTCCTGCCCGACGGCGCCGCCTCGCTGCCCGACGTGCTGCGCACACCGGCCGGCCGGCAGGTGAGCGTGCTGGACCTGCCGACCGCCTACTGGCACCGGCTCACCGAGGCGCTCGGCGACGTGACCTGGCCGGAGCCGCTGCGGCTGGTGATCCTCGGTGGCGAGCAGGTGCACGCGGCGGCGGTGGCCAGGTGGCGGGAGCGGTTCGGCGACCGGGTACGCCTGATCAACACCTACGGGCCGACCGAGGGCACCATCATCGCCACGGCCCACGACCTCGGCGCGGCCGACACCGTGGGGCGCCCGCCCATCGGGCGGCCGATCGCCGGCACGACCGCGCACGTCCTCGGCCCGTACGGCGAGCCCGTACCGCCCGGCTGCCCCGGCGAGCTGTGCCTGGGCGGGGCGGGGCTGGCGAGGGGCTACCTGGGGCGCCCGGCGCTGACGGCCGACCGGTTCGTCCCCGATCCTTTCGGCCCGCCCGGCTCCCGGCTCTACCGGACCGGCGACCGGGTGCGGTGGCGGCGGGACGGGACGCTGGAGTTCCTGGGCCGGTTCGACGCCCAGGTGAAGGTGCGCGGCTTCCGGGTGGAGCCGGGCGAGGTGGAGGCCGTGCTGCTGGCCCAGCCCGGTGTCCGGCAGGCGGTGGTGACGGCGGACGGGGAACGGCTGGCCGCGTACGTGGCCGGGCCGGCCGAACCGGACGAGCTGCGGGCACGCCTGGCCGCGGCCCTGCCGGCCCATCTCGTGCCCACGGCCTGGGTGAGCCTGCCGGAGCTGCCGCTCACGATCACCGGCAAGGTGGACGTGGCGGCCCTGCCCGCGCCCGAGCCAGGACCCGCCGCGGAGTACGTGGCCCCGCGCACCGACGCCGAGGTGCTCGTGGCCGAAGTCTGGCGCGAGCTGCTCGGCCTGGAGACGGTCGGGGCCCACGACGACTTCTTCGCCCTGGGCGGGCACTCCCTGCTCGCCACCCGGGTCGCGGCCCTGCTGCGCAACGCGGTCGAGACGGAGGTGCCGATCCGCACGGTGTTCGACCACCCGACCGTCGCCGGGCTCGCGGCCGCGGTCGAGCGGCTGGTGATCGAGCAACTCTCGGCGCTCACCGACGCCGAGGCCGCGGAACTGCTGGAGGTGGGGGAGTGACGTGCCCGGAGGCGATGGGGCTGTGGGAGGTGGCGCAGTGACGGGCGCGAACGAGCTGTCGGCGGCCAAGCAGGCGCTGCTGGCGCAGCGGCTGCGGCGCGGGGCGGCCCCGCGCCGTACCATTCCCGCGCGCCCCGGCGGCGAGCCGCCGCCGCTGTCGCACGCGCAGGAGCGGCTGTGGTTCCTGGAGCAGTTCGCGCCGGGCACCGCCCAGCTCACGATCCCGATCCGGCTGCGGCTGCGCGGCGCGCTCGACACCGGAGCCCTGGCCGCCGCGCTCGACGCCGTCGTGGCCGGGCACGACGCGCTGCGCATGCGCTTCCCCGCCACCGAGGACGGCCGCCCGCGCGTCGTGCTCGCCGCGGACGCCACGCTCCCCCTCACCGTCCGCGACGCGCCCGACGAGGCCGCCGCCAAGGAACAGGCCGAGCGGTTCCTGGCGGCGCCGTTCGACCTCGCGGCGGGCCCCATCGCACGGGCGCTGCTGATCAGGCTGGGCGACGACGATCACGTGCTGGTGATCGCGGTCCACCACATCGCCGCCGACGGCTGGTCCGCCGACGTGCTGCTGCGCGAGGTCTTCGCCCGCTACGACGGCCGCACACCGCCCGCCCCGCAGGTCGGGTACGCCGACTACGCCGCCTGGCAGCGCGGCCTGCCCCCGTCCGAGCGCGACCTGGACTACTGGCGCGACCGGCTGGCCGGCCTGGAACCGCTGGACCTGCCGGCGGACCGGCCACGCCCGCCCGAACGCACTTACACGGGCGCCGCGCACCCGTTCACCCTCGACCCCGAGGTGGCCGCCGCGCTGGCCGGGCTCGGACGCGCGCACCGGGCCACGCCGTACATGGTCATGCTGGCCGCGCTCGCCGCGCTGCTCGGCCGGTACGCGGGCACCGAGGACGTCGCCGTGGGATCGCCCGTGGCCGGCCGGCAGGTCCCCGAGCTGGACGGCGTGATCGGCTGCTTCGTGAACATGCTCACCATGCGGGTGGACCTGACCGGCGACCCCACGTTCGCCGAGCTGATCGACCGGGTGCGCGACCTCGTCCTGGACGCCTTCGCCCACCAGGACCTGCCGTTCGAGCAGCTCGTCTCCGAGCTGGACGTGCCGCGCGACGTGTCCAGGTCACCGCTGTTCGGCGTGATGTTCGCGATGCAGAACTACCGCCACGAGGCCATCGACCCGCCCGCCGGGCTGACCGTCACCGACTTCCCCGTGGACTCCTGGGCCACCCGCTACGACCTGGAGCTGTACGTCGGCGACGACTCGGGCGGCATGTTCGTCTACAACACCGACCTGTTCGAGCCGGACACCATCGAACGCCTCGCCGGCCACCTGTGCACGCTGCTGGAGCGGGTCGCCGCCGACCCCGGCACCCCGCTGTCCCGCATCGACCTGCTCACCGAGGACGAACGCCGCCAGGTCCTGCACACCTTCAACGACACCGCCGCCGAATACCCCGGCCCCGCCACCCTGCACGGCCCCATCGAGGCGCAGGCGGCCCGCACTCCCGACGCCGTCGCGGTGCGCTTCGAAGGGCGGTCACTGACGTACGGCGAGCTGGACACCGCGGCGGACCGGGTCGCCCGCACGCTGCGCGACCTCGGCGCGGGCCCTGGGACGGTGGTCGCCGTGTGCGCGGAACGCTCGCTGGAGCTGCTGCCCGGCCTGCTCGGCGTGCTCAAGGCGGGCGCCGCGTACCTGCCGATCGACCCCGAATACCCGCCGGACCGGGTGGCGTTCATGCTGGCCGACGCCGCACCGGCCGTGCTGCTCACCCAAAGCAGCATCCGCCCGGACCTGCCGGACACCGGCGCGACCGTCCTCGACCTGGACGATCCCGACGTCTGGACCGGCGCGGCAGGACCGCTGCCCGAGGTACGGCCCGACGACGTCGCCTACGTCATCTACACCTCCGGCTCCACCGGCCGCCCCAAAGGCGTGCCGAACACCCACGGCGCCATCGCCAACCGGCTCGACTGGATGCAGGACCGCTTCCGGATCGGCGAGGCCGACGTCGTGGCGCAGAAGACGCCGCTCAGCTTCGACGTGTCGGTGTGGGAGCTGTTCTGGCCGCTGCGCTGCGGGGCCAGGCTGGTGCTCGCGACGCCGGGCGGCCACAAGGACGCCGCGTACCTGCGCAAGCTCATCACCACCGAGGGCGTGACCACCGCCCACTTCGTCCCGTCGATGCTGGCCGTCTTCCTCGCCGAGAACGGCGGCGCGGGGTGCGGCTCGCTGCGGCGGGTGATCTGCTCCGGCGAGGAGCTGCCCGCCGACCTGGCCCGCCGCTGCGTCGCCGCGCTTCCCGCCGCCGAGCTGCACAACCTGTACGGCCCCACCGAGGCCGCCGTGGACGTCTCCGCCTGGCACTGCCGGCCCGAAACCCTCACCTCGGCGGCCCGCGTCCCGATCGGCACCCCCATCGCCAACACCACCCTGTACGTCCTGGACGCCGCCATGTCCCCGGTGCCGATCGGGGTGCCCGGTGAGCTGTTCATCGGCGGTGCCGGCCTGGCCAGGGGCTACCTCAACCGTCCCGCGCTCACCGCCGAGCGGTTCGTGCCGAACCCGTACGGCCCGCCGGGCTCGCGCCTCTACCGCACCGGCGACCTGGTCAGACGCCGCTCTGACGGGGTGCTGGAGTTCCTCGGCCGGCTGGACGCCCAGGTCAAGCTGCGCGGCCTGCGCATCGAGCCGGGCGAGATCGAGGCGGCGCTGCGCGCGTTGCCCGCCGTCGGGGACGCCGCCGTGATCGTCCGCGACGACCGCCTGGTCGCGTACGTCACCCCCGGCACCGGCGACGCCCTGGACCAGGCGCTCGACCAGGCCCTCGACCACGGCGCGCTCCGGGCCGAGCTGAAGAAGACGCTGCCCGACTACATGGTCCCCGCGAGCTATGTCACCCTCGCCGCCCTGCCGCTGAGCCCCAACGGCAAGCTGGACCGCCGCCGCCTGCCCGCACCCGTGGCGACCAGGGACGCCACGGTCGAGTTCATCGCGCCCGGCACCCCCACAGAACGCGCGCTCGCCGCCATCTGGGGCGAGCTGCTGGGCGTCGAGGCGGTCGGCGTGGACGACGACTTCTTCGACCTCGGCGGCCACTCCCTGCTCGCGACCCAGGTGGTGGCCCGGCTGCGCCAGGAGACGGGCGCCGTGGTCAGCGTCATGGACGTCTTCAAGCACCGCACCGTCCGCGAGCTGGCCGCGCTCGCCGACACCCCGCAGGACCGGCGCGGCCCCCGCGCGCTGCTGCACCGGCTGACCGCCGCCGGCAGCACCAGCCCGGTCCTCAGCTACGTGTGCGTCCCGTACGGTGGCGGCAGTGCCGTCGTCTACCAGCCGCTCGCCGACGCCCTGCCGGACGGGCACGCGCTGTGGTCGGTGGCGATCCCCGGTCACGACGTGGGCGTGGACGAGGACAGGCTGCCGTTCGACGAGCTGGCCGCCGGGTGCGTGCGCGAGATCCTGGAGAAGGTCGAGGGCCCGATCGTCCTGTACGGGCACTGCGGCGTGGGCTCGGCGCTGACCGTGGAGATCGCCCGCCGGCTCGAAGCCGCCGGCCGCGAGCTCGACGGCGTCTACATCGGCGGCATCTTCCCGTTCGCCCGCCCGCGCGGCCGGATCATGTCGCGCATCGCCAAGATCGCGGAGGCCGAGCGGCTGCGCAGCGATCAGCGCTACGTCAACTGGCTGATCTCGCAGGGCGTGGACATGAGCGACCTCGACCCCGCGCAGGCCCGCCGCATCGTACGGAACATGCGCCGCGACTCGCGAGAGGCCGAGGACTACTACACCCGCCTGTTCGAGTCCGGCACGCAGCGGCTGCGCGCTCCCGTGATCAGCGTCGTGGGGACCGAGGATCCGGCGACGGACTACTACCAGGAACGCTTCCGCGAATGGCACTTCCTCACCTCGGTGTCGGCGGTGGTCGTGCTCGCAGAGGCTGGCCACTTCTTCCTGAAATATCGGGCACAGGAGCTCGCCGAGATCGTCACCACCGTCCACCGGAACCTGAAGGAACCGGCCGGTCCCCGCCCGGCCGGGCCGCCGCGAGGCAGCGGCCGTACCTGGTGGTTGCACGACGTGTCGCACGCCGACACGATGCCCGCCCCGACCGGCGTGCGGCCCGGCATTCCGCGCTTCCTCGCCATCGCGCTCAGCCAGCTCGTCTCCATGACGGGATCGGCGCTGACCGAGTTCGCCGTCCCCCTGTGGATCTACACCACGACCGGGTCGGTGGCGAAGTTCGCGCTCATGGCGGTCGTCGGCCTGGTGCCGGGCATGCTGGTGGCACCGGTCGCCGGCGCGATCATCGACAGGACGAGCCGCCGCCGGGTGATGCTGGCCGGAGACATCGCCGCGTTCACGATCCAGCTCGCGTTCGGCGTGCTGCTGTGGACGGGGAACCTGTCGGTCGACATGATCTACCCGCTGCTCGGCTGCCTGTCCGTCGCGCTCACGTTCCAGCGCCTTGCGTACTTCTCCGCCGTCCCGCAGCTCGTCCCCAAGCACTACCTCGGGCACGCGGTCGGCATCACGCAGATCGGCAACGGCACCGCCCAGCTCCTGGTGCCCATCTTCGCCGTCGGGCTGATGTCGGCGATCGGGCTCGGCGGCATCCTCCTGCTCGACATCGCCGGCTACGCGGTCGCCATCGCCGTCGTGCTGGCGGTGCGCTTCCCCGACAGCATGCCCTGGCGGCGCCGCGAGTCGATCAAGGACGAGATCCTCGGCGGCCTGCGCTACTCCCTTGGCCACCGGGGGTTCGTCGCCATGCTGCTGTTCTTCGTCGTGCTGAACGTGTTCCTCGCACCGCTGCTGCTGATGTTCTCGCCGCTGGTGCTCTCCTTCGCCGGGCTCGCCGACGTCGGCAGGATCTCCTTCCTCGCCGGACTCGGGACGTTCCTGGGCGCGCTCATCATGGTCGTCTGGGGCGGCCCGCGCCGGCGGCGCCTGCGCGGCGTGCTGCTGTGCAGCCTCGTGCTCGGCTGCTTCTGCCTGCTCACCGGCCTGCGCGCCGACCTGGTCGTGATCGCCGCCGGCGTGTGCGGCATCACGCTCTGGATCACCCTGCTGAACGGCATCTACACCACGATCGTGCAGGTCAAGGTGCCGCAGCGGTTCCACGGCCGGGTGTTCGCGATGAACACGCTCATCGCCTGGTCCACGCTGCCCATCGGGTACGGGCTCGTCGCGCCGTACGCCGCCACGCTGCTCGACCCGCTGCTGCTGGACGGCGGCCCGCTCGCCTCGACGGTCGGAGCGGTCATCGGTGTCGGCCCCGGCCGCGGCATCGGCCTGATGTACGTGCTCTTCGGCCTCGCCATCCTGGCGCTCACACTGGCCGCGATGCGGGTTCCGGCCCTGGCCCGCTTCGACGACGAGGTTCCGGACGCCGTCGCCGACGACCTGGTCGGCGTACAAGCCCTGCGACAGAAGGAGGAATGACGTGACGGGACGACACCAGGTGGTCGTCAACGACGAGGAGCAGTACTCGCTGCTGCCGCTCGACCGCCCGCTCCCGGACGGCTGGCGGGCGACGGGCTTCACCGGCGACCGGCAGGAGTGCCTGGATCACATCGACGAGATCTGGACGGACATGCGTCCCCGCAGCGTACGGCTGCGCCAGGAGTCGAAGGGGGGCGCGCGGTGAGCAGCGACCTGGAACGCAGGCTCGCGGACCTGGTGGCCGCCGTGTCCGACGGCGAGATCAGCGCCGAGCAGGCGCTCGCCGGCGACCACTCGCTGTCGGCGCTGGGCCTGACCTCGCTGGCGTGGATCAGGCTCATCGACGCGATCGAGGACGTCTTCGGCGTGGACGTCGATCTCGGCGGCGACCTGTCCGCCTTCGACCGCGTGGACGCGCTCGCCGCCCACGTGTCGGACCTGCTGGACGCCCGATGACCACCCCGGCCATGGCGACCGCCTCGGTCCGGTTCAGCGGGACGCGGGACGGCCAGGCGCCGCTGACCTGGGGGCAGCGGCTGATGTGGCGGGCCGTGCACCTGATGGGGCCCAGCCAGTCGTTCCTCAACTGCCCCTGGGTGCTGCCGGTGCACGGCAGGCGCGACCTCGCGACCGTGCTGGGCGCGCTGCGCCGGATGCTCGAACGCCACGAGAGCCTGCGCACCACGTTCATCGACACCCCAGACGGCCCGGTGCAGCGGGTGGCGCGCAGCGGCGAGCTGACCGTCGAGCTGGTGCGGACGGGCACGGAGGGGCCGCTGGCGACCGCGGGGCGCATCGCCGCCGAGCTCGGCACCACGATCTTCGATCACGGCGCGGACCTGCCGCTGCGCTGCGCCGTCGTGATGGCCGACGGCCGGCCGCGCGCCCTGGCGTTCGCCTTCTCGCACCTGGCGGTGGACTACCAGGCGCTGAGCCTGCTGTCGGCCGAGTGGCGGGCGCTGCTGCGCGGCGACGACCTGCCGGCGCCCCCGTGGCAGCCGATGGAGCAGGCGGCGCTGGAACGCGAGGAGCCGTTCCAGGCCCGCTCGCGGCGGTCGATCCGCTACTGGCGCAAGGTGCTCGAAACCGTCCCGCTCGAGGTGTTCGACCATCCGCCGGGGGAGCCGGAGGAGCCCCGGTTCATCGAGGTCGGCATGGAGTCGGTGGCGCTCGCGGCGGCGGCCGTCCGGCTGGCCGAGCGGCTGACGATCAGCACGACGAGCGTGCTCATCGCCGGCTGCGCCACCGTCCTGGCCGTCGCGAGCGGCCGGCCGCGGGCGGTCATGCAGCTCGTCCACAGCAACCGGCGCGACCCGCGCACCCGTCCGCTGGTCGCCACCGTGGGCCAGGACGCCCTGCTCGTGCTCGACCTGCCCGAGACCGGCTTCACCGACACCTGCCTGGCCGCCCACCGCAGCGCCCTCATGGCCTATCGCAACGCCCATTACGACCCGTTCGAGATGACGGCCATGCGCGAGGAGATCGGCCGCATCAGGGGCAGCGAGCCCGACCTCGACGCCTTCTTCAACGACCGGCGCGGCGACGGAACCTGGCCGAACCTGCCCCGCTTCGGCGAGGACCTGACCCCGCTCACGGAGAGGACCCGTACGTACGTCACCAACGCCTGGCCCGGCGTCCGGTTCAAGGCGTTCTTCACCCTGGGCACCGCCCCCGACACCGGCCAGCTCAGCCTCATCATCGACACCGCGTACCTGACCAGGCAGACGGCGACGGCCATGCTGCGCGCCGTCGAGACCCTGCTGGTCCGCACCTGCACCGAGGACGTCCCGATCGCCGCCGTCAAGGACCTCGTCCCACCGGCAGAAACGGGCATCGCCCCACGATCCCGCACCTAGCCCGCCCCCGCCGCTGTCCCGGCGGGCTAGGGCCTGCCTCTCCGGAGCACGGGCACCAGCAGCAGCGACAGCATGGGGTTCGTCACCAGCGCCCAGGCGAATGCGCTGCTGTGGCTCGCCGCGTCGGTCGCGCCGCCGAGCAGCGACAAGAAGATCAGTCCGATGACCGCGACCCCGAACGCCACGCCCGCACCGCCACCAGCACGCCGCCGACGAGCTGCCCGGCCACGGACGCCAGGCTCGTGTGCGAGCGCGCGGGCCGTACGCTCACCGGCCAGGAATAGCGGCAGTACCTGAAGGACGTGCCTTACCGCGACGTCCGCGCGGACCTGTGGCGCGTCACCGGCCGGTGCCTTCGAGCACGTCGCGCAGCTGCGCGCGGGCGGTGACGCCCAGCTTGGGGAACACCCGGTACAGGTGGGAGCCGACCGTGCGCGGCGACAGGTGGAGCCGGTCGCCGATCTCGCGGTTCGTCAGCCCGCGGGCCGCGAGCCTGACGATCTGCTGTTGCTGCGGGCTCAGCTCGGTGAGGACATCCGGCGTCACGCCGCCGATGGCCTCGACGCCGGCGGCGCGCAGCTCCGCCTCGGCCCGCTCGGCCCACGGCCGCGCGCCGAGCCTGCGGAACGTCTCCAGCGCGGCGGCCAGCTGCGGGCGGGCCTCGGTGATGCGGCGGCGCCTCCTCAGCCACTCGCCGTAGTCGAGCCTGGTCTGCGCCCGCTCGAACGGCCACTGCTCGCCCGCGTCGCCCGCCAGCGCCCTCTGGAAGTACGGCTCGGCACTGTCAGGTTGGGCACTGTCAGGTTGGGCACTGTCAGGTTGGGCACTGTCAGGTTGGGCACTGTCAGGTTCGGCGCTGCCTGGGTCGGCGCTGCCGGGTCTGGCGCTGCCGGGTCCGGCGCTGTCGGGTCCGGCGCTGCCGGGCTCGGCCAGCAGGGCGCGGCCCCGGTCGAGCAGCGCGGCGAGCCGGGGCGACGGGGCGGGGCCGAGCCGCTGGGCCGCGCGTTCGAGCAGCTCGGCGACACGTCGATCGGGGCCGTGGCGGCCCCGCCGTCCCAGGCGGGCGGCCGAGGCGGCGAGCTCGGCCAGCACCGTGGGGGAGACGTGATAGTGAACGGGGTCGCCGTCGCCGGTGAACGCCGACCCGAACCACGTGTAGGCGGCCTCGTAGTCGCCGTCGGCCACGGCCGCGAGGCCCAGGGCCCGGTGCGCGGCGACCGCGATGGAGCGGCTCTCCAGCGGATCGACGAGGGCCAGCGCCCGCTCGGCGGCCCGCCGCGCTCCGTCCGTCTCGCCGCGCAGCGCGAGCACCGTCGCATCCAGCGCGTACGCGCACGCCTCGGCGTGCTCCAGCCCCGCCGTCGCCGCCACCGCCGCGATCTCGGAGGCCACCGTGCGCGCCTCGGCCCACCGGCCGTGATCGAGGTACGCCCAGCCGACGGCGCTGCCCAGACCGTCCGGCAGCGCGCCACGGACCCGCCACCTGTCGTACGCCTCGTCGAAGGTCTTCACGGCCAGGGCGGTCTGGTCGAGCAGCCAGGCCACGACGGCGAGCACGGTCAGCCCGCCCGCGTCGCCCTCGGCGGCGGCGACCAGCTCGGGCAGCTTCGGCCTGAGCCGGGAACCCGCGCCATGCGGATCGGAAACGGCCTCCACCCAGACCCGCAACGGGCCGTCGGGGGAGGCGGCGAGCAGGCTCTCGATACGCCGCCGCTGCGCCTCCTCACCCGAGTAGTAGCGGACCACCGCAGCGGCGGCCAGCGCCTCCAGGGACGGGGTGTCCTCTGCGGCTGCGGCATGCGGCTCCCGAGCCGCTGCCCCCTTTGTGGCCGAAAGGTGCGCGCGCAGGGCCGGTACCTCTGCGGAGATGGTGAGGGCCTTGGGCGGCGGTGCCTCTACGGAGGAGGCGAGCATCTCACGGAAGGACGCCTCGGCGGCGATGCGGGTCAGCAAGGCGAAGGCTGTCGTGTGATTACTGCGCAGCGCCATGAGCTTCCCGGTGGCCAGCGAGGCCCGGCCGATCAGCTCCGGGTCGTCGCTGTGCGCCCGGACAGCGACGACCAGGCGTTCCACCCAGTCGAGCTGCCCGGTGAAGACGGCAAGTTCGGCGGCCTCGGCGAGCAGCCGCGCCCGGTCCGCGCGGCGCGGGCTCAGCTCGGCGGCCCGCTCCAGGGCGGCGGCAGCGGCCGCGTACCCGCCACGGCGGCGCGCCCGATCGGCGGTCTCGCGCAGCGCGTCCGACACCTCCGCGTCGGGACCGGTGGCCGCGGCGGCGAGGTGCCAGGCGCGGCGATCGGGCTCCTCGCTCAGCCGCGCCAGAGCGAGGTGCGCCTGCCGGCGCTCCTCGAAGGGGGCAGCGTGGTAGACGGCCGAGCGGATCAGCGGGTGGCGGAAGGAGACCGACGGGCCGGATCGGCGTACGAGCCCGGCCTCCTCCGCAGGCACGAACGCCTCGGACAGCCCATGAGAGACGGCGGAGAAGTCCGCCGCGTCGGCCGCGGCGAGCAGCAGGAGAGAGCGGCGGGTCGACTCCGGAAGGGGCCGCGCCTGCTCCGCGTAGATCCGTTCAAGCCGGTCGGTGACCGGCAGCGGCCCCTCAACACCGGCGCTCCGGACGCGGGCCAGCTCGATCAGCGCCAGGGGATTGCCGGAGGCCTCCTGCAGAACGCGCACCCGATGGCGACCGACCGGCGGCTCCGGCTGCAGGTCGAGCAGCCGGTTGGCGGCGACACCGTCCAGCGGCCCCAGCTCAAGCCGGTCGTAGCCCGTGTCGAACCCGGGCAGCGCGTCCGCCGACCGCACGCCGACCAGCAGCGTGACGGGCTCGGCGTCCAGACGGCGAGCCACGAAGGACAGGACGTCCAGCGACGCCCGGTCGATCCACTGCGCGTCATCGACCACGACGAGCAGCGGCGACGACCCGAACCGGGAGATCAGGGTGAGCACGGCCGAGCCGGTGAGCACGCCGTCAGGGGCCTCCGTACACTCGTCCAGCCCCAGGACGGCCCGGAGCGCGCAGCGCTGGCGCGGCGGCAGCCCGTCCAGCTCACCGAGCACCGGCCGCAGCAGCTGATGCAGCCCCGCGAACCCCAGACGCGACTCCGGCTCGCTCCCGGCGACCCGCAGCACCAGCCCGCCGTCGCCTCGAACGCGACCGGCCACGACGTCGAGCACCGCACTCTTACCGGCGCCCGGCTCGCCGGAGAGGACGAGCACGTGAGAGCGCCCGGCGGCGACCCGCCGCATGATCTCCGCGATCTCGCCGTCCCGGCCCACGATCGCCGGATCGGAGGTGTACTCGGGCATGTCCCTCCCGCGGGGCCGGTGGCTTCGACCGGCCGACAACGCCCCCGCCACCCGCGATATTCCGAAGCGGCTCACCACTCCTCGTGGGCGAGCTGCCGCCGGAGCAGATCGTGGCGGAAGTAGTAGAAGCCGCCGACCTGCCTGAGCACGCCGCGCCGGTGACCGTCCTCCAGGAAGGCGCCCACCCGCCACGGCAGCCGCCCCGACACCGCGAGCAGGGCGCGGGCCAGCAGCAGGCGCAGGGAAGACGCGGACAGCACGGACACGGCGAGGTAGGTCACGATGAAGGCCAGGATCAGCGCGTACGGGGAGACGGACGGCCGGGTGACGGCGGCGTGCACCACGGCCAGGTCGAGCAGCGCGACCTGCACGGCCCTTATGCCGCGCGAGAGGATCGCCTGCAGCCAGAGCGCGGCCCCCGCCGCGATGACCGCCGCCTGGCCGGCGCTCAGCCCGGCGGCGTTCGTCAGCAGAGCGAGGAGGACGGCGAAGAAGCCCGTCCCCGCGAGAAACGGCAGTGGTCCACCTCCGGGGAGCGGCTCCGAGGACGGGACGGCGAGACCGGCGAACGTGACCACGGCCATGACCGTCCCGACCAGGGCTCCGCTCGCGGATCCCGCCGCCGCTCCGAAGGCCGCACCGGCGCACAACCCGGACAGCAGGCTGAGGACCACGCCGTATAACCAGGTAGGCACGGCGTCGATCAGCCCCGGCACGGAGATGGGCTGCCGGCCGAAGTGCCGCGCTAGAAAGGACAGCCAGCTTGCCGCGAAGCCCGGATGCCAGCCGGGCTGGTCCGGCTCATTCGCACCCGGGTAGAGGGCGGGAACCAGCCCGGCGAGAAGATGGGTCTCGATCTCGTGCCTGGTCGTGAAGGTGAGCAGCTCGTCGGGGTCCTCACCCTGCTGATCGGCTGCTCGGAGGGCTCCCAGGTGGACAGCCGCAGGATGACGGGTACGGGGTCGGACGGCTCGCGCGCCGCCAGCGCGTCCAGGACGAAGCGCACCATCAGCGACGTCTTGCCGCCGCCCGGCTCGCCGAGCACGACCAGCCGCCCCTTGGGCAGCCTGGTGCGCACCACGTCGTAGCTGTCGTTCAGGCTGCCGTCGAGGTCGATGGGCGTGTCGCCGCCGCCGATGACCCGCCAGTGGTCGGTGACCGGCGGGCCGAGCGTGCGCCAGGCGACCGGCATGGGCTCCGGGTCCAGCAGGCGCTGCCGCAACTCCTCGGTTCGCCACGCCCGCTCCACACCGGCGGCCAGCCGCTCGGCGCACGCCGCGACGGCGTCCGCTTCGGGCTCGGCCACGTCCAGCGTGCCGAGGTCGCCCCTGCTCTTGGCGCGTTGACGCAACCAGCCGATCATCGCCGCCGCGGCGACGAGCCCGGTGATGACGAAGCTGAAGATGCTCGCCCACTGGTCGGCGTTCTCCCGGCCCTGGGAGATGAGGAACACGACCGCGGCGATCGCCACGAACGGCACAAGGACGGACGTGACGACCAACGCCCACCAGTACCAACCGCGGAAGTCCGACCCTGAGCGCGCCACGGCAGCCGACCCTACCGCGATCGTGGATCATGTCCAGACGCGGCGCTCCTCCGGGCGGGGGTCGTCGATCTGGGTCCAGGCGGTGCCGATGCGCATGGTGGCGCGGCGTCCGGTGTCGTAGGAGTCCCAGCCGGGCTTGCCGGTCCGCGCGAACCTGATCCACGTCTCGTGGACCCGGGTGGCCAGGTCCGCGGGAGCCTCGCCGGGGCCGAGCAGGGCGTCGGGGCCGTGCAGCTCGGGCCGGTGCGCGAGGTCGAAGACGAACGGCAGCTCCACCGTGTGGGCCGCCCCGAGCCGCCCGCCGAGGGCGGGGGAGCGCCAGGTGAACTCGTAGACGTACGTCCCCGATCCGGGATGGGCGGCGTGCGCGGACGCCAGTGCCCGGCTGCCCGCCCCGAACAGGGCGTCGCCCATGATGGCCGAGCGCAGCTCCGCGTGCGAGGCCCCGGGCCGCGAGGCGCGGTAGGTCTCGACGAGGCCGGCCGGGTCAGGGTGCGAGCGCGCCGCCGCCTCGTGCACGTCGGCGGCGGTCGAGCCTTCGTACGTGCCGACCGGCACGAGATACAGGTTGCCCTCCTCGCTCGTGGTGCCGACGAGCAGATCGACGCCGCTGCCGAGCCCGGCGGTGACGGCGTCGGCGGGCTGCGTGTCGAGCACGAGGCTGAACGGGCTGAGCCCGATCAGCGGGTCCCGGCGCGTCGCGGTGCGCAGGTTGATGCCGCCGAGCCGGGTGGCGGCCTCGACCAGATGCTCGTCGGGGACGCCGGCGAAGGCGGCGGCGTGCGGCGCGACGCCCAGGATCTCGGCGGCCTTCTCGGTGACGCGCATGGCTTGCTCGCGGGTGAACGCGCCCAGCCCGCTGCCGCTCTGCACGATCGCCCGCTGGAACAGCCCCGCCGCCTCGGGCGTGGCGAGCACGCCGCCGACGATCGTCGCCCCCGCCGACTGGCCGAAAAGGGTGACGTTCGAGGGGTCTCCGCCGAACGCGGCGGCGTTCTCCCGCACCCAGCGCAGCGCGGCGGCCACGTCCAGCAGGCCCCGGTTGGCGGGTGCCCCTGGCAGGTCGAGGAATCCGGCGATGCCGAGCCGGTAGTTGACCGTGACCAGGACGACCCCGTCGCGGGCGAACGCCGATCCGTCGTACAGCGGCGAGCGCGTCGATCCCGCCACGAACCCGCCGCCGTGCACGAACACCATGACCGGCAGCCCTTCACCGCTGGCCGGCGCGAACACGCTGACCGTCAGGTAGTCCTCGCCGCGGCTCCAGCCGGCGCCGAAATACGCGGACATGTCCATCTCGCCGATCCGGCGCTCCGACTGCGGCGCGTTCGGGCCCGGAGCCGTGGCATCGCGCACGCCATCCCACGGCTCGTGCGGCTCCGGTGGCGCGAACCGGCCCGCGCCGCGCGGCGGGGCGGCGTACGGAATGTTGAGGAAGACCCGGGCGGCGCCCCGGCGCACGCCGCGGACGGCGCCCCGCGTGGTGGTGACGATGTCGATCATGGGCTCTCCTCCCTCAGACCCGCTCGCCGTACGGGGCGAAGGGCGCCCAGCCCTTGATGGCGAACTTGCCGCCGTCGCGGACCACCTCGGCCGCGCCGTGCCCGCCCAGATGGGCCGGGATGATGAGCGCGTTCTCGTCGGCGGCCCGGCCGAGCAGCGCGCGGCGGGTGGCGCGGGCCTCGGCGGGGTCCTCGCAGAAGCAGCTGTTGGCGTCCGGCTCGTGGATCTGGAACGGGTTGTGCAGCAGGTCCCCTACGAACAGCGCCCGATCCGAGCCGGACTCCAGCGTCAGCACCGATGAGCCCGGCGTGTGTCCAGGCGCGGGGTCGAGCTGT
This sequence comes from Nonomuraea sp. NPDC052634, assembly GCF_040678535.1. Taxonomy (NCBI): domain Bacteria; kingdom Bacillati; phylum Actinomycetota; class Actinomycetes; order Streptosporangiales; family Streptosporangiaceae; genus Nonomuraea; species Nonomuraea sp. NPDC052634. Next base: position 3,011 of record NZ_JBFATY010000017.1, on the reverse strand, counting down.
AGGTTGCCGTCGATGCGGTGGCCGCCCTCCCACAGCAGGGTCTGCCCGGCCGCGTGCACGGGGGCGACGCTGTCCTCGAACACGTTCTGGTTGCCGCGCCCGAGCCGGGTCCTCTGCTCGTTGGCGGGGTTCCAGTAGTCGAAGTCCGCCTTCGGCATCAGGTAGGTGGCGTGGGGGAACGTCGGCACCCAGGTGCGGCCGTCGAGGTAGGTGTTCCAGCCGACGTGATCGATGTGCAGGTGCGTGTTGATCACGATGTCGACGTCCTCCGGCCGTACTCCGGCGCGGGCGAGGTTGTCGAGGTACGTCGTGTTGAGCCGGTTCCACACGGGCGCGTACGGGCGGTCCTTGTGGTTGCCGACCCCAGTGTCCACCAGGATGACCTTGCCCTCGCTGCGCAGCACCCACGTCTGGATCGCCGAGTTGACGATCCCGGTCCGCTCGTCCAGGAAATGCGGAGCCAGCCAGGACCGATGCTCCCGCCACGCCTCCTGCGGGCTCTCCGGGAAGAACACCTCGGGCGTCATGCCGACGGGCCCGAAGTACTCCCAGACGCGGGTGAGCGTGACCTCACCCAGGGTGATGGTGTCCACGTACGTCTCCATAAGTCGCGAAATAACGGGATGCGTTACGGCCGGCCTCGCCCGCCCATCCTGCGACCACAGAGGCACGCGGCGGTATGCGTCATGTGACTGCATTCGAGGCGGAACGGCGGACATCCCCACGTACGTGGCCGTCGTGTTCAGCTACCGCGACGACAAGCAGGCCGCGAACCTGCCGGCCCGGTTGGGGCCGTAGCGGTGCTGCATCCGCGCGATCAGCTTGCGCTCGAACCACACCCCGAAGGCCACGCTCAAAGCCAGGAAGAGGAACAGCATCACGGCCTTGATGATCGTGATCCACAACGGATCCTTACCGGAATCGGCCAGCGTGGGAGCGGCCTCCATGGAAATCATGCTCAGGCACGCTGGGCGGGCGGCGGCACGATGTCTTGGACGAGTGCGAACAGCCGTTTCGGCGCCATCCCCGTCAACGCCCGCATCCCCGCCGGGGTGAGCCCGACCGCCACGCCTTGCCGCCAGGCGACCTCGCCCGCGGGCGTCGCGGCGCTGCGCGGCCCGGTGAGGACCGCCGGCCGGCCGGTGCAGTCGATGATCAGGGTGGCCGCGTTGAGCGGCGGCATCCGGTCGGCGGAGGTGCCGTCGCCTCAGCCCCGCGCGGCGGTTGTCCGGCCGATGGCGTACGGAGTCACAGCGGCGATCCTGAGCGCGGCGACCCCGACGACGAACCGCATGTGAAAGCGGGGGCCGACGAACCCCCTGGCGGCCCCCGCTTTCAGCCCTTTGCGACGTACCCGACGCGCCCCCGTTCGCGCAGAGAAACCACCTGGTCGAACTAGTTGAAGCAGTCCTGGTTGCGCAGCGCGATGCCGTACTCGGTGACCTTGCCGCGAGTGACGGTGAAGTTGTAGTACGCCTTCTTGTTGCCCGGCACCGTGACCACGTAGTAGCCGTGGAAGTCCTTCTTGATGCCCGGGTAGGCCGCCTTGAGCTGCTTGTACGTGGAGCCGATCTTGATACCCTGCGGGGTCTTCACGCCCTTCGCCGCCCAGATGGCGGCCAGCCCCACGCGCGGCGAGATGTAGAGCCCCACCGCGTTCTTCGGCGTTCTGAACTTCTTCAGATCCCAGCCCGAGCAGGCCGCGCCGCCCCCGTCCAGCTTCTTGACGATCTGCCCCGTCGCCTGAGCCTGCTTGGTGGTCATCCCGAGCTTGACGGCACCGTAGCCGTGGGGACCCAGCGTCGTCGGCTTCGCCTCGGCGACCGCCGAGGTGGCACCGGCAACGAGCAGCGAACAAGCGAGGAGCGAAGCACCCATCATCATCTTCATCATGTCTTCTTTGATGACGGACTCCGGGTAAAGGTTGCGAGTCATGATCAAGAAATTTCGCCGGACGCCCGGAATCGCCGGACCCGGGGAACGGCTAGGTTGCACCGCATGACGCACACCGAGATCGACATCAGCGCGGAGCTCGTACGGGAGCTGCTCCGCGAGCAGCACCCCGACCTGGCCGATCGCCCCGTGCGGCTCGGTGCGCGCGGCTGGGACAACCAGCTGTGGCGGCTCGGCGACGACCTCGCCGTACGGCTGCCGTGGGCGACGCAGGACGCGGACGAACTGGTGATCAAGGAGCACACCTGGGTGCCGAGGCTCGCCCCGCGGCTTCCGCTGCCGGTGCCCGTGCCGCAGCGGCTCGGACGGCCGTCATCGGCGTTCCCGCGGCCGTGGATCGTCACCACCTGGGTGCCGGGCGAGCCCGCCGACCGCGCACCCGTCACGCGCGGCGCCGAGTCGGCCGACGTCCTGGCCGCCTTCCTGACCGCCCTCCACCAGCCCGCCCCCGCAGAGGCGGACACCGGGGGCCGGGGGCGCGGAGGACCCCTGGCCGCCGCGTCCGCGTACGTGGCCGATCAGCTCGCCTCGGCCGTCGAGGCCGGGCTCGTCTCCGGCGAGGACGCCGGCGTCGTCCGTACGATCTGGGACGCAGCCGCCACCGCGCCCGCCTGGGACGGCCCGCCGGTCTGGCTGCACGGCGACCTGCACCCGGCGAACGTCCTCACCGCGGACGGCGTCATCTCCGGCGTGATCGACTTCGGCGACCTGTTCGCCGGCGACCCGGCCTGCGACCTGTCCGCCGCCTGGAGCCTGCTGCCCGACGTCGCCGCCGTCGAGCGCTGCCACGCGGCCTACGAGCCGTCCCCGGACACCGCAACCCTGCGCCGCGCCCGCGGGTGGGCCGTGATCCGCGCCCTCGTCGGCCTGCACGTCGGCGACGCCGGCGTCCACGGACGGCCGGGCGGCAAGGCCACCTGGGGCCCGCCCGCTCAGGCGGCCCTGCGCCGCCTCATCGCGACGGCCTAATACTCCAGCCGCATTTAGTGATCGATGATTCGTCGCTGTCGCTGGTAATGGCAGCGGCGGGCGCGGGCTTGATGCCGACGTCGCCACTG
>NZ_JBFATY010000016.1:0-115829 GCF_040678535.1 Nonomuraea sp. NPDC052634 | reverse complement strand
CACAGTGGCGACGTCGGCATCAAGCCCGCGCCCGCCGCTGCCATTACCAGCGACAGCGACGAATCATCGATCACTAAATGCGGCTGGAGTACTAAAGCGGACTACGGGGAGGGAACGTAGCGGCCGCAATATCCGGATTTCTCAAGATTCGCTCATTCCGATATGACGAATTTCCGGCATAAATGAACTGGGTTATCTCGTGTCACAAAAGGAGGCGGATTTTGGCCCGGCCGCCTCGGCGTGCCTGAGCGCCCGGCGCAGCGGGGAGAATGGGTCTGTGCATGCGAAGACCCTCCGCTCCGTCGTACTCCTCGGCTCCACAGGTTCGATCGGCACACAGGCCCTCGACGTCATCGCCGCCAACCCCGACGGCTTCCGCGTCACGGCCCTCGCGGCAGGGGGAGGGAGGGTCGAGCTGCTGGCCAGACAGGCGGCCGAGTTCGGTGTCGAGGCGGTGGCGGTGGCCGACGCGGCGGCCGTGCCCGCGCTGCGGGAGGCGCTGGACGCTCACGGCGTCAAGCCCGTCGTGCTCGGCGGCCCCGAGGGGGTGGCCGAGGTGGCCGGCTGGGAGTGCGACATGGTGCTCAACGGCATCACCGGCGCGCTCGGCCTGTCGTCGACGCTGGTCGCGCTCAAGGCGGGCCGCCTGCTCGCGCTGGCCAACAAGGAGTCGCTGATCATCGGTGGGCCGCTGGTCAAGCGGCTGGCGGCGCCGGGCCAGATCCTGCCCGTCGACTCCGAGCACTCCGCGCTCCAGCAGTGCCTGTGGGCGGCGGGGCCCGACGGCTACGACCCCTCGCAGGTCAAGCAGCTCGTGATCACCGCGAGCGGCGGGCCGTTCCGCGGCATGAAACGCGAGGAGATGGCCGACGTCACGCCGGAGATGGCGCTGGCCCACCCCACCTGGTCGATGGGCCCGTACATCACGATCAACTCCGCCACGCTCGTCAACAAGGGGCTCGAGGTCATCGAGGCCCACCTGCTGTTCGACCTGCCCTTCGACCGCATCGAGGTCGTGGTGCACCCGCAGTCGATCATCCACTCCATGGTCGAATACGTCGACGGCTCCACCATCGCCCAGGCCAGCCCGCCCGACATGCGGCTAGCGATCGCGCTCGCGCTCGGCCACCCCCACCGCGTCCCCGGCGCCGCTCGGCCGATCGACTGGTCCAAGGCTCACACCTGGACGTTCGAACCGCTCGACGACGACGCCTTCCCCTCTGTCGCGCTGGCCCGCCACGTCGGCGGCGAGGGCGGCACCGCGCCCGCCGTCTACAACGGCGCCAATGAGGTGTGTCTCGACGCGTTCCTGCGCGGCGATCTGCCGTTCCTGGGCATCGTCGACACCGTGGCCAAGGTCGTCGAAGAACACCAGGTCACCCCGGCAGGCTCCGTCGAGGAGGTGCTCGCGGCCGACGCCTGGGCGCGGGCCCGTGCGGCCGAGCTCACAGCCGGGCAGTCCCGCTAGCTACCTAAACTGGAAAGCGTCGTCACAGTAAGGGTTGAAATGTCTTCTGTAGCTCTCGGCATCCCGACGGTCCGTCCCAAGCCGCTCGCCGAACGCCGCCGTTCCCGCCAAGTCATGGTCGGCAACGTGCCCGTCGGCGGCGACGCCCCCGTCTCGGTGCAGTCGATGACGACGACGGTGACCGCCGACGTCAACGCCACCCTCCAGCAGATCGCCGAGCTCACCGCGTCGGGCTGCCAGATCGTCCGGGTGGCCGTGCCGTCCCAGGACGACGCCGACGCGCTGCCGCTGATCGCCAAGAAGTCGCAGATCCCGGTGATCGCCGACATCCACTTCCAGCCGAAGTACGTCTTCGCCGCCATCGACGCCGGGTGCGCGGCGGTCCGGGTCAACCCCGGCAACATCAAGAAGTTCGACGACAAGGTGGGCGAGATCGCCCGCGCGGCCTCCGACGCCGGCGTGCCCATCCGCATCGGCGTCAACGCCGGCTCCCTCGACCCCCGCCTGCTGCAGAAGTACGGCAAGGCGACGCCCGAGGCGCTGGTGGAGTCGGCGCTGTGGGAGTGCTCGCTGTTCGAGGAGCACGGCTTCCGCGACATCAAGATCTCGGTCAAGCACAACGACCCGGTCGTGATGATCAACGCGTACCGGCTGCTCGCCGCCAAGTGCGACTACCCGCTCCACCTCGGCGTCACCGAGGCCGGGCCGGCCTTCCAGGGCACGATCAAGTCCGCCGTCGCGTTCGGCGCGCTGCTCGCCGAGGGCATCGGCGACACCATCAGGGTCTCGCTGTCCGCTCCTCCGGTCGAGGAGGTCAAGGTCGGCACCCAGATCCTCGAGTCCCTGGGGCTGCGCGAGCGTGGCCTGGAGATCGTGTCCTGCCCGTCGTGCGGGCGGGCGCAGGTCGACGTCTACACCCTTGCCGAGCAGGTCCAGGCCGGTCTGGAGGGCATGAAGGTGCCGCTGCGGGTGGCCGTCATGGGCTGCGTCGTCAACGGCCCCGGCGAGGCCCGCGAGGCCGACCTGGGCGTCGCCTCCGGCAACGGCAAGGGCCAGATCTTCGTCAAGGGCGAGGTCATCAAGACCGTGCCGGAGTCGCAGATCGTCGAAACCCTGATCGAGGAGGCCATGCGGCTCGCCGAGGAGATGGGCGTCGAGATCGACCTCGACGACGACACCACCACCGGCCCCACGGTCACGGTGGGCTGACCACCGGCCTTCACGGTCCTGCCCGGCTGACCGGCGGCGGTCTCCTGTGGCTCGCGGTGCGTCGAGCGCCACGGGCCTCACGGGCGGCGCAACGCCTTGGACGTCGTGGTCGCGGTCGGCTGAGTGCCCCGGCCTCGGTGGTGCGGCTGGCTGCGTGCCACGGATCTCGGGGTCGCGGTGAGCTGAGCGCTAGCCGAGACGTGTCCGCTCGACGGCGGGCACGTCTATTGGTGGGCGTGGTTGCCTCAGCGGTCGCTGTGGTGCTCCGCTCCGGCCGCGCTGCTCGCATCGGACTCCCTGGTGGCGTGGAGTCCGTCGGATGCGCGGACCGCTGCCCGCTTGTGTGCGAAGCGCCTCCTCCCTGGCGCTGTGTGGGGTCCGTCGGGTGTGCGGGCCGCTGTTCGCTTGTGTGCGAAGCGCCTCGGCACGGGCGCGCCTCACGCGCTCGCCACGCCGGCTCATCGATGACGACGCGGCTGCTCCGGCGTGCCGTCTGCTGGTCGCAAGGCGCAGCCTGGCGGTGTGCCGGACGTGGCCGGCTGGGTGTTGCCCGGTCGTTTGCGGGCCTGGTGGGATTGGGGCTGTCCGGATGCGCGGCCGGCTCGGTGCGCGCGTGACGGCCTTGCTGGATTCGGATTGGTGAGCGCCACCCGGGCGGCGGCCAGTCGGCCGCGCCCGCCCTGCGACGGGCCTGCCCACCCGCATCCTCGCCAGGGCGCGAAAGACGCGGGCCCCTGGTGCTCGCGGTGGTCGCTCTGCAAGGGCGCCTTGGTGCGGCCGGCTGAGCGCCGTCCGGCAGGGGGCAGCCGGGTCGCGCCTGCTCGGGACAGGCGGGTCCTGCATGAGCACGTCTCTGGCGCTTATGGCGCCTGCCTGCGGAGGCGCGGGCTCTGCGGTCGGCTGAGGGTCCCCACCAGTTCCGCCCGGCCGTGCGGAGGCTCGTTGGGCTGGGGTTCGGCCTCGTGGGCGTTCGCGCGGTTCAGTGAGCGGGCTGCTGGGGCGGATAGGCGGGCTGGACGGGAGGCGGGCTGGACGGGAGGCGGGCTTGGGCGGTTCCAGTCGCCCGGCAATCTTGCCGCTAGGCGTTGGCAAGCTTTTCCCCATACCCTTCGTGATCGCCTGGTGACTCACGGGAGCATCGCAGGGCCTATGAACAGGAAGGGGGCCGGGTGAAACGGGTAGTGGTGGTCGTCGCCGGAGTGGCGATGCTCGTGGCCGGGGTCGGGAGTGCGAACGGGACCGCGGTGGCGGTGGCCGCGCGGGAGGCGCCGGCGGCGGCGCGGCAAGCAGCGGCGGCGGCCGTGACGTGGGCGGCCTGCCCCAAGGCGCCGGGTAAGTCGGCGTCGGCGGAGCTGGAGTGCGCGACCGTGCAGGTGCCGCTCGACTACCGCAGGCCGAAGGCTCAGACGATCAAGCTGGCGCTCAACCGGATCAAGGCCAAGGTGCCCAGCGGCAGCAGGCATCTCGGTACGCTCCTGATCAACCCGGGCGGGCCGGGCTCGCCGGGCCGGAACCTGACGGAGTACGTGGCCTCATCCCTGCCCGCCGACGTGGCCGAGCGGTACGACATCGTCGGCTTCGACCCGCGCGGTGTCGGCGGGAGCGAGCCCGCGATCCACTGCATGGACGCGGAGACCTTCTACAAGGCGCCCAGGCTGGACCAGATCCCGCGCAACAGGACGCACGAGAAGGCGCTGCGCAGCCGCGCCGCCAGGTACGCGGAGGCGTGCGGCGACCGGTGGTCGTGGCTGCTGCCGCACCTGACGACGGAGAACTCCGCCAGGGACATGGACCGCATCCGCGCCGCGCTCGGCGAGGAGAAGATCAGCTACTTCGGCTACTCGTACGGCACCTACCTCGGCGCCGTCTACGCCACGCTGTTCCCCGGCCGGATCAAGCGCCTGGTCATGGACAGCACGGTCGACCCGAGCGGCAGCTGGTACACGCTCAACCTCAGGCAGAACCGCTCCTTCGAGCGCCGTCACCGGCAGTTCCTGGCCTGGACGGCCCGGCACAACGACGTCTACAAGCTCGGCTCGACGGTGAAGCAGACGTCGTTCGCCTTCTACGCGATGCGCGACCGGCTGCGCTCGCACCCGGCCGGTGGCGTGGTGGGCCCGAGCGAGCTGGACGACACGTTCGCGCTGGCCGGCTACACGGACAAGGTGTGGCCGTCGTTCGCGCAGGCGTGGTCGTCGTACGTGCGCGACGGCGACGCGTCGGGCCTGACCGACATCTACACCAGGCACGGCAAGAACGACGCGGCCGACGAGAACGGCTACGCCGTCTACCTGGGCGTGGAGTGCAGCGACGCGCGCTGGCCACGCAAGTGGGAGAAGTGGCGGGCCGACATGACCAGGATGCACCGCAAGGCGCCGTTCCTGACCTGGCCCAACGCCTGGTACAACGCTCCCTGCGCGTTCTGGCCGGTGCGGGGCGGCACGCCGGTGCAGGTCAAGGACTCGCCGAAGCTGCCGCCGTTCCTGATCCTGCAGTCCAAGGACGACGCGGCGACGCCGTACCGCGGGGCGCAGGAGATGGCCGAGCGCTTCCCGCGCGCCCGGCTGGTGGTGGACCAGGGCGGCAACCACGGGGTGACGCTCGCGGGCAACGCCTGCATGGACCGGCATCTCGTGGCCTACCTGCGGGACGGGACGCTGCCGCGGGACGGCTCGTCCTGCGCGGCGGCGCAGCAGCCGAGCCCGGCCGTCGCCGCGCCCCAGGCGGCGGGCCGCTCGCGCGCCCCCGACCTGCTGGGCCTGCTCGGCGTGCTGGACCTGCTGAAGGGCGCGCGCTGAGGCCGCTGCCGGGCGCCCGATGAGATCGCTCAGAGGGCGCCCGCCGGTGACCGCGTAGCCCGCGCAGAGGTCGGACGTCAAGAAAGGGTTACCGTGGGCATTTCCGGATGAGCCATTCGGTAACCCTTCGCGTAGTCTGACCATTGTGATGCTGCGTACATCGGCGTCGCGCGTGCTCGACGACAACGACCGGGACGAGGTTCTCGCCCTGCTCGACGCCGATCCGGTCGCCAACGTCTTCGTCTCCTCGCGGGTGCGGGCCGTCGGCCTCAACCCGGCGAGGCTGGGCGGGCAGATGTGGGGCTATGGCACGCGCGGCAACCTCGTGTCGCTCTGCTACGCCGGGGCCAACATGGTGCCGGTCAACGCCGGTCCCGAAGCCGTGCACGCGTTCGCCGATCGTGCCCGCAAGCAGGGCCGGCGCTGCTCGTCCATCGTGGGTCCCGTCGACGCGGTCAGCCTGCTGTGGGAGCGGCTGGAGCCGCACTGGGGCCGGGCGCGGGCGATCCGCTGGGCGCAGCCGGTCATGGCGACCTCCAGCAAGCCGCCGGTGCCGGCCGACCCGCTGGTACGCCGGGTGCGCCCCGAGGAGTTCGACATCCTGCTGCCCGCGTGCGTGGCGATGTTCACCGAGGAGGTCGGGGTCTCGCCGAACCTCGGTGACGGCGGCGCGCTCTACCGTACGCGGGTGGCCGAGCTGATCAGGATCGGCCGCTCGTACGCGCGGATCGAGGACGGCCGGGTGGTGTTCAAGGCGGAGATCGGCGCGGTCACGCCGCAGGCCTGCCAGATCCAGGGGGTCTGGGTGGCGCCCGAGCTGCGCGGCAGGGGGCACGCGGTGGCCGGGATGGCGGCCGTGGTGGAGGCGGCGATGAACTGCTTCGCCCCCGTGGTCACCCTGTACGTCAACGACTACAACCACTCGGCGCGCGCGGTCTACCGCAAGGTCGGCTTCCGCGAGGTGGGCACGTTCATGTCCGTCCTGTTCTAGCCGGGCACGCGCAGGGTGAGCAGGGCGACGTCGTCGTCGTTGTCGGGCGGGCGCACCTTGGCGAGCAGCCGGTCGCAGTAGCCGTTCAATCTGCTGCCGGCGAGCGCCGCGGCCTCTTCGCGCAGCCGTTCCATGCCGTCGTCCAGGCTGTGGGCGGGCGACTCGATGAGCCCGTCGGTGTAGAACACCACGCTGGAGTGCGGCGGCAGGTCGTAGACGGCGTCCTCGCGTACCGTCTCGAAGCCGGTGCCGAGCATCAGGCCGGTGCCGTCCTCCAGGAACCGGGTGCTGCCGTCGCGCTCCACGAGCAGCGGCGGCGGGTGCCCGGCGTTGGTCCAGCGCAGCCGCCAGCCGCCGTCGATCTGCTCGGCGCGGGCGAAGACGACGGTGGCCATCGTGGCCTCGGCCATGCGCGCCACCGCCTGGTCGAGCTTGTCCACGACGGCGCTGGGCGCGATGTCCAGCTCTCCCGCGTACGCGCGCAGCATGTTGCACAACTGGGCCATGCCGGCGGCGGCGGCGAGGTCGTGCCCCACCACGTCGCCGATCACCAGGCCCACCGAGCCGTCGGCCTGTACGAACGCGTCGTACCAGTCGCCGCCGACCTGGGAGGCGTCGGGGGCGGGCACGTAGCAGGCGCTCATCCGCAGGTTGGGCAGGCTCGGCAGCCGGGGCAGCAGGTGGCGCTGCATGGTCTCGGCGACGCGGCGCTGCCGCTCGTACAGGCGGGCGTTGTCCAGCGCCAGCCCGGCACGGCGGGCGATGTCCTCGACCAGCAGCAGGTCGCCCGCCGTGTACGGCTCGGGCCGCTCGGAACGCCCGAGGGTGAGCGCGCCGATCACGTCGCGGATGCCGCGGATCGGCGCGATGCACGCGGACGTGATGCCGGTCGCCGCCAGCAGCTCCTGCTGGACGGCGGCGAGGTCGGTGTCGGGCGGGCACTGGTAGGTCTGCGGGCTGATCAGCGTCGCGGTGACGCCGCGCAGCGCCCGCGACAGCGGCATGGCCGAATCGGGGCGCACGGCGGGGAGCTGCCGCTGCAGGTCGTCGCGGTGCATCAGCGCGCCGTTCTCGTAGTGGACGACGACGGACCGGGAGATCGTGCCCTCCTCGGCGACCAGGTCGACCACCACCCAGTCGGCCAGCAGCGGCACCACCAGGCGCACCAGGTGGCCCAGCGTGGCCTGGACGTCGAGGCTGGAGGTGAGCGTCGCGGTGGTCTCGGCGAGCAGGGCCAGGCGTTCGAGGTCGGACAGCGACGCGCTGGGGCCCGGAGACTCGGCGGCGTCCTCCCCGTTGTCGCTCACCTCGTGGAAGATCACCAGCGCGCCCGTGGTGGAGCCGTCGATCCGGCACGGCGTGATGAGCCAGCAGGTCCGCAGCACCGTGCCGTCGCCGCACTCCAGATACGCCTCGTCGCCGGACGCGGTGGTGCCGGTGAGCAGGGAGTGGCGCAACGCGCACTGGCTGTGCGGCAGCGCCTCGCCGCGCCTGCCGCGGTGGATCGCGTCGTGGGCGTCGTGGCCGAGCAGATCGGCGGCGCGCCGCCGGAGCAGGCGCTCGGCGGCGGGGTTCATCTCGACGATGACGCCGCGGTCGTCGACCACGTACGCGCCCGCCATCTTGAGGTCGCGCAGCCGCAGCAGATGCCCGCCCTCGGCGGTGAGGGGGCGCTCAGCCTGCCGGGGCGGGACGCTCATGGGCGGATCTCCTTTCATCAGGAGGAACCTACCCAGGAGCGTTCTGTATCACCGCAGGCCGGGCTATACGCGTACGAGCTTGTCGAAGAGCCGCGCCAGCTCGATGTCGGGGTCGGCGGTGAGCCCCGCGTGCACCGGCCCCGCCTGGACGATCGTGCTGCGCGGCGCGGTCAGCCAGCGGAACCGGCCGCCGAGCGACTCGCGCGCGAGCGGTCCCGGACGCTCGCCGCAGGCCGCCTCGTACGCGCCGAGCGCCCGCCGCACCCCTTCCACGTCGGCGCTCGGGTCGAGGGCCCGCAGCCGCTCGGGGTCGAGCTGGACCTTGGCGCACAGGTAGCCGCGCGGCTGGCAGTAGAGCAGCACGCCGGCGTTGATCTGCTCGCCCCGCTCGACCTTCGGCACCACGCGGATCACCGCGTACTCGTAGACGTCTCTGCTCACTGGGTCCTGCCCTCCCGCCAGAACGCGCCGACGGAGCCGGGGCCCGTCGTCCTGCGCTCCTTCTGCTCGCCGGCCGTCAGCCACGCGCGCGGCCCGTGCGCCCGCCGCAGGAGATGGTCGACGTACGCCGCGCGCACGCCGTCGGGGGAGTCGAAGCCCGGCTCGCCTGCCAGCCACTCGTCCGGCACCAGGGCCGTCACCGTCTCCAGCAGCTCGCGGTCGATGCGGCCGGCCAGGTCGGCGCCCGCCGCGTCCACGTCGCCGGCGAAGGGGGCGAGCACGTGGTCGCCCGCGTCGAACGGCCGCTGCGGGTCGGCGGTGCGCCAGTTGTGGTGGAACCACAGGGCGGCGCCGTGGTCGATCAGCCACGTGTCGCGGTGCCAGACGAGCAGGTTGGGGTTGCGCCAGCTGCGGTCGACGTTGTGGATCAGGCCGTCGAACCACACCACCCTGGCGGCGAACACCGGGTCGGGCGCCCAGGCCAGCGGGTCGAACCCGAGGGCGCCCGGCAGGAAGTCGACCGCGAGGTTGAGCCCGGCGCTGGCCTTGAGGAGGTCCTGCACCTCCTCGTCCGGCTCTCTGACGCCGAGCTGCGGGTCGAGGTCGATGAGCTTGAGCTCGGGGGTCTTGAAGCCGAGGCGGCGGGCCAGCTCGGCGGCGATGATCTCGGCCACCAGCACCCGCCGGCCCTGACCGGCCTCGCGGAACTTGACGACGTACGTGCCGAGGTCGTCGGCCTCGACCACGCCGGGCAGCGACCCGCCCTCCCGCAGCGGAGTGACGTAACGGGTGGCTGCGATCTTTTCCAGCACGAGATGAGGCTATCGCCCCGGAACCGCCGCTCAGCACGTCTTGCGGGCTCCAGCGCGGCGCAGGACATCCGGGCTCCCGCGCGGCGAGTGCCATCCGGGCTCCCGCGCGGCGCGCTCACATCTTCGCGATGACCTCTTCGGCGAAGCGCTCCATGGTGGCGATCTTGAGGTCGAGCGTGCCCGCGCCGTACCGGGACTTCTCCTCGTCCGTCGCGAGCCACCACGGCGCGGCCAGCGTGCCCGTCACGCCCTTGGCGGCGAAGCGGCGGTAGGTCTCGGCGTCGGGGAGCACCGCGAGCGGCGCGATCACCTCGAAGCCGTCGGCGGATCTGCCGTTCGCCTCCAGGTGGCCGCGCAGCGCGGCGAGCACCTCGTCGAGCTGCTCCTCGGTGTAGATGCGGTTGCCGATCCAGCCGTCGCCGAGCCGGGCCGCGCGGCGCAGTGCCGCCTCGCTGTCGCCGCCGACGTACACGGGGATCGGATGCTCCGGCGTGGGGGAGATCGACAGCGGCGGGAGCCCGTCGAGGGCCACCGTCGCGCCCGACCAGAGCGCGCGCAGCGTCGGCAGCATGGCGTCCAGGCGCTTGCCGCGCGTGTGGAAGTCCTGCCCCGTGGCGACGAACTCCTCCTTGCACCAGCCCACTCCGACACCGAACGCCACCCGCTCGTGCGACAGCACCGCCGCCGTGGAGACCTGCTTGGCCACGGTGAACAGGTCGCGGGCCGGGGCGACGTAGACGTTCGGGGCGAAACGCAGCGTGCTGGTGACCGCGGCCATCGCGCCGATCGTCACCCACACGTCGGGCCAGTGCGTACGCGCATCCCACCGGGGCCGTCCCGACCGCGAGTACGGGTACGGCGAGGCGAAGTCGGCGTAGAAGAGGTGGTCGGAGAGCGTCAGCGTGTCGAAGCCGCACCGCTCGGCCGCCCGCGCCAGCTCCGTGAACTCGCCGGTGCCGGAGAAGGAGGCGCCCAGCCAGAATCTCATCGAAACTCCGGGGCGACCTTGGTGGCGAACAGCTCCAAGTTGCGCTTGACCGTGTCGAGCGGCAGCACGCCCTGCTGGCCCTGCATGTAGAGGCCGAACCACTCCAGGTCGGGCATCCGGTCGAGCATGCGCTGGATGCCGCGCTTGACGTCGTCGGGCGTGCCGAACAGCGCCATCTCGACGTCCCTCATGCGCTTGGCGTCGCCCTTTTCCGGCGAGATCGGCTTGTGCCCGTCGTCCTCCTGCTTGCGCAGCACCTCCAGGTAGCCGAAGGGGCCGAAGAAGGCGGCGAAGTCCTTGGGGATGCTGCGGCCGAAGGTGGCGATGGCCTGCTCGGTGGTGTCGCCGATGCCGACGATCTTGAGGATGCCGGTGTGCTCGCCCAGCTTGTAGTGGCGGCCGTGCTTGGCGGACTCCTCCTGGTAGAGCCGGGCCTTCTTGGCGTGTTCGTCGGGGTCGGGGGTGAACATCCACGGCAGGATGTCCTCCTGCGCCGCCCTGATGACCGACCGGTCGGAGATCGTGAACGGCTGCCACAGCTCGGGGTGCGGCTGCTGGTAGGGCCGGGGGCAGACGGAGACGGCGCGGACGACGCCGTTCTCGTCCAGCTCGCCGGGCGCGCCGAACGTGCGGGTCCACTCCTGGGCGGGCCAGCCCTCGATGCCCTCGTACGGGTAGGGCACCTGGTAGTCGAGCACGTCCGACTTGTAGCGGAGCGTCTCCTGAGTCCAGGCCATCTTCATGATCTTCAGGACCTCGCCGAAGACGTCGAAGTTCCGCGTGTCGCCGGCCGAGCCGTCGGAACGGGCGGCGGCGGCCTGCCAGCGCTGGCCGAGCACGTTCATCCAGCGGTTCTGGTAGCCCCGCGCCACGCCCAGCCGCAGCCGTCCCTTGCTGAACTGGTCGAGCAGCGCGACGTCCTCGGCCGCCCTGATGGGGTCCCAGGCGGGCAGGACGAGGCCGAGCGGGGCGAGCAGGATGCGCTCGGTCCGCGCGGCGAGGTCGGTGAGGAACATCAGCGGGTTGACCGAGAACTCCATGCCCTCGGAGTGGAAGTGGTGCTCGGTCATCATCAGCGCGTCGAACCCGATCCGGTCGGCGTGCACGGCGATCTCGCGTACCTCGTGCAGCAGCCGCTGGTACGACTCGGTGTCGCGGCCGATCGGGCGCCTGGCCTTGGCGTTCTCCTCGGCCGCGTAACCCGAGCCCGGTATCTGCGGATTCAGGAAGATGGAAAACTTCACCGGCGCACCCCTCTCCGCCTCTTAGCGGGACGTCCTTCGCAAGGTACTCTGGAAATCTCAACCGAGCAATCGCTTGGTTTGCGGATGTGAGGTGTCATGAAGCTCGGCGTCACGATGTTCGCGACCGACCTGGCCATGCCGGTGCAGGAGCTGGCCAGGGCGGCGGAGGAACGCGGGTTCGACTCGCTCTACCTGCCCGAGCACACCCACATACCCGTCTCGCGGCGCACGCCGTACCCGGGCGCGGCGGACGGCGAGCTGCCCGAGGAGTACAAGCGCACGCTCGATCCGCTCGTCGCCCTGTCCTTCGCCGCCGCCGCGACCACCCGGCTGCGCCTCGGCACCGGCATCCTGCTCGCCGCCCAGCGCGACCCCATCGTCACCGCCAAGGCCATCGCCACACTCGACCTGCTCTCCGGCGGCCGCGTCGTGGTCGGCGTCGGCTTCGGCTGGAACGCCGAGGAGATCGAGAACCACGGCGTCCCGTACCGGCGGCGGCGCGAGATCGCCCGGCGTCACGTCCTGGCCATGCAGGCGCTCTGGCGCGATGAGGTGGCCTCCTTCGAGGGCGCCGAGCCGGCCTGGTCCTGGCCCAAACCGCTCGCCATGCCGCCCGTCTATGTCGGGGGCGCGGCGGGGCCGAAGCTCTTCGCCCACGTCGCCGAGTACGCCGACGGCTGGATGCCCATCGGCGGGCGCGGCATCAAGGCGGCGCTGCCCGCCCTGCGGGAGGCGTGCGAGAAGGCCGGGCGGCCGATGGCGAAGGTGATTCCGTTCGCGACCCTGCCCACCCGCGAGAAGCTCGACTACTTCGCCGGGCTGGGCGTCGAGGAGGCGGTCGCCACGCTGCCCAGCGGCCCCGCCGACCAGGTGCTGCCCGTTCTCGACCGGTACGCCGCACTGCTCCCGTAGCTTCTTCTGGCCGCATGTTCGCTGCGGCCAGGCATAATGGCGGTATATGTCCGAGCTACGTGCCGACGACCCCCGGCAGTTGGGGTCCTACCGGCTGACACGCAGGCTCGGTCAGGGTGGCCAAGGTGTGGTCTACCTCGGCGAATCCCCGCAAGGTCAGCAGGTCGCCATCAAGCTGCTGCACGCCAGCCTCTCCGGCACGCCGGACGCGCGCCGCCGCTTCCTCAGCGAGATCGAGGCGGTACGCCGGGTCGCCGCGTTCTGCACGGCCCAGCTCCTCGACGCCGACCTCGAAGGCACCAGGCCCTACCTGGTGAGCGAATACATCGAAGGCCCCTCGCTGCGCGAGCACGTCGAAACCGAGGGGCCGCGCACGGGCGGCTCGCTCGAACGCCTGGCCATCGGCACCGCCACCGCGCTCGTCGCCATCCACCGCGCCGGCGTCGTGCACCGCGACTTCAAACCGGGCAACGTGCTGCTCGGCATCGACGGGCCCCGCGTCATCGACTTCGGCGTGTCCCGGCTCGTCGACACCGCCGTCACCACCAGCCACATGCCCCTGGGCACGCCCGCGTACATGGCTCCCGAGCGCATGAAGGGCGAACCCGCCGGACCGCCCGCCGACATGTGGGCCTGGGCGCTCACCGTCGCCTACACCGCCAGCGGGCGGCACGCGTACACCGCCGAGACCCACAACGAGGTGCTGGCCCGCGTCCTCTACGGCAAGCCCGACCTCGGCGACCTCGACGGGCGGCTGCGCGAGATCGTCGAAGCCTGCCTGGCCGTCGAGCCCACCGACCGGCCCGACGCCGAAGAGGTGCTGCGCCTGCTGCTCGGGCAGGAGGCCGTCGCCGGCGGGGACGTGCTCACGACCGGCGCCATGGCCGCCGTCGGCGGCAAGGCACTCGGCACGCTGGTACGCCCCGCCACCGCCGTCACCCGCGCCCCCGACGCCGTCGTCGGGATCGGCGCGTCCGAGGCCGAGCCCGGCGTCATCACCGACCCCGACCCCACCACCAGCTTCCCCGCCATCACCCCCGGCCAGGTGGCCGACGCCGACGCCGGTGACCGGCGGCGGCGCGTGCGCCCCTGGCAGGTGGCCGTCGCGTTCGCCGGCCTCCTCATGGGCGTCGCCGGGCTCGTGCTCTACCTGCGCGGCGTCCAGGGCCCGGGGCTGGCCGGCGACTGGACCGGCTCCGCCGAGCACTTCACCGCCGGACGCGTCTTTCCCGTCGAACTCGTCCTCGACGACGACGGCGCCGGGCGCATGCGCTGGGGAGCCGACCTGCACTGCACGGGACGGCTCGTCCCCGAGGGCGGCGGCATGGTCTTCACGCTCCGGGACGTCTCCGGGCGCGAGTGCTACCCCGGCACGCTCCGCATGTTCCCCACCTCCGATGTGAACCAGATGGACATCAAGGTCAACCGCCCAGGTAAGGACGAAGTGACGTATTTCGGCAGGGTCGCGCGTACGTCCTGACCGGCTGTGTCACGGTCCGGATGCGATTGCCCTGCGCACCGTTGACTGTTCGCGGCCCGTTGCCTTCAGTAGGAGGCAGAAGGTGGCGGCGAGGGGAGGCGGCCCCGTGCCAACGGCGCAGCCGCTCAGAACGGGGGACCCTCGGAGACTCGGCGACTACGAGCTCACCGGGCGGCTGGGCGAGGGTGGCCAGGGGGCGGTGTTCCTCGGTTCCAGGGGCGGTCAGAGGTACGCGGTCAAGCTCCTGCACGGGCCCGTCGGCGACGAACGGGCGGCGTTCCTGCGGGAGGTCGAGCTGGCCAAACACGTGGCCAGGTTCTGCACCGCGCAGGTGATCGACGCCGGGTTCGACGAGGGACGGGCGTACATCGTCAGCGAGTACGTCGACGGGCACTCCCTGCACCGCGAAGTCATGCTCACCGGGCCCCGCAGCGGCGGCGCGCTCGAACGCCTCGCCGTCGGCACCGCCACCGCGCTCGTCGCCATCCACCGCGCGGGCATCGTCCACCGCGACTTCAAGCCCCAGAACGTGCTGCTCGGACCCGACGGGCCGCGCGTCATCGACTTCGGCCTGGCCAGGCTGCTCGACGCCGCCGCCACCCTCAGCGGGCGCGGGGTCGGGACGCCCGCGTACATGGCGCCCGAGCAGATCACCGCCTCCGCCGTCACCGGCGCCGCCGACGTCTTCTCCTGGGGCGCCACCATGTGCTTCGCGGCCAACGCCACCGCGCCCTTCGGCCAGGACTCCGTGGCGCCCGTCTTGCACCGCATCCTCACCGCGCCGCCCGAACTCGGGCTCCTCGACGGCCGGTTGCGCACGCTCGTCGCCGCCTGCCTGGAGAAAGACGCCCGTAACCGGCCGACCAGCCGGGAGCTGCTGTTCGAGTTACTGGGGGAGGCGCCGAGGGAGGTGTCGGCCGACGTGCCGGCGGAGGTGCTGCGCTCACCCCCGCCGCCCGTCCTCCGCACGCCTCCCGCTGTGGAGCCCCTGGCGCCCGGGCCGCGTACGGCGGGGGAGGGAGCCGGGCCCGCCGACGCCTCGCCGCCTGCGGAGCCCGCCTCGTCGTGGGGTGCGCCGTCGGCCGAGCCCGCCTCGCCTCTCGCCGAACCCGAGGCGACCGGCACACCCGACGCCTACCACCTCCCGCCCACCACCGACCAGCCCATCGATCACCCTGCTCCTCCCGGAGCCGCGGACCCGCACGCCGGCCACCTCGGCTCCTCCGACCCGCAATACGGCCACCTCGGCTCCTCCGACCCGCATGCCGCCCGTCCCGGCTCTGCCGACTCGCAAGCGGCTCGGCCCGGCTTCTCCGATCCCCGCGCCGGCCGATTCGGGACCTCGGGCTCCTCCTCCCCTTGGGTCGACCATCCCGGAACCTTCGGCACCTCCGACCCATGGGCCGCCGGCCGCCCGTCGGATTCCGGTACGCCCGACCCTGGGGATGCCGGCAGCGCTGCGGATTTTGGAGCGTTCGATCCGTGGGCCGCGAGACGTGGCAGGGACTTCGGCACCGCCTCCGACCTCCGTTCGGCTCATGCCCGCTCACCGATCGCACCCGGTGGGGCCTTACCTCCCGGGGACGGCGCGCTGGGCGGTGACGAGCTTTGGGCCGCCGCGGAGGGTTCGGGCGGCGGAGAGCGTACGAACCGGCGGGGTTGGCCGCGGGCGGCGATGGCCGTGTGCGCGGCGCTGCTGGTGACCGCCGTCGTGCTGCTCGTCGTGATCGTCCCCGCGATGACCCGTACCCCCGCGGGACAGGCAGGTCCGCAGGCGGCCGGCCCGCTCGCCTCGCCGCCGCCCACCACGCCTTCACCCGAGCGCAAGTCGCGAACCGCCACGCCCTCACCGACGAAGGAAACGGAGAGGAAGCAGGTCGAGGGGGCCAGGCGGCCCGCGTACGACCAGCCCTCGGCCGTACGCCCGCCGACGGCGACGGTCCCGTCCCTGGTCGGTCTGAGCAGGGAAGCCGCCGCCAAGGCCGTCCAGCGCGCTGGCCTCGCCGTGGGACGCGTCACCAAGCAGGACTCACCTCGAACGATCGGCCAGGTGCTCTCCAGCACCCCCGCCGCCGGCACCGTCGTGGACCGAGGCAGCACGGTGTCCCTGCGGGTGTCGGCAGGATTGCCCGTGCCTGCGGTGGCGGGCAGGCGGCGCGCCGTCGCCGAAGCGGCCCTGATCGACGCGGGCCTGAAGGTCGGCTCCGTCACCCGGGCCTGCTCTGAGGCACCGGAGGGCACGGTGCTGACCACCCGCCCC
Organism: Nonomuraea sp. NPDC052634; assembly: GCF_040678535.1. Taxonomy (NCBI): domain Bacteria; kingdom Bacillati; phylum Actinomycetota; class Actinomycetes; order Streptosporangiales; family Streptosporangiaceae; genus Nonomuraea; species Nonomuraea sp. NPDC052634. The sequence goes on along the minus strand of NZ_JBFATY010000016.1, from coordinate 99,526 downwards.
AAGGCGGGCCGCCGCGTCGAGGGAGGCACGGCGGTGGCGCTCACGATCTCCCGGCACGGCGCCGCCGTGCCGCCGGTCGTCGGCCGCCCCCGCGACGCCGCCCGCGCCACCCTGGACGCGGCCGGCTTCTCGGTGGTGACGAAGGAACAATCGGTGGACGACGAGTCCCAGGCCGGCATGGTGCTGGCACAGAGCGTCAAGCCGGAGACGTGCGCGAAGCCCGGCAGCCAGGTCGTCATCACGATCGGCGAGCCCGCCCAGACCGGCCCCGACCCCGGCGAATCCCTCGAACCTCCGACCGACCTCTCCGAACCCGACTGACCTCGGCCCACACGGAAGTTCCGTGGAGCCGGCGCGCTCGCCTCATGCACCGCTGCGCCAGGGCAGGTGGCTCACGCCTCCTGCAGGGCGGTGCTGGCGTTCGCCTCTTGCGGCGGCCGCGTTGTGCGGGGTGGGGCCGCGTCTCGTGGTTCCGTACGGGGGCGGGCCCAGGCGTGTGGCTGTCGTCCTTGGGCAGGTGGGGCGTATGAAGGCATTCCTGAAGCTTCTGGTGGCCCGCCGCCTGGCGGCGACCCCTCTCGGCCTGGCCATTCTGGGCGCCGGTTGGATCCTCGGGCGACGCCGCAAGCGCCGCCGCGCCGAGCGCGAGGGGCGGCAGCCCGTGCCGCAGTACGGCCGTACCGCGCAGGAGGCCGCACGGGCCGGACGCCCTTGAACCCGCACTACTGGCACGGGCCGGACGCCCTTGAACCCGCACTACTGATCGCCCGCACCCCCGCCCCGGCACCCTCGTAACCCGCCCCACGAGGTCACACGCGCAGTACGGTGACCGGTCGGCCGGACGGCGTGACCGCCTCCTCGAACGCGCCTCGCTCCGGCCACGGCGGTGCTTCGGGGCGGCGGTCGAAGATGACGAGTTTGCCGGTGGGGAGGGTGAGCCGGTCGAGGTAGCGGTCGAGCTGGGCCAGGCCCTCGGGCAGCGGGTCGTTCTCGCCCGCCCGCCAGACCTTGAGCTCCATGGCCTCGCGCTGCATGAGCCGTTCGCCGTCCGGCCCCTGGTAGGGCCGGCGAATAAGCTGCGCGGGTTCGCGCGGACGAACCGCTCGGTGCGGTCGCCCAGCACCCGGAGAGGACCTCCCGGTAGATGGGGTTGGCGATCTCCAGCGTTCGGGTGTCGCGGATGAGGCCCAGGTCGTGGACGTAGGAGACGGCATGGTCGAAGGCGCTGTCCAGGCCGGGAGCCGCGCCGGCCACGATGGGCTCGATCACGCGCTCGACCCGGGGCTCGTGCAGGCGGGCGACGAGCGAGTCGAGGTGGGTGGCGCGGGCCCGGATCAGCCGCTCCTTGGCATCTTCCACATGGGCGGTGGTGACGGTGCCCTTCAGCCCCATCTCGTGCACGCATTCGTGGGCGAGCGCGTTGACCAGCCACGGCTGGCCCTGGGTCAGCTCGAACACCCGATCAACCGCGTCTTTGGTGAACTCCTGCCCGGTCGCCTCGGTGTGCTGGTCGTACAGCTCGGCGATCTGGTCGGCGGTGAAGTCGCCCATGCGCAGCGATTTGGCGATGATGTCGAACGGACTCGCCGGGTTGACCCGGTCGGGGTCACTGCCGGATGCGACCTTGTAATCCCGCACGTCCCGCAGTCCGCACAGCACGATCGATGCGGGGAAAGGGTGGCGCTCCGGACGCGCGTTGTGGCCGTCGCGGAGCTGGCTGAGGATACTGACCATGCTGTTGCCCTGAAGGGCGTCGAATTCGTCCAGGAACAGCACCACCCGGCGCGGGCAGCGGCGGCACCAGGCGCTCAATGCCGCGCCGAACTGAGCGCCAGGAGGGCTCGACGGCCAGGGATCCGGTGGGAGTCACTTCTTCGGCCACCCCGAGCGATTGGCGGCTTCACGCAGGGCGTTGAGCAGCAGGGACTCTGCGGCGGCGTAGTTGTCACCCACCGCCTCGGCGACTTCGCAGGAGACCATCAGGGCGGCGGTGTCGCCCTCGGCGGTCAGCTCGGCGGCGAGGGTGCGCAGCGACGTGGTCTTGCCGGTCTGCCGAGGGGCGTGCAGGACGAAGTAGCGGTCCATCTCGATAAGCGTGCGGGCCTCGGGGATGCGCGGCACAGGAGGAAGCATGTAGTGGAGTGCCGGGTCGCATGGCCCGGTGGTATTGAAATACTTCGCCCGGGGTAGTCGCATGGTCACATTCTGCCAACAGCTCAGGTCGGGCGGGGTGGATTCCGCTTCCGGCGGAGCGGTCAGTGGTTGCGGCGGTTGCGTTTTCTGGTGGGGCGGTTTCCGCTGCCTGGGCCGGTGCCGGGGATGAGGCGGAGCGGGCGATGGCGGGCGGCGCGCAGCGGCTCGGCGACCAGGACGCGCATTTCCTCCAGGCCGACCGTGTCGTGGTGGCCGGCGTCGAGTACGGCGGTCACCAGGTCGTACGCCTCCCGCCCCGCCATCACCTTGAGCTGCTCGATCAGGGGCTGAGGGCCGCCGAGCTCCAGCAGGGTGAGGAAGTTCTCGGCGACGAGCAGCAGGTGCTCGCCGTGCCCGATCGCGGACGGGTCGAGTTCGCCGACGTCCACGAGGTAGGTGAGGGCGGCGGGGCCGAGTACGGGGTCGCGGCGCAGGCCGTGGAGGAGGGCACGGCCGTCGGGCAGGGCTTCGGCGAGCATGTTGAGCATGGCCGCGGCGCGGGTGCGGAACGGGCACTCGCGTACAGCCTGCAACAACGGCTCGATGCCGTGACCCGGCTGGGCCAGCCAGCCGTGGAGTTCGGCGGCGGCGTCGTACGGCGGGTAGTGCTGGGTGAGTACGCCGAGCAGCTCGGCGGCGGAGGCGCCGGCCAGTTCGCCGATCAGCGGGGCGTCGCGGCCGTCGGCCAGCAGGCGTTCGCGTACGGCGCGCTGCCCGAGTGGGGTGAGCCTGGCCAGCAGCAGGTCGGGCTCGGCGAGGCGGGCGCGCAGGCGTTCTGCGGCATCGGGCGGCAGCCCCTGACCGTCGTCATCGATGTAGTCGTCGTGGTCGAGGTCGCTGAGGTAGAGCTCGTCGGCCGGGCCGCGGGTCAGCTCGACGGCGCCCAGGTCGGCGAGGACGTCGAAGGCGCGGGCCAGGTCCTCGGCGAGTCTTCGCCGGGTCTCCATCAGGTCATCGGTGGGCTTCCGTCCGTCGTTCCAGCCGGTGGGGATGCGGTGGTGGTGTTTTCTGCAGGTCAGCCACACCGTTTCCGCGAGGCGGGCCACCGGCATGTCGTCCATGCCGTACAGGGTGTTGAGGAGCCCGGTGAGGAGGTCGGGGAAGAAGAGCGTGAAGGGCGAGGCGGTGGTGCGGCGGATGACGAACGGGCCGAGCGAGGGGAGCGCGTGGAAGGCGCGCCGCCACAGGCCCTCGGGGTCGCGCAGCAGCGGGGCGGTCCTGGCGACCGCGTGCAGGCGGCCCTCGGCGGCACGGACCAGCCGCAGCCGCCTGGCCCAGGCGAGGAGGAGGGCGAGCTGGGGGAGGTCGGCGCTGGAGCGGGCCTGCCCGGCGTCCTCGCCGGTGCCGAGCAGGGCGGTCAGCTCGCGGGCCGCGTCGGCGGGCAGGTCGCCGGTCCCGGTGAGCGCTCGGCCGTCCTCGCCGGCCCAGGTCGTGAGCGCGATGAGGCGTTCGACCGTGGGGCTGCGCGCGGCGGCGGCGGTGAGGTCGGCGGCGGGCGGCAGCGCGATGGGCGGCTGGAGGTGGGCGCGCGGCTCGGCCGGGTCGCGTGCGAAGCCGAGGGGGCCTGGCCTGGTGAGGTGGCCGAGCGCGGCACGGTACTCGGGGGTGGCGCGGGCGATGGCGAGGTCGGCTTCGGCCGGGGTGGCGCCGCGGGGGTCGCGCAGGCCGGTGGCGGTGAGGTAGCCGAGGTAGGTGCGCAGGGTGTCCGGGGCGATGTCGAGGATCTCGCGCGGGGCGACGACGTAGCGGGGGATCCAGCCCAGCAGGTAGCGGCGGATCTGCTTTTCGTCCCAGTACGCGAGCCGCCCGTCGCGGCTGTGGTGCCGGGCGTCGATGGCGGCGCCGACGAGCAGCTCGTCCGCCGGGCGGTCGTGCTCGCCGGCCCAGGTGAGGCAGCGCCGCACCAGCACGGCCTTGGCCGCCTCGAATTCCTCGGCTTCCTCCGGCTCGAACCAGGTACGCACGACCGGACTCCCTGCGGGGTGCGATGGGTGGTCTGGCGTCCCAGTATCGCCGCTGAGACGTTTTCGCGAGGGCTGTTGTGCACAAGCGGTAAGGCGGTCGAGCCGTGCAGGCCCTCCGCGCTAGCCGGCCGTCGAGTCGTGCAGGCCCTTCGCGCGAGCGGGCCAGGCCGTGGAACCGTCACATGACAGCGGTCAGTACGCTCGGGCCGCTTCCAAGAGCGCGGCCCGTACCTGGTCCTCCGGCAGATCCATGGTCTTCACCGCGCCCCACTGCAGCGCCCCCAGCAGTGCCCAGCTCTTCAGCCTCGCCTCGGGGGTGGGGTCGGGGCCGGCGAGCTTGGCGTAGATCTCGTCCCTGAACGTCCTGATCGTGTGGCGTTCGGAGCCGGGCTCGGCGCCCGCGTCGTCGGCGGCGAGATCCTCCATGAACAGCCGGATGACCGATCGGTAGCGCACCGCGAACGTGACGAGCGCCTCGACGAACTCCTCCCTGCTGTCGTACGGGGTGTCGAGCAGCGTCAGCATGTCGGCCGCGACCGGGTCGAGGAGTTCGGCGGCCAGGCGGTCCTTGGGGTGGAAGTGGTAGGCGACGGCCGTCTTGGTGAGGCCGACGGCTGCCGCGATGTCGGCCAGGGAGGTCGCCGCGTAGCCGCGTTCTGCGAAGAGCTCTCTGGCGGCGGCCAGGATCCGCGATCGGGTGTCGTCGGCTGTGGTCATCGTCTCATTTCCCTGCCGGAGACGGCCTAGGGGAAATCCGTCCCCTTATCGTATGTCCTGTACGATCGTACAGGACGGCCGTCGAGTGGGGGCTGAGCGATGACACGGTTGCTGGGACGGCTGGGCGGCTGGTGCGCACGGCACGGCTGGATCGTGCTCGTGACCTGGGTGATCGCCGCCGCGGCGCTGATGGGAGGCAACCTCGCCTTCCCCAGCCCGACCAACAACGACGCCAGCATCCCCGGCACCGACGCGCAGCGCGCCCACGACCTGATGAAGACGGGCTTCGGCGCGGGGTACGCCGCGGGCGGCACCGTCCAGCTCCTCGTCTACTCGCCCGGCGGCTCGCTGATGGAGGACGAGCGCAAAGAGGCCGTGGAGCGGGCGGTCGACCGCCTGCGCACGCAGCCGCACGTCTCCTCCGTGGAGAGCCCGTTCAGGATGGGCGGCATCTCGTCCAACCTGCAGATCGGCCTCATCACCATCCGGCTTGAGGGCAACGACTCCGACAAGATCGCTCAGACCACCCAGGAGCTGTCCAAGGCGGCGGACCCGGCGCGGGAGGCCGGGCTCGAAGTGGTGCCCGCCGACGCCTCGAACCCGGCCGACAAGGAGATCAAGACAGGGCCCAGCGAGGTCATCGGCGTGCTGTGCGCGCTGGTGGTGCTGGTGTTCGCGTTCGGCACGCTGGTCGCCGCCATCATCCCGATCTTCGCCGCGCTGATCAGCGTGGCCTCGGGGCTGGGTGTCATCGGCCTGCTCGGCTGGGTCGTGGACATGCCGAAGCAGGCCGGGATCATGGCCACGATGATCGGCCTCGGCGTCGGCATCGACTACGCGCTGTTCCTGCTGTCGCGGCACCGGAGGCTGCTCGCGCAGGGCGTCCCCGTGGTGGAGTCGGTACGCAGGACCGTCTCCAGCTCCGGCGGCGCGGTGGTGTTCGCGGGCGGCACGGTGATCATCGCGTTGAGCGCGCTGATGCTGGCCGGGTTCCCGCTGCTAGCCACGCTCGGCTGGGTGACCGGCATCTCGGTCGTGGCCGCCGTGCTGACCTCGATCACGCTGGTGCCGGCTCTGCTCGGCCTGCTCGGCCACCGGATCAACGCGCTCAAGGTGCCGTTCCTGCGCGGCTCGGGCTCCGCCGGCTCCGGCTGGGCGGGGCTCGGCTCGTGGGTGGCGCGCATGCCGTGGCGGGTGCTGGTGGCCAGCGCGTTCGTGCTCGGCGCGCTCGCCGCGCCCGCGCTGGGGCTGAAGCTGGGCCCCATCGACGAGGGCTACGGCGACAAGGGCTCGGAGTCGCGCCGGGCGTACGAGCTGATGGCGACCGGCTTCGGCCCCGGCTTCAACGGCCCGCTCATCGTGGTCGCCGAGCTGCCGGAGAAGGTGCCGGACGCCAAGGACCCGCTGGTCAAGGACGTCGTCCGCGAGGTGGAGGACGTCGAGGGCGTCAAGTACGTCAGCGACCCCAAGGTCAACGAGGACGGCCGGTCGGTGCTGGTGCAGGCCATCCCCGAGTACGCGCCCAGCGACGAGCGCACCGCCGAGGTCGTCAGGGACGTCCGCGCGATCGACCTGCCGGGCGTGCAGGTGCACGTGGGCGGCAAGGTCGCGGGCCTGACCGACGCGGGCGACCGGATGACCGAGCGCACCCCGCTGGTCATCGGCGTCGTGGTGGGGCTCAGCGCGCTGCTGTTGCTGCTGGCCTTCCGCGCGCCCGTCGTGGCGATCAAGGCGGCGGTGATGAACCTGGTGTCGCTCGGCGCCGCGTTCGGCGCGCTGGCGCTGGTGTTCTCGTTCGGGCTCGGCACCGGGCTCGTCGGCATGGACCCGCCGGCCAGCTCCTCGTACGTGCAGACGATCTTCTTCTCGGTGCCCATCGAGAGCTACGTGCCGCTGATGCTGTTCGCGGTGCTGTTCGGGCTGTCGATGGACTACGAGGTGTTCCTGCTGACGGCGGTGCGGCAGTCGTACCTGCGGCACGGGGACAACGCGCGGGCGGTGGCCGAGGGGCTCGGCTCGACCGGGCGGGTCATCACGTCGGCGGCGCTGATCATGGTGGCGGTGTTCACGGCGTTCATCGCCTACCCGGACTCGCTGGTCAAGACGTTCGGCGTGGGCCTCGCGGTGGCGATCGCGGTGGACGCCACGATCATCCGCGGGTTCCTGGTGCCGGCCACGATGGTGCTGCTCGGCCGGCTCAACTGGTGGTGCCCGCGCTGGCTCGACCGGCTGCTGCCGAACCTGTCGGTGGAGGGCCACGAGGAGGACGACGAGGAGCCGGTGGCCGAGCGGCGCGAGCCGGTCACGACGGGCGTTTGAGCCTCAGTCGAAGTCCAGCAGGTCGCAGGCGGGCACCCAGCCGATGACGCCGGTGGTGGCGTTGTGTCCGTGGTGCCAGAGCGTGGTCTCGTACGGGCCGCACCGGTACGGCTCGTGCTCCTCCTCGCGGTTGGATGCGAACCCCTCGCCGGGCCGGCCGAGCCCGTGGGGCCGCGCCCCCGCCCTCGGCTCGGACCAGATGACGACCTCGGGGGCGGCGAAGTCGTACACGGGCCTGGCGCTGGAGGGCAGCGTGAGCAAAGCGGTCAGAGCCGCGGATCCGAAGTCCACGCACTGACAGTAGCGGGACTGTCGCTCACCGTTCCAGCGGCTTGCCGTGGCGTCGCCAGGTGAGGAAGCCGCCGTCCAGCGGGCGGGCCGAGCGGCCGTGATCGCGCAGCACGCGTACGGCCTCGGGCGAGACCACGCAGTACGGCCCGCCGCAGTAGGCCACGATCTCCGCCGATGCCGGCAGCTCGTCCAGCCGCTCGCGCAGCTCGGCCATGGGCACCGAGATCGCCCCTGGGACGTGCCCGGCCGCGTAGTCGGCGGCCGAGCGTACGTCGAGGACGACCGTGCCGGGGTCGGACAGCCGCGAGGCGAGCTCGTCGGCCGTCACGCCCTCCAGGTCGCCGAGCCGATCGCGGACGGCGGAGCGCAGGTCGGCCAGCCGCTCGCCGGCGAACGCCTCGAACGCGCCGAGGAAGCGCGAGACGCTCTCGTCGGCCAGCCGGTAGTAGATCCGCGTGCCCTCGCGGCGGCTGGTGACCAGGTTGGCCGCGCGCAGCTGCTGGAGCTGCGCCGAGGTGTTCTTCAGTGGCACGCCGGCCGCCCGCGCCAGCTCCTCGACCGTGCGCTCGCGCTGGTCGAGGACGTCGAGCAGGTGCAGCCTGACAGGGCTCGCCAGGACCTTGCCGACGCGGGCGAGCTGCTCGTAGATCGGCTCTTCTGCGAACATCAGACCATGTACTGGTCGTGGCGCAGGTAGACGTCGGTCCACTCCTCGGGGGTGAGCTGCCGGCCGCTGGCGGCGATCTCGGCCAGCTCTTCGAAGTAGCCCTCCCGCGGCGCGCCCGGCGTGAACAGGATGAGCATCGAGGCCGGCTCGCCCGACTCGTTGCGGAAGGCGTGGATGCCGCCCTCCGGCACGAACAGGAAGTCGCCCGGCTTGCCGTCCACCCACCTGTCGCCGTTGTACAGCTTGATCGTGCCCGACAGCACGTAGAACGACTCGGTCATCGTGCGGTGGAAGTGCGGGTCGGGGCCCGACGGCTTGCCGCTCATCTCCCAGCGGTAAAGGCCGTACGCACCGTTCGTGCTGCCGCCGGTGGCGAGGTAGTGCACCTTGGTGCCGCCCTCACCGCCGATGATCAGGTCGGGCGCCTGGCCGGCGAGCTTCACCACACCACTGGCCTCGCCGTGTTCGCCGAGGTAACGGGGCTCGGGGTAGGACATCAACGCCTCCTCTAGTGTTCTAAGGAAGCTTAGAATAACGCGGGCGGTTGGCCGGCCTGCCGAGCTGTTCGGCCTCGCCGGTCTTCGGGCCCGGCGGCACCGGTCCCGCTCCGGCGTCGATGACCGCGCGCAGGTCGCGTAACGGCCCCTGCTGAGCTGGTCGGGCGTGTTCAGGCTCTTGGCGAGCCGGAGCGGCGGTTCCGCCCGCCGGGCGCCCGTCCGGCTCCGCCGCGCGGCGCCCGGTTCAGAAGGTGATCACGGTACGCGCCACCGCGCCCTCGCGGACGTGGGTGATCGCCTCGTTGATCCGTTCGAGCGGTAGCCGCTCGCTGATCAGGCCGTTGAGGTCGAGCCGGCCGCGTACGTACTGCTCGGCCAGCATGGGCAGGTCGCGGTGCGGCGAGGCGTCGCCGCCCTGGGTGCCCATGAGGCGGCGGGAGGCGAACAGCAGGCCGGTGTCCAGCTCCATCGGGTGGCCTCGGGGACGACGGCGTACTCGGCGAACGAGCCGATGCCGATGAACCTGCGCACCTCGGTGCCGTCCATGGTGACGCGGGGCAGGCCGCCCATGATGATCGGCAGGCGGCCGGGGCTCGCGCAGAGGTGGAAGCGTCCCGCCTGGCAGGGGCCGCAGCGGCCGCAGGGGCCGTTCATGGCGATGATGACGGGGTCGCCAGGCTCGCCGGCGCTCTCCACCGCGCCCGCGCTCTCGTGGCCGAGGATGAACGGCAGGCGGCCGGCCACGGGGCTCTTGCCGTCGATGGCCTTGAGGTCGGAGCCGCACACGCCGGACGCCTTGACGCGCACCCGCACCTCGCCTGGGCCCGGGGCGGCGATCTCGACCTCGCGCAGCTCCAGAGGGGCGTGGAACTCGGTCACACGGCCGCGCGCATCCGCATGCGCCACACGGTAATCGCGCCCACTCCTGCGAGCAAGCGGTTGCTCGGTGTGCCCATTGGCGGCCCTGGCAGCCGTATCCGCGCTGACCTGCGGCTGGGCGTTCGCCGCCGGGCCGCCCGCGGCGTTCCGCGACGACCCGGTGGTCAGGGCCGCCTACCTGGGATGATCGGCCCTCAGGAGCGGCGCTCGGTGAAGTCGAGGATGCGCCGCCAGGCGTCCTGGCAGGCATCGGCCCACTCCGCGTACGAGCGGTCGAAGAAGGAGTGCGGCGCGCCCTCGTACACGTGCTTCTCGTACGGGGTGCCGACCCGGTCGAGCGCGGCCTCGTACGCGGCGAACTGCTCCGGCGTCGAGACCGTGTCGGCGCCGCCCAGCAGCATCAGCAGCGGCGCGCCGGGACCCGACTCCGGCGGGCCGATGAAGCGCAGGGCGCCGTAGAAGCCGATGCCGCCCGCCAGGCCGTTGCCCTCGGCGGCCTGCCGCCACGACTGGGCCCCGCCCAGGCAGAAGCCCACCGTGAACACCGGGCCGTCCAGGGCCTGCGTGGCCGCCAGCGCGTCGGCCCTGACGTGGTCGTTGGTGAGCTTGCCGACGTGCGGGCCGAAGTCGAAGTCGTCGCCGCGGTCGCCGATGCCCGCCGTACGGCCGAAGTAGTCGATCGCGATCGTCTTGAAGCCCGCCTCGGCGAAGCGCACCGCGAGGTCGCGGTAGTACGGGTGCAGGCCGCGGACGTCCGGCAGGATCACCATGCTCCGCCCGTTCGGCTGCGCCGGCTCGGCGCGGTAGGCGAGGAAGCGGTTGCCGTCGGCGGCCGTCAGCTCGATCTGCTCGTGCGCCGACACCTCGCCCTGCACGGGCGGGGCCGGCGGCCTGCTGTCAGTGGAGTGGCACATGATCTACAGAATGCCCGAGCGCCGCCGCCGGATGCCGCACCACCCCAGGCCCCGCGCGCGGGCGTCTCGCCGAACGGCGGGATCGCGGCCGGTAATCGCCGCCGCGTGGCGGTTGTGCGGCGATGGCCCGCGCACCCACCATCGAAGGACCGGTAACACCCGCCCGTGGAAGGACAAGCCCATGGCGCATCACCCCAACCTGGACCCCGAGCTGCGTGCCGGGGTCGAGCAGGCCGCGCAGATGGCGGAGATCGACCTCGCCTCGCTGTCGTACGAGGCGCTGGCCGAGCACCGGGCGCAGCTCAACGCCATGCTGGCTGCGGCGCCCCGGCCCGACACCACGGTCTCCATCGAGGACAGGCTCGTCCCCGGCCCCGCCGGCGCGCCGGACGTCCGGCTGCGCGTCTACCGGCCGGCCGAGGCGGCCGAGAACCGGCCCGCGCTCTACTGGATCCACGGCGGCGGCATGATCATCGGCAAGCCGGAGATGGACGATGGGATCATCGTCGAGTACGTCGAGCGGCTCGGCCTGGTCGCCGTCTCCGTCGACTACCGGCTCGCGCCCGAGCACCCGCACCCCGCGCCCGTCGAGGACTGCTACGCCGGCCTGGCCTGGACCGTCAAGAACGCCGCCGAGCTGGGCATCGACCCGTCCAGGGTGGCGGTGGGCGGGGCCAGCGCGGGTGGGGGGCTGGCCGCCGCCACCGTGCTGCTCGCCAGGGACCGCGGCGGCCCCGACGTGGCCTTCCAGCTCCTGGTCTGCCCCATGCTCGACGACCGCAACGTCACGCCGTCCAGCCACGAGTTCACCGACGCCGTGGTGTGGCCCAGGTCGGCCAACCTCTACGGGTGGAAGGCGCTGCTCGGCGACCGGATGGGCACCGACGACGTGCCCCCGTACGCCGCGCCCGCCCGCGCCACCGACCTGTCCGGGCTGCCGCCCGCGTTCGTGGACGTGGGGGAGCTGGAGGTCTTCAGGGACGAGTGCATCGGCTACGCCCAGCGGCTGGCCCAGGCCGGGGTCTCGACCGAGTTCCACCTGTATCCGGGGGCGTTCCACGGCTTCGACATGATGGTGCCCGACGCCGGGCTGAGCAGGCGGGCGCGGGCGGCCAGGGAGGCCGCGCTCCAGCGCGCCTTCGGCATCTGAGATCATTCCTTCGTGCGAGGGCACCCGCCTGGTGTGGGGCGGGTGCCCTCGCCTTTTTCTGACGTTCCGGAAATGGCGGGCTTTCGGCGCACATAGGGATAGGTGTCCGTGTCAATCGTCTGCTGAGGAGATATGCCATGGGGACCGCCCGTGGATGACGAGCGGCTGGCCAGATTCGAGGCCGTCTATGAGCTGGCCTACGGCAGGATCACCGCCTACGCCGTACGCCGCTGCGACTCCCCGCAGGACGCCGCCGACGTGGTGGCGGAGACCTTCACCATCGCCTGGCGGCGGGTGGCCGAGCTGCCGGAGGGCGAGGAGGCCGTCCTGTGGCTGTACGGGGTCGCGCGCAAGGTGCTGGCCAACCACTTCCGCGGTGACAACCGGCGCAGGGCGCGCACGGCCGAGCTCGACGCCGAACTGGCCGATCTGTACGGGCACTCCCCGGACACCGAGGTCGAGCTGGACGCGATCCGGCGGGCGTTCATGAGCCTGCCCGACGACGACAGGGAGCTGCTGTCCCTGGTCGCCTGGGAGGAGCTGGAGCGCGAGGAGATCGCCAAGGCGCTGGGGCTGTCGCGCAACGCCGTACGGATCAGGCTGTACCGGGCCCGCAGGAGGCTGTCGCGTGCACTCGCCGCCGGCGGCGTGCACGTGGCCGCACCCGGCCGCCGCCCGGCTCCGGCCATGGCTTCTGCGGAGGGGGCCGCTGTGGAGGGATCGCAGGGAGGAGCGCTGTGAGGAACGTCGACGAGATCGAGGCGATCAAGCCGCTGGCCCGGATCGCGCCCGGTGGCTCGGGTGGTGAGCCGTCCGGCGCGGGGGCACGGGCGCTGCTGGCCGAGATCACCGCGCAGGAGCCGGATGCGAGGCCGCACAGGGCGCGGCGTCTTCCGCTCAAGCGGCCGGTGTTCGGGCTGGCCGCCGCCGTCGCGCTCGCGGCCGGCGCCGTCGTGGCCCCGATCGTGCTGGGGGACCGCGCGCCCAGCTCGTACGCCGTGGAGATGGACGACGGGATGGTGACGATCCGGATCCGCGACTTCGACGACGCGGCCGGGCTTGAGCGGCGGCTGCGCGAGCTGAACGTCCCCGCGATGGTGGACTTCGTCCCCCAGGGCATGATGTGCAGGGAACCGCGCGGAAAGATGGTGGAGAACATCCCCCGCGGCCTCTACAGCCTGCCGGAGAACATTCCGGGCGAGCGGGACGGCTGGCAGATGCGCATCAACACGAGACTGTTCGGCCCCGGCCAGACGTTCGTCTGGACGATCAGCGGCAAGGGCGGCACGACCACCACGCACCTGATGGAGGGGCCCATCGCGCCCTGCGAGCCCGTCCCCGCGCCGAAGCCGTCGATCATCACCGAGCCGGAGTTCCGCCTCGCGACCGCCGAGGGCCGCTCACTTGAGGGCCTGCGCGTGGACGAGAAGACCGTCGGCGAGGTCCTGCCCGAGCTGCGCAGACGCGGCAAGGAGGTGGTGTTCGCGATCATCAGCGTGCCCCCGGGGAACCCCGGCGGGTTCGGCATCGTCCGCACCCAGAAGGAGCCGGTCGGCGACCACTGGGTCGTCTGGGAGGCCGAGGAGAACGCCGAGGGGGTGATCCGCCTGCTCGTGACCGAGCGCCGCCTGGACAAGAACCCCGTCTACGGCGGCCCCCGGGATGCCGTCATCAACGACTGACCGGCCGCGCCGGCCCCGGCGTTCACAGCAGGTGGCCGCCGGGGCCGGCGGCTCAGACCGGCGAGGCGCCGGGGCGGTGGTGGCCGGCTCCGGTGTTGGCGAGCAGGCGCAGGAGTGCCAGGGCCAGGTGGGCGCGCAGCCGTCCGGACGGCTCCGCGGGCGAGAAGCCCAGCACGCTCTCCGCCCGCGCCACCCGGGCGGCCAGCGAGCTGTGGTGCAGGTGCAGGGCCGCGGCCGCGCCCCTGATCGAGCCCGCCTGGCACAGGGCGCGGATCGCCTGGAGCGACTCATCGCTGAGGCGGGACATCGCGCGTACGTCGTCCAGCTCGGCGATCGCCTGCGCGGGCAGGTCGGCGAAGAGCGCCAGCGCGCCCAGCTCCGACCAGCGGATCACCCGGTCGTGGGGGCCGGTGAAGCGCAGCGCCGTACGGGCTCCCGCCCACGACTCGGCCGCCCGCGCGCCGGGCAGCTCGGGCCCCACCCCCACCCGGGCGCTGCCGCCGGCCGCCGTGAGCGTCTCCAAGCGCAGGCCGAGCACATCCGGCCCCGCGCTTTGTGCGCCGGTGGGCGTCGTGACCTGGGGGACGGTGGGCGTGACCAAGACCGCCTGGATGTCGCCGATCGTGGCGGTGCGTACGTGGTGGCCCATCGCGCGCAGCCCGGCGGCGGGCCCCGCCTCCGCTTTGCGGGAGTGTTCTCCCTCCGGGGCAGGGAGCGCGACCGCCAGGGCGTGGAGCGGCGCGGCCGGGTCGAAGCCGAGCAGGCGCAGCGCGCGGGCCCGCTCGGCGTCGCCGGTCTCGGCCGACAGCACCAGCTCGACCAGCGCCGGATCCTGGCCCGCGCGCACGAGTGCGGCGGCACGTTCCAAGGTGACCTCGGCCGCGGCGGCGTAGCGTTCGAGCACGATCTCGTCGAGCCCGTGCGGCGGCCCCTCGCGCTCCATCCAGACGGCGCCGAGCCCGCAGGCGAGCCGCCGCACCGGGGCCTCGGCATCCGGTGCGGCGGCGCGGGAGTCGGTGCGGCCGTCGGGGGTGGCGCGGGTGCGGCGGCCGGTGGCCGCGTCGTACAGGCCGACCGGGCACTGCGTGAGCCGGGCCGTGGCCGTGATCAGCGTGGGCACGGTCACGTGGTCGCGCACGAGGGAGTCGAAGTAGGCGATGACCCGCACCGCGCTCTCGGCGTCGGCGTCGAGCGTGGACAGGCGCAGCAGCAGTCCCTGCACGATGCCCAGCGTAACCTGGCCAGATCACCAAGCGTGCGCTAGGTCGATTCCGTGGATCTCGCCTTCTCCCGGCCGAGCGGGACTTCCGCGCCGAGTTCGCGACTGGCTGAGCACCCACGTGCCGGGCCCGCTGCCGTCCATGGACACCCCCGAGGGCTTCGCCCGCCGGAGCACCGGAGGCGGAGACGTACCGGCTGCACACCTACGCGACCGCCCGCAGGATTGCCGCGCACTGCCCGCCCGCCGCGCTGCGCACCGAACGGCGGCCCGGATGGAAGCAGCTCGCCGGGCTCGGGTTCTTCGGCTCGCTGCTGCCGCCCGAGGACGGCGGGCTGGGCTGCGGCTCATCGACGTGCTGCCCGCGCTGGAGGAGACCGGGCGGGCCTGCCTGCCCGGGCCGGTCGCGGAGACCGCGGCCGTGGCGGCGGCTCTGCGGGCGGGCACCGTGGCGACCGCCCGCGCCGCCGGTCGTGTGGTCCGGCCGCGCGCGCCGCCGGTCGTGTGGTCCGGCCGCGCGCGCCGCCGGGCGTCGTAGTCTCGCCGCGGGCCTGGCGCGGATGAGACCTGTCTGGGCGCTCGCGTCAGCGGGCCGTGGCCCGGATGGAGACCTGCCTGGGCGCTCGCGTCAGCGGGTGGTGGCGCGGTGGCGGCCGACCGTGCGGCGGGTCGGCTCCTCCTCCGTGGTGGTGCGGCGGTGGCGGCGGCCACGGGGCGGGGCGTCGGTGTAGGGGAACGCCGGATGCTCGTCCGAGTTACGGCGACGGCGGCGGCCACGGTAGGTGGTCGCCGGCTCCGAGGCGGTGAGCAGACCACCTGCGCGCCCGGGCCGGGCAGGCGGAGCGAACGCGTCGAACTCGCTGGTCGCGCCGGGGATGACGATGCGCTCGAACGTGCTCGTGTCCACCACGCGCTCCAGCGGGCCCGTGTCGAGCACGACCTCCAGCGGGCCCGTCTCGTCCGTGAACCGGTACCGGGACCTGTCGAAGTCGGGCTCGTACGGCGCGGCCAGGAAGGCGGGCTCGTAGGGGGCGGCGTCGCGCCGGGCGCTCAGAGGCTCGAAAGCTCCCCGGCTCTGCGGCACGGCGTCGGTGGTCAGGTCGAACGGCCGGATCTCCAGCGGCATCCTGCGGTGCCTGGCGTGCCGCGCGCCGTGCCGCAGCGCGTCGCGGGCCGCCTCCCTCGCGGCCGCTTCCCTGGCAGCGGCGTGGCGGGCCGCTGCTTCGCGTGCGGCGGCCTCACGTGCGGCGATACGGCGGGCGGCCTCCCTGGCGGCGGCGTGCTGTGCGGCCTCACGCGCCGCCGCCTCCCTCGCGGCGGCTTGCCGGGCGGCCTCCCGGGCGGCGGCCTCCCTGGTCGCGGCGTGACGCGCGGCGTTCCGCGCGGTGGCGTGGCGGGCCCTGCCCCGGCCGGCGTGCCGGGCCGAGTCCCTGCCGGTCCCGCGCCTGGACCCCTCCCACACGTCTCCGGTCTGCGGCAGGCCGGGCCGGTCGCCGTCGGAGGAGTAGCCGTCCGACCCGAACCCGCCCCGGCCACGCACCCCGCCACCGGACCACGCCGCGCCTTCGGACGCGCCGGAGAACGGCCGGGTCGAGCCATCGGACCACGCCGCGCCTTCGGACGCGCCGGAGAACGGCCGGGTCGAGCCACCGGACCCGGGCGCGCCGACGCGCGCGCCGCCCATGGCGGTGACGTCCGGCCCCGTCCTGCCGAGCCGGCCGCCGCCCATCGCGGTCATGTCCGCGCCGTCGGAGCCCATCGCGGCGATGCCGCCGGACCTCGTGCTGGGCGCGGCGGTGACCGGCCAGGCCATGGGGTCGGTGGTCTCCGGCATGGGCCAGGCCATGCCGCCCGTACCGGAACCCGAGGACGCCCCCACGGCCTGGAGCACCGCGCCTGAGGAGGCTCCCGCTGCCTGCAGCGCCGCGCCGGAGGAGGCAGCGACGGTCTGCAGCGCCGGGTCCGCGGTGGCGCCGGCGGTCTGGAGCGCCGGGGTCGCGTCCGCGGTGGCCGCGGCGGCGGTGAGCGAGCGCAGGGCGGCGGCGGTGGCCAGGCGCTCGGGGGTCTCGGGCAGGTCGAGCACGGTGCGGCGTTCCGCGATGACCGGGACCGGCGCCTTCCTGCTGCGACGGCGGCGGCCCTTGGCGCGCGACGGGCGGGCCGGCTTGGCGGGCGTCGCGGCCATGGCGGCGGCCGAGCGCATCCGGCGGGTCTTGGCCACGGCGAGCAGTGTCAGCGCGGCGATCAGCGTCGAGCCGACGAGCGTCGGGGCGTCGATGGCGGGCAGCGGCCCGGTGGCCGAGGCGTCGCCGTGGGCGGGAAGGGGCTCGCCGGTGGCCGCCTCGGTGTCGGCGGTGCTCGGCTTGGCGTGCTTGCCCTTCCTAGGGGTCGCCCCCGAGGACGCGCCCGTGGACGTGCCGGTCTCGGTCGTGGGGGAGCCGGAGGGTGCGGGGCCCGCTCCGGTCGCGTCCGTACGAGGGGCGGTCTCCTTCTCGGCCTTCGGCTGCGCGGCCGGAGCCTTCGCGCGCGAGCCGGCGGGGGAGGAGGTCGTGGTACGCGGTTCGCCCTGCGGCTGGGCCTGGGCCTGCTCGGGGGTCTGGCCCTCGGTCCTGCCCCGCACCTGGTTCGGCTCGTCACCGCTGATCTGCGGGGACTGGATCCGGTCGCCGGACAGCGGCACCTGGCCGGACCGGCCGTCGTCGGCGCGGGGGATGTACGCGCTCAGCGACTGCTCGGGAGACTGGAGCGTGCCAACCTCGCTTCCCGGCTTCCCGGCCTCCCTGAGCGCGTCCGGGGTCTCCTTCTCGGCCTTCTTCTTGGCCTTGCGCTCCAGGCGCTCCTTGACCCGCTGCGGGTAGCCGTAGCCGACGACCTTGCTGGTGTCGCGTACCTTGCGCTTGGCGACGCCGCCGTCGATGTTGCCCTCGATCGTGTGGATGCGGTTGCCCTCGACCTTGGTCACGACGCCGACGTGGTCGATCCTGTCGATGTCGTCCGAACCGCTCCAGTCGTAGAAGACGAGCGCGCCGACCTCGGGCTTCTTCCCCCAGGCGCCCTGCTTCTTGAACCACTTCGCGTGCTCGACGGTCCAGGCGAACTGGCCGATCCAGTCCTCGTAGCCGAGCTTGTGCGCGGCCCACGAGAGGTACATGTCACACCACGGCGCCACGCTGTAGTCGGCGTCGAACTCGACGTTCTTGCCGTACCAGGCGCCGAACTTGGTGTACGAGTTCGACTTCTCGGAGTAGCCCAGCTGGCTCTCGAGCAGTTCTATGTACTTCTGGATCTCTGGCGTCATGGAAGTGTGGGGGAGCCTTCCGAGCAAGACCGGGTTCGGCACGACAGTCTTGGGTAGTGGGGGTGACCCGGGACTGGTGTGACAAAACCGGTGACCTGTCGTCTTCCGTGATGAGTGAGGTTATCGTGTTGTGACCTTAGCTCAAGCACGCACCCTGGGGGCAAGACCCCTCAAGGGGTAGAAACCAGCAGGTCAGTGATGTTGCCAGAAATGTCCGGCCCCAGGTGGTTTAACACTAAAAGATCTACCCTGGGGTGAGATCTCGGTATCGTGCGCTGGTGTATTATGCGGCCCGCGCCGGAGATCGGCCGCAGGGCCTTTATCATGCGCGCCGTGCGGAGTGTTGCGTACGCGGGTCCCGCTGCCGTGCGGATTTCCGTACTCGTCTGAGGGGTCAGTAGCCCGCGCCGGTCAGCAGGCCGCCGTCCACCGTGAACTCGCTGCCCGTGCAGTAGCCGGCCCGGTCCGAGGCCAGGGACGCCACCACGTGCGAGACCTCCACCGGCTTGGCGAAGCGCTTGATCACCATCGACCGCACGAACGCCTCGGCGTCCACCGCGCCGACCAGATCCGGGTCCGTGACCATGGGGGTATTGATCGCCCCGGGATGCACCGAGTTCACCCGGATCTTGAACTTCGCCAGCTCCCGCGCCGCCGACTTCGTCACCCCGCGTACTCCGAACTTCGACGCCGAGTACGCCGACAGCCCCTCCGCGCCGATGTAGCCCTCGATGGAGGAGATGTTCACGATGGAGCCGCGCCCGGCGGCCTTCATTGCTGTGCCCCGTCGCTGAAGCTCTCCACGGTGCTGCTGCGCGGCCGCTGCTCGGGCTTGCCTGCCGGTCCCCGTGCGGCGGGCTGAAGCTCGCCTGCGAGTGCGGGCGGGTGCGGTGAAGCCGGGGGCGGACGCCACCGGCGTGCCGCGTGACGGTGTGGCGGTGAAGCCGAGCTACTCGCCGGAAGGACCCGCGGGTTCCCGCGTGCGTGGCAAGGGCGAGCCGGCGGGCTCGGGTGAGTCGTGTGGCGGTGCGGTGGCCAGGCCGGGCGAGTCGGCGGAGGGCGCGGTGGCGGGGTCCTGGGTGCGGGGGAGCGGGGCGCTGGTGGGCGCGGTGGCGGGGTCCTGGGTGCGGGGGAGCGGGGCGCCGGTGGGCTCGGGTGAGCCGTGGGTGGGGGCGGCGGCGGGGTTCTGCGGGCTGCGGGAGGAGGTGGGCGTGGTGAGGCCGGAGGAGCGGGCGGCCGGGCCGTCGGAGGGTGGGCTTGACGGGGCGGGCGACCGGGACGGTGACGGTTGCGTGGTCGATGGCACGGGGCGGGAGGTCGTGGGGGAAGGCGTCGCCGGGCAGTCGGGGCCGGTCAGCGGCGCCTCGCTGACCTGCGGCCCGTTCCCGGCCGCCGGTTCGGTCATCACCACGATCCCGACGTACGCCTGCTCCCCGCACGGCAGCCGCCCGGGGTCGTGGGTGACGGCGCTGGTGTAGGAGGTGCTGCCGCGTAAGGTGCGGCTCTCCTGGCGGACGGTCAGCGCCGGCCCGCCTTCGCCGTCCCTCCTCGTGTACGAGATCCGCAGCCGCACCGCGCCCGTGCCGTCCGCCGAGACCCCGATCGTGCCCGCCTTGCCGTTCCACCGCAGGATCGTGGCCGCCCGCACCTTCGGGCCGGGTGCGGTCGTGCCGGCCTGGCCGCTGCGGGCGGGACGTGCCGGGGGAGACGCGGGCGTGGGAGGGGCGGTGCCGGTGGCGCGCGGCGGTGCGGACGAGGTCCGCCTGGGCGCCGGGCTGGCCCGGGTGGGCTCCGGGGACGTGGTGGCGGTCGTGGGGTCGTTCCTGGACTCGGGCGGCGGCATCAGGATCGTCCCAGGGCCGGGCGGCACCCGGCCGCCGGACAGCATGATCGCGACCAGCGCCGCGGCCGCCGCGCCGCCCGCGATCCAGAGGTGGGGCGGAAGCCTGGGCAGCCGAGCCCTGGGGCCGTTGGAGGGGGCGGGGTCGGTCCGCGCCAGCGGGAAGCGTAAGGCGAGCAGCGTGGCCAGCTCGGCCAGGTGACGGCGGCCGCGCTTCTCCCAGTCGGGGCCGTACCCGGCGACGGCGTCCTCCTCCAGCTCGGCCGCGAACTGCCGGGCGGAGGCGTACCGGATGATCGGGTCCTTGGCCATGCCGCGCCTGAGCAGGTCGCGCAGCCCGTCGGGGGCCACCTCCACCGGAATCGGCTCCACGAGGTGCTTGCCGCGCAGCGCGGGCACGTCCTGCTCGCGCTCCCCGCCGCCGTCGTCGCCGCTCTCCTTGTACGCCCGGTACGGCGGCCGCCCCCTGACCGCCTCGAACAGCACGCACGCCGCCGCGTACACGTCGGCCGGCGGCCCGGCCTGGCCCCGCGTCCACAGCTCGGGGGCCATGTACTCCGGGGTGCCCGCCGGCACTCCCGGCTCCTCGGCGTGCACCACGATGCCGAAGTCGGTCAGCTTGGTCGTGCCGTCGGCCTGGACGAGGATGTTGCCGGGGGTGACGTCCCGGTGCGGCACCCCGCGCTCGTGGGCGGCGGCGAGTGCCAGCAGCGTGCTCTTGACCACGGCCAGCGCCGCCTCCGGGCTGATCCGGCCGTGCTCGGCGAGCAGCGTGCGCAGGGAGACGCCGTCCACCAGCTCCATGACCACGGCGGCCCTGCTGGGCGTCTCGACGTACTCGTACAGGCGCACCACTTCTGGGGTGTCGATCTCGACGAGGCGGTGGGTGTCCGACCGGAAGCGGTCCATGAACTCGGCGTCCCTGCGCAGGGTGGCGTTCAGGTATTTGATCGCCACGTACGCGCCGGTCTGCTCGTAGGTGGCGAGGAACACGCGGCCGGTGCGCCCGGCGCCGAGCTGCCGTACTTCGCGGTACCCAGGGACCAAGTCCTACCCCCATCAGACGGCCGTCATCGATTCGACGGTCTCACCCGGGGTTCGGGTTGTCACGAGCGAGATATTTCGTCCCGCGTTAATGGGGTGCGCCGGAGTTGTGCCGGGCGTCTTTCGCGCGCTCGGGCGTGCTCTGGTGGGGGCCTGCGGCCAGGCGCCCGGCCTTCGTCCTGCCGTCGGCGGACGTTAAGGACCCGGCCCACATGCTGGAGGGCACGCCCGCCACCGAGGTGCTGCCCGAGCTGCTCGGCCCCGGCGACCTGGAGAGCCGCCGCCACCACGGCTTCTCCCCGTTCACCGGGACCTCCCTGGACATGACGCTGCGCTCGCTGGGCGTCTCCGCCGTGGTCGCGCTCGGCGTCTCGCTCGACCTGGGCATCCCGGGCCGGCGCTTGAGGCGGTCAATCTGGGCTACCGGGTGAGCGTGGTGACCGACGCCGTGGCGGGCGTGCGCGAGGAGTACGCGCAGGCCGTGCTCAGGTACACGATCGGCCTGCTGGCCACCCGTACGGCCACCGCCGAGCTGATCAAGGCGTGGACGTGATGGACGGGATGCGGCTGGACGGGCGGGTCGCGGTCGTCACCGGAGGAGCGGGGGCGATCGGCGCGGCCATTGGCGCCGACGTCGCCGGGCTGGTCGCCGACCTGTGCACGGACGCGCCGCGTACATCACCGGGCAGATCCTGTCGGTGAGCGGCGGCGTGACCATGCACTGACCCGCCATGCGCCTACAGCGAGTCGTAGACCGCCTGGACCAGCCGGATCCCGCGCAGGTTGCCGGTCAGCGCGTCGGCCATCTTGTTCATCACGTACCCGATCGCAAGGCCGCGCTCCGGGTCGCCGAGCCCGAGCGCGCCGCCCATGCCCGAATGCCCGAACGCGCTCTTCGACGGCATCGTGAACGTCAGCGACGGCAGCATGAACCCGAGCCCGAACGACGTGGCCAGGTACAGCACCTTGTCCGGGCCGTTCACCCGAGGGCGGAGCGCGTCACGCAGCGTCTCGGGGCGCAGCACGTCACCGGCGAGCAGCCCCTGGTAGAACCCGGCCAGTCCGCGTGCGGTGGTGACGAGGCCCGCCGCGGGCCAGCCCGCGCGCAGGATCACCGGGTGGTTCGCGCCGCCCTTGAGCCGGTGCATGGCGGGGTTGCCGAGCGCCCGGTTCATCAGGCTCGCGGGGTCGAGCGCGGCCCGCTGGATCTCGGCCAGCAGGTCCTGCGGCCGGTCCGCGGCCCGGACCTCTCGAGGCCGGTCGGCTGCTTGGGCGTCCTGCGGCCGGCCGGTGGGCTGGGCGTCCTGTGGCCGGTCGGCGCTCTCCACGATCTCCATGCCGGAGCGCTCGGCCCGGCCGGGGGCGCGGCGCGGGCGCTCGCCGGCCTTGAGCCGCGCCGTACGCTCGATGACGTCGTCCGGCGCGCCCACCCACAGCTCCAGCTCCAGCGGCCCGGCGATCTCGGCGGCGACCAGCTCGCCCACCGTCCTGCCCGTCACCCGCCGCACGACCTCGCCGATGAGGAAGCCGTACGTCAGCGCGTGGTAGCCGTGCGCCGTCCCCGGCTCCCACAGCGGGCGCTGCCCGGCCAGCCGCGCCGCGATCGCCGGCAGGTCATCGAACTCCTCGACCGGCACCTCCTCCTCGACCACCGGCAGCCCGGCCTGGTGGGTGAGCAGGTGCTCGACCGTCACCGAACCCTTGCCCTCGGCGGCGAACTCCGGCCACACCTCCGCGACCGGCGTGGCCACGTCCACCAGGCCCTGCTCGACGAGGCGCAGCAGCACGGCGGCGGTGACCGCCTTGGTGCAGGAGTAGACGAACGCGGGCGTGTCGCGCTCCCAGGGCCGCCCGGTCCAACGGTCGGCGATGCCGTCCCACAGGTCCACCACCAGCTCGCCGTCCTTATAGACGGCGAACGCCGCGCCCAGCTCCTCGCCGTCGGCGAAGTGCCGCTCGAACACTTCGCGCACGCGGGCGAAGCGCGGGTCGCAATGCATCGGACCTCCAGCGGGGAAGACGGGGAAAGGGAGTGCTTACGTGAGACACGAGCCTAACAATTGGGGACGTTTCGGCCCAGACGACCAGCGCGGCACCCTCAACCTGCCGTGGTGCTCGACGCCCTGCTCGTCAGCCGGCACGGCACCACCACCCACATGGACGCGCTGTGCCACATGTGGAAGGGCGACGAGCTCCACAACGGCCATCCGGCCGCCCGCGTCCGCTCGTACGGCGCCACGAGGTGCGGCATCGAGCACGCGGGCGGAGTGGTGGCCAGGGGCGTGCTGTACGACGTGCCGCGCAGCCTCGAGCTCGACCACCTGCCCGCCGGCCATCGCACCTCGGCCGCCGAACTGGCCGCCGTCGCCTGCGACGACGCCGCCGTCGGTGGGCTCGACGCGCGCGGCCTGTCGCAGGAGCCGCTACGCCAGAGCCGAGATCAACCCGATGGTCAGCGCGGTGCGGTCCGGGATGTGGTCGATCAGCACGTGCTCGTGCCGAGCGTGCGCGCCGTCGCCGACCGCGCCCATGCCGTCGAGTACGGGGCGGCCCAGCGCCGAGACGAAGTTGCCGTCGCTCGCCCCGCCCACGGCCGCCTGGTCGAGCGGCCAGCCGAACCCGGCGGCCACCCCCTGCGCCTCCTTGAACAGCCGCTCGGACGGCTCGTTCGGCACCATCGGGGGCCGGTTCCACTCGCCGGTGACGGAGATCTTGATGCGCGGGTCGGAGACGCGCAGCCCGGCGAAGACGTCGTCGATGCGGCCCATCTCGGCCGGGTCGGTGACGCGCACGTCGATGCCGCAGGTGGCGTGGCCGGCGGTGACGTTGAGCCCGGTGCCGCCGCTGATGAGGCCGACGTTCACGGTGGTGCCGCGCTCGCGCGACCCGGCGGCGGCGAGCGTGGTGACGACCTCGGCCAGTGCGTGGATGGCGTTGGCCCCCGCGTACGGGTCGAGCCCGGCGTGCGCCTCGACCCCCTTGACGGTCACGTTGAACAGCCCGACGCCCTTGCGCGCGGTCTTGAGCGCCCCGTCCAGCGACGCCTCGAACACCAGCGTGGCCAGGGCGTCCTCACTGGCCGCCTCGATGTGCTTGCGCGAGGCCGGGCTGCCGATCTCCTCGTCGCCGTTGAGCAGGAACCGCACGCTCGGGTGCGGCAGCCCCAGCTCGCGCAGCCCGCGCAGCGCCCAGATCGACTGCACGAGCCCGGCCTTCATGTCGAACACCCCCGGCCCGGTCGCCTTGCCCTCGACGACGGTGAACGGCCAGGTCTTGAGCGTCCCGGTGGGCCAGACCGTGTCGTAGTGGCTGAGCATGAGGACCGTGCCCGGCGCGGTGCCCTCGTAGGTGAGCTCCAGGATGTCGCCGTGCTGGCCGCCCTCGTGGAGGATCTCGTCGTCCGGCGTCCCCAGGTGGCCGACCACCCTCGCCCTGATCGCCCGCAGCCCCTTGACCAGCATGGCCTTGTCGTAGCTGTGGGTCTCCAGCTCCACCACGGCCCTGAGGTCGTCGAGCATGGCCGGCAGGGCCTGCCGGGTCCAGTCGGTGATCAACACGAGAGTCCTTCCACGGGGTGTGCACTAGGGGACGGGGGAACCGGGGCCGAGCGGCACGCCCAGCCACCAGAAGACGTAGAACAGCAGCGTCCACACGACGAGCAGCGTCAGCGAGAGCGGGATCGTCATCGAGGCCAGCGTGCCGATGCCGGCCGCGCGGCGGTAGCGCTGCAGGAAGCCGAGCGCCATCACGAAGTACGGGCTCATCGGAGTGATCGCGTTCGTGCAGGAGTCGGCGATGCGGTAGAGGGCCTGGGTGTATTCGGGCGGGATGTCCAGCAGCATCAGCATGGGCACGAACACCGGCCCGACGAGCGCCCACTGGGCCGAGCCGCTGGTCACCACGAGGTTGATGAGGGTGACCACGAGCAGGATGCCGAGGAAGACCACGGGCCCGCTCACCCCTGCCGACTTCAGCAGCCCGGCGCCGTCGATCGCGAGGATCTCGCCGATGCCGGTCCACTTGAAGTAGGCGAGGAACTGCGAGATCGCGAAGAACAGCACGAGGATCGGCGCCATCTCGCGGATGCCGTGCACCATGAAGCCGGGGATGTCGCCGCTGCGGGTCACGGTGCCCGCGGCCTTGCCGTACGCCCAGCCGACCGCGAGGAACGCAAGGCCGAGGAAGACCGCGATCGAGGTGAGCAGCGGCGACTGCACGATGCTGCCGCCCTCGCCGCGCAGCGGCGAGCCCGAGGGCAGCACGGCGGCCGTCACGGCGGCGACGAACACCACCAGCGTGATCAGCGCGGCCCGCAGCCCGCGCCGCTCCTCGGCGGTGAGCTTCAGCGAGCCCAGGTCGTCCTCGCCGGCGTCGGGGTCCACCGGCATCTGCTCGACGCGGCGGGCCAGCACCCGTTCGGTCACCAGCGTGATGACGGCGGCCAGCACCACGGACGACACCAGCGAGAAGAAGTAGTTCGCAAGCGGTGTGACCGTGTAGTCCGCGTCGATCGTGTGGGCGGCGGCGGTGGTCAGGCCCGACAGGATCGCGTCCACGGGGGTGATGAGCGGGCTGGCGTCGTAGCCGGCCGAGATCGACACGAACGCCACCACGATGCCGAGGATCGGGTTGCGCCCCACGGCGCGGAAGGCCAGCGCGCCGAGCGGGATCAGCACCACGTACGCGGCGTCGGACGCCACGTGCGCGACCATGCCGGTGAACGACAGCGCGAACGTCACCCACCGCGGCGAGACCCGCGACACCCCTGAGCGCAGCACGGCGGCCAGCAGCCCTGACCGCTCGGCGACGGCGACGCCGAGCATCACCACGAGGATCGTGCCGAGCGGCGGGAACGAGGTGTAGTTCTCGATCGCGTCGCCGACCATCAACCGCACGCCCTCGGCGGACAGCAGGTTCTTGACCGCGACGGTCTCACCCGTGGCCGGGTTGACGGCCGACGCCCCGGCCGCCGCGAGCGCCCAGCTCAGCAGCGACAGCACCGCGCTGAGGATGACGAACAGCCAAAAGGGATGAGGCAGCCGGTTGCCCAGCCGCTCGATGCCGCCGAGCATCTTGAGCAACGCGTTCAGCGAACGCGATCCCGTCACAGTCTCCGGGGCCGCCACCGGCTGATCTCCCTCCCGCATTTCGGTCACCCATTACATGCGGTCAGGAGACATCCTGACAAGTCGGGGTAAAAAGTCAGTCAGCTTCGGCGGGTTCGCGCAGCGGCAGCCGCACCTCGAACCACGTGTCGCCGGGCACCGAGCGGACCTTGATCTCGCCGCCGTGCCGTCCCGCCACGATCCGGTACGAGATGTCCAGCCCGAGCCCCGTGCCCTCGCCCACGCTCTTGGTGGTGAAGAACGGCTCGAAGATGCGGTCCCTGATCGCCTCCGGCACGCCGTGACCGGTGTCGCCGATCTCCACGATGGCCTCGTCCTCGTCGTGGGCCGTGCGGATGGTCAGCGTGCCCTCCTGCCCCATCGCGTCGAGCGCGTTGTGCATGAGGTTCGTCCACACCTGGTTCAGCTCGCCCGCGTAGCAGGGGATGGGCGGCAGTGTGCGGTCGTAGTCGGTGACCACGGTGATGCCCGGCGGGATCTTGCCGCGGAAGATCGCGAGCGTGCTGTCCAGCAGCTCGTGCACGTCCACGCGCTGGAAGGGCGCCCGGTCCATCTGGGAGTACTGCTTGGCCGAGCCGATGAGCGTGGTGATGCGCTCGGTGGCCTCGGCCACCTCGTCGAGCATCTGCGTGATCTCCACGGCCTCGGCCAGCCAGCGCAGCGCCTTCGTGGTGTGCTCCTCGCCGATCTTCGTCCTGACCTTCTCCAGGTCCTCTTTCGAAAAGCCCGCGTTGACCAGCCCGGGCGCGAGGTCCCACGCGTCCTCGACGCCGAGCTCGTCGAGCGCCTCGCCCAGCTCGTCCTCGGCGTCGGAGATCTCCAGCGGCGAGCGCTGCGGCTGCTCGGCCAGCCGGCGCGTGCACGCGTCCTGCGCGTCGACCAGCGCCCGCAGCTTCTCCGGGGCGATGCCGTCCTCGGCGAGCTGGGCGAGCTGCAGCCGCGAATTGGTGATCAGCGAGCGCAGCTCGCGCACCGCGCGCACGGCGGCCGCCGCCGGGTTGTTCAGCTCGTGGGTGAGACCGGCGGTGATCGTGCCGAGCGCGGTCAGCCGCTGCCGCCTGTCGATGAGCTCCCGCTGCATCCTGCCGCCCGACTGCAGGCCGTTGAGCAGGTGCATCGCCATCGGGAACCACTCGGTCACGATGTAGGCGAACTTCTTGGCAGGCAGCATGAACATCCGCGACGGCGCCGTGGCGCGCAGCGTGTGCTGGTAGGTCGTCGGGGCCTGATCGCCGAGGTAGGCGGCGGTGGCGCCGCCGAAGACGCCGGGCTGTGAGGTGCGCGGCATCGCGACGGAGCCGGCGCTGACCGTCTCCATGATCATCTGGATTTCGCCTTCGAGCAGCACCGCGAAGCACTCGGCGGGGTCGCCCTGCCGGACGATGTATTCGTCCTGCTCGAAGGTCCGCACGCCGCCGCTGGCCGCGAGCAGGGAGAGCTGCTCGTCGTTGAGGCGCTCGAACAGGAACAGCTTGCGCAGCTCCTCGATGTCGATCATTGCTTCTCCAGGTAGCGGTGGACGAGCGCGACGGCCATCGCGCCTTCTCCGACGGCGGAGGCCACTCTCTTGATCGACTCGGCGCGTACGTCGCCGGCCGCCAGCACCCCGGGCACGTTCGTCTCCAGGTAGTACGGCTCGCGCCGCAGCGGCCAGTTGCGCGGCCGCCGTCCGCCCTGCACCAGGTCGGGCCCGGTCAGCACGAACCCGCGCCCGTCCCGCTCGATCGTCTCGCCCAGCCACGAGGTGTACGGCTCGGCGCCGATGAACACGAACAGCCACTGCGCGTCGACCGTGCGCTCCTCGCCCTTCGTGGAGAGCGTGAGCCGCTCCAGATGGCCGTCGCCGGACGCGCCGACCACCTGCGTCTGCAGATGCACCTCGATGTTGGGAAGTGCGGCGATCTGCTCGATGAGGTAGTGGGACATGGACTTCTCCAGACCGTCACCCCTCACCAACAAGTGGACCTTGCTCGCGAATCCCGACAGGTAGACGGCGGCCTGCCCAGCGGAGTTGGCCGCGCCGACCACGAACACCTCGGTGTTCTTGCACCAGGGCGCCTCGGTGAGCGCGGCGCCGTAGAAGACGCCCCGGCCCACGAAGTCGTCCAGCCCCGGCGCCTCCAGCCGCCGGTAGGTGACGCCGGTGGCCAGGATCACCGCGTGCGCCGCGATCTCCCCGCCGTCCTTGAAGCCGACCACCCGCGCCTGGCCGCGCGCCTCCAGGCTGTTCACCTTGCGCGGGGTCAGCAGCTCGGCCCCGAACTTCAGCGCCTGCCTGCGCGCCCGGTCGGCGAGCTGCTGCCCGGAGACGCCGTCGGGGAAGCCCAGGTAGTTCTCGATACGGGAGCTCTGGCCCGCCTGCCCGCCCGACGAGTACGCCTCGACCAGCACCGTCTTGAGCCCTTCTGAAGCGCCGTACACGGCCGCCCCGAGCCCGGCCGGTCCGCCGCCCACCACGATCAGGTCGTAGAAGTCGGTCGCCGGCGTCGTGGACAGTCCCACCGCCGCCGCCAGCGTCGCCTGGTCGGGCGACTCCAGCACGGTGCCGTCCGGTTTCACCACCAGCGGCAGGTGGCAGTTGTCACCCGCCGCCTTCACCAGCTGCGCGCCCTCCGGCTCGCTGGCCAGCAGCCACTGGTACGGCACGTGGTTGCGGGCCAGGAAGTCGCGCACCTTGTACGACGGCGCCGACCAGCGGTCGCCCACCACCCGCAGCTCGGAACGCTCGCGACGGTCGGTGCGCAGCCAGGCGTCGAGCTGCCCGTCGATCACCGGGTAGAACTTCTCCTCCGGCGGGTCCCACGGCTTGAGCAGATAGTGGTCGAGGTCCACCACGTTGATCGCCTGGATGGCCGCCTGGGTGTCGGCGTAGGCGGTCAGCAGGACGCGGCGCGCGTAGGGATAGAGGTCCATGGCGGCCTCGAGGAACTCCACGCCGTTCATCTGGGGCATGCGGTAGTCGGCCAGGATGGCCGCGACCTCGTCGCCGCGCAGCCGCATCTCGCGTACCGCGTCGATGCCGTCCCTCGCCGTCTCCGCCCGCACAATCCGGTAGTCATGCCCGTAGCGGCGTCTCAGGTCACGGGCGACCGCCCGCGAGACGCCCGGGTCGTCGTCCACCGTCACGATGACCGGCTTGTCCATGCCCTCTTGCCTTTCCACCATGCTGTGCTTAAACGAAGAATGTCATGTGTTGCGGCCCGGCCGAGCCGGGCGTTCATATGATGAGCGCGTGGGTACCCGCGATCGCATCATCGACGCCGCTGAGCAGGCCATTTCCGAGTACGGCGTCGCGGGCGCCACGACCAAGCGCATCGCCAGGCAGGCCGGCTGCTCCGAGGCCCTGCTCTACAAGCACTTCGCGAGCAAGGAAGAGCTGTTGCTCGCCGTGGTGCTCGAGCGCATGCCGGCGCTCGGCCCGGCGCTCGACGAGCTGCGCGCGGGCATCGGCCGGGGCGACCTGCACGCGGCCCTCGTCGCGTTCGCCCTGGCCGCGCTGCGCTTCTACACCCGCACTCAGGCCATCGCGGGCGGCATGCTCGCAGACCCCGCGCTCATCGCCGGGTTCCGCGCCATGCTGGCCGAGAACCGCACAGGCCCGCACGTGCCGGTCCAGGCGCTGGCCGGCATCCTGCGGGCCGAGCAGCGCGCGGGCCGCATCGACGTCGCGCTCGACGCCGACGCGGCGGCCTCGATGCTGCTGGGCGCCTGCTTCCACCGGGCGAACCTGTCGCGCTTCGTGGACCTGCCCGGCCCCGGCGACAAGGAATGGGCAGGCGCGATCGTCGCCACCCTGCTCAGGTGACTAAGCGATCACGCGCGCCTCTCCGCCGTCCACCAGCAGCGACACCCCGTTCACGTACGAGGCCCGCTCGCTGGCCAGGAACGCCACCACGTCCCCCACCTCCTCAGGCCGCCCGACGCGTCCCACGGGAACGCCCTTGCCGCGCTCGCGCAGCGCCTCCTCGTCGCCGGCGAGCTGCCGCAGCCGTTCGGTCTCGATGGGCCCCGGCATCACGTTGTTGACCAGCACGCCGTCGCCGCCCACCTCGCGGGCCAGCGTGCGCACCACGCCCGCGACGGCCGAGCGCGTGGCGTTGGACAGGGCGAGGCCGTCGATCGCCTCGCGGGCCGACCTGCTGGTGATGGTGACGATCCGGCCCCAGCCGCGCGAGCGCATCTCGGGCAGCACCGCGTGCATGAGGCGGACCATGCCGAGCAGGTTGCGCTGGACGGCGGCGTCCCAGTCGTCGAGGGCGACCTCGGTGAAACGGCCCGGCTTCGGCCCGCCCGCGTTGGCCACGAGGATGTCCACGGGGCCGAGCACGTCGCGCGTCTCCTCGACCACCCGCCCGGCCGCCGCCGGGTCCTCCACGTCGGCCAGCACGGCGTGCACGACCTTGCCGAACTCCTGCAGCTCCACCACCGCGTCCGCGAGCTTCTCCGGGTCGCGGGCGCTGACGCACACGTCGCAGCCCTCCCGCGCGAGGCTCTTGGCCGCGGCGAGGCCGAGACCCGCACTGCCACCGGTGACGAGGGCGACCTTGCCCGAGATGCCGAGATCCATAAGGCCGACTATAGATCGTGCGGATCCGCGCGCTGCGCGGCGGGCGGCCCGCGTGCCGGGCGCGTCAGGCCGATGGGTGGTAATGCCGCGACGGGCATGATGGGCTGGGCAGATGGCGAGAAATCTCATCCTTTCCGGAGGGCTGTTCCACGACTTCGCCGCCACGTCGGCCGCGCTCGTGGAGCTGCTCGCCGAGGTGGGGGTCGAGTCGGAGATCACCGAGGACATCGCGGGCGCGCTCGCCGAGCCGTCGGAGTACCAGCTCATCACGGTGAACGCGCTGCGCTGGCAGATGGCCCAGGACCGCTTCGCCGACCAGCGCGACCAGTGGCGCTTCACGCTGCCCGCCGAGGCCAGGGCCACCCTGCTCGACCATCTCGACCAGGGCGGCGGCCTGCTGTGCATGCACTCGGCGTCGATCTGTTTCGACGACTGGCAGGGCTGGCCGCGCGTGCTCGGCGGCTGCTGGAACTGGGCCAAGTCGCACCATCCGCCGCTCGGCTGGACCGGCGTGCGGGTGCACGGCGGGCATCCGGTGGTGGACGGCCTGCGCGACTTCGACGTGGTGGACGAGGTCTACAGCGACCTCGACCTGCTGCCCGACGTGAAGCCGCTGGCGTCGTCCGCGAGCGGCCAGCCGCTGGTGTGGGCACGGCCGGTGCGGCGCGGCCGGGTGTTCTACGACGCGCTCGGGCACGACACCAGGTCGTACGACAACGAGGTGCACAGGACGCTGCTCCAGCGCGCCGCGCTGTGGCTGCTGAAGCGCCCGGTCACCATCACGGAGTAGCCGCCCAGGCGCTCCAGCGCGTCACCTCGACGCGGATGACGGCGCCGGCAGGCGGGCGCTCGCGGTAGTGGGCGTACTTGGCGGCGAGGGCTTCCAGCGCCCGCTCGCGCAGCGCCGGGTTGTCCACGACGGCGGCCGTCCCGTCGGCGCGCACCCACCACAGCCTGGCCCAGTCGTCCTCGTAGTGGTCGGCCAGCACGCTGACCGCCGGATCGCGCGCGATGTCGCGCAGCCTGGCGAGCCGCGTGGTGGTCTTGGGCTTGTGGTCGACGGCCGTCACGATCGCGCCGTCGAGCAGCGCGAACGTGATTGGCACGATGCGCGGCGTGCCATCTGGCGCGAGCCTGGCCATCCTGGCCACCGGCTGCCCGGCGAACATCTCCCGCGCCTGCTCGCCGCCGATACCGTCCCCCATGCCCTCATGGTCGCACCGTGCGGCGTGTCCGGAACGTACAAGACCGGACGGCGGCGACCTGGGCACGATGACGGCATGAACGTGAACCTGTCAGCGGTCCCCGGCTTCATGGCCGGGCACGCCCGCATCCTCGATCGCCGCCGCTACGGCCTGCTCATGGGCGAGGAGGAACCGGAGCGCGTGCTCGCCGCGCTCGACGCCTACCGCAACCCCGACGGCGGCTACGGCTGGGGCCTGGAGCCCGACCTGCGCACGCCGGAGAGCCAGCCGGGCGCGGCGCTGCACGCCTTCGAGGTGTTCGCCGAGGCGGCCACCGTCACCTCGCCGCACGCCGCCGCGCTGTGCGACTGGCTGGAGTCGGTGACGCTTCCCGACGGCGGCCTGCCGTTCGCGCTGCCGCTCGGCGTCACCACCGCGACCGCGCCCTGGTGGCGCGGGGCCGACCCGTCCGTCTCGTCGCTGCAGATCACCGCCGTCATCGCGGCCGCCGCGCACCGGGTGGCCGCCCACGACCCGGCGGTGGCCGGGCACCCCTGGCTGGCGCGGGCCACCCGCTACTGCCTCGACGCCGTCCAGGCCATGGAGGAGCGGCCGCACGCGTACGTGCTGTCGTTCGCCGTGCGCTTCCTCGACGCCGTGCACGACACCGAGCCCCGCGCGGCCGACCTGCTCAAGAAGCTCGCCGCGTACATCCCCGACGACGGCAAGGTGCCGGTCGAGGGCGGCACCGAGCACGAGACGCTGCGGCCGCTCGACTTCGCGCCCTTCCCCGGAACCGCCGCCCGCGCCCTGTTCGACCCGAGCGTGATCGCCGCCGACCTGGTCAGGCTGGCCGGCGAGCAGCAGGACGACGGCGGCTGGGTGGTCGACTACGCGCGCATCTCGCCGGCCGGTGCGATGGAGTGGCGCGGCGCGATCACGGTCCACGCCGTGCGGGTGCTGCGGGCCAATGAGCTGATCTAGACGCCCAGCCGGCGGGCCGACTCCGACTCGTGGGCCATGCGGCGCAGCGTGTCGAGCGCCCTGCCGTACAGCACCGTGCCGAGCACCATGGCCTCCACGGCGGCGTCGCGCGGCCCGTCGAACGGGATGGTGTTGAGCTCCACCTCGGCCACCAGCCGGCGCGCCGCTTCGACGTAGGGGCGCAGATCGACCGGCACGCCGAGCTGGCGCATCCTCACGATGGTCTGGGCCAGCTCGTCGCGGGTGGGTGCGGACTCGGTGACGTCCCAGCCCAGCTCGTCGATCAAATCGTCCACCATGGCGCGGGCCGAGCGCCACTCCTCGCCGGGCTCGGGCTCCACGGCGGGGGAGAGCGCGTAGTGCGCGGTGCCGAGCACCTGGCGCACGGGCAGCGACTCGTCCTCGACGGCGGCGATGACCTGCTTGATCGAGGCGACGGAGAGCCTGCCGACTTCGAGCAGCGCGCGGATCATGCGCAGCCTGCGCAGGTGCGTCTCGTCGTACTCGGCCCTGGTCGCGGCGGTCTGCTCGCCCTGGTGCAGCATGCCCTCGCGCAGGTAGTACTTGATCGTGGGGATGGCCACGCCGGACTTGGCGCTGAGTTCGGAGATCCGCATCGTTAGATAATAGGGCTATCCAGATCGTGCCAGATGCCGCGCGGCGCTCACCAGCTCGTGCACGTCGGCCTGGCGGTTCCAGAGGAAGACCACCTCGATGGGCGGGGTGTCCTCTTTGATGGGGACGAACGTGAGCGTGTCGGGCACGGTGGTGCCCTCGTGCACGCAGAGCGCGTAGCCGGCGCCCTCTCCGACCATCGCGACCACCAGATCATGGGTGGCGGCCGCGGGGCCCAGCCGGGGGTGCAGCCCGTGGCGGACGAAGCCCTCAAGGAAGCGGCGGGCTCCGGCCACCGCGTCGGACTCCGGCATCAGCAGCGGCTCGCCGGCCAGGTCGGCCAGCGACACCTTCTCGTACGCGGCCAGGTGGTGTCGGCGGGGGAGCAGGGCGCGTACGGGGAAGCGGTGGACCAGCATGCGCGCGACGCCCCTGGGCAGCGAGCCGGGCGCGTAGCCGAGCCCGGCCTGCAGGGTGCCGTCGGCGATGGAGACGATCTGCTCGGCGGTGCCCATCGGCGCGACGCGTAAGCGGCCGGTGTGGATCTGGCTCAGCAGCCGGGCGACGATGTCGCCGAGCCCGTCGGCCACGCCCAGGCGGGTGGTCGCGCCCTTGCCGCGCGCGGCGGTGACCGCACGCTCGAAGGCGTCGAGTGCGACCGTGGCCTGCGCGAGGAACGCCTCGCCCGCCTCGGTCAGCTGCACCCCGCTCGACGACCGGCTGAACAGCTCGACCCCGATCTCCTTCTCCAGCGCCCTGAGCTGTTCGGACAGCGTCGGCTGAGCGATGTGCAGGGCGGCGGCCGCCCGTCGGAGGCTGCCCGCCCGTGCGATCGCCATGGCATACCGGACATAGCGTAGATCCATCGCTCACCTCGGCGTGATGATGATGAGCTATCGGTTGATCGCACCTCCGTATTACAAGAGCGGACAGCTTTCGTGAAGTTGCGTAGTCATCTCACTTCCGTGGCTGGGCCGGTGTGCCGAGCAGGCGCTGCGCCGCGAGCCGCCCACCCTCGACGCCTACCTGGCCGGCCCGTACGTCAGCACGCCCCTGCGCACGGCGGCCTGCTGTCGGACGGCTACGTGCACGGGCTGAACGGCGTGGCCCAGGCCGTCCGCGAGCGGCGCGCGGGACGGGAGACGGCGCTGGTGACCGGCTTAGGCGGCAGCTACGGCAGCGCCGCGCTGCTCGCGTGGTGACCGGAGCGGATGTCAAGAATTATTGCCGGAACCATTGACCGAGCGCAGATCTGAGCATAATTTTCACCGCGTGGACCTCCTGACCCGCATCAGAAACGAGCAGGGCGACATGCCGGAGGCGCTGCGCAAGGTGGCCCAGGCCATCCTCGAGGCCCCCGACGAGGCGTACCGGCTCACCATCGTCGACCTGGCCGAGCGCAGCGGGACGTCCACCGCCACCATCACCCGCTTCTGCCGCGCGCTCGGCTTCGCCGGGTACGCCGAGCTGCGGGTGGCCATCGCCACCGCCTCGGGCCGGGAGACGAAGGCCACGTGGGAGACCGACATCGGCCAGGAGATCCTGCCCGACGACGGCCTCGACCGCGTGCTCCGCGTCGTCTCCGGCAACGACATCCGGCTCATCGAGCAGACCCGCGACCAGCTCGACCTCGCCGTGGT
Organism: Nonomuraea sp. NPDC052634; assembly: GCF_040678535.1. NCBI lineage: Bacteria > Bacillati > Actinomycetota > Actinomycetes > Streptosporangiales > Streptosporangiaceae > Nonomuraea > Nonomuraea sp. NPDC052634. The sequence goes on along the minus strand of NZ_JBFATY010000016.1, from coordinate 64,736 downwards.
CGACAAGGTCGCGCAGGCCGTGGCCAGGGCCGGGCGGGTGCTGCTCTTCGGGGTGTCGAGCAGCGCGGCCGTGGCCAGCGAGATGGAGTACCGCCTGCAGCGCATGCGGGTGCCGACCTGGAGCAGGTCCGACGCGCACGCCGCGCTGACCGACGCGGCGCTGCTCGGCCAGGGCGACGTGGCCATCGGCATCTCGCACAGCGGCAGGACGCGCGAGGTCATCGAGGTGCTGGCGGAGGCGGGCAGCCACGGCGCGATCACCGTGGCCGTCACCTCGCACCCGCGCTCGCCGCTCGCCGAGGTGGCCGAGCTGGTGCTCACCACCGCCAGCCGGGCGACCAGCTTCCGCTCGGAGGGGTTCGCCGCGATCCACTCGCAGCTCCTGGTGCTGGACGTCGTGTACGTGTCGGTGGCGCAGCGCACCTATGAGAGGACGAAGCAGGCTTTCGACGTGACCGTTCGCGCGGTGGCCGGACATCGCCTGCCAGAAAGGGACACATGACAGTCAACCCGCAGGACTTCGTGGAGCACATCGCCCGCCTCGTACGGACGATCCCCGAAGACCCCGAGATCTCCCGCGCCGCCGACCTGTTCACCAAGTCGCTCACCGCCGGCGGCGTCATCCAGGCGTTCGGCTCCGGCCACTCCGAGGCGATCGCCATGGAGATCGCCGGGCGCGCGGGCGGCCTGGTGCCCACCAACCGGCTCGCGCTCAGGGACATCGTCCGCTACGGCGACGCCCCCAAGTCCGAGCTGGACCGCTACGACCTCGAACGCGACCCCGCCGTCGCGCACAAGATCCTCGACCTCGCCCCCGTGCAGCCGCAGGACCTGTTCGTCATCATCTCCAACTCCGGCGTGAACGGCGTCGTCGTCGAGCTCGCCACGCTCGTCAAGGAGCGCGGTCACGACCTGGTCGCGATCACCTCGCGCACGCACACCGATGCCGTCGCCTCCCGCCACCCCTCGGGCCGCAAGCTCGCCGACTTGGCCGACGTCGTCCTGGACAACCACGCGCCCTACGGCGACGCCGTGCTGCCCCTGCCCGGCGGAGGCGCCACCGGCGCCGTCTCCACGATCACCTCCGCGCTGCTGGCCCAGCTCGTGGTCACGCAGACCGTACGCAACCTGCTCGAAGCCGGCGAGGTGCCGCCCGTCTACCTGTCGGCGAACGTCCCCGAGGGCGACGAGCACAACCTCGCCCTGGAGGCCCGTTACGCGGGCCGCATCCGCCGCGGCGCCTGACCGCACCGACCCGCCGTAGTCGCCGGCGGCGCCTGATGGCACCGACCCGCCGCATCCGCCGCGGCGGCGACTGACCCCACCGCCTGCCGTATCCGCCGCGGGCCGCCTGAAGCCCGCACCGTCCGCCGCCGACCCGTCCGCCGCCGACCCGTCCGCCGCCACCTGACCGCCCGGCGCCCGACCCGGGAGTCCCGCCATCGGGGCATCCCCGGGGCACCTCCGGCGCCACGATCCGTCCACTCATCCCCCGATCAACGCCTTTTCCGGGAGTCGCACGACCGCAAGGAGAACCCCCCATGTCCCGAAATTTCGGTAAACGCCTTCTCTCCTTAGCCCTCCCCGCCATCCTCATCGCGGTGACCCTGATCGCCGCCCCCGCCAGTGCCGCACAGGCGGTCCGCCTCCAGTACCGCACCAGCGCCCCCGGCGCCACCACCGCCCAGGCCGAGCCCTGGCTGCGCCTGTTCAACACCGGCACGACCGCGATCCCGCTCGGCCAGGTCAAGATCCGCTACTACCTCACCGGCACCGAGACCTACCGCTTCGCCTGCTCCTGGGCCGTGATCGGCTGCGCCACGATCACCGGCAGGTTCGCCCCGCAGGAGGGCGGCGAGCAGTACCTGGAGGTGGGCTTCACCTCCGGCACGCTGAACCCGGGCCAGGACACCGGCGACATGCAGCTGCGCTTCTACCGCGCCGACTGGCAGCCGTTCCAGCAGGGCGACGACTACTCGTACGGGTCCAACACCGCCTACGCCGACTGGGACAAGGTCACCGTCTACGTGGACGGGCAGCTCGCCTGGGGCACGCCGCACGGCACCGAGCCCGAGCCCGAGCCCGACCCCGACCCCGAGGAACCGGGCGGCACCGGAGAGCTGTTCGACGACTTCACCTACACCGGACCGGCGGACCCGCGGCTCGCGCAGCGCGGCTGGACCGTGCGCTCGGCGTCGGGCGGCCCCGGCGTGCCCGGCGCGACCTGGTCGCCGTCGGCCGTCTCGTTCCCCGGCGGCCTGCTGACCCTCGACTCCTCCACGGACGGCACCGCCGCAGGCACCGTGCACACCGAGCTGTCCACCGCCCAGCGCAAGTTCCACGAGGGCACGTACGCCGCCCGCGTGCGCTTCAGCGACGCCCCCGTCAGCGGACCAGACGGCGAGCACGTGGTGCAGACGTTCTTCACCATCACCCCGCTGCGCTACGACCTCGACCCCGACTACGGCGAGCTCGACTTCGAGTACCTGCCGAACGGCGGCTGGGGCGAGCCGTCCAGCATCCTCTACACGACGAGCTGGGAGACCTACAGGAACGAGCCCTGGCTCGCGGTGAACACCCACACCGAGGAGCGGGCGAGCTTCGCCGGCTGGCACGACCTGGTGATCCAGGTTTCCGGCGGCCGGATCAAGTACTACGTGGACGGACGTCTGTTCGCCGACCACGGCGGCGACTACTATCCCGAGACACCCATGTGGATCATGTTCAACCAGTGGTTCATCGATCTCCAGGGCGCGAGCGGGACGCGCTCGTACCGGCAGCAGGTGGACTACGTCTACTTCAGCGCGAACGAGGTCGTCTCGCCCGCCACCGTGTCGGCCCGCGTCGCCGAGCTGCGGGCGGCCGGCACCGCCTTCAAGGACACCGTTCCCACCCCTTGACCGACACCCCGCGCCCGCGAGCGTGCGGGCGCGGGGCACCCCCCAGCAAGAGGGCTCTCGCGAGAGGCCCCGGACAAGGAACGTCATGAGAAACCGCATCCTGGCTCTGGCGGCCGTGTTCGCGCTCGCGGCGTGCGGCACCTCTCAGGAGCCGCAGGAGGCCGCGCCGGGCACCCCCACGAAGCTCACCGTCTGGATCATGGACGGCAGCATCACCGAGGAGCTGCTGAAGAAGTTCGAGACCGAGTACGAGGCCGCGCACCAGGGCATCGACCTCGACATCCAGATCCAGCAGTGGGACGGCATCGGCGAGCGCGTCACCGCCGCCCTGGCCAGCACCGACGCCCCCGACGTGATCGAGGTGGGCAACACCCAGGTCGCCCAGTACAGCGCGAGCGGCGGCGTGACCGACCTGACCGGCAAGGTGGCCGAGCTCAAGGGCGAGGACTGGGTGCCCGGTCTCGCGCAGCCGGGCAACATCGACGGCAGGCAGTACGGCATCCCGTGGTACGCCGCCAACCGCGTGGTCGTCTACAACAAGGAGCTGTTCGCCAAGGCCGGGATCAAGAAGCTCCCCACCACGCGCGACGAGTGGCTGGAGGTCACCAAGAAGCTCAATAAGGACGGCGTCCAGGGCATCTACCTGACCGGCCAGACCTGGTACGCGCTCGCCGGCTTCATCTGGGACGAGGGCGGCGACCTCGCCGTCCAGGAGGGCGGCCGGTGGAAGGGCGCGCTCGACACCCCGCAGGCGCTGGCCGGCATGGACTTCTACAAGCGGCTCCAGGCGCTCGGCAAGGGCCCCAAGGACTCCGACGAGGCCAACCCGCCGCAGCACGAGGTGTTCGCGCAGGGCAAGGTCGCCCAGATCATCGCCGTGCCCGGCGCCGCCGCCCGGGTGCTGGAGGTGGACGCCTCGCTCAAGGACAAGATCGGCTTCTTCCCCATCCCCGGCAAGACGGCCGACAAGCCCGGCACCGTCTTCACCGGCGGCTCCGACCTCATCATCCCGGCCGCGTCCCAGCATCAGGAGGAGGCGTACGAGCTGGTCAAGACGCTGGCGGGGGAGGAGTTCCAGAAGGAGTTCGCCAAGACCATGAGCTACGTGCCGAACCGCACCTCGCTGGCCTCCGTGCTCGACGGCGACGAGGGCACCGCCGCCATGGCCAAGGGCGCCGCCAACGGCCGCGCCACGCCCAACACCCCCAACTGGGCGGCCGTCGAGGCCACCGCGGTGATCAAGCAGTACATGACCGCCGTGCTCACCGGCGGCGACCCGGCGGCCGAGGCGAAGAAGGTCTCCGAGTCGATCACCACGACCCTGAACAGCGGATCCTGAATGCGGTCGAGGAGCCGTTCGTACTGGCCCTACCTGCTCATCGCGCCCACGGTGGCCGGCGGGGCCTTCCTCCTGCTCTACCCGCTGCTCAGAGCGCTGCTGATCTCGCTCCAGCACTTCCGCATGGGGGAGCTGATCAGGGGCGGGGCGGCGTTCATCGGCCTGGACAACTACGCCGAGCTGCTCAGCGGCCCGCAGTTCTGGCAGGTGCTGCTGCGCACGGCGGTGTGGACGGCCATCAACGTGGTGCTCATCGTCGGCATCTCCACCGGCGTCGCGCTCATGCTCCAGCACCTGCGGCGCGGCCTGCGCCTGGCGCTGATGAGCGCGCTCGCGCTGGCCTGGGCCATGCCGATCATCGCGGCGACCACGGTGTTCCAGTGGCTGTTCCAGTCGGAGCTGGGCATCGTCAACTGGCTGCTGGTCACGCTGGGCTTCGAGTCCTTCGAGGGCTACACGTGGTTCGCCGACGGCACCGCCACGTTCGCCGTCCTCGTCGTGCTGGTGGTCTGGCAGTCGGTACCGTTCGCCGCGCTCACCCTGTACGCCGGGCTCACCACGATCCCGAACGAGCTGTTCGAGTCGGCCAGGATCGACGGCGGCACCGGCTGGCAGGTGTTCCGCAGCGTCACCTTCCCCATGCTGCGGCCGCTGTTCGCGCTGATCACCGCCCTTGAGGTGATCTGGGTGGCCAAGTGCTTCCCGCAGATCTGGGTGCTCAGCCAGGGCGGGCCGGGCGACGCCACGACCACCCTGCCCGTCTACGCGTTCAAGATCGCCAGAGCGCTGCACCGCTACGACCTCGGCTCGGCGGTGGCGATCCTGCTGGTGATCCTGCTCGCCTTCGCCCTGATCAGCAACCTGCGCCGGATGGTGCGCTCATGAGACTCGCCAGAAGGATCCTGCTCAACACGGCGGCCGTCGTCGTGCTGGTGACCACGATCTTCCCCGTCTACTGGATGTTCCTGACCGCCTTCAAGCCCACCCGCGACATCCAGTCGGCAACGCCCACGTTCTGGCCCGCGAACCCGACGCTCGAGCACTTCGTCACCGCCGTCAACGCGCCGGGGTTCTCGACGTACCTGCGCAACAGCCTGCTGGTGACGGCGGGCGCGGTGCTGCTCGCGCTGGTGGTGGCGCTGATGGCGGCGTTCGCGGTGGCCAGGATGAACTGGCGGGGGCGCGGGCCGTTCGTGATCGCGGTCTTCGCCGCGCAGATGGCGCCGTGGGAGGCGCTGCTCGTGCCGGTGTTCATCATCGCCCGCGACACCGACCTGCTCGACTCGCTCGCCATGCTGACCGGCGTGTACTTCATGGTCACGCTGCCGTTCACCATCGTGACGCTGCGCGGCTTCCTGGCCGCGATCCCGCCCGAGCTTGAAGAGGCCGCGCAGGTGGACGGATGCGGCCGCATGACGGCCTTCCGCCGCGTGGTGTTCCCGCTGCTCGCGCCCGGCCTGATGGCGACCTCGCTGTTCGGGTTCATCACGGCGTGGAACGAGTTCGCGTTCGTGAACGTGCTCATCATCAAGGCCCAGGACAAGCGGACGCTGCCGGTGTGGCTGTCGTCGTTCAGGGACGTCTTCGGCACCGACTGGGGCGCCACCATGGCCGCCGCGAGCCTGTTCGCGCTGCCCGCGCTGCTGCTCTTCCTCTTCCTGCAGCGCAACGTGGGCACGGGGATGACGGCGGGCGCCGTCAAGGGCTAGGCGTCGCGGGGCCAGGACGACGGGTCGGCGACGCGGGCGCCGCGCGGGGGCGTCGCGACCGCCCACCCCTGGCGCACCAGCAGCGCCACGGCCTGCCTGGCGGTGACCCTGGCCACGCCGTAGTGGCGCATCAGCGTGCCCGCGTCGGGGATCGGCCGGCCGGGCCGCAGCTCGCCGCGCGCGATCCTGCGAGCCACCGCCGCCGCGATCGGCACGTACAGCGCCCTGCTCGGCTTCACCCTGGGCACGCCGGGAGGGCCGACGAACGTGCCCTCGCCGCGCACGGTGTGGGCCAGCCCGCGCCTGCGCAGCTCGCGGGCGGCGTTGCGGGCGGTCGTGCGCCCGATGCCGAACTCCTCCTCGAGCGCCGTCTCGCTCGGCAGCGCCTCGCCCACCCGGAACTCGCCGCAGGCGATGCGCTCGCCCAGCACCTCGGCGACCTGGACATACAGGGGTACGGGACCGTCGCGGTCGAGCATGCTCGCATCGTAGACGCCCGCCTACGCCGAGGCGGCCATGATCAGTCCTTCGGCCACTTCTCCTCGGGCGAGACGTAGCTGCCCCGCTGCGGCACCGTGTAGATCCAGCCCTGCTCGCGCAGCAGCGCCATCGCCCTGCGCACGGTCTCGCGCGCCACGTCGTGCTGCTTCACCAGCGCCGACTCGCCGGGAATGGGACGCCTCGGGCGGTAGCGGCCCTGCTTGATGCCGGCGGCGATCTCCGTGGCGATCTGCTGGTAGAGCGGCGTCTTGCGCTTCTTGCGCAGGCCGCCCGCGGGCGGGCCGACGAAGGCGCCCTCGCCCTGGACGGTGTAGATGAGCCCTTCCTCGCGCAGCACGCGGATCGCGCGCCGGGCCGTGGTCCTGGCGACGCCGAACTCGTACTGGATGTCGGCCTCGCTCGGCACCGGGTCGCCCGGCGAGAGACCCTTCAGCCGCTCCCTGAGGATGTTGGCGATCTGAATGTAGACGTGTGTGTCGCCTTCGTAGTCGAGCACATCGGCAACATAGGCCAATCACCGCAAGAGCGCCCATATCGCTCTGTCTTCTTAGACAGATGTGCTTGTGCAAGCAGACGAGCGTGTACGACCAGAGATATGGTGTGCGCATGACGATCTGCCCGAGCCCCGACGACGAGGAATGTCTGTCGGTGCACCTCCCGCCGGCCAACGAGGGCTACAAGAAGCTCACGTGGACGCCGATCCGTCCCATGGGCCGGTCCGTACGGGTACGCGACTACACGTGCTCGTACCAGTCGATCACCTACGAGCTGTGCGAGTACGGCGGCGAGAGCTTCATCCGCAGGACCCGCAGGCACGAGAACGCGGTCTTCGTCGACGAGGCCGCCCGCGGCCGCCGCGCCGTCACCTTGGCGATCTGGAAGCAGATCCTGTCGGGAGAGGCCAGGTGAGGCAGCCGGCGACTACGCGCGTCGCCGGCGCGGGGAAGTAGCGGCCGGGGAGGCCGCCATGCCGGAACTTGGGGGGCCGGGGCGGGCCGGGTCGGGCCAGAAACTGGCGCACCGGTGCCAGACCACGGCCTGCGCCCCGGCGGAGTGCGGCATGGCGGGGCGGGCGGGGCCGGGCCCATCGTGTGGCCCGGCCCCGCCCCGACCATGTCGGCGGCAGGGCCGGTGCCGATCGCCGGCGGGCTACTTGAGCGCGCCGGTGGTGAGGCCGGCTTGGATCTGCCGCTGGAAGACCGTGTAGACGATCAGCATGGGCAGGATGGCCAGGGTGAGAGCGGCGAACAGGGCGGACCAGTCCTGGTCGTAGCCGGCGGCGGTGGAGATGTCGGCGATGCCCATCGTCAGCACCCACTTGTCCCGCTCCTGGAGCAGGATCAGCGGAAGCTGGTACTGGTTCCACTGGCCCAGCACGTTGAAGATCGTGATGCTGATGATCCCGGGCCGGGCCATCGGCAGCATGATCTGGAAGAAGACCCGCGTGTGCGAGGCCCCGTCCACCATCGCGGCCTCGCCCACGGCGGTCGGCAGCGTCCTGAAGAACGCCGACAGGAAGAACACCGTGAACGGCAGCGAGTACGCGATGTAGACGAGCACCACCCCCGCGTGCGTGTTCAGCCCGATGAACGGCCCGATCACGGGGATGTTGCCCATGTTCTGCACGACGAAGAACAGCGGCGTCAGCGCGAGATAGACGGGGAACGCCAGGCCCGAGACGAACAGCAGGTAGATGGCCCGGTTGCCGCGGAAGGGATACCGGGCCAGCACGTACGCCGCCATCGACCCGACGAGCATCGTGCCGAACGTACTGAACGACACCACGATGACGCTGTTGAGCATGTACTGCCCGATGTGCGCCTGCTCCCAGGCCCGCGCGAAGTTGTCCCAGCGCAGCGTGGCCGGCAGCGACCACGCGTCGCCGAAGATCTCGTCCTCGCTCTTGACCGAGGCCAGGAACGTCCACAGGATCGGAATGATCACCAGCAGCGTCCAGATGAGCAGGGCCAGGTGCGTCAGCACCCCGAGCGGCCCCAGCCGGCGGCGGCGCTCTTCGCGGGCCAGCTTGCGCGAGGTGGCCGCGGTCCACGAGATCATCGTCGTCATCTAGTACTCGATTCGTTCGCGCCGGGACAGCCGCAGCGACAGGATCGCGAAGCCGACCGTGAAGAAGAACATCACCACGCCCAGAGCCGAGGCATAGCCGAAGCGGAAGTACTCGAAGGCGTTGCGGTAGATCTCGGCCGCCATGACCGTCGTCGAACGGTCGGGGCCGCCGTGCTGGAGCGTCATCACCCAGACGATGGCGAAGACGTCCAGCGCGAGGATGCCGAGATAGACCCAGGCGACCTGCACGGTGTCCCACAGCAGCGGCAGCGTGATGCGGAAGAACAGGCTGAACCGGTTGGCGCCGTCGATCTGCGCCGCCTCGAACATGTCCCGCGGGATGCTCGCCAGGCCCGCGGAGAACAGCACGACGTAGAAGCCGACCGCCTGCCACACCATGACGCTCAGCACCGACCAGAACGCGATGTCCGGGTCGGACAGGAATCCGATGGGCTCGAGCCCGAGCGCCATCAGCGGCCCGTTCAGCATGCCGCTGCCGTCCGGCCGGAACACCTGCTGGAACAGCACCGCGACCACGGCCACGGCGAGCACCTGCGGGAAGAAGAAGACCACCCGGTAGAACTTCGAGCCCCTGATGCCGGCCACCCCGTTGCGGCCGCCCACGTTCAGCAGGAACGCGAAGAACAGCGCGATGACGATCGTGATCAGCGGCAGCAGCACGAGCAGCGCGGCGTTGTGGGTGACCGCCTTCCAGAACGCGGTGTCGCCGAACAGGCGCTGGAAGTTCTCCAGGCCGATGAACCTGGGCGTCGCCGTCACGCCGCGCCAGTCCGTCATCGCGATGTAGAACGCCTGGACGTACGGGGCGATCACGTACACCAGGTAGAGAATCACCGGGGCTGCCAGGAACGAGGTGATGAACAGCCCGCGGCGATACCGGTTGAACGACATCAGCGCGTGTACTTCTTGATCGAGGAGTCGTTCTTGATCTCGTCGGCCTTCTTCTGGATGCGTTCGAGGTACTTGTCGGCGGTGATGTTGCCGGACATCAGCTCGCCGGTGGCGGCGATGGCCTCGTCCTTGAGCGGGCCGTACCAGTTGTGCCAGCGGTAGTAGACCGTGTTGTCACCGGCGTCGGCGACCGCCTTCGAGGCGCTGGTGACGCCGGGGGAGATGTCGAGGCCCTCGGTGGCGCCCTTGACCACGGTCAGCGTGCGCACCAGCTCGCTGAACTCGCCGGCCGCCTTCTTCGACAGCATGGCCCGCAGGTACTCCATGCCCGCCTGCGGGTGCGGGCTCTTGGCCGAGACGATGAAGTTCTCGCCCGGCTGGGTGTGCAGGGTGCCGTACGGCATCTTGTCGGAGCCGGTGACGTCGGGGATGGGGAACATCCCGTACTCGAAGTCGGGCGGCGTGGTGGTCTTCTGCTCGTTCTCCAGCCACGAGCCGGACGGCAGCATGGCCACCTTGTACTTGTTCTGGGCGGTCTGCGTCTGCACGTGGTCGAGGCCGGTCGTGCCCTGCATGAGGTACTTCGCGCCCACCTCGGCCCACGCCTCGGCCGCGGTCTTCATCGCCTCGGCGGTCCAGGCGCCGTCCTCGAGGTTGTCGATGTTCACCAGCACCTCGTTGCCGCCGATCTTGGCGGCCATGGTGAGCAGCGGCTCGTACAGGTACTGCGGGAACTTGCCGGCGTAGGTGAAGGGCGCCATCTTGCCGGACTTCTTGATGGTCTCGCAGAGCTGGATGAACTCGTCCCAGGTCTTCGGGACCTCCCAGCCGTTCTCCCTGAACACCTTCTGCGAGTACCAGATGCCGTGGATGTAGTTGACGTAGCCCAGCACGCTGAACTTGCCGTCGTACGTGCCGAGGTCGATCACCGACTGGTCGATGGTGTCGCGGACCTTGACGTTCGGGTCGTCCCAGCTCGGCGCGTCGAGCAGCGGGGTGAGGTCCTGAAGCTGGCCGTCCTGGGAGAGCGCGCCGAAGTCCATGAAGTTCGCCCCCGAGTTGTCGATGACCTCGGGCGGGTTGCCGCCGGCGAAGCGCGGCTGCAGGACCTTGGTGATCTCCTTGGTGGCGTTGTGCTTGATCTCGACGCCCGGGTACTTCGACGCGAACAGCGGCTGATGGATCTTCGTGGCGTACTCCTGGCCGAAGCCGCCGTCGAAGATCCACACCTCGAGCGGCTTGTCGCTCGCCACGCCGAACGGGTTCGACGCGCTGGTCGCCGCCGGTGCGGCCGAGCTGGAGGAGGCCGGCGGGGCGGCCGGGGTGGCGCAGGCGGCCAGCGCGCCCGCGACGGGCACGAGCGCCGCGCCGCGAAGCAGCTCGCGCCTGCTGATTCCGGGAGTGTTTCCGCTGTTTCGGGGGGTGTGAGGCATGGTGGACTACTCCTGACCTTTCGTGGTCCGCAGTGATGGAGCCCCGCGCGGATGCGAGGTCCGTGATGATCGCCGGAGAGTGGGCCAGGACGCCCGCCCGGGGCGGCCTCGCTCGGGAAACGTCATTCAGCCTCTCTCCACCCGGTGGCCTTCGACGGCGCTGATCGTGCGCTCGAACGCCTCGTTGGTCCGCTCGTACGTGCGTTGCGCCACGGCCACGTACACCGCGTCCAGCACGAAGAGCTGCGAGTGCACCGCCGCGAGCCCGCCGAGCCTGAACGTGGTCTCCCTGCTCGCCGTGGTCAGCACCAGGTCGGCCAGCTCGGCCAGCGGAGACCGGGCGAAGGAGGTGACGGCGACCGTCAGCGCCCCGTGGCTGCCCGCCTCGGCGAGCGCCTCCATGACCTCCCGGGTGCGCCCCCGGTGGCTGATGCCGATGGCCCGGTCTTCTGGCGAAAATTATTCTTGCTTATCGGTCGCGTCAACCCCCAGACTCGGACCGTGACTGAATCGCTAGTGGTCGGTGTCGATGCCGGTGCCACCTCCACGCGGGTCTCCGTGCACACGCTCGACGGCCGGAGGGTGGGGTACGCGCGGGCGTCCGCGGGCAACCCGAGCGCCCACGGGCTCGCCAAGGCCGTCGCGGCGATCGGCTCGGCGCTGAACCAGGCCCTGGGCCCGCTTGACGGCGGGCGCGTCGTCGCCTCGCTCGCCGGCGTCGCCGGGCGCACCCCCGAGATGGCGCCCGAGCTGGCCGCGCTCTGGTCCGCCCACGGCATCCCCGACGCGCCGGTCTACGTCCGCGACGTGACCATCGCGTACGCCGCGGGCTCGGCCGAACCCGACGGCTCGCTGCTGCTGTCGGGGACGGGCGCGGTGGCCACCCGGGTGGCGGACTTCGAGGTGACGGCGATCGCGGACGGTCTCGGCTGGCTGCTCGGCGACCTCGGCTCCGGCTTCTGGATCGGGCGCGAGGCCGCCAGGGAGGTCGTCACCGCACTCGACCAGGGGCGCAAGCCCGCACGGGGCGACGTGCTGACCGAGCTCGTCATCAGCCACTTCCTCGGCTCCGACCGGCCCGCGACGCCGCGTGCGGTCGCCGACCGGATCGTACGGCTGGCGCAGGCCGACCACATGCGCCTGGCCGCGCTGTCGGCGCTGGTCGGCCAGGCCGCCGCGGCGGGCGACCCGGTGGCGGACGGCATCGCCAGGCGGGCGGCCGGGCACCTGGTGGACACCCTGCGCAGGGTGCACGATTCCGGGCCCGTGGTGCTCGCGGGCAGCGTGCTGACCAGCGACGGTCCCGTCCGCGACGCCGTCGTGGAGCTGCTGGCGGGGGAGCGGGTCGCGACGGCCGGCGACGGCGCGGGCGCGGCGGCCTGGCTCGCCGCCCGGCCCCTGCTCACCGAGGACGAGGCCGCCTCCCGCCACACCGCCTTCACCACCGCCCCCGCCTAGCGCCCGGAGCGCGCGCGTCTTCCCATCGCGGCCGGGCCGGCGGGTGCCTTATGCCGGGAGTTCGGCGCGGAGGCGGCGGGCGGCGGTGACCACGTTGGCCAGGGACGCCTCGACCTCCTCGTACGTCCTGGTCTTCAGCCCGCAGTCCGGGTTGACCCAGATCCGCCCGACCGGCAGCACCTCGGCGGCCCGCCGCAGCAGGGACTCGACCTCGGCCACGGAGGGCACGCGCGGCGAGTGGATGTCGTACACGCCGGGCCCGAGCCCGCGCCCGAACCCGGAGACCGAGCCGAGGATGCGCCCGCCCGAGCGCGCGGACTCGATGGTGGTGACGTCGGCGTCGAGGGCGTCGATGGCGGTGAGGATCTGGTCGGCGTCGGAATAGCACAGGTGCGTGTGGATCTGCGTGCCCTCGCCCGCCCCCGACGTGGCACGGCGGTAGGCGGCCACCGCCCACTCCAGGTAGTCGCCCTGGGCGGCGCGCCGCAGCGGCAGCAGCTCGCGCAGGGCGGGCTCGTCCACCTGGATGATCCGCACCCCGGCCGACTCCAGGTCGCGCACCTCCTCCCTGATCGCGTCCGCCACCTGGAACACCACGTCGCGCAGCGGCAGGTCGTCGCGGACGAACGACCAGGCCGTGATCGTGACGGGCCCGGTGAGCATGCCCTTGACCGGCTTGCGGGTCAGCGACTGCGCGTACGTCGCCCAGCGCACGGTGATCGGGGCAGGGCGGGACACGTCGCCGTGCAGGATCGGCGGGCGGGTGCAGCGCGACCCGTACGACTGCACCCAGCCGTTCCTGGTGACCGCGAACCCGTCGAGGTGCTCGGCGAAGTACTGCACCATGTCGTTGCGCTCCGGTTCGCCGTGCACGAGGACGTCCAGCCCGAGCCGTTCCTGCAGCCGGATCACGCGTTCGATCTCGGCCTCGACGCGCCGCTCGTAGTCCGCCTGGGGGAGCGTGCCGGCGGCGACGGCGGCCCGGGCCGCGCGCAGCTCGCCGGTCTGCGGGAACGAGCCGATCGTGGTGACCGGCAGCGGCGGCAGGCCGAGCCGGGCGGCCTGGGCGGCGGCGCGCACCTGGTACGGACTCCGCTCCTCGTGCGCCACAGGCCCGGCAGGCGGCAGGGACGTCTCGGGAACGGGCGCGGCGGCCGGCCGGTCGGCCCGGGCGAGCGCCACCACCTCGGCCACCTTCTCCTCGGCGAAGGCCAGCCGCTCCTTCAGCGCCGGATCCAGATCGGGCTCGGCCGCCAGCGTGTACGGCACATGCAGCAGCGAGCACGAGGTGGACACGGTGACCCGCGAGGCCCGTACCGCCGACAGCGCCGCCAGCGCCCGCTCAGGTGCGGTCCGCCACACGTCGCGCCCCGACACCACACCCGCGACCACGGTCTTGCCGGTCAGGTCGGCATCGGGCACCCCGCCGCGTACGAGGTCGAGCCCGATGGCCTCCACGGGCGTGCCGGCCAGCACCGGCAGCGCCTCACCGAGGTCGCCGAAGTAGGAGGCCACGAACAGCGCGGGCCGCGCCGCCGCCGCGCCCAGCCGCTCGTACGCCCGCCGCACCGCCGCCAGCTCCTCCGGCGTGCGGTCGCAGACCAGCGCGGGCTCGTCGAGCTGCACCCAGGCGACGCCTTCGGCGGCCAGCGCAGAAAGCAGCTCCTCGTACGGGCCGAGCACGTCGTCCAGCCGCTCCAGCGCCCCGGCGAGCAGCAGGAACGTCACCGGCCCCAGCACCACGGGCCGCGTCTCGCAGCCGAGCGCCCGCGCCTGGCGCACCTCGCCGAGCGGCTTGGCCGCGTTCAGCTCGAACACCGTCCCCGGCCCGATCTCGGGCACGAGGTAGTGGTAGTTCGTGTCGAACCACTTCGTCATCCGCAGCGGCGCCAGCTCGTCGGTGCCCCTCGCCATCGCGAAATAGGGGTCGGCGGCGTCGCGGTAGCGCTTGGGCACCGCGCCGAGCAGCACCGCCGTGTCCAGCACGTGGTCGTACAGCGAGAACGTGTTGGACGGCAGCCCTTCCAGGCCCAGCTCGGCCAGCCGCCGCCAGGTGCGCTCGCGCAGCTCGGCGCCCACCCGGTCGAGCTCGGCGCGGCTCGACCGCCCGGCCCAGTACGACTCCAGCGCCCGCTTCAGCTCCCTGCGCGGCCCGATCCTCGGGTACCCGAGCACGGTGGACGTGGGGAAGACAGGGGTCGGTGACATGTGGTTCGGCTCCCTCGCAGAAATGATCAGGTCGCAGGCATCGTGCCGATCAGCCGCCGGCTCATGCACCATGTATTGGTGCTGCTTATGCTCAGGGAGATCCAGTGCTTCGCGCGGGTGGCCGAGCGGCTGAGCTTCTCCGCCGCGGCGGCCGAGCTGGGGATGTCCCAGCCGGCCATGAGCCAGGCCGTCACCCGGCTCGAACGCGCCACCGGTACCAGGCTGTTCGAGCGCAGCGCCCGCGAGGTGCGGCTGACCGCCCAGGGCAAGGCACTGCTTCCTTACGCGGAGCAGGTGATCGACGCGGTACGCGCGTTCAGCGACGAAGCGGCCCGGCTGGCCCGGCCGACCATTCACCTTGCTTATCCACCGCTCGTCGGCACGCTGGCGGCAAGGATCGTCAGGCGGCTGGCGAACCGCACTCCGGCCATCGGCGTGGAACTGCACCCGGCCGGGCGCGGCGCGGCGGCCCAGGCTCTGGCGAACGGTGAGGTGTCGGCGGCGATCCTGGCGACGCCCGCGCCCGCGCAGTTCGTCACGGCGGTCAGGTTCCACGTCACGGTGGACCACCTGGCGGTGCCCGCCGGGCACCGGCTGGCGGCGCGGCCCCGCGCGGTCGCCGCCGACCTGGGCGGTGAGGTGCTGCTGGCTCCGGGCGGCCGTCCCTGGCCGGGGCTGCCGGGCAGGTCGCGGCTGGCAGGCGACGACGACTTCGCCGCCGCGCTCGACCTGGTGGCGGCCGGCGCCGGGCTGCTGCCCATCCCGCACCTGCTGGTGCGCACGATCCGGCGCGATGACGTGCGGTTCGTGCCGCTGGATGCGGGCGGGCTGCGCATCACGTACGCGCTGGCCTGGTCGAAGGAGCGGGTCACCCCGGAGCTGATGGCCCTCGTCCAGGCCGTGCAGGACGCCCTGTGGACTCGATAGCGCTAGGAGACGGGCAGGTTCTTCAGTGCCTCGCGCCTGCTGAGCCCGGTGATGCCCTTCGCCCGGACGTACCGGACGACCTCGTCCGGGTTGGTCTTGGCGTATTCGCGTAACGCCCAGCCGATCGCCTTGCGGGCGAAGAAGTCGTTGTCGGACAGGCTCGGCTCGATGCACGCGTACAGCAGGGCCGTGTCGGTGCGCTCCTTGAAGCGGTTCTGGCACAGGATGGCCGTGCGCCGCTTCCACAGGTCGGCGTCGTGGGCCCACTCCAGCATGAGCGGGCGCATCGTCTCGGGGTAGGCCGCCAGCAGGTGGCCGATGCGGTGGGTGGCCAGCTCGTCCACCAGGTCCCACCACGCGCCCGTGACGATCATCTCCTCGTACATGGGGACCGTGTAGAGGGTCTGGTAGTCACGGTAGAAGTGGTGGCCGGACAGCTCGATGGCGGCGTAGCGCTCCTCGCGGTATTCGGCCTCGCGCCACAGCGACAGCACCGCCCGCCGCCACTCGGGCGCCGACTCCAGCCGGTGCTCGGCGAACACCCGCCGCAGCGCCGCCCGCCTGGGCACCGCCTGCACGCCGAGGAACGGCATGTCCGACTTCATGTAGGCCCGCATCGCCTCGGCCTTGCCGGGGTCGGCCGCGTCCTGCAGTGCCAGCCGCACCGCCTTGCCGAGGCTCATCCGTGGTGCATGGTGCGGTCGCCCGTGGCGATGCCGTCGAAGAGCACGGTGATGTAGTGCTCGGCCAGCGCGGCGGTGTTGAGCCTGCCGCCGGGACGGAACCAGCGCACCGCCACCCAGATGGTGTCGCGGATCATCCGGTAGGTCAGCTTGGGGTCGACGTCTGCCCGCAGCAGACCGGCCGCCTGCCCGGCCTTGATCTGGGAGACCCAGATCTGCTCCACCTCTTCCTCGGCCTTGACGAGGTAGTTGAAGCGCTCGAACTGGCGCAGGTAGTTCCAGTCGTTCTGCATCACGGTGATGGCCGAGCGGTGCGGCTCCAGCGTGCTGAAGCCGATGCGCACCATCTCCTCCAGCACCGCGCGCGGGTCGGCGCCCGTGTCGAGCGCGGCGCGGTATCGGGCGAGTAGGTCGTCGAGGAAGGTGGAGAGCACCTCGTCGACGATCGTCTCCTTGGAGTCGAAGTGGTGGTAGAGACTTCCGGAGAGGATGCCGGCCTCGTTGGCGATCTCGCGTACGGTCGTGGCCTGGAAGCCCTTGCGCGCGAAGAGCTCCGCGGCGAGCTTGACGAGGTGGTCACGGCGCTCTGACGCCGACCCCGATGAGGTCGCGCGCTGGCGCTTCGCCGGTGCGGTGGTGGTGCCGGAGTTCTTTCGCGTCGTCACGTCACCATTATGGGCCCTCAGACAATCGCTTGTTCACACAACTGTGCCAGCTCATACGGCGTTCCCGGCTCGACCAAGCGCTTGTTACGATGTCGACGACGTGATCTTCGGCTGAGTGGACACGGTCGGGCCGCGGGCGGGGGACGTCGCGCGTACGTGCTGGCTGGCCGCCGGGCTGCCGCAGGAGGTGCCGGGTGTCACCGTGGACCGCCAGTGCGGCTCCTCCCAGCGGGCGCTGCACTTCGCCGCCCAGGCCGTGCTCTCCGGCACCGCGGTCCTGGTGGTGGCGGGCGGCGTCCAGAACACGAGCCTGGTGCCGATCTCGTCCGCCGTGTACGCAGGCCGCGCGCTCGGCCACGACACCCCGTTCGCCGGCTCCAAGGGCTGGACCGAGCGGTACGGCACCCGCGAGGTCTCCCAGCCGCGAGATCGTCCCCTATGAAGGGGTCACCGCCGACGAGGGCCCGCGCAGGGACACCACGCCCGAGAAGATGGCCGCGCTCAAGCCGCTGACCGAGGGCGGGCGGCTGACCGCCGCGCTGGCCTCGCAGATCTCCGACGGCGCCGCCGCCCTGCTGGTGGCCCCCATCCCCGCCACCGCGCACGCGCTGCGCGTGACCGGCATGTCCATCGGCGACTTCGACGTCATCGAGGTGAACGAGGCGTTCGCGTCCGTCGTGCCGGCCTGGCTCAAGGAGACCGGCGCCGACCCGGCCCGCGTCAACCCCAACGGCGGCGCGATCGCGCTCGGCCACCCGCTCGGCGCGACCGGCGCCGTGCTCGCGGTCAAGCTGCTGCACAAGCTGGAGCGCACTGGCGGCGGGTACGGCCTGCAGGTGATGTGCGAGGGCGGCGGCCAGGCGAACGTCACCGTCATCGAACGTCTGGCCGGGACGAGCCGACCGGCGACCTGCCCGGGGCCGTCAACCGTCAACCGGCCGCGACCGGCGGGCGAGCATGTCGCGCGCTTACTCGCGAGCCGCGCGCCGCTCCGCCCCTGGCCGTGGGCACCGGAGTCGGGGACGGGCTGACGTCAGAAAATGCCACTAGCAAATAGGAAACTTTCCTATTAGATTGCGGTTCATGTCCCTCAGCGGTGACCTGCTTCGCCTTGCCGACGCCGTCCTGTTCCCCGGCTTCGCCGGCCACACCCCGCCCGACTGGCTGCGCCGCAGGCTCGGCGGCGGGCTCGCCGGCGTCGCGCTGTTCTCCCGCAACATCGCGGGACCCGACCAGCTCGCCCGGCTCACCGCCGAGCTGCGCGCCGAGAACCCCTCGGTGCTCATCGGCACCGACGAGGAGTCCGGCGAGGTCACCAGGCTGGAGGCGGCCACCGGCAGCAGCCGCCCCGGCGGGTACGCGCTCGGCGTCGTGGACGACGTACGGCTCACCGAGGACCTCGCCCGTGACCTCGGCCACGACCTGGCCGAGGTCGGCATCACCATCGACTTCGCCCCCTCCGCCGACGTCAACTCCAACCCCGACAACCCCGTCATCGGCCTGCGCGCGTTCGGCGCCGACCCGGCCCTGGTCGCCCGGCACACCCGCGCGTTCGTACGCGGCCTGCAATCTGCCGGAGTGGCCGCCACCGCCAAGCACTTCCCCGGGCACGGCGACACCACGGTCGACTCCCACCACGGCGTGCCCGTCGTCGCCGAAAGCGGGATCGCCGACGCCCTCCACCCCTTCCGCGAGGCGATCGACGAGGGCGTCAAGGCGATCATGACGGGGCACCTCCTCGTGCCGTCGTACGACGCCGAACGCCCCGCCACGCTCAGCCCCAAGGTGCTCACCGGGCTGCTGCGCGAAGAGCTCGGGTTCGACGGGCTGATCATCACCGACGGCATCGAGATGGCCGCCGTGTCGGCCGCGTACGGGATCGGCGGCGCCTCAGCCCGCGCCCTGGCCGCCGGAGCCGACGCGATCTGCATCGGCGGCGAGCACGCCGACGAGGCCACCGCCGCCGGTGTCCGGGACGCGATCGCGACCGCCGTCACCACCGGACTGCTGCCCGAGGAGCGGCTGGCCGACGCCGCTCGAAGGGTCCGCGAGCTGGCCGTCTGGGCAGCCTCCTCGGGCAGCCGCACCGAACCCGGTGACGGCACCATCGGGCTGAAGGCGGCGCGCAGGGCCGTACGCGTCACCCGCCGCTCCACCGCGGCCGTGCTGCCGATCGGCCCCGCCCCGCACGTCGTCGAGCTGTCCCCCGAGATGAACCTGGCCATCGACAAGGGCACCCCGTGGGGCGTCGGCGCACCGCTCGCCGCCCTGCGTCCCGGCACCACCGTCGCCCGCCTGGCGGCAGGCGAGACCACGGGACCCGAGCTCGAACGCCAGCTCGGCCTCGCCGGCGGCCGTCCCCTGGTCGTGGCCGTCAGGGACGCGCACCGCCACACCTGGCAGACCGAGGCGCTGCGCCACCTGCTCAGCGCCCGCCCCGACGCCGTCGTGGTCGAGATGGGCCTGCCCGAACGCTCCGACCTCGGCGCCGTGCACATCGCCACGCACGGGTCCGCCAAGGTCTGCGGCCAGGCCGCCGCCGAGGTGCTGACTGGTAGCCTCTGACGGTGATCTTCGATGGGAAGGACCTCTCCCACCGGGCGCTGGCCGACCGGCTTCCCTCCGATGAGACCCACGTCTTCCGCGAGTGCGACCTGACCGAGGCCGACCTGTGGGGCGCGCCGCTCGCGGGCGCCCGCTTCGAGTCGTGCGTGCTCGACGGCGCCGACTTCCGCAAGGCCGACCTCGACGGTGCCGCGTTCACCGGCGGGGGCGGCATGCGCATCCGCTTCAACGACGCCGACCTCATCGACGCGAGCTTCACCGACGTCGACCTGTCCTCGGCGCACTTCGGCGGAGCACTGCTGACCGACGCGTCGTTCACCGGCTGCCGCATGATCGGGGCCGTGCTCACCGGCTCGCGCGGCACCGGCTTCACGCTCTCCCGCTCCAACCTCACGCTCGCCAACCTCGGCGGCTGCTCGCTGCGCGGCCTGACCATCGAGGGCGTACGCTTCGACGACGCCGACCTGTCGGGCTGCGACTTCACCGAGGCGACTTTGAGCGACTGCCGGCTGCGCGGCACCCGCCTGCTCGACACCAAGTTCACCCAGGCCGATCTGCGCGGCGCCGACCTGGGGGAGCCCGACGACGCCAAGCTGCGCGCGTTCGCCGGCGCCGTCATCACCCAGGCCCAGGCCGCCGCCATCCTCGCCGCCCGCGGCATCACCGTCCTCTAAGGGCCCTGCTTCCCCGGCCGCCCGCGCTCCAGAAGGCGCTTCCCCGCCTCTCGCTCCAGAAGGCGCTTCCCCGCCCCTCGCTTCAGAAGGCCCGCACCGCCTCCGCCGAAGGGCCTTCGTTCTCCCCCCAATCCCTGCTCGCGCGGGCGAACGCCGTGCTGCGGCTCACCGTCAGTTCTCTCAGGGCGATGGGTCCGGTGCTCGCCGGCGTCCTGGTGGCACTCATCGGATCTCCGGCGCTGCTCGCCTGGGACGGGATGTCGTTCCTCGTCGCGAGCGCCGTCCTGATGTTCCTGCGCGTCGAGCTGCCGTCGAAGGAGCGGGTCCCCCTGCTCAGGTCCCTGGCCGACGGCTGGGCTCTGTTCGTCTCGCGGCGATGGCTGTGGACGTGCACGCTCGTCATGACCGTCGGCGGCATGGCCTGGCTAGGCGGTTTCCAGCTGCTGGGCCCGGTCGTGTCCACAGGGCGGGGCGGCAGCGCCTTCTCGGGTGCGGTGGCCTCCGCCTACGCCGCCGGCCTGGTCTGCGGGGGCCTGGTGATGCTCGCCTGGCGTCCCCGGCGCTCCCTCGTGGCCGCCAACCTCGGCTCCGTGGCGCTCTGCCTGCCGTTGCTGGGGCTCGCACTGGCCTAGCCGGACGTCTGGGTGTTCGGCGCCGCGCTGGCCGCCGGGGTCGGCACCGAGATCTCCATGATCGCGTGGACGGCGATCAAGCAGGAGCACGTGCCCGTGGCGGAGCTTTCGCGCGTCTCCTCGTTCGACCAGGTGGGCGCGGTCGCTCTGGCGCCCCTGGCGTATCCCGCGGCGGGCTTCCTGGCTGAGGCGCTCGGAGCGCCGGCCGTGATGGTGGTGGGTTGCGCGCTCGCCATCGCGATCCCGAGCGTGCTCGTGCTGGCGGTCTCGGAGGTGAGAACGCTCAGAAGCACGTGAGGCGCCTTTTACCCGGTCGGTCCGGTTTCGGGGTAGGAGCCTGCCTGACGAGGAGCGGTGTGGACCTGGAGAGTCCGGAGCACCGCCCCCGAGCCCTGACCTCACCAACCCACCGGACTCACCTGCGCCCGCCAGCGCGGGGGTCTGGTTTCCAGGGGGCGTTTCCTGATATTTCTGCTTGATCCTCTCCGGGAGGTCTGTGTGGGAATCTGTGCCGGCCGCGTGGTGGTCGTGACGGGCGCCGGTCGCGGCATCGGACGGGAGCACGCGCTGGAGTTCGCCCGGCAGGGCGCCCGCGTCGTGGTGAACGACCTCGGCACCGGACCGGGCGGCGAAGGCGGCTCGGCGGGCCCCGCGCTCGCGGTCGTCGAGGAGATCCGCGACCTCGGCGGGCAGGCGGTGCCGAGCAACGAGGACGTCGCCGACTGGGACGGTGCGGCCCGGCTGATCAGGGCCGCCGTCAGCGCGTACGGCCGGCTCGACGTGCTGGTCAACAACGCCGGCTTCCTGCGCGACCGGATGCTGGTGTCGATGACCGAGCAGGACTGGGACGACGTCATCCGCGTCCATCTCAAGGGGCACGCGGCGCCGCTGCGGCACGCGGCCGCGTACTGGCGGGAGCGGGCCAAGGCGGGGGAGCGGGTCACCGGCCGGGTGATCAACACCGCGTCGGGTGCGGGCCTGCTCGGCGGCGTGGGGCAGGGCAACTACTCGGCGGCCAAGGCCGGCATCGCCGCGCTGACCCTGGTGGCCGCCGCCGAACTGGCCGGGTACGGGGTCACGGTCAACGCCATCGCGCCCGCCGCGCGTACCAGGATGACCGAGCGCGTCTTCGCCGAGACCATGGCCCGCCCCGCGTCCGGCTTCGACGCCATGGACCCCGCGAACGTCTCCCCGCTCGTCGTCTGGCTCGGCTCGGAGGAGTCGGCGCACGTCACGGGACGCGTGTTCGAGGTGGAGGGCGGGACGATCTCGGTCGCGACCGGCTGGCGTCACGGGCCGAAGATCGACCGCGGCGCCCGCTGGGACCCGGCCGAGGTCGGTCAGGCCGTCACCGCCCTCCTCACCACCGCCCCACCCATGGAACCCGTTTACGGCCTCCGCACCTGACCCACCCTCCGCGCCCGCCCCGCCCGGCGCTCGGCGTTGTCCGTGTCCGGCTCGCACACGTGATCCGGCGTGCCCGCTTGGCCCGCCTGACGCCCTGGCTCGCCCCCGCGCGTCTCGCCCCGTCTCGCGCCTCCACCCGCCTCACAGACCTGGCTCGTCTTGTGCCTCGCGCGTAGCGGAGGGCGCCAGGTCGTGGCGGAGGGGCCGCCAAGGCGCCTCAGCAGGCGGCGGGAAGGGGCGCCGAGGTGCCTTCAGCAGGCGGCGGGAAGGGGCGCCGAGGTGCCTTCAGCAGGCGGCGGGAAGGGGCGCCGAGGTGCCCTCTGCAGGCGGCGGGGAGGGTTCGACGGCCGTGTCAGCGCATGGTGGAGCGGGCCGTGGGGCGGAGGCGGAGGCGGAGCGAAGGGGCGGTGAGGTGCGGGGCGAGCATGGACAGGTCCACCTCCTGCTCCTTCTGCGGGCTCTCGAACCGGGCGAACCACACGAACACGTTCTCCCCGGTCCGCACGGGCAGCCGAGGATACGTGTTCTCGGCGTGCTCGCTCTCGAAGCACGCGACGGGCGGCACCCCCGCCTCGGCCAGGACGGGTGCGACCTCGCGGGCGAAGAAGGCGGAGAAGCCGGGGCCGACGTGGTGGATGGTGGCGACGTACAGGGCGGGCGGCAGGGCGGTGGCGCCGACGGGCGGGCGCTCCCACAGGGGCGGCGGGGGCCCGGTCGGGCGGAGCAGCAGCACGTCGTCGGAGTCGGCCAGAGTGGCGTTGGCCTCGTCCCGGTGGGCCTGCCAGACGGGGCCGGAGTAGAAGGCTTCGAGCGAGGCGCGCCGTTTCTCCATGTCGGGAAAGGCCCGTAGCCAGGTGAACCTGTCGGGCTGCCCGACCTCGCGGAAGGAGCCGGGCACCAGCATGCCGGTCGACTCCTGCGTCTCGATGAACTCCCGCTCGAACAGGGAGATCAGGGTGTCGCGCCGTCCCGGGCGCATGGCGTAGCGCCGCAGTTCGTAGATCATGTGCGGACGTTAGCGCCGGGTCACTGACATCCCCTGTCAGGGTAAGCTCGGAACAATATTCTGATCACTTAGAGCTACCATTCGACCACGCATGGTTATATGCTCGCATTGACCTTGATCCCCTGAGGTCAAGGAAGCCCCAAGGGGCCGGCGGCGCCTATCGGGCCCGGTGGCCGCCGTCCCCAGCGGGCCTCCCCTCAGATGGCGAAGGAGCAGATGTGATCAGAAGGGTGTGGACCGCCGCCGTCGTGGTCATCGCGGCCGCCGGTGGAGCACTACTCGCAACCCCCGCTCACGCTGACGACGACTGGGCCGCCCGGTGGGCGAGTTCCTGGGCCGGTGGCAACTGGGCCGTCAACCGGAGCACCAACACCGACTCGGCCCAGTCAGGAAACGCCTTCGGAGACGTCCTCGCCGGCAACAACGGCCGTGGGCTCTCGACCAATGTCAACAACGTCAACGGCATCGCCCCGAC
This sequence comes from Nonomuraea sp. NPDC052634, assembly GCF_040678535.1. NCBI lineage: Bacteria > Bacillati > Actinomycetota > Actinomycetes > Streptosporangiales > Streptosporangiaceae > Nonomuraea > Nonomuraea sp. NPDC052634. Next base: position 41,175 of record NZ_JBFATY010000016.1, on the reverse strand, counting down.
CGCGACTCACGGCGGGATCACGGTGACCTACATCTTCTACTGACCCCGGCTGACGTCCGAGAAAACAGCACCTTCGAAAGGACACAACATGATCAAGAAGCTCTGCGTGACCGGTGTCATCGCCGCCTCCGCCGCGGGTGTGACCCTGCTGTCGGCCCCCGCCTACGCCGACACGAACGCGGGCAACACCAGCCGTAACGTCAACTCGTCGCAGTCGGGCAACAACTTCGGCAACGTCTACAACGCCAACGTCAGCCGCGGCCTCGGTGCCACCAGCTTCAACAATGTCAACGGCAACGCCGTGACGGGCACCAACGGCAGCCGCGTCATCGTGGACGACGTGGTCGACTAGCGGATCCCGGGCCGTGCCGCGCGACGCCGGACCGCGGCGCGGCCCGAACCGCGGCGAGCCGGGCCGGAAATGGCCCGGCTCGCGGCGTATTAGCATCCGTGCGTGACTATCTGTGCTTATGCCACGTTCGATGGACCGGACGACGAGCGGGCCCTCGTGCTCGCGGCCTGGCGGGAGGCCGGTATCGAGGGGCGCGTCGAGCGGTGGGACGACCCCGACGCCGACTGGAGCGCCTACGACGCCGTGGTCGTCCGCAGCGTCTGGGACTACGTGGACAGGCGCGGAGAGTTCGTGGCGTGGGCGCGGCGCGTGGGCTCGGTCACCCGGCTGCTCAACCCGCATCCCGTGCTCGAGGCCAACACCGACAAGACCTACCTGCGCGAGCTGGGCGTGCCGATCGTGCCCACGCACTGGTCGTCGCGTGAGCTGCCCGACTGGCCCGAGTACGTCGTCAAGCCGGCCGTCTCCGCCGGTGCCCGCGACACCGCAAGGACCGCCGACCGCGCCGAGGCCGCCCGGCTCGCCGCGGCGCTGGAGGGCGCGGGGCGCACGCCGATGGTGCAGCCCTACCTCGACATGGTCGAGTCGGAGGGCGAGACCTCGCTGGTGTACTTCAACCGCCGATTCAGCCACGCCGTACGCCGCAGCCCCATGCTCGCCCCCGGCGCCACGACCGAGGACAACGAGCGGGCCGAGCTGCGCACACCAGCCCCGGACCAGGTCGAACTCGCCGAGAAGGTGCTCACCGCCGTACCCCATGACCTTCTCTACGCCAGGGTCGACCTGGTCCGGCTACCCGGCGGCGAGCCGGCGGTCATCGAGCTGGAGCTGACCGAGCCGTACCTCTATCTGAAGCTCGCGCCAGGGGCGGCGGCGCGGTTCGCGGGCGCCCTGCGCGAGCTGCTGGAAACTGGCGGCTAGCAGGACAGGCCGCCGTCCACGGGGATGACCGCCCCCGTCAGGTAGGCCCCCGCCCGCGATGACAGGTAGATGGCCGCGCCCGCCATGTCGTCGGGCCTGCCGATGCGCCCGAGGGGCACGCTCTGCGCGATGGCCTGCCGGGTGTCGGGGTCGTCGAGCGCGAACGCCATCATCTTCGAGTCGAACGGCCCGGGGGCGATGGCGTTCACCGTGATGTGCTCCTTGGCCAGGCGCTTGGCGAGATGGCGGGTCAGCATGTGGACCGCCGACTTGGTCGCCGAGTAGGCGTAGCTCTCCAGAGCGGGCACCCTGATGCCGTCGATCGAGCCGACGTTGATCACCCGGGCCGGGTCGTCGGCGTCCGCCGCCCGCCTGAGCTGCGGCAGGAACTTCTGCGTCAGGTAGAAGACGCCCTTGACGTTGATGTTCCAGAGCTTGTCGAAGGCGTGCTCGGGATACTCCTCCAGCGGCGCGCCCCAGGTGGCGCCGGCGTTGTTCACCAGTACGTGAAGCGGCCCGTCCACGGCCGACACCAGCGTGTCGACGCCCTCGGGCGTGGACAGGTCGGCGGGCACCGCCCGGCAGCCCAGCTCGGCGGCCGTCTTCTCGACCTCGGCGGTCTTGCGGGCGGAGATGTACACGTCCGCTCCCGCCGCCACGAACCCGGCGGCGATCATGCGTCCTATGCCGCGCGAGCCGCCCGTGACGACGACGGTCTTGCCTTCCACGGAGAACAGAGTCATGTTCTGGGAGCTTGCCATACCAACTGGTCGGTCGCCAGCTCCCAGCGTCATACGCCGGCCGCCCCGGAGCCACGCGGCCGCCGTCCGGGGTCACGGGCCCGGCAGGCGGCCGTTGCGGAACAGGTCCACGAAGCGCCGGTGGTCAGCCCGCGCCTGCGCGCCGTACCGGTGCGCGAAGTCCACCAGCATCCCCACGAACCCGGCCAGCGCGACCCGCGTACACTGCCGGGCCCGCTGCGGCACCCGGTGCAGCACGCCGGTGGTGGTGCCGAGGGTGAGCGAGCCGATCGCCCCGCCGCCTGCCCCGCTGATCAGGGGTGCTGCGAGGACACCGAGATCACCTCACCCGTCATGTACGAGGAGTAGTCGCTGGCCAGGAAGACGATGACGTTCGCCACCTCCCACGGCTCGGCCGCCCGCCTGAACGCCTCCTTGGCCGCCGGCTCGGCCGGCAGCCTCTCGTCGGTCACCTTCGCCAGGAGCGGGTGCATGGCGAGCGGCGCCGGGACGCCGAGTCCGGCGTTGTTGACCAGCACGTCCAGCCGCCCGTGCGCCTCCACCGTCGCGTCGAGCAGCGCGAGCACCTGCGCCTCCGAGGTGACGTCGCACGGCACCACGGCTCGTCGCCGCGCTGGATCGCCGGCAGGAAGCGGTCCTTCTGCTCGTCGGTGCCGAACTCCAGGATCGTCGGGCCGATCAGGCCCTCGCCGATGTGGCCCACGCGGGCGGGGGCGTCGGCCCTGGCGTACTCCTCGTAGCAGGCGACCTGGTCCTCGAGCGAGGCCGCGCCGCTCGGGCCAGGCCGGGCAGGTCCAGCCGTGCTTGCCGAGGTGGCGCTCCCACGCGTGGCGCAGCTCGAAGCCCTCGTGCTCGCGGCCTGGACCGCCGAGCCCGCGCGCCCCGGCGAGGGGACCGCTCAGGTTCTTCTCCAGCCAGGCCCGCGCCTCCTCACGCAGGCTCGACGAACCGCCCAACGAACCCCCCCGTAGCCGCCGCGGTAGAACACCAGCGGGCCGCCGTCGGCGTGCGTGTCGAGCTGGAGCGCCCGTGCCACCACGATCACGTGGTCGCCCGCCGGGTGCTCGGCCTCGACCGCGCAGTCCAGCCAGGCCAGCGCGCCGTCGAGCACGGGGTTGCCGCCGGGGGAGCCGGTCCACGACAGCCCGGCGAACTTGTCACCGCCCTTGGCCGCCATCCGCGCGCAGACGGCCTGCTGCGTCTCGGCCAGCACGTTGACGGTGAGGACCTTGGCGCCGCGCACCTTGGGCCAGCTCGTGCTGGTGCGCGCCATGCAGAAGGCGACCAGCGGCGGGTTCAGCGAGACGGAGGTGAAGGAGTTGGCGGCCAGCCCGCACGGCCGGCCGTCCACCGGATCGACGGCGGTGATCGCCACCACGCCGGTCGCGAACCTGCTCAGCACCTGCCGGAACCGGCGGCTGTCCGGCTGGCCGTTCGCGCCGTGGTGGGCCGGGCCCGTGACCATGGCGGCTTCGTTGCGAATCCTGCGCTGATGGGGCGCCGGAAGGCCGCGACAGCCGTCCGGCGCGATGAGCCGGGCAGCGTGTGTGCTCATGGTCCGCCTCCTCGTCCGCCTGCACGTCATATTACCAAGCGCTTGCTTGGACGCTAGGGGAAAGCCGGAACGGCTGTCAAGTCGTGCCCTCCGACCTGCGTTGACAGCGGTGAGACCGCGCCGTACTCGCCGCCCAGGAGGACGCCGGGCTGCCTCCCGACGCCGTGGACGGCCTGGCACCCACCGCGTCGGCGACTCCGCACCGCCCACGCTCGTCGCGCCCGCGCTCGGCCTGACCGGCGTCACCTGGCACCTCGACCAGTCCGGCGGCGGCAGCGTCTCGCACGCCGTCGTCGGCCAGGCCGCGCTCGCCGTCGCCACCGGCATGGCCGAGACCGTCGTCACCACGGCCGAACGCGCCCGCTCGCTGCGCCGCCCGCCCGTCCTCATCTCCGCCGCAGCCTGGGGCGGTGGTACCTCCCACCTGTCCGGCGGCGCGGGCGATCCCACCGTGACGGCCGCCGCCGAGCCGGCGCCCCGCCTGTACGCCCAGGCCGGCCTCGGCCCCGACGACATCGACACGCACGGCGGCTTCCTGCCGGAGGGATACGTGCACGGCATCGACCACATCGCCGAGGCGATCTCCCAGCTTCGCGGTGAGGCGGGGGAGCGCCAGGTGCCGATGACCGGTCACCGCCCGCCCGACTCGAGGAGCGCCTTGACCGCTCACCTGCCCCGGCCCGACCGTGACTCCGCGCCATGGTGGGAGCTGCTGGCCGGGCGCCGGTTCGCGGTGCAGGAGTGCGACTTCTGCGGCATGCTCCGCTTCCCGCCGCGCGCGTTCTGCGCCGCCTGCCGGGCGGAGGGCGCGCACTGGCGCGAGGTGCCGCCCGAGGGGACGGTGGAGAGCTGGATCGTCAGCCGTCAACCCTTCGTGCTGGGAAGGCGCGACCGACCCATACCTAGTGGTAATGGTCGCCTCGCGGCGGTGCCCGGTGGCCTGATCTACGGGAACTGGCGGGCGGAGCGGCAGCCGGTTCCGCGGGAGCCGGTGGCAGGGGTGTTCGCCGAGGTCACGCCCGAGGTGACGCTGCTGGGTTGGGCGCCGGCGGGCGACGCGGACGGCTCCGGCGCGGGAATTCCGGGCCGGACATGATCCCGGTTTTCGACCTTGCACCGCAAATTGGATTGGTACCAGAAAATCCCACCGGTCCCACGGTCCCCAATAGTGCCCGCACGTTCGTGCCCGAAGGTTGATGATGTGGCTGTAGGCGTCGTCACCCCCGGCGGCGCGGGACCTTGGGGCAGACATGAGCGTTGCGTACGACAGGGCTCGCGTGACCGCGAGGCGGTCGCGCGGCGCGCGCATGCCCTCGCGCGGACCGCCGCCCGTACATGAAAAAGCCCCCATCGGGAGATGGAGGCGTCGGCTCGGCCGGTCCCTCGGAGGAAGGCGCGCCCTGGCGGGCGTGGGGGACCCGCCAGGACGCGCTTCCTGCCCCGTGTGCGACGACCCAGGACTCCGGCGAGGGATGGAGTCCTAAGCCGTTGGTTCACACACGGAGTCGATGGGGGAGCGTGAAGGCTCCTGCCGCCGGCGACGTGCGATGCGTCGAGCCGCTCCGACCGGGTCATCGATGGGATGCGCGACGGGGGCGCCTACCTCCTCGTTGCGGACAAAGGAACCGTCGTCGCATCTCGCGGTCGGCTCGGCCGACACCGAGTGCGCGGGCGTGCCGCCGCCCCTGCTCTGGTAGGTGTGGGTAGACCGCAGGCGGAGCGGCGCGTCACGCAGTGGACGAGCTGCTTCGCGAGGGTCCTGCCAGGGCAGAAATGACGTACCCGCGCGGACCGGCAACACTGGCCTTCACCCCCTCACCGGCCTTTAGATGGATTTGTACCAACGAATGGATGATGGGCCGGTAGAAGGGGTTCGGTCAAGGGGTTGTGGCCTGCTAGAACCAGATCGTCTAAATTGTTGGAACAAAAGGGGTGAAAGTGGCAAGGTCGGTGCTGTATCAGCAGGTGGCGTCGGAGTTGCGCCGTGCCATCTACTCGGGCGTCCTCGGCCCCGGGGCGCAGCTGCCGACCGAGGCGCAGCTCATGGAAGACCATGGGGTGAGCCGGAACACCGTGAGACTGGCCCTCGGCGAGCTCGTCAATGAAGGGCTCGTCACGCGCACGCCGCGGCGCGGGACGGTCGTGCGGGACCGGCGTCCGCTGCTGATGTATCCGCAGCGGGAGCTGGAGCCACAGCCCAGCGGAGAGCTGCGTGAGGCCTTCGCCTACGCCGTCACGCAGGAAGGTCGCGAGCCCAGCCAGTACATCGAGGTCCTGACGGTGTCTCCGGTCGAGGAGATCGCCAGCAGGCTCGAGCTGGCCGAGGGGGAGCTGGCGGTGGTGAGACGCCGTCTGCGTTTCGTGGACGGCCAGCCGTACAACACCAACGACTCTTACTTCCCCCGTGACCTGGTAGCGGATTCTGAGATCGCCAGGCCCGGTGACATCGCGCGAGGGGCGAACCGGGTGCTGGAAGAGCTGGGGCACGCGCAGGTGCGCGTCGTCGATGACATCTGGGCGCGCATGCCCAACCAGGATGAGGTAGAGCGGCTCCAGCTCGAACTCGGTACACCAGTCATGGTGTACGTCAGAGTGGGGTACGACGCCGATGATACGCCTGTGCGTGTCGCCGTGTCGGTTTTGCCAGCCGACAAACATCTGATCAGATACGAGCTCGATCGCCGCTAGAGCTCGTGGGTGAAGGGGTGATCCCGCCGGCCGGGCGCAGCGAGAATTAGCCGCCTCGCTGGCCATGGGGAGTCGTGCATACTCCCCTAAATCGCCATTTATCCATATATATCGGATGCATGGCCACATTTCGCCCCAGCGCGACATCGCGTCATCACGCTATGTACCGCTGCGGACACCCACGGCATCGAAGGATTCGTACTATGCACATCAACACCCTTCTGCATCCGCTCTGCCTGCGCAGGGCCGAACCCGCGGACCTTCCCGGCGTACTCACGCTGCTCGCCGACACCGCCGAGTGGCTCTATATGCGGGGAGTGCGGCAGTGGCCGCGGGGAGGATTCGGACCCGAGCGGATCGAGCCGCTCATAGCCGAACGCACGCTCTTCCTGCTCGATGACGAACTGAGGTATCTCGATCCCGACGAATCGGCCCCTCCGGTGGCCACGATAGCCCTTGACGACAACGCCGACCCCGAATTCTGGACATCTGCCGACGATCCGGGTGCCGCGCTCTACGTCCACAAGCTGGCCGTGGCGCGCTCCTGGTCCGGCTCGGGCCTCGGTGACGCCCTGCTGGACTGGGCGTCCTCGGTGGCGTACGCCTCGGGCCTGCCCTGGCTGCGGCTCGACTGCGCCAAGACCAACCTCCGGCTGCAGGACTACTACCGCGGCCGCGGTTTCCACCACGTCCGTACGGTGGACCTGCCGCACAGGTCGTCGGGCGCGCTCTTCCAGCGCCGTACGGAGGACCTGCCGGCCACGGTCTTCCGCGACCTGACGATGGCCGAGCTCATCAGCGCCTGACCTCGCCCCCGACCCCGGCCGGCCCTCCGCCGGGGTCGGCGCCCGGGCCTCGCGCCGGCCCGGCCCCAGCGCCTGAGATCAGTGCCCGAACTCACAGGTGCATGCCGGGGCTGTGGAGGAGAGATAACGGCACAAAAGGACAGATAGCCCTATAACCTCTCCTGCATGACCGGATCCCTGCTCGAGGTGATCGCGCTCAACGTGCGCGATGCCGTGGCCGCTGAACAGGGCGGCGCCGACCGCCTGGAGGTCGTGGCCGACATGGCGGCCGACGGGCTGACCCCCTCCCCGGAGACGGTCGCCGCGATCGCCGCCGAATGCCCCCTGCCGCAGATGGTGATGCTGCGCACCGAGGCGAACTTCGCCGCGGACTCCGACACCCTCGACCGGCTCGCCCGTGAGGCCAAGGCGCTCGCCGAGGCCGGCGCGGCCGGGTTCGTGTTCGGCTTCCTCGACGACACCGGCGCTGTCGACCTGGCGGCGACGGAGGCCCTCATCCACGCCGTCTCCCCGCTGCCCTGGACCTTTCACCGGGCCGTCGATCACGCGGCCGACGTGCACGCCGCGTGGCGGGCGGTGCGCCTGCTGCCGAACCTCGCCACCGTGCTGACCTCGGGCGCGCCGACCGGGGTGCGCGACGGGCTGCATGTGCTCAAGGCGCGCGCTGACGCCGGCGACGCCTCGATCGTGCTGGCGGGCGGCGGCCTGCGACCGGCCCACGTGGGAGAGCTGCTCGACTACGGCGTGCGCGCCTTCCACGTCGGCTCCGCCGTACGGGCGAGCTGGTCGGACCCCGTGGAATGGCGCCTGGTACGTCAGTGGCGGTCGCTGATCGAGCGCGACTGACGGCCCGTGCGACCGGCGCTCAGGGGAGCGCCTGGTCGGCCCGGCGCAGTGCGGCGGCCAGCGTGCGGATGGTGGCCGGCTCGTCCATCACCCCGCCGCCGGCGGCCCGCCGCTCCTCCCAGGCCCGCACCCGCTCCCGGTAGGAGTCGTAGCGCTCCAGGTGGAAGGCGTAGACGGTGGCGAAGCGGCTCACCAGGTGGGACGGATGCATGTCCCATCCCTGGTAGAACCCGTGCCGCAGCGAGTGGCGGACCAGCTCGGCGTGCCGCCGCCACAGCGCGTGCACATCGTCCGCCCGGTCCGAGGCCGGCGCGGCGGCCAGCGACCCGTCCGACAGCTCCACCCCAGTGCCCGCGAAGGCCGTCTGCATCACGTGGCGGGCGTGATCGCAGGCCGGATGGTCGAGCCGCTGCTCGTGCGGCGGCAGCCCGATCGCGGCGGTGTAGTCGAAGACCCCGAAGTGGGCCGCCGACAGCCGGCCGCCCAGCGACGCGTTGAGGTCGCCGCGCAGGAACGGCAGCGTCTGCGGCGCCTCCACCTGCATCTCGAACCGCAACGGCGCCCCGAACTCGCCCTCCAGCTCGGCCAGCACCCCGGCGAACTGCCCAAGGTACGCCTCCATCAGCACCTTGGGGAACGTCACGACGAACCCGGCGGGCAGTTCCCCGGCCCCGGCGACCACCCCCGACAGGAACCGCCGCAGCGTCCCCACCGACCGCGCGGGATCGCCGTCCGCGAACGACTTGACCCGCAGCCCCCACCGCCGCGGCAGCGACCCGGAGGCGTGCAGCGCGGCGACCGACTCGGCCGCCCGCGCGGCGTGCTCGTCCTCGACCTCGTCGCCGCGCACGCCGTAGCCGTCCTCGAAGTCGATCCGCAGGTCCTCGACGGGCTCGGCGGCGAGCTTGCGCAGCACCTTCTCGTGCACGGCGGCCGCCAGCGCGTCCGGCAGGCCGAACACCTCGGCCACCTCGCGCGGCCCGGACAAGTGCGCCTTGGCCAGGGACGACGCCTCGTCACCCCAGGCCGCGACGGTCCCCGCGGAGAACCGGTCGGCGGGCACGTAGACGGTGTGCACGGGTTGCCAGCCGGGCTCGGCGGAGGGGTAGCGGGCCTGCTGCGCCCGGTACGCCTCCTCGAACCCCTCAGGGACGGCACGCACGGAGCATGGCCTCCAAGCCCACGAGCTTCACTCTCTCTCCCCGGCCGAGCGAGCGCGCCAGCTCCATCTCGGCCGCCTCGATCGCCAGCCACTCCTCGTACGTGACCGGCTGAACGCCCCGAGAGGCCAGCAGCGCCTCGATGCCGTCCGACCCGACCCGCTGCCTGCCGTCGAGGTCGGCGAGGAGGGTACGGACCGTCTCAGCGGCGTCCGACTTGTTCGTGCCGATCACCCCGGTGGGCCCGCGTTTGAGCCACCCGGCCACGTACTCGCGGTCGCGCACGCGCCCCGCCGCGTTCGGCACCGTCATGGTCTTCTCGGAGAACGGCACGCCCGGCAGCGGCACGCTCTGGTAGCCGACCGAGCGCAGCACCATCCCGACCGGCAGCGTCTCGTACTCGCCGGTGCCGGCCACGCGCCCGTCGTCCGACAGCCGGGTGCGCTCCAGCCGCAGCCCCTCGACCCGCGAGGTGCCGAGGATCTCCACGGGACGCAGCCAGAACCGCACGTCGAGGCGGCGCGGACGGCCCACGGGCTCGCGCGTGGCCCACTGCTGCAGCACCTTGATGTTGCCCTGCACCTGGCGCGGGAAGTCGGTGCCGAGCACGGCGGCCTCCTCCGGCCGCACGCACACGTCGGCGTTGGCCAGCTCGCCCAGCTCCCGCAGCTCCTTCAGCGTGAACTTGGCGTGCTCGGGCCCGCGCCGCCCGATCATGTGGATGGCCTTGACCTGGCTCTGGCCGAGCCGTTCGAGCACTTCATGGGGCACGTCGGTGGCACGCAGCTCCTCGGCGGTCTTGGCCAGCACGCGTACGACGTCCACCGCCACGTTGCCGACCCCGATGACCGCCACCTCGGAGGTGTCGAGCGTGAAGCGGGAGGGATCGACGTCGGGGTGGCCGCAGTACCAGTTGACGAAGTCGGTGGCGGCGACGCTGCCCGGCAGGTTCTCCCCGGGGATGCCGAGCTTCCTGTCGACCATCGCGCCCGTGCAGTAGACGACCGCGTCGTAGACGCCGAGCAGGTCCTCGACCGACACGTGCGTGCCGAGCGTGACGCCGCCGAAGAAGCGCACCTGGGGCAGCTCCAGCACCCTGCGCAGGTAGCCGGCGATCGACTTGATCGAGGTGTGATCGGGGGCGACGCCGTACCTGACCAGCCCGTACGGGGTGGGCAGCCGCTCCAGCACATCGACCGCGACAGGTTCGGCCGACTGCTTGACCAGCGCCTCGGCGGTGTAGATCCCGGCGGGGCCCGACCCGATGACCGCCACGTGCAACGTCACGCTGCCTCCCTATGCCGGTGTGCGTGCGCCCGGGACACCTTGTGACGATGTATCCCCGTTTGCCGGCACGGCTGAACCCTGGATCAGGCGCAGGGTCCGCCCCCAGGCTACTCTCCGCACTGCTGATCGCGGCGTAAGGCGAGCCCCTGCACCGGGTCGGGCACGCCGATCACCGCCGCCTGCGCCGGCGAGCCCTCACGCGGCAGCGGCGACTCCACCTCGGCCGGTGAGACGTTGAAGCCGTTGACGATGTAGAGCTCCTTCTTGCGGTCCACGATGGCGAGGTCGCCCGCCTCGTCCAGCACGCCGACGTCGGCGGCGGTGGCGATGGCCTGGTCGCGGGTGGGGGCGACGTACCAGGGGATCATCAGGGCGACGCGCCGCGAAACGGGATCGAAGCCGTGCTCGGCCAGGCAGGCGCGGTAGGGCGCGGATAGACGGAGACGCCGGGGATCTCGAAGAACTCGCTGGAATGGCGGCCCGCTCGGCCGTGCGGATGGGGGGACTGGAACGGCAGCAGCACCCCGAGCCCGAGCCTGAATGCGCTCGGTGCGCTGCGAGATGGCCGCCAGGACCGGATCGGGGCCGAGGAGTGGGTATAACCAAGCGCTCGCTTGGGAGCGCGTTTCAGTGGCAGGGACTTGCGGGAAGGGCGCGGCGACGATCAGAGTGGATGCTCGTGAAGCGAAAGCACGCGCCGCGGCGGCCCAAGGCGGTCAGGACCCCCACCCCAGGCGACGAACTCTCGCTCACCAGTGCCCGCAGATACGAAGCGTTCGGCCGGGTGATGGCCGCCCTCGCGACCGAGGCCGACTTCATCGAATCCTGCCGCGACCTCACCTGGTGGCGCGGGGCCGACCACAGCTGGCACATCGAGTGGCGCGACGGCCCGTACGCCTCCGAGGTGGCCGCGCTCCTCGCCGAGCAGGTCCGCGACCCGGGACACGACGGCCCCCTCGTCACCCAGGCGGGTCCCGGCCACGCGAGTTCGGCGGTGCTCGACGTGATGGGCGTGCGGTTCGAGCTGCGTGCCATCGACCCCATGGGCCGCGCCAGGGTGCGCGCCCGTCCCGACTTCTGGCGGCTGGCCGAAGCCCTCGACACCACCCGCCGCACCAACACCCGGCACCCCTGGGAGGAGCTGCTGGGCGGTTAGCCCCCGAAGACGTGCGCGGACACGCGTCCACTGTGCGCCGTCGCCGGCCGGTGCGTACGGAACCGTCCCGGTCGGCAGGCCGCCGTCCAGCCGCAGCTCTCCGTCGCCGGGCAGCACCACGGTCGCCGTGGTCTCGCCCCCGGCCGGCGCCGCCGGCGCCGCCGTACTCCTCGGGGACAAGCAGTTCCGCGTCCCCAGATCGCGCGCGCATTCCCGCCAGGAAGCGCCGGGGCGGCGAGATAAGTGATCACGTACGGCGGCGCGAAGGTCATCGGCGAGTGTCAGTCGATTATAGTAACCAAGCGCTTGCTGGTTTTGGTACCAGTATGACCGAAATTTGCCTTTTCTGGAGGTCCGCATAATCTGAAGGTGGTCATCCCCACAGTCATTGGGGGGAGGGGTTGACCTGGGAATGGACATGGACAACAGCACGATCGAGTACGCCGACTTCGCCGAGTACGACCGGCGCCAGCGCGCCATCGAACATCATTTGCTGGCGGCCGTCTTCGGGGGCCTCGCCGTGGGCGTGATCGGCATGCTCCTTTCCGGCCCCGGCTGGGCCGGCCAGATCTACGATCCCTACGCCTATCTCGCCCTCTCGCTCGCCGTCGGCGCGACCGCATCGGGCTTCGGCTGGGCGCTGCTGACCACCGTCCTCGCCTCGCTGTCCACATTGGTCGCCGGGATCGGCGCGAGCGCGCTGCGCGGCGGCGACGTCATGAGCCTCACCGGCGCTCCCGTCACCGGGCTCGACTGGACGCTCGCGCTGCTCGTCTGCCTCGGCCTGCTCGCCTACGCCACCCGCAGGGACGACGTCTGGGGCGACGTCGCGGCGGGCGCCGTCGGCGCCGCGCTGATCGCCGACGTGGTGGCCAGGGCCGTTCCGGGGGTCGTCGGCAGCGAGCAGTCGTTCTGGCCCGGCCCCGCCATGGTGATCGGGGTGCTCACCGTGGCCGCGGTGCTCGTGCTGCGCAGGAACGTACGGGGACGCGTGCGCGCGCTGGCGCTGTCGGCCACCCTCGCCGGCCTGGTCACGGCCGGCATGACCACCGCCATGACCGACTGGTTCCCGCTGGCCGGCTGAGGTCGTGGGGGCCGTACGGCGACCTGCGGACGGACCTGGCCACCGAAGCGGGACGCAGGAGCCTGGGCCGGCGAACTCGCGGAGGCTGGGCTGTGGAATAAGCGCGAGCACACCGCTCCTCCGACTCGATAGCCTGTACTCCTCCGGATCCAGCATCGAACAAGGAGTAGCCGTGTTGCTGCGCATGTCGTCGTTGTTTCTTCGCACCCTGCGGGACGACCCGGCAGACGCGGAAGTGCCGAGCCACAAGCTCTTGGTCCGCGCCGGATACGTCCGCCGCGTGGCCCCTGGCATCTACTCCTGGCTTCCGCTCGGAAAGATGGTGCTGGAAAACGTCACCAGGATCGTCCGCGAGGAGATGAACCGCATGGGCGGCCAGGAAGTGCTCTTCCCCGCCCTGCTGCCCCGCGAATACTACGAGGCGACCGGTCGCTGGACCGAATACGGCGACACGCTCTTCCGCCTGAAAGATCGTAAAGGCGCCGACTATCTCCTCGGTCCCACGCACGAGGAGCTCTTCACCGACATGGTGAAGAGCGAATACTCCTCTTATAAGGACTACCCGGTCACGCTTTACCAGATTCAGACCAAATATCGCGACGAGGCGCGGCCCAGGGCGGGCATCCTGCGCGGCCGCGAGTTCCTCATGAAGGACTCCTACTCCTTCGACCTCGACGACGACGGTCTCAAGCGCTCCTACGAGCAGCATCGCGAGACCTACATCAGGACCTTCGACCGCCTCGGCATCAACTACAAGATCGTCTTCGCGCAGTCCGGCGCCATGGGCGGCTCGGCCTCTGAGGAGTTCCTGGCGCCCACGCCCACCGGCGAGGACACGTTCGTCTCCTGCCGCTCCTGCGGTTACGCCGCCAACGCCGAAGCCGTCGTCACTCCCGCGCCCCCCGCGCGCTCCCTCGACGACGCGCCGCCGCTCACGGTCATGGACACCCCCGACACGCCGACCATCGAGTCGCTGGTGTCCTACGTCAACGAGCACCACGGCCTGAACATCACCGCCGCCGACACGCTCAAGAACGTCGTCGTCAAGGTCACCACGCCCGGCTCCGACAAGGTCGAGACGCTGGTCATCGGCGTGCCCGGCGACCGCGAGGTCGACTTCAAGCGCCTGGAGGCCGCGCTCGCGCCCGGCGAGCCCGCCATCTTCGAGGCCGAAGACTTCGCCAAGCACCCCGGGCTCGTCCGCGGCTACATCGGCCCGCAGATCCTGCGCGAGCTCGGCATCCGCTACCTCGTCGACCCCCGCGTCGTCACCGGCACCTCCTGGGTCACCGGCGCCAACAAGCCCGGCAAGCACGCCTCGGGCGTCGTCGCCGGGCGCGACTTCGTACCCGACGGCACCATCGAGGCCGCCGAGGTCCGCGCCGGCGACGCCTGTCCGCGCTGCGGCGCCGAGCTGTCCATCGACCGCGGCATCGAGATCGGCCACATCTTCCAGCTCGGCCGCAAGTACGCCGACGCCGCCGGCCTCGACGCTCTCGGCCCCGACGGCAAGCCCATCCGCATCACCATGGGCTCCTACGGCATCGGCGTCTCCCGCGCCGTCGCCGTCATCGCCGAGCAGAAGCACGACGAGCTCGGCCTGGTCTGGCCGCGCGAGGTCGCGCCCGCCGACGTCCACATCGTCGGCACCGGCAAGGAGAACCAGGTGGAGGCCGCGCTGGAGCTGGGCGCCGAGCTGGAGTCCCGCGGGCTGCGCGTGCTCGTCGACGACCGGCCGCAGGTCTCGCCCGGCGTCAAGTTCAAGGACGCCGAGCTGCTCGGCATCCCGACCATCGTCGTCGTCGGCCGCGGCCTCTCCCAGGGCGTTGTGGAGCTCCGCGACCGCGCCTCCGGCGAGAAGTCCGAGATCCCCCTCGCCGAAGCCGCCGACCGCATCACGGCCGCCGTCAACGCCTGACCCACCCGGGCCCTTGCCCGCCGGGTGAGGCGCCAGGCTCGGTGCCTGGCAGGGCCGCTGGTCCGTTGCGCCGCAGGGCTGATGCGGTGACTTCTGCAGCTGCCCGCCTCAGCCCGCCGCCACGGATTACAGTGATCGGCCCTGCCGCACCGTCCGAGGTGGTCGAGCTGTTGCGGGCTGAGGCGGCCGGCCTCGCCGCCGGCTGGGGCGACCGGCCCTGCCACCGCTGGTGCCCCATGGCCGCTTCCTGCGCTGCCGCGCCCGCTGCTCGCCCGACCACGCTCCCGTGCCCGCTCTGCGTGTGCCCGCGCGAAGCCCCTCTCCCGCCCAGGCGCGCTCCCCGCGACCCGGACCATGTCGAGTCGAGAAGGAGCGGCGCCGTCGGTCGGCGCGCGCGGTTGCGCTCACCCCGGCAGCGCGAACCGATCGGCGAGCTGTGCCTTGGCACCCCACGAAGGGCCGTGTGGCGGCGGCAGATGTCCTCAGCCCGGGCCGTGACCGCCGTCGATGCGCACGATCGAGGTCGGGCCGTTCGCCGGAAGCGGTGTCTCGTCGGCGGGGTCAGCCGCCTGCCGGGTTGCCGGACGGAGTGGCGGGCGGAGTGGCGGGTGGGGTGGCGGGTGCCGGCATGCCGGGGAAGGCCGCGGGCTGATCGGGGCGGAAGGCGTAGGAGCGGGCGACCGACTCCTGCATGGCCAGGGCGGCGTAGCGGCGCAGCTTGACGTCTCGCGCGGCGGCGAGCTCCAGGTACGCGGCCGTCACCCCCGCCTCCAGCTGCACCGCCAGCTTGGCGGCCAGCGTGGCGTTCGAGGGGAAGAACGGCAGCATGTAGGACGCCTCGGGCTCGACGGGACGCCCGCCCCGCGAGGTGATGTAGGAGCGGAGCTGGTCGCGCCGTGCCCGGTGGGCGTCGTACGCGGCGCTCATCTTGGCCCGCAGCGACCCTGAGGTGCGCGCCCCGAGCAGCCCGTACGCGAACAGTGCCGCGTGCTCGGCCGCCAGCGCCTTCCCCAGCTTCTCGATGTCGTCCCCCGCCCGCGAACCCGCTCCTGAGGCGGTCGTGCCGGCGTTCACAGGGACCTCGGCAAGGCGAGGGCGTGGGCGGCCTCGCAGGCACCGATGCTGGCGATGAGCTGGGCGATGCCGGGCGAGACGGCGTCGAGCTGGCGGGCGCGGGCGGCGGCGGCCTTGCGTTCGAGCGCGCGCAGCCGCGACAGCGACGGCTTGCGCACGGCGGAAGACGGAGAAGCGGCCGGCGACGGTGAGGCGGCAGGCGATGAACCAGCGGCGGGCGGCGAAGAAGGGGAGGAAGCCGGTACGTGCTTGCGCAGCTCGTTCAGATGCGCCTGGTGCCGGTCACGAAACGGCGTCAGCTTCTGCGCCCCGTCGGCGATGAGCGCCGAATAGAGCGCGATCGTGCGTTCCTTCTCCGCGATGAGAGCTTTGAGCACCACGATCTCGGGCGAATCGGGCTTGGGCGAGGCGGACGGCGGCGGGCCCGACGCGCTGCAGGCGGTCAGAGCGGCCGCCCCGCCCGCCAGCACGGTTCGCCGGGAGAGCTGACGCGGGCGCACGGACTCCAACCTCCACTTGTCACCTACCTGGCAGGGCCTGCCTAGCGGCCTCGGTAGCATCGTACGGCCAGAGCCCGCGATCGCCGTCCGGCGACGCTCCGCCATTCGACCGCGACGAGTGGCGCTCTTTCCGTGCCCTCATACGGATAGGGTGTCAACTGTCGTCGCTGGCTGAGCGGTCAGACGGCGGGAGAGCCAGTGGCGAGGTCCGCCCGGCTGAGACTTGACAATAGGGGAGGTCGATATGGGCAGCGCATCACCCCGCGACCACCTGATGAAGCTCCTGGAGCCCGTGGTCAGCGCGGAGGGCCTCGACCTGGAGGACATCACGGTCACCCAGGCGGGCAGGCGGCGGCTGCTGCGCGTGATCGTCGATCGCGACGGCGGCGTGAGCCTTGACGACGTGGCCGAGGTGAGCCAGGCCGTGTCCACGGCGCTCGACGAGACCGACGTGATGGGCGAGGCGGCTTACACGCTCGAGGTGTCCTCGCCCGGCGTCGACCGCCCGCTGACCGAGCCGCGCCACTGGCGGCGCGCGGCCAAGCGGCTGGTGAAGGCGGAGCTGAAGGACGGCACCATCGTGGAGGGCCGGATAAAGGCCGCCGACGAGAGCGGCGTCGACCTCGACGTCGCGGGCGTGCCGCAGAGGTTTGGTTACGAAGTCCTGGCCCGCGGACGGGTGCAGGTGGAGTTCCGCCGGTTCGACGACGTCGACGGCGACGAAGGCTAAGGGGGAGCCGTCGTGGACATCGACATGAGCGTCCTGCGCAGCCTTGAGCGGGAGAAGGACATCTCTCTCGACCTGGTCGTCAAGGCGATCGAGGACGCACTGCTCATCGCGTACTTCCGCACCGAGGGCGCGGCGCAGAAGGCGCGGGCGGAGCTCGATCGGACCAGCGGCCACGTCACCATCTGGGCGGCGGAGCTGGACGAGAACGGCGAGGTCGTCAGGGAGTACGACGACACTCCCAGCGGCTTCAGCCGCATCGCCGCCACCACCGCCAAGCAGGTCATCCTGCAGCAGCTGCGCGATGCCGAAGACGAGATCAACTTCGGCGAGTTCGCCAGCCGCGAGGGCGAGCTGGTCTCCGGTGTGATCCAGCAGGGCAAGGACCCGCGCGTGGTGCTGGTCGACCTCGGCAAGATCGAGGCCGTGCTGCCGCACGCGGAGCAGGTGCCCGGCGAGGAGTACGGGCACGGCGACCGCATCCGCGCCTACGTGGTGCAGGTGAAGAAGGGACATAAGGGCCCCTCGGTCACGCTGTCGCGCACCCACCCGGGTCTGGTGAAGAAGCTGTTCGCGCTTGAGGTGCCGGAGATCGCCGACGGCACCGTCGAGATCGCTGCGGTGGCGCGCGAGGCGGGCCACCGTACGAAGATCGCTGTCAGGTCGCGCAAGCCGGGCGTCAACGCCAAGGGCGCGTGCATCGGCCCCATGGGCTCGCGCGTCCGCAACGTGATGAACGAGCTGCACGGCGAGAAGATCGACATCATCGACTGGTCGGAGGATCCGGGCGAGTTCGTCGGGAATGCCCTGTCGCCCGCCCGTGTTTCGCATGTTGAGGTTCTCGATCTCGAAGGGCGGGTGGCGCGTGTCACGGTGCCCGACTACCAGCTGTCGCTGGCCATCGGGAAAGAGGGGCAGAATGCCCGGCTCGCCGCCCGTCTCACGGGCTGGCGAATCGACATCCGACCGGACACCCCAGCCGAGGACGCCGCCGGTTCCGTAGATGCGTCAACACGGTAAGCTGGAATATGGTGGCCAAGCGGTTCCACAGCGCACCTGTGTGGGCTGCAGGGTTCGCACGGCTAAGTCCGAGCTGCTCCGCCTGGTGCGGGTCGAGGACCAAGTGGTCCCTGACCTGCGAGGACGGCTCCCTGGTCGAGGTGCATCGCTGCATCCGTCCTTGAGTTGTCTGGAGCTCGCCGAGCGGCGCCGAGCGTTCCCGCGCGCGTTTCGCGTGCCGGGGCCGCTTGACGTGTCGCCCGTGCGGGCGCACCTGGAAGGAGAACCACGAAATGTCATGTAGGACGCCGAGTTGATGGGCGGAGTCAGATTGCTATGAGCGCCTGATGAGCACGCGGCGATGAAGACGTCAAGGTAGCGACGGTCCGGACGGCATAGCCAGCCTCCCGGGCCGAGTAAGGGAGTGCAGTGGCGAAGGTCCGGGTATACGAGCTCGCTAAGGAGTTCGGCGTAGAGAGCAAGGTCGTCATGGCCAAGCTCCAAGAGATGGGAGAGTTCGTCCGATCGGCGTCCTCGACCATCGAGGCGCCGGTGGTCCGCAGGCTCACCGAAGCGCTGGGGCAATCCAAGGGTGGCCCCTCTCGTGGCGGCGGTCAGCCGTCCAACAAGCCGCAGCCGCCGAAGGCTGCGCCCCGGCCGGCGGAAGGCCAGGCCGGTAACGGCGCCGGGCAGGCGCCTGTTCCTGCTCCGCCGCGTCCTGGGCCCAAGCCCGGTCCGCGGCCGGGCCCCGTGGGCGCTCAGCCGCGCCCGCCGGTCCCCATGCCCCATCAGCAGCCGCAGCAGCAGCCGGAGGCGGCGCGCGGCGAGACCTCTGGGGCTCCTCAGGCACGTTTCGAGAGCGGCGCGCCCGCTCGTCCGACGCCGGGCCCGCGTCCCGGTCCTGCCGCGCGTCCCGGGCCCAAGCCCGGCCCTGGGCCCCGTCCGGGTCCCGCCGGCGGCGGTTCCACGCAGGCGCCGCGTCCTGGCGCGCCCGCCGGTGGCGCTCCGCGTCCCGGCCCGGTGCCGAAGCCGGGTCCGCGCGGCCCGCGTCCCGGTAACAACCCGTTCTCGTCCAACGCCAGCGGCATGGGCCAGCCCCGGCCGCCGCGTCCCGGCGACAACCGCGGTGGCGGCGGCGGTCAGCGCGACCGTCGTGACGGTCCGGCGCAGGGCGGCGCGATTCCGCGTCCGCCGCAGAGCCGCAGCGGCGAGGCCAGGCCGACGCCCGGTCCGCGTCCCGGTCCGCCGCCCGGCGGTCCGCGTCCGGGTCCCGGCGCCGGTGCGGGCGGTCCCCGTCCCGGTGGTCCGCGTCCCAACCCGATGATGATGCCGCAGGGCCGGCCCACCCCTCCGGGTGGCGGTCGTCCCGGCGGCGGCGGCGGTCGTCCAGGTGGCGGCGGTGGCCGTCCCGGCGGTGGCGGCGGTCGTCCCGGTGGCGGCGGCGGTTTCGCCGGTCGCCCGGGTGGCGCCGGTCAGCGCACGGGTGCGGGCGGCCCCGGTGGCTTCGGCGGTCGTCCCGGTGGCGGCGGTCGTGGCCGTGGCGGCGGCACCGCGGGAGCCTTCGGGCGTCCCGGCGGCCGTCCCGCGCGTGGCCGTAAGTCCAAGCGTCAGAGGCGCCAGGAGTTCGACAACATGTCGGCGCCGGCGATCGGCGGTGTGCAGGTCGCTCGCGGCAACGGCGCGACGATCCGCCTGCCGCGCGGTGCGTCGCTGTCCGACTTCGCCGACCGCATCGGGGCGAACCCGGCCTCGCTCGTGCAGATCATGCTGCACCTGGGCGAGATGGTGACCGCGACGCAGTCGGTCAACGAGGAGACGCTCCAGCTTCTCGGTGCCGAGCTGGACTACAACGTCCAGGTCGTCAGCCCCGAGGAGGAGGACCGCGAGCTGCTCGAGTCCTTCGACATCGAGTTCGGTGAGGACGAAGGCGACGAGGCCGACCTGGCTCCGCGTCCGCCGGTGGTGACCGTCATGGGTCACGTCGACCACGGTAAGACCAAGCTGCTCGACGCCATCCGCAAGACCAACGTGGTGGCGCGCGAGGCGGGTGGCATCACCCAGCACATCGGCGCTTACCAGGTGTCGACGCACCACGAGGGCGAAGACCGCAAGATCACCTTCATCGACACCCCGGGTCACGAGGCGTTCACCGCCATGCGTGCCCGAGGCGCGAAGTCGACCGACATCGCGGTGCTGGTGGTCGCGGCCGACGACGGTGTGAAGCCGCAGACGATCGAGGCGCTCAACCACGCCCAGGCCGCCGAGGTCCCGGTCGTGGTGGCGGTCAACAAGATCGACAAGGAGGGCGCCGACCCCAACAAGGTCAGGGCCCAGCTCACCGAGTACGGCCTGGTGGCCGAGGAGTACGGTGGCTCGACGCTCTTCGTCGACATCTCGGCGAAGAACGGCACGGGCATCGACGACCTCCTCGAGGCCATCCTGCTGACCGCCGACGCCGAGCTCGACCTGCGCGCCAACCCGAAGATGGACGCTCAGGGCATCGCGATCGAGGCCCACCTCGACAAGGGCCGCGGTCCCGTCGCGACCGTCCTGGTCCAGCGCGGCACGCTGCGCGTGGGCGACTCGATCGTGTGCGGTGAGGCCTTCGGCCGCGTCCGCGCGATGCTCGACGACAACGGCGAGCCGGTCGAGGAGGCCGCGCCGTCGCGTCCGGTCCTGGTGATGGGTCTGACGGCGGTGCCGAGCGCCGGCGACAACTTCATCGTGGTCGGCGACGACCGCATGGCCCGGCAGATCGCCCAGCAGCGCGCGGCGCGCAAGCGCAGCGCCGACATGGCGAAGTCGAGCCGCCGCCGCACCCTCGAAGAGCTGTTCAGCGACCTCGAGAAGGGTCGTGTCGACGAGCTCAAGCTCATCATCAAGGGTGACGTGTCCGGTTCGGTCGAGGCCCTGGAAGACGCCCTGCTCAAGATCGACGTCGGCGACGAGGTCAGGCTGCGAGTCCTGCACCGCGCGGTCGGCGCCATCACCGAGTACGACGTCAACCTGGCGGTGGCCGACGACAACGCGGTCATCATCGGCTTCAACGTCCGCCCCGAGCCCCGGGCGCGCGACCTGGCCGAGCGCGAGGGCGTCGACATCCGCTACTACTCGGTCATCTACCAGGCGATCGAAGAGATCGAGGCGGCCCTCAAGGGCATGCTCAAGCCCGAGTACGAAGAGGTCCAGCTCGGCACCGCGGAGGTCCGCGAGATCTTCAAGGTGCCGCGGATCGGCAACGTCGCGGGTGCGATCGTCCGCTCCGGCGCGATCATCCGCAACAGCAAGGCCAGGGTCATCCGCGACGGCGTCGTCGTGGCGGACAACCTGACCGTCTCGTCGCTGCGTCGCTTCAAGGATGACGCGACCGAGGTCCGCGAGGGCTTCGAGTGCGGTATCGGTGTCGGCTACAACGACATCAGGGTCGACGACGTGATCGAGACGTACGAGATGCGGGAGAAGCCGCGCGTGTGACGCGTGGCCGGGCGCCCGGCGGGACATCCGCCGGGCGCCTCTCGCACGCCCTGGCCTGGTCCCCACCGCAGCAGGCCGGTCGTGCGCTGACCACAGGCCAAGCGGTGGTTGCCGACCATGTATGTGGGTTCCTTGACCCTGGACATCCTGCTCGGCGACGTCAGGTCGCTGAAGCAGAAGCGCTCCGTCGTGCGTCCGCTCATAGCCGAGCTGCAGCGCCGTTACCCCAGCATCGCGGTTGCTGAGACCGGTCATCTCGACCTGCACCGCAGAGCGGAGGTCGGCGTCGCGGTGGTTTCCGCCTCCGCGGGTAACTGCAAGGAGCTGCTGGACGCCTGCGAACGCATGGTGGCCTTCCGCCCCGAGATCGAGCTGCTGTCGGCCCGGCAGCGGCTCTTCACCGACGAAGATTGAACGACTGCACGCCAGGTCGTGCGTGAGGGGGAGCGAACATGGTGGATGCCGCACGAGCGCGCAAGCTCGCCGACCGCATCCAGCAGATCGTCGCCGAGATGCTGGAGCGTCGGATCAAGGATCCGCGTCTGGGCTTCGTGACCGTGACCGACACGCGCGTCACCGCCGACCTGCGCGACGCGACGGTGTTCTACACGGTGTTCGGCTCCGAGGCCGAGCGCGCCGACAGCGCCGCCGCTCTCGAAAGCGCCAAGGGCATCATCCGCTCCGAGGTGGGCCGCCAGACCGGGGTGCGGTTCGCACCGACGCTGACGTTCAAGCACGACCCCCTGCCCGACAGCGCCCGCCACCTCGACGACCTCATCACCGCCGCCCGCGCGCGCGACGCCGAGGTGGCGCGGCAGGCCCGGAACGCCTCCTACGCCGGCGACGCCGACCCCTACCGCAAGCCCGACGACGAGGAGGATCTCGAAGCGGACGCGCAGAGCGTGAGCGGCAGGGACGACCAGGCGTGACGCCCGACGTTCGCGACAGGACCGAGCGCCCGCCTCGCCTCGAGCGGCGTCCGTCCGACGGCTGTCCCATACCCGAGGAGTCGTGGGATCGCGCGCTGCGGCTCATCGGGGAGGCCGACGAGGTCGCGCTGGCCTGCCACGTGACGCCCGACGGCGACGCCCTGGGCTCGATGCTGGCGGTCGCGTTCGTGCTGCGCTCGATGGGCAAGCGGGTGGTGGCCTCGTTCGGCGACCGGCACTTCGCGGTGCCGCGGCTGCTGCGCTTCCTGCCCGGCCAGGAGATGCTGGTCGCGCCGGACGACTACCCCGCCGCGCCCGACCTGATGATCGTCTTCGACTGCTCGACGTTCGAGCGGATCGGGCTGCTCGGCGCCAACGCGGCCTCGGCGCGCGAGGTGATCGTGGTCGATCACCACCCCTCCAACTCCGGGTTCGGCTCGCTCGACCTCATCGACGCCGACGCCGCGGCCACCGCCATGCTCGCCGAGCAGCTCGTCTACCGGCTCGGCGGGCGGCTCGACCGCGACATCGCCACCTGCCTGTACGCCGGCCTCGTCACCGACACCGGATCGTTCCGGTACTCCTCGACCACACCGGCCGTGCACCAGATGGCGGCCAGGCTCGTGGCCACCGGGCTGCGCACCGACGAGATCGCCCGCGAGCTGTGGGACCGCTCCCCGTTCGGCTATCTCAAGGTGCTGGCCAACGCGCTGGAGCGGGTGTCGCTGGAGGGTGACATGGTGTGGACGTACGTGACCCGGGTGGACCGGGCCGCGTACGGGCTGCCGTACTCCGAGCTCGAAGGCATCATCGACGTCGTCCGCCGTACCGACGAGGCACAGGTCGCCGTCGTGCTCAAGGAGGACGACTACGGCGACTGGCAGGTGTCCACCCGGTCGAAGGGCGCCGTGGACGTGGCCGCGGTCTGCGCGGCGCTCGGCGGCGGCGGCCACCACAACGCGGCCGGGTTCACCTCCTATGACACCGTCGAGGAGACCATGACGAAGTTCCGTCGCGAGCTGCGGAAGGTTACCTGAATGGCCGAGAGCGGTCTGATCATCGTCGACAAGCCGGCAGATTGGACCTCCCACGACGTGGTGGCCAAGATGCGGCGCATCGCCGGCACCCGCAGGGTGGGGCACGCGGGCACGCTCGACCCGATGGCGACCGGCGTGCTGGTGCTCGGTGTGGAGAAGGCGACCAGGCTGCTCGGTCACCTCATGCTGACCGAGAAGGAATACCGCGCCACGATCCGGCTCGGCGTGAGCACCAACACCGACGACGCCGAGGGCGAGGTCACCGCCACGGCGTCGGCCGCCGGGGTCGGCGAGGCCGAGATAGGCAAGGGCGTCGAAGCGCTCACCGGCGCCATCATGCAGGTCCCGCCGCAGGTCAGCGCCATCAAGGTGAACGGCCAGCGCGCCTACAAGAAGGCGCGGGCGGGCGAGGAGGTCGAGCTCGCGGCCCGGCCCATCACCGTGAGCTCGTTCGACGTGCTCGACATCCGGCCGGAGGGCGACGTCGTGGACGTCGACGCCGTCGTGGTCTGCTCCAGCGGCACCTACATCCGCTCGCTGGCCCGCGACCTCGGCGCCGCGCTCGGCGTCGGCGGGCACCTCACCGCGCTGCGCCGCACCCGCGTCGGCCCGTACGACCTGTCGATGGCCAAGACCATCGACCGGCTCGCCGAGCACTGCGAGGTCCTGCCCATCGGCGAGGCGGTCGCCGCGGCCTTCCCGCGCCGCGACGTCACAGCCGAGGAGGCGCGCCTGGTCGCCCATGGCGGGCGGCTGCCGGCCGCCGGGCTCGGCGATGGGCCGATCGGCGTGTTCGGGCCGGATGGCGAGCTGCTCGCGCTGGTGGAGGAGAAGGGCGGCGCCGCCAGGCCGCTCGCCGTCTTCGCCGGCTGACCCCCGGCCGAGCGCGCCCGAAACCGGTTGCGCCCGAAGCGGATCGTGCCAGAGCCGACTGTGCCCGAAGCCGGTTGCGCCTGAAGCCGGCGGGATCTCGCCCGAAGCCGGTTGCGCTCGCTCGAAAGGGCGGAGCCCCGCCCCTCCCGAGCAGGTCAGCGGGGCTTGCGGGCGACGATGATGTCGCGGACGATCGCCTGGTCCACCCAGTGCTCGAAGTCGGGGTAGTCCATCACCTCGAGCCCCGCGCCGGTCAGGATGCGGGCGAGCTCGTCGCTCTTGCCGCCGTAGGTGTTCCACGCGATGCCCATCGCGCCGCCCGGCCGCAGCAGCTCGGCCCAGATCGGCACCGCCCGCCCGAGCAGCTCAAGGGGACTGCGGGACAGCCCGCCGCCGCCCTTGCTGCCGTGCTGCACGCCGTACGGGGCGTCGGTCGCCACCACGTCGAACGAGCGCGGCTTGAAGAACTCGCGGCTCTTGAGCGTGTCGGCGTTCACCACGGTCAGGCGCTGCACGTCACCGCGCTTGTACGCCTCCTTCGACAGCCCGAACGCGATGTCGAGCCGCCGCCCGACCAGCGCCCGGTCACGCCGCACCGGCACCACCTCGGCAGTGTGCTTGAGCCGCTTGTTGCGCAGCCACGTCTTGATGAAGCCGGTGTAGGCCTCGAAGTCCTTGCCGTCGACGTCGAGGCCGGCCGCGTCGTAGCCGTACATGAGGGCCTGGTTGAGCGTGGTGCCGCGGCCGCACAGCGGGTCGAACACGGTGAGCCCGTCGCCCAGCCCCTTGTCGCCCGCCAGCGCGGTGACGTTGAGCAGCAGCTTGGTGAAGTGCTCGTTGGTCTTGCCGGCGTACTTCTGGATGGTGAGCAGGTCGCTGCTGAGCCGGTCGCGCGGCCGCACGGTGAGCGGCCTGAGCAGGTCGTCCTCGACGCCGAAGACGGCGTAGACGGAGGAGAGGTTGGACAGCAGCCCGATGTCGTCGTCGGTGAGCGGGCGCGCGGTCTCGAACGTGACGTAGGGGACGCCGCCGATGCGCGTCTCCTCGCTCGCCGTCACCTCGCCTCCGAGGGCGCGCGCGCTGAAGACGGCCAGCTCGTTGCGGGTGAGCCGGATGGAGCTCTCTCCGTAGACCCGGTTGAAAGCAGGCAGGATCAGGAGCGCGTAACGAGGCATGATGCCCGATGATAGCCCCCTCGATTGGAGGGAACGCCGGGGCGCGTGGCACGCTTGTACGGTTGATCCGGGGACGAGCGAATGGGGCCTGGCGTGCAGGGTTCGGAAAGGTCTGTGGTGACCGTCGGCGTGTACGACGGGGTCCACCTCGGGCACCAGAAGGTGGCCGGGCGGGCCGTCGCCATCGCGCGGGAGCGCGGCCTGCGCAGCGTGGTGGTGACGTTCGAGCCGCATCCCGCCGAGGTCGTGCGGCCGGGCACGCATCCACAGCGGCTGACCAGCGCGCGCCGTCGCGCCGAGCTGCTGGCCGGGCTGGGGGCCGACGCGGTCGAGACCGTCGAGTTCACCTACGACCTGTCGCGCTGGACTCCGGCCGAGTTCGCGCAGAAGATCCTGGCGGAGCGGCTGCGGGCCGCGGTCGTGGTGGTGGGGGCCGACTTCCGCTTCGGCCACGGGGCCGCGGGCGACGTGGAGACGCTGCGTACGCTGGGCGACAAATACGACTTCGAGGTGGAGAGCGTGCCCAGGATCGACGACATCTCGTCCACCTCGATCCGCGAGCGGATCGCGGCAGGAGACGTGGCCGGCGCCGCGGCCGGGCTGGGCCGCCCGCACCGGGTGGAAGGCGTGGTCGTACGCGGCTACCAGCGCGGCCGTCAGCTCGGCT
Source organism: Nonomuraea sp. NPDC052634 (assembly GCF_040678535.1). NCBI lineage: Bacteria > Bacillati > Actinomycetota > Actinomycetes > Streptosporangiales > Streptosporangiaceae > Nonomuraea > Nonomuraea sp. NPDC052634. The sequence goes on along the minus strand of NZ_JBFATY010000016.1, from coordinate 15,186 downwards.
TCCCCACGGCCAACGTCGAGACGCCGCCGCACACCGCGATCCCCGCCGACGGCGTCTACGCCGGCTGGCTGCAGTGCGTGCCGGTGAACAACCTGCCCGCGCTCTACGACGGCGAGCGCTGGCCCGCCGCCATCTCGATCGGGACGAATCCGACGTTCGAGGGGGTGCCGCGCACGGTCGAGGCGTACGCTTTGGACCGGGACGATCTGGAGCTGTACGGTGCCCACGTGGCGGTCGAGTTCGCCGACCGGCTGCGCGGCAACACCCGCTTCGACTCGATCGACGCGCTCATCGCGCAGATTCACGCCGATGTGGAGGCCACGCGACGCCTGACGAGCTGACGAGCCGCCCGCGCAGGGCGCATCTCGACTCGGACACGACCGCCTCGTGCACTCGACGCAAGGTGGTAACCTTGCATGTCGGCTCTGTACCGGCGGCGCTGTGCGCTGCCCATGACGGCCTTCACGCGGCGGCTGTAGGCACGCACGGTCGTTCGCGCTTCCCTTTCATTCGCGCGTGCCCGTAGATCCGAAGGAGAGCCGTGTCCCTCGACACCGCTACCAAGAAGAGCATCATCGAAGAGTACGCGACGAGCGAGGGCGACACCGGGTCGCCCGAGGTGCAGATCGCGCTGCTCAGCAAGCGCATCAGCGAGCTCACCGAGCACCTCAAGACGCACAAGCACGACCACCACAGCCGTCGTGGTCTGCTGCTTCTGGTGGGTCGCCGGCGTCGCCTGCTGAAGTACCTGCAGAAGGTCGACATCCAGCGCTACCGTTCGCTCATCGAGCGGCTGGGTCTGCGCCGATAACATGACGAGGGAGCGGCCTGCGCCGCTCCCTTCTCATATGGGGTAGGACCCAAGGAGGGCGCGTGGCGGCGTGAAAACCGCCCCGCGCCTGACGTACAACTGAAGATCAGAGACACACAGCCCCCGCGTCCGCTCAGCACCATGCGACCCGCGACGCCTGCGGGCCGGTCCTCGGTAGTGGCTTCCGGTGAGAACGCACTTATCCGGGCGCTTCGATCGAAGACCGGCGCTGCACCTAACGAGGGTGCCGGTGAGAAGGGCGCGGGTGACCGACCCACAAGGAGGTCCCCCGTGGAGGGTGTCCACACTGCTGAAGCCGTCATAGACAACGGCTCATTCGGCACGCGCACGATCCGGTTCGAGACCGGTCGGCTCGCGCGTCAAGCGGCGGGATCCGCCGTCGCCTATCTCGACAACGAGACCATGGTCCTGTCCGCGACCACCGCGTCCAAGACGCCGAAGGACCAGTTCGACTTCTTCCCGCTGACGGTCGACGTCGAAGAGCGCATGTACGCCGCGGGCCGCATCCCCGGCTCGTTCTTCCGCCGCGAGGGCCGTCCCTCCGAGGACGCGATCCTCACCTGCCGGCTGATCGACCGGCCGCTGCGCCCGTCGTTCGTCAAGGGCCTGCGCAACGAGGTGCAGGTCGTCGCCACCGTCATGGCGCTCAACCCCGACCACCTCTACGACGTGGTCGCCATCAACGCCGCGTCGCTGTCCACGCAGCTCGCCGGCCTGCCCTTCTCCGGCCCGATCGGCGGCGTGCGGGTCGCGCTGATCGACGGCCAGTGGGTGGCGTTCCCGACGCACCACGAGCTGGAGCGCGCCACCTTCGACATGGTCGTGGCGGGCCGGGTGCTCGACGACGGCGATGTGGCCATCATGATGGTCGAGGCCGAGTCCACCAAGGACACGCTCAAGCTCGTCGCCGAGGGCGCCGTCGCCCCGACCGAGGAGACGGTCGCGCAGGGCCTCGAGGCGGCCAAGCCGTTCATCAAGGTGCTGTGCGAGGCGCAGACCCGCATCGCGCAGGTCGCCGGCAAGGAGACCGCCGAATACCCGATCTTCCTCGACTACCAGGACGACGTCTACGCCGCCGTCGAGGCCGCGATCAAGACCGAGCTGGCCGCCGCGCTGACCATCGCCGCCAAGCAGGAGCGGGAGAACGAGCTCGAGCGGGTCAAGGCGCTCGCCGCCGAGAAGCTCCTGCCCGAGTTCGAGGGCCGCGAGAAGGAGATCTCCGCCGCGTTCCGCGCGGTGATGAAGAAGCTGATGCGCGAGCGCGTCATCAAGGAGGGCGTGCGCATCGACGGCCGCGGCACCAAGGACATCCGCGCGCTGTCCGCCGAGGTCCACGTGGTGCCCCGGGTGCACGGCTCGGCGCTGTTCGAGCGCGGCGAGACCCAGATCCTCGGCATCACCACGCTCAACATGCTGCGCATGGAGCAGGTCATCGACACGCTCAACCCCGAGCGGACCAAGCGCTACATGCACAACTACAACTTCCCGCCCTACTCCACCGGTGAGACCGGCCGGGTGGGCTCGCCCAAGCGCCGCGAGATCGGTCACGGCGCGCTGGCCGAGCGGGCGCTGATCCCGGTGCTGCCGTCGCGTGAGGAGTTCCCGTACGCGATCCGCCAGGTGTCGGAGGCGCTCGGCTCCAACGGCTCCACCTCGATGGGCTCGGTCTGCGCCTCGACGATGTCGCTGCTCGACGCCGGCGTGCCGCTCAAGGAGATGGTCGCGGGCATCGCGATGGGCCTGATCGGCGAGGGCGACACCTACGTCACGCTGACCGACATCCTGGGCGCGGAAGACGCCATGGGCGACATGGACTTCAAGGTCGCCGGCACCAAGGACCTCATCACCGCCCTGCAGCTCGACACCAAGCTCGACGGCATCCCGGCCCACGTGCTGGCCGCCGCGCTCAAGCAGGCCAAGGGCGCCCGCCTGGCGATCCTCGACGTGATGCAGGAGGCGATCGACTCCCCGGCGGAGATGAACCCGACCGCGCCGCGCATCATCACCATCAAGGTCCCGGTCGACAAGATCGGCGAGGTCATCGGCCCCAAGGGCAAGATGATCAACCAGATCCAGGACGACACCGGCGCCGAGATCACCATCGAGGACGACGGCACCATCTACATCGGTGCCACCGACGGTCCGTCCGCCGAGGCCGCCCGTTCGGCGATCAACGCCATCGCCAACCCGCACATGCCCGAGGTGGGCGAGCGCTACCTCGGCACGGTCGTCAAGATCGCCGCGTTCGGGGCGTTCATCTCGCTCATGCCGGGCAAGGACGGCCTGCTCCACGTCTCGCAGATCCGCAAGCTGCACGGCGGCAAGCGCATCGAGAACGTCGAGGACGTCATGACGGTCGGCGAGAAGATCCAGGTCGAGATCGCCGAGATCGACGGCCGCGGCAAGCTCTCGCTGGTGCCGGTCGAGGTCATCGAGAAGGAGGCCGCGGAGAGAGAGGCCAAGGCCGCCGAGAGCGCCGCCGAGCCGGACGAGGCGTCCGCCGCCCCGGCCGCCGAGGACAAGCCGGAGCGGCCGCGCCGCACCCGCACCCGCGTGCGCACCCGCAGCAGCTCCTCCTCCGAGGGAGACGACCGGAACTCGTGACCACGACCACGCTGCACCCCGGCAAGGACGGAGCCGGGGTGGTAAGGCGCACCGTCCTCCCGGGTGGGCTGCGTGTGGTGACCGAGACCATGCCGACCGTGCGGAGCGTCGCGGTCGGCATGTGGGTCGGCATCGGCTCGCGTGACGAGGCCCCCGAGCACATGGGGGCCACGCACTTCCTCGAACACCTGCTGTTCAAGGGCACCCCCACGCGCGACGCCATGGAGATCTCCGCCTCCATCGAGGGGATCGGCGGTGAGATCAACGCCTTCACCGCCAAGGAGTACACCTGCTACTACGCGCGGGTCCTCGACGAGGACCTGCCGATCGCGGTCGACGTGCTCGCCGACGTCGTGACCAGCTCGCTGGTGACCGAGGACGACGTCGAGTCCGAGCGTGGCGTGATCCTCGAAGAGATCGCCATGCACGACGACGACCCCTCCGACGTCGTGCACGAGCAGTTCGCCGCCACCCTCTACGGCGACTCGCCGATCGGCCGGCCCATCCTGGGCACGGTCGAGTCCATCAACGCGCTCGGCCGTGAGCGCATCGCCGAGTACTACCACCGCTTCTACCGGCCGCGCCGCACCGTCGTGTCGGTGGCGGGCAACGTCCGGCACGAAGAGGTCGTCGAGCTGGTCGCCAGGGCGTACGAGCGGGCGGGGGCGCTGTCCGGCCCCGCCGAGTTCGAGCCGCCGCGCACCAGCGGTCCCGGCGCCGAGACCCGCTCCGGCATCGCGGTGCTCGACCGGCCCACCGAGCAGGCCAACCTGGTGCTCGGCACCACCGGCCTGTCGCGCACCGACGACCGCAGGTTCGCGCTCGGCGTGCTCAACGCGGCGCTCGGCGGCGGCATGTCGTCGCGGCTCTTCCAGGAGATCAGGGAGAAGCGCGGCCTGGCCTACTCCGCCTACAGCTACACCTCGGCCTACGCCGATACCGGCCAGTTCGGCATCTACGTGGGCTGTCTGCCGTCCAAAATCGACGACGTGCTGAAGATCTGCCGCGACGAGGTCTCCAGAGTGGTGGCCGAGGGGCTCACCGCCGACGAGATCGCCCGCGGCAAGGGACAGATGCGCGGCGGGCTCGTGCTCGGCCTTGAGGACACCGGCTCGCGGATGTCCCGCATCGGCAAGAACGAGCTGGTCTACGACGAGCTGATGTCGGTCGACGAGGTGCTCGCGCGCATCGACGCCGTCACCCCCGACGAGATCGCCGAGATCGCCGCCGACGTGCTCAACCGGCCGCTCACGCTGGCCGTCATCGGCCCGTACGGCGACAAGGACTTCAGCTACGCCATCCGCTGAGCTCCGCTTGGGTTCGGCGGAGCTCTCGGCTCGGGCCGGCTGTGATCCGCTTGGGTTCGGCGGAGCTCCCGGCTCGGGCCGGCTGTGATCCGCTTGAGACGCGCGCCGCCGCGTCCGCCCCGCCTCCGCCCCGCCTGCGACGACGGCGGGGCGGCGGCACGATAGGCTCGCTCTGTGATCAGGGTAGGAGTGCTGGGCGCCCGGGGACGTGTGGGCGTCGAGGTGTGCAAGGCGGTCGAGGCGGCCGGCGACATGGAGCTGGTGGCCGCGCTCGACAAGGACGACTCCATCGAGCAGCTCGCGGGCGCCGAGGTGGTGGTCGACTTCACCCATCCCGACGTGGTGATGGGCAACCTCGAATGGGCCATCGGCCACGGCATCCACCCGGTGGTGGGCACCACCGGCTTCACCGAGGAACGGCTCGAGACCGTACGCGGGTGGCTGGCGGCCAACCCGGGCACCAACTGCCTGATCGCCCCCAACTTCGGCATCGCCGCCGTCCTCATGATGCACTTCGCGCAGCAGGCCGCCCGCTACTTCGAGTCGGCCGAGATCGTCGAGCTGCACCACCCCAACAAGGCCGACGCGCCGTCCGGCACGGCCCGGCGTACCGCCGAGCTGATCTCCGAGGCGCGCGCCAAGGCCGGGCTGGGGGCGATGCCCGACGCGACCACCACCGCGCTCGACGGCTCCCGCGGAGCCGAGGTCGGTGGCGTCCACGTCCACGCGGTGCGCCTGTCGGGGCTGATCGCCCACCAGGAGGTGCTGCTCGGCGGCGACGGCGAAATCCTGACGATCCGCCACGACACGATGAGCAGGGCCGCGTTCACGCCCGGCGTGCTGCTCGGCGTGCGCCGCGTACGCGAGCTGCCCGGCCTCACCGTGGGCCTGGAGCCGCTGCTCGACCTCTAGCGCTCGGTTGCACACGACGTGCCCACGCTCGCACACGCGGACGTGGGCACGTCGTGAGGAGAGGGTCCCGGCTCCGCACAGCCGGGCCTACGATCTTCAACCCTAATATGCGCGGCGAGGTTCGCCCGAAACATGAGAACGTGTCGTCATGGTGCGATGGGCTGAGAAGGACGAGCTGGCAGAACTGGTGCCGATCGAGCTGGCCGCCGACCGGCTGTTCGAGCAGGTCGGCATCGTGTTCCCGCCCGGCACCACCATGATCGAAGAGGTCACCGATCCCGGGTCGGTGCTGGTCGAGGGCACCCCGCCCGCCGGGTTCGCGCTCATCGGCCAGGTCGACGGCAACGTCCATCTCGACCAGCTCGCCGTACGTCCCGAGCGCATGCGGCAGGGCATCGGCGGGCGGCTCGTGGCGGCCGTGCTCGACCACGCGCGCGCCTGCGGAGCGCCCGGCGTGACGCTGACGACGTTCAGGGACGTGCCGTGGAACGCCCTCTGGTACGCCCGCAACGGCTTCTCCGTGCTGCCTGAAGGCGCGTGGGGGCCGGAGATGCGGGAGCTGGTGGCGCATGAGCGGGAGCTCGGGATCGAGGTCGCGCCGCGCGTCGTCATGCACCACGCCACCTGAAGGTGCGGCTTCTTCAGCCCGCTACGCCGTCTAGAGCGTCGCCTCCTCAGCCTGCCATGCCGTTTAGGGCGTCGCTTCCTCAGCGTGCGGTGGCGTCTGGGGCGTCGCTTCCTCAGCCTGCCATGCCGTCTTGGGCATCGCCTCCTCAGCCCGCCGCGTTGTCCGGGGCGTGGCGGGGTTGCCCGGCTAGCCTGGGGCGCGTTGGGGCGGCTCTTCGAAGCGGGAGCGCTTGGGCGGCTCGCCGCTCACCTTCTCCACGATCGAGGCCGCGATCTGGTGCACCTTGACGTTGCGGTCCTGCGAGATCTGCCGGAGCAGTTCGAACGCCTGCCCCGCCGTGCACCGGCGCTGCGCCATGACGATGCCGAGCGCCTGATCGATCACCGCCCGGGTGGTCAGCGCCTCCTTGAGCTGGCCGGCCACCTCGCGCATGCGGGCCACGTCCAGCGCCGCCCGGAACAGCACTCCCACGTGCGCCGCCGTCACGCGCATCGCCACCCACGTCTCGTCGGCGAACCCGCCGGGACGGCGCGAGTAGAGCGTCAGGACGCCGAGCAGCGCCCCCTGCGACTCCAGCGGCTCGCAGTGCACCCCGCGCACCTGCTCGGCCGCCGCCAGGAACCGCGGCCAGCGCGACTCGGCCCGCAGGTCGAGCGACGTCACCGGCCCTCCGCCCTCGATCACGTCGAGCAGCGGGCCCTGCCCCGCCGCGCGCTGCACGCCGTCCAGCAGCTCGGCGAGCCCGTCGGAGCTGGCCACCGTGGACAGCTCGCCGGGGCGGCGCAGCACGATGCTCAGCATGGGGGAGTCGGGCATCGCCCGCCTGGCGATGGCCACGCACTCGGCGAGTGCGCGCTCGAACTCCTCGATGTCGGTGGGCACGCTGGCCCGTTCGGCCATGATCCCTCGCGCTCGTCGGCGTGCTCGTGCCCTAAGGCTAACGGCTCACACGCGCCCCTACGAGAGTCAAACGCCTGACCTCGGCAGTGGCCGCTCGTTGCCCATGGAGCCCGGCTCTTGCGGGCCGGTGCCTGCCCTGCCTCGTCGAGGCCAATCGTCAGGACGCGCGCCGGGCCGCCGTCTTCCGCCGAATGGTCGCTCGCCCGCCGAGGTCAGCGACCGGCGACTTGATGACCGGACGACTTGATACCGGGCGACTTGATGACCGGGCGAGCGCCCGCGGGCCGGTTCGCCGGTCAGAAAACGAGGGCCAGCCCCACCGCGAAGAGCGCGCCGTACGCCATCTGCAGCTTGCCCGTCTGCTGCAGCACCGTGATGAGCGCAGGACCCACGGCCTTCCTCAGCACCGCCTTGATAGGGGCCGCCGCCAGCGGCGCAGCCAGCAGCGCCAGCGCCGCCCACGGCGTGATCGGCACCATCGCCAGCGCCACCACGTACGGGATGACCTGGCAGGCCACGTAGAGCGTACGGGTGCGCTCGGCGCCCAGCCGCACCGCCAGCGTGCGCTTGCCCGACTCGCCGTCGGTGACGACGTCGCGCAGGTTGTTGACCACCAGCATCGAGCACGACAGCAGGCCCACCGGGATCGAGGCGATCAGCGCCGCCCAGCTCAGCTGCTCGGTCTGCACGTACGCGGTGCCCACCACCGGCACGATGCCGAAGAACACGAAGACGGCCAGCTCGCCGAGCCCGCGGTAGCCGTACGGATGCTTGCCGCCGGTGTAGAACCAGGCAGCCGCGATGGCCGCCGCACCCACGAGCAGCACCCACCACGCCTGCGTGACCAGCACCAGCACGAGCCCCAGCACCGCCGCGACCGCGAACGAGCCCAGCGCCGCCGCCAGCACCTGCTTCGGCGGCGCCACCCGCGAGCCGACCAGCCGCATCGGGCCGACCCGCTGGTCGTCGGTGCCGCGGATGCCGTCGCTGTAGTCGTTGGCGTAGTTGACGCCTATCTGCAGCGACAGCGCCACGAACAGCGCCAGGACCGCCCGCCACCACACGAAGCCGCCCTCGCCGATCGCCACGCCGGTGCCCACCATGACGGGCACGATCGCGTTAGGCAGCGTGCGCGGGCGTGCGCCGGCGATCCACTGGCCGGGGGTTGCCATGTTCGTTCCTCAACCTCTAGCTGATGTCGGTGGCGAGCCGGATCATCCTGATCGGGCGGCCCATGTCGAGCACGCGCTCGGCCATGTCCTCGCCCCAACCGGCCGACTCCAGGAAACCGAGCACAGCGTAATTATCGGCGAACACCCACGTGACGATCTGCCGGAAGCCGTCCTCCCTGAGGTAGTCGACGGTCGCGTTGAGCAGGCGGCTGCCATGACCCCGGCGTACGAAGTCGGGATCGACCAGCAGCGTCAGCATCTCGGCCGTCACGCTGGGGTCGAGGTCGGGGTCCTCGGCCGGCGCATGAGAGGCCAGCCCCACCACACGTTCACCACCACGAGGAGTGACCAGCGCGGCGCTGCCACCCGCGCCGAGGGCGGGGAAGCCCTCGGTGTCGAGGATGGTCTCCACCGCCACCAGCACCCGATGCATGGGGCTGGGCGGGGCGGCGATCGCCTCGTCCCACTGGCGCAGCCACATCTTCTCGGCCGCCGCGCCGGTCATCTGCTCGAGTGGACCTTCCGGGAGGAAATCCCGATAGCCATAGCGCCAGGCGCGGATCTGAGTGTTCGCAACCTGGAGCACATCCTCGCGCCGGGCCGCCCGGACGCCTACGTCTGCCATCTCGGCCCGCTCCTTCGCCTGCCGTTCATGCCACAAGGCACGAGTTACACCGTATCGGTGTTTGACCCTTGAGGACGACGCGAACCCCGCTTCCTCGCCCGGTAAGCGCGTGTCTTGGTCCGGTTGCCGCAAACCCTCATGGAACACCACGAGCGGGAACGGTTCTTCGACGAGTCGATGAACGCCCACTGGCACGTTCCCTCCGCGCACACCTTCAGCCGGTCCCACGACGCCGTCATGACCGCCGCGGCGATACGCGCCAGCCCGCCCCGCACGCCGTCCGCCACCGGAACCAGACCCGGACCCTCCTCCGGAGTCACCAGCACCCGCAGAGGGAGCTGCGGCAGGTCGGCCGCCTCGCGCCTGAGCGCCGCCCGCAGGCCCTCACGCAGCTCGTGAGCGATCCGCAGGTCGTCGTCGGTCGCGCGGTCGTGGGCGCCGGCCAGGCCGCGCTCGCGCAGCCACAGGGCCAGCTCCGAGGGGGAGGACAGCTCGTCCGCCTGGGTTTCGACGTCGAAGGTGTTCACGAAGTCGCGCACGAGCTCCGTGGAGAACGGCATGTCAGTCACTCTACTGCGCGTAGCGGGCATCATGATCAGCAGGTGGGCCGGCGTCGTGAACGTGGCGTCTTTTCGATGACCGTGGGGTGCCGCACACGTTCTCGGTGTGATCGTGAGGCCGGGCCGCGAGACCGCCCGCGATGGTCGTGGCGAAGCGACGCCGACGTGCGGCGCGGCGTCCTATGCCCGCGACGACTACCTGCGATGACATGCGTGCGATGACTGCCTGCGTCGGCTGTGTGCGATGCCTGCGTGAGATGCCTGCGTGAGATGCCTGCCTGCGATAACGCCGCTCAGGATGGGAAAGGCAGGAGGGGAGAGAAGGTGTCACCATGGCGGACCTCACGATCCCGGACGGCGGCTTCTGGCCGGCGCCGGACATCCCACAGCCCAACATCTACCCGATGGAATGGCGAGTCGAGACCGAGAAGCTCGCCGCCATCTACGAGAAGTCGAAGCGCGTCGTCTGGAACCCCGCCGACCTGCCCTGGGACGCCCTGGACCCCGGCGAGTTCACCCGCGAGCAGCGGCTCGGCATCATGTACTGGTTCTCCGTGCTCGCCAACTTCGACGCCTCCGGCCCCGCCGTCTTCGCCCGCGCCACCATCCAGGCGTTCGAGCGACACGAAGAGGACCCGGTCAGGAAGTGCTTCTTCTCGATCACCCGCGACGAGATGAACCACGAGGAGTGCTGCCAGCGCACCATCGCCCGCCTGTGGCCCGGCGGCCCCCTCGACTGGACCCCGTCCGACGACCTCGAAGCCGCCGCCCACAACAACATCGGCTGGCTCTATCACAACGGCGGCCGCTACTGGAACGGCTACAGCGCCGCCGTCGGCCGGTACTCCCTGCCGGTCCTGTTCACCAGCTTCATGATGGGCGAGATGGCCGCCTCCACGCTCTTCCGCGGCATGGCCTCGGGCACCCGCCATCCTGTCTTCAGCGAAATGTTCCAGCGCATCGGCCGCGACGAGTCCCGCCACCTCCAGATCTGCATGACCATCCTGGAGAACGAGTGGCCCGGCCTCACCGATGACACCCGCGTCCTCATCACCCGTCAGCTCAGAGCCGGGTTCGTCTTCCTCAGCATGATCCTCTGGGAGCCCCCTGAGGGCTTCTGGGAGCTCCCGCCGTACTTCCTGCCCAACCACCGCGTCCTCATGGGCCACGCCCGGCAGGCCGGGCTAGGGGTGCTGTCGTACGAGGAGCAGGCCGAGAACTGGCGGATCGCCATGGCCCACGTACGCGCCATCGTCGAGCGCTGGGGGATCGACTTCCCCGCCATCCCGGAGCTCGACCTAGAAGGCGTGCAGGTGGACGTCGTCGACCCGGAGGACATCATCCCGGTCTTCTAGCGCCTCATAGCATGGCCGCGTATGGCTCGTAGCATGGCCGCGTATGGACCAGACCTGCGATCGTGCGGACTCTCGACGCGCCGGGTGAGCCGCGTACCTCCCGCTGACTGATCGGGCGCTCATCGACCTGAAGCCGACCGCCCTGAGCGCTGTCTGGACTGGCTGCCGTCTGGGCGGGGCTGTCCAGCCCGGATACTGCCCGGCCTGGATGCTGTCCGACCACGAGCCCGCGACAGCCGGGCGGCACCGGCTCGGCACCAGACTGCTGTGCGACGTCTCGCCGTACCAGGCGTCCCGGCACCGGCTATCACGACGGACACCACATCACCACACCATCGTGACCAGGGACATCACCGCCGCTGCGGACCCAGCAACCGTGCGGCCAGCCACCCGACAAGCCCTCTTCTCGGTCCTGCTGCCGTGCGCCGCCTACCCACCATCGCGAGCCGTGTCCGTCTCGGGTGATCAAGGGCTCACGAGTCCGTCCTTCCTCGCCGTCTAGGGCGGCCGCCCACCTCCGAGCGGACGCCTGATGGCAGTGTTGGTGCGCCGGTCGCCTCGGAGTGGACGCCTGATGGCAGTGTTGGTGCGCCGGTCGCCTCGGAGCGGACGCTTGATCGCGGCGCTCGTGCGCCGGTCACCTCGGAGTGGACGCCTGATCGCGACGCTCGTGCGCCGACCACCAGCGAACCGCGTCTTCGGCCTCGTCACCGTAGTCGCCGAACCGCCTGTGAGCCGGATTCCTCAACGTCGCCCGTCGTGGGCGCGCAGCGCCGTGCCCTGCGTGCACCCGCGCGTGCCCTGCGTGCACCCGCGCGTGCCCTGCGTGCACCCCCGCGCGCCCGCGCGCGCCCTGCGTGCCCCACCGCGCCCGCCGCGCGCGTCACCCGGTCGGCCACCCGCAAACCGCGCCTTCGCCCTCGTCGCCCTGGGCACCGCAGCGTCCGCGAGTCGTGCCCCTTGGCGTAGCTGCGGGCGGAGTGAGCGGTTGTCTACCAGCGGCAGGCGCAGGAGCAGTACACGGGTGACAGGCCACACGCGGCCACAGGAACGGCGAGCGGAGGGAGGCCACGCTGACAGTGCAGCGCTTTGCCCGGCCGCGCCTTGCGTGGCCTTAGCCCAAGTCAACCCAAGTCGCCCTGTCGCGTCCGGCACCGCATCAGTACGGGGTGCCGGCCCTGCCCTGTGCCGCGTTAGCTCGGCTTGCCCCGCCGCGCCTTGCCGCGGTGTTTGCCGGATGGCTGCGATGCCGCCTTGTTCGCAGCCTTAACCGGCCCTCGGAGGTCGGGTGTCGTCGGCCACCGTTCCTCTTGGCAGACGAAGCTGCCGCGATACGGAACGCTGTACACCCACCCTTCGTCGCGCAGCAGCGAAATGGCCCGCCGTACGGTCTCGCGCGCGGCCCCATACGTTCGCACCAACGCGATCTCGCTAGGAATCTGTTGCCCGGCGACCAGTTCACCGCCCTTTATCCGCTCCCGGATTTCTCCGGCGATATACCGATAAAGCGGTATACTCCGGCTTACCGGTCGTATTTCTCCCGGTGTACTGACGAATGTGCCCTGCCCTTGCCGGGTGTGGACCAGCCCTTGATTGCGTAGCACGCGAATCGCCTTGCGTGCCGTCGTACGCGCGACGTTGAATTCCCGCTGGATTCCCGCCTCGCTGATAATCACGTCTCCAGGCGAGTGTTCGGCGATGATGCGCGACCGGATGACCTCGCTGATCTGGAGATAGAGATATCTGTCGCCCTCGCGATTCAGCACGCCCCAAGAGTATCCAACGGAACGGCAGCAGGAAGGCCAATTAGGAACCGGGGCTTATGCGTCATTTCCCCGGTGGGGTCAGCTTTGTTCCCGAGACAAGGCATGGTAGACGTGATGGTGAGGTCACCTTTGTTTCGAGCCCAAGGCCCTGGTGGACGTGACGGTGGGCTCACCGTCGTTCCTAGGCGAAGCCTGATGGACGCCGCGATGCGGAGCGGAAAAAATCCTAGCCCCGCGCCTGAAGATGCTCTGCAACCTGGCGTGGAGTCACCCTAGCCGCGCCATTTCGCGTCTTTAGCGCTGTTCTCCGCCGCGGACCGCACAGCGGTCCGAATGGGGCGCTCTGTGTGGTGCACGGCGGTTCCGGAGTCCTTCAGTGCCCGATGGCCGGGAAGGTCGGCAGTACGCCCGCAGCAAGGGACCTCGCAGTGCATCGTCGCCCGGAACTGTAGCGGCGCAGCCATGCCGCCCACTGAAGAGTGGACGCAGACAAGCCGCCCGCTGAAGAGTGGGTGCAGCCATGCCGTCCGCTACAGAGTCACGACCCGTCGGTATGGTCGGCTGGCTTCGTAATTGTCCGTTTGGCCTGTAGATGTGCGGCGAGGCAAAGCGTCGGTTAGTGTGCGGCAATTCGCAACCCATGAGTCCAACCTGCTATGCAGGGCCGCTCGCGTTCTGTCACTTCGCGAGGAGGTAGGCGCACACCGGCATGCCAGATATTCACCCGCAGATCGCGATAAAGCGCCGGTGCAAAGAAGCCGACACAGGAAGAAGCCGGTACGGAAGAAGCCCGGTACAGAAGAAGCCCGGATCCGAAAAAATGGTGACGGCCATCGCGGTCCCCCGAAGACGCAGTTCGAAGGACTACAAGCGCGATGGCCGCAACAACAGTCTGCCGTGTGAACAGCCTCCGGTGAAGTCTTTCCCCGACCGGTGACTCCGACTTTCCGTTGCGGCCCCTGTGAAGGGAGGACGATGAACGCAGTGTCACCGGACGGGGTCGCCACCCGCCCGGTGACAAGGGTGCGATGGGTGCCTGGTACGCGCCTTCGTCCAGTACTAGCGCACCGGAGACCGCTGACTATGGCACGCCCACGGCAGCCGTCGCCCACGCACCCTGCGTCGTCCCCGCATGATCCCGGGCGACGCGCCTGCCCGAACCCCACTGACGAGGCGCGGGCTTCACCCGGAATCATGCGTAGGACCATGGACATGGCCCCGTGCGACTTCAAGGGGGCAAGGAGCCACGTCCAAGGCGAGTAATGGCCGGCTGACGTCCATAACGGCCTACCCGCGGGATTAGGTTCTCATGGTCATCCCTTGGAAAACTGGCGTTCGACGCTATACGCGGGATCATGCCGTTTGCGGAATCCCGCCTCCCTCGTCCGGTGGAAAATGGCTTTATAGCGGAATGCGTCTCCAGGCCCCATCCGAGATGATCACGTGATCCAGAAGCCGCAGCCCGACCGTCTCCGCCGCCTCCAGCAGCCGAGCCGTGGCCTCCAGATCCTCGGGACTCGGGTCGAGCGACCCGCCCGGATGGTTGTGGGCGAGCCCGAACGCCGCGCCGCCCGCCGTCAGCACCTCCCTGATCACCTCGCGTATGGGCAGCACCGTGTGATCGCTCGCGCCCTCGGTCAGCACGGCACGCTTCAGCACCCGTCCACCGGTGTCGCACGCCACCATGACCAGCCGCTCCCGGGTACGGCCGTGGAGCAGCGGGGCACAGGCGTGGGCGAGGTCGGACGTGCTGGTGATGCGTTCGCGCTCAGGCCAGGCCTCCGCTCGGCGTACGAGATGGAAGGCCGCCGTCACCCGTGCCGCCTTGGCCGGCCCGATCCCAGGCAGCGCGAGTAACCGGTGCGGGTCCGAACGGCCCAGGCCATCGAGATCTCCACAATGCGCGATCACCTGGCTGGCCAGGTCGAGCGCGCTTGCTCCCCGGAACCCGGAACCGAGCAGCACGGCCAGCAGCTCACGGTCGGCCAGCGCAGCGGCACCGCTGGCCATGAGCCGCTCGCGCGGCCGATCACCTTTGGACAGGTCTTTGACTCGCATCGGCAACCTCCGCCCCCGTTTGTATCAACGGCCACCGACAATCTCTGACCTGCGCATTCGCCTGCAGCTTTCGCTCCGAGCGATCGGCTCCCGCATCCCGAACTTTCCGTCTTCCACGGCCTCGCGTGGGCGTATGCCGCTGGTGCCGCGGCGCTTCTGCCCCGCTCACCCACCTGTTTGACCGCCGCACGCCTCGCTCCACCGACGAGCGCTCAGGGGTGCAACGGCAAGCCGAATCCTGGGCTTGATCCGGTTTGGCGGACATCCGAGATCAGGGGTTCGTCCCCGAAGGGATGTCCATGATGGAGAGCATGGGGAAGAAGAAGCCGCGTCCTCGCCGCTCGTTCACACCGGAGTTCAAGGCCGAGATCTTCGAGTTGTGTCAGCGGGGTGACCGCTCGATCCGCGCGGTGGCCCAGGACTTCGACCTGAGCGAGACGGCGGTGCGCCAGTGGGTGCACCAAGCC
>NZ_JBFATY010000015.1:0-125027 GCF_040678535.1 Nonomuraea sp. NPDC052634 | reverse complement strand
CATGATCTTCAGCTCTTCGGCGTCGATCTACCAGGCGGGCGACGACCACACGGTGACCGAGGAGTCGCCGCTCGCCCCGCAGAGCCCGTACGCGCACGACCGTCCGCCGGCGCACTCGACCGGCTCATCATCGACGTCGTCACCGCCCCCTTCGGCCACACCGGCCGGGACGGCGTCTGGAACGGCGGCGTATGGGCGCGTCATCCCGCGGGGCACACCTTCTACGCCGGTCTGCGGCCTTTCTCTATTTCTGGCTCCTGTACGCGTTCTGGGACGGTCAGAGTCTGGGCAAGAAACTCTTCGGCATCCGTGTCGCGCAGAAGGGCGACGGCAGGATGGGTGTGGGGCAGGCGGCCGTCCGTCAGGCCGTCGAAAGCGCGCTCATCCAGCTCCTTACTCAGCGTAATATTCTGGTCACGATGCGAAGGGGGCTCGTATGCGTTTCGCCAGGGGCGGGCTGGCCGTGGTCGCGGCGCTCACCACGCTGGTCGCCTGTTCACCCGGCGACGAGCCACCACCGGCCGGCAACTCCGTCATCGCGGAAGAGCGCGTGGGGGCCGCCGGCATCGGCGACCCCGACTTCCCGAACGACGGCAACGGCGGCTACGACGTCGCCCACTATGACCTCGCCGTCGGCTACTCTCCCGCCGACAAGCGGCTCGACGGCGTCGCCACCATCCGCGCCGCGGCCACCCAAGACCTCATCCGCTTCAATCTCGACTTCACCGGCCTGCACGTGCGCGGCATCACCGTGGACGGCGCTCCCGCCACCTTCTCCCGGCAGGGCGACGAGCTGACGGTGCGCCCGGCGAAGATGATCACCGCGCGCTCCGATTTCACGGTCAAGGTCACCTACTCCGGCCGGCCGAGGCCCGCCAACGACAGCGCCAACCTCGGCACGTACGGCTTCATCCCCACCTCCGACGGCGCCTTCGTGGCCTCGGAGCCCAATGGCTCCAAGACCTGGTTTCCGGCCAACGACCATCCCGCCGACAAGGCCACGTTCGACTTCACCATCACCGTGCCCGCCGGGGTGACCGCGCTGGCCAACGGCGAGATGACCGCCGAGCCCACCACCAAGGGCGGCAAGACGACCTACCGGTGGAGCGAGCGCCACCCCATGGCCACCTACCTCGCCACGGCCACGCTCGGCAAGTTCGAGCTGCGCCAGGGCAAGACCGCCTCCGGCATCCCCGCGCTCGCCGCCACCGACCCCAGGTTCAAGCGCTCGCTCGACGCCCTCTACACCAGGTCCGCCGAGATCACCGACTACTGGGCGACGGTCTTCGGCCCCTACCCGTTCTCCTCCACCGGCGGCATCGTCGACGACTACTCCGCCGGCTACGCCCTGGAGAATCAGACCAAGCCCCTGTACGGCGGCTTCGCGCCCGACGAGGCGATCATCGCGCACGAGCTGGCGCACCAGTGGTTCGGCAACAGCCTGACCATCAAGCGATGGAAGGACCTCTGGCTCAACGAGGGCTTCGCCACCTACGCCGAGTGGCTGTGGTCGGAGCACAAGGGCAAGAAGACCGCCGAGGCCACGTTCAACGAGCTCCACGCGCGTCCCGCGTCCGACCCCATGTGGGCCTACCCGCCCGGCCGCGCCAAGCCCGACGACCTGTTCAACCAGTCCGTCTACACCCGCGGCGGCATGACGCTCCACGCGCTGCGCAAGGCCATCGGCGACGAGACGTTCTTTACGCTGCTCAGAGCCTGGACGTCCGAACATCGGTACGGCAACGTCACCACCGAGCAGTTCATCGACCTCGCCGAGCGGCTGTCGGGCAAAGACCTCGACCCGCTCTTCGACGCCTGGCTCTTCCGGCCCGAACGCCCCGCCTGACGGCCCGTTCCACGGCCCCGAAACGCTCTCCGTCGCTCGGTCCAAGAAGAGGTGTAAGGGCGAACGACGAAGGGAGCGAGGCCAGTGCGCCTCAACGAAGACCCTGGGGCCTTTGAAGGCTTCTATCGCCGCCACGTCGACGCCGTCCAGAGATTCGTGGTCCGCCGGGTCAGCGACCCCCACATGGCGGCGGACCTCACGGCGGATGTCTTCCTGGCGGTCCTCGACTCGGCGGACACCTACCGCCCCGGCCGGGGCAGCGAGGTCGCCTGGCTGTTCGGCATCGCGCGCAACGTCGTGTCGGCGCAGCACCGCAAGGCGGCCAGGGAGGCCAGGGCCACGGGGCGCATCGCCGGCCGCCGCCTGATGGACGACGACGACCTGGCCAGGATGGAGGAGCGCATCGACGCCGAACGGCAGATGCGCGCCGCCCTGGAGGCCATGGCGGACCTTCCCGAGGGCGAGCGGGCGGTGCTGGAGCTGGTCGCGATCGACCAGCTCACCGTCTCGGAGGCCGCGGCGGCACTGGGCATCAGGCAGGTGACCGCACGGGTCAGGCTCCACCGGGCCAGACGTGCCCTCTCGAACGTCGCCTCGCCATCGGCCGTGTACCTGGAAGGACAGACATGAGCAACTTCGAGGACCGCCTTCTCAGTGCACTCAAGGACGAAATGAGGACTCGGATGGCGAACGGGACGACGACCGTGGCACCCGCGCCCGCGCGGCGCTCGCGCCGGCTGGTGGGGCTCGCCGCCGCGGTGGCGGGGGTCGCGGCGGCCTCCACGGCGGTGGCGGTCGTGCTGGGCGGTGTCGGCGGTGAACCGGCGTACGCGGTGAGCACGTCCGCCGACGGCGGGGTCAGCGTGCGGATCCACTCCTTCACCGACCCCGAAGGGCTCGAACGCGAGCTGGCCGCGGCCGGCGTCACCGCGCGGGTCGACTACCTGCCCGAGGGGCAGACCTGCAAGGGGCCGCGCGGCGAGCACGGCGACCCCGGAAGCGGGTTCGCGACCGCCATCCGCAGGAACGGCGAAGGCATCGCCTTCGAGATCGAAAAGGGGCAGGTGCCCGAAGGGTTCACGCTGGTCCTGGCCGTCACCAAGAGCGCCGATGGCGACTCGGCGCCACCGTCGGCCACGGCCATGGAGATCGTCCAGGGGCCGGTGTCGGAGTGCGAGCCCACCTCCGCTCCGCAGGCGCCGCCCGCCGACGGCCACACCACGGAGAAGACGCAGGACGAGAAGGGCGAGCAGAAGCCGTCCGACGGCAGCACCGTCGAGCGGTTCAAGGGTCCTGAGGACGGCCCGCAGACCTCTCAGATCCAGCCGGGCGACGGCCCCACCATCACCGCCACCAAGAACCCCTGACCGGCTCTGTCACCCGGTGCCCCCCTTTTCCCGAGCAGCCAGGGGGCACCGGACCCGCCGGCCCGCCGCACTCCTGGGCTCCCGATGCGGCAGGCCGGCGGTTCTCTGCCGCACCTGCGCGCGGGCGCGCCGTCACGGGCTGCTCGACGTGCTGGAGAAGACCAGGACGGAGGCCGTGAAGCCGTGGACGTGGTTGTGCCCCGCGACCGGGCCGACCTCGCCGGCGGCGAAGAAGCCGGCCACGCCGATCGGGCCCAGCGTGTCGCGCAGCGCCACGGCGTCGTGGTCGGAGGTGCCGAACATGGCCGAGCCGCGGCCGTTGCAGGAGAACAGCAGCGCCCCGTCCACCTTGCCGATCTCCTCGCGGTGGGCGTCGAGCAGGTCGTAGAGGTCCTCGTCGGCGGTGGCGGCGTCGCGGACCTGGAAGCGTACGGTCCTGCCGACCTCGGCGATGTCGCCGATGGCGACGGCCTCCCTGTCGGGGTCGATGCCGATGACGCCGCGGATGAGGAAGTCGCCGCGTTCGTGGCGCTCTGCGTACTCGTCCATGGCGAGGCCGATCTGCAGCCCGGAGGCGACCAGCTCGCGGTCGTCCTCGTCCAGGTCGCTGACGATGTCCTCAAGGCGGGCGAGCGCGGGCTGGCCGGCGAGTTCGAGCAGCAGGTTGTCCTCGGCCGCGGTGACGACCATGCTGGGGCCGATCGGGCGGCAGCCCTGGCTCACCACGGTGCTGATCTTGATGGGTCCGCTGAGGATCACGCCGATGGCGCCCTCGGTGTAGATCTCGCCGTCGGCGAAGAGGCGTACGGAGCCGCGTCCCTGCAGCCCGTTGGCCAGCCCGCCGATGAGCGGCAGCTCGCCGAGCACGTCGGCCGAGCGCTCCACGAAGGCGTCGGTCGGGAAGCTGTACGGGTCGGCGAGCAGGATCGCCACGTGGTCGTCCGGGCTCCGCTCGGGCAGCCCCACGACCACGAACCGGTCCTCGGCGGCCAGGGTCTCCAGCGCGAACGTGGTGAGCCGCGCGCCTTCCAAGGTCGCCGCCAGCGCGCTGACGGAGGGCGTGAGCTCCACCCCCTGGCCGTCACCGATCACTCCGGTGGCACTGCACCCGATGACGTGCGCCTCGGGCGCGAGTTTCATCGCGGCCTCGCCGGCCCTGGCGACGTCATCGGGGTCGTCGCCGCAAATGAAGAAGCAGACCAGATCTGCTTGGCCGCTGAGCCTCGACAGTGCCTGGCCGACGGCGTTCTCCGCGGCCTCCACCAGGTCGGAACCCACGGCGAGGCCGTCGGCGATGCGGCTTGTCATCAAGGCCACGGAACTCGCCTCCCTCGACATGTCCAAGTTCCCTAGGCCCGATTCTCCCCACTAAAGGGACAAGCACGCGCACGAACCGTCACCTAATAGTCAAGATCCGAAATCTCCGCCAGGTGCGAAAGTCTCTGCCACATTCCGCGCAGGGGACGTAGTCTCGATCCCGTGCAACAGCCACGAATTCTCCGCGAGTTGCGAGAGAGCGGCCACGTTCATCGCAGCGTCAAAGCCGAGATCCGGGAAAACCTGCTGGCCAAGCTGCGGGCGGGTGAGCCCCGTTTCCCCGGCATCGTGGGCTTCGACGACACCGTCCTGCCCCACCTCGAGCGGGCGCTGCTCGCCGGGCACGACCTGGTTCTGCTGGGCGAGCGCGGTCAGGGCAAGACCCGGCTCATCCGTACGATCGCGGGCCTGCTCGACGAGTGGACGCCGGTGATCGAGGGCTGCGAGATCAACGACCACCCGTACGCACCGGCCTGCACCCGCTGCAAGGCTCTGGCGCGCGAGCTGGGTGAGGAGTTGCCGGTGGCGTGGAAGCACCGCGACGACCGCTACGGTGAGAAGCTCGCCACTCCCGACACCTCCGTGGGCGACCTGATCGGTGACGTCGACCCCATCAAGATCGCTGAAGGGCGCCGGCTCGGCGACCCTGAAACGGTCCACTACGGCCTGGTGCCCCGCACCAACCGCGGCATCTTCTCCGTCAACGAGCTGCCCGACCTGGCAGAGCGCATCCAGGTGTCGCTGCTCAACGTGCTGGAGGAGCGCGACGTCCAGGTGCGCGGCTACAACCTGCGCCTGCCGCTCGACCTGCTGCTCATCGCCAGCGCCAACCCCGAGGACTACACCAACAGGGGCCGGATCATCACGCCGCTCAAGGACCGGTTCGGCGCCGAGATCCGCACCCACTACCCGCTGACGGTCGAGGACGAGCTGCGGCTGATCCGCCAGGAGTCCATGCCGGACATCGGAGCCGACGTCCCCGAGCACCTGATCGAGGTGATCGCCCGCTTCACCCGGCTCGTCCGCGAGTCGACGGCGGTGGACGCCAGGTCCGGCGTGTCGGCCCGCTTCTCGATCGCCGCCGCCGAGACCGCGGCCGCCTCGGCGGTGCGCCGCGCCGCCATCGCGGGCGAGGACCAGCCGGTCACCCGCGTGGTCGACCTCGGCTGCGTGGTCCACAGCCTGCGCGGCAAGGTGGAGTTCGAGGTCAGCGAGGAGGGCAGGGAGACCGAGATCCTGGCCCACCTGCTGCGCCGGGCGACGGCCGAGACGTTCAGGAGCCGGCTGGGCGGCATGGACCTGTCGGCGGTGACCGACAAGTTCGCCGAGGGCAACCAAGTGGAGTCGGGCGAGCTGGTGCCCGCCCGCGAGCTGCTGACCCGCATCGGTCCTGTGGCCGGGCTCGCCAAGATCATGTCGCGGCTCGGCATGGGCGAGGGCGAGGAGTCACCCGGGCACGCGGCGGCGGCTCTGGAGTTCGCGCTCGAAGGTCTTTACCTGATGCGGCGGCTGTCCAAGGAAGATCTTGACGGGATGACCGTTTACCGGACGTGAACAAGCGGGCGGTCTCCCGCGTCAAACGGGGTGAGTTCGTTCACTTCGCCGGGGGAGACCGTCATGCGCCTGCTTGCCTGTGCCACCGCCGCCGCTCTCGTCATGGGCGCCTTCGCCGTGCCCACCGAGGCCGCCACGTCCGCGTACGGGTACGCCTGGGCCGACGGCGAAGGCCGCCTGCGGTTGATCCCGCAGAAGGCGAGCCGGGTCAAGGGCACGAAGTTCCACCGGCTGGCGAGCACCGCCGGGGCCAAGGAGCTGCGGCTCGGCTACGCCAAGGCGGCCTACGGCCGGGTCACCACGGCCTGCGACCTGAAGGAGACCGAGGGCAGGGTCGCGCTCGACGGCAACGGCCTCGGCCGTACGCGCTGCACCCCCTCCGACCTGACCGCCACGCTCGCCCAGGGGCCGGTCCCCGTGCGCGTCGAATACCGGGGCGGCACGGCGACCCGGATCAACGAGATCCTGCTCGACGAGTGGCCGGAGCCGCGGACGGCCACCGGCACGATCAAGCGGGTCAACGACACGACCGTGCTGTTCGCGAGCGGCGGGAAGACGGTCAAGCTCGGCTACACGTACGCGACGTCGTTCCTGCGCACCACCGCCCGCTGCGGCGACGGCTGGCTCGCGGGCCGCCCGGTCAACGCCGGCAGGAACGGGCTGGGCAAGAAGCCGTGCGGGTGGACGGACCTGACGAAAGCCCTGAAGACCGTCAAGTACCCCGTCCTGGCGAAAATCGACTACACGCCCGGCGCCGGTGCGCTCAACCAGGTGTGGGAGGTCTTCGGCGACGCCTGACGGGGAGCCGGTCGCGGGTTCGGGGCCGGATCCAGGGTTCCCGAGCCGCGCGCGGCCGGTTCCAGAGATCTCCAGTGCTCGGGGCCGTTCGAGAGGTCCTCAGCCCTGGGCGTAAGCCATGGGAGGCTTTTCGGGGTTAGCGTGGGTTCGTGATGGCCTTCCGCTATGGCGAGTACCACGACGGCCCCGATCCTCTGGCGCCTCCCTACGACGTACGCGCCGCGCTCGACGAGATGGGCGATGCCATCCTGTCGGGCTCGACCCCGGTCCACGCCCTGCGCGACCTGCTCAAGCGCGGCCTGCCGGGCGCGCGGGAGCGACGCGGGCTCGACGACATGCTCAGGGAGGTCCGCAAGCGCCGCCGCGACCTGCGCGAGCGCGGCCGGCTCGACGGCACGCTGGAGCGGGCCAGGGCGCTGCTGGACAAGGCGATCGGCCAGGAGCGTGCCGAGCTGTTCCCCGACCCGTCCGACGAGGCCCGGCTGCGGGAGGCGGGCCTCGACGCGCTGCCGGAGGACACCGCGAGTGCGATCCAGGAGCTGAGCACGTACGACTGGCGCTCCCAGGCGGCCAGGCAGACCTTCGAGGAGCTGCGCGACCTGCTGCGCAGGGAGGTGCTCGACAGCCAGTTCAGGGGCCTGCGCGACGCGCTGGCCAACCCTGACCCGCAGGCGATGGAGCGTATCCGCCAGATGATGGCGGACCTCAACGAGATGCTCGACAAGGACGCCCGCGGCGAGCACACCCAGGCCGACTTCGAGCAGTTCATGGCGAAGTACGGCGACCTGTTCCCGGAAAAGCCCCGGAACCTGGACGAGCTGGTCGACATCCTCGCCCGCCGCGCCGCCGCCACCCAGCGCATGCTGGCGTCGATGACGCCGCGCCAGCGCGAAGAGCTGGCCAACCTGATGAACCAGACCCTTGAGCAGGCGGGCCTGGCCGACGAGATGCGCCGCCTCGGTGATGCCCTCTACGCCCGCCGTCCCGACCTGGCCTGGAACGCCCCGGAACGCCTCACCGGCGAAGAGCCGCTCGCCATGGGCGATGCCGTCACCGCCCTTGAGGAGCTGGCCGACCTCACCCAGCTCGAGACCGCCCTGCGCCAGGACTACCCGGGCGCGCGGCTCGACGACATCGACGAGGCCGCCGTACGCCGTGCGCTCGGCCGTTCCGCCGTGGACGACCTCGAAGCGCTCAAGCGCATCGAACGCGAGCTGGAGGAGCAGGGCTACCTGCTGCGCAAGCGCGGCAAGCTGGAGCTGACGCCCAAAGCGGTGCGCAGGCTCGGCGAGACGGCGCTGCGCCGGGTCTTCTCCTCGCTCGACGCGGGCCGCAGGGGCGACCACGACCAGCACGACGCGGGCGCGGCCGGGGAGCTGACCGGGTCGTCGCGGCCGTGGCGGTTCGGCGACGAGCAGCCCATCGACGTCGTGCGTACGCTGGTCAACGGCGTGCGCAGCGGCGGCGTCACACTCGGCGACCGGGTCGGTGTGCGGCTGTCGGTCGACGACTTCGAGGTGGCCGAGACCGAGCGGCGCAGCGCGGCGGCCGTCTGCCTGCTGGTGGACCTGTCGTACTCGATGGCGCTGCGCGGCACGTGGGCCGCCGCCAAGCAGACCGCGCTCGCCCTGCAGGCGCTGGTGGCCTCGAAGTTCCCGCAGGACGCCGTACAGATCATCGGCTTCTCCAACTACGCCAGGGTGCTGCAGCCCGACGAGCTGGCCGGCCTCGACTGGGACATGGTCCAGGGCACCAACCTGCACCACGCCCTGCTGATCGCCGGACGCCACCTCGACCGCCACCCCGACTTCGAGCCGGTGGTGCTGGTCGTCACCGACGGCGAGCCGACCGCACACCTCATGCGCAACGGCCGCTCGGCGTTCGAGTGGCCGCCCTCGCACGAGACGCTGGAGCTGACGCTGGCCGAGGTCGACAAGATGACCCGGAGGCGGGCCACGATCAACATTTTCATGCTGGCGGCCGACGACCGGCTGAAGGAGTTCGTGGACGAGGTGGCGCGGCGCAACGGCGGCCGGGTCTTCTCGCCCAGCGCCGACCGGCTCGGCGAGTACGTCGTGAGCGACTTCCTGCGGCTGCGCCGCACCCGCCGCTGACCGGCC
Organism: Nonomuraea sp. NPDC052634; assembly: GCF_040678535.1. Lineage (NCBI taxonomy): Bacteria > Bacillati > Actinomycetota > Actinomycetes > Streptosporangiales > Streptosporangiaceae > Nonomuraea > Nonomuraea sp. NPDC052634. Next base: position 116,025 of record NZ_JBFATY010000015.1, on the reverse strand, counting down.
CCGCGCCTTTACCGCACCCGCCGCTGCCCTCCCTGCTGCGGGGCCCAGCGCCCTGACGTGCCCGGACACCTCGATGCCCGGCACGAACGGCAGCGGCACGTCCACGAACCCCTGCCGGTAGAGGATCTCGGCGAAGTTGGCGCTCGCGTACGCCACGTCGATGGAGACCTGCCCAGGCCCGGGCTCGGGTGCCTTGACGTCGTCGAGCCGGAGCACTTCAGGACCGCCGAATGCGGGAATCGTGATCGCCTTCATGCCGTCCATCGTGCGGGGACGGCCCGGAAGGAGGCAGTGCCGGCTCATCCTGGGTGTACGACCACCAGGCTCGCCAGCTTCCGCTCGGTGTCGGTCTCGGGGTCGGGCGTGTGCAGCACCACGTTCAGATCCGGCCGGTCCGGCAACCGGAACAGCGAGTACGCGAAGACCAGGTCGCCGGCCTCGGGATGCGTGATCGCCTTGACGCCCTGCGAACGGGAGCTCACGTCGCCGCGCGCCCACAGCTCGGCGAGCTCCGGGCTCGCCGCGCACAGCTCGTCGGCGATCCGATCGAAGACCGGGTCCTCCGGATAGCGCGCCGCCGAAGCGCGGAAGTCGGCCACCACGTCCGGCGCGAACTCGTGCGTTCACCGGCGCGCCCGGCCGTCCCGCGGGCTCCGGCGGGTTCAGCCCGGCGAGCACGTACAGGTGTGCGCGCTCGTCTCGTCGAGCAGCAGCGCGCGGGCCACCGCGTCGAGCACGGCGTCGGACACCTTGATGTCGCGCCCCTGCTCCAGCCACGTGTACCAGGACACGCCGACACCGGCGAGCACCGCCACCTCCTCCCGCCGCAGCCCGGGAGTGCGGCGGCGGCCGGCGTCGGGCAGCCCGACGCCGGCGGGCGTGAGCGCCCCGCGCTTGGCGCGCAGGAAGTCCTTGAGCTGCCGGCGGCGGCGTGAGCTGGCGGTCACGTCCCCACCCTAAGAGTCTCCCGGTACGGCTGCGAGAAGGCGGGCGGCCAGTTCCCGGCAGCGGGCGGCGAGCTCGGGCGGTTCGATCACCTTGAAGTCGTGCCCGAGCAGCACCATGTGCACGAGGATGTAGTCGAGGTTGTCCGCGCCGGTGATCACCTCGCAGCGCCCGCCGCCCCGATCGAGCACGACGCCCGCCGCCGACGGCACCTGCGCCCGCACCGTGTCGTACGGCGCGTGCACGAGGAAGCGCGCCTGGTACCGGTAGACCCGGCTGGCCACGCCCTCCTGCACGAACGCCGCCGCGTCGGGCGCCTCCCGGGCCCGGAACCGCCGCGTGCGGGCGGCCACCTCGCTCATCCGATCGACCCGGAAGGTGCGCCAGTCGTCGCGGTCGAGGTCGAAGGCGAGCAGGTACCAGCGCCGGTCGGAGGCGACCAGCCGGTACGGCTCGGCCGTCCGCGTCCGCCGCCCCTCCTTGGACGGGTAGGAGAAGGCGACCTCGACCTCGTCGCGGCACGCCCTGGCCAGGGTCATGAGCACCTTGGAGTCGATCGGCGGACGTCCACCCCCGGCGAAGGACTCCACGGAGTCGGCCAGCGCGCGCACCTCGTGCCGCAGCCGCGTGGGCAGCACCCGGTCGAGCTTGGTCAGCGCCCGCAGTGCCGCGTCGCCCGCGCTGGCCACCGCGCCGCCCGCGCCGACCAGCAGGGAGACGGCGGTGGCGATCGCCTCCTCGTCATCGAGCAGCAGCGGCGGCAGTGCCTGGCCGGGGCCGAGCTGGTAGCCGCCGCCGACGCCCTGGCTCGCGTGCACCGGATAGCCGAGCGTGCGCAGGCGTTCGACGTCGCGCCGTACGGTGCGGGGCGTCACGCCGAGCCGCTCGGCCAGCTCGGGCCCGGTCCAGACCCGGCGCTGCTGGAGCAGCCCGAGCAGCGTCAGCACCCGTTCGGTCGTGCCGCGCTCGTCCTCGCCCGCCAGAGTCATTTCTTCACCATGCCAGAGAATGCGGACCGATCCTGTCCGCTAGGGGTGTCAGCCTAGGCGCATGAGCAGGAAAGAGATCGACTGGAACCAGACGCTGCGCGAGCAGATCGCATGGCACTGGGCCAACCAGCTGCGTCCCCGCCTCGAGGGCCTGACCGACGACGAGTACTTCTGGTCGCCGGTGCCGAACCCGTGGAGCGTGTGGCCGCGCGGGAAGTCCACGGCGCCCATACAGGCCGGTGCCGGCGACTTCACCATCGACTTCGCCTTCCCCGAGCCGAAGCCCGCGCCGTTCACCACCATCGCCTGGCGGCTCGGCCACGTCATCGTCGGCGTGCTCGCCGTCCGCAGCGCGAACCACTTCGGCGGCCCGCCGGCGTCGTACGAGACCTGGACGTACGCGGGCACCGCGACCGAGGCGCTCGACCAGCTCGACACCGAGCTCGACCGCTGGCTGGCAGGGGTGCGCGGCCTGAGCGAGGAGGAGCTGCGCCGCCCGATCGGCGAGACGGAGGCCTTCCCCGAGGCGCCCATGGCCGCCCTCATCCAGCACATCCACCGCGAGCTGATCCACCACCTGGCGGAGGTCTGCCTGCTGCGCGACCTCTACCTGCACACCCACGCCACCACGGAAGGCGCCCAGCGATGAGCCGTCAGGTCCAGATCACCTTCGACGCCCACGACCCTAAGGCGCTGTCCACCTTCTGGCGGGACGTGCTGGGCTACGTCCACCCGGCGCCGCCCGGCGTGAAGGTGCCCGACGGCGCCGACCCGCTGGCGGCGTGGGACGAGTTCCTGGAGCGCTCCGGAGTGCCCGAGGAGCAGCGCAATATGGCCTCGGCCATCGAGGACCCGGACGGCGTCGGGCCCCGGGTGTTCTTCCAGCGGGTGCCCGAGGGCAAGGCCGCGAAGAACCGCGTGCATCTCGACGTACGTGCGGCGCCCGGCCTTGAGGGTGACGAGCGGATGGCTGCGCTGGAGGCGGAGTGCGAGCGGTTGCTCAAGCTGGGCGCCACCCGGGTGCGCAGGCACGAGCCCGACGATCTGATGAGCGGCGGCTTCATCGTGATGCTCGACCCCGAGGGCAACGAGTTCTGCCTGGACTGAGCGGCGCGACCGCCGCGAGCACGCGGCTCGCAAGCCCGCGAGGCGCGGGGCCCTCAGCGGGCGCTCACCCCAAGACTGGGGACAGCTCGACAGGGACAGCTCAACAGGGGCGGGGTCAGGCGTCGACGAGGCGGGAGTAGAAGTCGAGTGCGACGTCGAACCCGTCGCGGCAGTTGCGGTGGGAGCGGTAGCAGGGCCGCCAGGCCGAGCTGGCTCCCACCCCGGCCCGCGCGTCGCGCAGCGCCTCGGGCACCCGCTCGGGCCTCGGCAGCAGGCCGTGGCCGAGGTAGCGGACGCCGGAAAGCTCGGTCTGCAGGCCGCGCCCGCCGGAGACGAACCGGCCGAACCGCCACCCGCTCTCTTCGTCCCACACCAGCGCGGTGCCATCGCTCAGCCGCACCGTGGCGCAGCGCGGATCACAGGGGCCTTCCCACCAATCCGTGACCTCTGACCCGAGCACCTCGACGACGCGCTGCACGTAGCTGATCGGCTGGTGCAGCCACTCCTCGGTGTACGGCTCGACATGCCTGATGGCCACAGACGGCACCCCCTTGTGCCCAAACGGTAAGGAAAAAGCGGCGTTGAACAACCATACCGGCGCCGAACTTATTCCGATGCACAGCCGTCTAGTCATTACGGACGGTATTTACGTCCCTGACGGGGAAGGAGGGGGACCCATATGCTCGCGGTGCTCCTCGTCGTGCTGATGGTCGTCACGGTGGCGGCCATGGAGCTGTGCTTGCACTGTTCGGCAAAGAGCAAAGAGAGTGTCGAGTCCCGCAGCGAGATCACCGGGGACTAGTCTCTCCGGCATGTCCCTGCTTCTCTGGCTGCACATCGGATTCGCGATCTTCACGCTCGGCCCGATCGTCGCCGCGACGATGTCCGCGCCCCGGGTGATCCGGCAGAAGAACGTGCAAGCGCTGAGCTTCATCCAGCGCACGACCAGGATCTACGCCATCGGCAGCCTCGGCGTGTTCGTCTTCGGCCTGGTGCTCGGCATCGTGATGGGCAACGGGGTGCTCGGCCGGTGGTACATGAGCGCGTCGATGACGCTGTTCATCGTGGGCGTCGTGCTGCTCTTCATCATCGACCGCGACCTGCGCGCCGCCGTACAGGCACTCTCCAGCGAGAGCACCGAGGACGACGCGAAGGTGGAGAAGGGGCGGATCGCCGCGATCAGCAGCCTGCTGTCGGTGATCTGGCTGGTGATCCTCTTCCTGATGGTGGTGCCCGAGTAGCGCCCCTGCGGGTGGGCCCGCCCCCGGGCCCACCGTCGGAGGCGGCTCAGGCCAGCGCCTGGGTGAGGTCGGCGAGCAGGTCGTCGATGGTCTCGATGCCGACCGACAGCCGCACCAGGTCGGAGGGCACCTCAAGCGGCGACCCCGCCGCCGAGGCGTGGGTCATGCGGCCGGGGTGCTCGATGAGCGACTCCACTCCCCCGAGCGACTCCCCCAGCGTGAAGAGCTCGGCGCGGTTGCACACCTCCACGGCCTCCGCCTCGCCTCCGGCGACGCGGAACGACACCATGCCGCCGTACCGGCGCATCTGCTTGGACGCCACCACGTGGCCGGGGTGGTCGGGCAGCCCCGGGTAGAACACCTCGGTCACCTTCGGGTGGGAGAGCAGCAGGTCGACGACGCGCTCGGCGTTGTCGCAGTGGCGGTCCATGCGGACGCCGAGCGTCTTGAGCCCGCGCAGCGTCAGCCAGGCGTCGAACGGCCCGGCCACCGCGCCCATCGAGTTCTGGTGGAAGGCCAGTTCCTCGCCGAGCCCGGCGTCGGCGGCCACCAGCGCGCCGCCCACCACGTCGGAGTGCCCGCCGACGTACTTGGTGGTGGAGTGGACGACCACGTCGGCCCCCAGCGTGATGGGCTGCTGGAGGTACGGCGATGCGAAGGTGTTGTCGACGACCAGCAGCGCGCCGTTGTCATGGGCGAGCTGCGCGAGGCCGGCGATGTCGGCGATGCCGAGCAGCGGGTTGGTGGGCGTCTCGACCCAGACGACCCTGGTCTTCTGCGTCATGGCGGACGCCACGGCGTCTAGGTCGTGCAGCGGCACGGGGTCGTAGTGGAGGTCCCAGCGCCTGAGGACCTTGTCGAAGAGCCGATAGGTGCCGCCGTAGGCGTCGCCGGGGATGATGACGTGGTCCTGCGGCTTGCACACCGTACGCAGGAGGGTGTCCTCGGCGGCCAGGCCCGAGGCGAACGCGAGCCCGCGTGCCCCGCCCTCCACGGCGGCCAGCGCGGTTTCGAGCGCGGTCCTGGTCGGGTTGGCCGAGCGGCTGTATTCATATCCGGACCGCAGGCCGCCCACGCCGTCCTGCTTGTAGGTCGACGTGGCGTAGATCGGTGGCACGACCGCGCCGGTCAGCGGGTCGGGCTCCTGACCTGCGTGAATGGCCAGGGTCTCAAAACCGTTGCTCATACCAGCCACGTTAGTGGACGCCGGCACCGCTCAAGACGACCCACGCCCCCGCCCGGACCGTGGCCGGATCGGCGGTCAGGCCGCGCGGGTCGCGTGCCGGTCCCCGCCGGACCGCGCGCGCAGCGGCACGACCTCCGCCTCGCGTACGGAGTCCGCCTTGATGAAGCGTCCCTTGGCGCCCTCGGCGGGCTCGCCGTTGATGCGGGAGAGCAGGATCGGATCGGCCAGCGCGAGCAATACCGCGACGACCAGCCCGGCCCCTAGAAGGGTGAATCCGATGACCATCATGTCTGTCCCCTTTCCGACACGATTCAGCATCGTCCAGGGCCCGCCTGTTCCACCTCGGCTCTAAGGCTGGTCTCCGGGAAGCCCACTCGGCCGAACGGTTGATACGAGATGTCCGACTTGCGGCTTAGGCTCAAGGCCGTGGTGAGCTCCAAACGCGTCGTGTACTGGATCCGCCGGCTCAGTGAGCTGGCCATGTACGGCTGGCTCGGCCTGCTCCTGCTGCTCGACGTCGCGGCCGCCTGGCAGCTCGGGGGCGCGCAGTGGCTGGTGCCGGTCTGCGGGGCGGCCGGCTGCGCGGCTCTCATGCTGCGGCAGAAGTACCGGACGCAGGGGTTCCTCGCCGTGCTCGGCCTGTCGTTCGTGGCGACGACGGCGATCGCCGCCACGAGCAAGCATGGCCTGCCGGGCATGACGGAGACGGGCGCGCTGCTCATCCTCATGCTCGGCGTGCTGCGCCACGTCGAGCCCGTGCGGAATGCCGCCCTGCTGGCCTGTCTCAACCTGTTCGTCCTGATGACGGAGGCCAACGGACGTGTCGAAGTGGGGCTGCCGGCCTCGTTCCTGCTGTTCGCGAGCTGGTCGCTGACCGCGGGCGTCGGCGGCTACCTGCGCTTCCAGCAGGAACGGCGCAACGAGGCGGTCCACTCCGTACGCCGGGCCGAGCGCCTTGAGCTGGCCAGGGAGCTGCACGACCTGGTCGCACACCACATCACCGGCATCGTCGTGCAGGCCCAGGCGGCGCGTACGGTCGCCGAGACCAACCCGCAGGCCGTGCTGCCCGCACTGGACGCGATCGCGACGGCCGGGACTGACGCGCTGACCTCGATGCGCCGCATGGTCACCGTGTTACGAGCCGAGGACGGCGCCGACAGGACGCCCGGCGTCACGCTGGCCGACCTGCGCATGATGACCGACCGGTTCTCGGCAGAAGGGCCGAAGGTGGCCTTCGAGATCGGCCAGGGCCTGGACGACCGTACGCTGCCGCCCGAGGTCATGACCACCCTGCACCGGGTGCTTCAAGAGGCGCTGACGAACGTGCGCAAGCACGCCTCCCGCACCGCCTGGGTGGAGGCGAGCCTGCGCCGCGTGGACCAGGTGGTGGTGCTGCGGGTGCGGAACTTCGGCTCGGACGCCGACCCGCGCGTCTCCCGGCTCGGCGGCGGGTTCGGGCTGGTGGGCATGGCCGAACGCGTCGAGGCGCTGGGCGGCAGGCTTTACGCGGGCCCGACCCCCGAGGGCGCGTGGGAGGTCGTCGCCGAGTTCCCGCTCCCCTGACCCGGCCGCCGGCCGGCCCCCGGTGGCGCCGCACGCGCGTTGAGCACGACGCCACCGGAGCGCCGGGAGCGTCAGTGGTTGGCGAGGAAGGCCAGCAGGTCCTGGCGGGTGATCAGCCCGGTCGGCTTGCCGTCTTCCAGCACAACGGCCGCATCGGCCTTTTCCAGCGCTTCCACCGCGATGGCCACAGGTTCACCACTGCCGATCGTGGGTAGCGGCGCCGACATGTGATCGGAGATCGGGTCGTCGGAGGAGAGCCTGCCATGGTAGAGGGCTTCGAGGAGATCGCGCTCGACGATGGAGCCGACCACCTCGGCCGCCATGACCGGCGGCTCCTCCTTCATGACCGGCAGCTGCGACACGGAGTACTCGCGCATGATCGAGATGGCCGTGCCGACCGTCTCGTGCGGGTGCACGTGGACGAACTCCGGCAGCCCGCCTCCCTTGCGCGCCAGCACGTCGCCGACCAGCCCCTCGTCGGAGGTGGTGGTCAGGAAGCCGTAGTCGGCCATCCAGTCGTCGTTGAAGATCTTCGACAGGTAGCCGCGGCCGCCGTCCGGCAGCAGCACGACCACCACGTCGTCGGGCGACGCCTTGGCCGCCACCCGCAGCGCCGCGACCACGGCCATGCCGCAGGACCCGCCGACCAGCAGCCCCTCCTCGCGGGCGAGCCTGCGGGTCATGGTGAAGGAGTCCTTGTCGGACACGGCGATGATCTCGTCGCAGATGTTCCTGTCGTACGTGGCCGGCCAGATGTCCTCGCCGACGCCCTCCACGAGATACGGGCGCCCGGTGCCGCCGGAGTAGACCGAGCCCTCCGGGTCGGCGCCGATGATCTTCACCCGGCCGTCGGAGACCTCCTTGAGGTAGCGGCCGGTGCCGCTGATCGTGCCGCCGGTGCCGATGCCGGCCACGAAGTGCGTGACCCGGCCCTCGGTCTGCTCCCAGATCTCGGGACCCGTCGAGTGGTAGTGGGAGTCCGGGTTGTTCGGGTTGGAGTACTGGTCGGGCTTCCAGGCGTTGGGAATCTCCCGCGCCAGCCGGTCGGAGACCGAGTAATAGGACTCGGGGTGGTCGGGCGCGACCGCGGTCGGGCAGACCACCACCTCCGCGCCGTACGCGCGCAGCACCGCGATCTTGTCCTGGGCCACCTTGTCGGGCACCACGAACAGGCACTTGTAGCCCTTCTGCTGGGCCACGATGGCGAGGCCGACGCCGGTGTTGCCCGAGGTCGGCTCGACGATCACGCCGCCGGGGCGCAGCTCGCCGGATTTCTCAGCGGCCTCGATCATGCGTACCGCGATGCGGTCCTTGACCGAACCCCCAGGGTTGAAGTACTCGACCTTGGCGAGCACCTGTGCGGGCACGCCCGCGTTGACTTTGTGCAGCCTGACGAGTGGCGTGTTGCCCATCAGGTCGACAAGGGAATCGTAAACGCGCACCGGGGTGTTCACCTTCTTTGCCGAAGCTTGGTCAGCTTGCCGATGGCCGAGGTCCAGTGGGGGTGGCCGGCCCTCGGTTAGTTTCAAGCAAACGCTACCGCCGAGTTCGACTGAGGAGGGCACGTACGTGGTGTGGCCGGCAGGCATGGCACGCGCGGCGAAGAAGATCGCGACGGCAGCGGCGTTCGGAGGCGGCGGTCTGACGGCGCTCGGAGCCACCGCCTACGGGCTGTTGATCGCGGAGAGCCTGCTGGCGCGCAAGGCCATCGGCCGCCCGCACGGCCTGGACGGGCCGCCCTCCGACGGCGTCTACGGCACCGACTTCCCCGGTGAGCCGATCAAGATGGCGATGCTGGGCGACTCCACCTCGGTGGGCCTGGGCATGACCGACCCGGCCAAGACGCCCGCGGTGATGCTGGCCAACGGGCTCGCCGTGGTGGCCGAACGGCCGGTGGAGCTGAAGGTGGTGGGCAAGTCGGGCACTCCGTCGGCCGAGCTGGCCGAGCAGGTCGACGCGGTGCTGCCGATGAAACCCGACCTGGCGGTGATCTTCGTGGGGGCCAACGACATCATCACGCAGACGCCGCCCGCGATCGCCGTACGCCATCTGACCAAGGCCGTGCGGCGGCTGCGGGATGCGGGGGCCGAGGTGGTCGTGGGCACGTGTCCCGACCTCGGCACCGTACGCCCGATCGCACAGCCGCTGCGCTGGGTGACGCGGCGCTGGAGCCGGCAGCTCGCCGCGGCGCAGACGGTGGCGGTGGTGGACGCGGGCGGCCGTACGGTGGCGTTCGCCGACGTCCTCGGCCCCGAGTTCGCGACAAATCCGACAGAAATGTTCGGACCGGATCGTTTCCATCCATCTGACCGAGGTTACGCGCAGGCCGCTAACGCGGTGCTACCGTCGGTGTGCGCTGCGTTGGGGCTGTGGCCAGAGCCGCGTCCCGCGCGCGGCGAAGCACTGCAACCGATCTACCTCGCGGCGGCGACGGCCGCGGAGGAGCCCGGCACCGAGGTCTCCGCGACCCGGGTCGACGGGCGGGCGACGGGCCTGCACGGCAAGTGGGCGACGTTGTTCCGCCGGCGACTCGGCGAGGCGGTCAACGAGCCCTGACACCTGCGCACCCTCGGCCGGTCACCTTCCGCTGCCGAGCCGCCACTCCCCGTCCTCATTGGAGTGGATTGCCCGTGCGCCGGCCCTCGTGGAAACCGTCACTCGCCCTCGCCGCAACCCTCACCGCCGGCCTCGCCACCGGCGGCTGCTCCGGCAGCGACGCCGCCACCTCCGCCTTCCCTTCCTGGCACAACACCCAGGTCAACGTCGTCAGCAGGATGGCCGTGGGCGGCGACGTGGTCGCCGTCACCTCCATGAAGCCCGAAGGCGCGCTGGAGACCGTCGCCCTCAGCCTGCGCGACGGCCGGCGGCTGTGGGCGCACCCGGCCACCATGGCAGGCCGCCTGCCCGGCATGGGCGTCTCCACCCCCGCGCTCGTGCGCAGCGGCGACCAGGCCGTGGTGGTCGCGCTCGACCCGGGCAAGCAGGGCCGCTGGAACGCCACGCTCATCGCCCGTGACGCCCGCACCGGCGCCCGCAAGTGGAGCAGGCCGGTGCACTCGACGTTCGGGCCGCAGCGCTGCGGTCCGTACGTGTGCCTGTCCGAGCACACCGCGCTGGCCAAGGCGCGCATGGTGGTGCTCGACCCGGCGACCGGCAAGGTGCTGTGGAAGCTGCCCGGCATCTCCGAGGTCGAGTGGTCGGACGACAAGCGCGTGCTGCTGCTCAGACTCGCCAGCAACCCCATGGTGGAGTCGTACGAGCTGGAGACCGGCAAGCTCCAGTGGCAGCAGCCGATCGAGCAGGCGCTCGGCCCCGGCATCGACCTGTCGGGCGGCTGGGCGTTCGGCGGGGCCGGTGACGACCTGGTGGGCTACGTCGCGCCCTACACCAACCCGCGCACGAAGAAGGTCTCGGCGTTCGGGCTGTTCTCCATCAAGATCGCCGACGGGACGATCAACTGGATGCGGCCGTCGGTCGTACGCGTCTATCCCAGCGGCAATCCCGGCCTCGCCCCCGTCGTGCGGCCCGTCGACCGCCACGGCTCCTATGGCGGCTTCGCCAGGCTCGACCCGACCACGGGGCGGGTCGTCGGCCAGATCACCGCCTCCGACGTGCCAGGATCGGGCTGGTGGCTGGCCTTCCCCGACCGCATGGACAAGCTGGGCTTCCTCCAGCACCGCGCCAAGGGCTCGGCCTTCGACCTGGCGGCGGGGCGTCCGGTGCCGCCGGAGAACGTGCGCGCGTGGTCGTTCTGCGTCACCGACCCCAAGCCGCTGCCGCTGCGCGGCCAGCCGCCCGGCTTCTACTCCACGGCCGCGCTCTGCGAGTACGACCTCGGCACCGGCAAGCGGGTCACTCCCGCCTCCACCCCGCCCTCCTGGTACACCGGCAGCCAGGACGGCTGGCGGCTGTGGCGCGACGAGCGAGGCGGCCTGCACGCGGTCAACGACCAGACGGCCGACTCACCCGGCATGTACGGATAACAGCAGCCCTGTCGGCCCCTCCCCCGCGCTCTCTTCGCCCGCCCGGCACGTACGAACAGCGGGCGAGCAGCCCTGCCGGCCGTCGCACCCCCAACCATCCGCGCACCTACGGAAACCGGGCGAGCGGGCCGGTCGGCTCTTGCGCTAAGAACTGGAATATAGTTCTACTATTAGCGCCGACAAAGGAGGGGCCATGCCCGAGGCAGTCATCGTCGCAACCGCGCGTTCCCCGATCGGACGGGCCTTCAAGGGGTCGCTCAAGGACATCCGGCCCGATGACCTGACCGTCCAGATGATCAAGGCGGCGCTGGCCAAGGTGCCCCAGCTCGACCCCGCCTCGATCGATGACATCATGCTCGGCTGCGGCCTGCCCGGCGGTGAGCAGGGCTTCAACATGGCCAGGGTCGTGGCGGTGCTGCTGGGCCTGGACAACGTGCCCGGCACCACCGTGACCCGCTACTGCTCCTCGTCGTTGCAGACCACCCGGATGGCCTTCCACGCCATCAAGGCGGGCGAGGGCGACGTGTTCGTCTCCGCCGGCGTCGAAACCGTCTCCCGCTTCACCAAGGGCAACTCCGACTCGCTGCCCGACACGCACAACCCGCTCTTCGCCGAGGCCCGCGAGCGCACCAAGCAGTTCGCCGAGGGCGGGCAGGTCTGGCACGACCCGCGCGAGGACGACCGCGTACCCGACATCTACATCGCCATGGGCCAGACCGCCGAGAACGTCGCCCAGATCAAGGGCATCTCCCGCAAGGAGCAGGACGAGTTCGGCGTGCGCTCGCAGAACCTCGCGGAGAAGGCGATCGCCGACGGGTTCTGGCAGAAGGACATCACGCCGGTGACCCTGCCCGACGGCACCGTGGTCAGCAAGGACGACGGGCCGCGGCCGGGCACCACGTACGAGAAGGTCTCCACGCTCGCGCCGGCCTTCCGCCCCGACGGCACGGTCACGGCCGCCAACTGCTGCCCGCTCAACGACGGGGCCGCGGCGGTCGTCATCATGAGCGACACGAAGGCCGCCGAGCTGGGCATCACGCCGCTGGCCAGGATCGTCTCGACCGGCGTCTCCGCGCTGTCGCCCGAGATCATGGGACTCGGTCCCGTCGAAGCGTCGAAGCAGGCGCTGGCCAGGGCCGGCATGGCGATCGGCGACATCGACCTGGTGGAGATCAACGAGGCGTTCGCCGCGCAGGTCATCCCGTCGTACCGGGAGCTCGGCATCGACATCGACCGGCTCAACGTCAACGGCGGCGCCATCGCGGTCGGCCACCCGTTCGGCATGACCGGCGCGCGTATCACCTCGACGCTGATCAACAGTCTCCAGCACCACGACAAGAGCATCGGCCTGGAGACGATGTGCGTGGGCGGCGGCCAGGGCATGGCCATGGTCCTCGAGCGCCTGAGCTGAGCCGGTCCCAAGCGATCCTGAGGCGGCTTTGACAGGCTGCTTCATGCGGTGAGGCCGCGCACCCCGGTGACGGGGCGCGCGGCCTCAACAGTGCGGCCAGAACGGACGTAGTGCTTCCCGTGACGGCCGAAAGGGACGCCGAGGGCTCAGCCGTGGCGGTCGGGGCCGGCCTTGACCGGGGTGATGCGCATCAGAACGCGCCGGTCGCGCTCCATCGCGGCCCGGTAATCGTCCCAGTCGGGATGCTCGCCTGAGATGTCGCGATAGTAGGCGACCAGGAGCTCCATGGCCTCGGGCAGGTGGACGACCTCGGCGGTGCCGTCGATCTGGATCCAGTCGCCGTAGAAGCGGTCGGTGAACGCGCACAGCGACACGTGGGGATCCCGGATGGCGTTGCGCACCTTGGCCGCGGTCTCGCGGCTGCTGATCACCACGTGGTCGCCTTGTACGCCTGCGACGACCGGCGACATCTGCGGGCGCCCATCGCGGTGCCGGGTCAGCAGGACGGCGTGGTGATGATCACGAAGGAAGCCGAGGGCCTTGTTGAGATCCATACCCTCATGATGACGCGCCCGCGCTTGCGGCACGGGCGCGGCTAGGACGGTTGGGCTCAGATGAAGCCCATGCGGTTACGGCGGTGCCGCTCGTGCTCGTGGACGATCGCGGCGGCGTAGCCGTGGGTCAGCCCGTGCTCGTCTGCGAGCCAGTTGGCACGCTCGTCGCACCTCAGGAAGGCCGGGCCGTTGTCGATTGCTTGGAACCACTCTGGGAGTTCGCGCCCCGTGATGGCCGGGACCCTTGCGATCAGCTTCGTCTGCGTCTCCGGTGAGTGGTTCAAGGACATGGGCACCTCCGCGGATTAGCTCCTTTGCTTGACACTGCAACACGGAAGTGAGGTTGGCAACCCCTCGGCCCGGCATCATTTTGTGACGGCAGGTAGATTTTCCATCGCAGAGCGAAAGGGCCCCGCCAGTGCGGCGGGGCCCTTTCGCACGACTGTCGGTGACGGTCAGTCGCTATCGCTGAAGTAGCTGATGAACCGCAGCACCTCGAGGTAGATCCACACCAGGCTCAGGGTGAGGCCGAAGGCGCACTGCCAGGCGAACTTGTCCGGAGCGCCCTGCTTGACGCCCTGCTCGATCGAGTCGAAGTCGAGCAGCAGGAAGAAGCAGCCGAGCAGGATCATGGCGACGCTGAAGATCCAGCCGAGCGGGCTGTCGGTGCGCAGGCCGAGGCCGCCCTCGTGGAAGATGCCCACGATGAGGTTGACGACGACCAGGCCGAGCGCGGCGAGGCCGGCCGCGATGGTGAACTTCACCAGCTTGGGTGTGACGCGGACGATGCGCAACGCGTAGACCGTCAGCACCGCGCCGAACGCGAACGCCGTGCCGAGCACCGCCTGCATCACGATGCCGCTGACCAACCCCTCGAAGACCGAGCTGATCTTGCCGAGGAAGACACCCTCGAACACCGCGTACGCCAGGATGAGCGCCGGGTTGGTGCTCATCGTGAACGAGGCGATCAGGCCGAGGACCAGCGCCACGACCGCGGCGCCGATGGCGACCATCGGGGGGACGTCGAGGATCCAGGCCGCGGCGGCGGCCACGACCAGCGCGCCGAGGGTCATGAACCCTCGCACCACGACGTCGTCGAGCGTCATGGTCCGGTACGCCGGCCGGGTCGGTGGTGCGTACGACGGCGCGTCGTACATGTGCTGCAGCTGGTCGGGTGACGGGGTGGGACCGGCCCAGCCCGCCGCGGCCTGCTGCCGCGACCTGCTGAATACGGGGTTCTTGCTCTCCATCGCTGCCTCCTGTGACGACGAGCCTACGGTGCGCGCCGTCACCTTGGTCAACTGACGCTCATAACGATGTTCATACGGGACTTCGGCTGCGTTCACAACGATCCGGGCCTTCGCGGAGTTCCCGGGATCGCCTGGCGGCCGGAATTCCGCCTCCGCAGGTGCCCGGCGGCGCGTCGACGTGCTCCGATGCGCTCGGCGGCGAGTATGGCAGCATTCGGGAACCGGAAAGGATGGCTGTCAGGCGTAGTCGGACATTCACAGAAAGGGAACTCCGGCAATGCCGGAAGAAAGCAGAAAACCTGGGGCTTGTCAATATCGGACGGCCGACGAAAACTTATCGGCCGGCCAAACAGCGGGCGCCGCCCGGCCGGTGGGCGCCGACGGCCGGAGGCCCCGGGCCGGGCGGCTCGGGCCGTACGACACCGGCTCTAACAAGCAGTGATCGCACGGTGACAGGACAAAATCGATAACAACTCGATATCGTCAGGTGACGGCTGAGCCGCGTCCATCCTGCCGATCGCGGTAAAGCTCCAGGTCAGAGACCTGAAGTCAATGGAGAAGGCAAGTGCCCCCGGCGGGATTCGAACCCGCACGTCAACCCTTTTAAGGGGTTTGCCTCTGCCATTGGGCTACGGGGGCGCCGTAATCATACGAAACAGACCATGCTTCCGAGGAGCACAACTTCGCATCAAGCGTCACAAGTGTGAAGCTTGCGGTGAAGTGATAGCGCCCCAGGGACTCTGTCCAAGAAGAGTAGACCGTCGAGATGGTCCAGTTGGTGCTGAATGCAGCGAGCTTCCACGGCATCCGCTTCGATGGTGACGCTCTCCCCGGTTCCTGGCAAATGCCCATGTACGGTGATACGCGTGGCTCTGCGGACATCCGCGGTCAGTCCCGGGATCGATGTGCACCCCTCCCGGCCCTCGTCCCAATCGGCGGCCCCCGCGAGCCTGGGATTGACGAGGACCGTCTCTCCGGCCCAGGAACGACTCCTTGGGTGGCGACGGGCGTCAAAGGCGATCAGGCGCCAGCTCAGCCCGATCTGAGGGGCCGCCAGCCCCGTCGCGGCAGGCGTGCCGCGCAATGTCGCCAGCAGATCCGCCGCGGCGGCCACGACCTCAGGCGCGCCCGGGTCAACGGGCGCCGCCACGGCGGACAGCACAGGGTGCGGGGCGCCGAGCACGTCCCGCACGGTGCCGGTCGGTCTCGGTCCCCGCGGGTTCACAACAGATCCGGTTCGACGGGACGGAAGGTGATCTCGGAGTCGAGGCTCGCGCCGACCGCGGCCAGCCTGCGCATGAGCGCCGCCACGTCGACGTCCTTCGGCAGCTCGACGTCCGCGATGAGCACGTACAGGCGGCCGGTGAGCCGCGTGCTCATGCCGGTGATGTTGCCGCCGTCCTCGGCCAGCACGGCGCTGACGGCCGAGACGATGCCGGGACGGTCGGGGCCGTGCACGGTCAGCACGTACTCCAGCCCGCCGCCCTGCCCGCCGAGCCCGCCGTCGCCGCAGAAGTGGCGGCGGGCGGCGATCGCCGAGGCGGTGACCACGAGGTCGGGGGCGCCCACCCGTTTGGTCAGCTCGGCGGGATCCAGGTCGCCGGATACCAGCAGCATCATCGCGACGTGCCCGCCCAGCAACGTCATGGTCGAGTCCTGGATGTTCACGCCGCAGTCGGCGAGCGACCCGGTTACCGCGGCGATCACGCCTGGCCGGTCGACGCCCAGCACGGTCACCGCTGACAGACCCACTCGTGGCACCCCTTCCGCTTGCGACATGGGTGCCGTGAACGCCCCGGCGACGTGGTTCACCGGGGCGCTGCCGTACCCGAGCTAGCGGCGAGTCGTCGCCACCGCGGCCCTGAA
This sequence comes from Nonomuraea sp. NPDC052634, assembly GCF_040678535.1. Taxonomy (NCBI): domain Bacteria; kingdom Bacillati; phylum Actinomycetota; class Actinomycetes; order Streptosporangiales; family Streptosporangiaceae; genus Nonomuraea; species Nonomuraea sp. NPDC052634. The sequence goes on along the minus strand of NZ_JBFATY010000015.1, from coordinate 99,930 downwards.
GCCGTCGCGGGGGTGCTCCATCTCTCCCAGCGAGATCGTCTCCCGCTTGAAGAACAGAGCCAGCGTCCAGTCGACGACGACACGGACCTTGCGGTTCAGCGTCGGCACCCGCGACAGATGGTAGGTGCGGTGCATGAACCACGCAGGGAAACCGCGCAGCTTGACGCCATAGACATTGGCGACGCCCTGATGCAGGCCGAGTCCGGCGACCGATCCGACGTACTTGTGGCGGTATTGGACGAGTTCCTCCCCGCGGAGGTAGCGGACGATGTTGTCCGCCAGCACCTTCGCCTGCCGGACGGCGTGCTGGGCATTGGGCGCGCAGTACTTGCCCGGGTTGGTCACGTCGGGCACCCCGGCGGCGTCACCGGCGGCGAACGCGCCCGGCGTGCCCGCCACGGTCAGCATCGGCGTGGTCTTGATCCGGCCGCGCTCGTCGAGCGGCAGGTCGCTGTCGTTGACCACCGGGCTGGGCTTGACGCCGGCCGTCCAGACGAGCGTCTCCGCCTCGAACTCGGTGCCGTCCGAGAGCACCACGTGGCCGCCCACGCAGCTCTCCAGGCGGGTTTCGAGTCGGACGTCGATGCCGCGCTCGCGCAGCTGCTCCAGCGTCCACTTGCCCATCTCGGGGCCGACTTCGGGCAGCACCCGGTTCGTCGCCTCGACGAGCACCCAGCGGATGTCCGACGGCTTGATGTTGCGGTAGTAGCGGGTGGAGTGCTTGGCCATGTCCTCCAGCTCGGCCAGCGCCTCCACACCGGCGAACCCGGCCCCGACCACCACGAACGTCAGGGCCCTTCGCCGCACCTCCGGGTCGTCGGTCGACTCGGCCACGTCGAGCAGGTGCAGCACGCGGTTGCGCAGCGCGATCGCCTCGCCGACCGTCTTGAAGCCGATGCCGATGTCGGTGAGCCCGGGGATGGGCAGGGTGCGGGAGATCGACCCGGCGGCCATCACGATCACGTCGTACGCGATCTGGCGCGGCTCGCCCTCGGCCGGCTGGAAGGTGACGACGCGGCCGGCGTGGTCCACCTTGGTGACGGTGCCGTTCAGGATGTGCACCTTGGGCAGCACACGGCGCAGCGGGGCCACCATGTGGCGGGGCGAGAGGTTGCCCGCGGCGGCCTCCGGCAGGAACGGCTGGTAGGTCATGTAGGACTGGGGGTCGATGATCGTGATGCGGGCTTCGCCGTCGCGGAGTTCGCGACGGAGCCTGCGCTGGAGCCGTAGTGCGGTGTAGAGGCCGACGTATCCGCCGCCGACGATCAGAATGTGCTTGTTCATCCTGAGGCCACATCCCTCGTGGTTGCTTGTGAAAGCATTCACAAGCCTACGCCAGCGGCTTCCGCGTAAGCCAGCCGAGAAGTGGTGTAACGCGTCACACCGCCAGTGACCTGGCCCTTGAGAAGACGTCGTCCAGCATTCGGGCGGTGACGCGGCCGGTGAACGTGTTCTGCTGGCTCGGGTGGTAGCAGCCCATGAGCGTCACTTGGGCGTCGCCGCGCTTGATCGGCACCTCTGTCCCGTGGCCGAACGGCGGACGTGGACGCGGCAGCTCGTAGCCCGCCTCCTTGAGCGCCGGCCACACGGCCTGCCAGGCGTAGCCGCCGAGCGCCACGATCACCCGTACGGTCGGCGCGACCAGCGTGATCTCCCTGGCCATCCACGGGAAGCAGGTGGCCTTCTCCTCCGGCGTCGGCTTGTTGTCCGGCGGGGCGCAGCGCACCGACGCCACCACACGGGCGCCGATCAGCCGCTGGCCGTCGCCCGCGTGCGTGCTGGTCTCCTGGGCGGCCAGGCCGCACCGGTGGAGTGAGGCGAACAGCCAGTCGCCGCTGCGGTCGCCGGTGAAGATGCGCCCGGTCCTGTTGCCCCCGTGGGCCGCCGGGGCCAGCCCCACCAGCAGGATGCTCGGCCGTTCGTCGCCCCACCCCGGCACGGGGCGGCCCCAGTAGGTCTCGTTCGCGAACGCGCGCCGCTTCACCCGCGCGACCTCCTCGCGCCACTCCACCAGGCGGGGGCACGCGCGGCAGACGGACTGCGCGGCCGTGAGCTCCGCGAGCGTGCCGCTGCCGGCGGCGAGGTGGCGCACGTCGGCGGGGTCGAGCGCGACAGGCGTGTCGGCGGTCGCGGGGTCTTCAGGCCAGCCGGTGCCGGGAGGGACGAAGCTCATGACACCGATGGTGCCCGATCACTTCGAGCGCTCGGACCTTGACGAGGCACTCGGGCAGGGCGCGACGTCTTGATCGGAGTCCTGCGCGCCCGCGGCACCCGCAGTCGGGCCCTTACGCGGCCACTCGGGCAGGGCGCAACGACCTTTTCGGAAACCCTGCGCGCCCGCGGCGCACGCGGGAGTGATGCGCGCCCGCGGCACGCGTACGAGCGAACGGAAAACCGGGCGGCTCCCGAAGGTGCCGCCCGGTTGAACCGCTCGATTCGGCGTCACGGCGCGGTCCGCCCGGACGTCGCCCGGCGGCACCGACCGGTGCCGTCCGGACGGGCCCAGGACGCCGCCAGAGGCGTTACCCGGCGGCGTCCGTGCCGTTCCCGTTCACTCAGTGCCTGTCAGGCCTTGCTGTCCTCGGTGGCGGGCAGCGTCGTGGCCTCGGGCGCGGGCGCGGGCAGAGTGGTGGCCGACGGCTTGGGCTCCGGCTTGTCGGCCGGGGCCTTGCGGCAGGCCGGGTAGCGGTCGCTGGAGGAGTCGCTGTTGTTCGGTCCGGTGACCGTCAGCGTCACCACGCCGCCCTTGGCGTCCGGGCCGCTCAGCTCGGTGGAGAAGGCCGGCACCAGGATCGTGCCGCCGTCACGGCCGAAGTAGGTCTGGCCGTTGCTCACCGTACGGCCGTTGAGCGACCAGCGGTAGGAGACCCGGCCCGCACCGGTGGCGGTGATGGAGCCGGTGGCCTTGACCGTGCAGCTGCCGACGACCGTGGCGTTGGCGGACGCGGAGACCTTGCCGCGCGGCTTCGGAGCCTCGTGCCCGTCCTTGCACGCGACCTTGTAGTACGTCCTGTTGGAGGACTCGCTGTCCGGGCTCAGCACCTGGAGCTGCGCCCAGCCGCGCTGGCTGTGACGCGGGGAGATGCTGAAGCCGACCTTGCGCGAGTCGCGCACCTTGATCTTGCCGTAGTCGGCGGTGTGGCCGTTGAGGACCCAGCGGTAACGCACCCAGGCCGGACGCGAGGAGCTGATCACGCCGGTGAAGTTGACCTTGTCACCGGGGGCGCAGCGGTGGGCGTACGAGCTGTAGCTCGTCCAGGCGCGAGCGTTGATCTTGGGGCCGTGGTCGCGCACGACCTCCTTGAGCGACACGCAGGAGACGGAGAAGTAGCTCTTCTTCGAGGTGAACTTCTTGGGCCCGAGGACCTGGACGGCCTCCCAGCCCTTGACGTCCTCCTTGAAGGTGATGGACTGCTTGACCGTGACCGTCTTGGTGCCCTTGCCCTTGACCGTGAGCTCCTTGACCTTGCTCTTGGAGCCGTCGCCGTGCAGCCAGCGGTAGGCCAGCTTGGTCTTGCCGTTGACCGGCACCTTGATCTTGGCCGAGAAGTTGACCGTGACCGGACACGATCCTTCGTGGGCCCGCGGGGAGGCCTTCGGCGTGGTGGCCGTGACCTTGGGCTTCGACGCGGTGGCGGCCTGGGCGGGCCCGGCGACCAGGCCCGCGGCGAGCGCCGCCAGGGCCGCCGACGAGGCGCTGAACGCCACAGCCTTACGCGCTAACCCAACAGACATCATGTGAGAGTGCTCCATTCCTTGAGGGAAGAGACGCGCTCGGGAACGGTCGCCAAGCCTGCGCCTTTCGCGCATGACACATGGCAAAGCCCCCGTTTTGCCTCTTTACTGAAGCACAATACTGATCGCGGGCTCAAGACGATCACGAATCCGGAAATGTCCGGATTTCTTCAGCTTCGGGCGAGAGACCACGCCATCCCGTCGAGGATGTCGTGCTCACTCACGACGACCTGCGAAAACTTGAACCGGCGCACGATGCGGTCGAGGATCAGCGCCCCCGCGCCGATCACGTCCACGCGTCCGGGATGCATCACCGGGATCCGCGCCCGCTCCTCGTGGGTCATCGCGAGCAGCCGCCGCGTCACCTCGTGCACCTGCTCGGCCGACAGGCGGGAGTGGTGGATGCGCGCCGGATCGTAGGAGGGCAGCTCCTGCGCGATGCCCGACACCGTCGTCACCGAGCCGGCCAGCCCGACCAGCGTCTTCGCCTTGCGCACCGGCACCTCGGCCTCGACCCGGTCGAGCGCGGCCTCGATGTCGGCGACGACCGCCTCCAGCGCCTCCGCCTTGGGCGGGTCTCCGGCGTCGCGCAGGTGCCGCTCGGTCAGCCGTACGCAGCCGATGTCGACCGACAGCGCGCCCTCGGCGTGCACGGAACCGACCACGAACTCCGTGGAGCCGCCGCCGATGTCCACCACCAGGTAGGGCGCGAGCGAGCCCCGCGCCACCTCGGTCTCGGGCGACAGGCGCGAAAGACCCCTGGTGGCGCCCGTGAACGACAGCTCGGCCTCCTCGGCGCCCGTGATCACCTCGGGCTCCACCCCGAAGATCTTCCGTACGCCGGTCACGAAGTCCTGCCGGTTGGCCGCATCGCGGGTCGCGCTCGTCGCCACCACACGGGTCGCGGTGGCGCCGTGGCGCTCGATCAGCTCCTGGTACTCGCGCATCTTCGCGAACGTGCGCTCCAGCGCCTCGGGTGCGAGCCTGCCGGTGCGGTCGACGCCCTGGCCGAGGCGGACGATCTCGTTCAGCCGCTCGACGTCGGTCAGCGTGCCGTCGCCGATGTCGGCGATGAGCAGGCGTACGGAGTTGGTGCCGCAATCGATGGCCGCTACACGCATGGTCCGTCACTCCACCAGTCGGGGAGTGCGTCCAGCGCCTCCCTGCCGAACGGGTTGATCCCGGGCACCGCCAGCTCGTGGGCCACGAGCGCGTGCAGGCACTTGACCCGCTCCGGCATGCCGCCCGTGCTCTGCATGCCCGGCGGCAGCGGCTCGATGCCCTGCTCGCGGGCCGCCTGGTCACGCCGCGCCAGGTAGTCCTCGTGCGCCGCGCGGTAGGCCTCCGCCAGCTCCGGCTCGGTCGCCAGCCTGGCCTGCATCTCCCGCATCAGACCGGAACCCTCGAGGGTGCCGATGGCCGAGGCCGCCTTGGGACAGGTCAGGTAGTAAAGAGTCGGGAAGGGCGAGCCGTCGGGCAGCCGCGGCGCGGTCTCCACCACGTCGGGGTTGCCGCACGGGCAACGGTGCGCGACCGCGCGCAGCCCTCTCGGCGGCCGTCCGAGCTGCCGCTCGACGACCTCGACGTCCTTACTGTCCAACGCGTTCCCTTCCTGTCGCCGACCCTCCGGCCGGCTGCCCCGCGGGCTCCTTGGTCGGCTGTTTCGTGGCCTGCCCGGTGGGCTCATCGCTCGACTGCCCGCTCGACTGGTTCGCCGGCTCCTGCGTGGGTTCCTTCGCCGGCTTCGCGGGCTCTTTCGTGGTCTGCCCGGTGGGCTTGCCGCTCGGCTGCCCGCTCGGCTCCTTGGTGGGCTCGCCGCCCGGCTTCCCGCTCGGCTCCGCACCGGGCTTCCCGCTCGGCTCCGCACCGGGCTTCCCGGAAGGAGCGGCGCCCTGCTGCCCGGTCACGGCCCTGCGGCCGGTGCCCTTGTCGGCGGCCTGCACCGACTCCCACAGCGTCTCGTACCACGGCGGCACCTGCGCGGGCTGCTTGACCGCCGCCTGCGCCTTGCCCTGCTCGGGCTCCATCACCACGTAGCACTTCTCGCCGGGACCGCAGTAGTGCAGCCGCTCCTTCGCCGTCTTCTTGATCCAGTTGGGGTCGTCGCTCTGCCTGTCGCGAGCCAGCAGCGCCTGCTTCTCGGCCTCGACCCTGGCCTTCTCGGCGCGCAGCTCCGCGATGCTGCGGCGCAGGCTGATGTACTCGCGCACAGGGTAGGCCAGGCTCATCGCGATCGCGCACACCACGACGGCCAGGATGGCCGCCCGCCCGGTGAGCTGCGGTCTCTTCGCCACTTGCTGCACACCCCCTCAAGTGCGGCTCGCGGCCGGAGAATCGGGGTGCCGCGAGCCGTACTCGAAACTAGCGCCGGAAACGCGGGAACGCCGCGCGACCCGCGTAGCGGGCGGCGTCGTCGAGCTCCTCCTCGATGCGCAGCAGCTGGTTGTACTTGGCCACCCGGTCGGAGCGGGCCGGAGCGCCCGTCTTGATCTGGCCGCAGTTGACCGCGACGGCCAGGTCGGCGATCGTCGTGTCCTCGGTCTCGCCGGAGCGGTGGCTCATCATGCAGCGGTAGCCGTTGCGGTGGGCCAGGTCGACCGCGTCGAGGGTCTCCGACAGCGTGCCGATCTGGTTGACCTTGACCAGCAGGGCGTTGGCCGCACCCTCCTTGATGCCGCGCTCCAGCCGCTCGGGGTTGGTGACGAAGAGGTCGTCGCCGACGAGCTGCACCTTGTCGCCGAGCTTGGCGGTGATGGCCTTCCAGCCTTCCCAGTCCTCCTCGTCGAGCGGGTCCTCGATGGAGACGAGCGGGTAGTTGGCGACCAGGTCCTCGTAGAAGGCGATCAGCTCCTCGGACGACAGGCCCTTGCCGTCGATCGTGTAGACGCCGTCCTTGTGGAACTCCGACGCCGCCACGTCGAGCGCCAGCGCGACGTCGTCGCCCGGCACGTAACCGGCCCGCTCGATGGCGGCCAGGATGAGGTCGAGCGCGTCGCGGTTGGAGGGCAGGTTGGGCGCGAAGCCGCCCTCGTCGCCCAGGCCCGTGGCGTAGCCCTTCTCCTTCAGCACGCCCTTGAGCGCGTGGTAGACCTCGGTGCCCATGCGCACGGCCTCGCGGAAGGACTCCGCGCCGATCGGCGCGATCATGAACTCCTGGATGTCGACGTTGGTGTCGGCGTGAGCGCCGCCGTTGAGGATGTTCATCATCGGCACCGGCAGCACGTGGGCGTTGGGGCCGCCGAGGTAGCGGAAGAGCGACAGCTCGGCGCTGTCGGCCGCGGCCTTGGCCACGGCGAGCGAGACGCCCAGGATGGCGTTGGCACCGAGCTTGGCCTTGTTGGGCGTGCGGTCCAGATCGATCATGATCTGGTCGATGATCCGCTGGTCCTCGGCCTCGATCCCGTTGATCTCCTCCTGGATCTCGTCGGTCACCGCGAGCACGGCCTTCTCCACGCCCTTGCCGCCGTAACGCTTACCGCCGTCGCGCAGCTCGACCGCCTCGAACTGGCCGGTGGACGCCCCGCTCGGCACGGCCGCCCGGCCCCTGCTGCCGTCGTCGAGAATGACCTCGACCTCGACCGTCGGGTTGCCCCGGGAGTCGAGGATCTCGCGCGCGTATACGACCTCGATGGTAGCCACGGGATGCGCTCCTCAATCGAAAGCTGATATGCCATCAGAGCCTATCGGTACGGCCACCCCGCGCAGGCTCTCAGGTCGCCGCGGCGCACCTCCACTGCGCACTTCTACTGGGCACTTCTACTGGGCACTTCTACTGCGCACTTCTACTGGGGGCTGGAGGACTCCCAGGCCCGCACCCGGTCGCGGTAGGCGCGGGCCGCGCCGCGCAGCTCCGCCTCGGCGTCGAGGCCCGCCTCGGCCGCCCTGCGTACGAGGTCGAACAGCTCCCTGGCCACCCCCTGGCCGACCGCCGCCGACAGCGACTCCGGCGCGCCCGCCCGCTCGGCCCTGCGCAGCAGCTGGGCCACCAGCGACAGCGCGGGCTGCCCCATCGGCACGCCGTCGAGCACCGACTCGGTGCCCTTGGCGGCGCGCTCCGCCGCCTTGATCGCCTCCCAGTTGGCGTTGACCTCGTCGGCGCTCTCCGCGCGTACGGACCCGAACACGTGGGGGTGCCGCCTGACCAGCTTCTCCACGATGCCGGCCGCCACGTCGTCGATGTCGAAGCCCTCGGCCACGCGGGCGTGGAAGACCACCTGGAGCAACAGGTCGCCCAGCTCTTCGCGCAGCGCCGCGTAGTCGCCCTGCTCGATGGTCTCCAGCACCTCGTACGCCTCTTCGAGCAGGTACGGCACCAGCGACGCGTGGGTCTGCTTGCGGTCCCACGGGCACTCGGTGCGCAGCCGGTCCATCACCGCCACCAGGTCGAGCACCCGCGCCCCCGGCAGGTCATAGGAGCCGGGGACGACCTCGATGACCGGTGGCTCGTCGAGCGAGATCGCCGCCTGCCCGACCGCCCGCATGAAGTCCTCGCTGTCGTGCTCGGCCAGCCACACCACGGTCTCGGCCACCGCCCGGCGGGCCAGCGCCGCCGGGTCGGGCTCGACGACCTCGGCGGCGATGCCGGCGTCCGCGAGGTAGGGAAGCTGCGGGTGGTCGGCCGAGCCGGTCAGCACCGGGCCGGACCGCAGCGCCTGCCACGCCTGATGGCTCAGCAGGCCCGGCGCGACCCGGGGCGAGGTGGTGACGACGATCAGCGGCACGATCAGCCCTGCGCCGCCTGCTCGCCCGCCTTGCCGAACCTGCCGGCGTCGACGAACAGCCCCGGCTGCTTCTGGTCGGTGTTGAGCTTGCCGAAGCGCGGGTTGACGATCCGCTTGATCGAGTTGAACTCGTCGAGCAGCCGCTGCTGCCCGGACTGGCCGAACTGCTCCTGCAGCTTCCGCAGGCCGGTCATCGCCCGGCCGTAGTCGCGGGCGTCCGCCGGGGAGACGGCGTTGGCCAGGAGGTTGATCTCGGCGGACTCGTACTGCCCGGGGTCCTTGAGCGTGGCGTCCACCTCGCTCTCGCTCACCTGCACGTTGTAGCGGGCCATGAGCTGCTTGGACGCGGCCACGTCGACCAGCCGGCGCAGCACCGCCTGGGAGACCGGCACGCTCAGCGCCGACTCGTCCAGGTTCGCCCGCTTGAGCGCGGCGATGTACTCCTGGGTGTCATCGTTGAGCTTGCTCATGGAGATGCGCTCGTTGCCCACCACGGCCGCGGCTCCGGCCTGCATGGGCGAGGAGCAGGCGGACAGCGCCACGGCGGCCGCCGCGGCGGCCACAGCCACTCGTATCGACTTCACGTACGTCCCTTCCGACCGGAAACCGCCGCTAGCTTACCCGGGCGGGTTCGAGGAACATCGCCTCGACCAGGTCACCACACCATTTGAGCAAGTCGAGGTCGCGCAGCGGCTGCCCGCCCAGCGGCTTGGTCTTGGGCACCGGCACCAGCAGCGTCTCCGCGGCCTGCTTGTATATCGCCTTCTTGTACAGCCGGTCGAGCCGCACCTGCTGCGACTCCTTGAGCCGTACGGGACCGAACTTGATGTTCTGGCCCTGCAAGGTGACGTCGGTGAGCCCGGCCGCCCGCGCCTTGATGCGGAACCGCGCGACCTCCAGGAGGTTCTCCACCTCCACCGGCGGCTTGCCGTAGCGGTCGGTCAGCTCGGCGCGCACCTCGTCGATGTGCATCGGGGTGGCGATGGCCGCGATCCGCTTGTACGCCTCCAGCCGCAGCCGCTCGGAGGTGACGTAGTCGTGCGGGATGTGGGCGTTGATCGGCAGCTCGACCTTGACGTCCTGCTGCTCCTCCTGCACCTCGCCGCCGGCCAGCTTGGCCTTCTGCTCCTGCACCGCCTCGGCCATGAGGCGGACGTACAGGTCGAAGCCGACGCCCGCGATGTGGCCGGACTGCTCGGCGCCCAGCACGTTGCCCGCGCCGCGGATCTCCAGGTCCTTCATGGCGACGTACATGCCGGCGCCCATCTCGGTGTGCTGGGAGATCGTGGCGAGCCGCTCGTGCGCGGTCTCGGTCAGCGGCTTCTCCGGCGGGTAGAGGAAGTAGGCGTAGCCGCGCTCCCTGCCGCGGCCGACGCGCCCGCGCAGCTGGTGGAGCTGCGACAGGCCGTAGTTGTCGGCCCTGTCCACGATCAGCGTGTTGGCGTTGGGCACGTCGAGGCCCGACTCGACGATCGTGGTGGAGACGAGCAGGTCGTACTCGCGCTCCCAGAAGCCCACCATGATCTTTTCGAGCTGGTGCTCGTTCATCTGCCCGTGCGCCACCGCGATGCGGGCCTCGGGCACCAGCTCGCGCAGCCGCGCGGCGACCCGGTTGATCGAGGCCACCCTGTTGTGCACGAAGAAGATCTGGCCGTCGCGCATCAGCTCGCGCCGGATGGCCGCGGCGATCTGCTTCTCGTCGTACGGCCCCACGAACGTGAGGATCGGATGCCGCTCCTCCGGCGGGGTGAGGATGGTGGACATCTCGCGGATGCCGGTCAAGCCCATCTCCAGCGTGCGCGGGATCGGCGTGGCGGACATCGCCAGCACGTCGACCTGCGTGCGCAGGTGCTTCATGGCCTCCTTGTGCTCGACGCCGAAGCGCTGCTCCTCGTCGATGATGATGAGCCCGAGGTCCTTGAAGCGCACCTCCGGGCTGAGCAGCCGGTGGGTGCCGATGACGACGTCGACCGCGCCCGTGCGCAGGCCGTCGAGCGTGCCCTTGACCTCGGCGTCGGTCTGGAAGCGGGAGACCGGCCTGACCGTGACGGGGAAGCTGGAGAACCGCTCGGTGAAGGTGGACATGTGCTGCTGCACCAGCAGCGTCGTGGGCACCAGCACCGCGACCTGCTTGCCGTCCTGCACGGCCTTGAACGCCGCGCGCACCGCGATCTCGGTCTTGCCGTAGCCGACGTCGCCGCAGATCAGCCGGTCCATCGGGACGCCGCGCTCCATGTCGCGCTTGACCTCGTCGATGGCTTCGAGCTGGTCGGCGGTCTCGGCGTACGGGAAGGCGTCCTCCATCTCGCGCTGCCACGGCGTGTCGGGGCTGAACGCGTGGCCGGGCGAGGCCATGCGCGCGGAGTAGAGCCTGATCAGCTCGCCGGCGATCTCCTTGACCGCCTTCTTCGCCCGCGACTTGGCCTTGGCCCAGTCGGCGCCGCCCATGCGGTTGAGCGTGGGCGACTCGCCGCCGACGTAGCGGGTGACCTCGTCGAGCTGGTCGGTGGGCACGTAGAGGCGGTCGCCCTTGGCGTACTCGATGACCAGGTATTCGCGGGTGGCGCCCTGCACGGTGCGCTGCACCATCTCGACGTAGCGGCCGACGCCGTGCTGCTCGTGGACGACGTAGTCGCCGACCTTGAGCTGAAGCGGGTCGACCATGTTGCGGCGGCGCGAGGGCAGGCGCCGCATGTCCTTGGTGGACGCCTTCTGGCCGACCAGGTCGAGGTGGGTGAGCACGGCCAGGCTCGGGGTGATGAAGCCGTGCTCGATGCGGCCGGTCGTGACGTGGACGACCTTCGGCTCGGGCGCCTTGTCGAGATAGGCGTGCAGCCTGGCCGGCACGTCGACGCCCTTGAGCAGCTCGACCATGCGCTCGGCGGGGCCGTGGCCCTCGCTGAGCAGTACGACGGCCTTGTCCTCGGCCAGCCAGCCCTTGATGTCGGCGAGCGCCTTGGAGGTGTCGCCGCGGTAGGCCTCGGAGTCCTGCGCGTCGAGCTCGACGCCGCCGCCGAACGGCGCCATCGTCCACCACGGCTGGCCGAGCGCCGAGGCGTGCTCGCGGATCTCTTCGAGCGTGCGGAACGCGGCCGCGCCGAGGTCGATGGGGGCCTCGCCGCCGGCCGCCGCGTTGATCCAGGAGGCTTCGAGGAACTCCTGCGAGGTGCGTACGAGCTCCTCCGCCCGCCCCCTGATCCGCTCGGGGTCGCACACGAACACCGCGGACCGCGCGGGCAGGTGGTCGAGCAGCAGGTCCATCTCGCCGGCCAGCACGGGCGCGAACGCCTCCATGCCCTCGACCGGGGTGCCGTCGGCGAGCTGGTCGAGCACCTCGGCGAGCGCGGGGTACTCCCCGGCCAGCTCGCGCGCCCTGGCCCGCACCTCGTCGGTCAGCAGCAGCTCGCGGCACGGCGGCGCGAACAACCCCTCGTCGGCCGCTTCGAGCGAGCGCTGGTCGGCCACCTTGAACCAGCGGATCTCCTCGACCGTGTCGCCCCAGAATTCAAGGCGCAGCGGGTGCTCCTCGGTGGGCGGGAACACGTCGAGCAGGCCGCCGCGCACCGCCACCTCGCCGCGCCGCTCCACCATGTCGACCCGGTGGTAGCCGTTGTCGACCAGGGCGCGCACCACCTCGTCGAGGTCGGCGTCGTCACCGGCGCGCAACCTGATGGGCTCAAGGTCGCCGAGACCCTTCACGATGGGCTGCAACAGGGCGCGCACCGGCGCGACGATCACGCTGAGCGGTCCGGCGGCGGCGTCGCCCTTGACCGGGTGCGCCAGCCTGCGCAGCACCGCGAGCCGCTGGCCCACGGTGTCGCTGCGCGGCGACAGCCGCTCGTGCGGCAGCGTCTCCCACGCCGGGAACACCGCCACGGACGACGGCTCGACCAAGCTGGTCAGCGCCGCCGCCAAGTCCTCGGCCTCGCGCTCTGTGGAGGTCACGGCGAGCACCGTGCGCTGGTCGTGCGCGGCGAGGGCGGCCACGCCGAACGGACGCAGCGAGGAGGGCGCGACCAGCGCGACGTCGCCGCCCTCTTCGAGAGCGGCGGTCAGCTTCGGGTCGGCGCGAACAAGGTCAAGTAGCCCGGAAAGACTCATCAGATACGCCCACAGCCCCACGACGGCAACACGACTACCCCCGGACGGGGAAGGTCGCGGGGGTTCCGTACCAGACTACTCGCCGTGAAAGCTCAGCCGACGCGGTAACCAGGCACGGAGGGCCAGCGCACGGTGAGGACCGTGGACGGCTCCTCGGCCCGCCAGGAGTGGCCGACGCCCTTGCCCCACACCACGTAGTCGCCCGGCTTGTCCAGCAGCACGCTGCGGCCCGGCAGCTCGACGCGGAAACGGCCGCTGATCAGGATGAGCAGCGCGGTGCGCACTTCGTTCTCCACCCACGCGGCCCGCTCGTCGCCCGCCGGGTGCACGCCCCACTTGATCTCGACGTCTTCGCTGTGTCTTGGGTCGCCCGGGGGTTTGAAGTGACCGAGCAGCCATCCCCTGTCGAGCGGCGCGTCCACGTTGGCGTTGCCCACGTAGACGCCCTCGTAGACCTGATCGTCCGCCTGATCGCTCACGGGGCAGGACGCTAGCAGGGAAATGCCTTACTGATTCCACTTGGTTGATTACTGTAGGTGACATGTCTGAGGTGCGATCGGTCGCCCGCAGCGGCGACCTCTTCGAGCAGCGGCTCCGCGAGCACTGCGCCGGCCAGCCGATCCGGCGGCTCGACGTGCTGGTCGCCGGGTGCGCGCACGGCGAGCCGCTGGTGCTCGACCACATCGAGACCAGGGCCACCGGAGCCGACGAGGACCTGCCCGCGGTCAGGAAGGTGGTGGAGGAGCGGGCCGATCTTGTCTCCTACTCGCTCGGCGACCTGCGCTCGGTGCCGCTGCCGCCGCGCGGCTTCGACGTGATCCAGCTGTCGTTCCTGCTGGAGCGGGTGCGCCACGCGGAGCTGGTGTTCGACCGGCTGCTGCAGGCGCTGCGGCCCGGCGGGCTGGTGCTGCTGCGGGTCCGCGACCGCCGCTCCGCCTACGGCCTGCTCGACCGCCTCACGCCGGGCTGGCTGCGCCGGCTGCTGTGGCGGGCCCTGGTCCTGCCGGGCACGCCGGGCCCGCTGCCCGCCGTGTACGAGCCGCTGGCCTCCAGCGACGGCCTGCACGCGTTCTGCCTGAGCCGGGGCCTGATGATCACCGATGACGAGCGCGCCACCAGCGGCCCCGCCCGCGCCCGCCGTCCCGTCGCCGCCCTGGTGTCGCTGGTGTCCAAGCTGACCAGCGGCCGCTTCCCCGCCTCGCACGACGAGATCACGATGGTGATCAGGAAGCCCCAGCACCACTTCGCCCGCCTCATCTAGCGGTCGAGGCAGGCGTCGCGGAGCGGCACACTGGTCTGGTACGGACCGAGCACACTCGAATAGTTGGGATGCAGAACGTGGAGTGGACCCCCGACCCGCGCGAGCTGGCCGACCTCGAACTCCTGTTGTCGGGCGCGTTCGAACCGCTGACGGGGTTCCTGGGCCACGACGACCTGCACACCGTCTACGAGCGCGGCACGCTGGCCGACGGCACCCCGTGGCCCGCGCCCGTCACCCTCCACATCGACGCCGACCTGTCCCCCGGCGACGAGGTCACGCTGCTCGACCCCGAGGGGCTGCCGCTCGCTGCGCTCACCGTGACCGGCCACGAGCCCGACGGGCTGACCTCAGGCCCCGTCAAGGCGCTCGGCACGCCCGAGCACGGCCCGTTCGCCCGGCTGCGGCGCACTCCCGCCCAGGTCAAGGAGGAGCTCGGCGGGCGTCCCGCGCTCGCCGTCACCATGCGGGGGCCGCTCGACGACCTGGACGAGGTGACGGCCACCGCCAAGGAGCTCGACGCGGTCGTCCTGCTGCTGCCGCTCGCATACGGCGAGGCGGGCCCGGCCGTCGTGCGCGCCGCGCTGCGCGCCCAGGAGCGGCTGCCCGAGGGCACGCTCGTCGTCCCGGTGCCACTCGCGCCGCGCGATGAGCCGGAGATCGACCTGGAGCTGCGCGAACACGTCGCCACCGCCTACGGCGCCGCCGAGCACATGGCGGGCCCCGACCCCGTGCACATCCCCGGCCCGCCGCACCGCCGCGGCCTGGTGGTCTTCTTCACCGGCCTGTCGGGCTCGGGCAAGTCCACGATCGCCCGCGGCCTGCGCGACGCGCTGCTGGAGTCCGGCAGCCGCACGATCACCTACCTCGACGGCGACGTGGTGCGCAAGCTGCTGTCGAAGGGCCTGACGTTCTCCAAGGCCGACCGCGACCTCAACATCCGCCGCATCGGCTTCGTCGCCGCCGAGGCGGCCCGCCACGGCGGCCTGGCCATCTGCGCCCCCATCGCCCCCTACGCGGCCACCCGCGCGGAGGTGCGCGAGATGGTCGAGTCGGTGGGCGCCGACTTCCTGCTCGTCCACGTCGCGACCCCGCTTGAGGAGTGCGAGCGGCGCGACCGCAAGGGCCTGTACGCCAAGGCCCGCGCCGGCCTGATCCCCGAGTTCACCGGCATCTCCGACCCCTACGAGGAGCCCGACGACGCCGACCTGGTGATCGACACCACGCACCTGTCGATCGAGGCGGCCGTCTCCCGCGTGCTCGACACGATCAAGGCCGGCGGCTGGGTGCGCTGAGCCCGTCACATGAGCATCGTCAGGGTCTGGGCACGGGCGTGGAGCGGAAGTAGGGGTCGCGGGCCAGCCGGGTGAAGGCGCGGTCGGCGCCGCCGTCGGAGTCGAAGCTGGTGTCGCCGCGCGGCGCCTGCGGCGAGTCGAAGTAGATCAGCGCCTTGATCTGCGGGTATTTCTTGATCTGGCGCAGCACGGACTCGAAGAACGTGCGCTTGAAGTCGCGGTCGTACGATCGCTCGAACACGCCCCACTCGGCCACCATGACCGGCTTGCCGGGGAAACGCGCCTGCATCCACCGGTAGAAGCCCGGCCAGTCCGGGTATTCCTTGCGCGTCTTGTTGACCAGCCCGTCGAAGTCCTGGACCCGGTCGTCGGCGTACGGGTCCATCGCCACCCAGTCGACCACGTCGTCACCCGGGTAGAGGTCCTCGAACCACGGCTTGGCCGCCCAGTTGGGCGCCCCCATGTACGTCATGACGACGACCGCGTTGCGCACGCCCTGCGCCCGCAGCCGCAGCACGATGTGGCGGAACATGGCGGCGTAGTCGGTGGCCTGCATGCCGGAGCCGGACGAGACGTCCACGTCGTTCTCCGGCTCGTGGTGCAGGGTGAGGAAGAACCGCTCGGGGAAGGTGCGCCTGATGTGCGCGGCGAGCCGGTCGATCCTGCGGTCGAGCTTGCCCGCGGCGATCTGCGCCCAGGTGTGCTGAAACGACGGCTTCCAGTTGACCATGAGCAGCCGCGGCCTGTCGGGGTCGCGGGCCAGCCTGACCTCAGCGGGCGTGGGGAACAGCTCGCGGCCCCGGTGATAGACGTGCACCACGTCGGCGGCCGCCCCCATGCGCATCTCCGCGCCGTGCAGCGCCTGCTCGATCGGGACGCCGGTGAACACCTCGGGCGCGAGGCCCCACCAGGCGCCGCAGGACGGGATCAGCCTGGAGGTGGCCGTGCAGGCGGGCGACCCCGCCGCCTGCTTGGCCGTGGGAGCCTGGACCGGCGCGGGGACGGGCGAGCCCGCGGCGGTGGAGCAGGCGGCAAGGACAGTGACCAGCGCAGCGGCCAACACGGCGGCCGGCGACATCGTGAGAACACCGGTCGTTGCTTTCCGCGAAATTCCCCGTAGCAGCAAAGTCTTCCAACCCCCTCGTCGAACGACCCCCGGCTGTCACACCTGAACCTTGCCATGTCATTCCTGGAACTTCAGCCAGTGTGAGAGTTAGCCCAGCTCGTGGCGGGTAAAGAGACGCCCGGGAAATAGCCCTAGAAACCGAAATATGGGCATTTCCCGGGCGGCTTATCCGGGAAAAATCTTGAAGTATTGAACCGGGGTGATCAGGCGCCGCCCTATAGTGGGCCCACCACTTCGGCGGTGACGCGCTGGCGCCAGGCGGCCACGCAACGTACACATTCAGGAGACCATCCCCCATGAGCTCCGGTACCGACCTGGACGCACACCTTTCGCTGCTGCGCAGGCGATGGCTGGTCCTGGTGGGCTGCGTCGTCGTCGGCGGCACGGCCGCGCTCGCGCTGCTGCGGCTGGTCCCGCCCGCCTACACCGCGACCGCACAGGTGCTCGTGCTGCCCGTCGGCGCCGGCGAGCAGGCCAACCAGGTGA
This sequence comes from Nonomuraea sp. NPDC052634, assembly GCF_040678535.1. Classification (NCBI taxonomy): domain Bacteria; kingdom Bacillati; phylum Actinomycetota; class Actinomycetes; order Streptosporangiales; family Streptosporangiaceae; genus Nonomuraea; species Nonomuraea sp. NPDC052634. The sequence goes on along the minus strand of NZ_JBFATY010000015.1, from coordinate 83,208 downwards.
CCGCCCGCCACCGCGAGGCGCTCAACCTCGACACCGAGGCCCAGGTCGCCCAGTCGGCCGTGGTCGCCGCGCGGGCCGCGCGCACGCTGGGCATCGACGCCGTCGAGCCGGTCGAGGTGGCCGTGCCGCCCAACTCCTCGGTGCTGCTGCTGTCGGTGACCGCCGCCGACCCCGAAGGCGCTGCGGCGCGCGCCTCCGCGTACGCCGAGGCGTACCTCGCACACCGCCGCGAGAGCGCGCTGACCGCCATGGCCCGCCAGCAGGAGGCGGTGCTGAGCAAGCTCAAGCAGGTCAACGCCTCCATCGACCGGGTGATCAGGCAGCTCGCCACCCTGCCGAGGGGCCCGGAGCGCGCGATCGCCGTGCAGCGCCACGGCGTGCTCAACCGGCAGGCGGCCGGCCTGGCCGTCAGGTACGACGCCCTGCGCACGCTCGCCGTCACCCCGGGCACGATCATCACCAGGCCCGTGCCGCCCGCCGCGCCCAGCTCCCCCAGCCTGCCCCTCTACCTCGGGACCGGCCTCATGCTCGGCCTGCTGGCCGGTGTGGCCGCCGCCTACGTACGCGACCGCCTCGACACCCGCCTGCGCACGCCCGACGACGTCGAGCGGCTCACCGGCCTCCCCGTGCTCGGCGACCTGTCGGGCCCGCGCGGGCCCGGCGTGCTGCACGACCTGGCGAGCGCGCTCGTCGCCGCGTGCCCGGGCAAGCGGCTGCTGGTCACCTCGCTGCCCGCCGACCTGTACTCCTCGTCGCTGGCCGAGCCGCTGGCGGTGAGCGCGCCGCTGGTCGTGCTCGACGGCACCGACGTGCGCGACCTGTCCAGAGCCGACGCCGCCGTGCTGCTCATCGGTCTCGGCCGGGTCACCTCGCGCGACGTGGCCGCCGCCGCACGCCGCCTGGCCCACCACGACGTGCCGATCGTCGGCGCGGTGACCGCCACCGACGCCGTCCCGTCGTTCGTGCCCCTGCTGGAGCCGCACCCGCCCACCTCGCTCGGCAAGCTCGTCGCCACCGGCGAGCTGCGCGCCGCCCGGCCGGGAGCGCAGGACGAGACCAGCCCACTGCAGGCGCTGCACCGGCGTCATGGCCGATCGACGTGATCGGACCCGCGTGGCCCATAGCGGCGCTGCTGGTCGGCTACCCGCTGTGGTGGGCGCTGGGGTTCGGCGGGCTGTCGGTGGTGGTGCTCGCCGTGCCCATGGCCGTGCTGCTGTGGCGGCGGCGGCCGATCAAGGTGCCGCGCGGCTTCGGGCTGTGGCTGCTGCTCCTGGCCGGCTACCTGGTGAGCGGCCTGATGCTGGGCGAGTCACCACCGGGCACGTACGGCGAGTTCGGCGCGGGCCGGCTGATCGGCTACGGCATGCGCTTCGCGCTCTACTGCGCGGTCCTGATCATGGTGCTCTACCTCGGCAACCTCACCGAGCGCGAGCTGCCGCAGCTCCGGCTGGTGCGCATGCTGGGCGTATTGTTCGTCATCACCGTGGCCGGGGGGCTGCTCGGCGTGCTCGCCCCCGGTTTCGAGTTCACCTCGCCGGTCGAGCGGCTGCTGCCCGAGTGGATCGCGGGGAACCCGTTCGTGCAGAACCTCATCCACCCGACGGCCGCGCAGACCCAGAAGGTGCTCGGGTTCTCGCTGCCCAGGCCGGAGGCGCCGTACGAGTGGGCCAACGCCTGGGGCAGCAACGCGTCGGTGCTGCTGGTGTGGTTCGTCGTCGGATGGTGGGTGTACGGGCGGGCGCGGCAGAAGGTCTTCGTGGCCGTCGTGGTCGCCCTGGCCGCGGTGCCGATCGTCTACTCGCTCAACCGGGGCCTGTGGATCGGCCTGGGGCTGGCCGTGCTCTACCTGATCGTCCGGGTGGGCGGCAGGACCAGGGTGGCGCTGTGCGCGACGGTCGCGGCCGCCGTGCTGGCGTTCCTGCTGAGCCCGCTCGCGCCGCTGTTCGCGCAGCGGCTCGACCGGCCGCACTCCAACGACATCCGCGCCTTCACGGTGAGCGCCACCCTCGCCGCCGCCGCCCACTCGCCCGTGATCGGTTACGGCAACACCCGCAACGCCACCGGCAACCACCGCTCGATCACCACCGGCAAGACCGGCTGGTGCCCCGGCTGCGGGCATCCGCCGCTGGGCAGCGACGGGCAGCTCTGGCTGCTGATCATCACTCAGGGGTTCACGGGGGCCGCGCTGTACGTCGCGTTCTTCGTGGGGGCGATCCGCCGCCACTGGCGCGACCGCAGCCCGATCGGGCTGGGCGGGGTGCTCGTGATGGGCTTCGTGCTGCTCTACATGTTCATCTACGACGGGCTCGTCACGCCGCTCAGCCTCTATCTCATCTCGTTCGCCCTCCTGTGGAGGAACACGCATACGGCTGGGGGATCGTCATGAACGACGCCGCGGTGCGGCTCGGCTATCTCGCCGACACCGTACGCCTGCTGTATCCGGGCGCCGGCTCGCCCCGCGCGTACACCGTGCTGCCGCATCCCGCCGTGCCCCGCAGGCTGGCGCCGCGCCGCTGGTGGCACCTCGGGTCGCGGGTGGTGGTGCCGGTCGAGGGGTCGATCGCCGACCACCTGGGCGAGGTCTTCCAGCGCCCGGTCGAGACCGTCCTGCACGTACGCCCGGCGCGGCGGGCCAACCGCAAGCCCATCCTGGAGGCCCGCGCGGACGGCCGGCGGCTGGCGTTCGTCAAGATCGGCGACACCGAGCGCGCCCGCAGGCTCGTCGACGCCGAGGCGGCGGTCCTGCGCAGGCTGGCCGCGCTCCCCCTTCACACGGTCACCGTGCCGGCCGTGCTGCACCACGGCGACTGGCGCGGCCTGTCGGTGCTCGCGCTCTCGCCGCTGCCGGTGCGCCGGGGCCGGGTGCCCGCGCCGCTGCTGCTGGAGGCGGCCAGGGAGATCGCCGCCACCGGCGGCGACCGGCCCGCCTGGCACGGCGACCTCACCCCGTGGAACGTCAGCCGCGGCCCCGGCGGGCGGCTGCTGGTGTGGGACTGGGAGCGCTACGAGGTCGGCGTCCCCCTCGGCTTCGACGTGCTGCACCACTTCTTCCACCGGGCCCTGCGCAGGATGCGCCCGCCGGTCGCGGCCAGGGCCTGCGTCGCCCAGTCCGTACGCCTGCTCGCCCCCCTGGGCCTGTCGGCGGCCACGGCCAGGCGGACCGCACTGCGTTACCTCATCGCGCTGGCCGACCGGCACGCCGCCGACGGCCACACGCCGCTCGGCCCGCCGCAGTCGTGGCTCAACCCGGCCGTCGATCACGAGGAGCTACTCACGTGAGGACCACGAAGCGCTCGGTCCTGTCGCTGTCGCGGACCACGGGACGGTTCACCTCGGCCGCCCGCGTGCTGCCGTCGTTCCTGATCGCGGGCGCGCAGCGCTGCGGCACGACCTCGCTCTACCGCGCGCTCGCCCAGCATCCGCTGCTGCTCAAGCCCGTGCTGCACAAGGGCGTGCACTACTTCGACGTGGCCTACTGGCGCGGCATGTCCTGGTATCAGGGGCACTTCCCGCTGCGGGTGGGCGCCGCGCTGCTCACCCACCGGTACGGCCACCGCCCCCAGGCGTACGAGTCGTCCCCGTACTACCTGTTCCATCCGCTGGCCGGGCAGCGCATCGCCGCCGACCTGCCCGGCGTGAAGCTGATCGTCCTCGTCCGCGACCCCGTCGAGCGGGCCTGTTCTGCCCACGCCCACGAGCTGGCCAGAGGCTACGAGACCGAGTCGCACTTCGAGCGCGCGCTGGAGCTGGAGGAGGAGCGGCTGGCCGGAGCCGAGGAGCTGCTGCGCACCTCGCCGCACGCGTTGCACCACTCGCACCGCCACCACGCCTACCTCGCCAGGGGGCGCTACGCCGACCAGCTCGACCGGCTGGAGCCGCTGTTCGGCCGCGATCGCATGCTCGTGCTCGACAGCCACCGCTTCTTCGCCGAGCCGGAGACCGCCTACGACCGGGTGCTGGAGTTCCTGGGCATGCCGCACCTCGGTTATCCGGTCTTCGAGCGCTACAACCGGCGCTCGCTGCCGCGTCCCGTGCCGCGCACGCTGGCCGGGCGGCTGCGCGACCACTTCGAGCCCTGGGACGCGCGGCTGGTGCGCTGGCTGGACGGTGAGCCCTCGTGGCGGCGCTGACCGTCCGCAGGGGGCTCGCCGGGCTGTCGGGGGCCGCGTTCGGCGCGGTGGCGCAGGTCGTGCTCGTCGTGGTGGTGACCAGGACGTACCCGGCGGCGGAGGCCGGGGCGTTCTTCACCGCGACCGCGCTGGCGCTGATGGCGGCCGGGATCGCCAAGCTCGACGCCGGCAACGGGCTCGTCTACTTCATCGCCCGCGCCAGGTCGTACGGTTACCGCGGCGTCTCCGGCTACATCAGGGCCGCCGTACTGCCCTGCCTGGTCGTGGCCGTGGCGGCGGCGGCCGTGCTGTTCCCGCAGCTCGGGCCCGCCGCCGGGCTGCTGCCCGTCATGGTGGCCGCCGACGTGCTGCTCGCGGCCGGGCGCGGGTTCGGGGCGCTGCGGCCGACCGTGCTGCTCGACGGGCTGCTCGTGCCCGGCGGCCAGCTCCTGCTGGTCTCCGCCGCCGCGCTGGCCGGGGCGGGCGGCTGGTGGCTGCTGCCCGCGTGGGCCGCGCCGTACCTGCCGGTGCTGGTGCTCGCCGCCTTCTGGCTGCGCAGGCGCGTCACGTGGACGCCCTACCTGCCGGGGACCGCGCTCGATCTGTGGCGGCACACCGCGCCGCGCTCGCTCGCCGGCGCCATCCAGGCCGTCTTCCAGCGGGTGGACATCGTGATCGTGGCGCTGCTCGCCGGGCCCGCCTCCGCCGCCGTCTACACCGCCGCCACCCGGGTCAAGGTCGTCGGGCAGCTCGCCAACCAGGGGCTCGCGCAGGCCGTACAGGCCGGGCTGGTCAGGGCGCTGGCCGACGGCGAGCGGGAGCGGGCCAGGGAGCTGTACCAGGCCGCGACCGCGTGGCTCGTGGTGCTCACCTGGCCGCTCTGGCTCGCGTACGCGGGGCTCGCGCCGTGGCTGCTGCGCGTGTTCGGCCCCGCGTACGGCGCCGCCGCCCCCATCGCGCTCGTCCTCGCCGCCACGATGATGGTGTCGACCGCCTGCGGCATGGTGGACGTCGTGCTCACCGCCGCCGGGCACACCGGCGTCAGCCTGCTCAACCTGCTGGCCGCCATCGGCTGCACGGTGCTGCTCGACCTCGCGCTGATCCCCGCCTACGGCGCGCTCGGCGCGGTCGCCGGCTGGTCGGGCGGCATGCTGGTGAAGAACCTGCTGCCGCTGTGGCAGCTCCACCGCCGCTACCGGCTCCACCCGTTCGGCCGCCACACCCTGACCGCGCTGCGCAGCCCGCTGCCGAGGCGGCCCGCATGACGGTCCTGGTCACCGGGCTGCCGCGCAGCGGCACGAGCTGGACGGGCCGCATGCTGGCCGCAGGACGCGAGCTGATCTACGTCAACGAGCCGCTCAACCCCCAGCACCCGCCGGGCCGCTGCCCCGGCGTGCTCGCCGCCCGGGTGACGCACCGGTTCCAGTACATCTGCGACGACAACGCGGGTGTCTGGCTGCCCGCCTTCCGCGACACGGCGGCCCTGCGCTACCGGTGGCTCGCCGAGCTGCGTGCGAACCGCTCGCCGTACGACCTGGCGCGGATGCTGCGCTACGGCACGGCGTTCGCCTACGGACGGCTCACCGGGCGGCGGGCGCTGCTGGACGACCCGTTCGCGGTGCTGAGCGCCGGGTGGTTCGCACGGCGGCTGGGCTGCCGGGTGATCGCGCTCGTCCGTGACCCGGTGTCGTTCGTGGCGAGCTGGCAGCGGCTCGGCTGGACCGTCTACTTCCACGAGCTGCTCGAACAGCCGCTGCTCGTCCGCGACCATCCCGAGCTGCTGGAGCTGCGGGAGCTGGTCGGCTCGCAGGACCGGGTGGCCAAGGCGGCGGCGCTGTGGCGGGTCACGACGGGCATCCTGCGCCGCACTCCGGGCATCAGGCTCGTCTCGTACGAGTCGCTGGCCGCCGACCCGATCCCCGGCTTCCGCGACCTGTACGCGTACGCGGGGCTGCGCTGGACCCCCGCCGCCGAGCGGCGCATCGCGCGGGCCTGCACCGGCGACGGGCGGGCGGCGGCGTTCGCCTGGTCGGGCCTGTCGCGCACGGCCTACCGGCGCATGGACCCCCGGCTCGCCCTGGCCGACCCCGCCAGGGGGCTCACCGGCGAGGACGCCGAACGCGTCCGCGTTCTCACCGCCTGAGAGCCTGAGGGCCGCCGCCGGCCGGGAGGTCACGCCTTCATGCGGCGCCGGCGACGGTGGCGCAGGCGGGCGGCCAGGCAGCCGCCCAGCAGCCGGGCGGCGAACGGCAGGTCGTCCACCAGGTACCGCCGCGCCAGCCGCCCGGGCTCGCTCACGAGCCGGAACGCCCATTCGAGCCCGGCCCGCCGCACCCACAGCGGCGCTCTGGCCACGGTCCCCGCCGCGAACGCGATGGCCGCACCGCACCCCAGGAACCACGCCCCGGGCAGCTCCCGCCGTAAGTCGGCGATGAGGAGGTCCTGCCGGGGGAAGCCGAGCCCGACGAACACCAGCCGGGGCGCCGCCGCCACCACCTTCACGCGCACCTCGGCCACGCCCTCGGGCGTGCGGTCGAACCCGTACGGCGGCGCGTACGCCCCGCACACCCGCAGCCCGGGGCAGGCGCCAGCGAGCCGGTCGGCCGCCCGCTCGGCCACCTCGGGCGGGCCGCCGCCGAGCAGGTACACCGGCCAGCCACGGCCGGCGGCGAGCCCGCTGAGCGACCAGATCAGATCGGCGCCGGTGACCCGCTCGGGCACGGGCGTGCCGAGCAGCCTGGCCGCCCACACCAGCGGCATGCCGTCGGCGACGACCAGATCGGCCGACCCGATGAGCGCCCGGAGGGCGGGGTCGGCGGACGCCGCCCGGCAGATGTCAACGTTCGGGGTGACGATGTGGCCGCCCCGCCCGGCCTCCAGCGCCGCCGCGACCCGCCGCAGCACGTCCTCCTCGCGTACGGCGTCCATCTCGACGCCGCCGACGCGCACCCTCCCCGGGGGCGAGAGGGGCAGGACGGTGGTGGGTGCGGTCATATGCCGTGTCCCCGCCGCTGCAGCGCCGACAGCACGGCGGAGGCCGGGATCAGACCGGCCGCCACGGCGGCGGCGATCGCGCCGCGCGGCTCCAGGGGGCGGGTGGTGACGGTGCGGGCGGCCCACCGCAGGGCCGCCCGCCGCTGCCCCAGCGCCGCGTGGCTGAAGGCGAGCTGGCCGTAGACCCGCGCCGCGCCGCACGGGTCCACGGCCAGTTCGGGATGCCGGGCGAGCATCCACTCAAGCCCGGCAATGCGGTCGGCCCAGCGGGCCGCGTAGTGGGACCTGGCCCAGCGCACCAGCACGAGCGGGCGGTCGATGTGGACGAGAGGCCGCCGCTTGGCGGCGCGCAGGGCCAGGTCCCAGTCTTCGTTCTGCCCGGCGGGGGCGCTCTCGTCGGGGCGGAGCGCGCCACGCCGGAACAGGAACGTCGATGAGTGCACCATCATCATGCGCGAGCGGGTCAGGTCGGCGGCGGTCACCGTGTCGGAGCCGGCCAGCCGGGCGACGCGGCGGCCGCCGTGCTCGACCTCGATCGCGCAGCTCGCGAACTCGCCCCCGGCCCGCTCCAGCGCCTCGGCCTGTGCGGCGAGCTTGCCGGGCCGCCACACGTCGTCGTCGTCGCAGAACGCGATCAGCTCGGTGGCGCAGGCGTCGATGCCGGTGTTGCGCGCGCCGGGCAGCCCGGGGGTGCGGGTGTTGGGCAGCACCCGTAACGGCAGGCCGTCGAGCGACCGCGCCGCCTCGCGGGCGAGTGCGAGGCCGCCGTCGGCGACCACGACCACCTCGAGCGGCCCGGCGTACCGCTGGGTGAGCACGGCCTCCGCGGCCTCGCGCAGCTGCCCTGGACGGTCACCACGGGTCGGGATGACCACCCCGACCGACGGCGCCGCGCTCACGCGGCCACGCCCCGATAGCCGTAACGGGCGCGCAGGGGCCAGGTGAGTGCGGCGACCAGCCGGCGGTCGCCGCCGGGCAGCGCCGAACGCCAGGAGTCGTCACGCCGCAGCTCCACCGGCCCGACGCGGAAGCGCATGGGGTTGCCCGACGCCGTGTGCGACGGGCTCAGCCAGGCCGTGCGGCCGTCGAGGAAGTCGGGCTCGGGCAGGCCGAGGCCGCGGGCCAGCGCGGCCAGGGCGGGGCCCGGGGCGGCGAGCAGGTCTTCGTACCGGATTCTGGTGACGCGCGCCCCGCGTGCGGCGAGCAGCTCGATCGCGGCGTTCTGTGCCGACCAGTGGACGGCCGTGCGGGCGGGGCTCCACCGGGTCATCGGCCGGCCGTTCTCCGGCCGGTGGACGGTCCTGCTCCAGGAGTGGGCGACGGCGCGCGGGTCGCGGACCACGTGCACGACGTGGACGTCGGCCCCGCTTGCCACGAGGCAGCAGGCCAGCGAGGCGTGCTTGCTGGAGTCGATCACCACGGGTGCGCCGGCGGCGGAGTAGAGCCGCAGGTAGGCGCGGGTGTATTCGGCCAGGTCGGGATGGCCGATGCGGGGGATCCTACGGGTGCGGTCGATGCGCGCGCGCAGGGCCAGCACGCGCTCGGCCAGCGGACGGGACCAGCCGCCGAAGGCACGCTCCCCCACCTGCCGCCAGAAGGGACAGGCGGGGAAGGCCGTGCCGCACCCGCACGGCTCCCCCGCGAGCACCCCTCGCTCCCACAGGTGCACCACCTCACCCAGCGCCACCACTCCGGGAAGCTCTCCGAGGAGCCTCTCCAGCAGAGTGGTGCCGCTGCGGCCCAGGCCGCCCAGGTAGACGACCTGGGGAGTAGCGCGATCTGTCACGGAACGAGGGGCTTTCGCGTCGTCGAACACCGAACGCGACGACCCTAGCGCGGACCGTAATCGTCAGATCAAGGAACGCTTAAAGATCTACCTGGACGAGTCGATGATCATCCCGGCGCCGACGGTGCCGTTGGTGGCCTCGTCGATCAGGATGAATCCACCGGTCAGCCGGTTGCGCGCGTAATCGTCGACGAACAGCGGCTGGGTGATCCGCAGCGAGACGCGGCCGATCTCGTTGAGGCCGAGCGCGGTCGCCTCCTCGTCGCGGTGCAGCGTGTTGATGTCGAGCCGGTAGTGCAGGTCGCGCACCAGCGCGCGGGCGGTCCTGGTGGTGTGCTTGATGGTCAGCTTGGAGCGCGGCGTGAGCTTGGTGCCGTCGGCCATCCAGCAGACCATCGCCTCCAGCTCCTGGGCCACCCTGGGCTGGTTGTTGGGCCTGGCGATCATGTCGCCGCGCGAGATGTCGAGGTCGTCCTCGAAGCGTAGCGTCACCGACATGGGCGGGAACGCCTCTTCGACCGGCCCGTCGTAGGTGTCGATCGACGCGATGCGGGTGGTCAGGCCCGACGGCAGGTGCACCACCTCGTCGCCCGGCTTGAGCACGCCGCCCGCCACCTGGCCCGCGTAGCCGCGGTAGTCGTGGAAGGCCGGGTCGGTGGCGCGCTGCGGCCTGATGACGTACTGCACGGGGAAGCGCACGTCGGTCAGGTTGCGGTCGGAGGCGATGTGGACGTTCTCCAGGTGGTGCAGCAGCGACGTGCCGGCGTACCACGGCATGTTCTCCGACCGCGACACGACGTTGTCGCCGTTGAGCGCCGAGATCGGGATGAACGTCAGGTCGGAGACGTTGAGCTTGGAGGCGAACGCGGTGAACTCCTCGCGGATCTCCTCGAAGCGCTCCTGGGAGTAGTCGACCAGGTCCATCTTGTTGACCGCGAGCACCAGGTGCGGCACGCGCAGCAGCGAGGTCAGGAACGCGTGCCGCCGCGACTGCTCCAGCACGCCCTTGCGCGCGTCGATGAGGATGATGGCGAGGTCGGCCGTGGAGGCGCCGGTCACCATGTTGCGGGTGTACTGGATGTGCCCCGGCGTGTCGGCGATGATGAACTTCCTGCGCGGGGTCGCGAAGTACCGGTACGCCACGTCGATCGTGATGCCCTGCTCCCGCTCGGCCCGCAGGCCGTCGGTCAGCAGCGACAGGTCGGTGTACTCGGTGCCCCGGTCGCGCGAGGTCCGCTCGACCGCCTCGAGCTGGTCCTCGAAGATCGCCTTGGAGTCGTACAACAACCGCCCGATGAGGGTGGACTTGCCGTCATCGACGCTTCCCGCGGTGGCAAAGCGCAGAATGTCCATCAGAAGTAGCCCTCTCGCTTGCGGTCCTCCATGGCGGCCTCGGACGAGCGGTCGTCGGCCCGCGTGGCCCCCCGCTCGGTGATGCGGGTGGCCGCGATCTCCTGGATGATCTCTTCGACCGTGCTGGCCGTGGACTGCACGGCGCCGGTGCAGGTCATGTCGCCCACCGTGCGGTAGCGCACCACCGCCTCGAACAGCGGCTCGTCGTCGCCGCGCGGCACCACATCGGAGTCGGGCAGCAGCATGCCGTCGCGCTCGAAGACCTTGCGGGTATGGGCGAAGTAGATGGACGGGATCTCGATGCCCTCACGCCGGATGTAGTCCCAGACGTCGAGCTCGGTCCAGTTGGACAGCGGGAAGACCCGGATGTGCTCGCCCTTGCGGATGCGGGCGTTGTAGAGGTTCCACAGCTCGGGGCGCTGGTTCTTCGGGTCCCACTGTCCGAAGTCGTCGCGGAAGGAGAACACCCGCTCCTTGGCGCGCGCCTTCTCCTCGTCGCGCCTGGCGCCGCCGAAGACCGCGTCGAACTCGTGCTCCTCGATCGCGTCGAGCAGCGTCGTGGTCTGCAGCCGGTTGCGCGAGGCGCGCTTGCCGGTGTCCTCGACGACGCGGCCGGCGTCGATGGAGTCCTGGACGCTGGCGACGATCAGCCGGGCGCCCAGCTCGGCCGCGCGCCGGTCGCGGAACTCGATGACCTCCTCGAAGTTGTGCCCCGTGTCGACGTGCATCAGCGGGAACGGAATCGGCGCGGGCCAGAACGCCTTCTCGGCGATGCGGAGCATGACGATCGAGTCTTTGCCGCCGGAGAAGAGCAGACACGGCCGCTCGAACTCGGCGGCCACCTCGCGCATAATGTGGATGGCCTCGGCCTCGAGCACGTCGAGCTGCGACGTCGTGTAGTCGCGCTGGAGCATGGAAGCTTCCTCCGGCGGGTCAGCGGTGCAGGTCACGGATGCCGGCGAGCAGGGATGTCGCCAGCTCCGGTAGGGAAACCAGGATATCCGGTAGGGACGGATCGGCTTGGTTGTAGGTCAGCTGCGAGCCGTCGATGCGGCTGGCGTGGGCTCCTGCGGCGAGCGCGACCGCGACCGGCGCGGCTGAGTCCCACTCGTACTGGCCGCCGGCGTGGACGTACGCCTCGACCTCGCCGGTCAGCACCGCCGAGATCTTGGCCCCGGCCGAGCCGATCGGCACCAGGTCGGCGCCCACGAGGTAGGCCAGCTTCTGGACGAACTCGGGCGGCCTGCTGCGGCTCACCGCGATGCGGAAGCGCCCCTTGTTGTCATAGGCGGGGTCGTAGGCGGGCGGCTTGGGCGGGTCGGCGGTCGTCAGCGTACGGCCCTGGGCCGGCAGCGCCACGGCCCCGGCGGTGAGCCGCCCGCGCTCCCACAGCGCCACGTGCACCGCCCAGTCGCTGCGGCCTTCACCGCCAGGGGTCAGGCGCTCGGAGAACTCCCTGGTACCGTCGAGCGGGTCGATGATCCACACCCGCTCGGCGCTCAGCCTGCGCGGGTCGAGCCGCTCCTCGCGGGTGGCCTCCTCCGACAGCACGCTGTCGCTCGGGCGCAGCCGCGCCAGGCTCTCCATGAGAAACAGGTGGGAGGATCGGTCGCCCTCGGCGCGCAGCGCGGCCGGGTCGTCGTACCCCAGCCGCTCGCGGACCTTCAGCAGCCGCGCTCCTGCCTCGGTCGCCAGGTCTGCGGCGAGGGCGTGGTCGTCGCGAATCGTCATCAATAAGCTCCTTGCCCGCGGGCGACGGCCGACCAAGTCTTCCACAGGATCTGGAGGTCCAGAGTGAGGGACCAGTTCTCCACGTAACGTAGGTCGAGACGGACGGATTCCTCCCACGATAGGTCAGATCTGCCACTGACCTGCCACAGCCCGGTCAGCCCAGGGCGTACGAGGAGTCGTCTGCGCACATCGTCACCGTAACGCGCCACCTCTTCGGGCAGCGGCGGGCGCGGCCCGACGAGCGACATGTGTCCGAGCACGACGTTGATGAGCTGCGGCAGCTCATCAAGCGAATGGCGGCGCATGAACGCGCCGAGCGGCGTGACCCGCGGGTCGTTCCTGATCTTGAACAGCACGCCGTCGCGGTCGCTGACGAGCGTGACCTTCTGCTGCTCCGAGCCGCGCCGCATGGTGCGGAACTTCAGGATCGTGAAGAGCCTGCCGTCCCTGCCCACCCGGGTCTGGCGGAACAGCGCGGGCCCGGGGCTCGTCGCGCGTACGGCCACCGCGAGCCCGGCCATGAACGGCGCGAGCAGCACCAGCAGCGCGGCGGCCACCACGCGGTCGAAGACGTTCTTGACGAGCTGCCGCGCGCCGGCCAGCTCGGGGTGCTCGACGTGCAGCAGCGGCATGCCGGCGACCGGCCTGATCATGGTGCGCGGGCCCGCGACGTCCATCAGCGCGGGGGCGACGACCAGCTCGGTGAGCGTGCGCTCCAGCCGCCAGGCCAGCCGGCGCAGCGCCTGGCCGTCCATCTCGGGGCAGGCCAGCACGGCCACGGTGTCCGCGTCGTGCTGCTCGACGGCGAGCGGCACGTCGCTGAGGTCGCCGGCCACGGTCACGCCCGCGACGCTCTGTCCTTGATGCCCGCCCGGCAGGCAGGCGGCGACGACCTCCATGCCGTGGTGGCGTTCCCTGCGGAAGAGGCCGACCAGCTCGGCGACGGAGGCGGCGTGGCCGACGGCGATCACCCGGCGCATGCACCGCCCGGCGGCCCTGCGCCGGTGCAGGTTGCGGCGCAGCGCGTAGCGGACGGTGAGGGTGAGGAGGGTGACCAGGGGCAGCGCGAGCACGACGTAGCCGCGGGCGACGTCGGTCTTGGTGAGGTAGGAGCCGATGGCGGTGGCCGCGGTGAGCGCCAGGCCGGCCTGGGCGACGCGGCGGAACTCCTCGGGGCCGTCGCCGAGCATGCGCGGCTCGTACGCGCGGTTGAGCGCCACCGCCCCGCACCACACGACCGGCAGCACGAGGCTGACCAGCAGATAGGGAAGGACGTAAGGGGTGGGCCAGCCGAACCTGACGGCGAACGCGGCGCAGGCGCCCACGCCGGCCGCGCACAGATCACCCAGCACGGCCTGCAACCGATATGTGCGCACCCAGGAGCGCGTGCGCGGTGCTGCCTTCCCCCAGCAGCCCCCATGGCCGGTCCTCACAGCCATGAGCCCCTCACCGCGCACGCGTGCCTCCAGGTGACCACTCCTGAACGGACAGTGACCGATCGTAGCCGCGCCGCGTCCCGGCATTCGGCGGAACGAAGCTATGCGGGGATCAGCGAGGAGGGCCGGAAATGTGGAGATCAGCCCGGTGGAAGTCGTTCTGGGTGGCCTCCAGGCCGCGGGTCATCAGCGACTCGACCACGTCGGCCGCCCGGTCGACGAGGAACGGCAGGTCCTTGCGCTCAGCGGTGGCGAAGTCTCTGAGCACGTAGGAGGCCGGGTCCATGCGGCCGGGCGGTCGCCCGATGCCGAAGCGGACCCGAAGGTAGTCGCGGGTGCCGAGGGCCTTGGTGATGGACTTGAGCCCGTTGTGGCCGTTGTCGCCGCCGCCCAGCTTGGCGCGCAGCGCGCCGTAGGGCACGTCGAGCTCGTCGTGCACGACGATGAGCCGCTCGGGGCCGATCTTGTAGAAGTCGCACAGCGCCTTGACGGGCCCGCCGGACAGGTTCATGTACGTCAGGGGCTTGGCGAGCACGGCGGCCCGCGTCTCGCACACCGCGGCCCTGCTCTTGTGCGCCTTGAACCGCCCGCCCGCCCTGGCGGCCAGCTCGTCGAGCACCATGAAGCCCGCGTTGTGCCGGTTGCCCGCGTATTCGGGCCCCGGATTGCCCAACCCGGCGATCAGCCAGCGATCCATGAAGTCCCCTCATAGCGGAACGGGACGGCTCGAGTCCGGCCGCCCCGTTCACGAATGAACCCGTCGCTCACTCGGCGGCGGGAGCCTCCGCGGCCTCGCCCTCGCCCTCGGCGGCCTCCTCGCCCTCGGCGGGCGCCTCGACCGGCTTGGCGATGACCTGCAGCACGATGGTCTCGGCGTCGGCGGCCAGCGAGGTGCCCTGCGGCAGCTTGAGCTGGCCGGCGGTGATGGAGGTGCCGACCTCCAGGCCCTCGACGTCGACCTCGACGCCGGTCGGGATGTGGGTGGCCTCGGTCTCGACGGCGATGGTGGTCACCTGCTGCTCCAGCAGGCCGTCGGAGTGGACGTCGCCGACCGGGGTGACCGGGATCTCGACGGTGACCTTCTCGCCGCGGCGGACCAGCAGCAGGTCGACGTGCTCGACGAAGCCCTTGATCGGGTCGCGCTGGACGCCCTTGGGCAGCGCCAGCTCGTCGACGCCGTCGCCCTTGAGGTGGATCAGCACGTTGGGCGTGCGCAGGGCGAGCAGGACCTCGTGGCCGGGGAGCGTGAGGTGCTTGGGCTCGATGCCGTGCCCGTAGAGAACGGCGGGCACCTTGTCGGCGCGGCGGATCTTGCGAGCGGCGCCCTTGCCGAACGTGGTGCGCTGTTCGGCGGCGATACGTACTTCAGACACGACATCTCCTAGGGATGTAGATGTGGACGGTTCATCGCGCTCCCCCTCACCCGCCCTAGCGGAAGGCGTTACGAGCGCAACCTGTTCAGTCTAAGGGGCTCAGGTGTCTCCCTCGAACAGGCTCGTGACCGAGCCGTCCTGGAAGATCTCGGTGATCGCCCGCGCGATCAGCGGCGCGATCGACAGCACGGTGAGCTTGTCGAAGCGGCTCTCCTGCGTCAGCGGCAGCGTGTTGGTGACGATGACCTCGGAGATGCGGGAGTTCTTCAGCCGGTCGACGGCCGGGTCGGAGAAGACCGCGTGGGTGGCCGCCACGATGACGTTGGTGGCGCCCTGCTCGTAGAGGGCGTCGGCCGCCTTGCAGATGGTGCCGGCGGTGTCGATCATGTCGTCGATGAGCACGCAGGTGCGCCCGCGCACCTTGCCGACGACCTCGTTGACCTTCACCGAGTTGGCGACGTCGAGGTCGCGCCGCTTGTGGATGAACGCGAGCGGCGTGCCGAGCGTGTCGGCCCAGCGCTCCGACAGGCGCACGCGGCCGGTGTCGGGCGAGACGACGGTGGTGTTGGCGAGGTCGAGCTTGTTCTTGAGGTAGCTCTCCAGGACCGGCATGGCGAACAGGTGGTCGACCGGGCCGTCGAAGAAGCCCTGGATCTGCGAGGTGTGCAGGTCGATCGACATGAGCCGGTCGGCGCCCGCGGTCTTGAACAGGTCGGCGATGAGCCGGGCGGTGATGGGCTCGCGGCCGCGGCCCTTCTTGTCCTGCCTGGAGTAGCCGAAGAACGGCATGACCACGGTGATGCGCTTGGCGGATGCCCGCTTGAGCGCGTCGACCATGATCAGCTGTTCCATGATCCACTTGTTGATGGGCGTGGTGTGGCTCTGGATGACGAAGGCGTCACAGCCGCGCACGGACTCCAGGTAGCGGGCGTAGATCTCGCCGTTGGCGAAGTCGATGAGTTTGGTGGGGGTGAGGGAGACGCCGACGTGCTTGGCGACCTCCTCTGCCAGCTCGGGGTGTGCTCGCCCGGAGAAGAGCATGAGGTTCTTCTCCCCGGGCTGCTTCATGCTGGTCACTTCGTGCTCTCCTGCTGCTCTCGCTCGGCCAGCGCCCGCTGGGCGGCCGCCGCCGACTTCGTGCCCGCGCGCCTGCGCAAGACCCATTTCTCGATGTTGCGCTGCCGCGCACGCGCCACGCCGATGGCGCCGGGGGGTACGTCGTCGACGATGGTCGAGCCGGCCGCCGTGTAGGCGCCGTCGTGGACTGTCACCGGGGCGACGAGCATGGTGTCGCAACCGACGAAGGCGCCGTCGCCCACCGTGGTGCGGTGCTTTTCGACGCCGTCGTAGTTGACGAAGACCGTGGAGGCGCCGATGTTGGCGTCGTTGCCGATGGTGGCGTCCCCCGCGTAGGACAGGTGCGGCACCTTGGAGCGTTCGCCGACCTTGGTGTTCTTCATCTCGACGAAGGTGCCCGCCTTGGACTTGCGCCCGAGCACGGTGCCGGGGCGCAGGTAGGCGTAGGGGCCGACGCTGGCCTCCGGGCCGATCTCGGCGTGGTCGCAGACCGCGTTGCGCACCACCGCGCCCTCGCCGACGACGGTCGAGGTGAGCGTGGTGCCCGGCCCGACCTCGGCGCCGGTCTTGATGACGGTCTCGCCGTGAAGCTGGGTGCCGGGGTGCACGACCGCGTCGGGCTCGATGCGGACGCCGACGTCGATCCAGGTGCTGTCGGGGTCGATGATCGTGACGCCGGCGCGCATGTGCTGCTCCAGCAGGCGCCGGTTAAGGATCTTGCGGGCGGCGGCGAGCTGCACGCGGTCGTTGACGCCTTCGACCTCGACATGGTCGGCGGCGACGCACGCGCCCACCCGGTGGCCGTCGCGGCGCAGGATGGCGAGGACGTCGGTGAGGTACTCCTCGCCCTGGGCGTTGTCGGTGGAGACGCGCTTGACGGCGTCGGCGAGCAGCAGGCCGTCGAAGGCGTAGATGCCGGAGTTCATCTCCTTGATCGCGCGCTGCTCCGGAGTCGCGTCCTTCTCTTCGACGATCTCCAGGACGGCGCCGCTCTCGTCGCGGATGATCCGGCCGTATCCGGTCGGGTCGGGCACTTCGGCGGTCAGCACGGTGACCGCGTTGTTCTCGGCGGCGTGCCGGTCGAGCAGCCCGGCGAGGGTCTGGGTGCGCAGCAGCGGCACGTCGCCGTAGGTGACGAGGACGGTGCCGGAGATCGTGCCGATCTCTTCGAGCACCGTGCGCACGGCGTGGCCGGTGCCGCGCTGCTCGCGCTGGACGACGGTGCGCGCGTCGGGGCTGGTGGCGGCCAGGTGGCCGCCGACCCGCTCGAGCGCGTGGCCGATCACCACGATGAGCTGCTCGGGCTCAAGGTCGCGGGCGGCGGCGAGCATGTGGTCGACCAGCGCACGGCCGCACAGCTCGTGCAGGACTTTCGGGGTCTGGCTCTTCATCCGGGTGCCCTCGCCGGCGGCGAGGACGATGACGGCTGCCGGGCGCGGCACACTCACGGACTGAGGCTCCCTGTGACTGGACAGATCAGGGCATTCGGTACGACATCCGCACCGCTGCACATTGTGCAGCTACCCTCCCGACACCGTGAGGATACCTGGCCTCCCCCCGAACTTTCCGCCGGGGGGAGCACGTTAAGGCTCCCGGAAGAGGACTCGAACCCCTACAAAGTGGACCAAAACCACTTGTCCTGCCGATTAGACGATCCGGGACAGATCGGACACGTGATGTCCGGCACTCCCTACGATACCGACCCCACGCGCCGTCGCGCGCCCCTATTGCCGCTCATCCCCGCCTGCACCCGCGTGGCCCCATAACAGAACCTCCGCAAACCGCGCAAGACACGATTCCCACGCTGCTCGGCGGTCTCGCCGTCACGTTCTCGACATTCCGGGCTCGACTCTTTCTAACCTACGCTGGCGTAGGTTACGGTTGCGTAGCCAGGACATTCACTTACATACCTCGCGGAGGACTGCCAATGACCGTTGTCGCCGAGCGTTCCACCCCTGCCCCCAAGCCGGACTTCGAACCGGAACCGAAGTCCCGATCCGAGCTCATCACCTTCGGGCTCGTGGTCACCCTGCCTCTCGTGGCGATCGCCGCGGCCGTACCGTTCGCATGGGGATGGGGACTCGGCTGGACGGACATCGCCATCGCCTTCGTCTTCTATGTGGTCTCCGGGCTCGGCGTCACCGTCGGCCTGCACCGCTACTTCACGCACGGCTCGTTCAAGGCCAAGCGGCCGCTGAAGATCGCCATGGGCATCGCCGGCAGCCTCTCCCTGGAGATGTCGGTGCTCGACTGGGTGGCCACCCACCGCAAGCACCACAAGTTCTCCGACAAGGAGGGCGACCCGCACTCGCCGTGGCGCTTCGGCCCCGGCTTCAAGAACATGACCAAGGGCCTGCTCTACGCCCACATGGGCTGGCTGTTCGAAAGCGAGCGCACCAACAGGGAGAAGTACGCACCCGACCTGTGCAAGGACGAGGACGTGCAGAAGCTGCACAAGTGGTTCCCCGCGCTCGCGCTCACCTCGATCCTGCTGCCCGCCGTGCTCGGCCTGCTGATCACCTGGTCCTGGCAGGGCGCGCTGACCGCGTTCTTCTGGGGCTCGCTCGTCCGCATCGGGCTGCTGCACCACGTCACCTGGTCCATCAACTCGATCTGCCACGTCTTCGGCGAGGAGGACTTCCAGGTCCGCGACAAGTCGCGCAACGTCTGGTGGCTGGCCATCCCGTCCTTCGGCGAGTCCTGGCACAACCTGCACCACAGCGACCCGACCTGCGCCCGCCACGGCGCGCTCAAGGGCCAGATCGACCTGAGCGCCGGCCTCATCCGGATCTTCGAGAAGCTGGGCTGGGTGTACGACGTCCGCTGGCCGACGCCGGAGCGTCTGGCGGCGAAGCGCATTGCCTGACGATCAGCCGGTGAGCGGCGGCCCCGCAACGGCCGTCATTATGGAAACCGTGACCGAACCCCGATCCCGCAGGCGTATGTCCGGTGCCGAGCGCAGAGAGCAGCTGATCCGCATCAGCCGCACGCTCTTCGCGGAAAAGGGGTTCGACGGGACCTCTATCGAAGAGATCGCAGCTACCGCACAGGTGTCGAAGCCGGTGGTGTACGAGCATTTCGGCGGCAAGGAAGGGCTGTACGCGGTCGTCGTCGACCGCGAGATGCAGAAGCTGCTCGGCATGATCACCGAGGCGCTGTCCGCCGCGCACTCCCTGGTGAAGCTGGAGCGGGCCGCGCTGGCCCTGCTCCGCTACATCGAGGAGAGCAGCGAGGGCTTCCGCATCCTGGTCCGCGACTCCCACGCCGCGTCGGGCACCGGCACGTTCGCCAGCCTGATCAGCGAGATCGCGAGCCAGGTGGAGGACGTGCTGGCCGACGAGTTCGCGGCCAGGGGCTACGACCCCAAGCTCGCCCCCATGTACGCCCAGATGCTGGTCGGCATGGTGGCGCTGACCGGGCAGTGGTGGCTCGACGTGCGCAAGCCGAGCCGCGAGGAGGTCGCGGCCCACCTGGTCAACCTGGCCTGGAACGGCCTGACCGCGCTCGACCCCAACCCGTCGCTGACGGTCTCGCTGCGCGACCGCGTCGCCTCGGCCAAGCCGCGCACGGTCAGCGAGAAGGAGCTGCGCGAGCTGGAGAAGGCCCGCGAGAAGGAGCTCAAGGAGGCGGAGAAGGCCCGCCAGCGTGAGCTGAAGGAGGCCGAGAAGGCCCGCATACGCGAGCTGAAAGAGCGTGAACGGTTGCTGAAGGAGGCGGAGAAGGCCCGTGAACGGGAGGAGAAGCTCCGCCAGCGGGAGGCGCGCCTGGCGGAGCGCGCCGCCCGCCTTGAGCAGGTAGATCATCCTGAGTGACCCTTGAACGGCACGGTCCCGCGGGGTGACGATGGGGTTGAGCAGGGCCGACCCTCTGGGGTGAGCCGTTGCGGCGACGTTAACGTGCTGTTCAACCGAACGGGGCACCATACGCCATATGTCTGCGGAACCGTTCCCATCCGCCTCCGACCTGCCCCTCCCGCAGGAGCGGTTCCTCAACCGCGAGGAAAGCTGGCTCCAGTTCAACGAGCGGGTGCTGGAGCTGGCCGAGGACCCCTCCCTGCCCCTGCTCGAACGCGTACGCTTCCTGGCGATCTTCGCCAGCAACCTCGACGAGTTCTTCCGCGTCCGGGTGGCCGGGCTGAAGCGGCGGATGGCGACCGGGCTGCTGCTGCGCACGAAAAGCGGCCTGAAGCCGCAGGAAGAGCTGGTCAGGATCGCCACGGTGGCCGACGAGCTGGCCAGGCGGCACGCGGCCGCCTTCCACAAGCAGATCAGCCCCCAGCTCGCCGGCGAGGGCATCGAGATCGTGCGCTGGGACGACCTGAGCCGCGAAGAGCGCACCGAGCTGCGCAAGCTGTTCAAGGAGCGCATCAGGCCCGTGCTCACGCCGCTGGCCGTGGACCCCGCGCACCCGTTCCCCTACATCTCCGGGCTGAGCCTCAACCTCGCCGTCCTGGTACGCAATCCCGCGACGGGCCACACCGTGTTCGCCCGCGTCAAGGTGCCCTCGCAGCTGCCCAGGTTCGTCCAGGCGTCCAAAGACCGTTTCGTACCCCTGGAAGACGTCATCGCCGCCCATCTCGGGCAGCTCTTCCGCGGCATGGAGATCCTCCAGCACCACGTCTTCCGCGTCACCAGGAACGAGGATCTCGACGTCGACGAGGACGTCACCGAGAACCTCATGCAGGCCCTGGAGAAGGAGCTGCTCAAGCGGCGGTTCGGGCCGCCCGTGCGGCTGGAGGTCGAGGAGAGCATCACGCCGGAGGTGCTGGCCCCGCTCATCGAGGAGCTGGAGCTGGACCCGCACGAGATCTACCGGCTGCCCGGCCCGCTCGATCTGTCGGGCCTGCACGCGATCGCCGACCTCGACCGCGGCGAGCTGAGCTACCGCCCGTTCGTGCCGGCCGAGGTGATCAACGCCGAGGACGACATCTTCTCGGTGCTGCGCGAGCGCGACGTGCTGCTGCACCACCCGTACGACTCCTTCAGCACCAGCGTGCAGCGCTTCATCGAGGACGCCGCCGCCGACCCCAGAGTGCTCGCGATCAAGCAGACCCTCTACCGCACCAGCGGCGACTCCCCCATCGTCAACGCCCTCATCGACGCCGCCGAGGCGGGCAAGCAGGTCGTGGTGGTCGTCGAGATCAAGGCCCGCTTCGACGAGCACGCCAACATCTCCTGGGCGCGCAAGCTCGAACGCGCCGGCTGCCACGTCGTCTACGGCGTGGTCGGCCTGAAGACCCACTGCAAGCTGGCCCTCGTCGTACGCCAGGAGGCATCGGGCGAGCTGCGCCGCTACTGCCACATCGGCACCGGCAACTACAACCCCAAGACCGCCCGCCAGTACGAGGACTTCGGCCTGCTCACCGCGGACCCGCTGGTCGGCGAGGACGTCACGGACCTGTTCATCCACCTGACCGGCTACTCGCACCACTCGGCCTACCGGCGGCTGCTCGTCGCGCCGCACTCCATGCGCAGCGGCCTGGTGGCGCGGATCGAGCGGGAGATCGCCCACCAGCGGGCCGGCCGCCCCGCGCGGATCAGGATCAAGACCAACTCGCTGGTGGACGAGCCGATCATCGACGCGCTCTACCGGGCGTCCAGGGCCGGCGTGCAGGTGGACCTGTGGGTACGCGGCGTCTGCACCCTGCGCCCCGGCATCCCTGACCTGTCGGAAAATATCCGGGTACGCTCGGTTTTGGGGAGGTTCCTTGAGCACTCGCGCGTCTACGAGTTCGGACTCGGCCGCCGCCCCGAGGTGTGGATCGGCAGCGCCGACCTCATGCGCCGCAACCTGGACCGCCGCGTCGAGGCCCTGGTCAAGGTGACCGCGCAGAAGCACAAGGCGTACCTCATCGAGCTGATGGACCGGGCCATGGACGACTCCACCAGCACCTGGTGGCTCAACTCCGACGGCACCTGGACCCGCCACCCGGGCGATGACCTGCAGAGCCATCTGATCAGCACCCGCCGCTGGAGGACCGTTGACAACTGACGAGCCCATCCGGGCGGCCGGCGCCGTCATCCTGCGCGGCTCGGGAAGCGACACCGAGGTGGCCGTCGTCTACCGTCCCCGCTACAACGACTGGACGTTCCCCAAAGGCAAGCTGGAGCCGGGCGAGCACGTCGTCGCCGCCGCCGTACGCGAGGTGCGCGAGGAGACCGGGCTGACCGTCACGCTCGGCCGGCCGCTGCCGCCCGTCTGGTACCCCATCGGAGGGCGGCGCAAGCGGGTCGACTACTGGGTGGCGCGGGCGGTCCACGACGCCGGGTTCGCTCCGGACGACGAGGTCGGCGAGCTGCGCTGGGTGCCGCTCGACGAGGCCGGGCGGCTGCTGTCGTACACCTGGGACACGCCGCTGATCGAGGCCCTTTCCGCCGCGCCGCTCGACACCACGCCGCTCGTCCTCGTACGCCACGGCTCGGCCGGCTCCCGGGACGAGTGGGAGGGCGACGACGCCACCCGGCCGCTCGACCGGCGCGGCCTCGCCCAGGCGGGGGTGCTCTCCGCCGTCCTGCCCGCCTGGCGGCCCGGCCGGCTGCTGTCGTCGCCGAGCGCCCGCTGCGTGCAGACGCTGGAGCCGTACGCGCGGATCTCCGGGCTCGGGATCGGGGTCGATCCGCTGCTCAGCGAGGAGGGCCAGGACCCGCGCAAGACGCCGGCCCTGGTGTCCTCGCTGTCCTGGCCCGCCGCCGTGTGCAGCCACCGCAAGGTGCTGCCCGGCCTCATCCAGGCGCTGACCGGGGAGGACGTACGGCTGCGCAAGGGCGGCTTCGCCGTGCTGCACCGGGCGGACGGGCGGGTCGTCGCCGTGGAGCAGCACACGACGTGACAGTGGGCGCCCGGCGAGGAGCCGGGCCTCCGGCCCGCCGTTACAGGACGGCCTCGGCCGCCTTGCAGGTCTTCTTCCACACCTTGGGGAAGTCGGCGTGCGCGCGTTCGGCGGTGCCGCGTTCGAGGCCGATGAGCAGGCCGTACGTGAAGGTGTCCTGGCCCGCATCGCGGGCGCTCGCCGCCTCCCTGGCCAGCAGCTCCTGCGCGACCACGCCGTCCTGGTAGGCGCCCAGCACCTCCTGGATGTCCTCCGCCAGCCCGGCCAGCGTGCCCATGTCGTCGCCGAGGATCGGCCGGAGCGCCTCTGCGGTGTAGCGGGCGCGCTTGGCCGCCTTGCGCACGTCGTGCATGGCGATCTCGCGGCGTTCGGGGTCGCCGATGGCCTGCGCGCGCTCGTACGCGGTGGTCACCCGCTCCCAACCGGCCCTGGCGAGGTCGCGCAGCTTCTCCTGGGCGGGCTTGGCCGCCGCCTTGCCCAGCTCCGGGGCGGCGAGCAGGGCGTCCAGGGCGTCGAGGAGGCGGTAGTAGCGCTCGCCGCTGAGCTCCTCCTTGATCCGCTCGTACGCCTGCCGCTCGCGTTCCAGCAGGTCGGCGCCGAGCCGGGTCTCGACGTCGCCGACGATCAGCTCGGGCTCCAGGCCCTTGAGCGCGTTGGTGAACCTGGCCCTGATCACCTCCAGGTCGCGGGCCTCGCCGAGGACGTTGCCCAGCCGGCGCAGCTCCTCCTGCACCCCACGCGTGCCGGTCACGACGGTCTTGAACGCCTTGAGCGCGCTGCGCAGCCTGCGGGCGGCCACCCGCATCTGGTGCACGGCGTCCTCCTCGGCGCGGCGCACCCTCGGATCCTGCGCCAGCAGGGCCTGCACCTGCTCGGCCAGGTAGGCCATCACCACCTCGCCCGCGCTGCCCGGCTTCGTGGCGGCGATGGCCGGCGGCGCGGGCTCAAGCAGTTTGGCCAGCTTGTTGCCTGCCTGCGACGGTACGGCTCCGGCCGCGCGCAGCCGCTTGCCGACCTTCTTCAGCAGCTTCTGGGTGCCGCCTTCGAGCAGCTCGGCCTCCACCTCGCGCCAGCGCACCACCCTCGGCTCATCGCCGAACACGGTGCCCTTGACCCGGTCGTCGGCGATCTCCACCAGATCGGTGCCGTCCTCGCGCAGCACGGTGACGCTCCTGCGGGTCTCCAGCTCGGCCACGGCCACCAGCTCGGCGCCGCGGGTGTAGGCGCGGACGAGCTCGGCCAGCTCGGCGGGGACGATCTTGGTGCTGCGGGTGAGCGGGTGGGTGATCTCCTGGCGTACTCCCTTGGCCTTGGGCAGCTTGAGGTGCCAGCCGGCGTCGTCACCGCCGCGCCGCCTTCTGAGCGTCACGCCGCGCGCGGCCAGGCGCAGATCGGGGGTGTCGTAGTACAGGGCCACGAGCCGGAAACTCCTCGGCCCGGTCACCTCGGCCAGGCTGCTGAGGTCCGGGAGCTCATAGTCCGCCGGGACGTCGAACTTGTCCTCGATCTCGATGCCCACTGCACCTCGCAAGAGTCCTGATTCGGACCATGATGCCACCCGAAGCGGCACCTCAGAAGATGGGCTGCTACTTCTGGACCACGACGAAAATGCGCCGGAACGGGAAGGGCGTCCCGTAGCTCCTCGCCGGGTACGCCTCGGCGAGCAGCTTGCCCAGGTCGTTCTTGAACCGCCGCTGGTCGTCCTGGTCGAGCCGGTCGAAGATCGGGCGCAGCGCCGTGCCGGAGACCCACTCGAGCACCGGGTTCTCTCCTTGGAGGATGTGCACGTACGTGGTCTCCCAGGCGTCAACCTGCGAGCCGCCCTGGTTGAGCAGGTCGACGTACTCCAGGGGCTCGCTCACCGGCGTGCCCCGTGTGTAGCCGCCGAGCTTGTCGGACCAGGCGCGGGAGTTGCACAGCTCGCGGATGGCCACGTGGCTGGGCGCGTCGAAGTTGCCCGGCACCTGGAAGGCCAGCCAGCCGCCCGGGGCCAGCTCCTCCATCCAGTGCTCCAGCACGGAGTGGTGGTCGGGCACCCACTGCAGCAGCGCGTTCGAAATGATCACGTCGACGGGCCTGTCAGGGCGCCAGGTGGCGGCGTCGGCGACCTGGAACCTGACCTTCGACTCCAGCTTCCTGGCCTTGCCGATCATGGCCGGGGAGGAGTCGAAGCCCTCGATCGTCGCATTGGGCCAGCGATTGGCCAGCTCGACGGTGAGTTCACCGCTGCCGCAGCCCATGTCCACGACATAATCGGGCTCTACCGCCCCCACCCTTGAGATGAGCTCGATGAACGGCCGCGACCGCTCGTCCGCGTAGACGGCGTACGTCACAGGGTCCCAGATATCTCTCGACATGAAGATAATTGATATCGAGAGGGATATCTCGATGTCAAGACAGTACACTTGTGTGTCATGACGGAAGATGCTAGGGACGAGGTCGATCGCCTCGTCGCGGCTTGGCGGACGGAGCGCCCCGATCTCGACGTTGAGCCGCTCCAGGTGCTCTCTAGGGTGTCACGACTGGCCAAGCATCTCGACCGTGCGCGGCGCGCGGCGTTCGCCGAGCACGATCTGGAGCCGTGGGAGTTCGACGTGCTGACGGCGCTGCGCCGGGCCGGAAAGCCCTACGAGCTCAGTCCCGGTGCCCTGCTCAGAGCCACGCTCGTGACCTCGGGCACCATGACCAACCGCATCGACCGCCTCGCCCAGGCCGGGCTCGTCCGCCGGCGGCCCGACCCCGAAGACCGGCGTGGCGTGCTCGTCTCCCTCACCGAGACGGGGCTGGCGCGGGTGGACGCCGCATTCGCCGACCTTTTGCGGAGGGAGCGGGAGCTGCTGTCCAGCCTCGGCCCCGCCGATCAGCGCACCCTCGCCGACCTCCTCCGCACCCTCCTCACCCCCTTCGACTCCCCTCTCTGACCCACCACGCACGCCTTCGATCCACTCCCGGCCTTCGCGGGTACGGCCGACAAGCCCCGCAGGCGATCCCCCATGCCTTTCGTGAGGGCGCCCGACGAGCCCCGAACGACCCCCCTACGCCCTTCGCGGGGACGACCGCCCAGTTCCCGACCGACGATCCCCACACCACACGCGAAGGCGACCGACGAACACCACCGCGATCCCTTTCGCCCTTCGCAGGGCGACCGACGAGCCCCGCCGGCCCACACCTCCCGCGGAAACGAGAACGGCCCCGATCCGATGCGGGATCGGGGCCGTTCGCAGCCTCCAGGCGGTCCCAGCGGGCCCACCTGGCGAGCCGGTCACTCGCCCAGGCGGTCGGCGACTTCGAGCCACTCGGCCTCGATCGCGTCCTTCTGGGCCGTGATCTCGCGGAGCTGAGCGTCGAGTTCGCCCAGCTTGGCGTAGTCGCTGGCCGCCTCCGCCATGGCCGCGTGCAGCCTGGCCTCCTGGTCGCTCAGCTTGTCGAGCTGACGTTCCAGGCGGTTGAGCTCCTTGCGAAGCTCGCGCTCCTCCTTGGCCGACAACCCGCTGGGCGTGCTCGGCGCGCTGGACGCGCTCGGCTGCGCGGCGGCGGCAGGCTCGGACGCGGCAGGCGCGGCGCCCACGCCGAGGCGGGCGGTCACGGCCGTGCCGGCGGCGCGGCGTTCGAGATATTCGTCCACCCCGCCGGGCAGCAGCGACAGCTTGCCGTCGCCCAGCAGCGCCACGCACTTGTCGGTGACCCGCTCGAGGAAGTAGCGGTCGTGGCTCACCAGGATCAGCGTGCCCGGCCAGCCGTCCAGCAGGTCTTCGAGCTCGTTGAGCGTCTCGATGTCGAGGTCGTTGGTGGGCTCGTCGAGCAGCAGCACGTTGGGGTCGTCCATGAGCAGCCGCAGCAACTGCAGCCGCCGCCGCTCGCCACCGGACAGGTCGCCGACCACCTTCCACTGCGCCTCGCCGCGGAAGCCGAGGCGTTCGAGCAGCTGGGAGGCGGTCCACTCGCGCTTGCCGACCTTGAGGTACTTGCGGATCTCCTCCACCGACTCCAGCACCCGCCGCGTGGGGTCGAGCTCGCCCAGCTCCTGCGACAGATGCGCGAGGCGTACGGTCTTGCCCCTGATCACCCGGCCGGAGTCGGGCTTGATCGTGTCGGCGAGCAGGCGCAGCACCGACGACTTGCCCGACCCGTTCACCCCGATCAGCCCGATGCGGTCGCCGGGGCCGAACTGCCAGGTGAGGCGGTCGAGCACCAGCGGACCCGTGCCGGGGCCGCCGGCGTGGAGGGTGACGTCTTCGAGGTCGTACACCGTCTTGCCGAGCCTGGCCGCGGCGAAGCGCATCAGCTCGACGGTCTCGCGGGGCGGCGGCTCGTTCGCGATCAGCGCCTGGGCGGCCTCGACGCGGAACTTCGGCTTGGACGTACGGGCGGGCGGGCCGCGCCGCAGCCAGGCGATCTCCTTGCGCATGAGGTTCTGACGGCGCTCCTCGGCGGCCTGGGCGATGCGGGCCCGCTCGGCCTTCGCCAGGACGTACGCCGCGTAGCCGCCCTCGTAGCGCTCCACCCGGCCGTCCACGACCTCCCACGTACGGGTCGAGACCGCGTCGAGGAACCACCGGTCGTGCGTGACGACCACCAGCGCGCTCTTGCGGCCGGCCAGGTGCCCGGCCAGCCACGCGATGGCCTCGATGTCGAGGTGGTTGGTGGGCTCGTCGAGCATGATCAGGTCGTGGTCGTCGATGAGCAGCTTGGCCAGCGCCGTACGCCTGCGCTCACCGCCCGACAGGTCGCCCGCCTTGGCGTCGAGGTCGAGGTCGCCGATCAGGTTGGCGAGGATCTCACGTACGCGCTGGTCGCCCGCCCACTCGTGCTCCGCCAGCCCGCCGAGCACCGTCTCGCGCACGGTGAGCGTGGGATCGAGGGCGTCCTGCTGCGTCAGGAACCCCACTCGCAGGCCGCGGCTGTGGGTGACGCGGCCGCTGTCGGGGCGTAGCGTGCCCGATAGCACGGACAGCAGCGTCGTCTTGCCGCCTCCGTTACGCCCGACGACACCGATGCGGTCGCCTTCCTCGACACCGAGGGAGACGTCGGTGAGGAGCGGCTTGGGGCCGTAGGCGTGGGAGACCGACTCGAGATTGACCAGATTCATGGCCTTCCCAGGGTATCGGCTCCCCACGTCCCGCCCGCCCGCGCTGCCACCGCCGATAAGGCGCTCGAGAGCCGCCGAGAACCCTGCTTGGAGAACCCGCCCAGAGACCCGCGCAGGCCGCGCATGGACGTGCGACCAAGCCCGCCTCACCAGCCGATCAAGATCGCCCCACGAGAGCTCATCGGAGTTCCCGGCTCCGGGGCGATCGCGCGAGGAGCGCGCCCCGGGCGGCTGCACCAAGATCGCTCCCGGATGCCCCTTCGACCACGCTGAACGCCCGAAGACCGAGAGCACGCGGCCCTTGGAACCGAACCTCAGCACACCCGAAGATCGACGCTAGCCCCTGAGACCAGCCCCCGGAACGAACCCCAAGCGCCCGCGACCGGGTTCAAGACCGGCCCCCCTTGAAACCGACCTTCGCCTCCGAGCACGCCCGGCTTCCCGGAAGCCGCAGACTCAGATCACGGTGGCGCCCTGGACCGGGCCGTGGGCGGCGACGGCCGTGTGGGCGGCGCCCGTGGCGGTGAGGCTCTCGGCCAGGTCGCGGGCGTGGGTGGCGTCGATGGCGAGGAACGCGCAGGTCGGCCCCGACCCGGAGACGATCGCCCCGAGTGCGCCGTGCTGGCGGCCGGAGTCGAGGGTCGGGCCGAGCTCGGGGCGGAGGTTGAGTGCGGCGGGCTGGAGGTCGTTGCTGAGGTGGGCGCCGAGTGCGTACGCGTCGCCGGTGCCGAGCGCCTCCATCAGGGAGTCGTTGAGCGTCGGCCACGGCACCTCGGCGTTGGACTCCGCTCGGAGGCGGTCGCACTCGGCGTACACCTTGGCCGTCGACAGACCGCCGTTGGCCAGGGCGAACACCCAGTGGAAGGTGCCCCCGGTGGGCAGCTCGCTCAGCTGCTCGCCGCGCCCGGTGCCGACCGCCGTACCGCCGATGAGCGAGAACGGAACGTCGCTGCCCAGGTCGCCGGCGATCTCCATGAGGTCGTCCATGGGCAGCCCCAGACCCCACAGCTCGTTGCAGGCCACGAGCGCGCCGGCCGCGTCGGCGCTGCCGCCCGCCATGCCGCCCGCGACCGGGATGTTCTTGTGGATGATCAGCTCGGCGCCGTAGCTCCGTCCGGCGTGCTTGGCGAGAGCGCGAGCGGCCCGGATGGCGAGGTTGCTGTCGTCGATCGGCACCTGGTCGGACCACTTCCCGTTCACCTGAACGGTGATCCCCTCGGCCTCCTTCGCCACCACCTCATCGAAGATCGACACGGCGTGGAAGACGTTGACCAGGTCGTGGTAGCCATCTTCCCTGAGCGGGCCGACAGAAAGCTGCACGTTGACCTTCGCGGGCACACGTACGGTCACCGAACTCATCGATCTTCTGCCACTCTCACTACTTGCCGGGGTCAAGGACACTCGATGTTATCGGGGCGCGGAGCCCTGACATGCGGTTCTCGAAATATGACGCCAAGGTCTGCCGACTCCTCACCACGGAGAGTCAAGTTGGTCACCAAATGCCCCGAACCTCCGTGATGACAATGCGTGAACACATCGGACGACTTTTGCGGAGAAGGCGAGCCCCGAGCGAATTACGCAATGTGGGTCCGCCCCGCCCTCCTTACGGCGTTCTTCCCGATGAAGGTGGTGAACGACATGGTGACAGTGATCGAGGTGCCGCAGTGGCGGGGATCGGGCTCGCGCACCGCCGAACGCCTGAAGGAAGGGGCGCGGCTGCTCGCCGACATGGTGGGCGCCGAGCGTCGGGTACGGGTCGCGGTCGAGGACGACCTCGTCATCACAGCGTCACGGGTGCGCACCGCCCTTGAGCAAACGTCCGACGGCTTCGTGGTCACCACGGGCGGGGACTGCGGTGTCGAGCTGCAGCCGATCGCGGCGGCGCGGAGACGGTACGGGGACCGGCTGGTCGTGCTCTGGTTCGACGCCCACGGCGACCTGAACACACCCGCCACCTCGCCCTCCGGCGCCTACCACGGCATGGTCCTGCGTGCCCTCACCGGTGACGGCCCCACCGGCCTGGTGGCCGGCGAGCCGCTGACGTCGCGGCAGATCGTCCTGGCCGGAGTACGCGATCTGGACGCCGGGGAGAAGGAGTTCATCGAGGGCGCGGGCGTGCCGCTCCTGCCGCCAGGCGCGGACGCGGAGGCCCTGATCGAAGCGATCGAATCCCGCCGTAAGGAACGCGCGTCGACCTCGCGCACGGACGCGAGCATCGCAACCTCGGGCACGGACGCGAGCATCGCAACCTCGGGCACGGACGCGAGCATCGCAACGAGCGCCTCCCACGCGGCAGCGGCGGCATCGGACGACGACACCGTCGTGTACGTACACATCGACTTCGACGTGCTGGACCCGGAGATTTTCGCCAGCGTGGGATCGCCCGCGCCCGACGGACTGCGACCCGAAGAGCTACTGTCACTGGTGCGCGCCGTGGGCGAGCGGTTCAAGGTGGTCGGGCTGGGACTGATGGAGTACGAGCCGTCCCGCAAGGAAGACCAGGAGCTGCTGTCCTCTCTGGTGAGCGATCTGGTGCAGGCATGCACCCCCAAGCAGGCCGGCTGAAGGCGCGGCTCCGCCAGGAGGCCAGCTGAAGGCGCGACTCTCCCGAGAGGCCCGGCCGCCCACAGACCACCACCTCACAGAGCGATCACACACGCCCGTCCGGCTGAAGGCGCGACGCTTCCGCGAGGCCGGCTGGAGACGCGACTTTCCCGCGAAGCCAGCTGGAGACGCGATTCTCCCGCGAGGCCGGCTGGAGACGCGCACACGGCGCCAGGCAGGCCTACGCTCCCCCGAACCGGGACTTGAATCACGCTCGGTGCGGCATCAGCGTGCACGCAGTCCTGGCCGGGTGAGATGGAACCTGAACGTCGGAGGTCTGCACTCGAACTCGGCGTACTGTGACCACCGGCGCCCGCCCCACATGCCTGGACCTGCAGCAAGGGTGACCGGGCCCCGGAACCTGGCCCACACCCAAGTGCTCGCGAACGTGAAAGCACACGAGGAGCGCGTCAATTCGCGGAGCGGGGGTCCGATGTACGCAGGCGTCAGGCCCGCCGACCGGATTCCGGGGCACGGAAACGTTGGACGCGCCGAGGCAGGGCCGCGATGTACGCGGACATCGCGGCCCACCGACCGGACCCCGGAGCACGCAAACACTGAACACACCGGAACGGGACTGCGGTCCACGCGCACGTCGGGCCTACCGCGAGTCCCGGGGCACGACAACGCTGAACGCACCGAGGCGGGGCTGCGGTCCACGCCGGCATCGGGACGGCCAACCGGATATCGGAGCACGCCAACGCTGAACACACCGGAACTGGACTGCGGTCCACGCCGGCATCGGGACGGCCAACCGGATCTCGGAGCACGCCAACGCTGAGCCCGCAGGGCGGGGGTGCGGTGCGGACGACCGGCGTCCGCGCACGCCACGCCTCGGTTTCGCACGCCCAGCGTCCGCGCACGCCCCACCCGGTTGCACATCGGAGGTCGGACGTCGGAGCTCGGAGCGTGGTACGAGTGCCGGAGGACTGCGGCGCGGACGCTGCGTAGTCGCGACGCTTGCGGGTACGGCCGAGCTGGTTGAGTTCTCAGCCTGGACGGACGGCGCCTCGGAACGAAGATCGGTAGTAGGGAATGTTGAGGAAGCTTGTCTTCCTGACCACGTCGCCGGTCTTGGGGGCGTGGATCATGATGCCGCTGCCTAGGTAGAGAGCGACGTGGGTGGGCGCGCCGGTGCCGCCGCCGAAGAAGAGCAGGTCGCCGGTACGGCGGGCCGAGAGCGGGATGCGGCGGCCTTGGCGGAACTGGGCTCCCGTGTAGTGACTCAGCCGCACGCCGGCTCTGGACCAGGCGTAGAGGGTCAGGCCGCTGCAGTCGAAGCCTCTGGTTCTCGCGCCTCTGCCTATGCCGAACGTGGGGCCTTTGGGCGAGCCGCCGCCCCAGGAGAAGGCGACGCCTAGTTGGGTCAGGGCGGCTGCGGCGGCGATCTGTCCCTTCGTCATGGCCTTCTTCTTGCGAGCGGCTTCGGCGGGGGTGGTCATGGCTGTGAGGAGAGCTGCGACGAACGCGATGAGCAGGGCGGGGCGGAGGGCGAACCAGAGGAAGACGGAGTTCTTGGTCATGGGTGCCTCCCAGGCTGAACGGGGGTGGGAGGCCAGGATCCGGTGCTGGGCGAGGGCGGGATCGTGCCGAGCACGGTTCTGTGGACCCGGGAGGACACGGGGAGGCTGGACCTGTGGAAATCCCCCGGTTATCGCCTGGTCATCGCCCTCCCTGTTCACCGCCGGGTCATCGCCCTGTTCACCGCCTGGTCATCGCCCTCCCTGTTCATCGCCTGGTCATCGCCTGGTTGAAGAGCCACGCTGCTGAGCAGCGCAGGCTTCTCTTCCGCTCAGGACCCTCGCGAGTCCGGGTCCTCGCACGTCCAGGGGTCTCTCCGGTTCAGGGTCCTCGCAGCTCCAGAGGTCTCGCGGGAACAGGGGTCTCGCGGGAACAGGGGTCTCGCGGGTCTAAGGACCTCGCAGCTCCACGGGTCTCACGGTCCAAGGACCTCGCAGCTCCACGGGTCTCGCAGGTTTAAGGACCTCGCAGATCCAGGGTCCGGCCGGTCCGGGGTTGGACCGGGTCTGGCAGGGTCTGGCCGGTCCGGGGTCTGACAAGGATCAGCCCTGGTGGTGAGCAGGTACGGGGCCGGCCGGGTCGAAGGTTCACGACCTGGCGGATCGCGGCAAGCCGCACGAATCACGCGAATGCGGGGTGGGGCCTGCACAAACCACGAATTGCGGAGAGGCAGAGCCCGCACCGAACTACGCGGATCGCGAAGGCGGAGCCCGCACGAACCACACCGATCGCGAAGGCGGAGCCCGCACGAACCACACCGATCGCAAAGAGGCGGAGCCCGCACGAACCACGCGGATCGGGGGTGCAGGCTCCCGGCCGTGCGAACCGGTCAGGGGCGGTGTTCGGCTATGCGGGCGAAGGCCTGGACGTCGAGTTGTTCGCCGCGCGCCGACGGGTCCACGCCGGCCGCCCTCAGCGTACGTTCCGCGTCGGCGGCGCTGCCGGCCCAGGTCGCCAGGGCGGCGCGGAGGGTCTTGCGGCGTTGGGCGAAGGCGGCGTCCACCACCTCGAAGACTTCCTCGCGGGTGGCCGTGGTGGGCGGCGGGTCGCGGCGGACCAGGGAGACCAGGCCGGAGTCGACGTTCGGTACGGGCCAGAAGACGCTGCGGCCGACAGGCCCGGCCCTGCGTACGTCGGCGTACCAGGCGGCCTTGACCGACGGCACGCCGTACACCTTCGAGCCCGGGCCTGCGGCGAGGCGGTCGGCCACCTCCGACTGCACCATGACCAGCCCCTTGCGCAGCGAGGGCAGCACCTCCAGCAGGTGCAGCACCACAGGGACGGCCACGTTGTACGGGAGGTTCGCCACGAGCGCGGTGGGCCGGTGGCCGGACAGGTCGCCGGGCGTGACCTTCATCGCGTCGGCGTTGACGACCGTGAGGTTGCCGGCATCGGCGCGCTCGGCGACCGTGATGGGGAGCTGGGCGGCGAGCACCGGGTCGATCTCGACGGCGACCACGTGGGCGGCCGACGGCAGCAGCGCGAGGGTCAGCGAGCCGAGGCCGGGACCGACCTCTATGACGACGTCGTCGGGTGAGAGGTCGGCGACGCGGACGATGCGCCGGACCGTTCCGGCATCGATCACGAAGTTCTGCCCGAGCTTCTTTGTCGGACGAAGATCTAGCTTGTCCGCCAAAATACGTATTTCTGCAGGGCCCAACAGCCTCATCATCCAACCAGTCTCCCGCATGAAGGACGTGCGATGGCGCGTGGGGAGATCAGAGGAGAGGATGGCGTGGAACAGGAAGGAACGTCCCTGATGGAGCCAACGGGCGCCGCGCCGCTCCGGCCGACCGACTTGCGGGAGATCGGGCCGTACCGGCTGCTGGGCCGCCTCGGCGAGGGCGGCATGGGGACCGTGTTCCTCGCCAAGGCCCCGACCGGGCGTTTCGTCGCGGTCAAGGTGGTGAAGGCGGCGTACGCCAATCAGGAGGGGTTCGCGGCACGCTTCCATGCCGAGGTGGAGAACGCCAGGCGGGTGGCGTCGTTCTGCACCGCCCAGGTGCTCGACAACGGCAACACCGCCGACGGCCGGCCCTACATGGTGACCGAGTACATCGCGGGCACTGCCCTGTCCGCGCAGATCGCGAACCATGGGGCGCTCGACCCCGGGCCGCTGCACGGCGTCGCGCTGGGCGTGGCGGCGGCGCTCGCGGCGATCCACGTGGCCGGGCTCGTGCACAGGGACCTCAAACCGGCGAACGTGATCCTGTCCATCTCCGGGCCGCGCGTGATCGACTTCGGGATCGCGCGGGCGCTCGATCGCGAGACGGGGTTCACGATGTCCGGCGAGCTGCTGGGCAGTCCGGGGTGGTGGGCTCCTGAGCAGGTACGCGGCGAGCCGGTCAGCCCGGCGGCCGACATCTTCGCCTGGGGCTGCCTGGTGGCTTATGCGGGGAACGGGCGGCACCCGTTCGGGCGTGGCGACCCCATCACGCTGGCGCACCGGGTGCTCAACACGCCGCCCGACCTGGGGGCGCTGCCCGCTCCGCTCAACGAACTCGTACGCCGGGCCACCTCCATGGACCCCTCCCTGCGGCCCAGCGCGCAGGACCTGCTGATCGCCTTGGTGGGCGGGAGCGCGCCTACGACTACGGCTGCGGCTCCCGCCGACCCGCCGACGCTGGTGGCCACCGAGATGCTGGGCGAGTGGGAGCCGCCCCAGAACGTCGTCGATGAGCCGGACATCACGGCCACTTTCACCACCCCGCCCCCGAGTGATGCGACGCGAGAGGATCCGGATGTCGCTCCAGGTGGCGGCTCGCGGCCGACCGTGCCGCCTGCGTCGTTCGGTGCCGCCGCTTCGGATCCCGTCCCGAAGGACGTGGCCGAGCAGGCGTCTATCGAGGAGCGGGCCCGTCAGGAGGAAGAGGCGGCCAGGCAGGAGCTCGCTCGCTGGAAGGTGCCCGGCCAGACCGGCTCTCCGCAGGAGGCGGGCCGGGTGCGGGGGCTGTTCCCGTTCGGGAAGCGGTCGCTGAAGGACGACGACTCGCCGGTACGGGACGATGCCGCGCCGTCTCAGCAGGGTGCCGGACAGGACGGCGGGCCGGCCCCACGTGGCGAGGGCGCGCCGGGTGGTGGGGCGCGCGGTGGCGGAGCCTTGCCGAGTGCCGGCTCCCTGCCGGGTGGGGGGACGGTGCCGGGTGCCAGGTCTCTGCCGGGTAGCGGGTCCGTCCCAGGCGGCGGGTCCGTCCCAGGCGGCTCCGTCTCAGGCGGCGGGTCCGTCCCAGGCGGCTCCGTCTCAGGCGGCGGGTCCGTCCCAGGTGGCGGGTCCGTGCTGGCCGGCGGGTCTGTGCCGGGTGCCGCGGGCGGGGGGCAGGAATTAGGTACGGATACGCAGCCGGGGACGCGGCCTCCGCTCACCCCCGTCGACGAGCCCGACACCCTCGGCGGCCCCCGTACACCGGGCACGCGCTGGCTCATCGCCGCTGCGGCGGCCGTGGCGGCGATCGTCGTGACGGTGGCGGTGCTGATCGCGACGTCCGGGCGCAACACCGCCATCACCGCGAACCCCGGCGCCCCCTCCCAGGCGGCGGGCAGCGAGCAGCCCAATGACGTGGGACGCAGGTTCGCCCTGGGCCCCGGCTTCGACGATCCGGTGGCGATCGTCCCGGAGGCGCCGCAGTGCGGGCTGCGGACGTACCAGGACATGACGGCGAGCAAGGGGCAGCTCTGCGTGATCCGCTGGACGGTGATCAACCCGAGCGGGACGCGGCGGGATCTGATCCAGCCCGTGGTGACGCTGGTGGACGATCGGGGCGCCGAGCACGACGCGGCGGCTCTCACGCTGCCCCCGGCCATCCCGCCGGGCGGACGGCTGGACAGCGCGTTCGTGTTCGACCTGGCCCCGTACCGCAAGCCGGTGAAGATGACGGCGACCATGCTCGAGAACGGGCGGCAGATCGAGGTGGCGCTGGGGTGATCAGGAAGGCTGTGCTGCTGCTGGTCATGCTGGTCGTGGCGGGTGTCCCTCTCGCCGGCTCGACGGCCGGCGCCCAGGCGACCGCCGTCAGTGAAGCCACCGTCCACACGACCGCCGTCCACACGACCGCCGTCCATGAAACAACCGTCCGCACGACCGGCGGTGAACCCCCTGCCTGCGCCGGTGATGCCGACTTCGACGGTGACGGGGCGGGTGATGTGGTGGCCGGTGACCCGTTCGGGGACGGGCAGAAAGGGGCCGTGCACGTCCTGTCAGCGGGCAAGGTCGTGCCGGTCTCGGTGCCGGGCGTGGCGAGGGGTGACGGGCTCGGCTGGTCGGTACGGCTGGCGCAGCTCAATGGTGACTCCTGCGCCGACCTGGTGATCGGCGCCCCGTACGCGGATGTGGACGGCGTGGAGGACGCCGGCGCGGTGTTCGTGGTCTACGGCGGCCGGGTCGCGTCCCCGCAGCGGCTGACCGCGACGCGCCCGCAGCGGTTCGCCCACTTCGGCTGGTCGCTGGCCGCCAAGGGCGACCTGGTGGCGATCGGCGCGCCGTACGAGGACGAAGGGGACCTCCAGGACACAGGCGCCGTGTACGTCCGCAAGGGCGCGGGCGAGCTACGCCGCATCAGCCAGGAGAGCGTGGACGTGCGGGGCAACAGCGAGGTGGGCGACCAGTTCGGCTGGTCGCTGGCGTTCGGCCCGAAGAACGCGCTGGTCGTCGGTGTCCCGTACGAGAACGACGACGGCCTGGGCCGCCAGGTCGAGGACGGGAAGATCGACTCGGGCTCGGTGGTGTTCATCGACGACGTGCTGGCGGCGAAACTCACCTCGGAGAAGCTGGACTCCCCGACCGGCACCTCCGGCGACCGGTACGGCTACGCGGTCGCCTACTCCGAGGGCTCCGGGTACGCGATCGGCTCACCCGGCCCCGGCTACGTCGATCTGCTCGGCACGGACAGAAAGCCCCTGCGGCGGGTGACGCAGGAGGGCGAGCAGGCGTTCGGCTTCTCGCTGGCGGCCTCGACGGACGGGCGGCTGGCGATCGGCGCTCCTTACGGGGGCGGCGTTCGGGTGATCTCGTGGAAGAACGCGGCCGAGGATCGGCGGCTTGAGGACACGGAGGGGCTGTTCGGCTGGTCGGTGGCGTTCAGCGGCAACAGGCTGTACGTGGGTCAGCCGGACGCGCGGCCGTACGGGCGGGTCGCGGTGGCGGGCAGGAACGCCGAGACGTTCAAGCCGTTGCAACCGCCGAAAGGCGCCGACTTCGGCGTCAGCCTCGCCGGCTGAACCAGGTGCGCCGCAGCGGTCAGGTGCTGGGAAACAGGCGGTCGCCGCACGCCGGCCACACCCCCTGCCACCTCCCACCCACCTGCCGGTACAGCACCTGCGCCCGATAGGTCTGCTCCTCCTCCGGCCACTCCGACGGCAGCCCCATCCCGCCCACCGATTCCCAGACGGGCAGGCTGAACTGGTACATCCCGTAGTACGGCCCGTCCGGGTTGTACGCCTGCGGGTCGCCGCCGGACTCGCAGTCGGCCAGCGCCTCCCAGTCGAGCCGGGCCACGTCGCGCGGAATGGTCACGGTACGCGGCGGCGCGACCCTGATCACGGTCCCTTCCTTGGGAAAGCTGTCGAGCGGCGGATCGACCAGGTAGCCGCGCCGCACCCGGATGCCCTGCTGGCGGAGCACGCCGCGCACGGTCTTGGCGGTGGTCCGTGAGGTGCGCCGGGTGTTGCCGGTCATGACGTGCACTTTGCGCAGGGTGTAGAAGGTCAGCGCCATGCCTTCGAGCGGCACCTCGTACGCGGGCGGTGCGGACAGCCGCCCGGCGGCGGGGGTGAGGTCGAGCTCGGCGAGCGCGTCGCCGACGTTGGTGGCGGTGACGAGGTGCGTGCTGGTCCGGCCGTCGAGGGTCAGGGTGATGGGGCGGGCGCGGCGCACCTCGATGGTGGTTCCGTCGGAGACCTCTTGGTGCGCGGCGGGGCGTACGACGTCGCCGGAGCCGAGCCGTATGCCGGTGTCGTCGAGCACCTCGCCGACGGTGGCGGCCATGGCGTGCACGGGCCTGCGCTCGCCGTCCACGACCACCGTGACCTCTTTGACGAGGAGCGAGACGGTCACGAGCGTGCCGACGGCCAGCGCGCCGGCCGCGCAGACGACGGGCGTCCATGGGGAACGCCACGGGATGGGCGGACGGGGCGCACGCCTCTTTCCTCGCAACGGGCCACCTCCGATAACCGGAAACGGCCCGAACGCTAGCGAGAAATCGACGTCCGCCCGTGATGCCTTGCCCGAATCATGGTCACCACTCGCCGAAGACCGTGACTCCGTTGGCGCTGATCGCCTCGCACAACCGGTCGGGATGGACGTTCTTGACCTCGGCGAGGCAGCGCAGGGTGAGCGGGATGAGGTAGGGGGCGTTGGGCTTGCCGCGGTGCGGGACCGGCGGCAGGTAGGGGGCGTCGGTCTCGACCAGCATCAGCTCGGGCGGCGCGACCGCGGCGGCCTCGCGCAGGTAGTGGGCGTTCTTGTACGTCACAGGCCCGGAGAAGGACATGAAATATCCGGCCTCGGCGCACTTCTTGGCCATCTCGGCGTCCCCGGAGAAGCTGTGGAACACCACCACGTCCGGCGCGCCCTCGTCGGCCAGCACCTTCAGCACGTCGTCGTGCGCCTCGCGGTCGTGGATGACCAGCGCCTTGCCGGTGCGCTTGGCGATCTCGATGTGCGCGCGGAAGCTGGCGTGCTGGTCGTCCTTGCTCGCCCAGTCGCGGTAGTAGTCGAGGCCGGTCTCGCCGACCGCCCGCACCTCGGGCCGCCGGGCCAGCTCCTCGATCTCGGCGAGCGCCTCGGGGGTGGCGGCGTGGGCCTCGTTGGGGTGGATGGCCACCCCGGCGTACACGCCCTCCTGACCGGCCGCCGCGTCGGCGTTCCAGCGCGAGGAGGTCAGGTCGTAGCCGATGGCGACGAGCCGCGTCACGCCGACCGCGCGGGCGTCGGCGAGGATGCTGTGCACGCTGGCCTCGGCCGCCTGGGCGGCCTGCGCCACCGGGTCGCCCGATGACGCCTGCCGGTTGCCCACCATGATGTCGAGGTGGCAGTGGCTGTCGAACACGGGCGAGGAAAGCGGCTCTGGCGCGGCGGGAAGCTTGCTCACGGGATCTACGGTAGCCCCCGCCGCGCCGTGCGGCTCACTCGGCCAGCCTGGCCAGCTCCTCGTCGACGACCTTCGGGTCGAGCTTCTTGAACAGCGGCGACGGCGGCGCGAGCGGAGTGCCGGGCTTGATCGGCCGGTGCTCCCAGCGCGCCTCGCCGTCGTAGTCGCCGGTGATGACGGGGTACGGCGTGCCGCCGTCCTCGTCGACCTCGCGGATCTCCGGCATGCCGGACCAGACGCCCTGGCCGCCCAGCATGGCGTAGACCTTGTTGGACGAGCTGGGCAGGAACGGCGTCAGCAGCGTCTTGGCGTCGTCGACCACCTGCAGCGCGACGTGCAGGATCGACTTCTGCCGCTCGGGGTCGTCCTTGAGCTTCCACGGCTCCTGCTCGGCCAGGTATTTGTTGGCCTCGCGGACGACGTCGAACGCCTCGGTGATGGCGTTCTTGAAGCGCGAGCGGCTGAGCTCGGCGCCCACGGGCCCGAACGCGTTGCGCGAGCGCTCCAGCAGGGCGCGGTCGGCGTCGGTGAGCTGCCCGGCCTCGGGCACCGCGCCGAAGTTCTTCGCCGCCATGGAGATCGAGCGGTTGACGAGGTTGCCCCAGGCCGCGACCAGCTCGCCGTTGTTGCGGTTGACGAACTCCTGCCAGGTGAAGTCGGTGTCCTGGTTTTCCGGCCCGGCGACCGCGATGTAGTAGCGCAGGGCGTCGGCGTCGTAGCGCTCGAGGAAGTCACGGACGTAGATGACGACCTGGCGCGAGGAGGAGAACTTGCGGCCCTCCATGGTCAGGAACTCGCTGGAGACCACCTCGGACGGCACGTTGAGCGCGCCGAGCGAGCCGGGCGTGCCGTTGTGGTCGCCCTGGCCGTTGTAGCCGAACAGCATCGCCGGCCAGATCTCGGCGTGGAAGACGATGTTGTCCTTGCCCATGAAGTAGTAGCCGCGGGCGTCGGGATTCTGCCACCACTGACGCCAGGCGTCGGGGTCGCCGGAGCGCTTGGCCCACTCGATGGAGGCCGACAGGTAGCCGATGACCGCGTCGAACCACACGTACAGGCGCTTGTTGGGCTGGTCGCGCCAGCCGTCGAGCGGGATCGGCACGCCCCAGTCGAGGTCGCGGCTGATGGCCCGCGGCTGGAGGTCGCCGAGCAGGTTGAGCGCGAACTTCAGCACGTTGGGCCGCCACTCGCCCTGCTTGGACTGCAGGTAGGAGCCCAGCACCTCGGAGAAGGCCGGCAGGTCGAGCATGAAGTGCTCGGTCTCGACGAACGTCGGCGTCTCGCCGTTGATGCGGCTCTTGGGGTTGATGAGCTGGATCGGGTCGAGCTGGTTGCCGCAGTTGTCGCACTGGTCGCCGCGCGCGCCGTCGTAGCCGCAGATGGGGCAGGTGCCCTCGATGTAGCGGTCGGGCAGTGTGCGGCCGGTGGACGGCGAGATGGCCCCCATCGTGGTCTTGGGGACGATGTAGCCGTTGTCGTAGAGACCCTTGAAGATCTCCTGCGTGACGGCGTAGTGGTTCTTCGTCGTCGTCCTGGTGAACAGGTCGTAGGACAGCCCGAGCCCGGTCAGGTCTTCGGCGATGACGCGGTTGTAGCGGTCGGCGAGCTCCTTCGCCGTCACGCCTTCCTTGTCGGCCTGCACCTGGATCGGGGTGCCGTGCTCGTCGGTGCCGGACACCATCAGCACCTTGTTGCCCGCCATCCGCTGGTAACGGCTGAAGACGTCGGACGGCACGCCGAACCCGGACACGTGCCCGATGTGACGGGGGCCGTTGGCATAGGGCCAAGCAACGGCGGTCAAGATGTGCTGGGACATGGTTCCAAGCC
The DNA here is from genome assembly GCF_040678535.1 of Nonomuraea sp. NPDC052634. NCBI lineage: Bacteria > Bacillati > Actinomycetota > Actinomycetes > Streptosporangiales > Streptosporangiaceae > Nonomuraea > Nonomuraea sp. NPDC052634. The sequence continues at coordinate 42,394 of NZ_JBFATY010000015.1, read as the reverse complement.
TACGGGGTGGTTGGCGATCGTTTGTTCCGCGACTCCCCCTCCGCGGCGGCGCGCGTGCCGCGGGCGGTGAAACCCGCGGGGCACGCGCGCACCGGTGTGCGGACGGTTATCGCTTGGTGGTCGGCTCTTCGAGCGAGATGGCCGCGGCGGCCTCCTCGGCCGCGGCGGCGGCGTTGTCGATGGGCGTCTCGCGGGTGCGGCGGATGCCCAGGATGCTGATGAACAGCGCCGCGAAGATGGTCTGGAAGCTCATGATGAGCGCGGTCGCCGAGGGCACGACGAGGCGCAGCGACTCGCGCGGGTCGAGCTCGCCGAAGCTGCGCACCTGCCAGTGGACCAGCGACATGACCAGGCCGATGAGACCGGCGAGCGCGAGCAGGCCGCCGACGACGAGGCCCTTCTCCAGGCTCACCATGTCGATCAGCCTGCGGATGCGCGGCGACTCCGGCAGGAAGCCCTCCTCCGCCGCGTAGACCTTGGTGAAGACGGCGAACAGCGCCGCCTGGAAGCCGATCACCACCAGGGCCGATGTGCCGACCAGGGTGTCGACGTCGAAGGCGAGCTCGCCGATCTCGACCGGGCCGAACGTCAGCGCGGTGCCGGCCACCAGGCCGATCATCATCATCAGCACGCCGGGGTAGAAGAACAGCCACTTGGGGCTGTAGAGCAGCAGGAAGCGCAGGTGGCGCCAGCCGTCGCGCCAGGAGCGCAGGTGCGGCGGGCGGGAGCGGCCGTCGGGCGAGAGCGTGGTGGGCACCTCGCGTACGTCGAGGCCGGCCAGCGTGGAGCGGACCACCATCTCCGAGGCGAACTCCATGCCTCCGGTCTGGAGCTGCAGCTTCAGGATGGAGTCGCGGCGGAAGCCGCGCAGCCCGCAGTGGAAGTCGCCGATCTTGGAGGGGAAGAACAGCCGCCCGATGAACGACAGCACCGGGTTGCCGAGGTAGCGGTGCAGCGGAGGCATGGCGCCGGGGGCGATGCCGCCCTTGAAGCGGTTGCCCATCACCAGGTCGGCACCGTCGCGAAGCTGCTCGACGAACGGCATCAGCGCGGTGAAGTCGTAGGAGTCGTCGGCATCGCCCATGATGACGTATTTGCCGCGAGCCGCCCTGATGCCGCCCATAAGGGCGTTTCCGTAGCCCTTCTCATCGACATGGACAACACGGGCACCGGCGTCGCGGGCGAGCTGCTGAGAGCCGTCCGTGCTGCCGTTGTCGGCGATCAGCACCTCGCCCTCGATGCCGTGCTCCTCCATGCACGCCAGGGCCTTGCGCACACAGACTTCCACGGTCTCCGCCTCGTTGAGGCAGGGCATGACCACCGTCAGTTCCACGTGTCTACCCTTCAGTTAAGGCTCTTCCCAGTGAACCATGATGCCCTGAACGTAACGGTGGTCGGGCACGGACGCCGAAACGGCTGGCATTCTTTACAACATGGTGAGCGTCGCGGAGATTACCCCTGTGGACCACTCCGCCCCTGGTCGGGCAGCACGTGCGCTGTCCATGTTGCGCAGGCATCGGGTGTTCGCCGCGGCCTTCGGCGCCGGTGCCGTGCTGCGGCTCATCACCATGCTCGGCTACGGGCCGGCGATGTGGTTCAACGACTCGTACGAGTACGTCTCGGTGGCGCTGCACCCGCGCCCGCACCCCATCAGGCCCGACGGCTACAGCTTCTGGCTGATGCTGCTGAAGCCGTTTCACAGCTTCACCCTGGTGGTCTTCACCCAGCACCTCATGGGACTGGCCACGGCCTGCCTGATCTACGCGCTGCTGCGGATCAAGTTCCGGCTGCCGAAGTGGGGGGCCACGCTGGCGGCCGCGCCGGTGCTGTTCGACGCGTACCAGATCCAGCTCGAACAGCTCATCATGTCCGACACGCAGTTCACCCTGCTGGTCGTGGGCGTGATCACGCTGGTGCTGTGGAAACGCCGGCTGTCGTGGAAGGCGGGCGTGGTCGTCGGCCTGCTCCTGGCGCTCACCTGGCTGACCCGTTCCATCGGCCTGCCGATCCTGGCGCTGGTGGTGCTCTACCTGCTGGTCAAGCGGACGGGGTGGCGGCCGATCACGGCGGTGGTGACGGCGTGCGCGGTGCCCGTCATGGCGTACATGGGGTGGTTCGCCGCCGTCCACGGAAAATTCGCCATGACCAACAGCGACGGGCTGATCCTTTACATGCGCACGGCGATCTTCGCCGACTGCAACAAGATGGACATCGACAAGTACAAAGAGGTCCAGCTTCTGCTGCTGTGCATCAACGACCCGGTCAGCCAGCGCAAAGACTACGCGCAGTGGTATCTGTGGGGTCAGGGCAACGGCGACGGCACCGGCACCGGCGAGGTGCTGCACCGGTGGGGCGCCAACAAGAAGTGGAGCGAGATCACCAACGAGGCGGCCAGCGCGTTCGCCACGCGGGCGATCCTGTCGCAGCCGGGCGACTATCTGAAGGTGGTGGCGCGCGACTTCTTCCGCTCGTTCCACTGGGGCAGGCCGCGCTTCCCGGACGAGTCGACGTACAACATGTACCAGTTCAAGCCGTACGTCGAGATCGACGGCAACGGCCAGCCGAAGCGGCTGCCGAAGTGGGCCTCCTACGCGGGCGGCCGCACCGACACCGACGCGTTCGCCTACGAGCAGGGCCCGCCGGAGACCCGCATCGTGCACCCGTGGGCCGACATCATGAGCGGCTACCAGAAGGTGTTCTACCTGCGCGGCATCATGCTCGGCGGCATCCTGCTCATCGGCCTGTACGGCGTGGTCGTGCGCTGGCGCAAGTTCGGCGGCCCGGTGGTGCTGCCGTGGCTGGGCGCGATGGGCCTGCTGCTCGCGCCGGCGGCGACGGCCGAGTTCGACTACCGCTACGTGCTGCCCGCCGTCCCGCTGGCCTGCATCGCCGCGGCGATCACGCTGCGCCGGGGTGTCACGTGGCCGAGGTGGTCGAAGTGGTCACCCAGGAGGACAGCAGCATCCGAGCCCAGTACTGTGCGTGCGTGATGGCCTCGGCGCTCAGCACGGGCGACAGCCACCAGAAGTTGACGAGCACGATGAGCGCGAACGCGCCGACGACCGCGGCCCCGACGGCCCGTCTCGTGGGCGTGGCCGTGCGTTTGCCGAGCACGAGCCCGGCCATGAGCGTTACGGCCAGCACCATGAACGGCAGCACGGGCGCCATGTAGAACAGGTACATCGTGCGGTTGTCGGCGACCGCGTAGTAGAACCACGGCAGCCAGCCGGCGGCGTAGGCGAGCAGCACGGCCCCGGCCCGCCAGTCGCGGGTGGCGACGTACCACGCGATGAGGCCGATGAGGGCGATGGCCGAGCCGTACCAGAGCGCGGGGGTGCCGACGCCGATCACGGCCTGCGAGCACTCGGCGGCGCCGCAGCCGCCCTTGTCGCCCTCGTAGTAGAAGGCGACGGGCCGCAGCAGCAGCGGCCACGTCCACGGCTCCGACATGTACGGGTGCGGCGTCTGCAGGTTGCTGTGGAAGCCGAGGACCTCCATGTGATAGTGCAGCCACGAGCGGGCCGAGTCGACGACGAAGAACACCGGGTTGCCCGAGGTGGCCTGGTCCCAGTTGCGCCCCCAGCCGCGTGAGGTGGCGAACCAGCCGGTCCACGAGGCCACGTACGTCAGGGCGGGCGCGAGCGCGAAGGCCCCGAGCGCGCCCGGCGCGTCGTAGGCGAAAGCCCCGCGATAGGGCTCGCGCGCCCCCGTCGCCCGCCTGGCACCGGCGTCCCACATGAGCGACAGCACGGCGAAGGCCAGCAGGAAGAAGATCCCCGACCACTTGACCGCGCAGGCGGCGCCCAGGCACACCCCTGCCGCGATCCGCCACGGCCGCCACCCGAGCCGGGGCCCGCGCAGCAGCTCCGGCGCGTACCGGCCGGCCAGCCGCGTCCGCGCGTGATCGCGGTCGGCCACCAGGCAGGCGAACCCGGCCAGCACCCAGAACATCAGGAAGACGTCGAGCAGCGCCGTGCGCGAGAGCACGAAGTGCAGGCCGTCCAGCGCCAGCAGCAACCCGGCCAGGCAGCCCAGCAGCGTGGAACGGGTCATCCTGCGCGCCACCCTGGCCAGGATCAGGATGGACAGCGTGCCGGCCAGGGCCGCCGCGAAGCGCCAGCCGAACGGGTTCATGCCGAACAGCCATTCGCCGACGGCGATCATCCACTTGCCGAGCGGTGGATGCGCCACGAAGGACGCGCAGTCCTCGGGCTGGGCGCACTGGCGGAAGATGTCGAGGTCGCCGGCGAGCAGCCGCCGGTCGGCGATGGGGTCCTTGGCGTCGCCGAGCATGCTGCGCTCCACGCCCTCGACCAGCAGCGAGTAGGCGTCCTTGGCGTAGTAGGTCTCGTCGAAGACGACGGCCCTCGGCTCGCCGAGCCCGATGAAGCGGAGCAGGCCGCCGAAGACGGCGACCGCGAGCGGCCCCAGCCAGCCGGCGAGCGCGCCCTCCTGGAACGGCGGGACCAGCCGGCGCGGTGATAACCCCTGATGACGCACCCTGCGCACCCTAGTCTGCGCACCCTGACCTTGCGCGCCCTGACCTTGCGCGCCCTGACCTTCCGCGCCCTGGCCTTCCGCGCCCTGGCCTTGCCCGCCCTAGGAGGCGGGACTCCCCCTGTGCACCAGGTCGTACAGCTCACGTTTGGGCATGCCCGCCTCCTTGGCCACGCCGGCGATGGCGGCGTTGCGCTTCTCGCCCTCCGCGACCCTGCGCTCCACCTCCGCGACCAGCTCGGCGGGGTCGCGCTCGACCTCGCCCGGCACGTGGCCGGCGACCACGATCGTGATCTCGCCCTTGACGCCGCCCTCCGCCCACGCGGCCAGCTCGCCGAGCCCGCCCCTGCGGACCTCCTCGTACGTCTTGGTCAGCTCCCGGCACACGGCGGCCCTGCGGCCGGGCCCGAACGCCTCGGCCATCGCCGCAAGGCTGCTCGCGAGCCGGTGCGGCGCCTCGAAGAAGACCATCGTGCGCTCCTCGGTGGCCAGCCCGGCCAGCCTGCGAGCCCGGTCACCCGGCTTGCGCGGCGGGAAGCCCTCGAAGCAGAACCGGTCGCTGGCCAGGCCGGACACCGCGAGCGCGGTGGTGACGGCGCTCGGACCAGGCAGCGCGGTGACCGGCACGCCCGCCTCGACGGCCAGGCTGGTGAGGCGGTAGCCCGGGTCGGACACTCCCGGCATGCCGGCGTCGGTGATCACCACGACCGTGCGGCCCTGCTTGAGCGTCTCGATCAGCTCCTGCGCGCGGCCCGCCTCGTTCTGGTCGTAGTAGGACACAACCCGGCCGGTCAGCTCGACCCCGAGGTCGGCCGCGAGCCTGCGCAGCCGCCGGGTGTCCTCGGCCGCGATGACGTCGGCGCTCGCCAGCGTCTCGCGCAGCCGCGGGGAGACGTCGCCCACCTGACCGATGGGCGCTCCTGCCAGCACCAACCTGCCGTTTCCTGTCACCCGACCATTGTGACAGGGCATCCCAATTAGACCGTGTTTCTTGGGTAACCACCGCTCTGGGGCCCGTACGATGTCCGAATGGCGGTGACCGATTCTCCGTACCAGGGATACGAGCACATGAAGGACGCAGACCCTTCCCCCGCTCGTTCCGTACGTGATCGTCTCGTGCCTCCCATGCGCGGCAGCGTGCTGTGGGGCTGGATCGGCCCGCTGTTGGTGACGCTCTTCGGCGGGATCCTGCGCTTCATGCAGCTCGGCCATCCCAATGCCGTGGTGTTCGACGAGACGTACTACATGAAGGACGCCTACTCGCTGATCACCCACGGCGTCGAGCATGTCACGATCAAGAAGGCCGACGAGGCCGTCATGGCGGGCAACACCGACATCTTCCAGTCGTGCGCCCCGCAGGAGCTGGAGAAGTGCGCCTCGTACGTGGTGCACCCGCCGCTCGGCAAGTGGATGATCGGCGCCGGCGAGTGGATCTTCGGGCTCAACCCGTTCGGCTGGCGCTTCGCCGCCGCGCTGATCGGCACGCTGTCGATCCTCGTCCTGGCCAGGGTGGCGCGCAGGATGACCCGCTCGACGCTGCTCGGCTGCTTCGCGGGCCTGCTGCTGGCGCTCGACGGCCTGCACTTCGTGCTCTCGCGCACGGCGCTGCTCGACATCTTCCTGATGTTCTGGGTGCTCGCCGCGTTCGCCTGCCTCGTGGTCGATCGCGACCAGGCGCGGGAACGCCTGGCCACCTGGTACGAGCAGTCGCCGATCACCGCGCAGGGACCGTCGCTCGGCATCAGGTGGTGGCGGATCGCGGCCGGGGTGTGCCTGGCCTTCGCGATGTCGGTCAAGTGGTCGGGGCTGGCGTTCCTGGTGGCGTTCGCCGCCATGTCGCTCGCGTGGGACTACGGCGCCCGCCGCGCGCTCGGGCTGCGTCAGCCGTACGTGGGGGCGTTCAACAAGGACGTGCCGCAGGCGACGCTGGCGTTCGGCCTGGTGCCGTTCGTGACGTACATGCTGACCTGGATCGGCTGGTTCGCCACCGACTCCGGCTACGGCCGCAACTGGGACCAGGCCACCTCGACCGGCAACCCGCTGTTCTTCCTGGTCGACTCCATGCGGTCGTGGATCCAGTACCAGTGGCAGGTCTTCACCTTCCACAGCGGCCTGCAGACGCCGCACAACTACATGTCGGAGCCGTGGTCGTGGCCGCTGCTGCTGCGTCCCGTCGCCTTCTACTACGAGGGCAAGAAGGGCGGTTGCGGCGCCGGCAACTGCTCGGAGGCGGTGCTCGGCGTGGGCACGCCGGTGATCTGGTTCGGCGCGGTGGCCGCGCTGGTGGCCCTCATCGCCTGGTACGTCTCCTCGCGCGACTGGCGGGCCGGGGCGGTGCTGCTGAGCTACGCGATGGGCTGGCTGCCGTGGTTCTACTTCGCCATCGCCGACAACCGGACGATGTTCCTGTTCTACGCCATCCCCATGGTGCCGTTCATGGTGCTGGCGATCACGCTGTGCGCGGGGCTGATCATCGGGCCCGCGACGCCGACGGCGACCGGGGCCATGCCGACGCGGCGCACCGTCGGGGCCGCCGTGGTCGGCGCCTTCGCGCTGCTCGCCCTGATCAACTTCTGGTGGCTGCAACCTGTGCTGACGGGCGAGCTCATCACCTACACGGAGTGGAAGGCGCGCATGCTCTTCGAGAATCGGTGGATATGATCATCTTACAGTCGGCTCGATAGGGATTTCTTAGGTAGTCGCTGTGCAAGACCCAATACGCACTGGTTTCGGTCATCGTCAGGCCCGGGGTCGATACGGCAAACTTCGAGGCATGAGTGCACCGGATGTCACCGCCCTTCTCGCCGAGTTGGAGCGATCTCAACCGGATATGGCCGAGGAGGCCAGGACCGCCGTCGAGTGGCTGACGGGCGGGGAGCCTCTGGAGTCGGTGACCCAGCTCGACGTCTGCGAGTTCCTCTGGTACACGTTGCCGCTCAAGGTCGGCCCGCAGGGAGGCGACCACGAGCGGCTGGCACGCTCGCTGGGGCAGCTGCTCCGGCTCGGCGGCATGGACCGTTACGCCGATCTGTGCGTGTCGCCCACCACGATGCAGATCCTGCGCACCTACGCCACCGAGGGCGAGGAGGCCGGCACCAGCGCCTATCAGCAGGCTCTCGAGGCCACGGGCGTGCTCCCGCCCGACGTGCCCGAGCTGCAGTGGAGCATGATCATGGGGCCGGAGGAGCTGGGCGCCCACATCGCCTGCTCCGCCGCGCTCGAGCTGGCCATCGTGGCCGGCGAAGACGTCGACCGCACGGCGCTGACCCGGCGCTGGCTCACCGAGCCGCGCGCCGAGCTGGGCGGCGACAGCTGGCTCAACCGCGTGCACGGCGAGCGGCTCAACCGCTGGGTGCTGGGGCGCGGCCCGGCCAGGCGGGAGCTGGCGCAGCCGTTCGAGGTGCGGCTGCACGCTCCCGTCGCGCCGCAGCCGCTGCCGGCCCTGCACCGGCTGCTGTCGGTGGCCGCGTCCGGCGAGACGCTGCCGCTGCGGCTCGCGCCGTCGCCCGAGGCGCTGCGGCTGCGCGATCTGGCCGAGCGCGAGCTGGGCGCGATCCGCCGCGACGGCGCCAAGCTCACGATCACCGACTACGGGCTGCGGCTGCTGCGCTCGAAGTCGGCCATGTGGACGGCGGTCACCCGGCTGCTGCTGGCCAGGGGCGAGCACGAGTTCGAGGTGTCGGCCAGGGAGGCCGCGCTGATGTTGCTCGCCGACGGCACGCTGATGTCGCCGGCCAAGCTCATCGAGCGGGTGGCCGAGGTGGTCGGCGGCGAGGGCTGGCACCCCTCGACCGGCGTCGACGACGTCAGGGGTCCGGTGACGGACCTGGTGGCGCAGCTCACGGCGCTGGGGCTGGCGTTCAGCGACGAGCTGGCGGTGCGGATGGACCGTCCAGGCCAGCTCGCGGCGCTGGCGGCACTGCGGGCCCACGCGCTGCGGCCGAGGAAATACGTCAGCTCCGGGTGACGGCCCGACACCCCAGGCATACGGGCGAATACTCCCGGTAGTTACGATTGTCGGGAAATGCCCTATGTCGGAGGGGGACCGTCATGGAGCTGTTCCCGGCCATGCCGCTGGCGGAATGGACCGAGGCCAAGGAGACCTTTCACAGGTTCGCGCAGATCGTGGGGAAGATCAGGCTGGCATCGAGCAACCGGCGCAACCACTGGTGGCAGGTGCCGTTCCACCTGACCGGCCGCGGGCTCACCACCCGGCCCATGGGCGGGCTCGGCGAGCAGCCGCTGTTCTGCGTCGACTTCGACCTCGTACGCCACCGCCTGGTGATCGACGTCTCCGACGGCCGCAGCGCCGAGTTCAGCCTGATCGGGCGGAGCGTGGCCTCCTTCTACCAGCGGCTCTTCGACACCCTGGCCGGGCTGGGCATCCGGCCGGAGATCCGGCCGGTGCCGTTCGACCTGGGCGACGACACGCCGTTCGCCGAGGACACGCTGCACGCCCGCTACGACCCGGCGCTCATCAACCGCTACTGGCGGATCCTGTCGCAGGTCGCGCAGCTCCTCGACCGGTTCGCCGCCGAGTTCGCCGGCAAGACCAGCCCGGTGCACCACTTCTGGCACACCTTCGACATCGCGGTGACCAGGTTCACCGGGCGGGTCGTCAAGGTCTCGCCCGAGGCCGACCCGGTCACGCGGGAGGCCTATAGCTGGGAGGTGATCAGCTCGGGGTTCTGGTTCGGCGACAAGGAGCGCCCCTGGCCGGCGTTCTACTCCTACACCGCGCCGGAGCCCGAGGGGCTGGCCCGCGAGCCGCTGCGGCCCGCCAGGGCCGAGTGGATCCCGGCGCGCGGCAGCCACCTGGCGGTCCTGCGGTATGACGACGTACGGGTCATGGACGACCCCGTGGGAACCGTGCTGGAGTTCCTGGAGAGCGCCTACCAGGCGGGCGCCCGGCTGACCGGGCTCGACACGGCGGCGCTGGCCTCCCCCGGCGGCGTCACCGACCCCTACCACGAGCCGGAGGCCTGAACACACGTGAGCGCCCGCCCTCCGAGGAGGGCGGGCGCCCGACGTATGCGTACCGGTGTGCAGGTCGCCTCTCGGCGAAAGGCACAACGCGGCTCCAGCCGAACGGTATTCCGCGAAGGCAATAGGTGAGGCCCGGGGACACTGGACACACCGGCCACGCTGTATGTAACCACACCCGGGGCTCCTCCATTCCCTGGCACGCCGGAAGATTTCAGAAGTCCACCTCGACAGACCCTGACATAGCGGTCTTTTCCCGCCGGACATTCCTGCGCCGGGAGCCTCGCCGCCCGGCCGCGCAGGCAGCGCTGCCGGGGGCGGGCGCGCAAGGCGTCGGAGTGGGAGGCGCGTACCGGACAGCATCCCCCGAATTTTCTTCGAGATCTGGCGTCGGGCACTATCGAAGGCGTGCCATACGCGACGACACCCGACGGGGTGAAGCTGTCCTACCAGGTCCGCGGCCATGGTCAGCCGCTCGTGCTGCTCCAAGGTCAGGCCAACGAGCATCGCTGGTGGGACTCCGTACGCGACGACTTCGACGCCGCGTACACGACGATCACGCTCGACTGGCGCGGCACCGGCGCAAGCGACAAGCCGGACGAGCCCTACACCACGCGCGGGTTCGCCGCCGACGTGGTGTCCGTGCTCGACGACGCCGGCGTGGAACGCGCCCACGTGTACGGCACCTCGATGGGCGGGCGGGTCGCCCAGTGGCTGGCCGCCGACCACCCCGGCAGGGTCGGGGCGCTGGTGCTCGGCTGCACCTCGCCCGGCGGCGCCCACGGCGTCGAGCGCGGCAACGAGGTCCGCAGATCGCTCGCCCAGCGCGATCGCGCCGCCGCCGAGCGGGCCCTCCTTGAGCTCATGTACACCCCCGCCTGGCTGGCCGAGCATCCCGGCCCGTACCATACGACCGGCGACCCCGGCATGCCCGCCCACGCCCGCCGCCGCCACCTGGCCGCCAGCGCCGAGCACGACGCCTGGGACGCACTTCCCCGCATCACCGCGCCCACCCTCGTCGTCCACGGCACCGACGACGTCTTCAACCCGGCCGCCAACGCGCCGCTGATCGCCGAGCGCATCCCCGGCGCCGAGCTGCGGCTCATCGAGGGCGCGCGGCACGCGTACTTCGAGGAGTTCCGGCACGTCGCGAGCCCGATGGTGCTGGAGTTCCTGGCCCGGCACCCGCTCAGTTGAGCGCAAATGATTCGACAGCCGCGGCCCGGCGTTGCTAGGTTGCGGCACGTGAACAGCCCCGAAGCGTCAAGACGCCGGCCACCGGTCGTCCGGTGGCTGCTCCGCATCGCCCCCTCCAGGTGAGGGGCCGCTCCGGCATGGGGTGATCTCCCCGTCTCACGACGTCGGGCTCGCCTGAGCCTCGCTCATCGAGCCGTGCTCACCGAGCCTCGTTTCCGAGCCGGATTCCGCGCACGAGCACGAGCGCGAGCGCGAGCGCGAGTACGCGTACAGCCTTCCGGACCACCGGCGACACAGGTCCTCGCCCAGGGCGCTCCCCTGGGCCGTCCACCGCGCGCCGGGAGCCGGGCTCCCGCGCGCCCTGCCTGTGCCGATCCACGATCGGGGTCGCGGAGTTTCTCATGCCTTTCGTCATCTACCTGCTCGGGCTGGCGGTCTTCGCCCAGGGAACGTCCGAGTTCATGCTGGCCGGGCTGGTGCCCGGCATCGCCCGCGAGCTGGGCGTGTCCATTCCCGCCGCCGGGCTGCTCACCTCGGCCTTCGCCGCCGGGATGGTGGCGGGGGCGCCGCTCGCGGCGGCGCTGAGCCTGCGCTGGTCCAGAAGGACCGCGCTGCTGTCCTTCCTGATCGCGTTCCTGCTGGCCCACGTGGTCGGCGCGGTCACCACCGATTACGCGGTGCTGCTCGGCACGCGCGTGGTGGCGGCGCTGGCCAACGCCGGGTTCCTGGCGGTGGCCATGGCCACCGCGGTCGCGCTCGCCCCGCCGCACGCCAAGGGGCGGGCCACGTCGATCCTGCTCAGCGGGGTCACGATCGCCTGCGTGGCGGGAGTGCCCGGCGGCGCCGCGCTCGGCGGGCTGTGGGGGTGGCGCTCGGCCTTCTGGGCCGTCGCGCTGGCGCTGGTGCCGGCGATCGTCGCGGTGCTGCGGTCGGTGCCGGGCGGCGCTCCCGGCGGCACCGTACGCGGTGAGGCGCGGGCCCTGCGCCGGCCCCGCCTGCTGCTGCTCCTGCTGCTGGCCGCGCTGGTGAACGGGGCCACGTTCAGCACGTTCACCTACCTCGCGCCGCTGCTCACCGGCGTCACCGGGATCGGCCAGGCGTGGCTGCCCGGCTTGCTCGCGCTGTTCGGGCTCGGCTCGTTCGCCGGGGTGACGATCAGCGGGCGGCTCGCCGACACGCGTCCCATGGCGCTGCTGGTGCCCGGCGGGCTCGCGCTGGGCGCGGGATGGGCGGTCTTCGGCCTGGTGGCCGGGGCGCCGTGGCCGGCGGTGGCGCTGGTCTTCGTCCAGGGGACGCTGTCGTTCGCGGTCGGCTCGACGCTCATCTCCCAGGTCCTGTACGCCGCCACCGGCGCGCCCACGCTGGCCGGGGGCTTCGCCACGGCGGCGCTCAACGTCGGCGCGGTGCTCGGCCCCTGGATGGGCGGCCTGGCGATGGACGCGGGGCTCGGCTTCCGCGCGCCGCTGTGGGTGAGCGCCGGGCTGGTGGCGCTGGCGCTGCTCATCGCCGCCGCCACCCGCCCGTTCCTCAGCCGGCCGCGAACCCAGGTGCCGACCCACCTGCCCGCCCGGGCAGAGTGAGGATCATGCAAGAGGCACCGCACGGTGGCCGTCGTCATCAGGGAAGGCCGCAAGGACCCTCCCGACATCACCGAGGTCGCCCACACCGAGGCGGCGCCCGACATGTCGGGCTGGCCGGGCGCGGGGACGCCGCGCTGATCGACCGCTACTTCACGCTGGGGCCGCCGCTCTGACGGGGGTCAGCGGGGCGTGAAGCGCTCGATGGCGGCGTCCACCGCCTGCTTGAACGCCCCGCTACCGGTGTGTCCCGCGTCCCCGATGACGGTCAGCTCGGCGTCCGGCCAGACCTGGACCAGCTCCCAGGCCGTCTGGACCGGGCTGCTCAGGTCGAGGCGGCCGTGGATGAGCGCGCCGGGGATGCCGGCCAGCCGGTGGGCGTTGCGCAGCAGCACGCCCTCCTCAAGCCAGGCGCCGTTGGCGAAGTAGTGCGAGCAGATCCTGGTCAGGGCCATCACGTCGCGCGGCGGGCGGCCGCTGTAGGCGCCGGGCGCGCCGTTGACCTCCATCGAGATCACGGCGTCTTCCCAGGTGACCCAGTCGATGGCGGCGCGCTCGCGGACCTTCGGGTCGGGGTCGTTGAGCAGCCGCGCGTACGCGCTCACGAGGTCGCCGTCGCGGTCCTCCGGCGGCACGCCCTGCCGGAACCGCTCCCACGCCTCAGGGAAGAAGCGGCCGACGCCCCGGTAGAGCCAGTCGGTCTCGGAGCGGCGGGTCATGGTGACGCCGGTGATGATGATCTCCGAGACGCGCTCGGGATAGGTCTCGGCGTACGCGAGGATCAGCGTCGATCCCCACGAACCCCCGTACAGCAGCCACTTGTCGATGCCGAGGTGCTCGCGCAGCCGCTCCATGTCGGCGATGAGGTGGTGGGTGGTGTTGTTGGTCAGGTCGGTGTCGTGGTCGGCGGCGTGCGGCAGGCTGCGGCCACAGTTGCGCTGGTCGAACAGGACCGTACGGAACAGCTCAGGGTCGAACCTGCGGCGCGCGCCGGTCGAGCACCCCGATCCGGGCCCGCCGTGCACGACCAGCACGGGCTTGCCGTCCGGGTTGCCGCAGGTCTCCCAGTAGATGCGGTTGCCGTCGCCGGTGTCGAGCAGGCCGTGGTCGTACGGCTCGATCGGGGGATGCAAGGGAGGCTCCTTTCTCTGGTTTCGGGAACGTCCGAATATATCGGTACGGCGATGTCCCCGATCACCGGTAAAGAGGGCTAGATCCAACTATGGAGTAATCGAACCGCCACTAAGGGTAATGATCGCAACGAATAGCCGATCATCACTCTTGGGGAGCAACATGTACAGGCAGGCTATCGCCGTGCTGACCGCCACGTCCGCCGCGCTGCTCGCGCCCGCCGCGACGGCGCACGCGGAGGACGACCCGGCCGTCACCCGCGCACAGTGCAGCGACATCGACGGCGTCAAGGTCAACGTGTCGCCGCCACGGCCGCTGAGCGGGACCGTGACCACCGACGACGTCCGGGGCCTCATGGAGTCGATCGTCGCCGGCACCTCGCTCGCGGGCTTCTTCGCGCCGGGCGACGCGATCGAATCCGCTACCGCCGGCGAGATCGAATCCGCTGCCGCCGGCGAGGCCGTGCCGCTGTCCGCAGCCGGGCCGACGCCGCTGCCGCCGGTCCCCTCGCCCAGCCTGCCGCCGCTGCCGTTCCCCACACCCACCGCCACGCCGTCACCGACCGTGACCCCGCCGCCGGCGCTGAGCCCTGCGGCGGCCGGAGAGCCCGCCACGCCCTCCTCACGTGTGGAATCCATGCTGGAAGCGCTCGTCGACCGGGCCATCGCCTGCGCCCGCAGCGCGCTGCTCCAGGGCGCGCAGCCGCGTACGCAGGGAGCCTCGCCGCGTACGGCGGAGCCCGAGGCCCGCACGCAGGAGACCGAAGCCCGCACGCAGGAGACCGAAGTCTCGCCCGTCACCCAGTACTTCGAGGCGCTCGTCACCACCAAGCCGATCTGCCCCGCCACCACCAGGCCCGCTTCCGCGCAGACGTCGGACACCCTGTTCGACGTGATCGGCGTGCCGCGCCTGGTCGACACGGTGCTCGCCAGCCCGCTGTTCTGCGTCCAGCCGGACCAGGTGTCGCAGTCGTCCACCACCGTGTCGGTCCTGGACTCGCTCGGCATCATCCGCGTGTTCGACGAGCTGCTGGCGCTCTGAGCCGGAGGGACTGCCACGTTCGACATCTCCCCCTATGGTGGGGAAATGGAGACCATCGACACCGACCGGCTCACCCTCGTGCCCCTGCTGCCCGAGCACGCCGGCGAGATGGCCGGCGTGCTCTCCGATCCGGCGCTGCACGAGTTCACCGGCGGCTCCCCGCTGACCGCGCTCGAGCTGCGCGCCCGCTACGCGCGGCTGGCCGCGGGTCCGGCCGGCTGGCGCAACTGGGTGCTGCGGCTGCGCGCGGAGGACCGGCTGGTCGGTTACGTGCAGGCGACCGTCGAGGGCCGTACGGCCGAGGTCGCCTGGGTGGTCGGCACCCCGTGGCAGGGCCGCGGCCTGGCCAAGGAGGCCGCCGTAGCGCTGGTCGGGCGGCTCCTTGACGAGGTGGACACGGTGATCGCGCACATCCACCCCGAGCACGCCGCCTCCCAGGCGGTCGCCGCCGCAGCCGGGCTGCGTCCGAGCGGGCGAATGCAGGACGGCGAGATCCGCTGGGAGTTGCAGAACGGGTCTTGAGCCGGTGGCGGCCGGTGGTTTTAATACGCGCGAACCACGCCCCACCCGTTCCCCGCTCAGATGAGGAGTCTCCGTGACCGTCTCCGCAGGTCAAGCCCACTCTCCCAGCGTCGGCGCAGCTGCGTTAGCGCTACCACGTCGCCGTACCACCGCATGAAACTTTCTTTTCGCCCCTTGGGAAAGCGCTTACCACGAGCAAAGGACACCACCATGCGCTTAAGCCTGGCCGCCGCGGCCGCCGTACTCGCCCTGACCGCCACCGCCACCACCGCACCCGCACCCGTGCACGCCGCCTCCGCCAAGCAGATGGAGGACCTCGACCGGGGGCTGATCAGCGTACGCTCCGGGTCCGGCAACCTGGTCTCCTGGCGGCTGCTCGGCACCGACCCCGACGGCGTCACGTTCAACCTCTACCGCGGCTCCACCCGGATCGCCTCCGGGCTGAGCGGCGGCACCAACTACCTCGACAACGGCGCCCCCGCCGACGCCTCCTACACCGTGCGGGCCGTCGTCGGCGGCACCGAGCAGCCCGCCTCACCCGCCTCGATCCGCTTCACCGGCGGCTCCTACCTCGACGTACCGATCCAGCCGCCGTCCGGCGGCACCACCCCCGACGGCGTCTCCTACACCTACAGCGCCAACGACGCCTCCGTCGGCGACCTCGACGGCGACGGCCGGTACGAGATCGTGCTCAAGTGGGACCCGTCCAACGCCAAGGACAACTCCCAGTCCGGCTACACCGGCAACGTCTTCATCGACGCCTACCGCCTCGACGGCACCCGCCTGTGGCGTATCGACCTGGGCCGCAACATCCGCGCCGGCGCCCACTACACCCAGTTCCAGGTCTACGACTACGACGGCGACGGCAAGGCCGAGGTCGCCATGAAGACCGCCGACGGCACCAGGGACGGCCGCGGCACCGTCATCGGCAACGCGAGCGCCGACTACCGCAACTCCAGCGGCTACATCCTGTCCGGCCCCGAGTACCTCACCATGTTCAACGGCGAGACCGGCGCCGCGATGTCCACCGTCGACTACGACCCGCCGCGCGGCAACGTCTCCTCCTGGGGCGACAACTACGGCAACCGGGTGGACCGGTTCCTCGCCGGGACCGCGTACCTGGACGGCGCGCGCCCGTCGCTGATCATGGCGCGCGGCTACTACACCCGCAGCGTCATCGCCGCCTGGGACTTCCGCAACGGCTCGCTCACCAAGCGCTGGACGTTCGACAGCAACAACTCCGGCTCCCAGTACGCCGGCCAGGGCAGCCACAGCCTGTCCGTCGGCGACATCGACCAGGACGGCCGCGACGAGATCGTGTACGGCGCCATGGCCGTGGACGACAACGGCGCCGGCATGTGGTCCACCCGCACCGGCCACGGCGACGCCCAGCACCTCGGCGACTTCGACCCGGCCAGGTCCGGCCTGGAGTACTTCAAGGTCAGCGAGTCCACCTCGCAGCCCGGCTCACTCTACATCGACCCGCGCAACGGCCAGATCCTGTGGTCCACCTCGTCCGGCTCCGACAACGGGCGCGGCGTCGCGGGCGACATCTCGACGGTCAGGGTGGCCAGTGAATTCTGGTCGGCCGCCGACGGCAACCTGCGCAGCGTCACCGGCAACAACGCCGGCCGCAAGCCGTCCTCGATCAACTTCCTCATCTGGTGGGACGGCGACCCCGTACGCGAGCTGCTCGACCAGACCCACATCGACAAGTACGGCACCGACGGCGACACCCGCCTGCTGACCGCCTCCGGCGTCCACTCCAACAACGGCACCAAGGCCACCCCGTCGCTGTCGGCCGACATCCTCGGCGACTGGCGCGAGGAGGTCATCTGGCCCACCTCCGACAACCGCGCCCTGCGCATCTACTCCACCCCCACGCCCACGGACCGGCGCATCTACACGCTGATGCACGACCCGCTCTACCGCGTCTCCGTGGCCTGGCAGAACACCGCGTACAACCAGCCTCCGCACACCGGCTTCTTCCTCGGCGACCGCATGCCCACCCCGCCCCGCCCCGACATCTACGTCCGCTGACTCTCTAACGGGTGGCATGACTCTCTAACGGGTGGCACCGGCGCGTACCGGTGCCACCCTCAGCCGTCTCAGGCGAGGAGCAGGACGCCGAGTGCGGCCAGGGAGGTCACGCGGGGGCGGATGCCCAGGAAGAAGACCACGGCCACACCTCGAGGGCGGGCCATTTTGTCGGTCCCGTACGCCATGATCGGCCTCCGACAGACCCCGTACACCTCTCAAGGAGCGCTCATGACCACCGCCCACGGACCAGGCTGGCACGGCGTCGACTGGCAGGACCTCGCCCTCGTCCGATCCCGTCTCGACGCGGGCGCCGATCCGGAGCAGGGAGTGTTCTCCTTCGAACGTCCCCTTCACATGGCGGCCGAGGACGGTTCGCCCGAAGTGGTCGCCGAGCTGGCCCGGCGCGTCGGCGACGTCGACGCCGAACACGAAGGCCGCACCGCGTTATGGACGGCCGTCTTCCACGACCGCCCCGACAACGCCCGCGCCCTCGTCGCCGCGGGGGCGGACCCGTTACGTCCGATGATGAACGGCTGGTCCCCCGCGCGGCTCGCCCTGATCACCCGCACCCCTGACCTGTTCGGGCCGACAGGCCTCTCACTGACCCCCGCCGAGACCGCCGCCATCGCGGAGGCGCGGTGGCTCCTCGACACGCTGGAGCCGCAGCTCGACGACGGAGCCAGCATCGCCTGCGTGGGCGGCATCACCGCCGCTGAGGCGGTCCGGCGCCTGGGCCTCGAGCCGGCCGACATCGACCTGGAGGAGGTCTGGGAAGACCCCTGGGCCGAGGAGTACGAATACCTCGTCCGCCTCTCCGACGTGCCGGGCGGCTGCGTCGTCGTCCAGCCGTGGGGCTACCACGCCTCCGACCCGGACGTCATCGAGCGCCTGTCGGCCGGCACCGTCTGCTACGCCATGTTCGCCAACCCCAAGAGCGGCGACCAGGGTGCCGTGGCCCGCGACGGCAGCGTCGTCGCCTGGGACACACATCCAGGCGGCGGCCATGTCGAGCCGGAATCCTCGGCCGAGGAGATCCTCGCGACCTACCTCTACCAGGGCGCACCGGTGCCCTACTGCTACGCGGGAGCGGGCCTTCGCCCTGCCGACGCCGACTCCCTCACCGCCGAGACCGCCGAGTGGTACGCGTTCCCAGAAGACTGACGGCCCCGGTGCGTCTGCCCGCGTAGGGGCCGGGTGGCGGGCCCGGCCCCGGCCCTGGGTCGGCCGTGTTCCGGCGCTCCTCGGCGGTAGTCGTTCTCCTCCAGTTCGATGACCCAGGCGCGGCGTTCGGCGATCTTGCCGTCTCGCATGACGAACACCTCCGCGTTCGACATGCGCATCTCGCCGCCCGACGCGCGCCGCACCGTCCCCCTGAGCTCCGCCATGACGACGTCGCCCTGCTCGACCACGCGCACCACCTCCAGGTGGGGCGGGTCGATGAACTCGGGCGGGCCGTCGATGGCCTTGTCGTAGGCGTCCTTGCCGGTCAGGTGGAAGTGGCCGAAGTCCGCTCCTTGGCGTTCGGTATGAGTCATGGAAAGGTCGGAGCGGTCCGGGCGTTCTCGACATCCCTGGACGAGAATGGCGATCAACGGCTCGGCCGTCGGGAGGAGCGGTGCGGATCTGGTTACTCGCGCGGGAGCACAGAGCCATGATGATCGTGCTCCTCGTGCTGACGTCCAGCGCGTGCCTGCTCGTCGCGGGCCTGCCCAGGGCCTTGCAGGCGTCGTACGACGAGGCGCTGCACCGCAAGCTGACCGCCGCGCCCGCCGAGCTGGCCGACCTGACAGTGGCCCAGGAGGTCCGGGCCCGCGAGCACGACCTGCACGAACGCCGCGAGTTCGCCGCCCGCGACCGCCTCTGGCGCGAGGCCCTGCCCGCGCCGCTGCGCCGGCTGGTGTCCGGCGGCCACATGAGCGCCAAGACGCACCTCACGCCGATCACCGGCACGAGCGGCCACGCCTACCTGAACCTGGGCTGGCTCTCCGACGCCAACCGGCGCGTGACCTGGGTCGCGGGGCGGCCGCCCGGCGCGCCGTCGGCGATGCGGTACGAGGGCCGCACGATCCCCGTGTTCGAGGTGGGGGTCGTCGAGGAGGCCCTGAAGGAGATGGACCTGCGACTAGGCCAGACGAAGGTCATCGGTGAGAGCGACTACGCCGCCGCGAAGATCGTCGGCGTCTTCCGCGCCAGGGACCCCGGCGACCGCTACTGGTCGCACAATGTGGACGTCCTGCGCGTACGGAGCCTGCGCCCGCTGGAGAAGCACGTCACCGCGCTGATCTCCGACGCCGGGCTGAGCGCGCTGAGCGGCGAGGGACGCTTCCTGACCTACCGCTGGGTCCTGCCGGTGAACGCGGAGGCCGCCGCCGCGTCGGCCGTGACCGACATGCGGACGGCGGTCGCCGGCTTCGGCCGCGCCGTGGGCCTGCGGTCGAATGGGCTGGTCCATCTCCAGACCGGCCTGCCCAAGCTGCTGCGCGACTTCCTCGCCGCGCTGTCCACCGCGCAGACCGTGATGTACCTGGTGCTCGGCGGCCTCCTCGCGGTCGCGGCGGGCGTGATCGTGCTGGCCGTCCACCTCCTGGCCGAGCGGCTCGAAGGCACGCTGGCGCTGGTGCGGGCGCGAGGTGGCGCGCTGCGGCAGGTGGTCGCCGTGCCCGCCGCGCTGACGGGGATCGCGGTGGTGCCCGCCGCCGCGGCCGGGTACGCGCTGTCCTTCCTCGTGCCGGGCCCCGTGCCGCCGATCGTGCACGCCGGGCCGCCGCTCGTGGTGCTCGCGGCCATCGGGTACGCCGCACTGCGCCCGGCGTTCGTACACCGCCTGCCGCTGCGCGAACGGCGTGACGACCTGGTCGCCGCCCGCCCGACCGCCCGGCGCGTGACGCTGGAGGTGCTGGTCGTGGTGCTGGCGCTGGCGGGGGCGTACCTGCTGCGGGCCCGCGGGCTGGGCGAGGCCACGGGGCAGGATCCGTTCCTGCTGGTGATGCCGGTCGCGCTGACGGTGGCGGTGGCGCTGGTCCTGCTGCGCTGCTACCCGTATCCGCTGCGGCTGGCCGTCCGGTTGGTCGCGCGGAGCCGGGCGGCGGTGCCGTTCCTGGGGCTGACCAGGGCGGCGAGGGCGCGTCCCGCCGGGGTGCTGCCGGTGCTGATCCTGCTGCCCGCGCTGGGGGTGTCGGTGTTCGCGGCGGTGGTCTCCGACGATGTCGCCCGTACGCAGTGGCTGGCGTCCTGGCAGCGCACCGGCGCACCCATCAAGATCACCTCTGACATCGAGATCCCCCAGGACGCGATCGAGCGCGTCCGTACAACCCCAGGGGTGCGTGAGGTGGTGCTCGCGCAGACCGGCGAGGTGCAGATCGGGTACGGCGGCGAGCGTGCCCAGGCCATCGCCGTGGACGTCGCCCAGTGGCGGCGCATCCTGCACGACGCCCCGGTCGGACTGCCCGCCCTGACCGACGGGGTGCTCGTCTCACCGGCCCTCCGGGGCCGGGACACGCTGGAGATCGGCTGGCAGTCCCGGCTGAAGCTGCCCGTGCGCGGCGTCGTCGAGTCCGTGCCCGGCTTCTTCGACGAGGGCCGTTTCCTGGTCGTGCCCATCGGCGTGCAGCTCCGTCCCGCCGTGAACACGCTGCTCATCGACGGGAACGCCGCTCTGTCCGAGCTGGCCCGCCTGGTCCCTTCGGGCACCGTCACGTCCCAGGACTCGGAGCTGGCCGCCATCAGGGACGATCCGCTGACGAGCGCGGTCCGCCGGTCGTTCGTGGTGGTGACGGCCGCGCTGGCGGCGTACGCGCTGATCGCCGTCGTCCTGGCGCTGCTCGTCGGCGCGCCGGAGCGGGCCAGGGCGGTGTCGTTCCTGCGCACGCTGGGGCTGTCGGACCGGCAGGCGCGGCGGCTGACCGTGCTGGAGGTCCTGCCCGTGGTGCTCGTCACCGCCGTGGCCGGGCTGGGGCTGGGCGTGCTGCTGCCGTACGTGCTAGGGCCGGCGGTCGACCTGTCGCCGTATGCGGGAGACCTGCCGGTCGATCTCGGCGGTTAGACGACGAGCGTCGCGGCGGCGGCGCCCCTGCCCCTGACCCGCCGCCGCGCGCGGCTCGCGAGCTGCCGGGTCGCCTCGGGCGCCGGATGACCGCTATGTCCCGGTGCTGCCGTCGATGTGCTCGCGCAGCATGTCGGCGTGGCCGTTGTGGCGGGCGTACTCGCCGTTCATGTGGACGTACGCCCAGCGCAGGCACATCGGCCCCCAGCGCGGGCTGTCGAAGATCGCATCCAGCGAGAGTCCCGCGACGGCCTTGCGCGCGGCCTCCTGCTCGGCGACCAGCGCGGCCAGGTCCTCCTCCGCACGCGCGGGATCGACCTCGTCGAAGGCCGCGTCCGGCTTCTCGGGGCTGCTGTAGAGGCTGGGTATCGGCTCGCCCGCGAAGCGGCGGCGGAACCAGGTGCGCTCGACGTCGGTGAGGTGGCGTACGAGGCCGAGCAGGGACAGCTTGGACGGCGGCAGCGCCCGCTCGGCAAGCTGCTCCGCGGTGAGCCCGGCGCACTTGTGCAGCAGCGTGCCGCGATGCCAGTCGAGGAACCCTTCCAGCATCGCGCGCTCGCCGGCGACGAAGGACTCGTCGGCACGGGTGACAGGAGGAGCGGTCCAGACCATGAGACCAATCTTACGGCGTCTCTAAATTTAGAGTTACTCTAAGCTTGAGTGCCCCAGGCTTGAGGAGGTTAGCCATGGACGACGTGCGCGCGGCGCAGGCCCGCGTCGATAAGGCCGAGCTGCACGCGAGCCCCCTGGCCACGGCGTGAGCGGGCTCCGCGAGCTGAAGAAGCAGCGCACCCGTGCCGCGATCGCCGACGCGGCCCTTGAGCTGTTCCTGGCCCGCGGGTTCGACGAGGTCACGGTCGCCGAGGTCGCGCGCGCGGCGGGGGTGTCCGACGCGACCGTGTTCAACTACTTCCGTACGAAGGAAGACCTGGTCTTCGAGCGGCTCGACCGGTTCTGGACCCGCCTGATCGCTGCCATCGAGCACCGGCCGGACGGGCAAGGAGTCGTGGACGCCACCGAAGCGTTCCTGCTGGACCAGGAGCCCACGTCGCTGTCGGCCGAGGGCGATGAGCGGCTGGCCGGGATCAGCCGCATGATCGCCGCCAGCCCCGCGCTGCTCGCGCGCGAGCGAGCCTCCTACGACCACGCCGCGACCGCACTCGCCGAGGTGATCGCGCGCACCACCGCGCTGGGCGAGCACGCGGCGACGGCGGCTCACCTGATCCTCGGCGTCCACAAGTCCCTCGTCGCCTACACCCGGGAACAGGTGCTCGCCGGCGCCACCGGGCAGGCGCTCGCGGACCGTGTCGCCGCCCGTACCCGAAGCGGCTACGCCCTGCTCCGCCGAGGTCTCAGCGCATGATCGGAGAGGAACCCGGAGAGTGAAGACGAGCATCAGCGTGACCAACTTCTCCTGGCGCGACGGCACCATGGCCGAACGGCTGGGCGAGATCGCAGAGGCCGCCGACGCGGGCGGCCTGGACGCGCTCTGGGTCGCCGACCACGTGCTGCAGACCGACCCGTACGGCGCCCGCCCGCACGAGACCGAGATGCTGGAGTCCTGGACCACCCTCGGCTACCTCGCCGCGCGCACCTCGCGCATCCGCCTGGGCACGCTGGTCAGCGCGGCCACGTTCCGCCCGCCCGCACTGCTGGTCAAGGCCGTCACCACGCTCGACGTGATCTCCGGCGGGCGGGCCCTGTTCGGCATCGGCGCCGGTTACCAGGCCGACGAGGCGACCGCGATGGGCCTGCCGTTGCCGCCGCTGCCCGAGCGGTTCGACCGGCTGGAGGAGACGCTGCAGATCGCGCTGCGGCTGTGGACGGGCGACACCCGGCCCTACCGTGGGAAGCACTACGCCCTGGACGCCCCGGTCTGCAGCCCCCTGCCGGTCTCCCGTCCGCATCCGCCGATCCTCATCGGCGGCACCGGCGAGAAGCGTACGCTGCCGCTGGTCGCCCGCTACGCCGACGCCTGCAACGTCTTCGACATCCCCGACGGCGGCGAGACCACGCGCCGCAAACTGGCGGTGCTGCGAGGGCTGTGCGAAGGGATAGGGCGGCCGTACGAGGAGATCGAGAAGATCATGGCGACCCGGCTCCAGCCGGGCGAGAGCGCCGCCGCCTTCGCGGACCGCTGCGCGGCCTTCACCCCGCTCGGCATCGACCACGTCGTCGTCCTCACCACCGGACCCTGGACCCCCGAGACCGTGGACACCGTCGCCCAGGCCGCGCGCCGGCTCACCTGACCGGAACATCGCGGGCGGCGCTCCACCGGGAGACGTCCTCCGCGCCCGGCAGCACAGCGGCACCGCCTGCACGCCACCGCGGTCACCCCGCAGCGTTCTGCCGCGCCGGCGCCGGTCCGCCGCTTCCCCGGTCGTCGAGTACGAGCGGCGCACGCCCGTTGACGGTGTAACGCACGTGCGTGACGTTCGGTGTGGGAACGACCCCACGGGACGACGGGATTGGGCACGATCCGGTTCAATGCCGATGCTGACCACAGACCACCCGCGCTCCGGTGCCCCGTAGGAGCACTCGAGCTTCGACATGGTGATCATCGTCGCACCTGAGCCGATGGTCGCTCAGTCGGTCACCCGGCAACGCCGAAGGCCGCTCCCGACCTCTCGGAAGCGACCTTCGGCCTGGGTGGGGTGTTCACGAGTTGGTCTGACCAGGTACGGGAGGTAAGCCTTGAAGATCGCTTCCCGCCCGAGGGATGATCGCTTTCCTCTGGCCGTTCCGGCTTGTGACCTCAGCGTGGGTCAGCGACGCAGAATTCGTTGCCCTCCGGGTCTCTCATGATCGTCCAGGAGTCGAACTCGCGCACCATCGATGCGCCGTGCGTGATCAGCCGTTCGACTTCAGCCGACCGGTCGGCGGCGATGAGATCGAGGTGGATGCGGTTGCCGGGGTTTCCAGTCTCAGGGACTTCGCTGAAGAACAGAATCGGCCCAGGGCCGTCCACGGCCACGTTGGGATCGGTCTCGGGTGTTCGGCCCAGGCTGGCGAGCCGTTCGATCTCCGCCTCGTCGTAGGGTCGTACCTCGTATCCGTCCAGCGCTTGTGCCCAGAAGCGGGCCAGCGCAGACGGCCGCTCACAGTGGAACACGATCTCCCGCAATACCGCCATCTATGTCCCTTTCGGCTTGGTGGTCAATTCACACGGAGGAACTACGGGCGCTCACCTGGTCGCACGTCAACCCGGACAGCACACCGCCGTCCATCATGGTCTGGCGCACCGTCCGAGAAGGAGGCGACACCAAGACCAAGAAGTCCCGCCGTACCCTGGCCATGCCGAGGCGCTGCGCGGCTGCTCTCAAGCCCCACCGTGAACTTCAGGACGAAGGCGGCAGGCGACCGCCGGCAGGACACATAGACACTCAGTTAGTCACCCAGGAACGCAGAAGGCCGCTTCCGATCTCTCGGAAGCGGCCTCTGGCCTTGTGGAGATGAGGGGATTTGAACCCCTGACCCCTTCGATGCGAACGAAGTGCGCTACCGGACTGCGCTACATCCCCAAGGACTCGACTAGATTACCAAACCCCAGAGGGTCCTCGCGCCATCCTTTTCAGTCGCCCACCGCTCTCTTCGGCGGCTGGGCGTACTGATCGAAGAGGACGTCCTCATGCACCGGGGTGAAGTCGATGACCTCGGCCTCCGCTTCGGCGGCGGCGCGGCGCTGCTCGCGCAGCCGCCGCTGGCGCTCGGCGCGCGCCTGACGGGCGCGTTCGCGGCGTTCCATGTCGACCTTCACCGCGATGCGCAGGAACACGATGTACGTCAGCATGATGACGACGGACGGCGCCACCCCCCACCACGGGATCACCTTGACGGCGGCCGTCACGATGGAGGCCAGCACCAGCAGCGTGGTGAAGAAGAGCAGGCGCCGCCGGCGGGCCACGATGATGGCGCGCCGCCGGAGCCGGAACTGCCGGACGTCGACCTTCTCGATCTCGACGGGCGGTGCGCCGTCGTCCTCGTCGTGGTCGGACGGCGCGAGGTTGTCGAGATCGGGCAGCTGGTGCTCGCCGGTGTAATACTCTTCGAGCTCGGCGAGCTCCTGGAGGTTCGCCTTGTCTCTGCGCAGCCACATCGGAATGAGGACGCAGAGCCACATGACGACGATGGCCAGATAGAGGAGGACGGGGCTCACGACCACCTCCGGGCAGCACAAAGACGCGGTCGTGCTCGTCGCGCCTTGAATGTGCTCACGTCACGCACCGTAAGACCGCGTGTCACTGATTGACGAGCATTCGGTGCGGTGTGTCGCGAGATCGTCAAACCTCTTCGACGGAGGACCCACCGTGAGCCGCTGACTCACGCGCGCGACGCCATTGCACGAGCAGCCCGCCGGGAACGTCCTCGACGGTCAGCGCGTAGCAAATGTGGTCGCGCCAGGCTCCGTCGATGTGGAGTTGGCGCCGCCGAATGCCTTCTTCCCTGAATCCGAGCTTCTCAACCACCCTACGGCTGGCGTGATTCTCGGGACGGATGTTCGCTTCCAGCCGATGCAATCCGGTGGTGAAAAAGCAATGGTCAACGGCCATGGCGAGCGCGGTGGGGGTGATGCCGCGGCCGGCCAGCGCCCCGTCGATCCAGTAGCCGACCTGCGCAGAACGGGCAGATCCCCACACAATTGCACCAACGGTGAGCTGTCCGGCAAACCGTCCGTTGTACGTCATCACCCACGGCAGCGCCAGCCCCTGACGAGCCTCGCGACGCAGGGTGCCGACCATGGAGATGTAGGGCCCGAGACCGGTCCTGAACAGGGGCGTCTCGGGATTGCTCGGCTCCCACGGACGCAGCCAGTCGGCGTTGCGCACGCGCGTCTCACGCCACACGCGTACGTCGCCCAACCGTAGCGGCCGGAGGCCTACCGGACCTTCGTTGAGTGTCGCCGGCCAGCCACGAAGTCGATCCACAACTCTCATCATCCCCCTATCGGGCACGATGTCGCCACGGGGTGAGGGGCCGAATCCCCGTCAACGCGGGTGATCTCCGCCTCGGATCTGGTCCACCGCATGGCGGAGAATGGGGGCGAGTACGGCGACGCCATCCCGTACGCCACCGGAGGATCCGGGCAAATTTACGATCAAGGTTTGCCCAGCCTGACCGGCCAAACCACGGGACAGGATCGCGGTGGGCACCTTGTCGCGATTAGCCAGCCGTATTGCCTCCGCTATGCCGGGAATTTCCCGAGAAATGACACGAGCGGTCATCTCCGGGGTGAGATCCGTCGGCGTCAACCCGGTGCCGCCGGTGGTCACGATGACGTCATATCCGCCCGCGACCCCGTCACGGAGCGCAGCCTCGACCGGCTCGCCGTCGGGCACCACCACAGGCCCCTCGACCTCGTCACAACCGGCCTGCTCGCGCAGCAACTCGACCAGCAAAGGTCCGGATTTATCGGCATAAATTCCGGCGGACGCCCGATTCGAAACCGTGATCACCAAGGCCCGCATCATGAACCGTCCCGCGTCCACCGCCCGGTCTTCCCGCCGAGCTTCTCCTCCACCCGCACGTCGGTGATCACCGCACCGGGATCGACCGCCTTGACCATGTCGATGAGCGCAAGCGCCGCCACGGACACCGCGGTCAGCGCCTCCATCTCCACCCCGGTGCGGTCGGCGGTCTTCACCCGGCACGTGATGCCCACGCCCCAGTCCTGGACGTCGAGCTCCACCTTCACGCCGTGCAGCGCGATGGGATGGCACAGCGGGATCAGATCGGGCGTACGCTTCGCGCCCATGATCCCGGCGATCCTGGCCACCCCCAGCGCGTCGCCCTTGGGCACCTCGCCCGACCGCAGCAGCGCCACCGTCTCGGCCGACAGCAGCACCCGCCCGGTGGCCACGGCCGACCGGGCAGAGACGTCCTTGGCCGACACGTCGACCATGCGCGCGGCGCCCGTCTCGTCGATGTGCGTCAGCTCGCTCACAGCCTGATCACCTCCACCGAGGCTCCCGCCTCGACCTCGGTCACGTCCTCCGGTACCACGATCAGCGCGTTGGCCGAGGCCAGCGCGGCGAGCTGGTGCGAGCCCTGCCCGTGAGCGGGCGCCACCGTGCCGTCGCCGGCCAGCACCCCGCGCAGGAACGACCGCCGCCCGGACGGCGAGCGCAGCGGCCCCGAGGTGCGCGCGGTCACGGTGGGCGGCATGCCGCCGGGCAGCCCGCGCATCTTGTCCAGCGCCGGCTTGACGAACAGCATGAACGACACGAACGACGACACCGGGTTGCCCGGCAGTGCGAAGATCGGCACCTGGTCGTCCCCCAGCACGCCGAAGCCCTGGGGCATGCCTGGCTGCATGGCCACCTTCTCGAAGCGGACCGTGCCCAGCGGCGACAGCGCCTCCTTCACAGGCTCGTAGGCGCCCATCGACACCCCGCCGCTGGTGATGATCGCGTCGGCGCGTACGAGATGGGTGTCGAGCTTGTCGAGCAGGACGCCGGGATCGTCCCCGACGGACCCGGCGCGGAACCCGTCGGCTCCGGCCTCGCGTACGGCGGCGGTGAGGGTGTAGCTGTTGGAGTCCCAGATCTGCCCGGGCGACAGCGGGTTACCCGGCTCGACCAGCTCCGCGCCCGTCGAGATGACGACGACGCGCGGCCGCGGGCGCACGCGTACGCGGCGGCGTCCGACCCCGGCGATGATGCCGAGCTGGGCGGGCCCGATCACGGTGCCTGCCTTGAGCACGACCTCTCCGGCCTGGACGTCCTCGCCGGCGCGGCGCACCGCGTTGCCGGCCTCGGCGGCCCTGTCGATGCGGACGTTGACCTTCCCGCCGTCGGTCCACTCCACCGGAACCACCGCGTCGGCGCCTGCGGGCATGGGAGCGCCGGTCATGATGCGTACGCTGTGGCCGGGCCCCACCGCCCGCAGCTCCAGCGAGCCCGCCGCCACGTCGTCGATCACCGGCAGCGTCACCGGGGCGTTCGCGACGTCCTCGGCGCGCACCGCGTAGCCGTCCATGGCCGAGTTGTCGAACGGGGGCAGCGGCACCGGCGAGGTGACGTCCTCGGCCAGCGTGGTGCCGAGCGTCTGCTCCAGATCGAGCTCAAGGGGGGCCAGCGGACGTACAGTGGCCAGGATCTCGGCCAGATGCGCGTCAACTGATTTCATTCAGGAACTCCCGCAGCCACGGCACGAACTCCGGCGCCAGATCATCCCGGTCCGCCGCGAACTTCACCACCGTCCGCAGATAGTCGAGCTTGTCACCCGTGTCGTAGCGGCGGCCCCTGAACAGCACGCCGTGCACGGGACCGCCCTCGTCGGAGCCGCGCTGGGCGAGCGTGCGCAGCGCGTCGGTGAGCTGGATCTCGCCACCGCGCCCCGGCGGGGTGTTCTCCAGCACCTCGAAGACCGTCGGATCGATCACGTAGCGGCCGATGATGGCCCAGTTGGACGGCGCCTCGTCGGCCGGCGGCTTCTCGACGAGATCGGTGACGCGGACGACGTCCTCCTCGTCGGTCGGCTCGATGGTCGCCACGCCGTACAGGGAGACCGACTCCCTGGGCACCTCCATCAGCGCGATCACGCTCCCGCCGTACGTGTCGCGCACCTCGATCATGCGGCTCAGCAGGTTGTCGCGGCGGTCGATGAGGTCGTCGCCGAGCAGGCAGGCGAACGGGTGGTCGCCCACGTGGTGCTTGGCGCACAGCACGGCGTGTCCGAGCCCGCGGGGCTCGCCCTGGCGTACGTAGTGCAGGGTCGCCAGCGAGGCCGGCTCGCGAACCTGGGACAGCCGGTGCTCGTCGCCCTTGGCTTCGAGCGCCTCCTCCAGCTCGAACGCCCGGTCGAAGTGGTCCTCGATCGAGCGCTTGTTCTTGCCCGTGACCATGAGGACGTCGAGCAGACCGGCGGAGGCCGCCTCCTCGACGACATACTGGATCGCGGGCTTGTCGACGATGGGCAGCATCTCTTTGGGTGTCGCCTTGGTCGCCGGAAGGAACCGGGTGCCCAGACCCGCGGCGGGCACGACGGCTTTCGTCACAGGGTCGAAGTCAGCCATGATTAGACCCTAGTGGAGGGATCTGTGGACAAGTTGAACCTCCGTCGCGAGCTGAACGCGGCGCGTACGGCTCTCTCCCCCGAACAAGTACGCGCAAACGCCATCAAGGTCCGCGAAACGCTGCTCGAGCAGCCGTGGGTGCAGATGGCCGGCCTGGTGGCCTGCTACTGGTCGGCGGGGTCGGAGCCGGAGACGCACGGGCTGGTGTTCGCTCTCTGGAAACACGGGGCCACCGTCATCCTGCCGGTGCTGCGCGACGACAACGATCTCGACTGGGCGGTGTACGACGGGCCCGACACGCTCGCACCCGGCCGCTACGGGATCATGGAGCCGGTCGACACCCGGCGCGGCGTTGACGCCATCCGCACCGCCGCCCTCGTCATCGTGCCCGCACTCGCCGTCGATCGCGTCACCGGCGTGCGCCTGGGGAGGGGCGGCGGCTCGTACGACCGGGCGCTCGCCCGCGTCGGCCCCAACGTCCCCACCGTGGCGCTGCTGCACGACGGCGAGCTCATCGACGGCGTCCCGCACGAACCCCATGACCAGCGCGTCCGCTATGCGGCCACTCCTTCGGGCATCACTAGGCTGATGTGACGGCGGGGCCGGGAAGGGGGCCGGATGACGCTCAACCTCTCCCTCCTTCTCGGCGCCCTGATCGTCATCGCGGCCATCGCCTCCGTACGCCTGGTGCACCGCACCGGCCTGCCCAGCCTCCTGGTCTTCCTCGGCTTCGGGATGGTCCTGGGGTCGTCCGGCTTCACCTTCGACAACCCCCAGGTGGCCCAGCAGATCGGGCTGTGGGCGCTGGCCGTGATCCTCGCCGAAGGCGGGCTCACCACGAACTGGTCGCGCGTGCGGCGTTCCGTACCCCTGGCCATGGTGCTGGCCACCGTGGGCGTGGCGGTGAGCATCGTCGTGCTCGCGTTCGCCGTCTACGGGCCGCTCGGCATCGACGTACGGACCGCGCTGATCATCGGCGCGATCCTGGCCTCCACCGACGCCGCCGCCGTCTTCTCCGTGCTGCGCCGGCTGCCGCTGCCGCCGCGCCTGGCCGGCGCGCTGGAGGCCGAGTCGGGGTTCAACGACGCCCCGACGGTCATCGCGGTCGTGCTGCTCACCGGCGGGACGCAGGCCTCGGCCACGGTCGGCACGTTCCTCTGGAACACCGCGCTCCAGCTCGTCATCGGTGCCGCCGTAGGTCTCGCCGTCGGCCCTGCCGGCGCGTACGCGCTGCGCCACGTCGCCCTGCCCGCCTCCGGCCTCTACCCCATCGCCGTCCTCGCGCTCACCTTCATCTCGTACGGCGGCGCCGCCCTCCTCCAGGGCTCCGGCTTCCTCGCCGTCTACCTCGCCGGCCTCATCCTCGGCAACTCGCGACTCCCCCACCGGGGCGCGACCAGGAGCTTCGCGGAGGGCGCCGCGTGGCTCGCGCAGATCGGGCTGTTCGTCATGCTCGGCATGCTGGCCGACGTCGAGGAGCTGCCGTCGGCCATCGTCCCCGGTCTGATCATCGGCACCGCACTCGTGCTGATCGCCCGCCCGGTCTCGGTCGTCGCCGCCTCGCTGCTCGCCCAGGTGCTGCACGTGGACCGGGTGAGCTGGCGCGAGCAGGCGTTCCTGTCGTGGGCGGGGCTGCGCGGCGCGGTCCCGATCGTGCTCGCCACCATCCCCTGGGCGGCCGGCATCGAGGGCTCCAAGGACGTCTTCAACCAGGTCTTCGTGATCGTCATCGTGTTCACGCTGCTCCAGGGGCCGACGCTGCCGTACGCGGCCAAGCTGCTCGGGGTGAGCGCCCCCGCCGAGGCGCAGGACCTGTCCGTCGAGTCCGCTCCGCTTGAGGAGCTGCACGCCCACCTGATGCAGGTCACGGTGCCCGAAGGGTCGCGCCTGCACGGGGTCGAGATCTTCGAGCTGCGGCTGCCGGCCGGCGCCGCCGTCACCCTCGTCGTACGGGACGGCCGATCGTTCGTCCCCGCGCCCTCCACCCGCATCCACACCGGCGACCAGCTCCTCATCGTCACCACCGTCGTCTGCCGCGACCAGGCCGAACGCCGCCTGCGCGCCGTACACCGCAGGGGCAAGCTGGCCGGCTGGTACGGCGAGCAGGGGCTGGAATAGGTGTTTGGACCTATCGGTTACCATTAGCAGTCGCATCGCTCGAGTGCCAAAGCTTGTAAGGAGGAGCGCGTGCCGACTTATCAGTACGCCTGCAACGACTGCGGTGAGCAGCTCGAGGTGGTCCAGAAGTTCACTGACGATGCGTTGACGGTCTGCCCGAGCTGCCAGGGGAAGCTCCGTAAGGTCTTCTCCGCGGTCGGCATCGTGTTCAAGGGCTCGGGCTTCTACCGGACCGACAACCGCTCGTCGTCCTCGACCTCGTCGACGTCGTCCTCTTCTTCTTCCTCCTCTTCCTCGTCGAAGTCCGGGGAGGGCAAGTCGTCGTCCGACTCCGGCTCGTCTTCTTCGAGCACGCCCGCTCCCGCCGCCGCTTCCAACTAGTTCCAGATCAGCTGACCCGCCGCGCCCCCTGTCCCCGGCTGAGCGCAGGTCAGCTGATCCGTCGTTTCGCGCCCCCGCCTTCCCCTTTTCGTACGTTGGCCGAGGCGTCGGTCGCTCGCGCCCGCAGGACGTGGGCGGCTCGTCCCGCAACGGTCGCATCCTGGGGCAGAACCGCCGCCGCCTCACCCGCGTACCAGCGCTGCCTACCTCGACCCCACCCGCGCACCAGCACCACCCACCCCAACCCCACCCGCGCACAGCACCACCCACCCCTCCCGCGCACCGGCTTGCCCGCCACAGCCGAATCCGCGCGCAGGCGACGATAAGGGACGACTGAGCACAGCCCAGCGTGCCCCGCACAGGAACGACTGACCAACGCCCGGCATGCCCTGCACGGGCAGGGTCGTCCACAGCCCACCGCCACACCAGCCCGCCCATCCACAGAACCCGTTCCAGTCGAACGCGCCCCTCAACACTCCGGCTACTCTCTCGGCCATGGTCACTCGCGCAGACATCGGCGTCATCGGCGGTTCCGGCTTCTACTCCCTCCTCGACGACGCGGAGGAGGTCGAGCTCACCACCCCCTACGGCCCTCCGAGCGACGTCGTCACCGTCGGACGCATCGGCTCCCGCAGCGTCGCGTTCATCCCCCGGCACGGGCGGGACCACCGCTTCCCGCCGCACCGCATCCCCTACCGCGCCAACCTCTGGGCGCTGCGCTCGCTCGGCGTCCGGCAGGTGCTGGCCCCCAGCGCCGTGGGCTCGCTCAAGGCCGAGTACGGCCCCGGCACCCTCGTCGTCCCCGACCAGCTCGTCGACCGCACCTCCGGCCGTCCCCAGACCTATTACGACGCCGACGGCGCGGTCCACGTCTCGTTCGCCGACCCCTACTGCCCGTCCGGCCGGGCCGTGGCCGTGCAGACCGCGCGTTCGGCAGGCTGGGAGACCGTTGACGGCGGCACGCTCGTCGTGATCGAGGGCCCGCGCTTCTCGACGCGCGCCGAGTCCCAGTGGTTCTCCGCGAACGGCTGGTCCATCGTCGGCATGACCGGCTTCCCCGAGGCCATCCTGGCCCGCGAGCTGGCGCTCTGCTACACCTCGGTCTCCCTGGTGACCGACCACGACGCCGGCGTAGAGGCGGGCGAGGGCGTCACCCACGACGAGGTGCTGAGGTTCTTCGCGCAGAACGTCCAGCGCATGCGCACGCTGATCGCGCAGGCCGTCGAGGCGCTGCCGGAAGAGCGCACGTGCCCCTGCCCCAATGCGCTCGACGGCATCAAGCTCCCCTTCGAGCTGCCGTGATCGGGTCCTGGCTGTCCCGCTACGGCCGTCGCCGCCGCCTCATCGCGGCGGCGCTCGCCGCCGTCTCCGTCGTGACCGCCTACCTCGCCACCCGCCCGGCCCCGGCCGCACCCACGGTCCTGGTGGCCGTACGCGACCTGCGGCCGGGCCCGCTGAGCCCCGCCGACTTCCGCCCCGCGGCCCTCGATCCTCCTCCCGCGGGCGCGGTCCGCGCACTCCCCCGAGGCCAGACCCTGGCGACCCCCATGCGCAGGGGCGAGCCGCTGACCGACGTCCGCCTCCTGTCCACCTATCCCCTGCCTCCCGGCATGGTGGCCACTCCGGTGCGCATCGCCGACACCGCCACGGCCTCCCTCCTCGCGCCCGGCTCCACCATCACGGTGCTGGCCGCGAGCGACCAGGCGGCACCGGCGCGCGAGATCGCCACCGACGCGACGGTGGTCACCGTGCCGAGGCCCGCCCGCTCGGGCCCGTCGCAAGACGGCGCCCTCCTGGTCCTGGCCACGACCCCGGCCCAGGCCGCCGAGCTGGCGACCGCACAGGCCCACGCCCGCCTATCGATCACCCTCGGCGCCCTGAGAGCCACCCCGCAGAACTGACCCACCGAACCAACCCCCAGCAGAAACCCTCAGAACCAACCGACAGAACTCACTCAGGGTAAGCAGCAGACTACGATCTGATGCCATGGCTGGATTTAGGAAGTTCCTCATGCAGGGAAACGTCATCGACCTGGCGGTGGCGGTCATCATCGGAGCGGCGTTCAACTCGATCGTGCAGTCGTTCGTGGCCGACCTGCTCACGCCGCTGATCGCGGCGTTCGGCGGCCTGCCCGACTTCTCCTCGCTCAAGCTCACGGTCGGCCAGTCCAACTTCATGTACGGCAACTTCATCAACGCGGTCGTGTCGTTCCTGATCGTCTCCGCGGTGGTCTACTTCCTGGTCGTGAAGCCGTACACGCACGTCAGGGAGCGCAACGCCGCCAAGATCGAGGCCACGACGCGCGACTGCCCCGAGTGCCTGTCGGAGATCCCCAGGGCGGCCTCCCGCTGCGCCTTCTGCAGTTCTGAAGTGCCCGCGCTCTGACCTCAGAGGAGCTTGTCGATCTTCGGATCGTACTCCCAGTGCCATGGCTCGAACGGGCTGCTGTAGGCCCAGGAAGGATGGAACCACCCGTACCGCTTCGAGTTCTTCTCCATCCACACGAACTCCGGCGAGCCCGACCGCTCCACCCCGCCGCACAGGTCCACGGCCAGCCCGAGCCCGTGGTTGCTCCGCCCGGGCACGGCGGCGAACCCGGGCCGCCGGTAATAGACCGCCTGCTGCTCGGCCAGGCTCCGGTACGCGTCCGTGACGCACAGCGGCCTGCCGAACCGCCTCCTGAAGGCCTCGTTCAGGCTGACGAACGCGATGGTGGCGTCCGCCCTGAGACTGTGTCCCTTCTGCTGCAGGGGGCAGAGCATGCTCTGGGGGATGAGCCCGTTCGGGTAGTGGTCGGCGTTGGCCGCTTTGAGCGGGTTGCACCCCAGGGCCGCCCGCCCCACCTTGTCGACCTTGATGCCCAGCTTCACCAGCGCCGCGGTCAGCGACTTCACGATCTTGTCGGAGCGCTTCCGCAGCGTGTCCACCTCGGCGGCGAGCTGCGCCTCGGCCAGCAGGTTGCCGGCGCGCAACTCCTGTGCCTCGGCGGCCAGCTTCTCGGCCTCCCGGTACAGCGCGCTGGTCTGCTCGACGGCGTGCTGGCGTACGGTGACGATCTGGTTCGCGTCCATCAGCGCCCGCAGCGTCTTCTCGTCGGCGGCGCCGGACAGGAACGGAATGATCCCGCCCGCCATCAGCGGCTGCTGGTAGAGCAGCTCGGCCATCTGCGACACCGGCTGCCGCATCACGGCGAGCCGCTGTTCGAGGTTCTGCAGGGCGGTCAGCTTGCTCTTGAGCTCCTTCTCGGAGGCCGCGATCTCGGCACGCCGCTTCTCAAGGGCCCTAGTGGCGTCCTCGAGCTCCTTAGCCGACCGCTCGGCTTCCTTCCGCAGCGCCGTCAGGCTGGACGGATCCGGCTTCTGCCGCTGGACCTGCTGCACCCGTACGTCTGCACGCGCCGGCGCCTGCCCACCGGGCGTGAGGAGAGAAGCCACCGCCATGACAACCGCGATCAGACCCGCTGATCGAGGGGCTGGCACGTTCGACTCCTCCGTTTGCAAACTCGTGACCCGGGTCAGGCACGCACGTTACTACAGCCCTTCGACTGCCCGGACCGAACTCCGAAGAGCTGTTATGAGACGAATAGCCCCCTTTGTGCAACCCTCAAGCCCCACACCATCGGGTACGCCCTCCAGCCCCCACAGGTTCACACCTTCACCACAAGACACGTGACATTCGCTCCCATCACAGCCCGTACAGATGCCGCCGGGGAACCGACGCCTGCACACCCCTCAGCCCCGAAAGTCCCGCCACACTCCGTCGCCACCCGCTACGGACGCCCAAGGCCCTTCACCCACCAGCAACAGCCCAACAGCCCCACCCGCCCGCGCGCACCGCCGGCTGCCGCCTGGGGACCCGAGCAGGCGCGGATGCACAGCTCACGCCGCCCCGCCCCCAAAAGCCCTGCCCGCCACCCCCGCCGAGGACCAAGGGCCCACCCACCCGAGACGAAGACCTGGAGAGGAAGACCGACCCACCGGCATGGAGATAACGAACCCCCACCCCTGAGACCCGACACTCAGGCACCCCCCGCGAGGACGAACCGCCCCCACTCGCGAGGACGAGCCGCCCCCCACATGCGAGGAGGAACCACCCTCACCCGCGCGGAGGCACCGCCCCACTCGACCCGACCACGAACAGCCGACCAGACACGAACAGCCGACCGGAAAGGAAACAGCACTCTCAGCCCGCGCGCCCAGATGCGACACCGACAAACGGAATCCAGGAATCCCTTTCCGCCGTGGACTCCTCACCCCCGGTACCACCCTCCCGAGGCGCCTCTCTAGATGCCTCCTGGGCCCGGCGCCGCTCACTCTCCCGATCCCGGCACAAGTCCCACAACCACGTGTCCACCCACTCCCCGGCACACCCATCGGCCGTGGACTCGGGAGCGGGGGCGACCTCTTCCCGAGGCTTCCTGACCGCCCTCTCCGGCACCCGCGCCTCCCCCCGTACGACCGGCACGGCCACCGCCTCCCGCACCCGAACCCGCACGACCCCCTCGTACCTCCGCTCGGGCACATCCGGCGCCGGCACCAACCGCGGCGGCCACGCCACAGCCCGAGCCTCACCGACGACCGGCGGCCCACCCCACGGCACCAGCACCGGCACCTCTTCCGCCTCGAGCCCCTGCACCTCCCCCGCCAGCAGACCACCCGCGAGGATGGCCGGCGCCAGCAACGCACCGAACAACACCACGGGCCGCCGACGGGCCTGAGCACTACGCCTCCGAGTCACAGCCCAGAAGCTATCCACCCCCGAACACCCCGATTCTGATCACTTGTCATGCCTTTACCGCAGCTCAGACCACCCATAACCAACGCCGACGAACGGATCCCGCCCCGGCGTCGCACACAGTGCCAGACTTTCGCTAGGCTTACTGGAGTCCGCCTCCGTAGCTCAGGGGATAGAGCACCGCTCTCCTAAAGCGGGTGCCGCAGGTTCGAATCCTGCCGGGGGCACCACGTCCGACCAGCACTAAAGTGCCCTTGACCAGCGGAAACGTCGGTCGAGGGCTTTTTCGTGTGTCCGGCGGCGTCCGGCTGTGACTGATCGTTTGCGGCTGCCTGTGCCAAATACGTGCGCAAGCCAGAGGCCGTGCGACACTCGTGTGCAGTCCAGTACTGCCCACCGACGGTGGACCCGCTCTCCACCCTCAGCCACTTGACATGTCCAGAATGCCCGAATCCACGAAAGTGCTCGAAAACGGCCTCACCGACTGGTAAAGGCGCAGGTCGGAGAGAGTGCTCCCCGCGCACGCGGGGATGGTCCCCTCGTCGTCGTCGCCGTCCTCGACGGCCCGCCGTGCTCCCCGCGCACGCGGGGATGGTCCCAGGGCCGTTGGCGAGTGCGTAGTAGCGCAGGGGTGCTCCCCGCGCACGCGGGGATGGTCCCCGGCACCCCTACTCCCCGAAGGACCAGACATGGTGCTCCCCGCGCACGCGGGGATGGTCCCGATGAGCCGCAACCCGATCTCCAGCCTCGCCCGTGCTCCCCGCGCACGCGGGGATGGTCCCTGACCAAACCTGGTCTCAGGGTCCTCCGAATGGTGCTCCCCGCGCACGCGGGGATGGTCCCTCCCACACGCGTGCGTTCTCGTCGCTGCCCGCGTGCTCCCCGCGCACGCGGGGATGGTCCCACGGTGACGGGCGCTGTGGTGGCCGTCGCCGTGTGCTCCCCGCGCACGCGGGGATGGTCCTCTCAGAGCGCCTTCTCAGGTCCATTTCCTTCGGTGCTCCCCGCGCACGCGGGGATGGTCCCTTGTAGCCGCGGGTCTGCGGGCCGCCCCCGCCGTGCTCCCCGCGCACGCGGGGATGGTCCCCTGAAGGGCAAATCGATCGCGATCGGCCCTTGGTGCTCCCCGCGCACGCGGGGATGGTCCCGTCCGCAACGTCGTACGTACGGCGGCCGACCCGTGCTCCCCGCGCACGCGGGGATGGTCCCGGCCGCTCGCTGTGCCCCGTGGGAGGGAGGCAGTGCTCCCCGCGCACGCGGGGATGGTCCCGGCCGCCCCGCCAAGCGGAGGTTGTTCGACCCGTGCTCCCCGCGCACGCGGGGATGGTCCGAGGGCCTCGCCCTGGTGCCGAACCAGTGGGCGGTGCTCCCCGCGCACGCGGGGATGATCCCAAAGTTGATGTGTGCATGCTCGGTTTGTCCATGCTTCGCGCGAGCGCGGTAGAGGTAGGGGACAGTTCTGCTTTGGGACGTGTTCTCATCGGGGGTGAACCTGGCGGGTCGCCTCATGCGTACGTTCTGGCGACTGGTCGGCTCTGAGGCGGGGATGGCCATGCTGGTGCGTTATGCGGCCTATGTAGGAAGGGATCGTTCAAGGGACAATCGATACGTCCTCGTACGCGCTGGAGACCCGACATGACGACCCCGCCGTCACCGACTCCTGCGCCGTCGCCCGAGCCTCCGCAACCGCAGCCACCCGCGCGCACCGAGTCGGCGCCCACGCCCTCATCCACGCCAGAGCCTCCGTCGACACCCGCGCCTCCATCGCGAACCCCGCCGGCGACCCCGCAGCCGCCCGACTGGAACTACTCGGGCATCGATCCCAAGCTGATGCACGACTTCGAGCGCGACCTCGGCCAGGCCGAGACCACACTGCGCAGGAGCGAGCCCCACATCCGCCATCTCCTGCTGAGCCTCAACCTGGACATCTCGCGGCTGAGCGCGATACGGGAACTCGGCAACTGGATAGCGGCCAAGCGCCCGGAGTTACGTCGGCGCAACGACACCATTCAGGCCGTCACGACGCAATGGGGCACTGACACCACCGGCGGACTCCGTCCGTTCGATGAAGTGCTGTACACGAGGTCATCCGGCGACCCCGACGCCTACGCCGCCGCGTCCAAGCTGGCAGAGGTCACCCGGCGCGGCCCAGTGGATGAGAAGGTTCTCGCCGAGCTGGAGAAACGGGCCGGCAATGAGCAGTTCGCCACGAACCTCATGTACGCGCTCGGGACGGAGAAGTTCCGTCACCTCATAACAGCGCTGGCCTATCCGAAAGACCCGGACAAGAAACGGCTGCAAGCAGCGCTGGGCAAGGCGCTCGGCGCGGCCAGCACGCGACTGGACGCCTCCTGGCGCAAAGAACTGCTGTCCACCCTGCGCATTCCCACCGACCAGCACGGCCTGGCGCACCTGCTCAAGCACGGAACCTTCGATCGCGACTTCCTGGTCAGCGTCGCGGTGAAGCTGGAAGCCCTGGATCGTGAGACCTGGGGTGACA
Source organism: Nonomuraea sp. NPDC052634 (assembly GCF_040678535.1). Classification (NCBI taxonomy): domain Bacteria; kingdom Bacillati; phylum Actinomycetota; class Actinomycetes; order Streptosporangiales; family Streptosporangiaceae; genus Nonomuraea; species Nonomuraea sp. NPDC052634. The sequence continues at coordinate 3,617 of NZ_JBFATY010000015.1, read as the reverse complement.
GAGTGTCGGCCACCTTGGACGACCCGATGGTCAGTGTGTGGGCGGCGCTCGCACGGCACCCGAGAGCGGCTCAGGACTTCCTCATCTCCGATCCCAGCGTGATGCGGCGCTACCTGACCGAGCGCCAGTTGGACGACAACGGCGAAGCCTTCGCCGATGCGCTGCACGCCGCCACCACCACCTACCGGGACCGCGACGGCACCCCGCAAGAACGATCGCCAGGATTCCACTCGGCGAAGCTGGCCAAGCAGTTCATCGACATCCAGGGCCAGCTCTTACAGGAGGGCAAGACACCGCTCGTGGCGACCGGACCCATCGCCGGCATCCTGGCCGCCTACGCCAACGACATCAGCCGCATCGGACGCCAAGCCGCGGTCGGCACCTCCGACGTCTACACCGCCACCCGCCGGCACTTTCTCCCACAGGACCAGGTCTGGGGCGCGCAGTTCGACCGAGAGAAGCTACGGGCGGTCATGACGGACCTCTTCCAGAGGGACCCCAAGGCCATGGCGACCGTGACCGCAGCGCAGACGGCATGGGCCAAGCAAATGCTCGATTACGGAGCCGCCCAAGCCGCAGCCGGGAAAGGCTACGACGCGTTGCGAGCCAACCTGCGAGAAGCCGCCGCCGGTTTCGGCATGATCACTGATGCCGGCGGTCTCGCCGAGATCCACAAAGCCAAGGACCTGGACGCCGCCCAGGAACGGAACATGAAACTGCTCCTGGCCGCCGTCAACACCGCGCTCAACATCCCGCAGGCCACCCCCTGGGCGATCGCCGCCGGCGTCCTCGGCTCCTGGAGCAGCGTGATCGAGGACTCGGCCACCACCGACAAGCACACGCTCAAAGCGACCCACAACGCCAACACCGCCAAAGAGCAGACACAGAAGCTCGTCGATCAGCTGGCCATCGACACGATGCTCAAGCACGGGTTGTTCGGCAAGAGCGATCCCCCTGACCCCAACCACCCCTGGAGCTCCCTGGAAGGGCTGAAGGAAGGCGATGACCCTCGCAAGTCACCGAACAACTTCCTCAAGAACGACGGCAAATCACTGATGACGCCGGAAGAGATGGAGCCGTACGAAGGCGATGTCCACGACCGCTCCAACGCCTATGAAAGGTGGCTACGCGATGGGGCCGGCGAGACGTGGAAGGACCTCAAGAACCAGCTGAACCTCGGAGTCGACGAAGGCATGTCGGAGTTCAAGCCCTGATGAGAGCACAACGCACCTATCCCGCCGCGATCCTCGCCTCCGTCCTGCTCCTGACTGCCTGCCAAGCGCCACAAGAGCCGCAGGTGGACACGAGGGCGCTCCCGGCCACCGCCGCACCGCCCTTCGTCTGCGACTACATACCGCTGGAAGCCGTACGGCTGATGACCGGCATCCAAGACCCCCTCGTCAAAGGCGACTTCGACCTCACCGCCGGCCAGGAAGTCGACGGCAAGACGTACGCCACCGGCGGCTGCTACGTCTACCGACCCACCGGCGACAAGACCAAGGTGCTCCAGATCTCGCTCGCCCCCGCCGACTCCACAGACGAGGTCCAACAGGAGATCGACCAAGGAGCGACGCCCCTGCCCGACATCGTCCCCGGTGCCACCGGCTACTACGGCACCGTCGGCGACGGCAACAGCGGGAAGGCGATCGCCGTCCTCGTCACACAGCGCGACGAACTACTCGTCGACCTCATCCACGGCGTGAAAGGACGCGACAACGCCGCCGACACCGCAGCCCTGATGAAGCTCATCGCGCCCAAATTGCTCCCCGCCGCCACGGCCTCAGCCGGCGAGAGCAAGGACTGAACCGATGCCCACGATGGTGAGCAACCCGCTCCACGAAGCGATCCAGCATGCCATCCGCACCATCAGCCCACTCATCGAGAACATCAACGCCGACGTCGACCGCCCCTGCCGTACCTTCCACACCGGCAAGGTCTGGACCGGGCCCTCCGCCAAGCAGTTCGACGCCCAGCTCACCCACTTCAGCACCCGAGCCCGCACCGCCGGCCAGGCCATCCTGGACGACCTGCGCACCCTCCTCGCCCGCACCCCCACCCAGGTCACCGAAGAAGAAGCCGCCACCATCAAACGCACGTACCGGCTCACCTGAACGGCTCCAGCACCAGCTTCCAGGAAAGACCCGCCGACGCTCCCGCACGTGCGACACTCATGCCGTGCCACCGCATAGCTCCAACCAGCCACCTCGCGGAAGTCCCAAATGTCCGATTCGGTGAAAGTGCTCAAAACTCAGCCCACTGGCCGATGAATACGCAGGTCAGGAAGAGTGCTCCCCGCGCACGCGGGGATGGTCCCCGTGCCGATCACCGACCAGGCGTGCCCCGGACGTGCTCCCCGCGCACGCGGGGATGGTCCCTCTCCCAAGCGGTAGTGAGCAGCCGCAAGCTAGTGCTCCCCGCGCACGCGGGGATGGTCCCCCGGCCTGGCCCTCACCCACCAGGAACAGGACGTGCTCCCCGCGCACGCGGGGATGGTCCCTACAGGCCGTGACATGGGTCGCGTGGAGCGAAGTGCTCCCCGCGCACGCGGGGATGGTCCCAGCGGCCTCGGTGACAACGTCACGTGGACTGTGTGCTCCCCGCGCACGCGGGGATGGTCCCCGCCTAGCAGGCGTAACATCCGGCATAGAGACGTGCTCCCCGCGCACGCGGGGATGGTCCCCAGGCCATCCAGATCCCGGCTCCGAGCGCCAAGTGCTCCCCGCGCACGCGGGGATGGTCCCCGCCGGGCGATCGACATCTACCGGCAGTGCCGGGTGCTCCCCGCGCACGCGGGGATGGTCCCCGCCGCTCTGGTCCTCGCCTCCGGGTGCGGCGGTGCTCCCCGCGCACGCGGGGATGGTCCCTTTGCCCCACTGCCGGGAGTGCGCGGCGGGGCGTGCTCCCCGCGCACGCGGGGATGGTCCCCTCCAGTCCTTCGTGAAGGATGGCGCATTCGAGTGCTCCCCGCGCACGCGGGGATGGTCCCTCATCCCCTCAATCGTGTACAGGTGAACAACTGTGCTCCCCGCGCACGCGGGGATGGTCCCAGCGAGTCCTGGCCCGGATGGACAGGCGGAGGGTGCTCCCCGCGCACGCGGGGATGGTCCGTCGCAGCTGATGGTGTGGGTTTGATCCGGTTTGGCGGACATCCGAGATCAGGGGTTCGTCCCCGAAGGGATGTCCATGATGGAGAGCATGGGGAAGAAGAAGCCGCGTCCTCACCGCTCGTTCACACCGGAGTTCAAGGCCGAGATCGTCGAGTTGTGTCAGCGGGGTGACCGCTCGATCCGCGCGGTGGCCCAGGACTTCGACCTGAGCGAGACGGCGGTGCGCCAGTGGGTGCACCAAGCCGAGGTCGACACCGGCCGGCGGGACGGGCTGACCAGCAGCGAGCGGGAGGAACTGGCGGCGTTGCGGCGCGAGAACCGGCGCCTGCGCGAGGACGTCGACATCCTCAAGCGAGCGACGGCTTTCTTCGCCAAGGAGACCCGGTGAGCGTGCACCCGTTCATCGAGGCGGAGAAGCAAGGCGGCCACAGCGTCAAACGCGCCTGTGAGCTGCTGGGAGTCTCCCGTGCCGCCTTCTACGCCCGCCGCAATGCCACCCCCGGCCCGCGC
>NZ_JBFATY010000014.1:104519-179836 GCF_040678535.1 Nonomuraea sp. NPDC052634 | reverse complement strand
CAGCCTTCCCCGGTGGGGATGTAGGTGATGTCGCCGCACCAGCGCTCATCGAGCCCGGCCGGGTCGGGGGTGAAGTCGCGCTCGATCAAATCCGGTCGCGCGCCGGCGTGTAAGTCGGGGATGGTGGTGGTCTGCCGGCGGGGCCTGTAGCGGCCGGCCAGGCCGAGCGCGCGCTATCAGCCGGGCCACCCGTCTGCGCCCGCACCGCTGACCGTCCTGCCTCAGCTGCGCGTGCACGCGGGGCGCGCCGTAGCTGCCCCGGGAGCGGGCGTGCACCCGGGCGATCTGCTCGGCCAGCTCGGCGTCGCGGGTTGCGCGCGGGCCGGGGGTGGCATTGCGGCGGGCGTAGAAGGCGGCACGGGAGACTCCCAGCAGCTCACAGGCGCGTTTGACGCTGTGGCCGCCTTGCTCTTCCGCCTCGATGAACGGGTGCACGCTCACCGGGTCTGTTTGGCGAAGAAAGCCGTCGCTCGCTTGAGGATGTCGACGTCCTCGTGCAGGCGCCGGTTCTCGCGCCGCAACGCCGCCAGTTCCTCCCACTCGCTGCTGGTCACCGTGATGAGCGGATCAGTGTCTGGTAGGTGTCGCCGAGTTGGTGGCGCTGCGATCCCTCCAGGGTAATGAGCGGACGAGGGCGGCGGGGTTCAAGCCGTTCGGCAAGCCGGCGTTGCGATCCCTCCAGGGTGATGAGCGGACCCCAGGGTAAAGCCGCAGGTCACAGGGGTGGGTCGACGGGCTTGAAGCGCGGATTTTGCAGCAGTCCGGCGGTAGTGCAGATACGCAGGTCAGGAGGGGTGCCCGCCCGGCGATCCGCACTGCCATGGATGGCACTCTAGCCTCGGGACACCGCCGAGGCGAGGGTCGGCTCGCGCTGCCCGGAAGCGACGAGGGTAGGGGCATGAGCCCGGTCGACATGCGTCCTAGGAAGTGCGGAGGCGGTTGCGCATTGCGCCTCGCACCAGTCCAGACCTGCGGCGACGACAAGTGGGGTCAAGGTCAGGAACACGTGCCGCGCATCGGCTGGTGTGAGGCGGCGGGGATGTCACGTTCCGGTGTGCCTCGCCGTGCGCGGAAGACGGCGAAGATGAGCAGATCGAGGGCTACCGGGTCGGTGCGGAGGGGTGCCGCCCAGGCGGATTGGCGGAGGTCTCGGATGGGCCGGGCTGCGGCGCCGCGGCGGCGTCGTGGCGCGTATCCGGAGCGGTTGAAGCGCGGCACGATCGCCGGGATGATCAGCGAGACCCGGCCGGTGTGCCCGCAGCAGGAGCACCTCGAGCTGTTCGTCGACACGTGTCTGTACGTGGCGCAGCAGGCGGGCCGCCCGCTGCCCGCCGCGCTGGGCGATCGCGAGGCGTGGCGGGCGGCGTACCGGGAGCTGCTGCTGGGCATGGCCGGTGCGCGCAGCGCCGACCGGCAGGCGGCGGAGGCGGTCAAGCGGCTTCAGGCGCTGGACAGCGGCTCAGATGAGCCGCGGGTATCGGGCCCCCGGCGAGGCAGGCCGACGGCGTCAGGCGGTGGAGGAGGACCGTACGCCTCGCCGGAGGCCCTCGAAGCGGACCTACGTCAAGGTCCTCAGCGCCCTCGCGCTGGTGGCCGCCGTCGGGACGCTGTCGGCCGGCCCGACGTCGAGCGCGCAGGTGGGCGGCGACGGGGTGTTCCGGGTGGGGGCGCTGGTGCCCAAGACCGGCGGGCTGCAGTTCTTCAACCGTCCCATGGCCGCGGGCGTGCGTCTCGCCGTCGCCGACATCAACGCGGCGGGCGGCGTGTACGGCCGGCCGGTCGCGGCGATCGAGACCGACTCGGGCGACTCGGACCGCCACGTCATCCCGGCGCTGACGCGGCTTCTCGCGCAGCGGGCGAACGTGGTCGTCGGTCCCGTCACGTCCTCGATGTCCCTGGCCATAGCGGATCACGTCAAGCACGCCGGCGTCGTGCAGATCTCCCCCACCGCCGCCTCCGACCGGCTCACCGGCCTCGACGACGACGGCCTGATCTTCCGCATGGCCGGCCCCGACGCCAACCAGGGCAGGCTCCTGGCCCACCTCATCGAGGCCGACGGCGCCCGCCGGGTCGGCATCCTCGCCCGCGGCGACGCCTACGGCGCCGCGCTGAGCGGGCACGTCCGCGACGCGCTACAGGTTCCGGCGCGGGTGGAGACGTACGACGCCGCCGCCAAGACGTACGCCGAGGACGTGAAGAAGATCAAGGCGTGGGAGCCGGACGCGATCGTCATCGCCGGCTTCACCGAGACCGCCGATCTCGCCCGCGAGCTGGTACGGCAGGGCCTGGGCAGCGGCGACCACCGGTGGTACTTCGGCGACGGATACCTCGCCAACGGCGGGGACACCGCGGCCTCGCTTCCGCCCGGCATCCTCGACGGGGCCAAGGCGGCGCAGGCGGGGCGGAGGTGTCCGCGCCGTTCGAGCAGCGGCTGAGGTCCGTCGACTCGACGCCGGTGAACTTCACGTACGCGCCCGAGGCGTACGACGCGACGGTGGTCGCCGCGCTGGCCGCGATCGCCGCCCCCGCCACGGCCAGAGCGAGCCGGCGGCTCGATCGGGTCATGCGCATCACCTGTATTCAGGAGTCGACGAGGCCGGGGTCAGCAGTGCCGGCTCAGCCTGATCCAGCCGACCAGGTCGAACAGGTCGCGGTCGAACTGTCCCTTGGCGCGCCACCGGTAGGTCCAGTAGGCGTTGGGCAGGTTCTTGACGAACTTGGTGCTGCTGCCGCCCGCCACCCGGATCTGGCCGAGGACCGCGCCGTCCTCGTCCAGGAGGTACGTCCACATCAGCCATGCGTCATCACCCGAGGTGCTGGACACCTTGGCGTCGAGCCGCGCGGTGCCGTCCGGATCCAGCGTCCAGGTGGCGCCCGGGCTGATGCGGCAGTCGCCCGCCGTCATGGCGCGCTTCCGGGTGAACACGCTGGGGTCGGTGTCGGCGGCGGCCGGCGCCGCGGCGGCCGGGCTCACGATCAGCCCTGCGGCCAGGACGGCGGTGCCGAGCACAGCTTTGCATCGACTGGCAGAGGCCACGCCATAGCCCGCCGCGTCCGCCCGGACGCCGCTGCCCGCCGTGCCCGTCCTGGTGATGGCGGGCGAGCTGGACATGAACAGCCCCACCGAAGTGGCCCGCTCTCTGCGAGCCTTTCCGAACGTGACCGTCGTGCGCGTCCCGTTCGGGCCGCACGCACTGACGTCCCCCGCCTCCCCGATGGGTGATTGCGTACGCGGCATGCTGCGCACCTTCCTGGCCACCAAGCAGGTGACCGACCAGAAGTGCACCGGCGAGACCTACCGTGCCCTCGGCGCCTTCCCCCAGACCGTAGAGGACGTGCCGCCGTACCCCACCCGCGGGCTCAGCACCACCCAGCGGCGGGTGCTCGCGGCCACCTTCCCCACCGCCGCGGACGCCACCGCCCGCCGCAACCCCGACAGCACGGTCTATGCGCGGGTACCGAACTGCCAGGGCTGCGGGGCGGCCAGGTCACCTTCGGCGAGGACGTCCTGCTTCACGAGGTGCGGTTCGTACGCGACCTGCAGGTCAGCGGACACATCAAGCTGTCAGCGGACGGCCACGCCACCGCCGCACTCCACGCCAAGACCGGCGGACGCACCCACGAGGTGATGCTGACGTGGGCGGCGTTCTCCACCCACCAATCCGTGTCCGGCACCTTCGACGGCATCCCCTTCGACAGCCGCCCCTGCCGCCGTCAGCGGGACGGACGGCTGCACGTGCGGGGTGCTAACAAGGCTGCCTGCCCGGGTTGCAATCCCTCCAGGGTGATGAGCGACCCCCAGGGTAAAGCTGCAGGTCCGACAAGGAATTCGACAAGCTCACGGTACGGATTCTGCAGCAGTCCGCCTGTAGTGCAGATGCGCAGGTCAGAAGGGGTGCTCGGCGCGGCGCTTTCGAGCTCCCCGAACGAGCGGTACCCCTTCCCACATGCGACCTTGCGGCTGGCAGGCCACCGTTTGACTTCGCTTTCCGCCCTTCGGGGTCAAGGGTAGATCTTCTACTGCTCTCGCAGCATGGTGACGTACTTATCGATCCGCGCTGCCCGCGTCTCAGGCTTTTTCGCACTTGCTCTTGGCCCTGCGTAGTGTGAAGCGCTGCAACCAGTACTCGTCGTCGAGTTTGCTCTTCTGCCCGTCGATCCAGCCGAAGCACAGTGCCACCTCAAGGGCCTCGGCGTAGGTGATGGACGCGATGCCGGATTCCTTCTTGGTCCGGGGCATGCGGGCGCGGGCGTCCGCAGGGTCGAAGTGGCGCCGCATGCTCTCGTCTGCATGTCCACGACTCGGCAGCCGTGGCCGCTGTTCGGCCGAGCTCTAGTCGGATCACAGCGCGGGATGAGACATATGCGGCCGATCGACGATCTTGTTCAGGTGCCTGTCGCGGGCAGGTTCACGCCTCATCACCGTCGATGAAAAGGGGCGAGTGCGAAGCGATGCGTCGGTGCGCCGCCGCCGCCCGAACTCGCCCCTTTCCTTGATCCTCCCGATACGCAACGCACAATGCTGGTTACGCACTGCGCTGATACTAGCGTGGGCTGCTGGGATCGGTAGGGCGTTCTGGATAAGTGAAGGGAGAGCCCCGATCTCCTGCAGGAGCCCCGCACCGGCCAGGAAGGCCGCCGGCCATGGCCGAGAGGCCCCGGCGCGGACTCGCGATCCGCCTAACAGGAGCGTCAAGCGTCAAGTGGATCAGACACTCGCTTGAGCAGCCTCGTGAAGGTGCCGTGCCACGCAGCGCATACGAGGTGATGCGATCAATCAGGCAGGAGACCATGTGCAAGCGACCCGGCGGCGTGGGGTTGAAAGGGCCCCCTGCGGCCAGGCGACGCGCGGAAGCGTCGGTTGTACCTGGTCGTGCGAAGCATAGAAGCGTAAGAACGGCGGACACGCGTCGCGGCGCGATGGGTCAAGACTCTTAGATCACGACGTTCTCTTATACCGCTCAGGTGTAGCTGTCCGATTTCCTTGATCTTGAAGACCTTGTCATGGACGCCGGTTGTAATCCCTCCAGGGTGATGAGCCGACCGGTGGCAGCCTCAAGGAGGCCCACTACCTGCACGAGTTGCGATCCCTCCAGGGTGATGAGCCGACCCCCAGGGTAAAGCTGCAGGTCAGGCAGGTGGTCCGACAGGCTTGCGGCGCGGATTTTGCAGCAGTCCGCCGGTAGTGCAGATGCGCAGGTCGGAAAGGGTGTTCTGCGCGGTCGTCATCCCCGCCATGAAGAGCACTCTAGTCTTTTCGCTGGCCGACGACAGTTCGGCGGCCGTCCCTGCTCCCCCACTTGGAGGCGGCGCTGCGCCGCTCCGTCTCGCCGCTCTTCGAGTGCTCGATTTCCGGGCTGGTAGAGCCGGCCTTCGTCCGAACGCCTTGGGCAAGCAGCGCGTCCGTCCTATGCCGGCCGACCATCGTGAGCCTCACCCACTGGCTCCACGGTGACTCAGGGATAGATCTTCTTCTGCTCGCCCAGCATGGTGACGTACTCCTCCTTGTCGGGGGCGAACAGCGAGAGGGCCGGCGCCACACCCGACCCAGCATCCCGTCTCAGAAGCCGCCGCCCGTCTTTCCAGGCGTCCGCGACACCAGGGGCTCAACGAATCCTCAACACCTCCTCAACACCGCCCGGCGCAAGCTCGGAAAAGGTCAGAGCCTCTGCGCGATCTCAGCAGTCCAACCGATCAAGACGCTCTCTTCCCTGGAGGATCCACGGTGTATCGGCCCAGGCGCATCCTCGCGGCGGTCCTGGCCGCCGGTCTGCTCAGCTCCTGCGGACAAAACGCGGGGAGCACCGGCGCGGCAAGCCCGCGCCCGCTGCCGTCCGGCACGCCGACGCCGTCCGCTTCCGCCTCCCCTCAGCCTGTCGCGCCGAAGACGCAGCTACCGGTGCCCAGCCTGTACGACACCTCCCGGGGCTGGGAGTCGAATCTGCCGGGGGACCAGTTCCCGCTGCCGCATTCCGGGGCGGTCGCCGTCGTCCAGGGCGGCGAGCTGACGGTGCTCGATGTGACCAACGGTCAGGTCCTGTGGAAGAGCTCCGTGACGGGGCCCGGCTCGGTGTCGGCGTTCGCGATCACCGTGCAGGGCAAGGACTATCTGGTCGCCTCCTCGTCCGGCACCGTGGGCGGCGATGTGGTCCGCAAGGGCCGGGAGGTCACGACCATCGACATCTTCCATGCCCGTCCCACGGGGAACACCGTCAAGCCGGCGCACCACCTTGAGCTGGACGGCGACGGCTCGGTCACCAACGGCGGCGGCGGGCTGCTGGTGATGTTCGAGGACGACATCTTCATGACCGTGGATCCGGCCACGGGCAAGACGAAGAAGTACGACCTCAGGCGGCAGCGCCCGCCGGCCAGGGAGTGCAAGATCTGCATCGGCGTGAACGAGGTCCTGGCGGTCACGCCGCGCGGGCCGCTGCTCGCCATGAGCCCCCGGCCGTTCGATCATCACTGGATTCCGGGTTCCTGGTCGGCGAAGGACATCTCAGACAGCCGGGTCTTCATCACGTGGGTCAAGGACCACTTCATCGCGAAGTGGTACGACGACGCCGCCAAGCGCGAGACCTGGGCCGTCCTGGACGGAGCCACGGGAAAGGTCCGCGCCGAGGTCACCTGCGTACCCGATCGTCGCGACGACGATTCCGACGGGGCGGCCGTGTCCGCCGGCGGCCGCTACCTCGTCTACAGCCAGACGGCCTTCGACCTGGGGAAGGGCACCGGCCACTGCTTCGAGGAAACCGACCAGGACAAGCCGATCCACCTCAACGGGGTGACCGATGACGGCATCGCCTTCGGCGTCGCCCCGCCGACCGACGAGGTGGAGGACCCGCGCGTCATCGTCGACCTCGCCACGGGCCAGGTCGAGCCCGCCGACTACAGGGTGCGGCCGTTCGCCGACTACTCCGGATACGGCCTGTTCTGGGACGACTCCACGAAGACCATGGTCGCCTATCCCCACCGCACGTGACCTCACGAGAATCGCAGGACTGGGTGACCGGACGCGGTTGACGGCTTCCCTGTGGAGGAGGACACGTGTTCGCCCGCCGGGCAGAGAGCCGTCCGATCGGGTCACAGCGCTGATGGAGGCGTACGCGTCGCACCCGGATCGCCGTGATCAGCAGGCCGGCCGCAGGCACGTAACGCTGGGGCGGAAACGCGTGCCAGGGAGTGTTCACGAGTACCCATGGGCCAGACCGCTACGGGCGGCCAACTGACGAGTGCTCCGAGCCTCACCCGAGATGGTCTCCCGCCGTCTCGGCTCGTGAGGCCCGCCGCCGTAGGCGTAGGAAACGGGCGATCACGAGGCTGACAGCCACAGTGGCCGCCGTCCCCACGACCCGCTGCCCGATGCTCCTGACCGCATCGTTCCTCCCTGGCGGCAGCACCACCATCTGGACGGCCGCGCCGACCGGCACGGTCAGCCGGGCGAGGACACCGATCGCTCCCGGGTGCCCGGCGCAGGCACCGATGGCACCGAGTACCGGACCGGCCATGGCGCTCGCCACCCCCCAGTAGACCGTGTCGTAGAGGTAGGAGCCGGATGGGACGTCGTGGACGATCGTGTCGGCGACGCAGTAGGCGGCGGGCAAGGCCATCACGCCGGCGACGGCGCCCCGTGCCAGGCGACGGCCCGTGAGGGCGCCCCCTTGGCCACGGGTGGCCCACCATCCCGCCAGCACCCCCAGTCCTGCCCGCGCCCAGCCGGCGTCCAGCAGGATGCTGACGATCTCCATGATCGACCACCCTCGGATGGTGGCCTCGACGCTCTCCAGATCCACGGTCAGGGTGGCTGCGGCGTTGGCCGACGATGTGGCGGCGCCGAATACCGCGCCGACGGCCAGGGCGCTCGGCGGGGGGATGACGCTGCGCCGCAGGATGGTGGCCATGGGCGGCTTTCCACCAGATCGGAGCGGCTTTGCGTTCGCCCGAGGCGGCCCACCCGAACACTGTCGATCGTGGGCGTGAGGCGGCGAACCTGTCCTGTCGTGGAGGCGTTCGGTGGGAATTCCGGCGTTTTCACCGGTTGCACGGTAGGGCGCGTGCGCGAGGCTGTGCGGCCGTGAGCTGCGGGTGGCGATGAGAAGTGACCTGACCTGCATATTCGTCGCATGTGCTGTTGCGCAGGAGTGGCACCTGATTCGTTGTCGCGTGCGTACATGAATACATATACTCCCTTCACACTCACTGTCCGGTTCGGTGGGGAGGGCGGAGATGTCGGGCCAGCACGGACATGGGCATGGGCACGGTCACGGACAGCGGCATGCGGGTGGGATCCGGCGGGTCCTCAGCGGGATCAAGCATCTGCTCACTCCGCACGGTCACGACAGCGCGGACAGGACGGACGCCGCCCTGGAGTCCAGTGCGCGCGGGATGCGGGTGCTGGCCGTCTCGTTCGCCGCGCTCATGGTCACCGCTGTGGCCCAGGCGGTCATCGTCGCGTTCTCCGGCTCGGTGGCATTGCTGGGTGACACTCTGCACAATTTCGCCGACGCGCTGACCGCCGTTCCGCTGGGGATCGCGTTCTGGATCGGGCGGCGGGCGGCCACTCGCCGCTTCACCTACGGGTACGGCCGGGCCGAGGACCTGGCGGGTGTCGTCATCGTGCTGCTCATCGCCGCCTCGGCCGGGCTCGCCGGGTACGAGGCGGCCACCCGTCTCGTCCATCCTCAGGACGTCGAAGCGCTCGGCTGGGTGGCCGGCGCGGGGTTCGTCGGGTTCCTGGGCAACGAGCTCGTCGCCCGGTACCGGATCAAGGTCGGGCGGGAGATCGGCTCGGCGGCCCTGGTGGCCGATGGGCTGCATGCCCGTACCGATGGCTTCACCTCGCTGGCCGTGCTGCTCGGTGCGGGCGGGACCGCGCTCGGATTCCCCGTCGCCGACCCGATCGTGGGGCTGCTGATCACCGTCGCGATTCTGTTCGTGCTGCGGGACGCGGCGCGCGAGATCTACCACCGGCTCATGGACGCGGTGGACCCGGCGCTGGTCGAGCAGGCCGAGCGGATCCTCGCCGCCGTGCCCGGTGTCCGGCATGTGGGGGCGGTACGGCTGCGCTGGATCGGCCATGCGCTGCGCGCCGAGGTCGAGATCCAGGTGGATCACGAGTTGTCGCTGGTGGAGGCGCACGCGGTGGCGGTGGAGGCCGAGCACCGGCTGATCCACGAGCTGCCCCGGCTGAAGGCGGCCACCGTGCACGCCGACCCCGACGGCCCGGACGGGATCGACCACCACGCGCCCCTGCTCACCCACCGGTAGCGGGCGCGTCGTCCTTGCCCAGGACTGGGCGGCGGGAGAGCATACGTTGTCATGTACGCACCTGACGACCACTCCCCCGCCGGCGGCGCCCCCGAGCAGCCCACCGACGAGCAGGTGAGTGCGGCGGTGGACGCGTTCCGGCTGCTGAGCGACGGTACGCGGCTGCGGTTGATGTGGTTGCTGTCCCACGGTGAGTACGACGTCGGCAGCCTCGCCGCGACCCTCGGCGTGGCACGCCCCTCGGTCTCCCAGCACCTGGCGAAGCTCCGGCTGGGCGGGTTGGTGCAGACGCGGCGGGAGGGGCGGCGCGTGGTGTACCGGGCCAGGGACGCTCATGTCCGCTCGCTGATCCAGGAGATGCTGTTCCACGCTGATCACGAGGTGTCGGGCATCCCCCGCCACGACTGACCGGCCTCCGCTTTTCGACGGTTCATCGGCGGGCGGTGCCAGTGCGGCGTCTCGACGTGTAGGTCTGTGCCACGCGGGCGGCGTCCTCCCCCACCCAGCCGAGGAGGGCGGAGCCGCGGCTGGTCTGGTACGGCAGGCCGACGTAGGTGAGGCCGGGGACGGGGCTGATGCCGCCGGCGTGGCGGGGCATGCCGCCGTCCAGGGCGCCGAGGATGCGCATCCAGCTGTAGTCGGGGCGGTAGCCGGTCGCCCAGATGACGGTGGACGGTGTCACGGTCCGTCCGTCGGCCGTTCGGAAGCGGTCTGCCTCGGCGGAGACGATGCGATCGACGACGCGGACGCCCAGACGGCGCAGCCGCCTGGGGCCGGCGCCGATCAGCGGGTCGCGCTTGTGTACGAGGCGGCCGAGGCGGCTGGTGATCGGGGCTCGGACGATCCCGGCCCCATCGAGCCAGGCGAAGAGGTCGCGGCCGAGTACGCGCTGGGGCATCACGGGTTTGCGGGTGCCGAGGGCGAGGGTGACGTGCCGGTCCTGGGCCAGCTCGGCGGCGATCTGGATGCCGGAGTTGCCGCCGCCGACCACGAGTGCGGGGCCGTCGGGCAGGTGGCGGGGGTTGCGGTAGTGGGCGCTGTGCAGGGCGACGATGTCCGGTGCGAGGGGCAGGTCGGGGATGTTCGGGCGCTGGAAGGGGCCGGTCGCGACCACGACGCCGTCGGCGGTGAAGGTGCCGTGGTCGGTGACCGCTTCGAAGGTTCCGTCTTCCCAGCGGTGCAGGCGGCGTACGGGGGTGCCGAGGCGGATGGGCAGGTCGAAGTGCGCCGCGTACGTCTCCAGGTAGTCGGCCACCTCGTCCTTGCCGGGGTATCGGCGGCCGTCGCCGGGCAGCGGCAGGCCGGGCAGGGAGCTGTGGCGGGCGGAGGTGAACAGGCGCAGCGAGTCCCAGCGCCGCCGCCACGACTCCCCCACGCGCGTGTGGGCTTCGAGGAGCAGTACGTCATGTCCGGCCAGACGGAGTTCGCGGCCTGCGGCGAGTCCCGCCTGGCCGGCGCCGATCACGAGAATCATGCGTCCCAGCCTGGCCCGCCGCCCGCAATGGAGGCTTGAACGAACCTGCTATCCCCGCAGCCATCGCACCCCGGCCGACAGGACCGAGGGCGCGTCGCCCATCATGCGGCGGATCGTCCTGGACAGGTGTGCGGAGTCGGAGAACCCGGCGGTGTGCGCGGCGTCGGTGAGGGTGCCGCCGTCGGCAAGCGCGTACAGGGCGAGCCGGAGCCGCATCCACAGCACGTACGGCCGGAACGGCAGCCCGGCCTGCTCCCGGAACAGGTGGGCCAGCCGGCTCTCCGACAGGTGCACGGCGTCGGCGAGCGCGGAGAGCCGCACCTGCCCCGGCAGGGTCTCGTCGATGAGCCGCATCGCCTGCGCCAGCCCCGGGTGGAGATGCGCCGCCGGGACCGTTCCCGTGATCTCGTCGGCCAGGGCGATCAGGGTGGGCAGGTCGTGGCGGGGCGGCGGTGAGAGGTCGATGGCCCAGGCGGCGGCCGAGCCGGTGCCGGGCGGGTGGGCGAGGTCGCCGGCCTGGGCCGGGTCGATGAGGGCGAGCAGGCCGGCGTCGGTTCCGCGGACGATCGCATGCCGGGTGTTGGCCGGGATCAGCGCGGCCGTCAGCTCGTGCGCGGTCCCGTCGCCGCCGCGCAGGATCAGGCCGTCGCCGATGAGGAGTTGCACGGCGTAGTGGGCGTGCATGGCGGCGGCGCCGATGTGCCCGCCGTAGTAGAAGCGGCCGGGGGTGATCGCCGCCCGTCCTCGCCATCCGTTCACCGGTCGGCGGGGCCGCAGCAGCCGTCGGAGCAGGCGCCCTCGGAGGCGGCGGGTACGGCGCAGCAGGCATCGCCGCGCCAGGCCGCGCGACCCTCCTTGACCGCGCCTGCGGCGTCGGCGGTGACGTACGCGGCGAGGGCGAAGAAGCCGACGGCGATCACGCGGAGCGCGGTGCGTTCGCGGCGTTCGTGGTCGGCGGCGGAGAACTGCCAGGCCACCGCGGCGGCCGAGGCGACCTCCCCGATCGAGTCGAGGCCGAAGCCGATGAGCGCGGCGGAGGAGGCGACGGCGCCCGCGGTGATGGAGACCATGGCCTCGATCACGTTGTACGTGATGGTCGCGGCCACCAGCAGCCGGATACGCCGCCGCAGAGCCGCCCGCCGGGCCGGGGCGGGCCCGATGCCGGGCAGGTCCAGCGCGCTCACGTCACCGCCTCCCCACCCGCGATCCCTCCCGGGCACAGCGCGACGGTGTGGCCGGTGGCGGCGAGGAGCTGCTGCGCCGACGCGAGCAGGTCCATGAGCTCCGGCCGGGTCAGGGAGTAGAACGACTGGCGTCCTTCGGCCCGGTAGGTGACCAGGCCGCAGTCGCGCAGGCAGGCCAGGTGCTTGGAGACGGTGGACTGGGCGAGGCCGAGCTCGGCGGTCAGGTCGACCACGCGGGCCTCGCCCCTGGTCAGGCGCTGCACGATGCGCAGCCGCGTCTCGTCCGCCAGGGAACGGAACAGCGCCGCCGCGGAAGACACCCCGGCTGCGATGCCGGCGCTCACGCACCGTCCACCGCCATCATCCATCGCCATGTGGCGATGATATGCGGCGAACGCTATGAGAAGGCAAGGCGGCTCCGGGGCCCGTGCCGCGGTAGGGAGCATCCGCCGCACGGCGAACATGACACTCTGCTGAACTCGCCTTGATGTCCACCGGCGTAGCGTCGGTGTCATGAGGGGTCGCCGGCGGTGAGGAGGAACCATGGCAGGCAAGACCCAGGTCAAGGTTCAGGTGCGCCGGGTCTATGACGAGCCGCGGGACGACGACGGCACCAGGGTGCTGGTGGACCGGCTCTGGCCGCGCGGGCTGACCAAGGACAAGGCCGCCCTCGACGAGTGGTGCAAGCAGGTCGCCCCCTCGGCGGAGCTGCGCACCTGGTACCGCCACGACCCGGAGCTGTTCGCCGAGTTCGCCCGCCGCTACCGCGGCGAGCTGGAGGAGCCCGAGCGGGCGGAGGCGGTCGCGCATTTGCGTGAGCTCGCCCGAGGTGGCGTGCTGACGCTGCTCACCGCGACCAGGCAGGCGGAGATCAGCGAGGCGGCCGTGCTCGCCGAGGTGCTCCAGGAATGATCATCATGCGGCGAGGAGGTCCGGCATGGGGTACAACGTCGCGCAGAAACTGATCGCATCGCACCTCGTGTCCGGCGACATGACCGCCGGGCGGGAGATCGCGCTACGCATCGACCAGACGCTCACGCAGGACGCGACCGGCACCCTGGTGATGCTGGAGCTGGAGGCGATGGACCTCGACCGGGCCCGTGCCGAGGTGTCGGTGCAGTACGTCGATCACAACCTGTTGCAGGCCGACGGCAAGAACGCCGAGGACCACGCCTTCCTGCGTTCGGCCTGTCACCGTTTCGGCCTGTGGTACTCCAAGCCGGGCAACGGCGTCTCCCACCCGACGCACATGCAGCGGTTCGGCGTTCCCGGCAAGACGCTGGCCGGCTCGGACAGTCACACGCCGGCGGCGGGTTCGCTGGGCATGCTGGCGATCGGTCTGGGCGGTATCGAGGTGGCGATGGCGATCGCCGGTGAACCGGTGTATCTGCGCATGCCCGAGATCTGGGGGGTGCGGCTGACCGGCGAGCTGCCGGCCTGGGTGAGCGCCAAGGACGTCATCCTCGAGATGCTGCGCCGGCACGGCGTCAAGGGCGGCGCGAACCGGATCATCGAGTACCACGGTCCCGGGCTGGCGCATCTGACGGCGATGGACCGGCATGTGATCGCGAACATGGGTGCCGAGCTCGGCGCGACCACCACGGTGTTCCCCGCCGACGATCAGGTCAGGGCGTTCCTGCGGGCCGAGCGGCGCGAGCAGGACTTCGCCGAGCTGCTCGCCGACACCGACGCCGCCTACGACGTCACCGACGAGATCGACTTGTCGGGCCTGGAGCCGCTGATCGCGCTGCCCAGCTCGCCGGGGAACGTGGTCCCGGTGCGGGAGGCGGCCGGTCGGCCGGTGGATCAGGTGGTGGTCGGCTCTTCGGCCAACCCGGGGTTGCGCGATTTCGCCGTCGTCGCGGCCATCGTGTCGGGGCGGCAGGCGCATCCGGGGGTGTCGTTCGACGTCAATCCGAGCTCGCGGCAGATCCTTCAGGATCTGACGAAGATGGGCGCCACGTTCACGCTGATCTCGGCGGGGGCGCGGCTGCACCAGTCCGGCTGCATGGGCTGCATCGGCATGGGCCAGGCGCCGGCCGCCGGGCACAACAGCCTGCGCACGTTCCCGCGTAACTTCCCCGGCCGGTCCGGGACACGTGAGGACGCGGTGTTCCTCTGCTCCCCCGAGACCGCCGCCGCGGCCGCGCTGACCGGCCGGATCACCGACCCGCGCGACCTGCCACGGCTGCTCGGCATCGGCTACCCGGATCTGGAGTTGCCGGCCGAGTCCAGCGTGAACACCGCCATGCTCGAACCGCCGCCTCCGGCGCAAGACTCCAGAGCGGAGCTGGTCAAGGGGGCGAACATCTCCTCGCTCCCCGACTTGCCGCCGCTGCCCGGCAGGGTGGAGGCGCCGGTCGTGCTCAAGGTCGGCGATGACGTCTCCACCGACGAGATCCTGCCCGCCGGGGCGCGGGTGCTGCCGTACCGGAGCAACATCCCCAAGCTGGCGGAGTTCACCTTCGCGCAGATCGATGAGACCTACGCCGGCCGGGCGCACGCCTCCCGCGACAGCGGGCACATCGTCGTCGGCGGCGCCAACTACGGTCAGGGCTCCTCGCGCGAACACGCCGTCATCGCGCCCCGCCATCTCGGCCTGCGCGTGGTCCTGGCGGTGTCGTTCGCGCGCATCCACTGGCAGAACCTCGCCAACTTCGGCGTGCTCGCGCTGGAGTTCGCCGACCCGCACGACTACGACCGCATCCAGCAGGGCGACACGCTCGTGCTGGACGACCTGAGGCGGGCGATCGGCGCGGACGGCGGCGAGATCACGGTCCGCAACGCCACCCGGGACCAGCACTACACCGCCCGGCACCGGCTGTCCGAGCGGCAGATCGCGATGGTGCTGGCCGGTGGGCTGATCCCCTGGCTGCGCGAGCGGCAGCAGCCGTCCGCCTCCCGCGAGGCCGGGTGAGGCCGCCGGATCAGGGCAGCTTGGCGACGGTCAGCAGGATCTGGGAGTCCTCCAGCGCTTCGAGGCTGTGGCGGGCGTCGGGCACGATGAGCAGGTCCCCGGTGCGGGCCTCCCACTGCTGCGTGCCGGCGATCATGCGGACCCGGCCGTGCAGCACCTGCAGCGTGGCCTCGCCGGGGTTCTCGTGCTCGGCGAGGTGCGCGCCTTGACGCAGGGCGATGACCGTCTGGCGGAGCACCTTCTCGTGGCCGCCGTACACGGTGCCGGCGGCGTGACCGCCACCGGCCGTGGCCGCCCGGTCGGCCTGTTGCCGGGCCAGAGCCGTGAGCGAGATCTTCTGCATGCCGTCTTCCTTCCGGTTGCGAGTCCTCAGCGCACCAGGTGCCCGAGCGGGACGTCCGGGTCGGTGAGGGCTTTGCGGTCCACCGGGGCGCCGGAGAGAACGAGGGCCTTGAGGTGGTCGCCCTGGTCCCAGATGTTGACGTTCATCGCGGCGAGCACCCTGTCGTCCTCCCCCAGCCAGAAGGCGATGAACTCGCGCCGGCCCACATCTCCCCTGATGGCGACCTCGTACGCGGTGCCGGGCGGGACGTGGCCGAGGTACTCCATGCCGAGGTCGTACTGGTCGGTGTAGAAGTACGGCGGTTCCTCGTAGGAGGCGTCGCGGCCGAGCATGGCGCGGGCGGCCACGGCGGGCTGGTTGAGCGCGTTGGCCCAGTGTTCGACGCGGATGTGGTGGCGGTGGCGGGGGTGGTAGGCGTTGGCGACGTCGCCGGCGGCGTAGATGTCGGGGTCGCTGGTACGCAGGTCGGCGGTGACCTTGACGCCGTTGTCGATCTCCAGGCCCGCGGCGGCGGCGAGCGCGGTGTCGGGGACGGCGCCGACGCCGGCGATCACGGCGTCGGCGTCGGCGTGGGTGCCATCCGCCAGCCGCACACCGGTATCGGTCACCTCGGCGAGTCGGGCGCCCAGGCGCAGGTCCACGCCGTTGTCGCGGTGCAGGTCGGCGAAGACGGCGCCGAGCTCGGGTCCGAGGGCGCCGAGCAGCGGCTGGTGCTCCTGTTCGATGACGGTGACGTCGGCTCCGGCGTTGCGGGCCGCGGCGGCGGCCTCCAGGCCGATCCAGCCGGCGCCGATGACGGCGACCTTGCGGGCGGAGGACAGCGTGGCGCGCAGCCGGTCGGAGTCGTCGACAGTGCGCAGGTAGAGCACGCGCTCGCCGCCGGGCACGTTCAGGCGGCGCGGGACGGCGCCGGTGGCGAGCAGGAGCTTGTCGTAGCGCAGACGTTCGCCGCTGGAGAGGGTCACCTCGTGCGCGGCGGGGTCGAGTGCGGTGGCCTCGGCACCGGTGCGCACGTCGATCGCGTGGTCGCGGTACCAGTCCGCGTCGTGCACGAAGATCGTGTCGCGTTCGTCGTCGCCCTGCAGGTAGCCCTTCGACAGCGGCGGGCGCTCGTAGGGCAGGTGGGGTTCGCGGCCGATGAGCACGATCGTGCCGTCGAACCCCTCCTGGCGCAGGGCCTCGGCCCCCTTGGCCGCGGCGAGGCCGCCTCCGACGATCACGAACGTGGCCGGTTCCGTCATCGTGGGTCTCCTGTCTGCACGTGCGGACTCTTCGTACGGGCTGCTAGGCGTGCACTCCGGAGAGCGCGAAGAACTCCTGCCGGGAACGCGCGTCCTCGCGCAGCACCCCCTGCAGGGCCGAGGTCACCGTGCGGGACCCGGGCACCCGGACACCGCGCATCGACATGCACATGTGCTCGGCCTCGATCACCACGCCGACCCCCTTAGGCGCCAGGTGCTGCTGGAGCCAGTCGGCCACCTGCTTGGTGAGGCGTTCCTGCACCTGCAGATCGCGGGCGAACAGCTCGACGACCCGGGCGAGCTTCGACAGGCCAAGAATACGATCACCGGGCAGGTAGCCCACGTGCGCCACGCCATGGAAGGGCAGCAGATGGTGCTCGCACAGCGACTGCACGGGGATGTCGCGGGCCAGCACGAGCTCGTCGTAGCCCTCCTCGTTGGGGAAGGTCGTCAGGTCGAACTCGCGCGGGGTCAGCATCTCGGCGTACGCGTGGGCGACCCGCTTGGGGGTGTCGGCCAGGTGCGGCGAGTGCGCGTCGCGGCCGAGCGCGGTCAGCAGGTCGGTCACCGCCCGCCGCGCGGCCTCCAGGTCGACGCCGCCGCCGCGGACCACCCGCAGGTGCCGCTGCTCCACATCATCGGCGGGCTGCATCACGGACTCGCTCATGCCGGCCGTCCGCGGTCATCGCATGCGTTCATCATCATGATCACCCTTCTTCTAATGACAAGATTGGTTAACATTAGAAGGGGTGCGGTAATTCCGTCAACAAGGGTGGGTTTTAGAAGCATGGGCGATGCCATCGGTGTGCGGCCGGCGTACATCTCCGCCATCGCGGCGCTGGACGAGCCGACCCGGCGTCGTCTGTACGAGTACGTGGTACGCCAGTCCTCGCCGGTGAGCCGCGACGAGGCGGCCGACGCGATCCAGGCCCCGCGCACCACCGTCTCCTTCCACCTGGAGAAGCTGGTGACCGAGGGGCTGCTGGAGGCCGTGTACGAGCGCCGCACCGGCAGGTCCGGTCCCGGGGCCGGCCGTCCGGCGAAGCTGTATCGGCGGGCGCGCGCTCAGATCGCGGTGTCACTGCCGGATCGGCGGTACGAGACCGCCGCGCTCCTACTCGCGGACGCCCTCCAGGAGGCCGAGGAGTCGGGCGAGCCGCCGCGTACGGTGCTGGACCGGCGCGCCCGCGAGCTGGGCCGGGAACTCGGCCGCCGCGAGCGGAGCGCGGACACCCGCGCCGCCCATCCCGACGTCGCGCCACCCCTGGAGGAGCCCGGCCGGGAAGCCCGCACCTCGCACACCGGCATCGTCCAGACCTTGGAAGTGCTCGGTTTCGAGCCGCGCCCGTCCGACGGCACGATCGCGCTCGGCAACTGCCCGTTCCAGAGCCTCGCCGAGCGGCACGCCGCGCTGGTCTGCGGCATGAACCTGAGCCTGCTCACGGGCCTGCTCGAAGGTCTGAACGCCACGGACGTCACCGCCCGCCTCGCCCCCGCCCCCGGTCAGTGCTGCGTCCGCCTCGACCTGCCGCCAGTGCTTTGACGTAGCGGCGGGCCGGGACGGCGATCGGGCCGTTCTCGCCGGCCGCCCGGTAGTGGAACGGCCCTTCATCGGCCCAGCCGTTGCGCTCGTAGAAGCGGCGGGCGCGGGTGTTGCCCGCGACGACCGCCAGCCAGGCCCGCCCGTGACCGCCGGCCGCGACGAGGCGTTCGGCTTCGGCGAGCAGGGCGGTGGCCACGGGGGTGCCGCGGTGCTCCCTGGCGACGTAGACCTGCTCCACCTCGTCCCCGACCACCATGACGAACCCGGCCACGGCGCCTTCGACGACGGCGACGACCGTGTCCGCGATGCGCTGCGCGGCGCGTTCGCGGAACGGCTCCGGAGTGCGGGCCGCCGCGAGAGCGTCGGGAACGTTTCCGCGATGCCCGTCGCCCCAGCCTTCGTGCCAGATCCGCGCGATCTGCTGCGCGTCTTCATCTCTCGCGGGACGTAACCGCACGCTCTCGCTCCTTCACGATCATTCACCGAATGTTCATACTATACCCCCCTACCGTATTGACGAGCCTCGGGTCGCGGAGGCGAGGAAGAGCGGCAGCGCGAGGAACAGCCGATCCTGTTCGGCACGCCGGGTCTGCTCGGCGGTCCAGGCGTCGCACTGCTCCCGGGTGATGACCCCGGCCGCGTGTGCGGCCTGTGCGAGGCCGGTCAGCATGCGCAGCATCGTCGTGCCGGTGAAGACTTCGGTGTGCACCTCCACCTCCACGTCGCCGAACCCGGCGTCCAGCAGCAGGTTGCGGTAGGCGCGGGCGGCGCGCGGGTTGGTGATGAGGTCGGCGCGGGCGTGCACGATGGTCCGGGTGAGGCCGGGCTGGTCGGAGTCGATGACGAACGCGTCCCAGTCCTGCCCGACGAGCACGATCCGGCCGCCGGGGGCCAGCACGCGACGGGCTTCGGCCAGCGCCGTGGCCGGGTCGGCGAGCTCGTGGAACACCTTGTCCGCCCGATGTCCGGCCACCTCGTGATCGCCCAGAGGCAGGCGGTAGGCGTCGCCCACGCGGAAGTCGGCCTCGGGCCGGCGTCGCCGGGCAACACCGATCATCTCTTCATTGACGTCCACGCCGATCGCCGTGATCTTCTGGTCGTTCAGCTCGGCCACCGCCCGGCCCGCACCGCAGCCCACATCGACGGCGGAGTCTCCGGGGCGGAGTCTGAGCAGTTCGTACGAGCGGGCGCGCAGCGCGGCGGCACCCGGCATGGCGTCGGCGATATCGAGCAGCCTGATGAGGTCGGTCTCGTTCGACATGCACGCCACCATGCGACTTAATGTCGGCATGAAGTCAACTCCGATGATGGCCATCGGCGAGGTCGCCGCCCGCTTCGGGCTCGCACCGCACGTCCTGCGCCACTGGGAGGCGATGGGGCTGCTCTCCCCCGCGCGCGTCGAGGGCGACCGCCGCCGCTACGGCCGCGACGACCTCTACCGGATCGCGCTGATCCTCCGCGCCAAGGAGGCCGGCATCGGACTGGCGGACATCCGCCGGATGCTCACCACCACCGAACCGGCCGCCCGCCGGGAGATCCTCCACCGCCACCGCGAGGACCTCATACGTCGCATCGCCGCCGCCCAAGCCTCGCTCGCCCTCCTCGATTGCGCGCTGACCTGCGAGCACGAGGACCTCGCCACCTGCCGGCACTTCCAGGCGATGCTCACCGAACGGGTCGGACAGGCCATCGCCACCGGACCGCATACATCGAAAGGCGAACCGGCCGCTGTCCGCTGACATCGTCGCCCGCTACAGCGAGATCAACGATTTGGACTTCTTCCCTTATACGGTCACCAAGTACGAGGAACTCCTGCGTCCGGCGACAACCTCGAGACGGCGGAGACAGAAGTGGACATCACCGCAGCCCGCCTGGCCGTCGTGGAGCTGGAAAGCGGCATTCAGCTGGACGATGAACTCATGAACGCTCCGCATCACATGCTGCCAATATAGCGATCGGCCCATGCCGGTTGAGAGAGGAGAAAGGCGGAGTTACATGCGGAAGCAGCGGGTGACGGCGATCGCTCTTGCCCTGTCTCTTCTCGCTGGGGGTTGTGCGCGGGCGCCTGAGGTGGTCGATCCCGGAGTTCTTGAAGAAGTCGGGAAAATCGGCACAATCGTCTGGAAAGACCGCTACACGGGATTGTCCGGGACCGAGACAATCGTGACCGACATTTTCCTGGTCGATGCCGGGGGCGAGACCCAGGAGGCATCGCTCAAGAAGGCGGTCGCGTTCCTGCACGGCCGGGGCTGGGTCACCTCGTTGGACGACTCGCCGGACAATGTGTGGCTGCAGTCGCCCAAGTGGAAAGGCGCCAACCTGGCCGTGTCCTCGCTCCGCGACACCCCGGAATACGGGCGACCCGAGGTGAAACAGACCGTCGAACGGCAGGGCGTCAAGCCTGAAGCGCTCGTCAGCGTGTCCGCGTACGTGGGCTGGTGAACGTTCCGGCTGTTCGATCTCCATGGCTGGAAGGCGCCCTGATCGGCTGAACCTCGTGGGCCGCTCGTACGGTGGCGAGCTGCACAGCCGGTCATCCTCCGGAACATCCCCCTGGAGAAAGGTCCTAAAGCCAGCCGTTGGTGTCAGCGATCTTGACTGCCTCGGCGCGGTTGCGCGCTCCCGTCTTGCTGAGGGCCGAGGAGATGTAGTTGCGTACCGTCCCCTCCGACAGGTTGAGCATCTCCGCGATCTCGACGGCCGTGGCGCCACCCGCCGCGCTGCGGAGCACATCGGCCTCGCGGCTGGTGAGCGGGTTGGCGCCTTTGGAGGCGCTGGCCAGCGCGAGTTGCCGGTCGATGACACGGTGGCCGGCGTGCACGCGCCGGATGGCGGCGGCGAGTTCCTTGGCCCGGATGTCCTTCACGACGAAGCCGGACACCCCCGCCTCCAGCGCGCGGGCGAGGTACCCGGGCCGCCCGAAGGTGGTGAGGATGATGACGCGTACCTTCGAGCCCGCCGTCTCCTGGAGTTTCCTGGCCACCATCAGCCCGTCCTCCCCGGGCATCTCGATGTCGAGCAGGATGACGTCCGGGGCGCACCGGGCCACCTCGGCGAGTACGGCGTCGCCGCGGTCGGCCTGGCCGACCACTTCGATGTCGCTTTCGAAGTTCAGCAGCGCGGCCATCGCCTCCCTGACGAGGTGCTGGTCGTCCGCCAGCAGCACACGTATCACGCAGATCCCTCCACTGGCAGGACGGCCCGCAGGACGAATCCTCCGTCCGGTGCAGGCGAGTGGTACAAGGTGCCGCCCGCCGCCTGGAGTCGCTCCGCCAGGCCGCGCAGCCCTCGGCCTTCGGTGCTCTTGCCGGGCCCGCAGCCGTCGTCGCTCAGTTCCAGGAACGCCTGGTCCCTGTCGACCCCGTAGTGGAGGCGGCAGTGGGCGGCGCGGCTGTGCCGGACGATGTTGGTGGTGCCTTCGCGTACCACCCAGGCGAAGACGGACGACGCTTCCTGCGGGACGGTCCGTCCGGTCACCTCGAAGCGCATGCCGGCGGCGTGCAGTGCGCGGCGGGCGTTGTCGACCTCTTCCGACAGGCATAAGCCGCGGTATTCGGACACCGCGAGCCGAACCTCGGACAGGGCCTTTCTCGACAGCTCCTCCACGTCGGTCATCTCGGCTCTGGCCCGGTCGGGGTCGGTGTCGACGAGCCGGCCGGCGAGCTGGCTCTTCAGCGTCATCACCGAGAGGCTGTGACCGAGGATGTCGTGCAGGTCCCTGGCGAAGCGCAGGCGCTCGTTGTCGATGGCCAGGCGTTCGGCCCTGGCGCGTGCCCTGGCCAGGATCTGATTGGCGCGGCGCAGCTGCAGGTGGTTGTGCATGGCCAGCGCGAACAGCAGTGCCAGGGCGGGGATCCACCAGAACTCTGACAGCGACGCCTGGGTGGCGATGCCCAGGACGATGCCGGCGATCGTCAGGCCGACCCAGATGAACACCGCTCGGGTCGACAGGCTGGAGACCAGCGCGGTGATCACGAGGAACATGGAGGCGAAGAGCCAGAACGGGCCCAGCGGCGGGGTGAGGGCGGCGGCGACCAGCCACAGCAGGACGAGCGCGACCGGCTCACGGTTCTCGTGCGGCCGGTCGAGCGCCGTCCACATGACCTTGAGGTAGAGCCCCACGAAAGTGGCGAGTCCGAGGGCTATGAGGGCGACCAGCCAAGGTTCCGGGTCGCCCGCCAGCCAGCCGGGCAGAGGCCACAGAACGATCAGCGCGAAGACGCCGGTCCATAGTCGGCCAGACATGTCCGCATTGTCTCCCGGGTCCGCGCGCGAGGACACCTGTCAAATGTCACAAAGGCGCCTCTCCAGGAGGCTCACCACCGTACCGGGGTCGGGCTGGCGGGCGATCTCCGCACGAAGCCGGTCCGCCGCCGCGCGCCATTCGCCGTTCTCCAGCACGGAGCGGAGCCTGTCGGCGATCAGGTCGCGGAACTCCCCTTCTCCCTCGCCTCTGCGGATCAGAAAGGAGCCGGCGCCGGTGGCGGCCAGGCTTCTGGCGTTCACGAGCTGGTCGGTGATGAGCGGGAACAGGATCTGGGGAAGGCCGAGTCCGGCGGCCGTCAGCATCGTTCCCGCTCCTCCCTGGTGCAGGACCGCGTCGCAGGCCGTCATCAGGAGGTGGAACGGCACCGACTCGGCCACGATGGCTCCCGGCGGCAGGTCGGGCAGCAGGGACCGCTCACGCGGCGCGACCGCCACCACGACGTCCACATCCAGCCGCGCCGCCGCCGCGACCACGGTGGGCAGCCCGAAGGCGTGCTCCCCCATGAGCCGCACGGTCGAGGTGCCCCAGGATACGAGCACTCTCGGCCGGGCCCGCGGCTGGTGCACCCAGGCGGGTTCGAGTCCTGGGCCGTTGTACGGCACGTAACGGACGGGCTGATGCCCCGCCTCCTCGGGGGTCTGCATCGACGGCGGGCAGCTGTCGATCGTCCAGTCGCCGCGGCTGCCCATCTCGGGAAGTCCCAGGTGTTCGCTGAGCGGCCGCAGCGCTTCGCGCTCCCAGGCCGGCGGCGAGGTGACCGGGCCGAAGAGGAACCGCACCGCGGGGACGCCCAGGCGGGCCGCCACCAGCGGGCCGGCGAAGGTGAGCGGGTCATAGACGATCAGGTCGGGCCGCCTGCGGCCGGCGAAGCGGAGGAGATCGTCGGTCATCGACCGGGCCACGTCCACGAAGAGCCCGTAGGCGCGCCGTTCGACGGCTTCGCGGTCGTTCTCCGCCATCGTTTTCCATGCGGGGCCGGGCGGTCCGAGCCGGGTGGACACATCGGACAGGAAGCGCGCTCCCAGGTCCACGTCATCGCCGCAGGCGACGCCGAGGTGGCCCGAGCGTGCGATCTCAGGCATGAGAGCCGGTTGGCCGGCGATCACCACCTCGTGTCCCGCGGCCCGCATCGCCCAGGCGAGCGGGACCAAGGGGTAGTAGTGGGAGCTCCACGACCACACCGCGAAGATCACGCGCACGGCGCACCCCCTGTTCAGCCGGGCCTGTGGAGCACGAGGTTCTGGGACACGCTGGGGTAGTACGGGCCGACGTAGAGCTCGGGCAGCGCCTGTACGACGTGCGCGGGGTCGTACTCGGGGAAACCGTTCAGCTCCCTGGGATCGCCGTGCGACATCTCCAGCCCGACGTCCTTGGTCAGCTCGTACAGATCGATGTTGCGCTCGGCCTCGCCGCCGTCGAGCACCCCGAAGGGGCGCAGGTGCAGCAGGAGGTCGGAGGTCAGCAGGCAGAGCCCGCCCGGTGCGAGCAGGCCGGCGGCGTACGACAGCACGGCGCGCCCCGTGTCGCGGTCGAGGTGGTCGAGGGCGGACAGCAGGAAGACCCGCTCGAAGGAGCCCTCCGGCAGCTCGCCCGTCTCGCGCAGGTCGTTGATCAGCCGGACGTCCGTGCCGAACGCCTCGTTGAGCCGCGCGTGCGCCTCGACGGCCGGGCCGGTGACGGTGGGATCGACGTTGACCACATCGAGGCCCTCCATGGCGAGGACGAACTGCAGCCCGCCCAGCCCGGCCCCGCTGAGCATGGCGCGCATGCCGGGCCGAGGGGCGGCGGTGAAGTAGGCCCACGGGTACTGGAACGTCTTCAGGCCGCGCTCGGGCTGGAAGGCGAACGGCCCGTAGGCTTCGGCGTCCGGCGCGCGCAGCCGCTCTCGCAGCGAGACCAGCGCCGAGCGACCCCGGCCGTAGGGGGCGCCCCAGGTTCTGTTCCACTCCAGGTATTCCTGAGGTAGCGGGCTCCTGCCGATCATCGGCTGCCTCCCTCGGGTTTGGTCAGCACGAGCGCTTGTGACGCGCACGGATAGCGCGGTGAGATCAGCAGGTCGGGCACCAGGCTCACCACGTGAGAGACGTCGTATTGGGGGAAGCCGAGCAGCTCGCGCGGCTCACCTTGCACCAGTTCCAGCCCCAGATCACGGACGCATGCGTAGATGTCGAGGTTGGAGCCGTAGCTGTTGGCGGGCAGCACGCCGAACGGCCGTACGTCGAAGAAGAGGTCCACGGTGAGCAGCACGAGCCCGCCGGGTGCCAGCAGGGCGGCGGCGCTTTCGAGCACGGCCCTGGCCTCCGCCTGGTCGAGGTGCTCCAGCACCGACAGGCACAGCACGCGGTCGAAGGACTCGGGAGGCAACCCGGCGTCCTGCACCGTCTCGGGGATGAGCCGCACCTCGACGCCGAAGGCGTCGCCGATCCGCCGGTGGTTCTCCGGCGTCAGGCCCCACATCGCAGCCGACAGCGCGCCCCATTCCCCGTTCTTGGCCGAGGGGTCGACGTTGGTCACCGAGCAGCCCTGCATGGCCAGCACGAACTGCAGGCCGCTGAGCCCGGCGCCGATGTCGAGCACCCGCATGCCAGGCTCGGGCCGCAGGGCGTGGTAGGCCCAGGGGTACTCGAAGACCCGGGTGTCGCTGGTGAGCTGGAAGGCGAAGGGGCCGAAGGCGTCGGGGTCGATCTCGTCCAGGCGTCGCAGCCTGTCGGCCACCTCCCACTCCTGCGCGGCCGGCCGGCCGTAGGGCGCTCCCCAGCGGGCGTTCCACTCGGCGTACTCCGGCGGCAGCGGGCTTCTGCCGATCATGATGCCGTCCCCTCGCGCGCGAACCGCTCCAGGTCGGCCACGATGCCGGAGGGCGGGGGCTGCTCCAGCATCTGGGCGCGCAGCAGGTGTGCGGCCTCGCGGCAGGACGGGTCGTCCAGCACCTTGGCCGCGTGCGCGAGCACCGAGTCCCTGCTGGTCTCCTTGGGAACCAGGTACGTGCCGGCGCCGCTGCGCTCGACCGGGATGGCGTTGACCACCTGGTCGGGCGTCTGCACCACCATGAGCTGCGGCACGCCGTGCAGCGCCGAGTTGAGCGTGGTGCCCGCGCCGCCCTGATGGACTATGGCGTCACAGGTGGGCAGGAGGACGTCGAGCGGGACGGAGTCGGCCACCCGCACGCCGTCGGGCATCGAGTCGAACAGCTCGAGCTGGTCCGGGGTCACCGCCAGGACGACCTCGGTGCCCATCGACGCGACGGCGTCCACCACGAAGGGCAGGCGCATCGCGTGCTCCTGGCTGAACTTGGTGGTGGTCGTTCCCCAGATGACGCAGATGCGGCGCTTGTCCGGCTTTTCCAGGAGCCAGTCAGGGATGCGGGACAGGCCGTTGTAGGGGACGTAGCGGACGAGCCGGCGGGGGATGTCCGCGGGGTACTGCAACCCGGGCGGGCAGGGGTCTATCGTCAGCCGCCCCACGGTGTCCAGGTCGCTGACACCGTACTCGGCCAGGAGGGGCGCCATGGCCTCCGCTTCGAGGTGCCGGGTGTCGTAGGTGAAGTCCGGTCCGAACAGGTTCCGGGCGGAAGGCACCCCCAGGAGCCGGGCCACGAGCGGGCCCGCGTAGGTGAGGGGGTCGTGCACGATCAGGTCCGGGCGCCAGGTCTGGGCGAACGTCAGCAGGTCGCCGGCCATCAGCCTGGCGATCTCGGCGAATTGGGCGAAGGACTTCTGCACGCGCCGGCGCTTGGCGGCGTCCCAGTCGGCCGGGCCCGGCGGGTTCTGCTGCTCGACTCGCAGCGAGGCGAGCTCGCGGCGGTGGTAGCCGACGATGTCGAAGTCCGCGCCGGTGACCACGGCGGGCAAGCCGGCGCGCATGATGGTGTCCATCAGCGCCGGTTGGCTGGCGATGCGCACATCGTGACCCGCGGTGCGCAGCGCCCAGGCGATGGACACCATCGGGTAGAAGTGCGAGGGCCAAGCCCATGTGGTGAACAGCACGCGCATGCCGGGAACCCCCTTGTGGACTCAGGAATCGGAATCTGCGACGGCCAGGGCGAACAGGGGCTGGTCGAACTCGACTCGGGTGCCGTTGGCCACGAGGATCTCCACGATGCGTCCCGGACGGTCCGCCTGGACCTCGTTCATGATCTTCATCGCCTCGATGATCGCTACTTGCTGCCCCTTGCGGACCTCGTCGCCGGCCTGCACGAAGGGCTCGGCGCCAGGCTCTGGCGCCACGTAGAAGGTGCCGATCATGGGCGCCCGCAGGTAGTACAGGTCGGAGCGCTGTTCGTCGGTCTCGATCGCCGCTTCGGCGTCCGCGAGGCGCTCCTGCCATTCCAGCTCCAGGCTGGCGTCGGCGACTTGCAGCCGTACCCGCCTGATCGCTCCGCGCACACCGGCAAGCAGCCAGGCCATGTGGTGCACCAGCGCCTGAGCCGCATCCGCCGAGCCGGCCGGATCGTGGCGATCCGGCGTACGGGGCGGCGCGGGGTGATCCGGCGTCTGAACCGGTGTCTGATCCGGCATGGTCGTCCTCCGTGATGACCGGCCGTCATCGTCGTGGCGACGCTGTCAGGGCGGGCTCGTGCCGTGCTCGACATCCGCTGGTGCGCGGTGTGGCCCACTGCCTTTCGAGCCGGTCTGGATCGGCGTGGCGCACAGTCGGCGCGTCAGCTGTCAGCCGACCCGCGAGGAGAACATGAAGCAGGCAACGACCTCGGTCCTGATCGTGGGCGCCGGCCTGACCGGGCTGTCGGCGGCCGCCTTTCTCGGCTCGCACGGCGTGGACTGCCTTCTGGTGGAGCGCCATGCCGGTCCGCTCGCCCATCCGCGCGCCAGGGCGATCAACCCGCGTTCTGTCGAGCTGTATCGCGGGCTCGGGCTGGAGCCGGCGATCCGCGCGGCCCGATCGAGCGACGACGTGCCCGGCGCGCTGCTGATCAGATCGCGTACGCTGGCGGAACCGGCCGCGCACGAGACCGTCATGGTCCGGCGGGGATATGCCGAGGTGAGCCCGTGCTCATGGGCGCCGATCGACCAGGATCGGCTGGAGGCCATCGTCGCCGATCGCGCCCGGGCGCTCGGCGCACGCATCGTCTACGGCGCCGCGCTGCGCGCGTTCCGGCAGGAGGCCGGGTGGGTCACCGCGACGATCGACGGGCCGGGCGGCGCGTTCGATGTGCGGGCCCGCTACATGATCGCCGCCGACGGCGCCCGCAGCCCGATCAGGGACGCGCTCGGCATCCCCATGGAAGGGGCCGGCCGCCTGGGCGAGACCGTCACCTTCCTCTTCAAGGCCGACCTGGACGGCGCGCTGCGCGGTCGCCGCGTCGGCATCGC
Source organism: Nonomuraea sp. NPDC052634 (assembly GCF_040678535.1). Lineage (NCBI taxonomy): Bacteria > Bacillati > Actinomycetota > Actinomycetes > Streptosporangiales > Streptosporangiaceae > Nonomuraea > Nonomuraea sp. NPDC052634. Next base: position 152,270 of record NZ_JBFATY010000014.1, on the reverse strand, counting down.
GCACCTCGACCTGCCCGAAACCGGCACCGTGCTGCTGCCGCACGACGGAAAGGGCTCCTGGGTCATGAGCATCCCGCACCGGCCTGGCGATGAGTTCACCGAGGAGCGATGCGTCGCCGCGGTGCGGGCCGGCGTCGGCGATCCGCGGCTGGAGGTGGAGATCATCGATCAGTTGCCGGACGGGACCAAGACGCTGATCTGGGAGATCGGCGCCCAGGTGGCCACCCGCTACCGGCAGGGGCGCGTCTTCCTGGCGGGGGACAGCGCGCACGTCGTCCCGCCCACGGGGGCGCTGGGCGCCAGCGTGGGCATCCAGGACGTGCACAACCTCGCCTGGCGTCTGGCCGCCGTGCTCGCCGGCCAGGCCGGTCCCGCGCTGCTCGACGCGTACGAGGCGGAGCGGGCGCCGGTCGCGCGGCTCACGCTGGAGCAGGCGATGTCGCAGATGCGGCAGCGGACCGGCCGGGCGGTGCCGGGGCTCGGCGAGGGCGCCCCTGTCGACTACGACGCGGTCGTGTTCGGCTATCGGTACGGCCCGCCCTCGGACGGGCCGCGTGCCTGGCCTCCGGGGGAGCTGCGTGCCCAGGTGGGCACCCGCGCTCCCCACCTGCCGCTGGAGCGGGGGGGACGCCGCCTGTCGGCCATCGATCTGTTCGGGCACGGCTTCGTCCTGCTGACAGCGTCCGATCGCTGGGCCGGGGCCGTACAGGTGAGCGGGGTGGACGTGCGGGTGCACCGGATGGAGGCGCCGCTTGAGTGCTTCTTCGAGCGGTACGGCGTATCGGGCGACGGCGCCGTGCTCGTACGTCCCGACGGATTCGTCGCCTGGCGGGCGGAAAGCGCGCCCGCCTCTCCTGACGGCGGTCTCGCCGAGGTGCTGGACCGCCTTCTCCACCGGAGCGAGGGGGGAACATGCGGGTCTTGATGACATCGTGGGCGGCGGCCTCGCACTTCCGGCCGCTGGTGCCGCTCGCGTGGGCGTTGCAGGCGGCAGGGCACGAGGTGCGCCTGGCCTGCCAGCCGTCGCTGGTGCCCGACGTCACCGCCGCCGGCCTGCACCCCGTCGTGACCGGCGACGACATCGACGTGAGCGGCTACTGGCGGGGAGCCGCCGTGGCCCCGGGGGACCGTTCCCGCCAGGAGGATCACGAGCGGGACAGGACGCTGCGCGCGCTGCGGATGTTCACCGGCGTGGCCGCCGAGATCAGCGGCGAGGTCGTGGACTTCGCCCGGGACTGGGGCTGCGACCTGGTCGTGTACGAGCCGCGCGCGTACGCGGGCCTCATCGCCGCCGAACTGCTCGGCATCCCGGCCGTCCGGCATATCTTCGGCGTCGACTTCACCTATTGGCGGCATGAGCGGGAACGGGAGCCGCTGTCGGCGCTGTGGGCCCGTTTCGGGCTGGGCGGCGTCGACCCGCACGGGACGCTCACCGTCGATCCGTTCCCGCCGAGCCTGCAGATCGAGCGCCCGTTGCGCACGCGGACGATCCGCCCCGTCTCCTACAACGGACGCGAGATCGTCCCGGACTGGCCCGCCGGCGGGCGCCCGCGGGTCTGCGTCACCTGGGGCACGACGTTCGCCAGATCCGCGGGGCACCTGCGGCCGCTGATGACCGTGCTCGACGGCCTGCGCGACCTGCCGGTGACCGTGGTGGCGGCCGTGTCGGCCGAGCAGAGCTCCCTGCTCGGCGCGGTGCCGGCCAACGTGCGAATCGTCCGGTCGATGCCGCTCAGCCTCCTGCTGCCGGTCTGCGACGCCATCGTGCACCAGGGCGGCCCCGGCACCGCGCTGGCCGCCGTCAACAGCGGGATACCGCAGCTCCTCATCCCCTCGATCGGCGATCAGCCGCTGTGCGCCGGCCAGGTGGCCGCCGCCGGCGCCGGACGGGTCATCCCCTTCGACGCGCTCACCGCGGAACGCGTGCGGAAGGAGACGGCGGAGCTGCTCGGCTGCGCGCGCCACGCGGAGGCGGCGGAGCTGCTGCGCCGGGAGGCGCAGGCACAGCCGGCTCCCGCGGCGCTTGTGGACGCGCTGCGGGAGCTGGCCGGGTGCTGAGGCCGGCGCGGGGTTCGGTGGCGTCGTGGACGCGCTGCGGGAGCCGGCCGGGCGCTGAGCCGGCGCGGGGTTCGGCGGCGCCGGCCTCAGCGCAAGGTGATCACCCTGTGCATGCCGAGCGCGGCGGAGTCGATGCCCGTCTCCGGTTCGCGCAGCCAGGAGAAGATGCCGTACCTGCCGGGCGGCAGGCCGGGCTTCAGCACGAGCTCCTTGCCCGGGGAGAGCGCGAGCATGCCGCCGACGGAGTCGTAGAACGGGCGCGGCGGCAGAGGACGCCCTTCGAGCTCGGCGTCGAAGTATTCCTGGATGTCCCGGTCGGTGGCCCCGGGCGCGAGTTCGAGGAACACCGCCTCCTGCGGCTGGTCGGTGTCGTTGCGTACGAGCAGGCGGCCGTTCGCGGGCGCGGACACGGGCGCGAGCATGATGTTCCTGTCGTGGAGGCGTTTCATGGACACCACGCCGTCGATCTTGGGCATCCGGGCGGGCGCGACCTCGCCCGTCACCTCGAGCCAGCCGAACGGCGAGGGGGCCGCCGCCGGTGCGGCCGCCGCCCGCTGCGCTCCCCACACGGCTTGGGAGCCGAAATAGTAAATGCCGGGCGTCATATTCTGGGTGAGTTCCACGGTGTCGCCGGGATGAATTTTCGCGCCGCCCGAGTAATCGACGTTCTCATACAGCGCGCGCACCGCGGGAAGCGCGATGGCCGGATCCGGTGAGGCGCTCTGCGCCATCCATTCGACGAATTGCTGGAGCGTGGCGCCGTTGCGCAGTTTGTAGATCGTCCACCAGTATCCTGGCGCGCCCTCCGCGGTCACCCGGAACGTCAGCGGGCCGCCGGCCCGGGGGTTCGGGCCGGGCACGGTGAAGCCCTCCGGGGTGATGTGGACGTCCAGGACCGGCGGCAGTGGCCGCCCTTGCGCGGCGGCGGGTGCGCCTCCCGCGATGGGGACGAGGAACAGCACGAGCGCCGCGAGCACGGCGCTCAGGGGCTTGATTCGCATGGGGTGCTCCCATCTCGCGAGACGAGCAGGTGAATCTCGTAGTGGCCGCCGGGGCGCGAGCGGTCCTGGTAGCGGCGCAGCGGCGAGGGGTGATGGGCGTGCCGCAGGGCCCGTTCCCAGCCGGTGAAGGCGTCGCGGTCGGCCCAGTCCATGACCAGCACGTGGAGTTCGCGGTCGCCGGGCGAACGCAGCAGCTCGTGGCGGAGCAGCCCGTCGGTGCCGGCGAGCAGTTCCGCCGCCCGCCGGTAGGCCTCGGCGAGCTCCCCGCTCTCGGGTGTGCGGTGGTAGACCAGGACGCGCACGCCGGGCGCTGCGGCGTTCACAGCAGCACGCCCACCATGGAGACGCCGGCGACCAGCGCCGTGACGGCCAGGCAGGTGCGCACCATGTTCCAGGAGCGCCATCTGGCCCGCGGGTCCACGCTGTGCCAGTCCGCCGGCAGGTCCGCGGGGTCCAGGGCGGCGATCCACCGGTTGATGGGGACGTTCTTGGTCAGCGACACGGTGATGACCCCCGCGTACAGCAGCGCTCCGGTCACCGCCAGGGCGCGCACGAGGTCACCGGGTGCCAGCACGGCGATGGTGGCGTCGGCGAGCAGCGCGACGAGCAGGCAGATGGGCATGAAGGGGTCGAAGCGCGTGACCAGGAACTTGTGGACGTTCACGTACTGGTGGACGGGGAGCGCGACGAGCATCGGCGCACCGCCCAGAGCCGAGAGGCACAGCGCGCCGGCGGCCAGACCGCCGGCCAGCAGCGAGATGGGCAAAATCACGCTCAACACGGTTTCACCGCCATTCCGGAAAACGCACTCGACTTAATTTGACAGCCACAACTCGAGGACCGCTCGAAAGACGCTGCGAATTGTTTTCCGTGACGTCGACTTCGGTGTCGGACATTGATAGGTTCCGCGGTATGCGTGAATTTCGTGCCGCGCTCGTCACCGGGGCTTCCGGGAATCTTGGTCAGGCGTTCAGCCACGAGCTCGCCGCCCGAGGCTGCGATCTGATACTCGTCACGAGGCGGGAGGAGCGGCTGGCCGCGCTCGCCGGCACGCTCCGCGCCGCCCATGGTGTACGCGTGGAGGTGGTCGCGGCGGACCTCGCGGACGACCACGGCCTGCGCACGGTCGAGGAGCTGCTGTCCGAGCGCCCCATCGACCTGCTGGTCAACAACGCGGGCAGGTTCGACGGCGTCGCTCCCCTGGCCCACCAGCGGGCGGCGGACGAGGAGCAGGTCATCGCCGTGAACGTGACCGCCACCATGCGGCTGACCAGGGCCGCGGTGGCGGGCATGGTGCGCAGGCGGCGCGGCGGCGTGCTCAACGTGTCCTCGGCGAGCGCCTTCGAGCCCGCGCCCGGCGGGGCGACGTACGCCGCGGGGAAGGCGTTCCTGATCTCCTTCAGTCAGAGCGTGCACGGCGAGGTCAAATGGCTCGGCGTCGCCGTGACCGCGCTGTGTCCCGGTGCCGTGGGCTCGGGGATGGGGAAGGGCTCGCGCCGGTTCGGGCGGGTCATGGAACCCGCCCAGGTGGTGCGCGCCGGCCTCAGGGCCTTGGCGCAGGGCAAGGCGCTGTGCGTGCCGGGCCTGGACTACCGGATCCGGGCTTCGGTCGCGCGCATGGCGCCCGGGTGGGCGCGGCGCATGCGCTACCGGAGCTGGGGACGGCGGGCCGCGGCCGCGCTGGCGGCGGAGCAGCCCGCCGCGCGGAAGTCCTGAGCCGGGTTCACCAGGCGGCCGCCGCTGGGTCGTCCCCGGCGCGTCGCGAGCGGGCGACGCGGCGGCCGCCCGGGGACGCGGGCGTGCACAGCGGGCAGGCGGTCAGGCGGCCAAGCGGACGATCTCGTCGACCACGGTGGACAGCGGTGGCTGCGCGGCCACGTCCGCGGCGAGCGCGGCGGCGGCGTCGCGATAGGACGAGCCCTTGTCGAAGAGCCGGCGGACGCAGTCGCGCACCGCGTCGGGCGACGCCTCGTCCGAGCGGAGGAGCATGCCGGCTCCCGTGGCCGCGAGGTGGCGGGAGTTGATCATCTGGTCCGGAAGCTGGGGCAGGTGGAGCTGGGCCACCCCGTACTTCGCCGCGGTGAGCGTCGTCCCTCCCCCGCCTTGGTGCACGACGAGGTCGCAGGTCGGCAGCAGCGCGTCGAGGGGCACGGATTCGATCACCCGCACCGTGTCCGGCAGCTCGGGCAGCAGGCTGCGCTGCCGCGCCGTGATCGCGAGGACGACCTCCGCGTCCGCCTCCGCGCCGACCGAGGCGACCGCCCCCGTCACGTCCCCGGGCAGGAACGATTCCCGGCCGGTGAGCCGGTCGGTGGAGGTTCCCCAGGTGAGGCAGATGCGCGGGCGCGACGGCTGTTCGTGCATGCGCGGCGGTACCTCGCTCAGCCCGCTGAAGGGCACGTACCTGAAGCGGCAGCGGTTCAACGGCGCGTCGTTCTGCAGGGCGGGCGGGCACGGATCCACGGTGAGGTCGCCGACCGTGTTCGGCTCGCGGGTGCCGAGCGCCGCCATGAGAGGGTCGAGCACCCCCTCGCCCTCGGGGCGGAACCAGTAGCCGATGTCCGGGCCGAACAGGTTGCGTACGGCGGGCACGCCCAGCTCCTGCGCGGCCAGCGGCGCCGCCCAGGTCATCGGGTCGTAGACCACGGCATCGGGCCGCCATGCCCGCGCGAACTCCAGCAGGTCGGCGGCCATCGCCTCCATGATCTCGACGTACAGCGCCAGCGCGGTGAGGTGCCGCTCCCTGTCGCGGGCGGCGCGTTCCCCGGCGGTCAGCCCGTCGTCGGCGCCGTAGTCCATCATCGGGTGGACCTTGGTCCGGTACAGGCCGGCCGCGTCGACGTCGCGGCCGACGCTCACCGCGGGCAGCCCGGTCGCGCGGATGGTCGCGGCGAGCTCCGGCTGGCTGGCCACCCGCACGTCGTGACCTTCGGCCCGGCAGGCCCAGGCCAGCGGCACCATGGGGTAGAAGTGCGTGGACCACGCCCAGGTGGCGAACAGAACGCGCATGCCCATCATCCCTTCGCGAGAGTTTCGAGGATCGAGACGACCTGGCCGGGTGTGGGCTGTGACTCGAGGTCCCGGCGCAACGTGTCCGCGGTGGCGGCGAAGGACTCCTCTTCCAGCAGCCTCCTGGTCATGTCCCGGATCTCGCCCTTCAGTTCCCGAGGTCCCGCGCCGCGCGGGATCAGCATCAGCCCCGATCCGGCCTGCGCCACCTGGGAGGCCAGGATCACCTGGTCGGGCGATTGGCCGACGATGAGCTGGGGCACGCCGCACGCCGTCGCGGTCAGGGTGGTGCCGCTGCCGCCATGCTGCACGACGGCGTCGCAGCCGGGCAGGAGCATGTGCAGCGGGACCTGCTCGGCCACCCGTACCCCTTCGGGGAGCTCGCCGAGCAGTTCGCGCTGGTCGTGCGTGATCGCAGCGATCACCTCCACGCCCAGCTCGGCCACGGCGGCCACGGCGTGCGGCAGCAGGAAGACCTTCGCGCCGCCGAGATAGACCATCGAGGTGCCCCAGGTCACGAGCACGCGCCGGGTGCGCGGCGGCTCGGTCAGCCAGCGGGGCATCTCACCGGGGCCGTTGTAGGGGACGTATCGCATCGGCTGGCGGTCGTAGGACACGCTGACCTGCATGCCGAGCGGGCCGGGATCGACGGTCAGATCCCCCAGCGTCTTCAGGTCGGTCAGGCCGTACCGCGCGAGCATTCCGCCGATGACCTTGCCTTGAAGCGCGTCGGCGCTGTAGGTGATGTCCGGCCCCCACAGGTGCCTGATCTTCGGCACTCCGAGCACCGTCGCCGCGATGGGCGCGGCGACCATGGTCGGCTCGTAGACGATGAGGTCGGGCCGCCACGACGTGGCGAAGGCCACCAGGTCGTCGAGCATCACGTCGGAGATGCGGGCGAAGATGTCCAGCATCCTCATGGTCCGCTCGGCGACCTCCTCCTGCGAGATCGCGCTCCAGTCCACCTCGTACAGCGTCTCCGCCTCCGCGCGGAAGAGCGGCACGAACGCGAAGTCGGAGCCGAGGATCACGGCGGGCAGCCCGGCCTCGGCGATGGCCGGGCCCAGCGCCGGCCCGCTGGCGACCCGCACCTCGTGGCCGGCCGCGCGGAAGGCCCAGGCCAGGGGGACCATGGCGTGGAAGTGCGTGGGCCAGGGAACGGTTACGAACAACACGCGCATCGGGTTTGCCACCAATCGTGGGTTCTCCCGGCGATCGGTTCCTCACCCGCGCATGGGCTGGGCGGCGAACGCTTTCACGCCGGTCTCGAAATCGGTTCGCGGGCTCCAGCCGAGCTCACGCTTGATCCGCTCGGGCGTCGCCACGATGTGCCGGGCATCGCCGAGCCGGTACTCGCCCGTGATGACGGGGGCGGGAGTCCCCGCGGCGGCGCTCAGCGCGGCGGCCAGGTCGATGATGGGGCGCGGCTCGCCGGTGGCGACGTTGTAGACCCGCATGCCCCGCCTGTCGTGATGGAGCGCGGCCAGGTTGGCCGCCGCCACGTCCTCGACGTGCACGAAGTCGCGCCGCGGCCCGCCGTCCTCGAAGACGCGCGGCGCCTGTCCCTTCTCGATCGCCGACCTGAACGTCGAGGCCACGCCGGAGTACGCCGACTCCAGTGGCATCCCCGGGCCGTAGACGTTGTGGTAGCGCAGGGACACCGCGATCCCGCCCACCTCTCTGGCCCAGGCCGAGACGAGATGCTCTTGGGCCAGCTTGGTGGCGGCGTAGACGTTGCGCGGGTCGGGCGCCGTGTCCTCGTCGGAGGGGATGAGCTCGATGGTCCCGCCGCAGCGGGGACACGGGGGCTCGAAGCGGCCGGCGTCGAGGTCGGCGACGCTGCGCGGCCCCGGCGTGACCGTGCCGTCACGCGGGCAGCGGTAGCGGTTCTCCCCGTAGACGACCACGGAGCTGGCGTGGACGAGCCTGCGTACGCCCGCCCGCGCCATGGCGGCCAGCAGGACCGCGGTCGCCAGATCGTTGCACCCCGCGTACTCGGGCGCCTCGAGGATCTCCTTGCCCCGCCCGACCAGCGCGGCCTGATGGCAGACCACGTCCACATCGCGCAGGGCGGCCGCCGCCACCTCGGGGTCGCGCAGATCACCGTGGATGAACTCGTCGCAGGCGGGCCTCGGCGGAGGCACGCGGTGGACGTTGGGCAGCAGCCCGTCCACCACCCGTACGTCGTGCCCGTCGGCGTGCAGGGCCGCGAGGACGTGGGTGCCGATGAACCCGGCTCCGCCCGTCAGCAGAACGCGCATGGATGACCTTCCTCATGTCGGGGGAGGGCGGCTAGCCCAGGTAGCGGGGCCAGATCTCCAGGGCGCGCCACTGGCGGGCGTCATGGCCGAAGATCACCTGGGCCCGCTCGGCCTCGGCCAGCTTCATCAGCTTGGCCGTGGAGTCGCGGGTCGCCCGCTCGTCCAGATCGAAGGGGTAGATGGGCCTGGTGGCCGCGGCGCCGGCGGCCTGTTCGGGGATCGCGTCGGCGGCCAGCAGCACCGGCCCGGAGCCGGGCAGCCGTACCAGCACCGACTGGTGCCCTGTGACGTGGCCGCTCGACTCCACGACCGTGACGCCGGGCACGACCTCCGTGTCGCCGTCGAGCAGCCGGTAGCGCAGGCCCGGACTGTCCCAGCTCGGCCGGCACAGCCGCAGCCTGGGCACGTCCCCCGCGCGGGCCGCTTCGTCGTGGTCGCGCTGCACCAGGAACTCGGCGCAGTCGAACACGTCGTGATTGCCCGCGTGGTCGGGGTCGAAGTGCGTGCAGATGACGTAGTCGATGTCGTGGGGCCGCAGTCCCAGCAGGCGCAGGACGCTCACCACGTCCTGGCCGGGCTCGGCCCTGGTCGGCCGGCCGTCCTCGCCGGCCCACTGGCGGGGCGGGCCGGTGTCGACCAGGATGTCCGCACCGTCGTCCGTCCTGATCAGGTAGACGGGGACCGGCGCGCCCGTGGCGGCGACCTCGGCGACCGGCAGAAGGTAGAGGCGCACGCCCGTCATCCGGCGACGCGGCAGGCGAAGCTGACGAAGTAGCGGTCCTCACGGAGGTGCAGCACCTCGTCGAAGACGCTGTCCAGCAGCGGCGGGATCTCGCGGGCCGGCAGGAGCCTCGTGCGGTAGGAGGCGCTGCGCACCCGGCCGCCGGACACCTTGATCGCCAGCGCGCCGCCCAGGAACAGCGCGGAGCGTCCGAGGTGCAGCAGCGCGCCATAGCGCTGCCGCTGGAACTCGTGGAAGTTGTCCAGCGTCCACAGGTTGCCGATGAAGGTGCCGCCGGGGCGGACGAACGACTTCATCCGGGTCATGACCTGTCCGGGGTCGCCCAGGTGGTGGATGGCGTCGACGCACATCACCGTCTCCGCCGTGCCCAGGTCGTGCTCGCCCCAGAAGTCGCCGTGCACCAGGCGCAGCCCGGGGTGCTTGACCCGGGCGGCGGTCCTTTGCAGGCCCTGCTCGGAGATGTCGAGCGCGACGATCTCCTCCGCGGCGGTCAGTCCGGCGGCCATGCCGGTGAACTCACCGGTGCCGCAGGCGAACTCGATCACGCGGCTGGTGTGCGCGGCGTATTTCTCGATGACCGCCGCCAGGTCGGCCTTCTGCGCGCGGTAGTGGTCGCCGAGTACCGGATCCCGCTCGGCCAGGTCGCGATCCCAGAAGCGGGCCGCCCAGTACTTTCTGCCGTCTGGCGGCTGGTCGCCGAGGAGCCGGTGGCCTGACCGGGTCAGCATCTTCGCGAGCATGACACCTCATCTCATCGGGTGGTGATGTCGGCAGGGGAAGTCTCGGCAGCGGCGCTCGTGACCCGTTCGAGACTCGATGACACGAAGTAGACGTCGGTGGCGTCGCCGGCGTCGGCGCTCGTCATGACGGGCGCGAGGGTGAAGCCCGAGCGCGTGTGGGCGAGCGGGATGTACGAGCCGACGTACGGTCCGCCGAACCAGTGGGGCGCGCGGTTGATGTCGAACGGACCGGCGAGATGGCGTTCCCGCCAGGCGGCCCCCGGAGCGGAGCACCGCTTGCCCTTGCAGGTGGCCAGCCAGATGTCCGTCGTGGCCTCAGGGTCGGCGGCGTTGCCGCGGAAGTCGTGGTAGCTGACGCCCACGGTGCCGTCGCCGGCCACCTCCACTTGCGGGAGGAACGCCTGCCCGGCGCCGAAGGCGGGCGAGTCGGGCGTGAGGTTGATCTTCCTGGGGGCGCTCCAGGTGCGGCCGCCGTCGGCGGAGTACGACAGGGCGATGGCGCTGAGGCTGGTCGACAGGGTGGCGTCGGCCCATACCGCGTACAGGCCGCCGCTGCGCTGGTCCACGGCGATGTCCGCCACGGTGCCCGGGGCGATCAGGGGAACCCAGGGGGTGTCGGGGAGCAGCGGCTGGGCGGCGGTGTAGCCGGCGATGGTCACCGGGTCCGACCAGGTCGCCCCGCGATCGTCGGAGCGTATGGCCCGGACCTGTTCGGGGATGTCGGGCGGCCAGGGGGCGCCGCCGATCGGGTGGTCGTTCTCCACGAACACCACGGCGAGCCCGCCGTCGGGAAGCACCGCGAGCTGGCTGCCGATGGTGCCCGCTCCCTGAGTCGCCGGCCGGTAGATGGATCTGGCCGGCGACCAGGTCCTGCCGCCGTCGCCGCTCTGGGCGAACATCAGGTCGTGGACGTCCTGCTCCCGGTCGCGCCGGTTCCACACCATGTACAGCCGGCGCGGGGCGCGCGGATCGCTGGTGATGGTCTGCTTGTCGGCGAAGAAGCGCGGCATCGGGTCGCCGGCGAGCTCGATGGGGGCGCTCCAGGTGAGCCCCCCGTCGGCTGATCTGCCGGCGGCGATGATGGTGCGGTCGCCGCCGAAGACGGTCACGCTGGCGTGCAGGGTGCCGTCGGCGGCGAAGTGGATCCAGGGATTGGTGACCCTGCCCTCGCCGCCGGAACACGCGGAGACCCCGGGCAGGACCCTCGTCGACCAGGTGGCGCCGCCGTTCTTGGTGGAGGCGACGACGATGCCCCGTGAGCTGCCCGTGGCCCACAGGTCCTGCCGCCAGGCGACCGCCATGACGCGCGGGTTCTTCGGATGGACCGCGATGGTCGGTTCCGACTCGGTGCCGGGGGTGTAGGTCTCTCCTGGCGTGTCGTCGGCGGTGCAATCCGCGAAGGGGTCGGCTCCGGACAGACGTGCGGGCTGGTCTGCGGAGGCGGCCTGGGCGGGAACGTGGGGGACGGCCAGCGCCAGGCTCAGCGTCAGGAGGCCGGCGATGGCGGTTCGGTTGTTACGCACACCAGCAGCCTGGGTGCGGTTACTTGAAGTGTGCTCGAAGGCCGCTCCTCACGGCCGCCCTCACCCGCTAGGACCGGCGGGCCACCGCCATGCCGAACAGGGCCGCGCAGACGAGCACGGCGGCACCGCGCCCGAGCCCGTCGAACGCGGTGCTCAGCACGCTCTCCTCGAGATTCCACAGCGCGAGCGTCCGCCGGACGATGAACACCGTCACCGCGGTGCCGAGCGCCGGCCACAGCGCGAAGGCCCAGGGGTGCCGCCGCGCCCACGCCTGCTCGTCGGCCGTTCCCGGCACGCTGCCCGCCATGCCGGGCTTGGCGGCCAGGGCGGTCATGGCGCCGATGAGGAAGAAGGCCACCAGGCCGAGTGAGGCGGGGCTGGCGATGGTGATGGCCTTGATGTCACCGCCGGACGCCGCCAGCGCGAACCAGGCGCCTCCTACCAGGAGGCCGGTCACCGTCGCGGCCTTCCACGGCCAGATCTTGAACGCGACCGCGGCGCCCGGCCACGGTCCGCGTGCACGCGGGCTCATAAGGGCTCCCCTGCCGGGGCCGGTACGGCTGAGCGAGAACTGATCACGGCTTGAGTGTATGCGCGAAGGCCGTTCAGGTCCTCGAGTGAGCCGCGATAGCCGATGAATCCGTCGGGGCGTACGAGGTAGACGGAGGGCTCGGCGGCCCCCAGCGTCCGGTGAGCCGTGCCGTCGGGGTCGAGCAGGTCGTCAGGGCCGGGCGCGGCGCCGTCGTGGCCGTGGACCACGCGCACGCGTACGCCGCGCTCCCCCGCAGCGATCGAGCGGGCGGCGGCGACGCCGGCCGCGAGCGTCCGGGACGGCCGCGGGCCCGTCACGATCAGCAACGTCCAGGCTTGACCCGTGGACATGCTGCGGAGCAGGGTCGTGGGGGTCCCCGCAGCCGTGGTGACGGGGCATTCGGCCAGGTGCTCGCCGGCCGTGACGCCCTCGCCGCCGATCGCGTCGCGATGCAGCGCTCCCGCCGCGTACCTGATCGGTTGTTCGGTTTTGACGTCGTGGCGGCTCCGGCGTATCCGCTCACGGTGCGTGGCTCCGGGATCGGCCGCCGTGCCGTAGGCGAGGATGCGCGCGGCGGACTCGGCCGCCTTCTCGGCCACGGCGCGCCGCTCGGCGGAGTAGGTGTCGAGCAGCCAGGGCCCCGACTCCCCGCGCAGCACGCTCGCGAGCTTCCAGGCCAGGTTGGCGGCGTCCTGGATGCCGATGTTCAGGCCGTGGACCGGCATGGGCACCGCCGAGGCGGCCTCGCCCAGGAGGAAGCAGCGCCCGGAGCCGAACCGCTCGGCGATGCAGTGGCGGGGAATGAACCACCAGCCCGCGCCGAGGTCTTCGACGCCGTCGTGCAGGCCCGCCAGGTCCCGTACCCGGTCGCTCAGATCCCGCCAGGTCGGCGGAGGCGCCGTGACAGGGGACGCACCGGCGATCGAGACGAACAACCGGTGCCGCCCGCCGGGCAGCGGTACGAGACCGACGCTGGCGCCGGCGCCGAGGAAGATGTGCTCGGTGGCGTCGTCGAAGCCCGGCCTCGCGGGCAGCCGTACGTCCACGTGGGCCACGGCGGCGGGTGGCAGCGGCGTGGCACGCCGGCGGGCCTGCGAGCCGGCCGGCCCCTGCGCGCCTCCCGTGGCGAACACGGCGTAAGCGGCCGGGATCTCCTCCTGACGGTCTTCGCGGCGTACCGTGAGTCGCACTTCCCGGTCGCCGGGTGACGCGCCGGTCACCTCGGCGCCGCGCTCAACGGTCACGCCCCGCGCCGCCAAGGCCTCGGTCAGCGCCTGCTCAAGGATCCGCTGCGGCACCGACAGCGGCAGCGGCCACAGGCTGTACGGGTCGGCCAGGCCGTGGGAGAAGGACTCCCGCCCCAGGTGGAACGTCTTGCGTTCCAGGATCACGCCCTTGGCCACGAGATCGGTCACGGGCAGGCCGGCGGCCTCCAGCGACTCGAGGGTCCGCGGCCACAGCACGTGGCATCCGGTGCCGATGTTCCTCTCCGGCTCCCGGTCCACCACGCGGCAGTCCGCCCCCTGCCTGGTCAGGGCCAGCGCCATGGTCAGGCCCACGGGACCGGCTCCGACGACGATCGTCGGCGGCTTGTCGTTCGTCATGCCGGGCGACGCTAGGCGAAGCCCGTCCAGAAACGGTGGAGCGGCCCTTGAGCGGTCCTCAAGCTCGCCGGGACAGCATCGGCCGCATGGTCGCCGAGAACTCAACACCCGTCCTCATCGTGGGCGGCGGGATGGCGGGCCTGTCGCTGGCCGCCTTCCTGTCGTGGCACGGTGTGCGTACGACGCTGGTCGAGCGCCAGACGACGCTCAGCCCGCATCCGCGAGCCCGCGGACTGAACCCGCGCACCATGGAGCTGCTGCGCGGGCTGGGCCTGGAGGAGCGGATACGGTCGTCCGAGTCCGGCCGCGTGCTGGCTCGCAACAAGGGCGTCATCGCGGTCGAGAGCCTGGCCGGGCGGGAGCTCGGCGCGCTGCGCCAGTACTTCATGGACCACGTCACCGACCTGGGCGAGCTCAGCCCCACCGGATGGTGCATGTGCCACCAGCACGAGCTGGAGCCGATGCTGCATGAGCGCGCGACCGCCCTGGGCGCCGACATCCGCCTGGGCACGGAGCTGGTAGGCCTGGAGACGGGTCCCGCCGGGGTCACGGCCACCGTGCGCGAGGCCGCCTCGGGGCGGGAGTACCGGATCGAGGCTCGTTATCTGGCCGCCGCCGACGGCCCTGGCAGCGGGATCCGTTCCATGCTCGGCATCGGTGTCCACGGCGAGGGGACGCTCGGGAGCTTCGTGAACATCGCCTTCGAGGCCGATCTGAGCGAGCAGCTCGGCGCGCGGCGGTTCATCCTCTGCTACGTGACGGGCGGGCCCGCCCGGTGCGCGCTCCTTCCCGTCAACAACCGGGACAAGTGGATGCTGCACGTCGCCACCGGCCAGGAGGACGAGAGCGCCTTCACGCCGGAGCGTTGCATCGAGCTGGTGCGCACCGCGGCCGGTGTGCCCGGCCTCGACGTGCGCATCACCTCCGTGCTCCCGTGGCGGCCGGCCGCGCAGGTCGCCGACAGGTTCGGCGCCGGACCCGTCTTCCTGGTGGGCGACGCGGCGCACGTCATGCCTCCCACGGGGGCCTTCGGCGCCAACACCGGCGTGCAGGACGCGCACAACCTGGCGTGGAAGCTCGCCGCGGTGCTCCGCGGCGAGGCCGGCGCGGGGCTGCTGGACACCTACGACCTGGAGCGGCGTCCTGTGGCGGAGCTGACGGTCGAGCAGGCCGTCCTGCGGCACCGCGATCGCCCCCGCCTGATGGACGAGCGGCCGTCGGAGCCCGATCCGGCGATCCGCGGCGACGAAGAGCTGATCTTCGGCTACCGGTATCCCGCCGGCTCCGGCCTGGCGGGGGCCCGCGCCCCGCACGTTCCCCTCGTCCTCGACGGCGTCACGCGCTCCACGCTCGACCTGTACGGCCGTCACCCCGTCCTGGTCACCGGCCCGGCCGGTGAGCCATGGCGGGCCGCCGCGGCCGAGGCCGCCGACCGGCTCGGCGTGCGTCTCGACGTCCATGTCATCACTGCGGCCACCGCGCCCGTGGACGCCTGGTGCGAGCGCCATGGCGTCGGCCCGTCCGGCGCCGTGCTGGTCAGGCCCGACGGCTTCGTCGCCTGGTGCGCCGGTAGCCTGCCGGCGATGCCTGAGCGCGAGCTCGGCGACGCTCTGGCACGGCTGTTCGTCCGCGTCCCGGCCGCCGTGCAAGGAGCCCGATGATGACGCTGCGCACGCTCCTCGGCCGTCGCGGCTGGTTCACCACGCTCTTCATGACCGACATGTGGGAGCGCTTCAGCTTCTACGGGATGCAGGCGATCCTCGTGCTGTACGCCGTCGCCCCGCCGGAGCGGGGCGGCCTCGGGCTGCCCATGGCGACGGCTGCGGCGCTGTTCGGCGTCTACTTCGGCGGCATGTTCGTGCTCGCCCTGCCGGGCGGCTGGGTGGGCGACAGGCTGCTCGGCGAGCGGCGCGCCATCTTGTGGGGCGGCGTGGTCATCACGGCCGGGCACCTGGTCATGGCCCTGCCCACGACGGCGCTCACCGCTGCGGGGCTGGTGCTGATCGCGGCGGGCACGGGGCTGCTCAAGCCGAATCTGACCTCGCTGCTGAGCCGCTTCTACCGCAAGGACCAGGCCGTCCAGCGCGAGGCGGCCATCTCCGTCTTCTACATGAGCATCCAGGTCAGCGCCCTCGCCGCGCCGCTGGTCACGGGCTTCCTCGGCGAGACGATCGATTGGCATCTCGGCTTCGGCGCGGCCGCCGTGGGGATGGCCTTCGGCGTCGTTCGGTTCGCCAGGGGCCGCCGGTACTTCGGCGAGATCGGCGCCGAGCCCGTGCGGCCGGCCACCTTCGACGAGCGGCGGCGGGCGTTCAGGGCGGCCGCTCTCGTCCTGATCCCGGTGGCGGTGCTGCTGACCGCGGATGTGGCGGCGGGCGCGTTCACGCCCGAGCACGTGATCATCCCGCTCGGGTTGGTGATCGTGCTCGCGGCCCCGGTGGCCTTCGCGCGGCTGTATCGCAGTCCGGACTTCGACCGGGGCGACCGGCGGCGGCTGGGCGCCATCCTCTGGCTCTTCCTGCCGGCGGCGCTGTTCTGGATGCTGGTCGGCCAGTCGGGCTCGCTGCTGAACATCTTCGCCGAGCGCCACACCGACCGTTCGCTCTTCGGCTTCGTCTTCCCCGCGAGCTGGCTGCAGTCGGCGACCCCGCTGTTCGTGCTCGTGGTCGCCCCCGTGTTCGCGCTGGTGTGGCTGCACATGGGCACCCGCTTCGGTGTCCGCGGCAAGTTCGTGCTCGGCATGTTCTGCACCGGAGCCAGCTTCGTGCTGATGGCGGCAGCCGCCGCTGCCGCCGGTCAGGGCGCGGTCTCGCCGCTGTGGCTGCTGTCGGTCTTCTTCCTGCACGCCTGCGGGGAGCTCGCCATCGGACCGGTGGGGATCAGCACGGCATCCGACGCCGCACCGCCCGCCTACCGGGGCCAGCTGATCGGTCTGTGGTGGTTGTTCAGCGCCATGGGCATGGGGCTGGGCAGCCAGGCGGCGCGGCTGTCCGAGGTCTTGCCCGCACCCGTCTACTACGCCGGGTCGGGTCTGATCGCGCTGGCCGTCGCGGGCGTGCTCGCCGCCTTCGGCGGCCGGATCACCCGCACGTTCGGTTACGCCGCCGCCGAGCCGGCGGTGCCTCACGCACTCGTGGAAGGTAGCAGGCCATGAAGGCTCTCATCCTCGCCGGAGGTTCCGGCACCAGGCTGCGGCCGTTCAGCCACACCATGGCCAAGCAGCTCGTCCCCGTGGCCAACCGGCCGGTGCTCCGGCACGTGCTGGACGCGGTCAGGCAGGCGGGGATCACCAAGGTCGGCATCATCGTCGGGACCCGCGGCGACGAGATCAGGAACGCCATCGGCGACGGCTCCGCCCAAGGGCTCGACATCACCTTCATCCCCCAGGCCGTCCCGCTCGGCCTGGCGCACTGCGTCATGATCGCCAAGGACTTCCTCGGCGATGAGAGCTTCCTGATGTACCTCGGTGACAACATCATCCGTGAGCCGCTGTCCGGCTTCGTGGACGCCTTCCGCGACAGCGGGGCCGACGCGCAGATCCTGCTGTCGCAGGTGCCCGACCCGCGGCAGTACGGTGTCGCCGAGGTGGACGCCCGTGGCCGGATCACCGCGCTGGTGGAGAAGCCGAGCGAGCCGCGCAGCGATCTGGCGGTGGTCGGCCTCTACCTGTTCGGGCCCGCGATCCACACCGCCGTCAGGTCCATCGCGCCCAGCGCGCGCGGCGAGCTGGAGATCACCGATGCCGTCCAGTGGCTGCTCGACTCCGGCCACACCGTCCTGTCCCACCGGTTGCGCGGCTACTGGAAGGACACCGGCAGGGTGGAGGACGTCCTGGAGTGCAACCGGGTGTTCCTGGAAGACCTCGAGCCGGCCGTGCTGGGCAAGGTGGACGACCAGTCGGAGACCGTCGGCCGCGTGCTGGTCGAGGAGGGCGCGGTGGTGCATGCCTCCCGGCTGGTCGGCCCGCTGATCGTGGGAGCGGGCAGCACGGTGACGAGAAGCCTCGTGGGCCCGTACACCTCCATCGGCTCCGACTGCCGCGTCGAGGACGCCTCGATCGGCTACTCGATCCTCATGGAGCGCGTGACGGTGGACGGCGTCAGGAACCTGCACGGCTCGCTGATCGGCCGCGACAGCGTGATCACGCCGCCGTCGCCCGCCTGCGGGACCAATCAGGTGGTCATAGGCGATCACAGCCGGCTGCAGATCTGCCAGCACTGAAGGAGGCACCGGCTTCATGGCGACCAGTCGTACCCGCCCGTTTCCCGGCCTCCTCGCCCTGCTCGGCCGTCTCGTGACGGGGTTGCGCGGCGCGGGGGCCGTCTGGTGGGCCGTTCCGCCGGTACCAGACCGGGAGGAGCGATCACGGTGAGCGGCGAGGACACCTTCAAGACGATTCTGATCGCCAACCGCGGCGAGATCGGGCTCAGGATCGCCCGTACGTGCCGCGAAATGGGGATCCGCACCATCGCCGTGCACTCCTCCGCCGACCGTGACGGCCCGCTGACCCGGTTCGCGGACGAGGCGGTGCACATCGGCCCGTCGCCGGCCAAGGCCAGCTATCTCAACATCCCGGCCCTCATCGAGGCGGCGCTGCAGGCCGGCGCCGAGGCCATTCACCCCGGCTACGGTTTCCTGTCGGAGGATCCGGACTTCGCCGAGATCTGCGCGGCCCACGGCATCGTCTTCATCGGGCCGCCGCCTGACGTGATGGCCCGGCTAGGCGACAAGGCGGCGGCCCGGCGGATCATGGCGGAGGCGGGGCTGCCGGTCCTTCCCGGCGGTGAGGGCACCGCCGACACCGCGACGGAGGCCAAGGCCCTGGCCGACCGGATCGGATATCCCGTGATCATCAAGGCGGCGGCCGGCGGCGGCGGTCGCGGAATGCGGGTGGTCAGGCGTCCCCAGGCGCTGCTTCGCGCCTACAGCGAGGCCAGGGCGCACGCCCACGTCGCTTTCGGCGATTCGCGGGTCTACGTCGAGAAGTTCGTCGAGCGTGCCCGGCACGTCGAGGTTCAGGTGGTGCGCGATCGGTCCGGCGACGCCGTGCACTTGGGTACCAGGGACTGCACGGTGCAGCGGAAGAACCAGAAGCTGATCGAGGAGACGCCTGCGCCGCGCCTGCCGGAGGAGTCCCGCGAGCGCATGGCGGAGCTGGCTGTGCGGGGCGCGCACGCGGTCGGGTACGAGGGTGCGGGCACGTTCGAGTTCATCGTGGAGGACGACGGCGCCTTCCACTTCATGGAGATCAACTGCCGGCTGCAGGTCGAGCACCCCGTGACCGAGATGGTGACGGGCGTCGACCTCGTGCGCGAGCAGATCAGGGTGGCGGCGGGGCTGCCGCTGTCGTTGCGGCAGGACGAGGTCGCGATCCGGGGGACGTCCATCGAGTGCCGGATCAACGCCGAGGATCCCTATGACGGCTTCCGCCCGGCGCCGGGACGGATCGAGGAGTTCGTCATGCCGGGAGGACCGTTCACCCGGATCGATTCCTACGGCGCTCCGGGGATGACGGTGGCCGCCGACTACGACTCGCTGCTCGCCAAGGTCATCGTGTGGGCGCCGGACCGCGGGCAGGCCATCGAGCGTATGAAGCGCGCGCTCACCGAGGTCCGCGCCGTGGGGCCGGCGATGCGCACGACGGCGCCTTTTCTGCTGGAGGTATTGGCCGACCCGGGCTTCGCGGCGGCCGCGCACACCACGTCGCTGGTCGGCCGGATGCTCGAGTCCTATCCGGGTGAGGAGGCCCCTTGCTGATCGAACCCTTGACCGTGGTGGCGCTGCTCGGCAGCGGCACCACCACCGGCGTGCTGTTCGGCGTCGCCGTCAGCGTGGTCCCCGCGCTGCGGGACATGACGCCCGACCGGTATGTGGAGGCGCACCAGCTGCTGGGACGCAACTGGGATCCGTTGATGCCGATCATCGTGCTCGGCACGACGGGCGTGGACGTGCTGCTGTCGTTCCTCGCCGACGGCGCGGTGGCGAGGTTGTCGTTCGGGTGCGCGGCGGCGCTGCTGTTCGCCTCCTCGATGGTGTCCCATCTGCTGAACGTGCCGATCAACCGGAAGGTCAAGGCTCTGGACCCGGCCGCGGGGCTGCCGCCGGGGTGGCAGGATCCGAGGCCCGCGTGGAGCAGGTGGCACCGCCTGCGGACGGCGCTGGCCGCGGCGGCTTTCGCGGTCACCGCGCTGGCCGCCGTCGTGTGAGGCACCCGTACAGGCCATCGGGGTGCGGGCGGCGTTCCCGCCGCGCGCACCCCGATGGCCTCACCATGCGGCGTACGGCCCGCCGACCGCCGACGGCACGAGCTCCGTCCGGCAGGATTCGGCTCCGAAGCCGCGGAAGCGGCGCCGGCGGTCCTTGACCAGGCCCGCGCCGTCCAGCCCCGACAGTTCGCGCAGCGCCTCGATCACGACCGCGCGGAGGGTCTCCGCCATGGCTGCGGGGTCGGTGTGCGCGCCCTCCCCCGGCTCCGGCACGACGGCGTCCACTACGCCGTGGCGCAGCAGGTCTCTGGAGCCGATCCGGAGCGCCTTGGCCGCTTGCGGGGCCGCGGCGGAGTCCTTCCACAGGATGGCGGCGCAGCCCTCGGGGCTGATCACGGAGTAGATGGCGTTGGCCAGCGCGTAGACGCGGTTGGCGACGCCCAGCGCGAGCGCGCCGCCGCTGCCGCCCTCCCCGGTGACGACCGACACCACGGGGACCGGCAGGCTGGACATGAGCCGCAGATTCTCTGCGATCGCCAGCGCCTGGCCTCCCTGCTCCGCCTCGACGCCCGGGTGCGCCCCGGGAGTGTCGATGAACGTGATCACCGGCAAGTTCCACTTCGCCGCCAGCCGCATGAGCCTGGCGGCCTTGCGGGAGCCCGCGGGCAGCGACATGCCGAAGTTGCGCGCGGCGAGCTCCTTGTCGCCGTGGCCCTTCTGGTGGCCGATCACCATGACCGGCGCGCCGTCCAGGCTGCCGAGCCCGCCCACGACGGCCGGGCAGTCTCCGGACTGGCGGTCACCGTGCAGCTCGACGAACCAGTCCAGCATGCCGTACAGCAGGTCCAGGGTGGTCGGTCTGGCCGGGTGCCTGGCGAGTTTGACCGCGCGCCAGACGTCGTGCTCCGGCAGCCGGCCCGGGTCCTGGATGCGCGGTGCGTCCTCGGCCGGGGCGTGCCCGGGCCCGGCGCCCGCCGCCACGCTGAGCAGCCTGCTCAGCGTGCCGCGCAGCGCGCGGCGCGGCTGGATGTCGTCGATGAGTCCATGGCCGAGCAGGAACTCCGCCGTCTGGAAGCCGGGCGGCAGCTCCTGCCCGATGGTCTGCCTGATGACCCTGGGCCCGGCGAAGCCCATGCGGGATCCGGGCTCGGCCAGGATGACATCCGTCAGGCTCGCGAACGACGCCGCGACGCCGCCGTACGTGGGGTCGGTGAGCAGCGAGATCGTGACCACCCCCGCCTCGTCGAGCGCGGCGAGCGCCTGGCTGGTCTTGGCCATCTGCATCAGCGACAGCACGCCTTCCTGCATGCGCGCACCGCCCGATGCGGTCACCAGCAGCAGCGGGACCCGCTCGGCCAGGGCGACCTCGGCGGTGAGCGTCACCAGCTCTCCCGCGGCCGAGCCCAGGCTGCCGCCCATGAAGCCGAAATCCATGACCGCCGCCACCAGCGGGTGGCCCTCGATCGTGCCGCGGACGCAGACGACGGCCTCGTCCAGCCCGGTGCGGGCCCTGGCCTCGCTCAAGCGCGCCGCGTACGGCAGCGCGTCGGTGAACTCCAGCGGGTCGAACACCCCGGCCTGGAACGGCAGCGGGGTGACCGAGCCGGGGTCCATGAGCAGGTCGATCCGTTCCATCGCGGTGAGCGGCGCGTGGTGCCCGCACTCCCTGCAGACCAGCAGGTCGCGGACGAAACGCCGCCGATACAGCAGCACTCCGCATCCCCGGCATCTCGTCCAGTCCGCGACGGCTTGCCCGCGGGCGGCCGTCACGTGTCCTCCCCCGCGTGGGCGGGCTCCAGGTGGTACACGATGCGGGAGGTCACCATGGAGCCGTCGATCCGGTAGGGATGCAGCCGCTTGCGGTGTTCGACGTGCTCGGCGCTCCGCTCGAACGTGCGGAATCCCGCCTCGTCCGTCCAGTCGCTGACGATGTAGTAGACGCCCGGCTCGTCCTGGCTGGCCATGAGCCACTGGCCCCGGTTCGCCGGGTCGGCGGTGACCGCATCGCCGACGCGCAGCCAGGTCTTCTCGAAGTCGCTCTCCATGCCGGGGCGTATACGCATGCGCAGGAGCACGCGGAAGCGTTCCTTGGGCTCGCTCATACTCGTCCTTCCGTGGTGGTGGCGCCCGCGGGCCGGCCGCGCAGCACAAGGGCGGCGTTGAAGCCGCCGTAGCCTCTGGCGATGACCAGAGCCGTCCGGACGGCTGCCGGGCGGGGCCCACCTCGTACGAGGTCGATGTCGATGCCGTCGGCCAGGTCGTACGCGCCTGCCGTCGGCGGGATGACGCCGTCGCGGATCGCCAGCAGCGCGGTGGCGACGTCGAGCGCCGCGCCGCCGGCGTACAGGCGGCCGGTCATGGTCTTGGGCGCGGTGACCGGGACGCCGCGGGGTCCGAAGACGGCCGTGATGGCGTCCGCCTCCAGCCGGTCCAGCCTGGCCACGCCGGCGGAGTCGGCGAACACCACGTCGATGTCGCCGGGGTCGCAGCCCGCGTCGCCGAGTGCGCCGCGCACCGCCCGCTCCAGGCCGGGCGGACGGTCCACGCCGGGCGGCGGGTCGAACGTCGCCATGTAGCCGGCCAGCACGCCGTACGGTGCGCCGGTCGCGGCGTCGGCGTCTTCCATGACGAACATGGCGCCGCCTTCCCCGGGAACGTAGCCGCGGGCGGTCCTGCCGAACGGCTGGTAGGCGTTGCCGGGGTCGTCGGAGCCGCTCAGCAGTCCATTGGCGGTCTGGGCGACGAGCCCGTAGGGGCACAGAGAGGCGTCGGCGCCGCCGGTCATCACCATCCGGCTGCCGCCGCGCAGCAGCCGCCGGGCCTGGGCCAGGGCGTCGAGGCCCCCCGCCTGCTCGGTGGCCAGCACCCCGCAGGGGCCGCGCATGCCGTACCGGATGGAGGTCTGGCCGGTGGTGGCGGCGTAGAACCAGGCGATGGACTGGTAAGCGCCGACGCTGCGCGGTCCGCGCCGCCACAGCGCCTCGATCTCGCGCTGGCCGAACTCGGTGCCGCCCGACGAGCTCGCGGTGACGACGGCCATGTCGTACTCGGGCAGCGCGGCGGGGTCCACCCCGGCGTCGTCCAGGGCCATCGCAGCCGCCGCGAGTCCCAGATGGGTCCAGCGGTCGGTCTGCGGCACCAGGCGGCCGGGCATGTGGTCGGTCTCGACGAAGCCGGGCACCTCCCCGGCGACGCGGCAGGCGTACGGCGTGGCGTCGAACCGGGTGATGTGCCGCAGCCCGCTCTTTCCCGCCAGCACGGAGTTCCAGTAGTCGTCGATGGTGAGGCCGTTGGGTGCGACCACGCCGATCCCCGTGATCGCCGCCTCCACGGGGCACTCCACGGGGCTCATGCCGGCCGCCTCTCCGGGCCGACCAGCACCACGGCGGTCTGGAAGCCGCCGAATCCCGATCCCACGGAGAGCACCGCGTCCGTGCGGTGATCGCGCGCGGTCACCGGGACGTAGTCGAGGTCGCACTCCGGGTCGGGCGTGTGCAGGTTGGCCGTCGGGGGCACCACGTCGTGCTCGATCGCCAGGGCGCAGGCCGCCAGCTCGATGGAGCCGATGGCGCCCAGCGAATGCCCGACCATCGATTTGATCGAGCTGACCGGCACCTCGTAGGCGTGCAATCCGAGGGCGCGCTTGAAGGCGGCGGTCTCGTGCCTGTCGTTCTGCTTGGTCCCCGATCCGTGCGCGTTGACGTAGTCGATGTCGCGGGGATCGAGGCGGGCCTCCTCCAGCGCCACCCTGATGGCCTCGGCCATCTCCCTGCCGTCGGGCTTGAGCCCGGTCATGTGATAGGCGTTGCTGCGGGAGGCGAAGCCGGCGATCTCGGCGTACACGTGTGCGCCCCTGCGCCTGGCGTGCTCCAGTTCCTCGGCCACGAACACCGCGGCGCCCTCGCCGAGCACGAACCCGTCGCGGTCGCGGTCGAAGGGCCGCGACGCGTGCTCGGGGTCCTCATTGTTCGCCGACGTGGCCTTGATCGCGTCGAAGCAGGCGACGGTGATGGGCGAGATCGGCGCGTCCGCGGCGCCGGTGATCACGACGTCGGCGGCCCCTTCCTGGATCAGCCTGTAGGCGTGCCCGACCGAGTCCAGCCCGGAGGTGCAGCCGGTCGAGATCAGGGAGACCGGCGCCTCGGCGCCACACGCCCATGCCACCTCGACGGCGATGGTGCTGGGCACCATGTGCTCGTACAGATGGGGTATCGCGTAGGCCGGATCCACCAGCCAGTGCCGGCCGGCGTCGCTCAGCACGACGTACTCCTGCTCCAGCGACATCGTGCAGCCCACCGCGCTGCCGATGCTCACGCCCACGCGGGTGGGGTCCACCTCGCCGGCGGCCAAGCCGCTGTCGGCCAGGGCCATGCGCGCGGACACCACGGCGAACTGCGCCGCCCGGTCCATCCGCCGCCGCTCCTGGGGGCTCAGCCCTTCGGCCGCCTGGTCGAAGTCGACCTCCGCCGCCATCCGCGAGCGGAACCCGCCGGCGTCGAACAGGCTGATGGTACGGGTCGCGGTGCGCCCGTCCGTCATCTCCTCCCAGAACGCCTTGGTCCCCACCCCACCGGGTGCCACCACCCCGATGCCGGTCAGGACCACTCTGCGCCCGCTCACCGGCTCCCTCCGCCGGCGTGGGCGGCGGGCAGGGGCTCGGTGTCCACGTGTCCCAGTTCGGGGCGGGGCGCCAGGGGCCCGAGGTGGAAGACGACCTCGACGGTCTCCGAGCCCCGGTTCTCCAGGCGGTGCCGCACGCCGATGGGCACCAGTAACGCGTCACCCGGGTTCAGCTCCACCGGCTCGCCGTCGAGCAGCATGACCGGCGAGCCCGTCACCACGTACAGGAACTCCTCGGAGTAGGGGTGGTAGTGCTCCGAGACGTACTCGCCGGCGGTCAAGGTGAGGAAGCCGGAGAAACCGGAGGTGGCTCCCACCGTTTTCGGGCTGAGCAGGACCCTGATGTCACCGCCTCTGCGCAGGTTGGGCGTCACCTCGGCGACGGAGATCTTCTTGGGCTGTTTCATGGGCTGACTGTCCTCCTCGACGTGACCGCGAGCTCTGCCCTCTTCTTGAGCGGCTCCCACCACCACCGGTTGTCCTGGTACCAGCGCACCGTCTCGGCCAGCCCTTGCTGGAAGGGCACCTCGGGCTCGAACCCGAGCTCGGCGCGGATCTTCGAGGCGTCGAGGGAATAGCGCCGGTCGTGACCCTTCCTGTCGGGCACCCACCGGACCCGCTCCCAGTCCGCGCCGACGGCATCGAGCAGGAGGCGCGCGAGATCCCTGTTGCTCAGCTCCGTGCCGCCGCCGACGTTGTAGACCTCGCCCGGCGCGCCTCGCATGAGCACCTGGTGCACCGCTCGGCAGTGGTCGGAGACGTGCAGCCACTCCCTGACGTTCATGCCGTCGCCGTAGAGCGGGACGTCCTCGCCGTCCAGCAGGTTGGTGATGAAGAGCGGGATGAGCTTCTCGGGATACTGATGCGAGCCGTAGTTGTTGGAGCAGCGCGTGATGCCGACGTCCATCCCGTGGGTGCGATGGTAGGACCGCACCAGCAGGTCGGCGGCGGCTTTGGAGGCCGCGTAGGGCGAGTTCGGCCGCAGTGGCCAGCTCTCCGTCCATGAGCCGGTCTCGATGGATCCGTAGACCTCGTCCGTGGAGACGTGGAC
The DNA here is from genome assembly GCF_040678535.1 of Nonomuraea sp. NPDC052634. Lineage (NCBI taxonomy): Bacteria > Bacillati > Actinomycetota > Actinomycetes > Streptosporangiales > Streptosporangiaceae > Nonomuraea > Nonomuraea sp. NPDC052634. The sequence continues at coordinate 126,923 of NZ_JBFATY010000014.1, read as the reverse complement.
GAACCTGGACACGCCGCTGCGCCGTGCGCATTCGAGCAGGACCTGTGTGCCGAGCACGTTGGTCCTGACGAAGGGCACGCCTCCGGCGATCGACCGGTCCACGTGCGACTCCGCGGCGAAGTGCACCACGGCGTCATGTCCCGGCAGCAGCTCCATCAGCAGGTCCTCGTCGCAGACGTCGCCGCAGACGAAGGTCATCCGGAACGGGTCGAAGGTCAGATTGTCCAGGTTCCCGGCGTAGGAAAGCCGGTCCAGCACGGTGAGCCGGATCTCCTGCGCGCCGGGGTAGCGAGCGTCGAGTATCGCGTTCACGTAGTGCGAGCCGATGAATCCCGCGCCACCGGTCACGAACAGTCGCAACGTTCGCTCCTTTCTCGCCCACGGCCGGCTGCCGTACCCCGGAAGGCTCTCCTACCTGCCTCAAGACGCTGTCGAAAACGGCTGAACTCGCGGGCGCCCCCGCCTTCCAGCGATCTTCGATCGGCGCCGCGCACAATCGGAGACCGCGAACGCTTCCCTATCGAGGTGGTCCTCATGCGCAAGGACGATCGCGTCCCCTCCTATCCCTTCACCGGACCGCCGGGGCCTCGGCCCGCCCCCGACCTCGCGGCGCTGCGGGACGCGGCGCCGGTGGCACGCGTGTCCCTGCCGTCCGGGGCGCTCGCCTGGCTGGTCACGCGGCACGAGGAGAACCGCCGCTTCCTCGCCGATCCGGCCTTCAGTCGCGCCGCCGCCGTCTCCGGCGCCGGTCCCCGGCTGCGCTCGCGCCCGCAGTCCCCTTCGCTGGCGGCGATGGACCCTCCCGAGCACACGCGGCTGCGCAGGCTCGTCACCGGGGCCTTCAGCGGCGGCACGGTGGCGCGGCTGCGGTCGTGGCTCGATGAGGCGGCCGACGGCCTGGTCCGTGACATGGTCGCCGCGGGCCCGCCGGCCGACGTGGTCGCCTCGCTGGCCCGCCCCCTGCCGTTCCTCGCCATCTGCCGGCTGCTGGGGGTGCCGGTCTGCGACCACGCGCGCTTTCACGACTGGGTCACGGCACATCTCGACGGGACGGACGACGACGCGCTGCTCGGATACCTGGCGGGACTGGTGACGGCCAAGCGAAAGGAGCCGGGCGAGGACCTGCTCGGCGAGTTGACCGGTGTCCTGGACGACGCGGAGCTGGTCGCGCTGGGTTCCACGCTCCTGGTAGCCGGTCTGCAGCCGCCCGCCTGCATGATCGCCGGCTCGGTGCAGGCGTTACTGGCCGATCCCGGGCAGCTCGCGGCGTTGCGGCGCGAGCCCGGCCTGATGGACACGGCGGTCGAAGAGCTGCTGCGGTACGTGCCCATCGCGGTGAGCGGCGGGACCATGCGGGTCGCCGTGCGCGCCACCTCGCTGGGCGGGCAGCGCATCGAGGAGGGCGAGGCCGTGCTGCCTTCGACGGTCGCGGCCAACCGGGACCCGCGGGCGTTCACCGATCCTGACCGGCTGGACCTTGCCCGCACCCCGAACCCGCATCTCGCATTCGGGCACGGTCCGCACCGTTGTCTGGGCGCGCATCTCGCGCGGGCGGAGCTGCGTGCCGCGCTGGCGGCGCTGCTGCGCCACATGCCGGGGCTGCGGCCGGCGCTGCCGGATGATCAGGTGACGTGGCGGACGACCGGGCTGCTGCGCGGTCCTGAGCACCTGCCCGTCACGTGGTGACCCGCGTCAGGCGCGCAGGCTCTCCAGGATCGCGCCCATCGCGTACGTGCTCAGCAGGGCGCGCGGCAGCCCGAAGAAGGAGTAGTGGGCCTCACCGGCCGCGTCGGTGCCGACCGGCCGGACGAAATGGTGCGAGACGAGCTGGCTCAGCAGCACCCGCGTCGAGGCCGGGTTGCGCCCCAGCAGGGCCGAGACCGCGTTCGCGCTGAAGCTCTCGCCGACGAACAGGCTGAGCCACCGCGCGGCGGCCCGGTCGGTCTCGGAGAGGCGCTGATAGGAGGCCTCGTATTCGGTGCGGAGCGCGAAGTCGGTGGAGTCGAGCCGGTCCAGGCGCTGCTGCTCGTCGGCGAGCTGCCCGTGGAAGCGGCCGAGTGACAGTTCGGGGATGATCGCCAACCGTGCTCCGGCCGCGCGTATGGCCAGGGGAAGGTTGTCACAGGAGCGGACGATGAGCTCGGCCGCCCGGCGCTCGCGCTCGACCCGGGCGCGGCCCACGATCTGGGCGAGGAGCTCGATGCCGTCCTCGGCGCTCATCACGGTGACCTTGATCTCGCACATGTCCCGCAGACCAGCCAGCGGGGTGCGGCCCGTCACCAGCATGCCGCAGTGCCGGCCGCCGGGCAGCAGCGCGGTCACCTGCTCGGCCGAGGCCACATCGTCGAGCAGGATGAGAAGCCGACGCTGGGCTGTACGTGCGCGAAACAGCGCGGCCCGCTCTTCCCTGGTAGCAGGGACCTTGTCCCTGCTCACCCCGATGGCGCGCAGGAATCCGTACAGCACCCTGTCGATCGAGGCGCCGTCTCCGGTGGAGGAACGGAGGTTGGCATACAGCTGGCCGTCGGGGAACCGGGTGCGCACCCGGTGTGCCGTCCGCAGCGCGCAGGCCGTCTTGCCCGCGCCGGGCATGCCGATGAACGTCACGATAGGGGGTCTGCCGTCCCCGGTCTCCTCCTTCAGCGCGGCCTCGGCCATGGAGACCTCTTCGGATCTGGCCGTGAAGTCGGCGATGTCGGGAGGGAGCTGAGCCGGTGGCCTGACCGAGCGGCGGTCGTGGGCGCGTACCTGGGCATTCAGGTCGAGCCTTGGGGCCGCGTCGAGGATGTCGCGCTGCAGGCGCCGCAGTTCGGCGGAGGGCTCGACGCCGAGGTCCTTGACGAAGCACTGCCGGACGCTCTGGTAGAGGTCGAGGGCCTCGCATTGACGGCCGGAGCGGTAGAGGGCGAGCATGAGCTGCTTGTAGAAGCCCTCGTGGTAGGCGTGGGATGTGGTGAGCCCTTTCAGCTCGCTGATCAGCTCTCGGTGCCGGCCGCAGCACAGGTCCGCCTCGATGCGCAGCTCGACGGCGCGCAGCCGGGCCTCGCCCAGCCGGGTGACGTGCGCGTCGAGGAGCCGCCCCGTCTGTACGTCCGCCAGAGCGGGACCGCGCCACAGGGACAGGGCCTCGCCCAGCCTGGCGCTGGCCGCCTCCGGCTCGCCGGCGGCCAGCGCGGAACGGCCTTCCTCGGCGAGAGCCTCGAACCTGAACAGGTCGATGGTCTCCTCCGGCGTCACCACGATGTAGCCGGCGGGCTTGGTGACGAGGATGTTGCCCGCGGAGGGGTGCTCGGCGTCGAAGATCTTGCGGAGGAGGTAGATGTAGGTCTGCATCGTCGTCATGGCGCTGCGGACGGGCTCGTCCCCCCACAGCTCATCAATGAGCGCCGCCGTCCGCACGATCTGATTGGGGTGCAGCAGCAGGAGGCTGAGCACCCTGCGTAATTTAGGCGCGGACGGCGCAATATCGCGCCCGTTGCTGAGGACCTCAAGACTCCCCAGGATCTTGAATTCCATGACGAGATTCCTTCCTATATGCGAGTTCGCCCAATTGCGACTCTCTTGATCACAATCGCTCTGCTCCACATGACCGCCTGGACGCCACTGCGCATTATTAGAATCAGCTTCATATGAAGTCCGACCACTGTCAATAGCACCCGATATGGACCTGAGATTCACAGGTATGTTTCAGCTTTCGGTTGCCGCGTTAAGAGAGGGAACGCCGAGCAGGTGCAGCCGGCCCTTGGTCAGTTCCAGTTCCAGACGGACCGGCGTCGGCAGCACGCTTACCAGTTCCAGGGTCCTGCTCGCGATCTCGCGCGCCGTCCGGCCGTCCAGGCAGGGCGTCTCACGCAACTCTGCCTGGACCTCCGTCTCCCGGACGCCTCCCCCTTCCGCGTCGATCGTCATCCGCCGCTTGTCCGCCACCTGCCCGCCGACGACCGCGCGTGTGGCGCCGTCGATCACCAGCAGGTCAGCGACATCGTCGTCCTCGCGCAGCCCCCAGCCGGCGCGCAGGACGACGACCCGGCCGGCGGCCTCGGGATCGAACGAGGCGGAGATCCAGGCGCGCGGCCGTTCGAAGCGCTGCACGACCACCACCACCCGCGACGGCACGCAGCCCGGCTCCACCTGCCCGCGCCGCCGGGCGGACAGGAACGGCGCGGCGCTCTCCATGACGGCCTCCACCAGTGCGTCCTCGCCCACGTTGTGGAAGGACGGCGCCCGCGGCAGGCGCATCCGCGGTGCTCGCTGATCGAGCCCGACGGAGGCGCGGACCCGCAGGCTCGGAGCGGAGCCGGCGTCCCCGCGCGGGAAGCGGGAGACGGCCGCGCGCAGCACCGCCTCCAGCCCGGCGGTGTCGTCCCAGCGCGGGCAGAAAGTCATGGGAAGGCAGAATCCCGCGGGAACCACGAATTCTCCGTGCAGGCTGCTGATCGCCGCCATTTCCGCCCCGACCGTGGCCGGCTGCAAAGAGCCGGGACCGCCCAGCCAGTGGACGTTGCCGCTGTCCTCGCACATTTCCGCCTCCTCCATGAGAGAGCTCCCAGCCGAACGCCGACGGCGAGTGACTCGACCGATGGGAAGGCAGATCATCTTTGTTATTTCTCCCAGGGGACGCCGGAGTCGGCATGGACATATAGCGGGAGCGGGTCGCCTAACAATGGACCGGCCGGATGAATGAATTCTTTTTCGGCGAGGCAACCGGCCGGGCCTATTTATTCACCTCATCGCGTGACCGCTTTCCTCCAGTGCGCGCTCCCGCACGTACGCGCGGGTCAGCGGCGCGAAGGCGTAATGCAGTTCGCCGCTCGGGTCGCGGCCGCTCACCCTGACGAAGCGGTGCTCCAGCAGCCGGATCATGACCGCCTCGGTCGCGGCGACGCTCCACCCGAGCAGGCGCGACACCTGCTGGGCGGTGAAACCGGTGCGGTGCTCGCTGCTCATGCGCTCGAGGACGTCGCGCTCCGGCCGGCCGAGCCGCCGGTAGCCCGCGTCGTAGCCGATGCGCACGTCCACGTCCCTGGAGCTCAGCTCGGACAGCCGGCGGCGCGACCTTGCGAGGTGGTCGGCGTACTCGGCGAGCGACATCGGCGCGGATCGCAGCGCGGCAGCGGCGCCCTTGATCGCCAGCGGGAGATGCTCGCAGAGCCGGACGATGCGCGCGGCGTCACCGGGGGCGTTCTCCACCCGGTGCCGCCCGACCATCAGGCTCAGCAGCCTGATCCCTTCTCTCGGGTCGAACGGTCCAAGCTCCACCACGTGCGCGCCGGCCAGGGCGGGCATAGGTCTGCGGCTGGTGACGATCACCGCGCTCTTGGTGCATCCGGGGATGAACTCCCGCGCGCGGGCGGCGCAGTCGGCGTCGTCGATGACGACCAGGCAGCCCTGGTCCGCCATGAGCGTGCGGTATGCGTTGCCGCAGTCGGCCAGGTGCTGGGGCATGTCGGCGCGCGGCAGGCCGAGGGCGGGCAGCAGGTGCCGGAACACCTCGACGGGATCGGCCGGGCACGCCTCCGATCCGCGCAGCGACAGGAAGTGCACCCCGCCGAGGAAGGAGCGGCGCAGCCGGTGCGCCATCCGTATCGACAGCATGGTCTTGCCGCTGCCGGGCGGGCCGGTGATCCACACGATGGGCGTCGCGGGTGTGCTCCTGCTCCGCGAGGCCAGCAGTTGTTCGATCCTGTCGGCGACGGTGGACCTGCCCACGAAGTCCGGCGGGTCGGGCGGCAGCGGAAGGGCGGCGGGCTCCCCCGGCGTGCCCGGTGCCGTGGCCGCCGGGCGCTTGGTCTCGCGCAGCATCTCGCGGTAGGCGCTGCGCAGCGTACGCGAGGGTTCGAGCCCGAAATCGTCGAGCAGCCGGCCGCGCAGCCTGGAGTACACCTCGACCGCCTCCGCGGTCCTGCCCGCCTGGCGCAGCGCCTTCATGAGCTTGGCGGTGAGGCTCTCATTCAGCGGGTTCTCGGCGAGGAGCGATCTCAGCTCGCCGATCACCTGCTGAGGGCAGCCGAGCCTGAGGCGTGCGTCCACCCTGCTCTCCAGAGCGTCGAGCCTGCGCTCCTTCAAGCGTGTGAGCTGTGCCGTGAGCGACCTTCCCATGGGCACCCCCGCCAGCATGTCGCCGCGCCACATCGTCAATGCCGCGTCCAGGGCTTCGACCGCCGAGCGCGCGTCACCGGCGGCGAGGCTCGTCTTGCCCTCATCGATGAGCCGGTCGAAGCGGGACAGGTCGAGGCTGGCGGAGGGGATGATGAGTTCGTACCCGTTCGGCCTGGTCAGCAGGAGATCGTCGCGCCCCAGCACGGTGCGCCGGAGCTTGTAGACGTAGGTGTGCAGGGTGGAGGCCGCGCTGTCCGGTGGCCGTTCGCCCCACAGCTCGTCGATGAGCTCCCTCACATGGACGACAGTGTCCCTGCGGAACAGGAGAAGGGCGAGGAGTGCCTGCAGCTTGGGGGTCTGAGGAGTGACGTCGTTGGTTCCATCGGTGACCGACAGCGGGCCCAAGACACGGAAGTACATGGTCTATCCTCACCAGGATCTAACCAGACTGACCTTTACCCTCACGCAAGTACCTGAATGCCAGTAGTGCGAAATGTCACCACCCTCCATCGCTTCTGCCGCGCCTCGAGGCTGCGTGCCGTTTCTCGAGGCTTGATCGAGGCGACCTCACCGTCGCCGTCGAGGGCTCCAGCCGGACCCCAACGCTTCTCTAGGGCGGGTCAGCACGATGCGGGTATGCGGGTACTCATGACGTCGGTCTGGCCGACACACTTCCTTCCCATGGTCCCGGTCGGCTGGGCATTGCGGGCCGCCGGCCACGAGGTGCGCGTGGCGGTGCCGCCGTCGTGCGTCGACGCCGTGGCCGGTGCCGGCCTGCCCGCGCTCGGCACGGGCCAGGACGTCGAGGTCGTACGCGGGACGCGGGATCGGCGGGACGGCGACGGCCACGCCCCGCGCGCCCGCATACTGAACGCGCTGGACACCTTCGTCGGCGTGGCCGCCGCGATGGCCGGCGATCTGGTGGAGCACGCCCGTACGTGGCGCCCGGACCTGGTCGTCCACGATCCGCTGGCCTTCGCTGGACCGCTGGCCGCCGCCGTGCTCGGGGTGCCGTCCGTACGCCATCTGTGGGGCGCGGACATGACCACGAACGGCGACGTCACCCAGGCGTCGCTGCTGGCGGAGCTGAGCTCGTTCGAAGCCCTGCTGTCCCGGTTCGGGCTGCGCGAGCTGGCCGATCTCGGCACCCTCACGCTCGACCCCTGCCCGCCCAGCGTGCAGGTGCCCGCTCCGGTCGAGCGGCAGCCGATCCAGTACGTGCCCTACAACGGCCCCGGCGTCCAGCCCCGCTGGACGACGACCCTCCCTCCGGCGCCGCGCGTCTGCGTGACGTGGGGCAGGACGGTGGCGCGCTTCGCCGGCCGGATCGGCTTCCCCGCGCGGGCGGTGGTGGAGGCCGCCCTCGCCGAAGGCGCGGAGGTGATCGTCGCCACCACGCAGGATCAGCTTCCGGAGCTGCCATCGGGCGTGCGCGTGGCCGTGTCGGTGCCCCTGCACATGCTGCTGCCGGCCTGTTCGGTCATCGTGCACCAGGGCGGCGGCGGCACGGTGCTGACCAGCCTGCGCATGGGCGTTCCCCAGCTCGTGCTGGGGCAGCTTCCCGACCACGCCTTCCACGCCGAGCGCATCGCGCAGTCGGGGGTCGGGCTCCGGCTCGACCCGGCGGAGGCCGATGTCCCCCGGCTGCGGGCGGAGCTGTCGCGGCTGCTGTCGGAGCCGTCCTACGCCCAGGCGGCGCGGCGGGTGCGCGAGGAGATGCTAGGCCGGCCGACGCCCGCTGAGGTGGTCGGCGTGCTGGAGCGGCTCGGGCCCTGAGTACAGGGGAGCCGAGTACAAGGGAAGGTACTTGTCCAGGACCCGGGCGTAATAGCGCGGCCCGAACCCGAGCCGGTCGACCTCGGGCATGAATCCGCGCAGCTTGGCTATCGACACACTGGCCGCGGCGTGCGGCACCGGTCCGTCGACCACCCGCCGGTCCGCCACCATGCCGAGCCGCGACTCGATGTGCGCGACGATGCGCTCCACCGGCACGGCGTGCCCGGTGGCGACGTTGACGACCTCCCTCGAGAGCCGCAGATCCAGCAGACCGTCGAGAATGCGCGTCATGTCCGCGATGTCGATGAGGTCGCGGGTGGCGCCGCGGTACACCGTCACCGTGCCTGCCCTGATGCCGCCGACGAGCACGGGGAGCAGGCCGTTGTCCCGCTGGTGCGGGCCGATCAGGTTGCTGACCCGCAGCACGAGGTAGTCCACGCCGGATCTGGCCAGCGCCGTCTCCAGGGCGAGGTTGTGCCGGCCGTAGGCGCCGCCGGGAAAGATCGGGCCGTCCTCGGTGCCCGCGCTGCCCTCGCCGCCGTACATGGCCACCGACGCCGTCGAGAAGAACACCAGGCGCCGTCCCTGCCGCAGGCAGCGCCGCACCACCTCGTACAGCAGCGCGGCCTCGCGGCCGAACTCGTCGTCGTCCTTGACCGTCGAGTTCGGCACCCCCGCCGCGAAGGCCACGACGTCGGGGTGGCGGTGCGCGATGGACTGCAGGTTACGGGCGATGAAGCCGCGGCCCACGATCTCCATGTCGTTTCCTCCCCGTCGTTCAGACCAGGACGGAGTTCAGGCAGGCGAGCAGGCTCCGCGCCTGGACGTTGAGGTAGTGGCTGTGCCGGAGCAGGCTCGTGAGCTGCCGCAGGGTCATCCACTGGAAGTTGGGCGGGAGGTCGAGCTCCTCGTCGTCGCCGGCCTCGACCAGGAGGTAGCGGGTCTGGGCGCAGTGGAAGCGCCCGCCCTCCTCCGAGAGCAGGGCGGAGTAGCGGATCCGCTCGGGCCCTGCCGCCAGCACGTAGTCCAGGAACGGCGGCCAGTCCGTGCGCGGCATGTCGCGGTAGTTGGCGGGATTGCACAGCACCGTGGGCGCCAGCTCGACCACGTCGACGAAGCCCGGCTCGACGCGTGCCTGCGCCAGCACGTGCAGCACTCCGCCGACCCGCTTGGCCACGAACGCGGCCACGCCCTCTCCGCGCGGGGCGATGAGGGGCTGCGTCCAGTGGGAGACCTCCCGGCCGCTGGCGCGTACGTCGACCGCGAGCACGCTGAAGAACTTGCCTTCCTCGTGGGAGATCTCGTATTCGGTGCGGTGCCAGCCCTTCACCTCGGCCAGCGGTATGGGGCGTACGGAAGTGTGGTAGCCCGCCTTGACCTCGGTGAACCAGTTGAGCAGCCGCTCCGTGGGCACGCATGAAGGCCCGTCGCCGATGAAGGAGTCCCGCACGGTCCTGGCGAAGCCGTCACAGGCGCCCTCTCCGTCCCCCAGCCAGTCCGGCAGGGCCAGCGGCAGGCAGGACAGCACCGAACGGGCGTCCATGTTGACCAGGTTGTCCAGCTTCAGCAGGCGCCAGACCTCCTCCAGGGGCAGCCACAGGAAGTCCTCCTGCGCCTCGACGTCCTCACCAACCTCGACGATCATGTTGCGGTTCCGCTTGCGGTAGAACCAGACGCCCTGCTCGGACTGCAGCACGTCGATGAGGACCCGCCCGCGCTGCGGCCGCACGAAGTAGTCCAGGTAGCGCGTCCCGTCGCCGCGGTGGACCCTGGTGTAGTTGCTGCGCGTGGCCTGCACGGTCGGCGACAGCTGCAGCACGTTGACGTTTCCCGGCTCCGGCTTCGCCTGCAGCAGGCAGTAGACGGCTCCGTGGACCCGTTTGACGAGGATGCCCAGGATCCCGAACTCCGGTTGCCGGATGATCGGCTGCCACCATTCGGGGACCGGACCATAGTCGGAACGCACGTGCACGCCCTCGACCGCGAAGAACTTGCCGCTGTCGTGCACCAGGTTGCCGGTCAGGGCGTCGAAGCCCCATCCGACCAGGTCCGACAGGGGTATGCGTGCGACCTCGAAGACGTGGGAGCGCCGGCGTTCCGCGAGCCAGGAAGCCAGGCCCAGATGGGGCTCCGCGAGCGTGTCTGCCATGGCCCCGACTGTCGGAGACGCGGCTCGAAGTGTGCTTGAGACGGGCTGACGACGGCCGTGACCAGCCGCGCGCGAACTCTGCTCGAGCGGCCGCGGGCACCCTGGTCAACCCCGACGAAGGAGAGCGTGGTGGATGGTCTGGGCATGGGCGTGCTGGGATGCGCCGACATCGCCTGGCGCCGCACGATCCCGGCCATGCGGGCCGGGGGCGCGCGGCTGGTCGCCGTCGCGAGCAGGAGCCGGGACAAGGCGCGACGCTTCGCCGACCGGTTCGGCTGCCGGGCCGTGCAGGGCTACGAGCGGCTGCTCGAGCGGTCCGACATCGCCGCCGTCTACATCCCGCTGCCGAACGCGCTGCACGCGCGATGGGCGGAGGCGGCGCTGCTGGCCGGCAAGCACGTGCTGGTCGAGAAGTCCTTCACCGCCGACGTCGCCACGGCCGAGCGGCTCACCGGTCTCGCGGAAGGGCGCGGGCTGCTGCTGATGGAGAACTTCACCTTCCTGCACCACTCCCAGCACGCCACGGCGCGCCGGCTCGTCCTGGAAGGAGCGATCGGCACCCCGCGGCAGATCACCGCCGACTTCGCCATCCCTCCGGGGCCGGGCTCCGCCCTGCGCTACCAGCCCGAGCTCGGGGGCGGCGCCCTGCTGGAGTGCGGCACCTACACGGTGCGGGCGGCGCAGCTCTTTCTCGGCCCCGACCCGGTCGTCGCCGGCGGCCTGCTCGTGCGGGACGGGGACGGCGGGGTGGATCTGGGCGGCGGTGCGCTGCTGTACGACGCGCGCGGCGTGACGGCGCACTGCTCGTTCGGGTTCACCCACATGTACCGGTGCGCCTACAGCGTCTGGGGAAGCACCGGCAGGCTCACGCTCGAGTGGGCGTTCACTCCCCCGCCGTCCGCACGCCCGGTCCTCAGGCTCGAACGCCAGGATTACCGGGAAGAGCGCGTCCTCGCCGCCGACGATCAGTTCGCCAACATGGTGCGGCGGTTCGTCGAGGACGCTCAGCGGCCCCAGGCCCATCGCGAGCACGCCGCCGACATCGTACGGCAGGCCCGCCTGCTCAGCGCGGTAGCGGCCACGGCCCGAGTCATCAGCCCTGCGACCTCGGAGGATCGCCCATGGCAACCTTCTCCTTCCTGCCCAGCCCCATGCCCGGCCACGTCAACCCGACCCTCGCCGTCGCCCGCGAGCTGACCCGCCGCGGGCACGAGGTGCTCTATCACCTTCCGGAGAGCTATGGCCGGCAGGTACGCGAGACAGGGGCCGGCCTGCACCCGATCCGGGTCGCGCCGCCCGAGCGGTACGCCGACCCGCTCACCCGGTTCGCGATGTTCCCCGTCTGGCTGGCCAAGGCCGCCGAGAGCGTGCTCCCCGAGGTGATCGACCGGCTCGGTGACACCAGGCCGGACGTCATCCTCTACGACCAGACCTGCGTCTGGGGCCGGCTGCTCAGCAAGATCATGCCCGGGCCCGCGGCGCAGTTCGTGCCGACGTACGTGAGCAACGAGCACTTCTCCCTCATGAACAGCCCACGCTACGCCCCGATCCGCGAGCGGCTGGCCCCGGCCTTCGCCGAGATCGTTCCTCCGCTCGACCGCCTGAACCGAACCTTCGGGCTCACAGCACGGCCGCACGAGCTGTTCGCGCGGGACGAGGAGCTGGTCCTGGTGATCATGCCGAGGGCGTTCCACCCCGCCGGGGAGACCTTCGGCGCCCCCTTCGTCTTCGTCGGCTCCAGCATCGACCTCGCCGCGCCGGCCGACCGCCGGTTACTCGAACGCATCGCTCCCGGCCGGCGCGTCGTCTACATCTCCTTCGGCACCGTGATGAGCCTGTCGCCTGAGCTGGTGGACACCGTGTGCAAGGCGTTCGCCGACGACGTCTGGCAAGTCGTGTTGTCGCTCGGCGACTACACGCCGGCGCTCACCCTGCCGGGCAACGTCATCGCCGCGCCCTCGGTTCCGCAACTGGACGTGCTGCGGGCCGCCGATGCCTTCGTCACCCACGGCGGGGTCAACAGCGCCGTGGAGTCCATCGCGGCGGAGGTGCCGATGGTGGTGCTCCCTCTCACCCCGGAGCACGCGGTGACGGCCGACCAGGTGGCGGCGCTCGGCCTCGGCACCCGGCTCGACGCCTCGGGAACGACGCCTGAAGCGCTGCGCGAGGCGGTCGATCACGTGGCGCGGAGCGCGTCGATCCGGCGTGCCGTCAGCGGCATGCGTCGCGCCCTGGAGGTCGACGGCGGCTACCGGGCCGCCGCGGACGCGCTGGCCGCAGTGGCCGGTGACAGGTCGTGACATTCCGCACTACACATCGCGAAGCCTGAGGACGAGTGTGGACGCCATGACAGACACCGTCATATCCGTCAAGGAACTGAGAAAATCGTACGGGCAGGTCACCGCCGTCGATGGCTTGGACCTGGAGATTCCCCGCGGCCAGATGGTGGCGATACTCGGCCCCAACGGGGCCGGCAAGTCGACGCTGCTCAACATGGTGCTGGGGCTGCTGAGCCCGGACTCCGGCACGCTGGAGGTCTTAGGCGGCCCGCCGAAACAGGCGGTGGCTCAAGGCCGCGTCGGAGCCATGCTTCAGGAGGCCGACCTGGTGGAGGAGGTCACCGTCGGGGAGCTGATCTCCGCCGTGGTCGCGCTCTACCCGCAGGGCAGGGAGGTCGGCAAGCTCCTGTCGGACACGGGGCTGACCTCGTTGAGGGGCCGCCGGCTCGGCAAGCTGTCGGGAGGCCAGAAGCAGCGGGTGCGCTTCGCGCTCGCCATCGCCGGCTCGCCGGACCTGTACGTCCTGGACGAGCCGACGGTCGGCCTGGACGTCGAGAGCCGCAGGGACTTCTGGCGGGAGGTCGCCTCGCTGGCGGAGATGGGCGGCACGGTGCTCTTCGCCACCCACTATCTGGCCGAGGCCGAGGCCTACGCGGACCGGATCGTGCTGCTGGCCAACGGGCGGGTCGTGGCCGACGGCAGCGTCGCGACGATCCGCTCCATGGTGCCGTTCAGGCTCGTGGAGTGCACGCTGACGGACCCGGACGACGGCAAGCTGAGCGGCCTGCCGGGCGTGACGTCGGCCGAGCTCCGCGGCGAGCGGGTGACGCTGCGTACGACCGACTCCGACGCCACGCTCTTCGCGCTCATGGCGGCCTACCCGGACGCGCACGACATCGACGTCGGCGGCGTGGACCTCGAAGACGCCTTCGTCACGCTCACGCACGAGGAGAACTGACATGCCGGCCTTCGTCCGCCTGGAGCTGATCCGCCTCGTCCGGACGCCCAGCTTCCTGATCTACCTGATCCTTTTCCCCGTCGTGATGTACGTGATGTTCGTTCACGTCCTCAACGTGGGAGGCGACAACCCCGGCGAGGCCAGGGCGTTCTACATGGTGTCCATGGCCACCTACGGCGCGATGGGCATGGCGCTGTTCAGCTCCAGCAGGATCGCGCTGGAGCGGCAGCGCGGGTGGACCCGCCAGCTCGCCGTCACTCCGCTGACGCCACGGGCCTACCTGGTCAGCAAGCTGATCGCCGGCACCGCGGCGGTGCCGGTGGCCGTGGCGCTGGTCCTGAGCTCGGGCCTGTTGCTGGGCGGGGTACGGCTGCCGGCCGTCCAGTGGCTGGCCATCATCGGCCTGCTCTGGGTGAGCTCGCTGCCGTTCGCGGCCCTCGGCGTGGGCATCGGCTACGTGACGAAGCCGGAATCAGCGCAGGGGCTCACCGTGGGCCTGTACTTCGCGCTGGCCATCCTGGGCGGCCTCTGGTACCCGGTCGAGCTGTTCCCCGAGGCCGTCAGGACGTTCGCGGAGCTGTCACCCGCCTACTTCGCCGGCGACCTCGGCTGGCGGGTGGTGGCCGGCGAGCCGCCCACGCCGGGCGGCCTCGGCGCGCTGCTGGCCTGGACCCTCGCCTTCGCGGCGTTCGCGGTCTGGCGCTACCGCAGGGCGACGCGATGACCTGAGCGCGATGAAACGTGAGCCCCGGGCCTGTCGGGCAGGCCCGGGGCTCAAACGGTTTCAGGGACATCACCGGGGCACGCGCCCGGCCTCCACCTCGGAGCGCAGCATCTCCGCCACCTTCTCCGGCAGGCTGAACTGCTGGACGACGTGCATGGCGGCGCTGTGGAAGTGCTCGATGAAGCCCGCGGGCGTGGAGGTGTCGCGCGGGGTGGCGAGGTAGGGCTGCAGCGCCCGTTCTGTCTCCCGTATCCCCTCCTGGTCGGACATGTGGCGGGCGACGTCCGCCAGCTCGCCCTCGTAGTGGATGACGCGGACGGCCACGTCGTCCTTGACGAACAGCCCGGTGCCCAGCAGCAGCCCGGCGGGCCGTCCCTCCTCGTCACGCAGTATCGGCGAGTCCGGGCGCTTGAAGCGTGCGAAGATCTCGCCGATCTCCCGTTCGTAACCGGCTTTGACCCGATACGTGATCGCCGCGTACGGCATGGCCTCTCCCCTGCCTAGTGCTCCGCTGTGACTTCATAGATCTCGGCGTTGCGGTCGGCGGCCGTACGGAAGCGGCGCAGCGGCTCGGTGACCCGGTGCCGCTCGGGGTCGCCGGCCCAGGCGTGGAAGGCGGCGATGTCCCGCCACTCGCTCATGATCGTATACGTGACCGGTTCCGTCGCCGAACGCCACAACTCGTTGCCGAGCAGGCCGGGAGTCCCGGCCAGCTCGGCGCTCACCCGGCGGTAGGTCTCCTCCAGCTCCTTCTCGTCAGGCGCCGCCGAGTGCCTGACGATGACCCGCACGCGCGGCCCGCCGGCCACGTCACAGACCTCCGTCGACGTTCACGGTCTCGCCGGTGATGTAGGCTGCACCGTCGCCGGCCAGGAAGGCCACCACGTGGGCGACGTCCTCGGGACGGCCGAGCCGGCCGAGCGGGCTGCGCTTGCGGTACTCCTCCAGCCGCTGGTCGAGCGCGGCGTCGGCGGCGTCGCCCGGCTCCACCGTGTCGATGATGCCGGGGGCGACCACGTTCACCCTGATGCCTTTCCCGCCCAGTTCCTTGGACAGGGAACGGGCCAGGCCCATCAGTCCCGCCTTGGCCGCGGTGTAGTGCGCGCGGAGCGGGATGCCGACCAGGGACGCCTTCGATCCGATGTAGATGACGGACGAGCCCTCGGAGAGCAGCGGGAGCACCTCTCGCGTCAGGTAGTAGGCCGAGGACAGGTTGGTGTCCAGGACGCGGTGCCATTCCTCGCCGTCGAGTGCGGCGAAGGGCACGTGGCTGATGACGCCGGCGTTGTGGACCACCGTACGCAGGGAGCCGTACCTGGACCGGCACTCGGCGACCAGCCTGGTCACCTGGGCCGGATCCGCGACGTCGGCCTTGAGCACGTGGTGCGTGCCTTCGGTCTCCTTGAGCTCGCCCTCCAGGCGGCCCGCCGCCTCGTCGTCGGAGCGGTAGCAGGTGATGACGTTGGCGCCCGCCCGTGCCAGGTGCAGCACCACGCTGCGGCCTATGCCCCGGGTGCCGCCGGTCACCAGCGCGTTCGCACCCCTCAGCCCGGTCATGCGCTCTCCTCCGCGGCCCGCTCGACCAGGTCCTTGATCCGCTTGAGCTGCACGGCGGAGTTGGCGTTGATGCGCCGGGTCATCGTGCTGTCGTCGACCGGCGCGTCGGGGCGCAGGTGGAAGTGCTGCTCCCACCTCATCTCGATCCCGCCGGGCACCTCGCGATAGGACCAAAAGATGTTCATGTACTCGAAGGGGCCGGGCTCGACGCGCCTGGCCCGCACCGTGCGCGTCCGCGGATCGGGGGTGCGCTCCGACACCCAGCTCCACTTCTTGCCGTTCTCGTCGGGGTGCATGGTCAGCCGGAACCGTACGGTGGGGCCGTCCTCGGACAGGATCTCCGCGCTCTCGTACTCGCTGAACAGCGATGGCCACGAGCTGACGTCGTTGGTCATGTCCCAGACCAGCTCCATGGGCGCGGCGATCACGATGGCGTTCTCGGTGTGCCCTGCCATGCCCGTCACACCCCCAGCCGGGTGTTGACCAGTTCGATGACGTCGGCGGGTCCCCGCAGCTTCTCCGTCTCGTCGTCGTCGACGCGTACCCCGTACTCGTCGCTGAGCCGTACCGACAGTTCGAGGATGACCAGCGAGTCGTAGCCCAGCTCCTCGAAGGTCTTGCCGGTCAGGTCGCCTTCGAGATCCGCGGCATCGTCCTGTCCCGCGCACCTGCGCAGCAGGGTGCGCAGGTCGTCCATGGTGAACTCGCGCATTTTCCGCCTCCTAAACGTTCCGGCTCTCTGCGGTCCAGCGGTAGAACGGGCGCGCCATCGCGTCTTTCGGCTCGCTCCATCCGGGGTCGTAGGGCGAGATGTGCTTGGCGAGCCGCTGGTTGATGTCCTGGTAGAGGGGATGGCTGCGCGCTTTGTAGAGGTTGCCGGCGATGTCCTGATCCGCCTCGACCAAGTGGAAGTACAGGTCGTGGAAGGTGAACAGGCTCCGGGCCGAGACACCGATCATGTGCGGAAGATCGGTGGCGTCCGAGTCGGCGAAGATCGCGGCGACGTCGTCGGCGCGCGCTGGGTCCATCCGGGCGACGATCAGCGTTCGATGCATCGTGCTCCTTCGCGGTTTGGGGCGGCAGGTCAGGGTCAGGACAGCGAAAACGGCTCGTGCGCAGCTCGAAACCCGCTGATACGGGCCGCGCCCCGATCGGCTGGCGCGTTCAGCGGCTCTCGAGCGGAGCGGCGTAGGAGTTGCTGGGAGAGGCTTCGCGCCGTCTTGATTCCGCGTCAGGAGGTTCAGACCATGGGAAAGCGGCTATCCGCGCCGGTGGGCGTCGTCGGCCCGCCCGGGGCGGCCAGTCTTCCGCCGCAGGCCAGGCTGCTGACGATGACCAACGGTCTGCGCATATCACACGTCCTGTACGCCGTCACCGCGCTCGGGATCGCCGACCACCTCGCGCAGGGCCCGCTGTCGACCTCCCGGCTGGCCGAGGTCGCCGGTTGCGCTCCCGACCCGCTCGGCCGGCTGCTGCGCGCCGCCGCCGCGGTGGGCCTGTTCGAGCGGCTCGACGGCGGCGAGTGGGCTCTCACGCCGCTGTCGGAGCCGCTGCGCGAGGACGCGCAGGACAGCTTGCGCGACGCGGTGCTGTACGCGGGCCACGAGATGACCTGGCGCCCCTATGGCGAGCTGGTCAACGTGGTGCGTTCGGGCGGCGGGCCCGCCTTTCCCCAGGTGTTCGGCGCGTCGTTCTACGAGTACGGCAAGACCGATCCCGCCGCCGGCGCGCTGATGAACCGGGCGATGCGGCGGCTGTCGCTGACCACCGGCCATGCCCTGCTGGACTCCTGCGACCTGAGCCGCTTCCGGTGCGTGGCGGACCTGGGCGGCGGCCTGGGCAGGTTCCTCATCGAGGTGCTGAAGCGCAATCCCGGAGCCAAGGGCGTGCTGGTCGACCGGCCGGACGTCATCGAGCAGGCCCGCCGGGCCCTGGCCGGAGTGGAGGACGCCCGGCGGATCACCTTCTCGGCCGGCGACTTCTTCAGCGGCGTCCCCTCCGGCTGCGACGCCTACGTGCTCAAGAGCGTCCTGCACAACTGGGACGACGAGCGCGCGAGCGTGATCCTGCGAAACGTGCGCGAGGCGATCGGCGAGGACGCCACGGCCCGCCTGTTCGTCTTCGAGCAGCTCATCGGCCCCCCGAATCAGTGGGACAACGGCGCTTTCATGGACCTCGACATGCTGCTCAAGTTCGGCGGCCGGGTGCGGGACCTGCAGCAGTGGCGGCGGCTGCTCGGGGAGTCCGGCTTCGAGCTCGACAACGATCCGCGCCCCGGCGCTTGGACGGTTCTGGCATGGCGACCCTGCTGAACGGTCCGGCGCTGAGCGCCCCCGTCGCGGTCATCGGCGCGACCGGTTTCATCGGATCGCGGCTGGTGCCGGGCCTCCGTGCCGCGGCGATCCCCACGTTCTCCTTCGGACGGCACTCTCCCTACCTGCGCGGCGGCCGCGCGACCGAGGGCCTGCTCAGCGCGCACACCGTCTTCTACCTGGCGACGAGCATCACCCCGGCGGTGGCGGAGCGGCATCCCGACCTGGTCGAGGCCGATCGCGCCGCGTTCCTGTCGCTGCTCGACGAGGTCGGGGCGACCGGCCGGCGGCCCGTGGTCGTCCTGACCAGCTCGGGCGGCACCGCCTACGACCCGGACCATCCGGCTCCGTATTCCGAGGACTCGCCGGTCAGGCCCACCAGCCGTTACGGCGTCGCCAAGCTCCGCCTGGAAGAGGAGCTTCTGGCCAGGCACGAGACGATCAGGCCGGTCGTGCTGCGCCTGTCCAACGTCTACGGCCCCCGCCAGCGGAGCTGGAACGGGCTCGGCGTGATCCCGCACTGGCTGGAGGCCATCGCGGAAGGGCGTCCGCTGCGCATTCTCGGCGACCCGGAGACCAGCAGGGACTACGTCTACGTCGACGACACGGTGGAGGCGATGATCCGGGTGCACCTGGTGGCCTGCTCCCCGGACGGCGAGCTGCCTCCGGTGCTCAACATCGGTTCCGGCGTGCCGGTGACGCTGCGGCGCCTGCTGTCCGTGCTGACGGAGGTCATCGGCTTCACCCCGATGACCGAGCAGTGCGAGCCGCGCTCGTTCGACCGGCCGGCCTGCTGTCTCGACGTGCGCCGGGCGGCCAGGACGCTGGGGTGGCGGCCGCGGACGCCGCTTCGTACGGGGCTGGAGGAGGCGTGGTGGGCCGCACAGGCGGAGTTCTCACGAGGCCGCTCCCAGCTGTTCTCAAGGCGATAAGGGCAAATGTTGACGGCGCTCCCACGGCGCCCGGCAATCACAGGAGGCGCAGCGCAATGATCCAGGACACCGAGGCTTCCTTCCTCGACCAGATCCGCCGGCACTACAGGGACTCCTCTGGTGACCCGCCGTTCGTTCCCGGGAGGACGCCCATCCTGCCGTCCGGCGCCGTCCTGGACGAGGACGACCGGATGGCGCTGGTGGAGGCCGCGATGAACCTGCGCATCGCGGCGGGCAGGACGGCGCGCAAGTTCGAGAGCGCCTTCGCCAAGGTGGTCGGTTGCGGCAGGGCGCACCTGACGAACTCCGGCTCGTCGGCCAACCTGCTCGCGATCAGCGCGCTCACCTCCCCGCAGCTGGGCGAGCGGCGGCTGCGGCCCGGTGACGAGGTCATCACGGCCGCCACGGGCTTCCCGACGACGGTCAATCCGATCCTGCAGAACGGGCTGGTCCCGGTCTTCGTCGACGTGGATCTGGAAACCTACAACGCCACGCCGGATCGCATAGAAGCGGCCATCGGTCCTCGTACGCGGGCGATCATCCTCGCACACACCTTGGGCAACCCGTTCCAGGTGGCGGAGGTTGCCGAGCTCGCCAGGAAGCACGACATGTGGTTGATCGAGGACAACTGCGACGCCGTCGGCTCCTTGTACCGGGGCCGCCCGACGGGCTCCTTCGGCGAGCTGTCCACGGCCAGCTTCTATCCCGCGCACCACATCACCATGGGCGAGGGAGGCTGCGTCGCGGTCAGCAACCCGAAGCTGGCACGCATCGTCGAGTCGTTCCGGGACTGGGGACGCGACTGCTGGTGCGAGCCGGGCGAGGACAACCGCTGCCTCAAGAGGTTCGACTATCAGCTCGGCACCCTGCCGCTCGGCTACGACCACAAGTACACGTTCTCTCACGTCGGTTACAACCTGAAGAGCACGGACCTGCAGGCCGCCCTGGGGCTCACCCAGCTCGCCAAGCTGCCCGCCTTCGGCGAGGCGCGCCGGCGCAACTGGCGCTACCTGCGTGAGGGGCTGGCGGACCTGGACGAGTTCATGATGCTGCCGGTGCCGACGCCCGACAGCGACCCGAGCTGGTTCGGTTTCCTGCTCACCCTCCGGCCCGAGTCCGGCCTGCAGCGCAGAGACCTGCTGAACTTCCTGGAGGCGCGCAGGATCGGCACCCGGCAGCTCTTCGGCGGCAACCTCACCAGGCATCCGGCCTACGCCGACCAGAAGTTCCGGGTCTCCGGCGAGCTGACCAACAGCGACATCATCACCACGCAGACCTTCTGGCTCGGGGTGTATCCCGGCATCACGCAGCAGATGGCGGATTACATGATCGAGTCGCTGCATGAGTTCGTCCAGGAGCACCTGCGCGCTCCCGCGACGGTCGCGCTCCGATCCTGAGGACTTGCGATCCACGGGCCATGAACCGGTTGAAGTTCGATTCGATTCTCGTCGTCACCTACGGCCGCAGCGGCTCCACTCTTCTGCAGGGCATACTCAACACCATCGACGGGTGCCTCATCCGCGGGGAGAACGACAACCTGTGTTACGGGTTGTTCCAGGCGTATCAGAGCGTGCTGACGTGCAAGCGGCAGGCGCCGTACAACCGCACGGTGAGGGACCCGTGGTGGGGCTGCGACTTCGACGAGGGCACCTTCTTCTCGGCGTCGAGGTCCCTGGTCGAACGGCTGCTGCTGGCCGGCTCCGCTCCCGGCTCCGTCTGCTGTTACGGCTTCAAGGAGATCCGGTACGACGAGTTCGACCGCGCCACCCTCTTCCGGTACCTGGGCTTCCTCGAACGGCTCTTCCCGAACCCTGCACTCATCTTCAACACCAGGGAGCACCGGGATGTCATGGCCAGTGCCTGGTGGCGCGATCTCGACCCCGGCACGGCCCGGCTCCGGCTCGCCAGGGCTGAGGAGAACTTCCGGGCCTACGCGGCGGCCAAACCCAACTGCTTCATGATCGATTACCGGGACACCTCCCAGGCTTCGCCCCGCCTGCGCGAGTTGTTCGCCTTCCTCGGCGCCGACTACTCGGCCGCGGCGATCGGCCGGGTCCTCGGGATCCGGCACAGCTACCGCCCCGCTCAGGAGCGGATCAGGCAGCTACCCGCCTACCGGTGACCGGCCGATCGACCAGGCGGCGCCGTCCCGGCTGGGAGTACTACCTTGACCTGCCGGCGGCCTCCCGCGACGGCTCCGCCAAGCCGGAGTTCGACGAGTACTACCCCGCGATGAAGGCGTACTACGAGAACCTGACCCCCACGAAGCCCAAGAGGTAAGCGAGCGCTACTGGTCGGCGTAGGGCTTGAAGAGCGTGTCGTACTCCAGCCACGACTCGTTGAGCAGCTCGCCGCGCACCTCACCCTTGACGATTCTCAGGAGCAGGTCGGTGGTGCGCAGGTCGTACCTCTCCCAGACGTCGCCGTTCCGGTCCGAGATCCGGATCGGGTACGCACCGGAGGCCGCCGCGCGTGAGACCTGCCAGTAGAGCGTGACCCCTGCGCCCGTGGAGGCCCAGGGCAGCAGCCCGGCGTCCGGGTCGAGATCGTCGGGCGGTGCCACGACCTCGTCCTCGAACAGATCCTGAAGCTGTTCGGACTCCAGGCGTGACCGTTCGAGATCGACGTGCCTGAGACCGGGGCCGGGCTCGGGTACGTGGAGTCGCAGGCAGCCGAGCCAGAGCCCGCCGCCCCCTGCGTCGAGCAGCTCGCGGTAGTCCTGCGGCACGGACGCCCCGAGGCGGCGCTCGACCCGCCCCCAGTCGAACGGTTCCGCCGGTGGCGCGGGACGCGCCGCCTCGATCAGCTGCTGTACGGCGGTGGTCATACGGGTGCGCTCCTCAACGCTGTCTCAAGCACCGTTCCGGTCGTCTACCGGCGGCGGGGTGGTCGAGGCGAGGATCGAGGTCAGCACGCCCGGGAAGCGCTCCTCCAGATCGTCACGGCGCAAGCTCATGAAGCGGGCCTTGCCCTCCGCGCGGGTGGACGTCAGGCCCGCTTCCCGCAGGATGCGCCAGTGGTTGGAGAGCGTGGAGCGCGGCACGTCCATGTGCGGCGGGCTGCACGGCACCTCGCCGCCGGCCGCCATCAGGCGTACCAGCTCGAGGCGGACCGGATCCCCGAGCGCGTGGAGCACGGCGGCCAGATCCAGGTCCGCCGTCTTCGGCTGAGGTTGCGATCGCATCCGGCTCTCCTGCTCGGCGACGAGTTTGACGCTTCGGAACGGCCCCAGTGTAGGGTTCGCTTCGTCAATTCGGGAAAATCGAAATGATCAAGAGGTGCACCGATGGCGGTACGCGCTACCTACGCCCGCATCTACGTTGACGATCTGGACACCGCACTGCCCACCTTCACGGCCCTGACCGGCACGCAGCCGGACCTGCGCTTCACGTACGGAGATGTCGAGCTGGCGAGCATCGGTGGTTGCCTCCTGGTCGCGGGCGCCCCGCAGGCGCTGGCTCCGTACCGTGATGTGCAGGCCACCGCCATCGTCGACAGCATCGACGACGTCTTCGCGATCGTCGCGAAGGAAGGCGGCGAGACGCTCGACGGCCCCAACGACGTCCCCACCGGCCGCAACCTGACGGTCCGCCATCCCGGCGGCGCGATCGTCGAGTA
>NZ_JBFATY010000014.1:0-104425 GCF_040678535.1 Nonomuraea sp. NPDC052634 | reverse complement strand
GAGTACGTCGAGATCGACGCCGCCAAGCTTCAGGCACTGCCGGGACAGTGACCCGGCCATGACCGGCCGGCACCGGAAGGGCTCGCGGGAAGGCGGCGAGACGCTCGACGGCCCCAACGACGTCCCCACCGGCCGCAACCTGACGGTCCGCCATCCCGGCGGCGCGATCGTCGAGTACGTCGAGATCGACGCCGCCAAGCTTCAGGCACTGCCGGGACAGTGACCCGGCCATGACCGGCCGGCACCGGAAGGGCTCGCGGGAAGGCGGCCACCGACCGCGATCCGGCCGGTCCACGCTCCGGAGGCTTCCCCATTCCTCCTTCATCGAATATCGTCGATTGTCGATGAAGGAGGAAAAAGGGCCGTTGCCCCGTGCGGAGGCTGAGGAGTACGCGAGCTGGTTCAAGGCGCTGGCCGACGCGACGCGGATCCAGATCGTGTCGTTGCTGGCACGGCGGCGCGAACCGATGAGCGTGGGCGAGATCGTGGCCGCGTCCGGGGTGGGGCAGTCCACGGTGTCGCATCACCTGAAGATCCTGTCCGAGGTGCGGTTCGTGCTGGTGGAGCGGCAGGGGACGTCCAGCCTTTACCGGATCAACGAGAACTGCGTGAGCTGCTTCCCCACCGCGGCGGACGTGGTGATGGGCAAGCCGGTGCCGCCCGCGCCGGTCTGTGAGTGAGGAGATCTCCATGACGGACGACATCACCGCGCTTCCCGCCGATCTCGCGTGCGGCGATCCGGGTGCCGTCGCGGAGCTGCGTACCGGCCAGGCTCGCATGGGGCCGGGCATGGAGATCCGGCCGATGCGCGACGGCGACGCGGCTGAGGTGCTGGCGATCTACCAGGCCGGGCTGGACACCGGCGACGCGAGCTTCGAGACCGTCGCGCCGAGCTGGGAGGTCTTCACCGCGAGCCGGCTGCCGCATCTGCGGTACGTGGCGGCCGACGCCGATTCGGGCGAGGTGCTCGGCTGGGTGGCGGCCTCGCGGGTCTCGGCGCGGAGCGTCTATGCCGGGGTGGTCGAGCACAGCGTTTACGTCCACCCCGGCTGCCAGGCTCACGGCATCGGCCGCGCCCTGATGACGGCGTTCATCGCCGCATCCGAGAACGCCGGCGTGTGGACGATCCAGTCCGGCATCTTCCCTGAGAACGCCGCCAGCCTGGCCCTGCACAAGGCGCTCGGGTTCCGCGTCGTCGGGACCCGCGAGCGCATCGCCCGCCATCACGGCGTGTGGCGGGACGTGCTGATGGTGGAGCGGCGCAGTCCGGTGGTCGGAACCTGATTTCGTTCCTTTCGGGAACATCGTGCGGCCTGTCGTGGTTACATGGATCGTGGCCGGTGTGCCCAGTGTCCCCGGGCCTCACCTATTGCCTTCGCGGACTACCGTTCGGCTGGAGCCGCGTTGAGCCTTTCGCCGAGAGGCGACACGCACACCGGTACGCATACGTGAACGAAGGCCCTCGCCGATCCGGCGGGGGCCTTCGCGCTGTTCACGTCACCCGCAGCAGCCGCCTTGGGACGTCGCCAGCGGGAGCGGGGTGCCGCCGATTCCGGCGGAGAGGCTGACGCGCTGCTCCTGGGCCTCGGCGAGGCTGGAGGAGCACACGCCGGTCTCGGGCAGGTCGAGCTGTACGTTCCTGGCAGCCTCCCGGTCTCCGGCGAGGGCGGCGACCACCGAGCGGGCCTGTTCGTAGCCGGTGGCCAGCAGGAACGTGGGGGCGCGGCCGTAGCTTTTGACGCCGATGGCGTAGTAGCCGGGCTCGGGATGCGCCAGTTCGTCCGCGCCGTGCGGCGGGACGGTGCCGCAGGAGTGCTGATTGGGGTCGATGAGCGGGGCGAGTGCGCGGGTGGAGCCGAGGACGGGGTCGAGGTCGAGGCGGAGCTCGGCGGCGATGGTGTGGTCGGGACGGTAGCCGGTGGCGGCCACGATGCGGTCGGCGAGAACCGACTGTTCGTGTCCCGAAGGGGTGCGGCTGATCACCCGTGCCCGCGTGCCCTCGCGTTCGATGGCGTGGGTGAAGAAGCCGGTCAGCAGGCGGATGCGGCCGCTGTCGACGTGGGCGTGCAGGCGGGTGCCGAGCGCTCCCCTCGCGGGCAGCGCGTCCGCTTCGCCGCCGCCGTACGTACGGGCGGCGCTGCTCGCGCGGATCGCCCAGGTGATCGAGGTGTCCTCCAGCTCGGCCAGGCCGAGCAGGGTGGTGGCGGCCGAGTGACCCGCGCCGATCACCAGAACGTGCCTGCCCTCGTACCGGTCGCGGTCCGCGCCGAGGACGTCGGGCAGCGCGTGGTCGATCAGATCACCGGCGTCGGCCTCGCCGTGGGCGGGCAGGCCGGACGCGCCGAGGACGTTCGGGGTGGCATAGGTGCCGGAGGCGTCGATGACGGCGCGGGCGTGCAGCTCGCCGCCGTCGGCCAGGCGGATCAGGAACGGCGCCTGCTCGCGGCCCGCCGTACGGACGCGGTCGTAGCCGAGCCTGCTGATCGCCGTCACCTTCGCTCCGGTACGGATCCGGTCGCCGAACAGTTTGGCCAGCGGAGCCAGGTAGCAGTCGATGAGCTCGGCGCCGGTGGGCAGCCAGTCGGGGTCCGGCGCGCTCCAGCCGTCGGCCTCCAGCAGGCGGCGGGCGGCGGGGTCGATGTCGTACGTCCACGGGCTGAACAGCCGTACGTGCCCCCACTGGGCGATCGACGCGCCCGCCCGCTCCCCCGCTTCCAGCACCACGAAGTCGAGGCCGCGTTCGGTGAGATGGGCCGCCGCGGCCAGGCCGATCGGGCCTGCCCCGATGACGGCGATGGGCAGGTCATCGGGCTGCCGGGCCTGGCGGCTCGGCTCCCGCTCGACGGGGGCGGGACCGCGGCATCCGCTCATGGTGCTTCTCCTCATCGGCAGTTTGCTTCGAAAGATATCTAAGCAGCGCTCACCGGCAGCATGCCCGTCGAATTAGAGAGATGTCAAATTAGATGTTCATCTAAATAGCGAGGTGCGAGCGCCCTGACGAGCTCCGCGCACTTGGCGGGTCAGCGCGGCGACGACGCGACGGGCGTCCGCCCCGACTCCGCGCAGCGTGTTGGATGACGGCGTACGCTGCCACTCGAGTCCCAGGTAGCCCAGGCCGGGATGGGTCGGCGACAGGCCGCGGCGCTGGCGCGGCCGCCCCTCGGCGTCCAGCGCGCCCATGTCGGCGAGGTACGGCAGGTCCGGCAGGTACCCGGTGGCCAGCAGCACCGCATCGACCCGCTCGCGCCGGCGGTCGCTCCAGATCGCGTGATCGCCGTCCAGCCGGGTGAACATCGCCCGCCGCACGTAACGACCCTCGCGCAGCGCCCGGCGGTAGCGGCCGTCATCGAGGACGGGCGACGGCGGCGGCATCTGCGCGCGGGCCAGGGGCAGCCGGTCGAACCCGGTGACGCGGAACCAGAAGTGCAGGTCCCGGCCCAGCGGGCGCTGCTCGACGAAGCGGATGGGCGCCCGACTGACCAGCGTCACCCGGCGTTCGGCGGCCAGCTCGTACGCGATCTGGACCGCCGAGTTGCCCGCCCCGACCACGACGACGTGCTCGCCCGGCAGCGAGGACGGCGAGCGGTAGTCGGCGGCGTGCAGCACCGGACCTCCGGTGAAGGTGTCCAGGCCGGGGAGGCCGGGCCGGTGCGGGCGGCCGAAGGAGCCGCTGGCCGCGATGACGGCCGGGGCGGTCCACTCCTGCCCATCGGCCAGGCGTACGAGGAAGCCGCCCGCGCTGGGCTTCACGGCGCTGACGCGGGAGCCGGTGCGCAGCTCGGCACCGCGCTCGACCAGGGCGGTGGCGTAGCGCTCCAGGTAGGCGACGACCTCGTCTCGGTGCGGGTAGCGTTCGGGGTCGCCGCCGAAGGGCATGCCGGGCAGGCTGCTGTAGCGGGCGGGCGAGAACAGGGTGAGGCTGTCGTAGTAGCGCGGCCATGATCCGGCCGGGCGGTCCGACGCCTCCAGCAGCACGGGCCGCAGGCCCTGCTCCAGGGCGGCGTGCGCGGCGGCCAGGCCGGACTGCCCGGCTCCGACGATCAGGATGGAGTCGTTCGGCATGCGGCAGAACGTACCGTCATTTTCTAATATGTCAATAATTTGGTACGAGGGGTAAGCTGCGGGTGGTATCGGGAGGGAGCAGGCATGAGCGAGACCACGACACCGTCAGAGGCGACAGCGGGCGCCACGTGCGCGCCGCGGCTGCCGCAGGCCGCTCAGGACTTCCTCAAAGCCCTGGCCAACGAGAGCCGTCAGCAGATCATGCTGCTGTTCGCCCAGGGCGCCGAGCTGTCGGTCAACCAGGTCGCCGAACGCGCCGGCATCAGCCAATCGGCCGCCTCCCAGCAGCTCGCCCTGCTCCGGCGAGGCGGCATCGTCACCTCACGCCGCGCCGGCAAGGAGGTGCTGTACCGGGGCGACCGCGACAGCGTCGCCCGCATCCTCGACGACCTGCGGGACTACCTGCGCTTCTGCTGCTGACGGGCTGGGCAGGCGATCACGCGTCCTTCTCGGCGGGAGGACGGACCACGGCGACCGGGCAGGTCGCGTGGTGCAGGACGGCGTGGCTGATCGAGCCGAGCAGCGCCGAGGCGAAGCCGCCGCGCCCGCGCGAGCCGACCACGACGAGGTCGGCGGTCTCGGCCGCCCTGACCAGGGCGGTGGCGGGGTGGTCGCACTGCTGCTCGTCGGTCACGACCAGGTCGGGGTTGCCGGTGCGCCAAGGCTCGACCAGTTCGCGTGCCCGGCGCGGCAGTTCCTCCATGATCTGCTCGACGAGCTGACCGTAGGCGACGCCGTACGGGGAGAACGGCGGCACCTGCCAGGCGGTGACCACGTGCAGCCTCGCCCGGCGGCTCCTTGCCTGCTCGACGGCGTACTCCATGGCCGCCCGCGCGTGATCGGAGCCGTCGTAGCCCACCACGACGCGGCCGTGCTCCACCGGGTGCGGGGCGCGGACGACCACGACCGGTCCGGCCGCGTGCCCGGCCACCGCGGTGCTGACGGAGCCGAGCAGCATGCCGGTGAACCCGCCGAGGCCGCGGCTGCCCAGCACGATGCTGTCGGCCGTCGTGGACTCGGCGATCAGCCGCTCGACGACGTTGCCGGTCAGCAGCTCGGTCGTCACCTTGACGCCGGCGGCGAGGCCGTGGGCGATGTCGGCGGCGGCTTCGAGCGCGCCCTCGCAATATTCGACGCCCTGGTTGTGCGACCACTGCTCGCACACGTGCACGATGCGCAGGTCGAGCCCGCGCCGCGTGGCGTCGTCGGCCGCCCATTCCACCGCCGCCGCTGCCGCGGGCGAGCCGTCCGCGCCGACCACGATCTGCTTCGACATCGCCCTCTCCTCACCGTTCGATCCCTCACTTTCAGCTTCCATCGAGGCTGGTGAACGGCGCTGCGGGAGGAGGTCACGGGAGCGTGTGCCTTTGGTCCCGGATCGTGCGGTACGCAGGTCCCGCCCCTCCCGTCGGGCCGGCCCTTCGTCACGGCGGCGCCGGGACGTTCGCCCCTGTCTCCTCGCCTGGCTGACGAGGTGGGGTGGAAGGAGAACGTTGAAGGGGGCTGACGATGCAAGCCAAGCGGTGGACGCAGCGCGACATCAGCGCGGTGGCCGGCTCGCCGGTGCCGGGCCGTTCATGGTGATAGGGGGACGTCGCCATGAGCGTCGCCGAGCATGGCCTCACCAGCGGGAGGCTCGCCGACACGGTCAAGACGCTGCTGCACGAGGGCAAGGTGCGGCGGATCATCATCAGGGACGCGCGCGGGCGCACGGTGCTGAACGTTCCGCTGACGGCGGGGGCCGTGGCGTTCGTGGCGGCGCCGTTCCTCACGGTGGTGGCGGGATTGGCCGCTGTGGCCGCCCATTGGACCATCGACATCGAGCAACCGGCTCAGGAGGTGGAGAACGGGCTCAGGGCGGACGCCGAGCGGTGACGCCGCCGGGGCCCGCCTGATACGGCGCGCGGCCCCAAGCCTTCCCCTGCGGGCCCCCAAGTCCTGGTCACGGCAGCTCGGTGCGCATGTTCACCACGGGTAAACAGAAGATGTGGCATACGGGGACAACCCGCACATAGGGAGACAGAAACCGACGCACAATCGTGCGCTGGCCGTCATCCCGCTCGGCATGATCGCGGTGATCACTGCCGCCGATCTGCTGTCCCCCAGCCGCATCCACTTCGGGGCCTTGCTGGTGGCGGCGCCCGCGATCTCGGCGTCCTTCGCCGGTGCCGGGTTCACCGCCGTGATCGGGCTGCTCGCGCTGGCGGGCGAGGCGTTCATCGCCCTCCAGAGCGGGACGCTGGGCACCGACAGCATCAAGGCCGAACTGGCCGCCATCGCGGTGGTCTCGGTGTTCGTGGTGCTGTTCTGCCACCTGCGGAACCGGGAGAGACGGGTCCTGGCGCAGGTGCGGTCGGTGGCGGAAGCCGCGCAGCTGGCCTTGCTGCGTCCGCTGCCGGGGGCGCTCGGGCCGCTCCGGCTCGCCAGCGTCTATCTGGCCGCCGCGGCGGAGGCCCGGATCGGCGGGGACCTGTACGGCGCGGTACGCACCGCGCGCGCCACCCGCCTGCTCATCGGCGACGCCCGCGGCAAGGGGCTGCCGGCCATCGCCGATGCGGCGGCCCTCGTGGGCGCGTTCCGCGAGGCGGCCCGCCGGGATCTGTCCCTGGCCGAGCTCGTCGCGGATCTGGAGGACAGCGCCGAGTTCACCCCGTACCGGTTCGCCGAGGAGAGCCCGGCGGAAGAGGAGAGCTTCGTCACCGCGGCCGTGCTCGAGTTCCCGGATGATGAGCCGGTGCTCAGCGTGGTGAGCTGCGGCCATCCGCCGCCGCTGCTGATCCACCACGGCGAGGTCATCCTGTTGCCGTGCGATCCTCCGGCCCCTCCCCTGGGCCTGGGGGACCTCAGCAGCCAGCGGTTGTGTGTCTGTTCGTTCCGGTTCGAGCCGGGGGATCTGCTGCTGCTCCACACCGATGGCGTCACCGAGGCGCGCGACGCCTCCGGCGTCTTCTATCCGCTGCAGGAACGGGTCGCCGCCTGGACGCAGGAGACCCCGGAAGGTCTGCTCAAGCGGCTGTGCGACGATCTTCTCGACTACACGGGCGGGCGGCTCGACGACGATGCCGCCATGGTCGCGGTTCACCGCCTGCCAACCGGGAAAGCCGCGGCAAGCGAGACAGACCAACACTTTTCTCACCTGTGACGCTCATCCAGGGACCTATGGGAAGGGGCAACCGGCGAGGCCAGTCCCTGGAGGAAGTCAGTGAGCGGTGAGCGTCCCGTTCTGGTGGGCTACGACGACTACCCCGAGAGCCGGGACGCGCTGGTGTGGGCGGTCGAGGAGGCCCGGCTGCGCGGGCTGCCGCTGCTGGTCTGCCACGCCCTGCACTGGCCGTACCTGCCGAGGACCGTCCCCCAGGACGTCTTCCAGCAGATCGAGCACGTCGCGCTGAGCATCGTGGAGGAGGGCGTGCGCCGCGCCAAGGAGCTCGCGCCAGAGCTGGACGTGCAGTCGATGCTGGGCAGCGGCACGCCGTCGGCGGTGCTTCTGCGCGCCGCATCCGAGGCGGAGCTGACGGTTCTGGGAGCGCGCGGTCAGGGCGGGTTCGAGGGGCTGCAGGTGGGGTCGGCGGCGGTGCAGGTGCCCGCGCACAGTTCCAGGCCCGTGATCGTGGTACGGCCGTCGCCGTATCGGCCGAGCGGCGAGGAGGCGCGGATCGTGGTCGGCCTGGACGGCTCGCCGCCCAGCCTGGCCGCCTTCGACTTCGCGCTCGACGAGGCGGCGCTGCGCGGCTGCACGGTGTCGGCGCTGTGCTGCTGGACGGACTGCGGGTCGGCGTCCTGGCAGGAGCCGCTGCCGTTCGTGAACTCGCATGCCCTGCGCACCGGCGCGGAGGCCCGCTTCCGCGAGGTGGTCTCGCATCTGGCCCGCAGGCGTCCGGACGTGACGGTGTTCACGGAGTTCGTGACCGAACGGCCGCAGCGGGTGCTCATCGATATGGCCAGGGACGCCACGCTGCTCGTGCTCGGCAACCGGGGCAACGAGTGCCCGCCTTGCATGCTGCTCGGGCGGGTGACGCAGACGGCGCTGCTGGAATCGTGGTGTCCGGTGGCGGTGACCCCGGCGACCGTGCTGAATCCGCGCATTCCGCCGGGTTGAGCCTGCCGGGGTCCAATGCTCTGACCTGCGGGACCTTCGTCCCTGGCCGCGTACGGGCGGCGCGGGCGAGCGTGGGGGAACCGACGAGGAGGCACGATGAAGGCGCTCATCTACGAGGGGCCGGGCCGGCGTTCGTGGACGGACGTTCCCGTTCCTCGCCCGGCCGAGGCGACGGACGCGATCGTACGGGTGGACGCGGTCACCATCTGTGGCACCGACCTGCACATCCTGAAGGGCGACGTGCCCGCCGTGCGGCCGGGGACGATCCTCGGGCACGAGGCGGTCGGCACGGTGACGGAGATCGGTGCGGCGGTGACGGCGGTCAAGCCGGGAGACCGGGTCTTGGTGTCGTGCATCTCGGCGTGCGGGCGCTGCCGCTACTGTCGCACGGGCGCGTACGGCCAGTGCCTGGGCGGCGGCGGGTGGATCCTCGGCCACCGGATCAACGGCACGCAGGCCGAGTACGTGCGCGTCCCGTTCGCCGACACCTCCACCCACGTGCTGCCCGGCGGGGTCTCCGACGAGGCGGCGCTCATGCTGGCCGACATCCTGCCGACCGCGTACGAGGTGGGCGTGCTCAACGGCCGCGTCCGTCCCGGCGACACGGTCGTGATCGTCGGCGCGGGACCGATCGGCCTGGCCGCGATCACCACCGCGCAGCTCTTCACTCCGGCGCACATCGTCGTGGTCGATCTGGCGCCGGCCCGGCTGGAGGCCGCCAAGCGGCTCGGCGCGGACGTGACCGTCGGCGCCGGTGACGACCCGGCCGCCGCCGTCGGCGACCTGACCGGAAGGCTCGGCGCGGACGTCGCCATCGAGGCCGTGGGCCTGCCGGAGACGTTCGAGCTGTGCACGAGGCTGGTGCGCCCGGGCGGTCACGTGGCCAACGTCGGGGTGCACGGGCGGCCGGCCACGCTGCACCTGGAGGACCTGTGGATCCGCAACCTGACCATCACCACCGGCCTGGTCGACACCTTCTCCACGCCGGACCTGCTGGAGATGGTCGCGGCCGGGCGGCTGGACCCCACCGGGTTCATCACGCACCGCTTCACGCTGGACGACATGCCGGCCGCGTACGACGCCTTCGCCGGCGCGGCGGCGACCGGTGCGCTGAAGGTGGTGCTGTCCCGGAGCTGACTTCCTCGCGGGGATTTCGGCCTCCTTCAGCACGCCAGGCACGGACCACCGGCACGGCCGGACTCGCCGCGTCTCGCGGAGGGTAAGGAGCCGAAGGGGAATCCGGCTGCCCCAGACCCCGGCGGTCCACGCCGCCCAGCCGCACGTCGGTCTCGGAGGAGCCGAGCTGCCTGACGGCCTCGGTGTAGCGGTCGGTGATCTGGCTTCGCTGGGCGGTCTCCACCGTGCGGGCGGTGTACCACAGACCCCGGCCGGTGAACCGACGCCGCCGATCACCGCCGTGGCCAGGCCCGCGCCGGCGAGCCGCCACCGGATGCGGAGCCACGAGGACGCGGATGGGACAGGGGCCCGTCCGACCGCCTCAGGTTCAGGCGGCGGCATGTCGCGGGCGGCCCTGCGGGCCCGGGCGGTGGCGGGCGTGAAGCGGATCACGCGCGGCGGCACGCGAGGAGGCCGCGCGGGGGAGAACCGGTGGGCACACGTCCATTTCATCGCGCCATTCAGCCGGCGACCGGTATTACCGCGGAAATTCCACCCCACCGGCCGTGACGGCAGGCAGTCCAATACCACAGTAACGCGAAAAACGCTATCAGAAAGCAGAGATCCGGCTGTCCTGCGAAGTGCCGGTGAATGTCCGGGCAATGCCCTGGATCATGCGTATGCCCCCATCGACACTTGCACTACGCACTCGATGGTGAAGGGCACTGCCGCGCGGCCGGCCCGCACCGCTTGGAGGTGGACGGCACAACCTCGATTCCTTTCCGCCAGGAACTTTCAGATGAAGGAAATGGAGCCAGTCATGAAAAGACGTTCGTCCAGAATCGCCGCCGCCCTCGCCACGTGCCTGGCGGTCCTCATCGCCGGTCTGGGACTCGCCTCGCCGGCCCACGCGGCCGACAACAGCGGCTGCAACGGCTACGCCTGCGTCAAGATCATCGGCAGTGGCGGCCGGGTGGATCAGATCCAGGCCTATACGAATATGTGGTCTGTGCTCAGCTTCTATGGCCACTTCCGCCTCTGGGGCCCGGGATTCGCGTACAACACGGCGGACCGCGATAACTCGCACAGCCTCATTCACTACCGGAAGATCGGACGCAATTTCGCCAACGGCAGCCAGTTCTGCGTCGAGGCCTATCGGAAGAACGCCGACGGTACGTACTCGCGCATGGGACTGCCCTGCGTTTACACGCCGATCTCCTAGCGATTCCGTCAGGCGCAGTGCGCGCGAGGCCCGGCCGGATCAACCGATCCGGCCGGGCCCTCGGCTTCCCGGCCCCGCCGGTCAGAGGGTGGATGCGCGCGGGGTCTCCGGGCGGGGGCGGCCGTGCGGTCCACCACCGCCTGCGCCGGCCCGGTCAGCTTGCGGTGATGGCTGCGGGCGAGCCGGCACAGCAGGGCGAAGGCCCGGTCCATGGGCAGCCCGTGCCGCTCGCTGAGCACGTTCTTGGCCTGGTCGATGACGACCCGGCTGGTCGGCGCCCGCTGCGGCTGCCCGGACAGGACGCGTCGCCCCGACCCTGCGCCTTCGTGCCGCGCCCGCGGGGTCAGCACGCCGTGCGCGCTCGCCGCGAGCGCGGGCCGCGCCTCGGCGGTCAGGATCGGGTACGGCGGCTTCCGCATGGGACGAAATACCGTCTACCGGTCACTGAGTGCTGAAAGCTTGCAGACCGGTGGGACTTTCGCCTCTGATGCACGCGGCACCGGCCCTGGAGCCTGAACTGTGGCCGGTGCGCGTGCCGCACCCGGTCACCGCGCCGGCCAGCGCCGACACTAGGACTGACGGACACGCGTACGGCGGGCAGGGAGGGCGGCAACGTGACGACCTCGTCTTCTGGCCTGTCGTCGGCGGAGGCCGCCGCGCGGCTGGCGCGCGACGGCGCGAACGTGCTCCCGCGCAAGCCGCCGACCCCGTTGTGGCGGCGGGTCCTCACGCAGCTTCGCGACCCGCTCATCGTCGTACTGCTCGTCGCGGCGGTGCTGACGATCGGCACCGGCGACTGGACCGACGCCGTCGTGATCATGCTGGTGATCGTGGTGAACACGGCGGTCGGCGTGGCGCAGGAGGTGCGCGCCGACCGCGCCATCACGGCCCTGGCCGACCTCACCACGCCCGAGGCCCGCGTGGTACGCGACGGGCAGCAGCGGCAGATCCCGGCGAGCGAGGTCGTGCGGGGTGACCTGCTGGTGCTGGCGGAGGGCGACATCGTGCCGGCGGACGCCGAGGTGGTGGAGTCGGCGGCGCTGCTGGTGGACGAGTCGGCGCTGACGGGCGAGTCGGTGCCGGTGGACAAGGGCGTCGCCGCGCGGGTCTCCTCCGGCACCGTGGTGGTGCGGGGCAGGGGCCGGGCGGTGGTGACGGCGACGGGCGCGGCGAGCGCGAGCGGCCGCATCGCCGCCCTCATGGTCAAGGGCGGCGGGCTGACGCCGTTGCAGCGCCGCCTGGCCGGGGTGGGGCGGCTGCTGGCCGGTGTCGCGGTCGCGCTGTCGGCGCTCGTGCTGGTGCTGGGTCTGGTACGCGGCCAGCCGGTGGAGCTGATGGTGGTGACCGCGATCAGCCTGGTGGTCGCGGCGGTGCCGGAGTCGTTGCCGGCGGTGGTGACGTTGAGCCTGGCGCTCGGGGCCCGCCGCATGGCGGCGCGGAACGCGCTCATCCGCCACCTGCCCGCCGTGGAGACGCTCGGCTCGGTGACCGTGCTCGCCACCGACAAGACGGGCACGCTCACCGAGGGCCGGATGGTCGCGCGGCACCTGTGGACCCCGTACGCCGAAGCCCCCGTCACCGGCTCCGGCTACGCGCCCGACGGCGCGATCGACGCCGAAGACCCGGCGCGGTTCCGGGCGCTGCTGGAGGCGGCGGCGCTGTGCAACGACGCCCACCTGCGCCCGCCGCAGGACGAGGGCGGCGGCGAGTGGACGGCGCTGGGCGACCCGACCGAGGCGGCCCTGCTCGCCGCCGCCGCCCGGCTCGGCCTCGACCACGCCGGCCTGCAGCGGCGGTTCCCCCGGGTGGCGGAGCTGCCGTTCGACAGCGGACGCAAGCGGATGACCACCGTGCACCTGCTGCCGGACGGCGGCGCCCGGCTCATCTGCAAGGGCGCGCCCGAGGCGCTGCTCCACCCCGACGTGCTCACCGACGATCCCGCGCTGGTGGCCCGGGCCGCCGAGCGCGCCGACCGGTACGCCCGTGACGGCTACCGCGTGCTCGCCGTCGCCGGCGCCGACCTGGACGCCGTGCCGGCGCCCGTACGGGAGAGCGGGCTGAGCTTGCTCGGGCTGATCGCGATCCTGGACCCGCCGCGCGCGGCCGCCGCCGGCGCCGTGGCCGACTGCAAGAAGGCGGGCATCAAGCCCGTGCTCATCACCGGCGACCATCCGGGCACCGCCCGCGCCATCGCCGCCGACCTCGGCATCGTCGGCCCCAGGGACGCCGCCGTGGACTGCCGCGAGCCCGGCGTGCTCGTGGACGAGGATGGACCGGCCGCCGTCTACGCGCGGGCCACGCCGGAGCAGAAGCTCGACCTCATCGAGAGCCTGCGCGGCCGTGGCGAGGTCATGGCGATGACCGGCGACGGCGTGAACGACGGCCCCGCGCTGCGCCGCGCCGACATCGGCGTCGCCATGGGCAGGCGGGGCACGGAGGTGGCGCGGCAGGCCGCCGACCTCGTGCTCGCCGACGACAACCTGGAGACCGTCGTCGCGGCCGTCGAAGAGGGCCGCCGGGTGTACGCCAACATCCGCCGCTTCCTCGTCTACGGCCTGTCCGGCGGCGCGGCGGAGATCGCGGTGATGCTGCTGGGGCCGTTCGTCGGGCTGCCGCTCCCCCTGCTGCCCGCGCAGATCCTGTGGATCAACCTGCTCACGCATGGCCTGCCCGGCGTGGCGCTGGGCGGCGAACCCGTCATCCCCGGATCCATGTCGCGCCCGCCACGGCCGCCCGGCCAGAGCATCATGGGGGCGGGCCTGTGGCAGCGGGTCGTCCGCATCGCCATCGTGCTCACCGCCGTCACTGTCGGGGTCGCGGTGTGGGCTTCGGCGACCGGGCGGCCGTGGCAGAGCATGGCGTTCTTCGCGCTCGGGGCGACCCAGCTCGGGGTGGCGCTCGGGACGCGTACCCGGCCGCGCTCGCTCGCCAACCCGATGCTGCTCGTCGCCGTGGCGGGCGCGCTCGTGCTCCAGCTCGCCGGTCTGTACGTGCCGCTGCTGCAGGAGCTGCTCGGCACCCGGCCGCTCGCACCCGGCGACCTGCTGATCGTGCTGGTGCTGTCCTCTCTGGGGTACGTCGCCGCCCGCCTCGACCGCATCCTGCACCCCTCGCGTTCGTGACTACTTCAGCCAGGCGTTGCGCCGCACGATGGGCAGGCCGCCGAGGCCGAGGGTGGCGCCGGCGTCGGCCATGGCCAGGCCGATGAGGACGATCGCGTAGACGATGTGGTCGTCCATGAACGGGTTGGTGTCCAGGGGCAGCTCGGCCGCCCACATCAGGACCAGCATCAGCGTGCCTGTGGCGGCGGCGATGCGGGTGCCGGCGCCGAGCATCAGCGCCAGGCCGATGCCGAGCAGCCCGGCCATGAACAGCCAGTCCACCCACGCCTGACCCGCCAGCGCGGAGAAGAAGCCGCCGAGCGCGTTGTCGCCGGTGCCCTTGAGGAACCCGGTCGTCGGGCTGCCGCCCGCGAGCCAGGCTTTGCCCGGCGGGGTCGCGAAACCCCAGCCGAACGTCTTGTCCAGGAACGCCCATAAGAAGATCCAGCCGATCGCGAGCCTGGCGGCGGCCCAGACGTACTCGACCGGGCGGCGTCCCTCGGTGGTGGCGGTGGTGGCGGGCCTGTCGATCGTGGCGGCCATGACGGTCCCTCCCCTTCCAGTCGTTCATCGTGTCCCCTCCATGACACGGTTGGCGGTTGGTCGGGGGCAGTGCCGGACGGCCGCCGTACGGAGGGACCTTGGTCCTCTCCCGGCTCTCAGAGCGCGTCGTCGAAGAAGAGCCGGATCATGTTGCGGGCCAGGGCCTCGGGGTCCTCGTGGGCGGTCTCCGGCAGGGCGCCGTTCAGCCGCAGCCCGGC
The DNA here is from genome assembly GCF_040678535.1 of Nonomuraea sp. NPDC052634. Taxonomy (NCBI): domain Bacteria; kingdom Bacillati; phylum Actinomycetota; class Actinomycetes; order Streptosporangiales; family Streptosporangiaceae; genus Nonomuraea; species Nonomuraea sp. NPDC052634. The sequence continues at coordinate 90,064 of NZ_JBFATY010000014.1, read as the reverse complement.
GAAGCAGTGGGCCAGCGACCAGGCGGCGATGGTGGTCAGGCGGTCGTGCTCAGGGCTCGGCGACAGCTTACGGGTGCTGGTGGCGAGCACGTGCGCCGCCCGTTCACGAATCTTTCCGGTGACAAGATTGGAGGACGGAATGGCTCCGTTCATCGCCCTGACCGGCCGGAGTGCTGGAGCTGGCGGGCGCCGCCGGGCTGCTGATCCCGCCGCTGGCGCCGTGGGCCGCGATCGGGCTCGCGCTGCTCATGGTCGCGATGTTCCCCGCGAACGTCTCCGCCGCCAGCCGCGGCCTCACCCTCGCCGGCAAGCCGGTGACCCCGCTGCCCGCCCGTACCGCTTTGCAGGTGCTCTTCATCGCCGCCGCCATCGCCGCGGCCGTGTAGTCCTCTCTAGGACGCCCGCGACGTGCCGCTCGCCTTCGTGGATAGCCGATCAGGACCTTCGGCGGGACTTTCGACCCTGCTGCGGCTCGGGGACTCACGGCAGCCTGAAGTGCGAGGAGGACCTACATGCCCATCGCACTCACCGCAGTCGCCGCCAGCCGGTTGCTCGCCGCGGCCGGGTCCGCGCCTTCGGTGCTCAACACGCAGCCGTGGCGTTTCACCGTACGCCGTCCCGACGTCATCGACGTGCTCGCCGACCGGTACCGCTGGCTGCGGATGAGGGACCCGCAGGGGCGTTGGCTGCACATCAGCTGCGGGGCGGCGGTGTTCAACCTGCGCATCGCCGCCCAGGCGATGGGGTACGAGCCCGCCGTACGGCTGCTGCCGGACCCGAAGAGCGCTCCCGAGCTGCTGGCCCGCGTGACACTCGCCCCGCCCGCCCCGGCTCCGGCTCCGGCCTCGATCTCGGCTCCGGCTTCAGCTCCCGCTGCGGCTCCGGAGCTGACTGCAACGTCGGCTGCGGCTGCGACTCCTGCTCCGGGCCAGGCCCCAGCGTCAACCTCGGCCTCGCCGGCGGAGGAGGCGCGGCGTCTTTACGACCTGATCAGGGTCCGGCGGACGTACCGGGGCCCGTTCGCCGACCGGGTCATCCCCGAGCCGGTGCGGGCCGAGCTGTGCACGGCGGCGGTGCTGGAGGGTGCCAGGCTCTCCTTCCGCAGCGGGCGCGCGGCCGTCGACCTGCTCGGCCACGTGGCCGTGGCGCAGGCCGAGCTGGACCGCGACGAGGAGTACCAGGCCGAGCTGGCGGCCTGGGACCCGTCCTCGTACGTGCCGGACGTGGACCCGGTCCGCGACTTCGGCTGCCAGGTCGGATACGCGCGTTTCGAGCCGCGCCCGCAGCTCGCCGTCCTCACCGCCGCGGCCGACGAGCCGGTGGACTGGTTGCAGGCCGGTCAAGCGCTGCAGCGCATGCTGCTGGTCGCCGCCGGGCACAGGATCTCGGTCTCGTACCTGAACCAGCCTCTCGACCTGCGTGACATGCGAGGCCGCCGTAACCCGCGCCACCGGCGCGGCCACCCACAGATGATCATGCGGCTGGGGTACGGCGGGATCGCGCCCCGCGCTCACCGCCGCCCCATGACCGAGCTGATCGCCGAATAGGGCGTTTCAGGTCTCCTTCAGCGCCGCCCGCACCCCCGGCAGGACGGCCGCGCGGAAGGCGGCGTCGAGCTCGGCGGGCGAGGCGGTGGTCTCGCCGTCGATCCAGGCCCGCAGGAGTCCCATGAACGCACCGACCACGCAGGTCACCAGCAGGTCGAGCGCGGCCGACGCCCGGCCGCCCGCCGCGATGAGCTCGTCCTTGACCCGCGCGGCCAGCAGCTGCTCGCCGCGCCTGTGCGCCAGGCCGCCGCCGCGCCTGCCCATCAGGGCGCGTACGAGCCGTTCCTGCTCGCGTACGTGCTCGAACATCGGCCGGCTGAACGCGAACAGCTCCCCCGGGTCGTCCCTCGGCGCGGGGTGGAGGAAGGTGAGCTGGTCGAGGTTGCTGAACAGCACGTCCTGCTTGTCGGCGAAGTGGGCGTAGAAGGTGGAGCGGCCCACGTCGGCGCGCTCGATGATGTCGGTGACGGTGACCGCGTCGTACCCCTTCTCCAGGATCAGCGCCACCAGCGCCTCCTGGATGAGCCGCCGTGTCCGCCGCACCCGCCGGTCTCCGGACACTTTCCCGCCCCTTGTTCCGTACGGCACGCATCGGCCGAACTGTTCGTTGACCTCCCTCTAGTATGGACACACAATTCGTTTCTGAACACCTCGTTCGGAAAGGCAGCTGATCATGGGCTTGGGCGAACTCCTGCGCGGCCACCACGAGCACTCACACGCCGGCAGCACCATCGACCACCCCCGCCTCTACGACGCCTTCGGGGCGATCGCGTTCCTCGGCGGCCGCCGCGCCGCCTTCACCCGCCTGGCCACCGTCGCGCGCCCGCGCATCGGCGACCGCGTACTCGACGTGGGCTGCGGCACCGGCTACCTCACCCGCATCATCGCGCCGGTGGTCGTCCCGCGCGGCCACGTCACCGGCCTCGACGCCTCCCCCGCGATGATCGAGTACGCGACCAGGCGGGCGCCGTCGAACTGCACGTACGTGGTCGGCGAAGGCCAGAACCTGCCGTTCCCCGACGGCTCCTTCGACCTGGTCGTCTCCAGCCTGGCCATCCACCACATGCCCGCCGCCGCCAGGCCCGAGGCGCTGCGCCAGATGTTCCGCGTCCTGCGCCCCGGCGGCCGGTTGCTCATCGCCGAGTTCCGCCCGCCGTCCAACCCCGTCGCCCGGCGCCTCGTCGGCGCGGTCACCGGCCACGCCATGCATCACGACCCTCGCGACCTGCTCGGCACGATGATCCCGGATGCCGGTTTCCGCGTGGACGATGAGGGGCCGATGCCGAACCTGATGATGTATTACGTACGCGCGACCCGCCCGCAATGATCGTATAAGAGAGAGGGCGTCTTGTTGGCGGCAATGTCCCGGCATCACTCCAACGATCCGCCGACCGCATGGGCGGCCCTTTATACCGAATTCACAGGCCCGTAATCAGGGTGGGGCACGGATCCGCAGTAGACCTGCTCGTCAGGAGTTAAACTCGATCTACCGAGGCGCATCTCTCTCGCGGGCGCGCCGTCGAAGTCGGCCTTTCAGCCGAACCTCACCTTCAGGTAGATCGGTTCAACGAATGAGCTCTGACGAGACCGCTCGGAAAAAGAGCAAGGGCGGTGTTACCAGATTTCTTGGGAAGGACTGGTGGCAGGGCATCGGCAGCATCGCTGGCGTCTTGAGCGTGCCTATAGCGCTTCTGTCCGGCGCCAGCGGAAGTTCCACCGACGCGAAGCCGGAAAGTGTACAGAGCAGTCCGCCGCCAGCGAGCGCAACATCCACGCCTACACCCACACCTACTCCTCCGCCCTCGTCTGAGGGAGCACCCCTAGCGGTCACCCTGGTCGAGGTCGAACCGAATCTCGAAGGCGGAGGTGACTACATTCTTCCGAAACCGGTGAGATTGAGCACGCAAGAGCTGAACGAGCTCAATCGACTGGAAGAGAAAGGCGAAGTCGGCGAAGTCGAGTCCTGGTTCGAAGAACACGGTAGTGCCGCTATCAATGTACTGAGAGTCAAGGTCGTGGTAGAAGGGACCCCCGAGAGCGGCGTCCGCATCACCCAGGTATCGGCACGCAAGAAATGCGCACCCCCCTATCGCGGCACGCTCTTCCATTCACTGGCGGGCGGGGCAGATGACCCCGTGACTCGCCTGGGCTTCGATCTGGACACTCCTGGCGGCGTCAGCATCGCTCAGAAGATCACTGATGAATGGGACTTCGCAGGACCATTCTTCGCCGAGAAGACCATTTCCCTGAAGCGCGGCGAAGACCGCGTCCTGTACCTCTACGCGAGAACCAATGATCATTCATGTTCGTTCAGGTTCGTCATCGACGCCCTAGCGCACGGGACCCAACACGAGATCGTCATTGACGATCATGGCCGACCCTTCAGGGTCACGGCACGACTTGTTGACGCCGCAGGGAACCCCGATCTGTCTCAATACACTGTCGCGTACACGAGTGACGAGCAGAGCGGCTACAAATGGCGGCGCGTTCACTAGGTCGCCTGCGGTCCCAGGACCAGGAATCTCTCCGAATCGCGAATGCCCGAGACGGGCTCGACTACTGCCGTCCTGGCCGAACGCGGGCCGATGATGGCTTACTCGTACACGAACTCGTCCACCGCGATGAGGTGCCTGGAGGGAGCATCGTCGGGCTTTCCAGGCACCTGGACGGCACAAGAGCTCAGCGGCCTATGGCGTCCAGCTCGGCCATGTCCTCGGGGGTCAGGGTCAGGCCCGCGCCGGCGATGTTCTCGCGCAGGTGGGCGGCGGAGGACGTGCCGGGGATGAGCAGGATGTTGGGTGATCGCTGGAGCAGCCAGGCGAGCGCGACCGACATCGGGGTGGCGCCGCGGCGGGCGGCGACCGCCGAAAGGGCCGAGGACTGCAGCGGGGTGAAGCCGCCGAGCGGGAAGAAGGGGACGTACGCGATGCCGTCCTCCGCGAGCCGGTCGACGAGCTTGTCGTCGTGGCGGTGGGCGAGGTTGTGCATGTTCTGCACGCACACGATCGGCGCGATGCTCCGGGCTTCGGCGACCTGCTCCTCGGTGGCGTTGCTGACCCCGAGGTGGCGGATCAGGCCCTGCTGCTGCAGCTCCACAAGCGTCTCGAACGCCTCGGCGACCGATTCCCGCTGCGGGCCCTCGGCGTTGCCGAGCCGGAGGTTGACCAGGTCGAGGACGTCGAGCCTGAGGGACTTGAGGTTGTCGTAGACCTGGTGGCGCAGGTCTATGGGGCGCCGGGCCGGCGGCCAGCCGCCCTGGGCGTCGCGGGTGGCGCCGACCTTGGTCGCGATGAGCAGCGACTCCGGGTAGGGGTGCAGGGCCTCGCGGATCAGCTCGTTGGTGAAGCCCGGCCCGTACGCGTGCGCGGTGTCGATGTGGGTGATGCCGCTGTCGACCGCTGCGCGGAGCACGGCCAGGGCGCCCTCGCGGTCGGCGGGCGGCCCCATGACGTACGGGCCGGCCAGTTGCATGGCGCCGTAGCCGAACCGGGTGACGGTCAGGTCCCCCAGGGTCCAGGTGCCGCCGGGCAGGGCGGAAGTGCTCACGCCTTCTCTCCTTGTCGTACGTGGTGCTTTTCGCGTTCGTGCATCAGGATGGGAGAGCAGCTTCCTGTAGGGAAGTAGGCACTTGAAAGTGCGTAACCCACCCGAAGGCGAGAGGGGCGATCGGTGGCGACGACGAACGCGGCGCAGCGGCGGGAGCAGGCCAAGATGGAGTACAACGCGTTCCTGGCCGCGTGTCCGAGCCGGCAGTTGCTCGACCGGATCGCGGACAAGTGGGTCGTGCTGATCCTGTGCGCGCTGGGCGGCGACGCCGCCGGGCAGTCCGGTCCGCGGGCGATGCGGTACTCGGAGCTGGCCCGGCTGCTGGCCGGGGTGAGCCAGAAGATGCTGACGCAGACGCTGCGGTCGCTGGAGCGCGACGGGCTGCTCACCCGTACGGTGACGCCGACCGTGCCCGTCACCGTCACCTACGAGCTGACCGCGCTCGGCCTGTCGCTGCATGAGATGACGCGCGGGCTCCGCCACTGGGCCCAGGCGCACATGGGCGAAGTGCTCGCCAACCGGGAGGAGTACGACGCCCGTACCTCATGACCTGCACCCGCCCGTCATGACATCAACGGCTGGTCGAAGTCGGAGGCGGTCAGCGGAGCATCCGCGGCGGGAGCGACCTTGAGCTTCGCCGTCGCCCCGGGGTGGCCGGTTTCCGCGGCGAGCCGGTAGAAGCAGCGGGCGATGCTGGCCCTGGTGGGGCCGCCCGCCTCCAGGGCGCAGGCGTGCCGGTAGGCGACCTCGGCGGCCTGTGCGCGCACGTCGTCGGCGTTCTGCAGCTCCAGGGCGGCTTCGTGGCCGGCGTCGGCGGCGCGGGCGAGCCAGGTCATGCCGTCCAGGCTCCAGCCGCGCAGCAGCGTGAAGAGCGCCAGGTGGAAGCAGGCTTCGGTGTCGCCGTTCATGGCCTCGCGGGCCAGGCGGGCGGCGACGCGGCCGTGGGTCTCGAGGTGGGACTGGACGATGTCGTCGGCGGTCAGCTGATCGGGGCCGGCCGGGACGAGGGGGGCGCAGCGGATGGCCGGGCGGTCGCCGTGCCGGGCGTGGAGCAGGCGGGCGCTCCAGGCCGCCAGGTCCATCGGGCCGAGGTCGAGGTTGCCTTCCCTGGCCGCCTCGTGGCAGGCCGCGACGAACGAGACGACCCAGCTCCACTGAGGCAGGTGGCGGCGTTTGCCGCTGAGGATCTCCTGCGTGGTGCTGGGCGCGAGCTCGCGCCCCTCTCTGCCGTTGGGCAGCCGTCTGCGCGACAGCCTGCGCAGGTGGGACAGCGGCGGGTTGCCCGCCTGTTCGCGCAGCCGGTTGAGCTGGTCGATGAAAGCGCGGTGCGCAGGGTTGTGCGGTTGGGTCATCGATGGCGATCGATTCGTGATCTTTCTACTGGGGGAGTCACGCCGTGACGAATGGGATCTACGAATCGTGACGACAATCATGCTGCCATCGATGCGGTGCAAGGCGCGCGCCGATCACTCATTCGAGGTCGTTCGGCCTGACCTCCCCCGCTTCGCCCCAGCTCACGCGGCATGTCCAGACGGACATCGGAGGAGCCCGAACGAAGCCGAACGCCATCCTCCGCCGGGGAACGAATCCGTTCTGATCGTTACGCTCCGCATCGACATCGTTCGACTCCTTTTTGCCTGCTGGTGATCGCGTACCGCTGCAAGGCATCGTGATCACGCTTTGCCGTTCCATTACCTGGAAACGGGCATTCGATGACCTTGACCCTTCACGACGACGTGAGGAACGCCATGAACAACAACCGGGGACTGTGGGTCGCCCTGATCGTTACCGCCGGTTTCTTCGTCGCCTTCGCGGGCGGAGTTCTGGCCTGGCTGGGCGGTGCCGCCGTTCCGGTGGCCGTGCTGACCGGGGCGGGCGGATTCGCGGGTTTTGTCGGGCTCGCCGTGGCCGTCATGGCGTTCCTGACCCGTGCGCAGGACTAGGAGGCGCCTAGCGTACGGGGTACAGGCCGAGGATCTCGGGCTCGCCGCGCGGCAGCAGGCGCAGGACGGGCAGCCGCTCGATGCGGCGGTTGCCGGTCTCCGGGTCGATCTCGATGAGCCCGGAAGCCCCCTGCACGCCGTTGACCTTGGGAGACATCAAGTAGATGTGGTCACGGACCTTGCGGGGCGGCGGGATGGGGTTCGACAGGGCCGCGAGCCGGATCGCCCGGGCGGCGACCAGCACGGCGTCGTGGGCCATGATCGCCCAGCCGGTGCGCAGGTGGCGGGGGTCGAAGCCGACGTCCCTGAAGGTCTGCTCCAGCTTGACGAGCTGGGGCTCCGCAGGCTGCCCGGCGCCGCCGCGGAGGACGGCGGGCTCGGCCAGCGGCGAGTAGATCAGCGAGATCGGCTTCTCCTGGGAGTACAGGGCGTCCACGGCCGGCTTGTTCTCCGGGCTGTCGGTGAGCAGGCGCGCCGCGTCGGAGCCGGTCACGATGGTGACCTCGTCGTCGTGGCATTTGCGCTGGCTGAGGTACTGGATGAACGCCGGCAGGTCTTTGCCGCGCCCGCCGTACAGGATGAGGTCGGGCGAGTCATCGTCACACAGGCTGCCGACGATGAGGTCGAAGTTGATGCCGGGGTCCCGGCTGAAGGGGTTGCTGACCCGTCCGCTGCGCTTCCAGTGTTCACCGAAACGAGTCTTGAAGGCGTTGGACAGCGCTGCCGCGTAGCGGTCGTTCTCCTCGCTGTAGGTCACCATCATGGCGCTGCGTTGCTCGGCGGTGCGCTCCTCGGTGGTGCGCACGTACTGTGCCACCGCCGCCAGTTCCTCGCCGACCGTCGGGTTGACCCGCGCGAAGCCGTTGGCCTGCTTCTTGGTGATGTCGTCGGCGGTCATGACGTCGGCGATCATGGGCAGCTCGGCCTCGCTCAGCCGTCGCATGCCGTTGACCGCCTCGTCGCTGCTCAAGCCGAGCCCCACGACGGCCCTCAGCCGGTCGGGGCCGTCCACCATCTCGAGCAGGTCGTCGGTGACCTCCTGCCAGTGGGTCTGCTCGCTGTCCATGTTGGCCAGCACCATTTTGATCAGGGGTCTGCTGCCGACGAGGTTCTCGCGGTTGGCCCGGCGCAGCCCGGCGACGGCTCCCTCCAGCTCGGCGACCACCCGCCCGTCCGGGTTGGTCAGGCCGGCGGCGAACGCCACCGTGACGTACGTGCCCTCCCCGCCCGCCGTGGCGAACTCGTTCTCTGTGATCAGGGCGTTCACGACATGCTGGAACCGGGGCTCGAACGCATAGGAGTCGCTGATCCCCACGCATTCCTCGCGTCCGGCTGCGGCCACCGTGACGCGTGCCACGCCCGGCGCGCAGCGCGAGAGGTGATCGACCACCTGGAACCCGCCATAGGCCAGCAGCACCACCGCGCACACCCCTGCGACGATCCAGCCCCACCTGCGGCGGGGCGGCCTGGGCCACGGGTTCTCCTCCAGCGGCAACAGCGTCTGCGTCATCGACCCCACCTCGTGGCCAGGGCTCCGTACCGCGCCGCCTCGGCGGTCAGCGGTTCCGAGTCGTTACTGCACTTGCCGGACAGCTCGGAGAAGGCGTTCTCTATCTGCTGGTACAGAGCCGCGCGCCGGCTGTCGATCAGCGGTTCGCTGGCCACCCACAGGCCCGCCACCAGCGTCGCCACGCTGTGGGTGATCGTCGGCTCGTACCCGGCCCACCGTTTCATGCCGTTGACGTGGTCGAGCGGAGGTCCTTCGATACGCGCACGGCAGGGCGCCGCCACCACCGCCTTCAGCTCGTCCAGCCAGGTCTTCGTCGGGACGTCGGGGTGATGGAACCGCCTGGTCATCTCCTCGGTGACGTGCTCGACCTCGCCGAGTGCGAGGGCGTGGTGCAGCTCGCCGGTGGTGTCGCCGTGGCTCTCGGCGTTGCCGCGCAACCAGCCGTACACGGTCGTCCAGCCGTTCTCCGCGCCGGGGTCGCGCTCGGCGAGGCGCTGGAGCAGCAGTCGCCGTACGACCGGGTGCATGACCGGGCTGCCCGTGGACGTTCCGGGCATCCACACCTCGGCGTCGGTGATGCGCTTGACGCGAACGTCCGGCAAGGGGGCTTGCCCTGCCATCTGCACCGCTTCTGCCATGTCGCGCGCCGCGGCGCAGGTGGCCAGGAGGTCCGCTTCGGCGTCGGGGAGGTCGCCCAGGAGCATGCCGCGGAGCCGTTCCCCATACGTCTGGGGCCCGCTCGCCGTCTGCGGGCTCATCTCCAGGATCCGCCGGAGGTCGATGGGGTCGGCCTGGTGCTGCGCGATGGCGCTGAGAAGCAGGGCTGTGGCGCCGGCGTGGCCCTGGGTGAAGCCGTAGACGGCCATCTCGGCGTGCTTGCCGTTGCATCTGCGCAGGTCCAGGTCGCGGACCAGCTCGTGGACGTGCGCGGTCGTAAGGTCGGCGAGACGTACCGGGAACCAGTGGCCGTCGGCGTCGTCCCGCGCGTCTAAACGCTTATCGACGTCCGCGGTCTCCGTCGTGGGCAGCAGCCGGTTCGATCCGGCCACGTCGGTGGTCAGCGGGCCGCGGGTGGTGGCGGTCACCATGATGGTGTCCTGGCGCTCGCCCGCGGAGATCAGGGCGTCCAGGAACGCTCGTCCCGCCTTGGTGTCGGCGTTGTCCAGCATGATGACGCAGCGATAACCGGCCCCGCGCAGCCGTCGCCGCCGCCGGAACGCGGCGCGCAGGTCGGCGAGGAACGCCGAGAGCATGAGCTCATCGGCCTTCGCGCCGTTGCCCGCGGTGTCCCTGTCGTGGGCCCACGCGTTCAGGTCGATGAGCACGTCCAGGGGATCGTGGTCCAAGCCCCGGTCCTGATGGCGGTACCAGCTCGTACCGGGGCCGATCACCACCGGGCGGGCCCCCCGCCAGGACCTGAGCCCGATCAGCACCACGCCGAGCACGGCGTCGATCAGGTCCGAGGTGACGATCCCTTGTGTGGCCCCGGACGCCGGCGTCCCCACCGCCTGGGCGAAGAATTTCCGCAGCTCGTCGACCCGGTGATACTTCTCGAACCGTTCCTGCAGCTCCTGCCGGGCAAGGGCGCGCACCTCGTTCAGCCGGGGCTCGGCCATGGCGATCTGCCCGAGCACCAGCCTGGGGAACGCCATGCGGCCGTACGGTGCGCCGTGCCGGTTGAAGTCGATGCTGATCATGTTGAGGACGTCGCAGACGGTGTCCCTGGCCAGCTCCTCGAAATCGACCTTCGCGTACGGCAGGCGGCCGTCGAGATATTCCCCGATCCCGTTGAGCAGGGCCGTCTTGCCGCTTCCTCGAGGGCCGGTCAGCAGCAGGACCGGTCTGTCGGGCCCATGGGGGGTATCGCGCTTGGACAGCGCGTGCACCAGGGTCACCGCACCTCGCCGGCCTTTCAACCGCATGATCGACTCTCCCGCAGCGCCATTCCGTGGTGAGCATGCTACGTCCGGACTCACCTACTCCGCGGTGCTACAAGTGATATTTGTCGACCATTCGCCAATATTCATCGGCGACCGGCCTGTAATGCCGCATGTCAGTTCGAGAGCATCGTTCCGGCTGCGACTCGGCTTACTGAGCTGGCGCTATGCGCCGGCCGTCTTCTGACCGCTTCATCGGCGATGATCTTTTATCGCGTTATAAGAAATAGCTTGTTAAGTCGGTTGATGTCGCTGATGAGAGACGGAAAATTTCCGGCAAATGCGCTCAGTGTGAATGATGCCCGTTCGGCCACCCGGGCTGCGCAGGTCCGGCAGAGTGCGTCCCCGTGTTCAGGAGAGCCCGCCTCCGCCTCGCCTTGATGATGATCAGAGTGGTCACGACGCCGGCCGCGAAGCCGACCGCCGCCCCGGCGGCGAGGGCGGGCAGCCATGTCATCACCTGCTCGGCGAAGCTGGGCTCGGTCATTTGCTCGTAGTACTCGTTCCAATTGGACAAGCCCTCGAAGCCGTACGGTTCGTGAGAGGGCAGCGCGGGCAGGTCGTCGTCGGTGTAACGGAATCATGATCCGCATGATGGCCCGTGATCGCGCGCGGAGCGCCACACCGGGCGTCCCGCTGCACATCGTCGACGGCCTCCGCCCGGCCGGCACGGCCGGTGCTCACTGGCCGGGTGGGCACTCCGGCGGGATTTTGAGTACGTGGAACTCCAGCCGCAGCGACGCGTCGGCGGGAAGTGCGATCGCCCGGGCCCACGGGCTCGTCGCGAAGCAGGCGGGCAGCAGGAAGTAGCGCTGGTTGGAATGGATCAGCAGGCGCAGGCCGGTGTAGCGGTAGCGGTACATCGCGTTCGGGTCGGGAAGGACGGTCTCGGTGATTCCAGGGCCTTCCAGGAAAAGCCGCCGTGCCGCGTAGACGACCGTGCTCGGCAACATCCCAGGATCGGCCCAGTACCGGTCGGCCGCCTCCCTGCCTCGTTGCTGCGCGTACTCGGTGACCGACCACAACAGCAGGAGCAGCAGAAGCGCCCCGCAGACCGCGCGCCGTACGACCGGACGGGTGGCGGTGGTCGCCCGGCCCATGGTGAGCCTGCCGTACAGGCCGGCGCTGTAGACCAGGATGACGATGCCGGCGCCCAGGCAGAGCGGCAGGACGAAGGGCGGGAGCGCAGCCCATCCGACCAGGCCCAGGAGTCCCGTCACGACGCCTGCGAGCCCGAGCGCGGTCGCGACCGCGATGCCCCGCATCGCGGCGGTGCGATGCCGCTCGGCGGAGCGCGTCACCCAGCCGTGCAGCGGAGGAGCGATCAGGGCCACCAGAAGAACCAGGATCAGGGGTTCGATGGCCAGCGCGACGCTGCGCAGCACGTAGTCCTGGAAGGACAGGCCCAGCATGCTCTGGTCGACGCCGAGAAGCCCGTACATGGTGTTGGCGCGTACCGCTCCGAAGTACATCATGATCGCCGCCACCAGCGTGGTCGGCGTCACGATGTGCGTGAGGATCCCCCAGATACGGGCGAAGTCCGCGCCATCGCCGCCCCCGGAAGTGCTCATGGGCGGGTGCCGCTACGTCTCGGCCGGGGCCGGATCGTCGCCGTCCACGGGCGGCGCGGGGGCCACTTCATCGGTCGGCCCTTTCTCGTCGGGCTGCTGCGTGTCTCCGTCATCGGTCTCGCCGCCCTCCTCGGTCGGAGGAGTCTCGGTCTCGGAGGTCACCGTGGTCTCCGGCTCATCGGACGGCGCTTCGGTCTCGCCGCCCGAGGGTGTCGCGCTCTCGCACTCGGGAATGGCGGCGGGGTCGGCGGCCACCGCGCAGGCGTCCCGCAGATAATCGCCCGCCTCGTATCCGAGCGCCTCCAGGCGCTTCAGAGCGGCACGAACTCGGTCCTGCTGTCCCAAGGTGGCGGCGGCGACCAATTCCGCGCGAGCACCGAGCCCTGCCACCAGTGTCCGTATGCTGGCGGGAATGGCGCCTTCGACCGCTTTCGCCTTATCGGCGTTCTCGAGCGCGAGCTCGGCATTCTTCTGCGACCGGCTGGAGAAGCCCTGGGCTCCCTGTTTCGCACTCTCGTTCGCGCGCGCCGCCGCCGCGCAGTTCAGCGCTACCGCCTTTGCGCTGTCGCTCTTTGCGCTGTTGCTGCCGCTCCTGGATTTGGCCACCCTTTCCATCCGTGGGGCCAAGCGGGCGTCGGACTTTCCCAGTCCTCGCTGACATTCCCGGCAGACCTGGGCCGTGGCATCAGGAAGGTCACCGCTGTTGTCTTCCGAGACGAGTTTGCCCCCCGGGGGTGATGACCGGCCGTGCTCGCGTACCCGGCCCTGCCTGCCCCGGAGCGCCGGCTCCCGATTCCCTCACATCTGAGCGATCTGAGCCGCAGCCTGCCGTCGGCCCGGCGACCATCCCGAGCATCACCGCCACGACCAGAAAGGCCCTTGCCACCGGTCCCTCCCCCGCTGCCCGTATCGAAGTGGAGTCATACCGCTCCGAGGTCTGGCCCATGCCGGACAAACAGCACCAACACCATGTGCTGATGCACTTTTGGTCCTTATGTCGTAGGGCCTCGCGGACCGGATCCGCATTCGCCCTGGTCGCGTTCGACTTCGGTGACTTTTCCCAAGATGTCACGACTTTTCATGATCTTTGTGATATTCACAACGCGAGATCCAAGAACACCCCAGAAGGGAAGCACTACGTGCGACTGTTCACCCTCGCGATCGCGCTTGCCACGGCCCTGACATCGTTACCCGCGGCCGCGGCCTCGGCCGCTCCCGCGCCGGCCGCCGCCACCGAGCTGGTCGTCAACGGCACGTTCACCAACGGCACCGCCCCTTGGTGGAACTCGGCCAACACCACGATGACCACCGACGCCGGGCGGCTGCGGGTCGGCGTGTCCGGCGGCACCGCCAACCCGTGGGACGCGATGGTGGCCCAGAATGACATCCCGCTGGCGCAGGGCAAGACGTACACGCTCTCGTTCGACGCCTCCGCCAGCACGAACGTCTCCGCGGTCACCACCGTGCAGCTCGGCGACGCCCCCTACACCAACACGCTGACGCAGCCGATCTCCCTCTCCCCCACCAGCAAGCGCTTCAGCTTCCCCTTCACCTCGACGCTGACCACCTCGGCCGGTCAGGTCACCTTCCAGCTCGGCGGCGGCGCCGCTCACACGTTCTACCTCGACAACGTGTCGCTGACCGAGGCCGGCGGGTCCTCCTCGAGCCCGATCGAGCTGACCGACGGCTTCTACGTGGATCCCGAGTCCAACCCGGCCCGCTGGGTGGGCGACAACGGCGGCGACTACAGGGCCGGCCGCATCGAGGCGGCCATCGCCTCCAAGCCGATGGCCCGCTGGTTCGGCAACTGGAACCCCGACATCAGCGCCGCCGTGTCCTCCTACGTCTCCGGCGCCGCCGCGGCCGGCAAGCTGCCCGTGCTGGTGGCGTACAACATCCCCGGCCGGGACGCCTGCGGCGGCCACTCGGGCGGTGGCGCCGGCAGCGTGGACGCGTACAAGGCGTGGATCTCCGCCTTCGCGTCCGCGATCGGTGACCGTCCCGCCGTCGTCATCATCGAGCCCGACTCGCTGGGCGACTTCGAGTGCATGGACGACAACCAGAAGCGGGACCGCGTCGGCATGCTGAGGTACGCCACCGAGCAGTTCCGCGACAAGGCGCCCAACACGTGGGCCTACCTCGACGCGGCGAACGCCGGCTGGTTCGGGGACCGGCCGGGGCAGATGGCCGAGAGGCTGCTCGAGGTGGGTGTGAGCAACGTGCGCGGTTTCGCGGTGAACGTCTCCAACTACTACACGACCTCCGAGTCGGCCGCGTACGCGTCCGCCGTGAACGCCGCGCTGGGCGGCACCGCGAAGTGGGTGATCGACACCAGCCGCAACGGCAATGGCTCCAACGGCGAGTGGTGCAACCCCGCCGGTCGCCGGCTCGGCACGCCCGCCCAGGTCGGCGGCCCCGGCGGCACGGAGATGCTGCTGTGGGTGAAGGTCCCCGGCGACTCCGACGGCGAGTGCGGCATCGCGCCGACCACCCCGGCCGGGCAGTTCAGCCCTGACATCGCCATCCGCCTCATCGACGGCGTCTGACCCACCTGGCGGTGCGGCGGCGTGGACGTTGTCCCGCCGCCGCACCGGTGTTCAGCAGCGTCGTACCAGCCGCCGGTGCACAACGAGGGCGCCGATGAGGAGCCCTGCGGCCGCGAGCACGGTGGCGAAAACGAAGGGATTCGCCGTGTGCAGGCCGGGCGCGAATCCGATCCCCACATAGACGGTGACGCCGCAGGCGCCGCCGAGCTGGTCGACCGCCCGCTGCACCCCCGAGGCGATCCCGGCGTCCTCGCCGGTGGTGCCGCTGACCGCGAGGTACTGCAGGCCGATCAGCCCGAAGCACATCCCGGCGGCGACCAGCACCATCGCCGGGATCAGCCACGCCGCTCCGGCTTCGAGTACGGCGACGAGCGCGATCGTGGCCATCGCGCCCGTGGTGAGCCCGAGTCCCGCCAGCACGCACGCCCGCACTCCCCAGCGGCCGAGCATGCGCGGAACGAGCAGGGAGGCGGCGATCGTGGCGACTCCCATGGGCAGCATCGTGAGCCCGGCCGCCAGCGGGCCGATCCAGAGGACGTCCTGCAGGTAGAACGTGAACAGCAGGAACGACGTGGACAGCGCCCCGCTGAGCAGCATGGTGGTGACGTTGGCGGTGATGCGGGCGCGGTGGGCGAAGAAGCCCCGCGGCACCAGCGGATGCGCGGAGCGGGCTTCGACGCGCAGGAACGCGCCGCCCGCCAGTGCCGCCCCGGCCAGCACCGCCGCGCTCAGCCAGGGGTTCATGCCGGGTTCGCCGGCTCTGACCACCCCGTACGCGAACAGCAGCGGGCACGCGGTGATCAGCAGCGTCCCCGGCACATCCAGCGGGCCGGATGAGCGTGCCACGGACCGGTCGGCTTCGATGAGGAGCAGGGCGGCCGCGATGACGCCCAGGATGACGGGCACGGGGAGCAGGAACGTCCACCGCCAGCCCAGCCGCGCGGTGATGACGCCGGACAGGACGAACCCGAGGACGAGCCCGCAACTGGCGACCGCGGTCCACACGCCCAGCGCCCGTGACCTGCGCGGCCCTTCGGGGAACAGCACCACGACGGTGGCCATCGCGGCCGGCAGCGCGGTGGCCTCACCGGCGCCCTGCAGGAGACGCGCCAGAACGAGGACTTCGAACGTGGGCGCCAGCCCGGCCAGCAGCGACGCCGCGCCGAAGAGGGAGGCGCCGGCCAGCAGCATGCGGCGGCGGCCCAGCAGGTCGGCCAGCCGGCCGCCGAGCATCAGCAGCCCGCCACCGGCGATGGTGTAGCCGACCACGACCCAGGTCAGGGAGTGCCCTGCGGCACTGAGGTCCCTGCCGATCGAGGGCAGGGCGATGTTGACCACGGTCACGTCGACCGCGAGAAGGAACTGCAGCATCGACATCGCGCACAGCACCAGCCATGCGCGCATGGGAGAGATCGGGCGTTGCCCGTGGGAGGAAAGCATCAAGCGCTCCGGTGCTCATGGGGGCGTCTGAGCAGCACGAAGGTGCCGCTCCGGACTGATCACGAAGCGACCGGACGTTCTCGCGCAAGGAGGGTGGTGTGCCGCGAACGTCCCGCCGCTAGCGGAGCGTCCTGGTCA
Organism: Nonomuraea sp. NPDC052634; assembly: GCF_040678535.1. Lineage (NCBI taxonomy): Bacteria > Bacillati > Actinomycetota > Actinomycetes > Streptosporangiales > Streptosporangiaceae > Nonomuraea > Nonomuraea sp. NPDC052634. The sequence goes on along the minus strand of NZ_JBFATY010000014.1, from coordinate 73,886 downwards.
CCGCCGCGCACGCGGCCGAGCATGAAGCGCCTGACATGCCCGGCACCTTACCAGTGCGGCCCGCGCCGGCCCGCAACGGCCACCCGGCTCACCGGCCGTGGACAGGCTGTAGCGACAATCATGGGAAAGACTTGCCCCCGCCCTTCGGCGAGGGAGATCGGGCCACCGCACTGGCCCTGTCCCGGGCGGGGGCAAGCCGCCTGACGGCGCGCGGCCGCGTGATCGTCCGCTGATGCGAAAGGGGCGGACAGGTTCGGGGAGAGCCGCAGGACGAGATGTCGGCCGTCTGTGTCCGGCAAGGTCACGGGGGGCTCTCCGATGAGGTCGGACGTCGGGAATGAGGATCCTGCGTGTGTACCGACAGTTCACACCTGGGCGCTTGATCCTTCCCCGACAGGGGAGCATTGTCAACTACCGGGTCACACCTGGACAAATTGTGTACTCTGTGGTTCCACTGCCGGAGTGCAGATAACCCCCAAACCGGGGCGAACCGGCATGAAGGAGCGGGACTGAATGGCTACCCTGGCCGAGCGGTTGACCCAAGCCCTGGCTGCCAAGGGTTATTCCGCCCGAGAGGCGTCGAAGCGGCTGCGCGAGCAGGGCGTTGAGATGTCGCACGCCTACATCAGCCGCATCGCGAAGGGCAAGCAGACGAACGTCGGCCGGGACCGGCTGGCCGCCCTGGCACAGCTCCTCGGCGTCTCGTACGGCTGGCTCAACGGCGACGACGAACCGCCGCCGCTCAGCGCCGAAGATCAGCGGCTGGAGGCGCAGATCCGGCAGGGGGCCGAGCAGCTCGGCGTGGAGTACATCGCCGAGCGTACGGCCGGTTTGTCGGAGATCTCGCGCAGCGCGCTGCTCACGATGATCGAGGCGATGCGCCGCGCCGAAGGTCTGGACGATCCGGCACGGACCCCCGACGATGATCAACCGACGCGCTCGCAGTGACCATGGCTTGAGCGGATGGTCGATAGTCTGTCCGGGCCTCGGCGGAAAGGTTACGAATGCCGTCTCCCACGCTGCTGGCTGCCCTGGAGGCGGCGCCCATCCCGCACCCGTTCACGCTGGATGCGTTCCTTGAGCGCATCCGCGCCGAGCGGCGGCGTCCGCTCCACATGCACGACCTGCCCGCGGAGGCCGCGGGCGCGGTGACCGGGCTGTGGTTCGGCACGCGCAGGGCCGACCACATCTTCGTCGCGCCGGGCGCGTCCGGGCTGCTGCGGGTCAACATCGTGCTGCACGAGATCAGCCACATGCTGCTGACGCACGGCCGCATCGGGGGCGACGTCGAGGAGTTCATGCGCCGCATGATCGGCCCCGTCGTCGGCTGGAACGGGCGCGGCCGGTACGAGACCCAGTGGGAGCGCGACGCCGAAGAGCTCGCCACCCTCATTCTGACGCGCGCGTACACCCCGCCCGAGAGGGGCGATGAGGGCCTGCGCCGCCTGTCCAGGACCTTCGGATATGAGACGTAGGAGGCATGCGTGGGCCTGGCCGAGTGGTTAGCCATGATCCTGCTGTGGGGCGCGTCGATCTCCCGCATCCGTCCGGCGATGCGCTCGCACGAGCAGCGGATGCTGTGGGCCGCCTTCACCGGGCTGGCTCTGTCGCGGGTGTTCACCGCGCCCGCGGTGGTGACGTGGATGGACGCCGCCACCGGCACGGAGCTGGCGACGCTGCTGCGGCATCTCACCGGCCTGGCGTCGGCGACGAGCCTGCTCGCGTACGTCGAGGCGATCACCCGGCGGGGGCGGCCGTCGCGGGCCCGCTGGATCTGGCCGGCCGCCCTGCTCACGATGGGCGTCCTGGTCACCATGTTCGCCGTACGCGGTGGCCGCATCTACTGGGTGGACGGCGCGCACTCCCCCGGCGCGACGGCCGTCGAGGGCCGCGTCTATCTGGCGATGTTCGACGCCTGGCTGATGACGTGCCTGGCGTCGGCGGGCTGGATGTTCGCCGGGTACGCGCGGGTGGCGCCGCCGCTGCTGCGGCTCGGCCTGGTGCTGTCCACGATCGGCATGACCGCCGGGGTGATCAACCGGGCGCACGTCATGACCGTCAACCTCGCCACCCTCCTCGACCCGGACACCACCTTGCGGGAGATCCCCGTCCTGGGGCGGGTGACCCTGCTGGCGTGCGTCGTCGGCATCACGGCCGGCACGTCGATTCCGGCCTGCCGGCTGGGCGTGGCCAGGCTGCGCCACCTGGCCGCGCTGCGCGAGCTGCGTCCGCTGTGGGACGCGCTGACGGCGCAGTACCCCGACCTTTCGCTGCCGTTGAAGGTGGACCTGCGCGCCCGGGTGGTGCGGCGGGTGCTGGAGATCCGCGACGGCATGCTCAACCTCACGACGGTGGCCGAGCCGCCGTCGAGCGACGACCCCGCCCGGGTGGCGCGGTGGGTCGCCGACGCCCTGGGCGCGGCTCGCGCAGGACACGAGCCGGGGGTGCCGTCCGGTCGCATCCCCGGCCCTGATTTCGCCGGTGACATGGAAAGAGAGACACAGTGGTTGCGACAGGTCGCGAAGGCGTTCAAGCAGCTCGGCAGCGGCCGCAGGTCCGCCTCGCTCGGCGCCTGACCGATGTGTTCGCCCCGATGTGGTTCGTGATGGGCCTGCCGCTGGTGGTGGGCGCGGTCACGTCGGGGTGGCCCGGGGTCGGCTGGGGCGCGCTCGCCTCCGGGTTGTGCGGTGGCGTGCCCGCGATCGTCATCTTCGGCGGGGTCCGCAAGGGGTGGTTCGGGGACTGGCACATCGGTGAGCGGTCCCAGCGGCCGAAGCTGATCGCGGTCATCGTCGCCCTCGTCGTCGTGGCGCTGGCCCTGCTGGTCGTGCTCGGGGCTCCCATGGTGATGGTGGCGTGCGTGGTCATCATGCTCGCCACGCTGGCCGTGGTCGGGCCGGTCACGCTGGCCTGGAAGATCTCCTTCCACACCGCGGTGGCGGCGGGGTCGGTGGTGATGCTCGCCTGGGTGCTTCCGCGGCCCGCCGTGGTGCTCGCCGCCGGGGCCGTGCTGGTGGGGTTGATCGGGTGGGCGCGTACGGTGCTGCGCGACCACACGCCCGCCCAGGCGGTCACGGGCGCCGTCGCGGGAGCGTCCGCCACGGCGGTCACCCTGGCCGTGATGCTGTAAGCCGCCAGTGCCCGCGTTCCGTCGAACTGTCGGTGCCGGGTGCTTGAGTGGGGGCATGCGGTACGGCATCGACGTCGCGATCCTCGGTGACCTCGCCGAGCCCGCGCACCTGGTGACCCTCGCCCGGGAGGCCGAGGCGGCCGGGTGGGAGGCCCTGCTGGTGTGGGACCATCTCGGCTTCGCCTGGGGCGTGCCGTCGGCCGACCCGTGGGTGGCGCTGGGTGCGGCGGCGCAGGCGACGTCCCGCATCAGGCTGGGCACGGCGGTGACGCCCGTGGCCGGGCACCGCCCGGAGCGGCTGGCGCAGACGGTGGCGACGTTCGACAGGCTGAGCGGCGGCCGCGCGATCCTGGGCGCCGGGCTCGGCGGCGTGGAGCGGGAGTTCACCGCCTTCGGCGCGGCGCGTCCCGGCGGGGCCGTGCTCGACGAGGCGTTAGAGGTGCTGGCCGCGCTCTGGTCCGGCGAGGAGGTGCGCCACCGGGGCGCTCACTACACCGTCGACGGGGTGCGGCTCGCGCCGCTGCCGGTGCAGCGGCCCCGGGTTCCGGTGTGGGTCGGCGGCACGGCTGCCGGCGCGCTGCGGCGCGCCGCCCGCTGGGACGGGTGGATCGTCGCGGGCGACGACCAGGACGGCCGCATGACGCTCTCCCCCGAGGCCCTGGCCGCTCAGGTCGGTGAGGTGCGGCGGCATCGGGCCGCCGACGGCGGCTTCGACGTGGCGGTCATCGGGGTGAGCGACCCCGGCTCGCCGGTCCAGGCTTACGCGGATGCGGGCGCCACGTGGTGGTTTGAGCACCTCCACGGTTACCGGGGTTCGCTGGAGCAACCGGTGCGGCGGGTCAAGGCGGGCCCGCCCGCGTGACATCCCTGCGACGCGGACCGGCGCAGCTCGATGCCTCCCCGACTGTGGTGGAGTGCGCGTTTCCAGATGCGAGGTTCAGCGACGGCGGCGGACGATCGCCCCGATCACGAAGGTGCCGATGTACGCCAGGAAGGGCATCGCCAAGATCAGCGTCATGGGGCGGAACAGGGCCTCGGTGACGGGGTTTTCGTTGATGACGTCGTACATGCCCGTGGCCAGCATGACGAGGGAGATCACGACCCCGGCCGCGAGTCCGAGAAACATGGCCATGACCGCGACGTGCACCAGCGGTCGCGGGTATCTGCGGGCGCGGGCGATCTTGTCTGCCGCCTTGCCGACCGGCGCCCAGTCCTCGCCCCTGCGCAGCATCCACACCTCGCGCAGAGCCTCCACCTCGCCCTCCAGGTCGGGGAGGTTCTTCTCGTTGAGCTGCGGCAGGATACGGCGGCGGCCCTCCGCGTCGTAAAGGACGACGATCAGGTCCGGCGCGCCGCGCCCCGCACCGGGGTTGATCTCGATCTCGATGCCCTGGACGTCCGGCCAGGGCGTGGCGTGGCTGCTGAACGCGTTTCTGATCGTGATCCCGTCTCCGTCGACGATCGTCGCGCTCCCGGTGCCCGCGCGCACCGCGAAGAGGATGAGGGCGGCGAACAGCGCCCCGACGGCGACGGGGACGAAGGCCGGCACGTCTTCGTCCAGAACCAGGCGCACGACCAGCAGGACACCTGCGGCCGCGGGGGCGGCAAGGGCGGTCCACAGCCAACCGCCTGACGGATACCGGTACTCGCGGTGGAATGCGTGATCGGCGGTCACACCGGCATCGTAAACGCGGCCCGCCGGGACTCCTCCCGGATCAGCGGCGGCTCACCCCGTCGTTACAGGACCTTGTCGTTTGCGCGTTTGTGCATTCGGGAAGCAACGGATTGCCGACGTGTCTCTGCGACCTGCCGTACCTCCGTCAAGCGATCACCAGAAAGGCGGCGCAGCATGGAAGTCACCGGTATCATCTCCGCGCTCATCATCGGGGTGATCATCGGCGTTCTCGGGCGCCTGGTCGTTCCCGGACGTCAGAACATCCCGTTCTGGCTCACCATCGTGATCGGCATCGTCGCCGCCCTCATCGGCACGGCCATCGCCGCCGCGCTGGGCGTCGCCGACACCCGAGGCATCGACTGGATCGAGCTGATCATCCAGGTCGTGCTGGCGGCGGCGGGCGTGGCCGGCGCGGCCGCCCTGTACGGCAAACGCCGCACGTCATAGCGGCCGCGTTGTACGGCGCACGCCGCATGTCACAGCGGCCGCGCTGCACGGCGCACGCCGCACGTTATGGCGATCGTCGTCCGGCGAGCTCCGGCGCATCCACGCCGGCCCGCTCGCCGGGCGCCATCATGCTCATGCCTCGAGGACGGTGACGGAGAAGGGGCGGTGCGCCTCTTCCTCGACGTGGTGCAGGATGCGTGTCAGGCCGCCGAGGTGGACGTACAGGCGTTCGGCCTCCGGCCAGGGGTGGACGAGGGTGAGCAGGCCCCCGGGGCGGACGAGTTCGATGAGCCGGGCGGAGGCGAGCCGCAGGCGGTCGCCGCGGCCGAGGTAGTAGAGCGTCTCGGCGCAGAAGACGAGGTCGAAGGAGTCGGCGGGGCGGTAGGAGATCAGGTCGGCGCGGATGAACGTCGGCCGTTTGCGGGCGGGGCGGGCGCGGGCGCGGTTGAGCGCACGCTCGGAGACGTCCACTCCGGTGACCTCCGCGTCGGGGTACCGCGTGGCCAGCATGTGTGTGAAGACGCCTTCGCTGCAGCCCACGTCGAGGATGCGGCGATAAGGGCGATGAGGGACCAGGCGTAACGTCGTGGCGTACTTGTGCTGCTCGTAGTCGTCGGTCAGGAGATGCCAGGGATCGGGCGAGCGGTGCCACCAGTCGAAGTAGCGCCGTAACAGCACCGCCTGCGCCCCGGGCGGGAGCAGCGACACCGTCTTGAAGAGCGCGCGATGCAGCAGATCGGGCAAGGGCTGCCGGTCAGCCTCAGGCGGGCGCGGAAGCATGCTCTCACGCTAAGTTCCGCCGCTCGGGCCGTCATGGGCCTCAGGTCGGAGCCGTGCGCTCGTACTCAAGACGGAGGGCGGAAGCACTGTAGTGGGTATCAAGTTACAAGATTTGATATCTGTAACTTCGGCGGCTAGCCTGGCGGCGTGGAGCTGAAGCACTGATGGCCGCCCGCACTCCGCTGGACGCGGACGCGATCCTGGCGGCCACCGAGGAGATCCTGCGCCGCCACGGGCCGGACAAGGCGACGGTCGTGGACGTCGCCCGTGCGCTCGGGGTCAGCCATGCCGCCGTCTACAAGCACTTCCCGTCGAAGCAGGCGCTGCGCGAGGCGGTGACCCGGCGCTGGCTCGACCGCAACCGCGACACGCTCGCCGTCATCGCGGCCGACCGTACGCTCCGGCCGCCTCAGCGGCTGCGCAGGTGGCTGCATGCGGTCCTGTCGCTGAAGCAGGCCAAGATCCGTGAGGATCCCGAGCTGTTCGCCGCGTACGGTCATCTCGCCGCCGCGCACAGCGCCGTCGCCACCGGGCATGTCGCCGACCTGTTGGGGCAGCTGACGGCCATCGTCGCCGACGGCGTCGATGACGGGAGCTTCCGCACCGGTGACGCGGAGGCCGCCGCCCGCGCGGTCTTCCACGCCACGGCCAAGTTCCACCACCTCGCCCATGCCGCCGAGTGGCCGGACCCGGGCATCGAGACCCAGCTCGACGAGGTGTGCGGCCTGATACTCGAAGGTCTGCAGGCACCTCGACGGGGCGACAGCAATCACTAAGGAGCATCGTGGTTCACGCAATCGGAGTGACAGAACCGGGCGGGCCGGACGCGCTCGTCGAGCTCGACCTGGAGCCGGAGCCGCTCGGCCCCGGCCAGGTGCGGATCCGGGTCACCAGCGCCGCGGTGAACCCGACCGACACCCTGGTCAGGTCACGTCCGCGGCAGGGCGAGGCGGACGGCGTACGGGTGCCGGGCATGGACGTCGCCGGCACCATCAGCGAGATCGGCCCGGACGTCGACCGCCCGTTCCAGATCGGGGACGCCGTCATGGCCATCGTGGTGCCGTCGGGCGAGCACGGCGGCTACCGTTCCGACCTGGTCGTGCCGGCGCGGTCGGTGGCGAAGATCCCTGCCGGGCTGCCGGACGCCGAGGCCGCCACCGTTCCGATGAACGGCCTCACCGCGCGGCTCGCGCTGGACACGCTGGCGCTCCCGGCCGGTGCGACGGTGGCCGTCACGGGCGCCGCGGGGACGCTCGGCGGGTACTTCGTGCAGCTCGCCAAGCTGGCCGGGCTGGTCGTCGTGGCCGACGCCGCCCCGCAGGACGAGGAGTTCGTACGTTCGTGCGGCGCCGACGTGGTGCTGCCGCGCGGTGACGGGTTCGTGGCGGAGGTCCGCCGCCTCTACCCTCACGGCGTGGACGGGCTGCTGGACGCCGCCGTGCTGGACGCCGCCGCGCTCCCGGCCGTCAAGGACGGCGGGACGCTGGTCACCGTACGCGGCTGGCAGGGCGACGGGACCGACCGGGTGCGGGTCGCTCCCATCTTCGTCCGCGGCTACGCCGAAGAGGCGGAGAAGCTGGACCGGCTCGCCGAGCTGGCCGGCGACGGGCGGCTCACCCTGCGCGTGGCCGGGCAGCCGCCCGCCGCCGAGGCCGCCGACGCGCACCGCTCGCTCGAAAAGCACGGCGTCCGCGGGCGTTTCGTCCTGCGGTTCGCCTGACCGTTCCGCCGCCCTCGGCCTGCCGGGTCACGGTTCCAGGCCGAGGGCGGCCAGGCGGGCGGGGTCGGAGGCGTTCGCCGACCCGGCGGCCGGGATCGCGTTCGGCTACACCCGCCGCCGGTTCGGGTTCGCCTGGCACTACCCCGGGCACCGGCGGCCGGCCGAGGCCGTTTCCGCTGCGGTCGCGTGAAGGGGTCGCGTGGTGAACGTTCGCCTCGCTCTGGCGGTGATCGCCGCCGCACGGCTGCTGATCGGCCGCCATGGCGGCGCGCGGGCACGGCACGATCATCATCACCGGCGGCATGCCCGAGCCCAAGCCGCAGTACGTGAGCCTGTCGCTGGGCAAGGCGGGCGTCCGTACCCTGGTCACGCTGATCGACCAGGCGTACGGCGCCTCCGGCGTGCACCCGGCGAGCGTCACCGTGGACGGCCCGGTCGCCCCCGGCACCGCCTTCGACCCCGACGACATCGCCGAGCACTATTGGACCCTGCACGCGCAGCCCCGCGACCGGTGGACGCACGAGATCCTGCACTCGGGCGCCCCGCGCTGATCGCGTACTTAGGCGGGACGGTCGCTGATCGCCCACGCCGGGCGGAACGGGCCGCTGATTGCGGACGCGAGGCGCAGCGGGTAGATCTGATCGCCTTCGTCGTCTCTGCGGGAGGAGCGCGTCAACCGCGATGTCGCCTTACTACCACGTCTGCTTCGCCGTTCCCGATCTGCGGGCGGCGATGCGGGACCTGTCCAGCGCGGCCGGGGTCGCCTGGCGCGAGCCGCGCGACGGCCGTATCGGGGAGTGGGACTACCGCATCGTCTTCTCCGCCGAGGGGCCCGCGTTCATCGAGCTCATCGAGGCCGCGCCCGGAGGGCCGTGGGGCGACACGAGCACGCCGCGCTTCCACCATCTCGGGTTCTGGACGTCCGACGTGGCCGCGGGCGCCGAGCGGCTGGCCGCCTCCGGCTTTCCCGAGACGTTCTCCGGCTGCCCGTACGGGCGTCTGTTCGCCTACCACCGCCTCGACTCCATCGGGGCGGACGTCGAGCTCGTCGATCAGCGGCAGCAGGCGTCGTTCCTGGAGACGTGGCAGCCGGGCGGGCCGCCGATGCCGGTCATCGACGAGGAGCGGGCGTAACGCACGCGGATCTCCGAGCGCTAGCCAAGGCGGGGGCCACTCGCGGCGCGCGGCGGGTCGCTCGATCCGGTGAGACGGAACAACGGAACGGAGGCACGACCGCATGGCGATTCCACCGATCAAGAGCGTCACCTTCGGTGTCGAAGTCAGCGACCTCGACGCATCGGCGAAGTGGGACGAAGCCCTGCTCGGAACCGCGCCGATGTCCCCTGACGAGGGCATCCTGGAGTTCAGGCTCGCGCAGGGAACGCACCTGATGCTGTCCGCGGGCGAGCCGGGCCGGGGCACGGACGTCGCCCAGGGCGACTGACGTGCGCGCCCCGTTGACCGCACCGGTGAGGCCGTAGTGTCCGCCGTCATCGAAGCCACCCACCTGGTACGCGTGCTCGGCCAGGTCACGGCCGTGCCGGGGTCACGCTCGGCATCGCCGTGGCCGCGTTCCGCCGGTCGGAATGGAGAGCGTGAACGGCGCTTCTCCTGCCGCGCCGATCACGGCCGGACGCGCCGGGAGCCCGGTGGCGGGCTTCCCATGCCGTTCATCGAGGAGGAGCGGGGACAGCGGTGCCGTCCTGACCGGCGGGAGTCGTGGCCCGGCGGCGGTAGGCGCCCGGGGCGAGGCCGAAGTGGCGCTTGAAGGCGTTGGCGAAGGCGAACTCCGAGGAGTAGCCGACGCGAGCGGCCACGGAGTCCAGGGAGGCGGCGGGGTCGAGGACGAGGAGCCGGGCGGCCGTGGTCATGCGCCACCAGGTCAGGTACGTCAGCGGCGGCTGGCCGATGAGCGCGCCGAAGCGGCGGGACAGGGTGGCTCTGGACACCCTCGCCCGGTCGGCCAGTTCCTGGACGGTCCAGGGGTGGGCGGGGTCGTCGTGCATGGCGTTGAGCGCCGCCCTGATGTCGGGTGCGGCGAGGGCTGCGGCCCAGCCGGTGTCGGGCTCGCCGCCGGGGTGCTCTTCGAACCAGATGCGCAGGACGTACAGCAGAAGCATGTCGAGCGCCACGGGCAGGAGCGCGGCGGCGCCGAGGCGGCGGCTGCCGGTCTCCGCGCCGAGCACCTCCACGGCCGCGCGCAGGCCCGCGTGGTGTCCGGGGCGGGCCGGGATGTGGATGACGCCCGGCAGCTCGCGCAGGAGCGGGTGGGTCCACTCGGGGCTGAGCCGGTAGCCGCCGCACAAGGTGACGGTGGTGGATCCGGTGGCGTGTGCGGTCGTGGACGGGCTGTCGGCCAGGGTGTAGCCGTCGCCGTGCGGGGAGAAGACGACGTCGCCGGGTGCCAGGTGGGCGGGCTCGTCGGCCTTGTCGATCAGCCAGCAGGTGCCCTGGAGCACCACCAGGAAGCCGGCCGTGCCCGGCAGGTCGGGGAAGGTGCGCCGCCAGGGCGCCCGCCACTCGACCCGTTCGGTGGCGGGCGTGCCCACCCGTACGGCGGAGATCACGTCGCTGAGGATGTCCATCTCGTTCACCCCGCGCTTTGATACGTTCGCGTATAAAAGTGCCACAGCTGAGCATTCATTGTCTCACCGTACGCTCGTAGCCTCGGACGCATGGCACGTACGACAGAGACCGCCGCCCGGCGGTGGGTGGCCGAGCACGCCCGCGCGCTGACGACCACCGACCCGGCGGACGCGCTCACCGACCTCCACCCGCTTCGCGAGCTGCTGGCCGATGCGGAGATCGTCGGGATAGGCGAGCAGACCCGCGCGGCGCACGAGGTGATGACGCAGGCGCACCGGGTGCTGCGGCTGCTGGTCGAGGACCTGGGGTTCCGCGTCCTCGCGATCCAGGACGACGAGGTGGCGGTCGAGCGGGTGAACGCCTATGTCCTCGGCGGTGACGAAGACGTCCGTACGGCGATGTCCGAGCTGTGGGCCCCGTGGCGGACCGCGGAGCTGCGCGCCGTCGTCGAGTGGGCGCGGGCGTTCAACCGGCGGCATCGGTCCGACCCGCTGCGGATCGTGGGGCTGGACGCTCCGTCCGCCCGGCCCGCGGACTACCAGGCCGTGATCGAGCATGTGGCCCGCGTACGTCCCGGGCTGGTCCCCGAGCTGCGCCGCCACTACGACACGATCGTCACCGCACACGAGGTGCCCGAGCACGTGCAGCACGCGCGGGGCGTCCATCCTGGACGTCCCTTCGTCGAGCACGCGCGCGACGCCCTCGACCTGGTGGCCGCGCTGCCCGACCCAGGCGTGGCGCTGGAGAAGGCGAAGCTGATCGTGGACGCGCACGCCGGCAGCTTCGCCGGCGGCGGCTTCGACTACGCCGAGACGAGGCGCCGCTCGGTCGCCGTGCTGACCTCGCTGCTGCGCGACGACGGCGTGAAGATCGCCTACTGGGAGGGCATGTCGTTCACCGCGAACGCGCCCCGCGTCATCCCCGCCGCCCTGCTCGGCCCGTTCCAGAGCGTCGGCAACGAGCTGCGCGAACGGCTGGGCGAGCGCTATGTCTCCTTGCTGATCGCGTTCGCGCGCGGCGATGTGAGCGGCCTGCATCCGGGCCAGGTCGTTCCCGATCCGATGCCCGGGTCGGCCGACGCCGTGCTCGCCGCGGGGCCTGATCGCTATCTGCTCGACCTGCGTTCGCCTCGGCCCGAGCCGGTGGACGACTGGCTGGGCGGGCCGCACAAGCTCCGCATCATCAGCGGGATCTACAAGGCGGAAGCCGATCCCGAGCACTACCTGACGGCCGGGCGGCTCGACGAATGGTTCGACGCCGTGCTGCAGGTAGGCACCGTCACCCCGACCACCCTCTTGTGAGGAGAGAACGATATGCGTACGACCGTGGCCGTCATCGGCGGCGGATACGGCGGCATCACCGTCGCCAAGGAGCTCGACGGCGTCACCGACGTGGTGCTCGTCGAGCCTCGGGACACCTTCGTCCACAACGTCGCCGCGCTGCGCGGCCTCACCGATCCGGGCTGGACGGACCGGATGTTCCTCCCCTACGACCGGCTGCTCGAGCGCGGCACGATCATCAGGGACCGGGCCGTGCGGGTGGACGAGACGTCCGTCTGGCTGCGATCGGGCGAGCGGATCGAGGCCGGCTACATCGTGCTGGCGACGGGCTCGTCCTACCCGTTCCCCGCCAAGGTGGACGTCGAGGACAGCGCCGCCGCCAAGGAGAGGTACCACGCGACCCGCGAGGCGCTCGCGAGGGCCGGCCGCGTCCTGCTGCTGGGCGCCGGTCCTGTCGGGCTCGAACTGGCCGGGGAGATCCTGGCGGCCTGGCCCGACAAGTCGATCACCCTCCTCGACCCGGGGTCCGAGATCGTCTCCGGCGGGTATTCCGCCGAGTTCAGGGCGGAGCTGCGCCGCCAGCTCGACGCGCTGGGCATCCGGGTCGTCCTCGGGGCGCGCCTGCGCGAGCAGCCCCCGTCGGAAGCCGGTGAGTACGCGACGTTCACCGCCACCCTCGACTCCGGCGAACGGCTCACCGCCGACATCTGGTTCCGCTGCTTCGGCGGCGTCCCCGACACCGGCTACCTGGCCGGGAGCCTGGTTTCCGCGCGGCGGCCGGACGGGCGGCTCGCGGTCACCGACGAGCTGCGGCTGCCCGGCCAGTCGCGGGTGTTCGCGCTCGGCGACGTCACCGCGATCCCCGAGGCCAAGCAGGCGAGCGCGGCGACCCGGCACGCGTCGGTGATCGCGGCCAACATCCGCGCGCTGCTCCAGGGTGATGACGAGCTGACCGCCTACCGGCCCGGACTGCCGGGGATCGTGCTCCCGCTCGGCCCGGACGGCGGCGCGACGTACGCACCCGACTGGGAGGACTACGTGGACGCCGCCACGCAGGAGCACATCAGGCAGCATGCGAAGGAGCGCGGTGACGGGCTGCTGGAGCTGGGCATCCTCGACGCGGAGCTCACGTCCCAGCTCAAGGGGCGGCACCTGAACGTCGAGGAGTACGCGCAACTCCTCAACGCCGACCCGGCGGGAGCCTGAGAACAGGCCCTTGCGCGGCGAGCCCCCGAGTTCGGCCAGGATTTCGGCGGTGTCGTCGGGGTGGGACGTGGTGAGGTGCCGGCAGGCGTGTTTGGTCCTCCACGCGCCGGCGCGCAGCTCGTCCACCGTGCCAGCCCGATTCACGAACCGGGTGGCGAGGCTGGGCGCTCGGCGCCCTCGTCGGCATGCTCACCACGCCGCCCCGCCTGCGGTCGCCGGAGATCCGACTCATGGGCGGTTCCCGCGCGGCCGAGCCGCGGTGCGCGTCCGACGTCAGCGCTCGTGTGCGGCGGCGGGCTCGGACGGTGCGGGGAGGAAGCGCCCGTAGGCGCCGTGGTGGTACAGCAAGGGGTCGTCGGTGCGGCCGAGCGCCTCTGCGTGGACGACCAGGCCGAGGATGAGGTGGTGGTCGCCGGCCTTGAGGATGCTGTGGGGGCGGCATGCGAGAAAGGCGGCGATGCCGTCCAGCACGGGGAGGCCGTACGGGCCGGGGCGCCATCGCGTGGGCGGCGCGAAGCGATCGGCCCGCCGACCGGCGAATCTCGCCGCCGTCTCCGGCTGGCCGCCGCTCAGGATGTTCACGGCGAACAGGCCGGCCGAGCGCAGCTTGGGCAGGGTCTCGGAGCGTTCGTCCACCCAGCAGGAGACGAGCGGCGGACGCAGGCTGGCCGAGGTGAACGAGGTGACCGTGAGCCCGGCGGGGCCGCCCCCGTCCGCGACGGTGATCACCACGACGCCCGCGGCATGCCGGGCCAGCACTCCGCGGAACCGCTCCGGGGAGACGCCGGCGGAGCCGCCCGCGGGAGGGCTTGGGGCGGTCGTCGTGGACGGCGAGCCCGTCATGAAGCGGGCGCCGAGCCGGCCGGGGTGACCGCGACGAACACCTGCCCGTCCTCGACCTTCACCGGGTACGTGGTGACCGGCAGCGTGTTCGGGGCCACCGGTTTGCCGGTGCGGACGTCGAAGCACGAGCCGTGCAGCCAGCATTCCAGGGTGCCGCCGTCGAGCTCGCCCTCGCTCAGGGTGGCGCCCGCGTGCGGACAGACGTCGTGCAGGGCGAAGACCTCGTCGCCTTGGCGCGCCAGGGCGATCGGGGTTCCCGACGCCTCGACGCCGAGCAGGCCGCCGTCGGGAATGTCGGACAGGTGACAGATGAGTTGATAGGTCATGGCGAACACGGCTCCTTGGTGCGGACTGGCGTGCAGGTCACTGAGGCAGGTTGTCGTGGCGGAAGCCGGGCCGCAGGGAGGGCAGCAGGGCCGCGAACGTCCGGACCAGCTCCTGCCGGGTGCCGGCCGGCGTGATCTCTCGGTCCACGGACATGCGTTCCAGGGCCCGCTCGCCGCCCACTCCGGCGGCACGGTAGCGGTCGATCAGCTGCGGCCGGGCCGCCGGGTCGGCGGCCAGCTCGCGGTGGAACACCACCTCAACGGCCGACTCCTCGCCCATGACGGCGATTTCGGCGCCGGGCCAGGCGAGCACCGCGTCGGCCCCGAGGTTGCGGGAGTTCATCACGATGTACGCCCCGCCATAGGCCTTTCTGAGAATCACGGTGACCCGCGGGACCGTGGCCTCGGAGAAGGCGAACAGCAGCTTCGCCCCGCGCCGGATGACGCCTTCGGCCTCCTGGCGGCGTCCGGGCAGGAAGCCCGGTGTGTCGACGAGGACGAGCAGCGGAACGCCGAAGGCATCGCACATGCGTACGAACCGGGCACCCTTCTCGGCCGCGCGAGCGTCGATGACGCCGGCCAGCCGCAGGGGCTGGTTGGCGACGACCCCGACCGGGTGGCCGGCCAGCCGCGCGAAGCCGGTCACGATGTTCGGAGCGTAGCGTGGCTGAAGCTCCAGGAAGTCAGCGCCGTCGGCCAGCCCGCGAATGACGCCGCGCACGTCGTACACCTTGCGGGCTTCGCGTGGCACGTCCGGCATGACGCCGGGAGGTTCGGGTGCGGCCGGCGGCGGCGGCTCCCAGCACGAGCCGGGCAGGAACGACAGCACCCTCCTGGCCTTGGCCATGGCGTCCGCCGCATCGTCGGCGACGAGGTGAACGACACCCGATCGGGTGACGTGCACCTGAGAGCCGCCGAGTTCCGCTGGAGTGACCTGCTCTTTGGTGACGGCGTGCACGACGCGCGGGCCGGTGAGGAACATGGAGGAGCCGTCCCTGGTCATGATCACGACATCGGTGAGCGCGGGCGAGTAGACGGCGCCCCCGGCGCATGAGCCGAGCACCACGCTGATCTGCGGAACCCGGCCCGACAGCGCGGCGTTGAGCCGGAAGACCGCGGCGTAGGCGTCGAGCGCGCCCACGCCCTCCTGGATGCGGGCGCCGCCGGAGCTGATGGCGCCGACCACCGGCATGCGGCCGCGCAGCGCGTGTTCGAGGGCTCTGGCCATCTTCTGGCCGTGGACCTCGCCGAGGGTGCCGCCGAGCTGGCGCGGGTTCTGCGCGTACGCGGCGACCGGCCGCCCGTCCAGCCGCCCGAGACCGGCCACGATGCCGTCGCCGGCGGGGCGCCGGCGGGCCATGCCGAGTGCCGACTCCCGGTGCCGGCCGTGGGCGCCGAACTCGACGAACGACCCGGGGTCGAGCAGGCCGTCCAGCCAGGCGCGGGCCGGGTCGGACGTTCCGTTGCCCGCGTGCGCCGAGCCGGCGATGGCGAGGTCTGCGAGCCCGCTCATGTCCCGCCCTCGCTGCTCATGGAACGGGCCGCTGTCACCCCGCGGTTTTGGGCGGCGCCTCCGTCCAGCGCCTGAAGGCGGCCGCTGCCGGGAGGGCAGGGCTCGCGGTCGCCGGGAGCGTCGTCGAGGACCGTGCTCAGCCACGAGCGGAGCCGCGCCTCCCACTCGGGGAGGCGGTTGAAGCACATGTGATCGCCGTTCTTCAGGAAACAGACCGTGAGCCGCTCCCCCAGAGCCTCGCGGAGCCGGCTCGCGTGCGCCCAGGGCACGGTGCGGTCGGCATCGCCGTGGATCTGCAGCACCGGGCAGGTGACGGCGGGCAGCATGTCGTCCACGTGGAACGCGGCGAGCGCCGCCACGGCTCGGCGGCCGGACAGGCCGAGGTTGTACTCCATGGTCTGCGGGATGGGCGGAGGCGCTACGCGGTGCACCTCGAGCAGGTCCAGAGGGGCGGAGATGACCGCGCAGGCCGCGAGGCGCCGGTCGGCGGCCGCGGCGCGGAGCGCGAAGTAGCCTCCCGCGCTGCCGCCGACCACGGCGATCCGGTCCGCGTCCAGTTCTGGCAGCCGGGTGAGCGTGTCCAGCACGGCGGCGATCACCACCTCGGCGTCGGCCCGCCACGGCACGTCGTGGAAGCGGCGCAGCTCGCCCTGACCGGGCAGGTCGAGGGCGGCGGAGGCCCAGCCGCGGGCCGTGTACGCCTCGCTGATGCGGTGGAACTCCTCTTTCACTCCGTCCACTCCGCCGAGGGTGAGCACGCAGGGAGCGGGCCGCCGGCCGGCGGGGACGCGGAGGGTGACGGGGACGGCGACGCCGTCCACCGGGATCTCCAGCCGCCGGACGGGCGGGTTCAGCAGGTCGCCGCTTGCCGTCGCCGCCGCCACCAGCCGCCGCCACAGGCGGGCGCGTTCGGCCGGCCGGAACTCCATGTACTCGGCGGCGCGGTAGCAGGCGACCGCCCGCTGGAGGCACTCGGCCGCGGTGACGTGATCGCCGTCCGAGGCGAGCGTGCGGCCGGTCCGCTCGTGCCGCTCGGCGAGCCCCTCCCAGACGGAGCACCACGCGCCGGGTGAGCGGATGGCGCGCAGCGCGTCCAGCGCCTCTCCCGGATCGACGCCCATGAAGACCAGACGGGGCAGGAGCGGCTCGCCGCGGCGCAGGCCGAGCAGGGGAAGCGCGCCGCGGACCCGCATGGCGGCGCGGAACGGCAGCGGTGGTCGTCGGGCCCCCATCTCAGGCCGTCTCCTCCCCGGTGAGCTGAGGGATGACCTTGTCCGCGAACAGCCGCATCGACCGTGTCACGGCCTCCATCGGCTGGCCGAAGTCGAACGTGGCGGCGACCGTGGTGACGTGCAGGTTGTCGATGAGGTCCGCCAGCTTGACGACGCAGTCGTCGGGGGCGCCCACGACGATCGTGCCCTTGCCGGCCGCGTCCTCCGGGGTGAAACCGCCCCAGCGCATGCCGAGGGCCGGGTAGTGGGTGAAGTCGCGGGGCACGCCGTCGCGCTTGAACGCGGCGATGGTGGACGCACCGGCCGCGCGCGTCTCGGCGACGTAGCGCATCACGTGCGGAGCGGCTGTGTCGAAGGCGGCCTCGAAGGTGTCGTCGACGTGGACGTGCACGTTCATCAGCACCTTGCCGGCCGCGGGGTCGAGGCCGGCTCGTTCCCTGGCGGCGAAGTACAGGCCGACCTTCTCCGACAGCGAGGCCAGGTCAGGTGAGAGCAGCGGCGCGATCATCAGGTGATGCCCCTTCTCCCCCGCCCAGGTGAACGTCTCCGGGGTCGTGGCCGCCGCCACCCACACCGGCGGGTGCGGGCGTTGCAGGCATCGGGGCTCCACCCGTAGCTCGGGGAAGCGGAAGAAACGGCCTTCGTGGGCGAAGCTCTCCCCTCGCAGGGCCTGGAGGAGGATCTCGCTGTTCTCCGCGAAGCGGGCCCGGCTCTCCTCCATGGGGATGCCGAAGCCGTCGTACTCGCACTTGAGGAACGCTCTGCCGATGCCCAGGTCGAGCCGCCCGCCGCTCACCTGATCGAGGGTGGCGACCCGCTCGGCGACCGACAGCGGGTGGTGGTAGGGGATCTGCACGACGCCGAGGCCGAGCCGGATGCGCCGGGTCTTGGCCGCGAGTGCGGCCAGCAGCACGTCGGGGGCCGACAGGATCCCGCCGTGCGGCTGGAAGTGATGCTCGGCCAGCCAGACGCTGTCGAAGCCGAGGTCTTCGGCCAGGACGGCGAGCGTCTGGATGCGGGAGAGCATGCGGTCGGGCGGCCCGTCGGATTCGGGGTCGAAGGTGGGCAGGTTGAAGCTGCCGAAGGTGAGCGGCATTCGAATCACTCCCGCAGTTCGGCCAGGATTCTGGCGGTTTCGTCGGGGTGGGATGTCGTAAGGTGCCGGCAGGCGTGTTCGATCGTCCACGCGCCGGCCGATGTGGTGTCCGTCCAGCCGGAGGGCCTGGCCGGCACCGGCCCGGGATGCTTCTCGCTGATGTCGCCGATCGCGCCGGCGGCCGGCCTGCCCGCGTTGGGATGCATGCGAACCTCACGCTCGCCACCCGGCTCCCGCATCACCGCGAGCGCCTCCAGCGGCTCGTCCTCCGTGCCGGTCATCGCGCCGCCTCCTTCCCCGCCCAGGTTTCGGGGAGGAACGCGACCAGTACCGCGGTGGCGGCCAGCACCGCAGCGAGGATCCAGTAGCGCGCGCCCAGCCCGGCCCGCTCGGCGAGCAGGCCGCCGACCACCGGGCCGAGGATCGGGCCGATGCCCTGGACAAGGCGGTTGGCGCCCAGCGCCGCACCGATGCGGCGCGGGTCGGCCTTGAGCACGTCGTCGGTGACCATGGTCGTCGACAGCGAGATGACGGGCCCTTCGGCGAGACCGACGATGGCGTAGACCAAGGCCACGCTCCACACGGTGACTCCGGCGATCGGCAGGCCGGCCAGGGCCGCCGCGACGAGCAGCAGGGCGATCAGCAGCGGCAGCCGCCTGCCCACCTTGTCGGAGATGGCCCCGGCCAGCACGGTGCCCGCGGAGGCCACCAGCTCGTACGGGATGAACACGAGCGCGATCACGAACGGTGACGCGGCGAGCCCGGTCAGGCTGAACGGGACGAGGAAGGTGGCCGCGACGCCGACGGCGAACGACAGGCCGGCCACGATGCCCGACAGCAGCACCACGCGCCGCCGGTACCAGGCGAAGGTCTGGGCGACCGCGGTGCGCAGCGGTGCCACGTGCCGCTCCTGGGCCGTCTCGGGCAGTGCGAACCAGGTGAGCGCGCACGCCGCCAGCAGGAGCGCGGCGTCTGCGGCCAGCACGGCCTGCCAGGTCGCCGCGGTCAGCGCGAGGCCGCCCGCGACGTAGCCGAGCACGGAGCCGGTCCCGATGGCGCCGGCCAGGATGCCGATGGCCTTGCCCCGTTCATGCGGACCGTAGGTGTCGGCGGGGACGGTGAAGGCCGGCGAGGTGAACAGGCCGCGGCCGATGCCGAAGAGCACCCAGCCGGTCAGGAACGGCCAGGCGGCCGCCCACAGCGCGGACACCAGCACGCCGAGGGCGCTGACCGCGAGGCCGCCGACGATGACGGGCTTGCGCCCGTAGCGGTCGGCGGCGACGCCGGCCGGGACGTTGAGCACGGTCATGAGCAGCGACGACACCATCAGCACCAGGCCGAGCGCGTCCGGCCCGACCCCGAGCGAGCCGGAGATCGACGGCAGCGCGGGAAAGACCGACATCATGGCGGCCCACTGCACCAGGACGGCGCCGGACAAGACGGCCAGCCCCCGGCCGCGTTCGGTGGTCAGCAGGCCGCTCAGCCTGAGGTCGGTGGCGGGTGCGGGGCCGGGTCGTGGTTCGGATCGTGTCATCGGATCGTTTCCTTGGGGTATGGGCGACAAGGTTCAGGACGCGCAGCCGCATCCGGAGCCGCAGCCGCCGGAGCCGCCGAGCTGAACACCCAGGAATTCTGCGATGGCCGCCGCCACGGGGACGGGCTTTTCCATGAACATGAAGTGACCGGTGCCGGGCACCACGTGCAGGCGGGCGCCGGGGATGGTCTCGGCCAGGTAGCGTGCGCTCTCCACGGGGGTGCTGCGGTCCAGTTCGCCGGCCACGACGAGGGTCGGCGCGGCGATGTCGCGTACGCGCTCGCGCAGGTCGGGATGGGTGAGCCGGATGAGGTTGCGGTGCACGGACCAGGGCACCCAGGACCAGCTCGCGATGACCCGATTGGCCACCTCGGGGTAGCCGTCGAGGAAGAAGAAGGGGGCGGCGCGTTTGTTGGACTCCTCGATGACCTGGCGGTAGGTCTCCTCGGTCACCTCCGGACGCTTCCACTTCATCTCGTAGTGCGCGGCCGAGCCCATGAGGACGAGGCCGGCGACCCGTTCCGGGTGCTCCAGCGCCAGCATCATGGCGGTGACGGAGCCGAGGGAATGCCCGGCGAGGATGACCTGGTCCCATCCGAGGTGGTCGAGCACCTCGATCACGTCGGCGGCGCACTGGGCGGCCGACAGGGGGTGGTCCTCCTTGGACGACAGGCCGTGCCCGCGCAGGTCGAGCGCGAGGCAGCGCAGCGTCGGGTCGAGCAGCGAGATCAGCTCGGCGAAGTGGGTGTGGTTGTCGCGGTTGCCGTGCAGGAACACCACGGGCGGCGCGGCGGTCTCGGGTCCTGACATGCGGTAGAAGAGCCGGGCGCCGTCCGACAGTTCCACGGCATCGCAGGTGGTGGGCAGTTTCCAGGTGAGCGGCATCATGACCGTGCTCCTTCGCTGGCCACGGACAGGTCGAGGCTGCGCATCTCCCGGACGATCTCCTCGATCTCGGTGACGATCTCCCGGGTGGTGTTGGTGCCGGTGATCGCTCTGCGCAGCCGTCCTTGGGGGGTGACGATGACGACGTGCGGGTCGACGTTCGCCGCGAGCCCCAGCTCCTGGGCGAAAGCGCGGTCCCAGTCGATCAGTACGGGCACGGGGTGCTGCTGTTCGGCGATCCGTTCCTTGACGAAGTCGCGGGTGATGAAGTGCGGCAGCTGGTCGACGACGGCGACGAGCCGCACGTCGAGCCCCGGGAAGCGCTTGAGTATCGCCTGGATGCGCCGTACGGCCTCCTCGCTTTTGTCCTGGCCGGAGACGACGAAGACGAACGGGCTCAGCCCGCCGTTCTGCGGCAGCGCGAAGGACCGGTCGTGCAGGTCCTTCAGCAAGCGGAGCTGCTCGGTGCAGTCGCGGCCCTCCGAGCCGCCGAGCCGCGGCGAGGCGCCGTGCACGTTGAAGGTGGAGAACCCGATCGCGGAGGTCACGCGGCGGCCGACCTGGCGGGCGATCTCGATGGCGAACTCCGCGTTGTCGACGCCCACGCCCCACGGTTTGGTCCTGATGCCGGGCTGCTCGTCGAATTCGATGAGGCTGAGCCCGACGCTGATGACCACGGACAGCTTGACGTTCGTCCACAGCGGCATGAGCTGGGCCATGGCCCACTCCTGGCCGATGCCGCCGGAGGTGATGATCTGGCCGGCGACCTTGCCTTGGAACGCCTTGCCCTTGACGTCGGCGGCGACCTCGTAGTTGTAGTACTGGTACTCCAGGTCGTCCTCGTCGGCCGGCTCGCACCGGTCGAGCCACTGTTTCCAGGTGAAGGGCAGGCCGAGCGCGTAGACCGGGGAGGCGAAGATGAAGGCGTCCGCCCAGCGGACCTCCTTGTACAGGCGGGTGTAGCGGTCGTCGGGGTGCTTGAACAGGTGGCATTGGGTCCTGTTCATGCAGTCGCCGCAGCCGTCGCAGTCGACGATCGGATAGTCGACCAGGCGGACGAGCCGTGTCTGGGCGCCCAGCTCGGCGGCGCCCTTGAGGGCCTCGCGGCACAGGAACTCGCTGGCGCTCTTGGCGGTCGTCTTCGGCGAGCCGCAGATCCCGAGCACGTTCTTCGACTTCATCGCGGTTCTCCGATCAGTCGCGGATGCGCCGGGGCGCGGCCTGCCCGGCTTTCATGAGCCGTCCTCGGGCGAGCACCTCCCGAGGGATGGCCTCGATCTCGGTGTAGCGGGCGGAGAAGAACTCGCGGCAGACGTTGTTGCCCCAGAAGACGCCTTCCTCGGTCAGGCGGATCTCCTCGTCGGTGATCTCCAGCAGGCCGCGCGCGACCAGCTTGTCGATCTTCTCGCCGAACACGTCGATGGGGTCGCAGCCGAACAGGGAGCGGAACCTGGGGCGAGAGACGCTGAACAGCCGCAGGCCCTTGGCCATGGCGCCGCACATCTCCTCGTCGCGGTCGGCGCGGGAGCCGATCAGCACGGGGAGCTCGCCACGGTCGACCGCGCCCTGGTAGTCGGCCAGAGGGCCCTTGTTGACGTACATGTACCTGCCGAGATAGCCGAAGGCGGCCGCGCCGACGCCGAGCAGGTCCTGCTGCTCGGAGAAGTAGAGCACGGCATGCTTGTTGATCTTTCCGGGCAGCGCGAAGTCGTAGACGGAGTACTGCTCGTATCCGGCATCGCGCAGCATGCTCACGGCCATGCGGTACATCGCGACCTCGTGGTCGTGGTCGCCGGGCGGCTTGAGCCGCTTGGTGTCGATCTTCGAGAACAGCCGGGTGAAGGGCGGGATGATGAGGGAGAACAGCGTGACGTGCTCGTAGCGCCAGTCGATGGCCTCCTCGACGTCGGCCCGCCACTCGTCGAGGGTCTGCTCGGGCAGGTTGTAGATCAGGTCGATACCGACGTTGTCGTAGCCGGCGTCGCGGGCGACCTGGGTGGCCACACGGGAGGTGGCCGGGTCCTGCGGGATCTCCAGCATGCCGGCGTAGCGGTCGTTGTAGGTCTGGACTCCGAAGCTGATCCGGTTGCAGCCGGCCTCCCGTGCCGCGACGAGCTTCTCGCGGGTGAAGTTGGACGGGTTGCCCTCGGCGCTGATCTCCGCCTCCGGGCTGAAGCGCAGCACCGTCCTGCAGTGGGTGATCAAGTCGTGCAGCTGTTCGGCCGACAGGCAGCTCGGCGTGCCGCCGCCGATGGCCAGGGAGCCGAAGGTGAACGACCTGACCAGCGGGCTCTCCGCGTACGTGGTGATCTCCCGCTTCAGCCGGACGAGGTAGCTCTCCAGCTTCGCCTCGTCCATGAGCTGCTTGTTGAAGGGACAGAAGTTACAGATCTTGTCGCAGAACGGGATATGGATGTACATGGCCTTCTCGCCGTCGCGGGTGGACGGCGAGTTCAGGTTCATCAGCATCGGCACCTCGCTGACGTCGGGCGGGTCAGCGGGCAGCGGGTAGTGCGAGACGCAGATGCGTTCGCGCTTGTCGTACGGTTTCGTTGCGGTGCTCACGCCGGGCTCCTTCGGGTGGCGGGCTACTTGGTGGTGGCGGGGCGGGCGGAGGCCGGCGCCGCCACGTCGCGCTTCCTGGCCAGCGATTCCGCGAGCTTCTGGCCGCGGGCTCTGATCTCGTCGGAGTAGAACTCCTTGGCCACGTCGTAGCCGAACAGCGCGCCCAGCTCGGTCAGGCGGATCTCGTCGGTGTCGCAGACCAGCAGGTCACGACGGGTGAGGTCGTCGAGCAGCGGGCCGAAGACGTCTTCGGGCTCCTGGCCGTGGCGATCGCGGAAGGTCTGCCGGGCGACAGAGAGCATCCGCAGGCCCATGGCCATCGTCGCGCGCGGCCGCTCCTCGTGCGGGGTGAGCTGACCGGCGTTGACCGGTGGCACGCCCTGCGCGGTCAGCTCGGTGTAGCGCTTGAGTTCGGCCACGTTGACGTAGGTGTACTCGTTGACCGTGCCCATCGCTCCGGCCCCGAGGCCGAGCAGGTCGCCGAAGTCGGTGAAGTGGATGCGAGCGTGCCGGTAGGTGACGTCGGGCAGCGAGTAGTCGGGCACCGAGGTCTGGCGCAGGCCGCGCGCGGCCAGGTGCTCGCCGGCCCGCCGGCACAGCTCGAGCTCATGGGCGAGGTCGCCCGGGCGGCCGGCCTTGCCCTCGTTGACGTCCCTGAAGAGCTTGGTGTGCGGCATGATCGACAGCGGGAACAGCGTGATCTGCTTGACCCCGGCGTCCAGCGCGATGTCCAGGTCGGTCAGCAGCGGAGCGACGCCCTGGCCCGGCAGGTTGTAGATCAGGTCGATGCTGATGTGGTCGATGCCCGCCTCCTGCGCCTGCCGGATCACCCGCAGCGAGGTCTCGCCGTCCTGGGCGACGTCCGACGCCTGGCCGATCTCCTTATCGAAGGTCTGCACGCCGAAGCTGACCCGGTTGACGCCCGCCTTGCGGACGGCGGCGAACTTCTCCGGGCCGACGGTGATCGGGCTGCACTCCAGGGTGATCTCAGCGTCGGGCGCGAAGGTGAACTGCTCGCGGGCGAAGGAGATGATCTCGGCGAGCTGCGTGGCCGACAGGCTGCTCGCGGTCCCGCCGCCCATGTAGAGGGAGCCGAAGACGGTGCTGCGGAAGTACGGCGTCCGCGCGTACATGGCCATCTCGGACTTGAGATCGTCCAGGTACTTGCGGACCCGGCCTTCGTCCTTGAGGTACTTCACGAACGGGCAGAAGCCGCACAGGTAATCGCAGAACGGGATGTGCATGTACATGGCGGCCGGTTGAGGGGCCCGGCTCGGCCGGTCCAGCTCCATCTGCTCGGCGATCCGCTCGTACTGCGGCGGGGCCCACGGCATCGGGTAGCACATGACCGGGTAGCGGTCCCGGGCGGCGTACGGGAGAGCGGCGGTCGCGCTCATCATGCCTTCCTTCCTGCGCCAGCCTGCGCGGAGATGCGGAGCGAGCTCGTGGAGACCTCCGCCTCCAGGTTCTTGGGGTCGAAGTTCATGCGGACCATGATCTTGGGGTGGCTCTCGACGAACTCTTCGATGAGCCGGAGGATCGTGCGGCACTCGGCGGGCCCGAGCGCCTCGTCGACGTAGAAAACGGCCTGCAGCATGTCGATGTCGGGCCGGCCGCTCCTGCCGGCGATGCCACGCCACAGCGGGGTCTGGGGGTACACCCGGATGCCGAAGGCGATGGTGAGGATGTCCGGGGCGCAGCGATCCATCGTCTCCAGCGTCCGCGCCACGGTGTCGGCCGTTTCGCCCGGACCGCCCAGGAGCAGCGAGTGGATGATGCGGACACCGGCCCTTCGGGCGCACGCCGTGGCGTTCTCGATGTCGGCGACGGTGAAGTCCTTCTGGAGGCTGGTCAGCATCTCGTCGCAGCCGGCGTCCAAGCCGAAGTTGAGCGTCTCGCAGCCGGCCCTTTTGAACAGCTGGGCCAGGTGGTCGTCGTACTGCAGCGGGTTGGTGTAGGCCATCCACGTGACGCCGAGGTCGGCGGCCACCATCTCCTCGCACACGGCGATCGCATGCCGCCTGGGGAGGTTGAAGATGCTGTCGGTGATGAAGAACCGCCTGACCCCGGCCAGATCGCGGACGTGCCGCATCTCGTCCACGATGTGCGCGGGCGAGCGGAGCCGGAACCGCTTGCCCTCGATCGAGGGCACCGGGCAGTAGGAGCAGCGGAAGGCGCAGCCGCGCTTGGTCTGGATGCCGTACGTGGGCTGCGGCCCGACCACCTGGGTGCTGAAATACCGGCTGTCGGGGACGAAGTAGCGCGGCGCGACGATCGAGCCGGGGTCGCTCACCCTGGCCGGCTCCGAGACCGCCACCTGCGTCCCCTCGCGCCGCAGCAGTCCCGGCGCGTCGGTGATGGGCCGGCCTTCCGCCAGTGCGTCGGCGATGGCCACCATGGCGGGCTCGCCCTCACCGACGACGCCGAGGTCCGCGTCCAGCACGTTCATGATCTCGACCGGCATCAGCGAGAAGGCCGACCCGCCGAGCACGACCGGCGCGGAGCAGGCCGCGCGGCATGCCTCCAGCACGATCCGCACGTCGCCAAGGTTGCCGCGATACTGCAGGTAGGTCTCGTTGTCGATGTTGCGGACGGAGATGCCGATCAGGTCGGGCCCGTACTCTTCGATCGTCTCGGTGACGTGGCTTGCCAGGCGGTCGTCGGGGTCGAAGCAGAGGTCGAGGATGCGGGCCTCGTGGCCGGCGTCGATGAGAGCCGTCTGAAGGTAGGCGACTCCCGCCGGCACGGCGAAGGAGGGCCGCCGTTCCCTGTTGGTGGCGATGAGCAGGACCTTCACGTGCCCTCCTCGGGGACGATGGCGACGGGGCGGGTCCAGGCCGCGCCCGCACCCCTGACGTGGATGGGCAGGAACATGACCGTGAAGCCGGTCGGGCGCGGCAGCCGGTCGAGCCCGCCGAGCCGCTCGATCTGCAGGAATGCGCGGCGCCGGCCGAGCAGATGGCACGGCCACAGGTGGGCCGCGTCCCCCGAACGGTAGTAGCGCTCGATCATCACCGGCGCGGGCAGGTCGAAGCCCGCGGTGTCCACTCCGATGACCGTGACGCCCTGCTCGAGGAGGTACTCGGTGGCCTCGACGGTCATGCCGGGATGAGCGGTGAAGTAGCGCGGCCCCGGCCACAGGCGATCGGCCCCGGTGTGGATCAGGACGACCTCACCGGGGGAAAGCGTGTGCTCGATCCTGGCCAGTGCCTGCCGGATGTCGGCGGCGGTGATGCTCTGCGCCGGTCCGTGATCGGTCAGCTTGTGGGTCAGCCGCAGCAGCACGCCCGGGCCGACGCAGCGGTCGAGGGGGATCTCGTCCACCCGCAGCGCCGGGCGATCCCCGGTACGCGGCCCGTAGTGGAAGGGTGCGTCCACATGGGAGCCCGCGTGCACGGACAGCGTGAACACCTCGTTGCCGAGGAACAGGCCGTCGGGAAAGCAGCCGGGACCGATGCGGCGGCCGCCGGCGACGTACCGGGCGGCCCTGGCCAGCCTGAGCCGGAGGGGCAGGCGGCGGTTGAAGACGGCCTTGCGGCCGATGCGGCGTCCCCCGTGCTCGTGGCGCCACAGCCGCCTGCGCATGACGGCGGGGTCGAAGGGGCTGGGTTCGATGGGCATGCTCAGGTCGATCAGCCGGCCGGTGGCGGGCAGGGCGACGCGGCCCGTCCGGTGCGGCTCGACGGTCGTCATGACGGGCCTCCAGCCGTTTTGAGCACGGCGGCGGCGTTGAAGCCGCCCACGCCGCGGGTGAACACCAGTGCCGTGTGCAGGTTCGCGTCCCGGCGAGGGGCGCGCGCGACGTCGAGGCCGGCGATGACCGGCCGTCCATCGAGGTCTTCGCAGGCGGGCGGGACGACGTCGTGGAAGAGTGCGAGCGCGGCCCAGGCGAGGTCGAGCACGCCGCAGGCGGAGTTCAGCCGGCCGGTGAGCGTCTTGGGCACGGCCACCGGGACGTCCGCGGCCCGCCGGCCGAGTGCCGAGATCAGGGCCTCGGCCTCGAGCGCGTCCCATCGCCTGTTGCCGTCGCCGTCGGCGAGGACCAGGTCCACCTCGCCGGGCGTCACGCCGGCTCGTTCGAGCGCGAGCGCGATGGCCGCGGCCATGTGCGCGGCCGTCGGCGGCGGGTCGGCGGGGTGGTGGGCGTCGTGGGTGCTCGCCACGGCGGCCAGCTCGGCGTAGATCTGCGCGCCGCGGGCGCGCGCCGTCTCCGCGCGCTCCAGGACCAGCATGGCGCCGCCCTCGCCGGGGACCCACCCGGCCGCCTGCTCGCTGAAGGGCAGGTAGGCCCCCGCGGCGGCACCGGCGGTGCTGTGCCGGCCGAGCGATGCCTGGCAGAGGAGCGCGTACGGCGAAAGCGGCGCTTCGGCCGCGCCGAGCAGCACATGGTCGGCCTGCCCGCGCAGGAGCAGGCGGCGTGCCTGGGCCGCGGCGTGCAGGCCGCCCGCCGCGTCGGCGACGGCCACGCCGCAGCGGCCCTTCGCGCCGTGGCGGATGGAGACCTGGCCGGCGAGCGCGGCGTAGAACCACGCGATCGACTGATAGGCGCTGACCGCCCGGGGACCGTCGCGCCACAGCGCCTGGATCTCGCGCTGGCCGTATTCGTTGCCCCCTTCGGATGCGGCGGTCAGGATCGCCAGCCGGTAGGGGTCGAAGTCGCTGATCGCCGCGTCGGCGAGTGCCATCTCGGCCGCGGCCAGGCCCATCCAGCACCACCGGTCGGTCTGCACCTGCAGCCGCCGGGGCACGAAATCCGCCGGGTCGAAGTCGCTGACCACGCCGGCCACGCGGATGCCGCTGTCGCCGGCCGTGGCCGGGTCGACGGGCCGGATGCCGGCACGCCGGTCGAGGGTGTTCTTCCAGTGCGCGGCGACGCCGATACCGGTGGGTGCGACGACGCCGATGCCACTGATGACGAGCGAGGCGGGTTCCGTCACGCGATGCCTTCCTTCCGTGACTTCGCCAGGGCGGAGACGACCATGGCCGACTGGAACCCGCCGAACCCGCTGCCGACCGACAGGGCGTGGCCGATACGGTGCTCGCGCGCGGTCACCGGCACGTAGTCCAGGTCGCACTCGGGATCGGGCGTGGTCAGGTTGGCCGTGGGCGGCACGACCTGGTGCCGGATGGCCAGCGCGCACGCGGCCATCTCGATCGCTCCGATGGCGCCGAGCGAGTGACCGACCACCGATTTGATCGAGCTGATCGGCACCTGAGCGGCGGCCGGGCCGAGCGCCCGCTTGAAGGCGGCCGTCTCGTGCCGGTCGTTCTGCTTGGTGCCGGAGCCGTGTGCGCTGATGTAGCCGAGGTCGCCGGGCGCGAGCCTGGCCTGCCGCAGCACGTCGAGGATGGCCTCGCTCATCTCGATTCCGTCCGGGCGCAGGCCGGTCATGTGGTGGGCGTTGGCGCGGCCGGCGTAGCCGCTGATCTCGCAGTGGATCGGCGCGCCGCGCCGCCTGGCGTGCTCCAGTTCCTCCAGCACCAGAACGGCGCTGCCCTCTCCGAGCACGAACCCGTCGCGGGTCGCGTCGAACGGCCTGGAGGCGGTCTCCGGCGCGTCGTTCCTTGCCGTGGTGGCGCGGATGGCGTCGAAACAGGCCACGGTGATGGGCGAGATGGGCGCGTCGGAGGCGCCCGCGATCATCACGTCGGCCTCGCCGTCGGCGATCAGCTCGTACGCGGTGCCGATGGCGTCGATGCCCGACGTGCAGCCGGTCGAGACCATGAGGGCGGGGCCGTGGGCGCCGTAGCGGGCGGCCAGCTCGCTCACCGCGCTGGAGGGGACCAGTGCCTGGTAGAGGAAGGGGAGACTGTGGTCGGCGGCGACCGTCCAGTCCCGGCCGGCGTCGCTGGCGACGACGTACTCCTCCTCCAGGCGGATCGTCGCGCCGACCGCGCTGCCGAGGCAGACGCCGACCGCCGGGCCGGCGTCCGCGCCCTCGAGGTCGAGTCCGCTGCTGGTGACCGCTTCGCGGGCCGCGGCCAGGGCGAGTAACACGAACCGGTCGCAGCGCCGGATCTCGCGCGGCGTCAGGCCCCACTCCTCAGGGATGAAGTCGCACTCCGCCGCGATCTGGGAGCGGAAGGGAGCCGGGTCGAAGGTGCTGATGCGGCGGATCGCCGAGCGTCCGGACACGAGCCTCGCCCAGAACGCGTCGGCCCCCGCCCCTCCGGGCGCCTGCACCCCGATGCCGGTGACCACTACCCGCCGGCTCATGTCGCCGCCGGCGAGGGCGCGTCCTCGGTGTCGACGTGGCCCAGCTCGGGGCTGGGCGCAAGGGGGCCGAGCGCGAAGACCACCAGTGCCGGGCCGGTCCCGACGTTGGTCACCCGATGGCGGACCTCGCGGGGCACGAACACCGCGTCGCGGGGCTTGAGGGTGTGGGGCTCGCCGTCGATGTCGACGCGTACGGTGCCCTCGGCGACGAACAGGTGCTCTTCGGAGTAGGGATGGTAGTGCTCGTTGACCTTTTCGCCCGGTGCCAGTTCGACAGCGCCGGATATGCCGTGCGCGCTGCCGGTCGAGGCGGGGTTGAGCAGGGTGCGCATGTCCCCGCCCCGTTGCCGCACCGAGCGGGTGGAAGCGAAGCTCTGCGGCCGGGAGCGTGAGGCCTTGATCCGCTGGGCGATGACGCGGAGCTGTTCGGCCGAGCCGCGGTTGAGCCGGGCCTCCATCGCCGCGTCGTCCACTGGCGCGTCGGGCCGCATGGTGAAGTCCTGGACCCAGCGCAGCCGCGTGGTGTCGGGGGTGAGCGCCTCATAGGTCCAGTAGAGGTTCATGAACTGGAACGGGCCCGGCTCCACGCGCCGGGCCCGCACCGTCCAGTGCTCGCGGTCCAGCCGGCGCTCCGACACCCACGACCACACCTTGCCCTCCTCGTCGGGATGGGTGGTGAGCCTGAAGGTGATGTGGCCGGGCTCTTCGGACAGCACCTCGACCTTGGCGTACTCGGTGAACAGGTCCGTCCACGAGCGGAGGTCGTTGGTCCTGGCCCAGACGTACGCGATCGGCGCCTCGATCACGATGCTGTTGTCGGTGTGGCCCATGACGCGTCCCCTCAGCCCTTCTCGGCGGGTGCGTGCTCACCGAGCAGTGCACCGAGCTGGGCCGGCGTGGTGTCGGCGGTCAACCGGTCCTCGATGACGACCCCGTACCGCTCTTCGGCCCTTGCGGAGATCTCCGCCCTGGCCAGCGAGTCGATGTTCAGCGACTCGAACGTCCGGTCGAACTGCTCCGGTGTCACGTCCGCTCCCACTGCGGCCATCAGTTGCGTGACGATCTCGACGTTCATGGCGACCACCTGGCCTTTCCCGCCTTTACCCGCGATGGTCCTTGTGCCGGTGACGGCGTGACCATCTCCATGGCGCGGTCAGCCTAGGAAAGGACGGCACGGCCCGTCTTCAACCGAGCCGCTGAAGTGGCCCTCGCCTTTCGGACACCCCGTACTCGTCCGCCGGACGATGCCCGCTTCGCCGGCGTGTCTCTTGGCTGAGGCGTTCGTCGCCCATCGGGCAACGGGAGAGGCCGCTTTTCCACCGGTGACGTGCCGGAGCAACTATGCGAATGACGAAAAGTAACTATCGCCGTCAATCTCCAGATATACGACTGTTTGACGCTTCTGGAGCAGATGTGGTCAATTGGACGCGATGATGCGCGAACGGGTGGGCTGCTATCACAGACCCTGTATCGATCATTCACTGGGGGAGCCGAAATGATCATGATCGACCCTACAGGCGCTACTTCACCCGCGGTGTGCTGATGAGCGTCATCAGACTGGTGGTGGCCGACGACCAACCGGTGATCCACATCGGGCTGCGCACCGCCTTCTGCGAACGCACCGGCATCAAGGTGGTCGCGGAAGCCGTCGACGGCCTCGATGCGGTCCGGCTGTGCCGGCAGCTGCGGCCCGACGTGGTGCTCATGGACACGCTGATGCCCAAGATGGACGGCTTTCAGGCCACAGCCGAGATCTGCGGCCCTGGCGGCGTCCCGGGCGTCAAGGTCCTGATGTTCGGCCCGACCGACCCGGATGAGGATCTCTTCCGCGCGCTCCGCCTCGGCGCCCGCGGCTTCCTCCTCAAGGACATCGGACCTGAACAGCTCATCTCGGCGATCCACCGTGTCCGGGCCGGCGAGGCGGTGCTGACCAGTCATGGCCTGACGCGGCTGGTCGCCGAGTTCAGCCGCACCCAGGCCCGGCCTCCCCAGGCGCTGCCGGAGGTCGAGAGCCTGACACCCCGGGAGCGTGAGGTCCTCGGGCTGGTGCTCCGGGGCTTACGGAACGACGAGATCGCCCGGATGCTGCGGGTCAGCGAGAGCACGGTGAAGTCGCACGTGCGAAGCCTGTGCACCAAGCTCAACGTGCGCGACCGGGTCCAGCTGGTCATCTTCGCGCACGAGCATGGCTTACATCACCGCATGATGTGCGGCCACATGGAGTATGACCGCTCCCCCACCGCACAGCGCAAACGCCTGGTGCTCAACGGCGTCCGGCAGAGCTGACGTCCGGGGTGGTGCGATGGCCTTGTCCGTGCACAACATCGTGATCGACTGCGAGAGCCCACCGCGCCTGGCCCGCTTCTGGAGCGCGGCCATGGGCTACGGCATCACCCACGCCGACGAGCGCTCGGCCCGGCTCACGCCGGGCCCCGGCGGACAGGACCCGCACCTCATCCTCGTGAAGGTGCCCGAACGCAAGATCGCCAAGAACCGTCTCCACCTCGACCTGGCCGCTTCCGACCCCGAAGCCGAGATCCGGCGGCTGCGCGAGCTGGGAGCCACGGCAGTCGCGACGCGCCGCATGGACGAACTCACCTGGACGGTGATGCGCGACCCGGAGGGCAACGAGTTCTGCGTAGGCTGACCGTTATTACCGAAGAACCATCGAAAATCGGATGATTTTCCGGGATCTGCATGGCGGAAAGCGCTGTCTTTCTTCGCGCAATTCGACCTCAGGGGTGGATTCGCCCGGATCGCGGCTCTGAGTTGTCGAATACGCTCGGTCATAGTGCGGGGCCGTGCGTGCGCGGCAGTCGCGCGAGAAGCGCCGCGGGCCGGGCAGCGCGGGCGGGGCCGGTGTCGTGGCGCGGCGGCGGTGGGCGCCTGGCGCGAGGCCGGAGCGGCATTCGAAGGCGTTGGCCGAGGGCGACCTGCGAGGAGCAGCCGGCGCGGGTCCATCCCGGGCGTCCGTTCGCGCAGGCGAGCACGGCGGCCCGGCACGCCTCGGTGATCGCCGCCGCGCAGGAGCACATCCGGCGGCACGCGAAAAAGGTGCGGTGACGGTCGCTCGATTCGAGCGTTGACCGCGGGCCGGCCCGTGGTCCCGACTCGCGGTCATCCTCCGAGTCCGGCCAGGATCTCGGCGGTTTCGCCGGGGTGGGACTTGGTGAGGTGCCGGCAGGCGTGCTTGATCGTCCACGCGCCGGCCGAGGTGGTGTCCGTCCAGCCGGAGAGCGTGGCCAGCACCAGCTCAGGATGCTTCTTGCTGATGTCGCTGATCGCATTGGCGGCCGACTTGCGCACGTACGCGCTGTCATCGGCGCGCACCAGACCGAGCAGCCGCAACGCCTCATCGGGACGGTCCTTGAAGTGAGGGCGGGCGGTCCACACCCGAGGTCCTTCGGCCGCCGCCCTGCGCACGTTCGGATGCCCGTGCGTCAGCCACGACTCCAGCAGCGGCACGCTCTCCGCCCAGCCCCGCAGCGCGCAGTGCCAGTCGAGCCCCTTGGCCAGCGCCTCCTGCACCCGCCAGTCGGCGTCATCGGCACAGGTCGTGGTCATGACCTCCAGGGCCGCCCGTTCCGCCACCGCCACCGCGCCCAGCAGCATGGCGGCGCCCATGCGCACCTCACGTTCGCCGTCCGGCTCCCACAGCGCCACGAGCGCCTCCAGCAGCTCGCCCGGCCGGTCCTGCCACTCCCGCCAGAGCCGTTCCGTCCTGCGCCGCAACTCGGGCACCGAAGCCCCTGCCAGCGCGGCGCGCAGCTCGTCCACCGTGCCAGTCGTCACGCCGCCTACCTTACGAGCCGGGGCTGGTCGAGCGCGGCCAAAAGGCGCGGTCGGACGGCAGAGTGTCGAGAGACGATCACGGGGCGGTTCTCACCGTCCGGACGGCCGCCTTCCATCCCATCCCGGTGATCGTCACGAAGAGCGTGAGGGCGGCGCTCCGCCTGCCGTCGAAGTGGTCGCGGCCGAGACCGTCAACATGGCGTGGACGCGTCGCTGATCCGGTCGCCGCGTTTTCGCCGAGGCGCGCTCTCAAGGTCTGAGAGGTTCAGCGGGCTGCGAACGGGATCAGGTGACCGTGTCAGCCTGGGGTGGAAACGGAACGTGCGAATCGGTGGGATGATCTTGGCCATGGAGCCGCGTGGTGAGCAAGCCGCCCGGTCTCCTCGCGGACGATGATCGGAGTGAGACACGTGGTCAAGGGAACCGAGCCGGTCAGCCGGGCGGCTGCGCTGGAGGAGCGGCTGGCGGAGTGGTCGTCGCGGACCGGGGTCGCGGTGGAGGTGTGGGCCCTGCCCGGCCGGGCCCTTCCGAGCCGGGTGGACGGTCTCGTGCACGGCGTGATCGGCGATGTGTTGGACGAGGTGGAGCGGCAGGGGCGCGCCCGTGCGGTCTGCGTCGCGCTCACCGTGGGCTCCGGCGGGTTGCGGTTGACGGTGAGCGACGACGGGCAGGGAACGGCGGCCGAGACGTGCGAGGCGCGCCGGGCCGAGGCCGCGCGGCTGGGCGGCGGGCTGAGCGTGAACGCCGTACGCGGTGAGGGGACCACGGTGAGCCTCGTCCTCCCCGCCGGAGCGCTCGGATGGCCCGGCCCGCCGGCCCGGGGCGTTCAGCGCGCGGGATCGTGCTTCTCACGCCAGAGCTCGGCGCCGTCCTCGCCGTAGCCGACGATCGTGAAGCCCTCGGCGTACAGGTCGCCGGTGCGCTCCTGCGTCCCCGCGAACATCCGCAAGCCGCCGAGCTTCCACGGATCCGGTCTGGTGGCGGCGCTGACCGACGTGCCGTCCGCGAAGACCAGCGCGACGCGGGCGGTCTCCTCGCCGGTGATGCCGAACCAGCGCTTGCCGTGCTCGCGCAGCTCCGCGTTCCT
The DNA here is from genome assembly GCF_040678535.1 of Nonomuraea sp. NPDC052634. NCBI lineage: Bacteria > Bacillati > Actinomycetota > Actinomycetes > Streptosporangiales > Streptosporangiaceae > Nonomuraea > Nonomuraea sp. NPDC052634. The sequence continues at coordinate 39,972 of NZ_JBFATY010000014.1, read as the reverse complement.
GCGGTCGCCGCCCATGCCGAGCGGCGTCCGCGCGCCGTCCAGGTGGTGCAGGCCCACGGCCTGCCCGCCGAGCTTCCAGATCAGCGTCCTGCCGGGGGTCTCGTAGAGGCCGGCCTCGAGCTTGGCGGGCATCCTCACCGTGTCGCCGACCGGCTTGGCCGTCGCCTCGGGCACCGTCAGCGGCCGTGGCGCGATCCGCTTGATCGTCTTGCCGTCGCGGCCGGCGAACTCGATCGCCGTGACCGGCTCGTCCGCGGGGACGGTCACGGTCCAGACGGCCTGCGGGGCGCCCCGGGGTGTGGCGAGCGTGCCGGTGACGCGCTCTCCTTCCTTCAGTACGGCCGTGACCCGGGCGACCTCGGCTCCCGCGCTGCCGAAGTGCAGCACCTCGCCCGTGGCGGGGGGCGGGAACGTCCTGGTGTCGCCCTGCTCGGTGGCCTGCTCGCCGTCCACCGGCCGGTCGCCGCAGGATTCCACGCTCGCTCCCGTCCGCGACAGCCGCTGGTGGCACAGGACGGTGTCGCCGTTCGCCGTCCTGGCGTACCAGAACGAGATGGGGCGCCGCTCTGAGGGGTTCTCGATCGTCAGGCGCTCGCCGATGGGGGCCGGCTCGCTGGGCGGGGCCGGGGTGGACGCGACGACGGCGGCGACGTAGCCGGGATCGCCGCCGCCCGCGATCAGCATCGTGACGGGCGCGGCGATGGCGGCGACGCAGACGCCGGCCAGCACCGCGTTCTTGCGCATCCTGCGCCGCCGGGACCTGGCCACCAGCTCGGCCGAGAACCTCGGCGGGGCCTGCGGCGCGCGGGTGGCGGCGCGGCCCAGCGCGGCGCGCAGGCGGGACTCCAGGGGGTCGGTCATGCGGGGCTCCCGTTGATCTCTGAGGTGCTGGGCAGCATGGAACGGAGCTTGGCCAGGCCGAGCGAGGCGTGGCTGCGTACGGTGCCGCGCGAGATGCCGAGCACGGCGGCGATGTCGGCGTCGGACAGGTCCTCGTAGTAGCGCAGCACCAGCACGGCCCGCTGTTTGCGGGGCAGTGTGGCGAGCGCCTCCCACAGGCCCTCGTCGCTGTCGGACGGCGGTGCGTCGAAGCCCGCGACCTCGGGCAGCGCCCAGCCGGGCCGTTCGCGCCTGCGCAACCGCCACGTGCTGATGTGCAGCCGCACCATGATCATCTTGGTGTAGCTCTCCGGGGCGTGTTTGCGGCGTACGCGGGGCCACGCCTGATGCAGCCGGATGAGCGCCTCCTGCGTCAGGTCGGCCGCGTCGTGCGGGTCGCCGCTGATCAGGTAGCCGTAGCGCAGGAGCGCGTCGGCTCGTTCCGCCACGAAGTCCTCGAAGCGGGGCTCGTCGTCCAATGACTTCTGCCTTTCCTCGTACCGTCACGGGGTAGACGGCCGGGAGGTCCGAACTGTTGAAGCATGGCGTGCCCGGCGGATACTCGCGTGATGGACGATCTCACCGCACGGGCCACCGCGACGTACGACCGCATCGCCGCCGCCTACGCCTCCCGTTCCGAGCATCCGGACGCCGCGTTCCGCGCCTTCCGCGCCCGCTCCGGCGGGGGCGTGGGTCACGGCGATCCGTGATCATGCCGCCCAGTTGACGGAACCGCTAGTTTCGTCAATGCTTGTCGAAACTGACGGTTCCCGAAAGGTGGACGACATGGACCTGCATCTGCGGGGCAAGCGTGCCCTCATCACGGGTGCGTCGCGCGGCATCGGCGCGGCCATCGCCGAGGTGCTCGCCGAGGAGGGCTGCGACCTCGACCTGGCCGCCCGCAGCGGCCCCGACCTGGAGAAGCTGGCCGCCAGACTGACGGACGAGCACGGGGTGGACGCCCGCGCCCACGTCGTGGACCTGCGGCGCGGCGACGACCTCGACCGGTTCGCGACGACGGTCGAGGTGCCGGACATCCTGGTCAACAACGCCGGCGACATCCCCGGCGGCCCGCTGCACGCGGTGGACGAGCAGGCGTGGCGGCACGGCTGGGAGCTGAAGGTGTACGGCTACATCAACCTGACCCGCCACCTGTACGCGCGGATGAAGGAGCGCGGCCACGGTGTGATCATCAACAACATCGGCGCGTCCGGCGAGGGCTACGACGCCAACTACATCGCCGGCAGTACCGGCAACGCCGCGCTGATGACGTTCACGAAGGCCTTGGGCGGGCGCAGCCTCGCCGACGGGATCCGCGTCGTCGGCGTCAACCCGGGTCCGGTCGCGACCGAACGCATCCAGACCCTGATGAAGGCCCAGGCCCGCGCCCGCTTCGGCGACGAGTCGCGGCACACCGAGCTGACCGCCATGTTCCCGCTGGGCCGTGCCGCGCTCCCCCGCGAGGTCGCCGACCTGGTCGCGTTCCTCGCCTCCGACCGCTCCGCCTACACCACCGGCGCGGTCTTCACCATCGACGGCGGCGTGTCCGCGGCCGGCTTGTGAACGCCTTCCTCTGGGCGGTCCAGGGCACGCTGGCGGCGATCTTCCTGGTCTCCGCGCTCCTGAAGGTCGTCCGGGCCCCCGACGCCCTGCCCGAGGCGCTGAGCGGCTACTCGGTGCGGTCGGTCCGGCTGATCGCGCTCGCGGAGGCGGCCGGCGCGGCGGGCGTGGTGCTGCCGGCCGCCACAGGCATCGCGTCGGCGCTCACCCCGCTGGCCGCCGCCGGCCTCGCGGTGATCATGGTGCTGGCGATGCGGCTGCATCTCCGGCGGCGCGAGTACCTGTCCGTGGCGGTCAACGTGCCGCTGTTCGCGGCCGCGGCGTGCGTGGCCGTGATCGGTTTCGGCGTCTACGCCGTGCAGACGTGACGGGGATACACCGCAGGGTGTAGAGAGCGCGGCGGAGGGCGCGCCCCGGAGCCGATGTCCCGGCCCTCGGTCCGGGAACACACTCGGGCCATGACCGCTGACATCCTCAACTCCACCGCCCGCCGCTTCCCCGCCACCGACATGCCGGTGGGGCTCATGCTGGCGCTGGTCGCGGCCGGGCTGCCCCGCACCGTACTCGCCGACCTGGGCATCGTCGCCCCGGAGAGCTCGCTGCTGTACTACGTGCTCGCGCTCGCGCCGTTCGCGGCGTGGGTGGTGGTCGCGCTGGTACGCGGCACGCGCCGGCCGTTCCTGGACTTCCTCGTGCTGGGAGCCCTGTACGGCCTGTCGCTGCTGATCGTCCACCAGGTTCTCTGGGACGTCGGGCCCTCGCTCGGCCACAGCCCGCCGGAGAGCGCGGTCGCCTTCGCCGCCGGCTTCGACCCCGCCTGGCGGGAGCTCGCGCTCCGCGTGTACACCAGCGGGATCGCGATGATGATCGGTCTCGGCAGCGGCGCGGCCGTCGGCGTGGTCGCCTGGTGCGCCCAGGTGTGGCGCAGGCTCCGCGGCGGCCGGTCCGCCCGCTGAACCCGGCGCGCAGCGGCCGGCCCGCCGGGGCCGGACCCCGCGCGCGGCCTCGCTCAAGACTCCGTGCGACCTCCCGGTACGCCTCGCGCGTGCCGGGACGCGGTCGTGTCACCAGGTGACCGGGAGCCGCTCTTCCTGCAGGCGGAGGACCGCCTGGACCGGCTCGTCGCGGCGATCGCGGAGCGCGAGCCCGGCGAGCCGCTGGACGCTGCTGCTCCGGCTCCACGACCTGCTCGTGCAGGGGTTCGCCGCCGACGACGAGCTGGACGTCGCCCTGTCCACCACGCGTTCGCGGCTGCTGCTGTCCGAGCCGGCGCTGCGCGCACGCGGGCTGTCGCTGATGTTCGACCAGCAGCCGCGCCTCGCCGAGGCGCTGCACCGGACCTACCCCGACCGGCTCGACCTCATCACGGCGGCCGCCGTGGTCGGCGGCTTCTGGGGCGCCATGGGCGTGGCCGGCCTCGTCGCGCAGCAGCACGGCGCCTCGCCCGGGGAGGTCCTGGCGGCGGGCCGGCGCGCCGTCGAGATCATCGCGGGCGGCGTGGAGTCCCCCTCGGAGTCGTCGGCGGCGTCCTCCGCGGCGTCCTCCGCGGCGTCCTCTGCGGCGTCCTCCGCGGGTCCTCTGCTGGGCCCTCCGCCTGACGCCTCGCCTACACCTCACGGCGTACCGGGAGCGCCATCCATGGGCGGACGCCGCGCGGATGCGAAGCCGCGACGATGGCCGCACATGCCGATGACAGAGGTGAGGCGAGAGCAATGGCACCGCGCATCCGTAAGACCCTGCTGGTCGTTCACATCGTCGTCTCGGTCGCGCTGGCCGGGGAGGTGTGGGGGCTGGTGGTGCTCAACACGGTCGCCACGCTGACCGAGGACCTGGCGCTGGCGCACACGGCGTACCGGCTGATGCCCTTCATGATCTTCGCGGGCGGCGTGCCGCTGAGCATGACCGCGTTCATCACCGGCGTCGCACTGGGCCTGGGCAGCCACTGGGGACTGCTGCGCTACTACTGGGTGGCGATCAAGCTGGTGCTGCTCCTGGCCGTCATCGGGGTGGGCATCTTCGTGTTCGACCCCGAGGGGATGGCCGCGGCCACCGAGGGCGCGCGGCAGGTCGCGGCCTCCCGCCAGTGGGGGCAGGTCGCGGCGCTGAGCACGCAGATCGTCATGCTGCTGGCCGCGACGACGCTGTCGGTGTTCAAACCTCGGTGGCGGCTGCGGTGAATATCCTGGGTGGCTCTGTTGATCGTTCGATGTCATCCGGAGGATGAACGTCATGACGGAGCCCGTGTCGATCGAGCCCGTGTCGATCGAGCCCGTGTCGATCGAGAAGGTCGCCGCCACGCTGCCCGGCCCCTTCCAGCCGCGCGACCTCGCCGCCGCCAACGACACCGTGGTGCGGATCGCCAGGTTCGAGGGCGAGTTCCCCTGGCACGAGCACGACGAGGACGAGCTGTTCCTGTGCTGGGACGGTTCCTTCCGCATCGAGATGGAGGGGCGCGACCCGGTGACGCTGTCCGGCGGCGAGCTGTTCGTGGTGCCGAAGGGCGTGCGGCACCGCCCGGTGGCCGAGCAGCCGGCGCACGCGTTGATGATCGAGCGTCCGGAGACCGAGCAGTACGGCAACCGCTAGCGGGAGGCGGGGCCGCCCGGCAGCGGCCGGGCGGCCCCGCCTCAACGCACGTCGAAGTTGGCCATCATCATCATGTCCTCGTGCTCCAGGTTGTGGCAGTGGAAGACGTACTTGCCCCGGTAGCCGTCGAACTTCACCAGCACCTCGGCCTGGTCGCCGCTGCGCAGGTCGACGGTGTCCTTCCAGCCGCCGGCGTACGGGCCGGGGTCGAGCACCTGGAACGGCGCGAGGTGGATGTGGATCGGGTGCGGCACGTTCTGGGCGCGCAGCTTCCACAGCTCCACCGTGCCGAGCCTGGGCGTGGCGGCGATGGTGTCGGGGCTGAACGGCGTGCCGTTCACCGTCCACAATGTCACCCCGTCGTGCTCGGCGCCGCCGCGTTCGAAGGTGAACTCCCGCTCGGCCACGGCGTCCGACCGTGACAGCGGCCGGATGTCGGCGAGCCGGTCCGGGATGCGGCTGTCGTCGCTGCCCCTGCGCGCGACGATGAACCGCATGACGTCGCCGGTGCCGTCCTTGCCGAGCTTGTTGCGCAGCGTGACCTGCGTGCCGATCGGGTAGCGGGAGAAGTCGACGATCACGTCGAAGCGTTCGGCCTGGGCGATCTGCAGCTCGTCGTGGCCGACCGGGGCGGCGAGCAGGCCCTGGTCGCTGCCGATCTGCGTGAACGCGGCGCCGTCCGGCGGCGGCGGGTCGAGCGCGAGCAGGTAGCGCCGGGCGTTGGAGGCGTTGAGCACGCGGAAGCGGTAGCGGGCCGCGGTGACCTCCATGACCGGCCAGGGCACGCCGTTCACCAGCACGCAGTCGCCGAGCACGCCGCTCATGAAGTCGCCGGTCACGCCCGGCTTCCCCTGGAGCGAGGGGTCCACAGAGGGGTAGCTGAACGAGCCGTCCTCGTCGAACGCCCGGTCGGTGATCATCAGGGGGACGTCGCGGTCGCCGCGCGGGAGCGGCAGCGCCTCCTCCTCGTCGTCGTGGTGCAGGTGGAGCCCGGCCAGGCCGCGATAGACCTGCGGCCCGGTGAAGTCCATGCGGTGGTCGTGGTACCAGAGCGTGGCGGCGGGCTGGTCGAGCGGGTAGGCGTACTCCTTGGTCCCGCCGGAGGCTTTGACCAGGTCGGTGGGGTAGCCGTCGCTCTCCGGCGGTGTGCGGCCGCCGTGCAGGTGCACGACGACGGGGACGGGCAGCTCGTTGCGGTGCCGTACGACGGTGCGCCGCCCGCGCCGCGAGACGATCGTGGGCCCGGGGAAGATGCCGTTGTACCCCCACACCTCCGTGCGCAGCCCCGGCAGGATCTCCACCTGCGCCGCCCGCTGGGTGATCTCGTAATGGTCGGTGTCGCCGTCGCTGCGGGCCGGCCGCAGCACCGGCGGCACCCGGAACGGCAGCGTGAACGGCGCGGGCAGCTTCGCCTTGCTGCGCAGCAGGGCGCCCGCGCTGGACTCGGTCTCGACGTTGGCCCCGCCGCTGACCACGATGCCCGAGCAGGCGGCCGTTAACGGCGCGAGCACCAGCCCGCCCGCGGCCATCCGCAGCAGTTCCCGGCGCGAGAGCGTCATCGCGCCTCACCCCCGCCCCTGCGCCGATCGATGACGACGGCGACCACCGCGCCCGCCACCGCGAGGACCTGCGGGCCGAACCCGATCACGAAGGCCCAGGGCGGGTCCACCGTGCCGTCGTGCACGACGAGCCTGGCCACCAGCTCGCTGAACAGCAGGAATCCGGCCGCCAGTCCGACGAACAGGCCGAGGATGGCGACGCCGAGGGTGCGCATGTCGTGTGTCCCTTCTGCTTTCCGTAAGTCATGGACGGCGACGACCTTAGGCAGGCGGGGGTGCCGCGCACATCGGCGCACGGTCGTCGATCGGCGTCGACTTCTGGGGGATGACGTGCGGCGCCATGAGGTGATTTTCGACGACATCAAGTGTCAACTTCTGACGACTGTGGCCGTCAGCGCCGCTCGCCTATCCTGTGCCGGGTGGAGCTGGGAAGAAGCGGATGGCGCGCGGTGCTGACCGACGCGGCGATCGGCCTGGGCACGTCGCTGGTGGTCACCGTGGCGATCGCGATGGACCTGGGCGGCGCCCGGAGCCCCGACTTCCTGGCGTACCTGTTCGCCGTCTGCCTCGGCGCGCTGATGTTCGTCCGACGCCACTTCCCCGTGCTGGCGCTGGTGGCGACGGCGGCCGGGCTGCTCGCCTACTACGCGGCCGGCTATCCCGCGATCGGGCTGGCGCTGCCCGTGGCCGCCGCGCTCTACTCCGCGGCCGAGGCGGGCAAGCTGCTGATCTCGGCGGTGACCGGGGCCGCGCTGATCGCGGTCAGCACGTTCTTCCGGCTGCGCGAGGGCGAGAGCCTCGCCTACCTGCTCGGCTTCGAGCTGGCCTCGACCGCCGGGCTGATGTTCGCGGCCATCGCGCTCGGCGCCGCCGTACGGGCGACCCGGCTGCTGCGCGCCGAGCAGCTGCGCACGGCGCGGCAGGCGGCGGCCGAGCGCGAGGCGGAGGCGCGCAGGCGCGTGCAGGACGAGCGGCTGCGCATCGCCCGCGACCTGCACGACGTGATCGGACACACGATCGCGCTGGTCGCCGTCCAGGCCGACGTGGCCGAGGAGGCGCTGGACGACGACCCCGGGACGGTCCGGGCGGCGCTCAAGACCATCAGGTCCGCCGGCGAGGAGGCGATCCACGAGCTGCGCGGCACGCTCGGGCTGCTGCGCTCGCCCGGCGAGCCGGAGGACCGGGCGCCGACGGGGACGCTGCGCAACCTCGGCAGCCTGCTCGCCGCCACCCGCGAGAGCGGCCTTGCGGTGGAGCTGCGCGCCGAGGGCGAGCCGGTGCTGCTGCCCGCCGTCGTCGACACCACCGCCTACCGCATCGTTCAGGAGGCCCTGACCAACACCCTCCGCCACGCCGAGGCGAGCAGGGCCGAGGTCGAGCTGCGCTACGAGCGCGGCGGGCTGGGCATCCGGGTGACCGACGACGGGCGGGGCGCGGGCCGGCGCGATGATGATCCCGGCGGCGGCTCCGGCTTCGGCATCGAAGGCATGCGCGAGCGTGCCGCGCTGCTCGGTGGCAGGGTGGACGTGGCGGAGGCGCCGGAGAACGGCGGGTTCGTGGTGGAGGCCTGGCTGCCTGTGGAGGTCGGACGACAGTGATCCGGGTGGTGCTGGTCGACGATCAGGACCTCATGCGCGCGGGGCTCGCCGCGCTGCTCGAACGTGCCGACGACATCACGGTGGCCGGCGAGGCGGGCGACGGCGCGGCGGCGTACGAGCTGGTCCTCGCCGAGCGGCCCGACGTGGTGCTCATGGACATCCGCATGCCGGGCGTTGACGGCATCGAGGCGACCCGCAGGATCGTCGCCGACGAGCGGCTGCGCGACGTGCGGGTGATCATGCTGACCACGTTCGACACCGACGAGCACATCTTCGACGCGATCCGGGCCGGGGCGGCGGGCTTCGTCATCAAGACGACCCGGCCGGAGGAGCTGCGCGCCGCCGTCCGCACGGTCGCGGCCGGTGAGGCGCTGCTGTCGCCGTCGGTGACCAAGCGGGTGATGGCCGCGGTCGCCGGCACGTACCGGCCCGCCGACTCCGGGCTGATCGCCCAGCTCACCGAGCGGGAGCGGGAGCTGCTCGCCGAGATCGCGGCGGGCCGCCCGAACGACGAGATCGCCGGGCGGCTGTTCATCAGCCCGGCGACCGTGCGCACGTACGTCAGCCGGCTGCTCACCAAGCTGGGCGCCCGCGACCGCGCGCAGCTCGTGCACATCGCGTACGAGAGCGGGCTGGTGCCTCCCGGCCGCGCCGGTCAGGCGTGAGCGCCGGTCATGTGGACGGGTCGTCTCATGGGGACGGGCTGATCTACGGGTGCGGGCCGCCGCGCCAGGCCGGCATCGGGCGGCGGCCGACGGCGACGTCGAGGGCCGCCCTGGCGAGCAGCCTGGTCGAGTCGAGCGTGGGCAGCGGCGACGACTCGGGGGTGACGAGCAGCGGGATCTCGGTGCAGACGAGTGCCACCGCGTCGCAGCCGCGCCCGGCGAGCGTCTGGATGATCTTCCGGTACGTCTCGCGCGAGGCGTCGGTGAAGACGCCCTTGACCAGCTCGCTGAAGATGATCTCGTTGACCAGCTCGCGGTCGCCGGGATCGGGCACCACCGCCTCGATGCCGTGCGCCCCGAGCGCCGCCGGATAGACCGGGCCGTCCATGGTGTAGCGGGTGCCCAGCAGGGCCACCCGGCGATATCCGGCGCGTGCCGCGTGGCCGGCCACCACGTGGGCGATGTGCAGTCCGGGGATGGGGAAGTCGCGGCCCGGCCGTTCCAGCGCCTGGTGCACGGTGTTGTCCGGGCAGACGAAGAAGTCGGCGCCCGCTTCGGCGAGGCGGTCGAGGCTGACCTCCATGGTCGCCCTGATCTCGTCGAAGTCGCCCCGGTCGTAGGCGGGCATGCAGCGCGCGAACGAGATGCAGTCCAGCGTCACGTCCGGATGCTCGTGCTCGCCGAGCGCCTCCTCGCCCAGCCGGCAGAACGTACGGAAGCACAGCGCCGCGCCCTCCGCGCTGTGGCCGAGGATGCCGAGGTGCCTGGTCATGCGGCCTCCCTGTCGTGGTGCCCCTCCATCCTCCCGGAGCGCACGGCAGGGGCGACGCGCCGGGCATGGATTAGCATCGCGGTCATGCCCTGGAAGTATGACCTGCGGGTGCTGTCGTACGTCACCGCGATCGCGGAGGAGGGCTCGATCGGCGCGGCGGCCCGCCGGCTGCACCTCACCCAGCCGACGCTCAGCAGGCAACTGCGCGAGCTGGAGAACCGGCTGGGCGTCGAGCTGTTCGTCCGGGGCAGGCGCGGCCTGACGCCGACGGCGGCCGGGCGGGCGCTGGTGGATCGCGCGGCGCGGGTGCTCGCCGAGGCGGAGGCGATCCTCGACGACGTCGCGGCGGCGGCGCGCGGGCTGAGCGGGCGGCTGACGGTGGCGTTCGCCGGGTCGGGGATCAACGGCAGGCTCGGCACAGCGCTCGGCCGGCTCCGCGACGAGCTGCCCGGCGTGCGGCTCGACCTGGTCGAGCTGTTCGACGACGTCGAGATGTCCAAGGGGGTGCTGGACGGCTCCTTCGACCTGGCGGTGCACCGGCTGCCGGTGCGCCACGCGGGGCTGGTCGCCGAGCCGTGGGCGAGCGAGCCGCTCGTGCTCTTCCTCCCGGCCGCCCATCCCCTCGCCAGGGACACCGGGCCGGTGGACGCCTCCGCGCTCGCGGACCTCCCGCTGCTGCTGTGGCCGCGGGAGTCCGCGCCCCGCTCGTACGACGAGGTGATCGCGCTGTGCCACCGGGCCGGGTTCGCGCCCCGGGTGGCGCAGCAGGGGCGTACCGTGCAGACCATCCTCGCGCTGGTGGCCGCCGGGTTCGGCGCCACCGTGATGGCCGGCTCCTACCGCACCCTGCGCCGGGAAGGCGTCGCGGCGCGGCCGATCCGCGGCACGGTCAGCAGGCTGCACCTGGTGTACCGGGCGGACGACGCGAGCCCTCTGCTCGCGCGGGCGCTGCCGCTCCTCAGGCGGCCGTGAGCCCGTCGGTGATGGTCTGGACGGGCAGCACGTTCACGCCGATGCCGGCCACCTCCGTACGGCCGACGTCATGGACGCGCGAGGTCGCGTCGTCGGCGAGCACCAGCCGGTAGTCCCGCTCGCTGGCCTCGACCAGCGTCGCGCGCGGGCAGTTGGGGAAGTTGCAGCCGGCCACCACCAGCGTGTCGACGTCCCAGCCGCGCAGCAGCTCGTCGAGGCGCGTCCGGTAGAAGCCGCCCCAGCGCGGCTTGAACAACGCCACCTCGCGCTCGCCCAGGGTCTGCGGCTCGCCGGACAGCAGCAGGTCCGCCTTCAGCGGCGGCGCGCCCGGCGGCAGCAGCTCGCCGGCGATCTCGCTGCCCTCGCTGCCCGGCAGCACGATCTTCGCCCCCTGGGAGAGCGGTGTCCGCCGTACCAGGTCGGCGTCCTCGCCGCTCGGGTCGTACAGGCGGATGAGGTGCACGATCGGCCGCCCGGCGGCGCGGAACGCCTCGGCCAGCCTGACCATCTGCGGCAGCACCTCGGTGGTGCCCGGGATGCCGTACGGCGACTCCGACAGGAAGTCGCGCTGCACGTCGATGGTCAGCAACGCGGAGGTGGCCCAGTGTGGTGTCAGATGGGGGTCGGTGAAGGGGTTCACGGGTGCCCTCCCTCCGAGAAGTCCGATGAGCTTCCGGGAGTCTACGCCCGTGATCACCTCACGGGTGGGGGCGGATGGCCGTCAGGTGGAACGGTGCCGGCTTCCCGGCGGCGTGCGCCACGGCCGCCCGCGCGTCGTCCAGCGGGAACTCGGTGACGTCGAAGTGCGTGAGGTCCAGCAGGCCCGAGCGGGCCAGGGCCACCAGCCGCGGCGGGGCCTCGCGCGGGTACATCCACTGCCCGCGGACCGTCACGTTGCCGCGCATGAGCCACCGGTACGGCAGCGCCAGCTCGGCGCCGTCCAGCATGCCGACGCCGCCCATGAGCACGACCCGGCCGCCCTCGCGCACCGCCATGGCGGCGGCCCGTACGGGAGCCGGGCCCGCCGCGGGCGGCAGGATGTCGAGCACCAGGTCGATCGGGCCTTGTGCGATCATGCGCGTGCGGTCGGCGTCCTCGTCGCCGGTCAGCCGTACGGTGGCGACCCGGTCGCCGAAGCGGCGGCGCAGCCCGGCCAGCGCCTGCTCGTTGCGTCCCGGCGCGACGACGCGGGCGGCGCCCATCGCCAGGGCCACCGCCACCGCCGCGCCGCCGAAGTTCCCGGTCGCCCCGCTGACCAGCACCGTCTCCCCCGGACGCAGCCCGCCCGCCAGGAACCCGCCGTACGGCACCAGGCACAGCGTCAGCCCCAGCCACCGCCCGGCGTCGGCGGGGTCGATGGGGCCGCCGAGCGGCACGGCGTTCTCGGTGGGGATCAGCAGGCGCTCGGCGAACGACCCGTGGCCGTAGTGGCGCTGCAGCAGCAGCCCGCCCTCGCCGCCGGCGCTCAATCCCTGCAACGTGACGTCGGGGGCCGGCGCGCCGTCCCTGGCGCGGATCATCGGGTCGCACAGCACCCAGTCGCCCGGGGCCAGCCGGGTGGCGTCGGGGCCGCACGCCCGTACGACGCCGATCGCCCCCGCGCCCGGCGTCACCGGCAGCGTCAGCGGATACCGCCGCTCCCCGCTGAACACCTCGGCCGCGTACGGCAGCACCGGCGCCGCCACGACGTCCACCACCACCTCGCCCGTCCCCATCACCGGGTCCGGCACCCGCTCCACCGACAACGGGGATCCGAACTCCTTCAGCACAGCCGCCTTCACGACACTCCTTCTCTGCGGGCCGGCCGGCCTGCCGACCGCCCGGCTCATTGGACGGCCTCAGACCCATCCGCCTGATACCTGGGACGGCACAGAAGGCCACCGGCCGCCGCTGTGGACGGCACTCATGCTGGCCGCCCGGCCGAGGCGTAACCAGGACCGGTATCGTCCTGGGATGGCCCGATACCACCCTGGGAACCGCCAGACGTCGGGAAGGGGACGATCATGCCCGAGTCCACCGGCCGCGCGCTCGGCGACTTCCTGCGCTCCAGGCGGGAACGCCTGACCCCCGAGGCGGTGGGCCTGCCGCCGCGCCCCCGCCGCCGCGCACCCGGCCTGCGCCGCGAGGAGGTGGCCGAACGCGCGGGCATCGGCATCGACTGGTACGTACGCCTCGAACAGGGCCGAGCCGTCACCCCCTCCCTCACCACGATCGACGCCCTGGCCGCCGCCCTCTGCCTCGACGAGACCGAGCACGCCCACCTGCGCACCCTCGCCCGCCACCCCACCCGCCCCGCGTTCACCAGGGAACAGGCTCCGGAGGGCACCGCCCGCCTGGTGCACAGCCTCGACCGGCCCGCGTACGTGACCGGCCGCCGCTGGGACATCCTGACCGCCAACACCGCCGCGACCGCCCTGTTCACGGGGCTCGACCGCCTGCCCGCCGACGACCGCAACGTCCTCGTCTACCTGCTGCTCACCCCGATGGCCCGCGAGGTCTTCGGCGAGACCTGGGCCGCCCAGGCGCGCCACACCACCGCCCAGTTCCGCGCCGCGTACGACCTGCAGGCACCGGACGCGGCCTTCACCACGCTGGCCGACCGTCTGCGGCACGGCTCCCCCGAGTTCCGCCGGTGGTGGAAGGAGCACGATGTGGCGAGCGGTGGGGCGGGCCGGAAGATGCTGCACGGCCACGCCTACGACTACGCCACCTTCCAGACCAACGAGGACCCGGCCCTGCGCCTGACCGTCTGCACACCCCGCTGACCGCGACCGGGGCCATGAGCGGGACCGCTCGGCCCTGCGGAACCGGCCGGTCACCACCGGCACCCCGTAGGCGAAGGCCGCCGCCGGTGCGCGGGCGGACAGGGCCAGGGCCACGAGCAGCGGCATGTGCGGCAGCCGCCGCAGCGCCACCAACCCATGACGCCCTGCGTGCCGGCATGGCCGCCACCCGCCTGCGGCCCGGCCGCGATCACAGTGATCGCGGGGAACACCACGGCCCTACGTCACCGTGAACGCCGCCGGTGCCACCACGCTCCAGAGAAGGGCGGCCCGGCTCGACCGGATACGACCTCATCCGCTGCGCCTCACGACCAGCTCCCCGAGCAGCGGCGAAGTGACCACGGCGGCAACCGGGTCCAAGAGCAGGCACACCTCGCAGCGGAAATGATCAGCGGCACCAGCCGCGCGGCGGCGCCGAGACACGCGCACACGACGACATCCGGCCGTAGCGGCCGCGCACCAGACATCCCGACCGCAGGGCCCACCGCACACGCACAGCAGACACCCCGATCACAGCACCGTCCCACACGCGCGACAGACACCCCGATCACAGGGCCACCGCACACGCACAGCAGACACCCCGACCGCAGCACCGTCCCACACGCGCGACAGACACCCCGATCACAGGGCCACCGCACACGCACAGCAGACACCCCGACCGCAGCACCGTCCCACACGCGGCGGCAGGCGTCCTGGTCTTCCCTGTTCTTCCACGGATCGCCGCTGTCGCAGCGCCGTTGACAGTCCGCCTTCTCTCACAGAAACGGTATTTCGGCCGTCATGGACACCGGTACTGACGTACGGTTCGCAATTAGCACCCCAACACCCCAACACCCCAACAAAAGGCATTTGTCGTAATTCGAAGAACATTTCGAGTCGTATCGCCGGCCCGAAAATTGTCAGTGCCGATGCCTATCGTCGAGCCGACGTATTTCTCCAGCAGGTGGGTGACTCATCACCGCCGGCCGACCCTCACGAAAGGCGGACGGGAACATTGGAACAGGACGATGACGTCGACGCGTCAGGCGAGCCGCGGGCGCGGCTCGACCTCTATCGTTACGCCACCGCCGACGTCGCGCACGACTACATCGCGCTGATGCGGCTGTTCACCGGCACGCTTCTCACGGACCTGTCAGCGTCGGAGGCAGCCGTTCTCCTCGCGAACGAGGGCATCACGCTCTCGGTCGACGAGGTGGAGGCCCGCTGCCGGCAGCTCATGGAGTGGGGAAATCTGACCCGGTCAGGCCGTGACGCGCGGGTGGCGACGGTCGCCGAATGGCTGCGCTCCCGTTCGCGTTATCAGGTGTCGAAACTCGGCGGACGCGTGCACCGCCAGATCGAGGAGGTGCTGTCGGCGACCGACGGCGCACGGGAAGTGGCCCGGGAGCTGCTCGGCGGCACCGTCGAGGTGCTCGACCGGATCCTGCGGCGGCTCTCCCGAGACCACGACATCGACGCCGAGGCGCTGGCCGCCGACGTCACGACGATCTTCAACAACCAGAGACTGTTCATGGAGAGCGTCCGGGACTTCTACGCCTACCTCCATCAGGTCCTGTCCCGGTACGACCTGTCGGGCGGAGAGTACTCGGCGTTCAAGTCCCTTCTCCTCGAGTACGTCGACCTCATCACGGCCGACGTCGCCCGGCACGCGCCGGCGGTCGCCGCCCGGCTCAAGAGGATCGTCGCCGATCTCGACCGGCTGCTCACGGCCTTGGCCGCCCTCCCCCGGCTCACCGGTCCCGACGGAAGCCCCGCCGAGCGCTCGCCGGGGCGGACGGCGGCCGAGTGGCAGGAGCTGATCTCGTGGTACGGCGGTGAGGGCGGACGGTCGGGTCCCGCCCAGCTCCGAGCCGCCGCCGAGCAGGCGCTCGGGCAGCTTCTCGCCAATGCCAAGCGCATGCTGGCCGCCTCGCGGACAGGCGTGTCCCGTCGTGACGACTTCCTGCGGCTCGCCGCGTGGTTCGCCGAAGCCGACACCGAGACGGCGCATCGCATCTTCGCCGCCGCTTTCGGCGCCTACCCGGCGCGGCACCTGCTGATGGGGCCCGATGAGGCGGGAGTGCGCGCCACGGCCGGCACCTCGTGGTGGAAGGCGGACCCGGTCGAGGTCCCGGTCTCGCTGCGTGAGCGCGGTGACAGGGCCGCGCGGGGCCGCACGGCGCGCGTTCCCGACCCGGGTCTCGATCGCGAACGGCTGATGGCCGAGGCCGAAGAGGAGGCGAAGCGCAAGAAGGGAGCGGCGGCCGAGTTACTGGCCGTGGGCGATCTCAGCGGTGCCACAGTGTCGCGCGCGGCCCGCGACCTGCTGCTGGAACGGCTCTCGGCGCTGCTCGCGGCGGCGCACGACCTGACCGTCCCGGTCGTCTCCCAGGACACCGACCTGGGCCTGATGCTGCTCGCCGCGCCGCTTCCCGGCGGTGGGACCACGGTCCTTTCCGACGACGGCCGGCTCACGGTTCACGACCTCGCCCTGCGCGTCCTGCCCCCTGCCATGCCCGACGCCGACGCCACACAGACGGGAACCGACGGATGACCACCGCAGCTCACGACGCCGACGAACGTCGCATGGCGGCCCGTGCCCTGCTCGCCACCCCCATACTCACCGCATCGCGCCACAGTGAAGAGCTCGCGCTCGTCCGCCGGCATGCGGCCGCGCTCAAGCCGATGTTCGGGCAGCTCCTCGGATACTCGCTGGTCGTCCAGTCCGGCTTCGCCCGGCTGACGAAAGGTCCGCTGCCGGCGGAGGCTCCGGTCCGTCCTGCCCGCCGGGCCTCCGGCAGCGAGTTCACGCCCCGTACCTACACCTATCTGGCGCTGGTCTGCGCCGGGCTGCTGGCCCGCGACGTCGGTGAGCAGGTGCTGCTGTCGCAGCTCGTCGCACAGATCCGGGCGGACGCGGTCATCGCGGGAGTGACGATCGACGACACCTTGGCCGAACGTCGCGACCTCGTCGCCGCCATCAACCTCCTGCTCGATTGGGGTGTCCTGGCCGAGACGGACGGCACGGTGACGGCGTGGGGCGAGCGCCGTGAGGAGGCGCTGCTGACGATCGACCGCGGGCTGCTTCCCCATCTCGTCTCCCGTCCCCTGCACACTCTGGAACGTTCCGAAGATCTGTGGGCCGCCGATCCCGACGAGCCCGAGCCGCCACGCCGCACGCTGCGCCGCAAGCTCGTGGAGAACCCTCTTGTGCATCGCGGCGACCTCAGTGACGCCGAGCACGACGTGCTGCGAAGGGAGCGCAGCGAGCTCACCCGTGTCCTGGAGGAGAGCTTCGGCTTGACGCTCGAGGTGCGCGGCGAAGGAGCATTGGCCTACGACGCCGACGGGCGGCTCACCGATGTCGCCTTCCCCGGCGGCGGCGCGACGCGGCAAGCCGCACTGCTCCTCATCGAGGCTTTGATCGGCGCCCTGGAACCACAGGGGGGCGAGCAGGTGACGGTCGGCGGCCGCACCGTGCCCGGCGTGCTCGCGCCGTGGCCCATGGTCGATGACGAGCTCGGCAGGCTCGCGCGGGCCCACGCCTCCGCCTGGCGCAAAGACATCCTCGACGACCCGCTCCCGTTCCGGGAGGAGGTGGCCGCCCTGCTGCAGGCCGTGGGCCTGGCCGCCATCACGACCGAGGGGCTGGTGCTGCACCCCGCCGCCGCGCGCTACCGGCCCTCCGTGCGCCTGGCCCCTCCGGTCACGCGCGCCAAGCGCCGCCTCGGTGACGACGCGCGGCAGCTCCCATCCCCCTTGTTCACCGTCGACGACGAAAGAGGAGAACCCGCATGACGCCGCTGTCTCAGGCCGCTGACGGGCTCGCCGCCGTGGCGCAGACGCCCGCCCGGCACCATCCGTTCCGGTGGCGGCTGCACCGCGCGGGGATCGTGAACGTCTGGTACTACTACGACACCGAGTTCGCCTTCTCCGGCGGGCGACTGGTGTTGCGCGGCACCAACGGCTCGGGCAAATCCCGGGCGCTGGAGATGCTGCTGCCCTTCCTCCTCGACGCCGACCGCCGCAAGATGGACGCGACGGGAGCAGGCCGCGTCCGCCTGGAGGACCTCATGCGGGCGGGCGGCGAGGAGCAGCCGAACAGGGTGGGCCATCTCTGGCTGGAGCTCATCCGGCACCCGGACGACGCGAACGGTCCCGGCCACGCGACCCCTCCCGAGTTCCTGACGCTGGGCGCGATGGTGCGCTTCGCCCGATCCACCGGAGAGGCGAAAGCGTGGTATTTCATCACTCCCCTGCGCGTGGGGCGGGATCTCGTCCTGCTCGGGGCGGACCGCACTCCCCTGTCGCGGGACGATCTGGCCGCGGCGATCGGCGCCGACCGCATCACCGACTCTCCGGAAACGCATCGCGAGCGCGTACGCGCCGCCGTGTTCGGGCTGACGGGTGAGTCGGGCCGCGAACGTTTCACCGGTCTCCTCCAGCTGCTGCGTACCCTGCGCTCGCCCGACGTCGGCAACCGGATCGAGGAGGGCAGGCTTCCGCAGATCCTGTCGGACGCGCTGCCGCCGCCGAGCGATGCCGCGCTGTCTCGCGCGGGCGAGCAGCTCGACGGCCTCTTGGAGACGCGTACCGCGCAGCAGCGGCTGGAGGCCGCGCACAAGGAGGTCTCGGGGTTCCTCGGCAGTTATCGCCGGTACGTCGCGGGCGTTTTGAGCGAGACGGCCGAGACCGTTCACGCCGCCGCGACCACCGCGGAAGCCGCCGAACGGAAGGCCACCGAAGTGTGTGACCAGCATCGGCGGCTGACCAGTGAGCACACCGACGCCGGCAGGCGGCTTGCGCAGCTGACCGACAGCGAGCGGGAGCTGCAGGCGACGGTCGAGGGCATCCGCGATTCGCAGGCCTACCGGGACGTGCGCGAGCTGGACGACCGGGAGAAGAGGGTGACCGCCCTGAGAAAGGCGGCGGCATCCGCCCTCGGCACGGCGAGCTCCGCCCGGGACGGCGAGGCCGACAAAGTACGCACGGCCGACGAGCGCGCCGCAGAGGTGACCGACGCGGCCCAGCAGGTCACCTCCAGCCTGGCAGAGGCCCGTGACCTGCTGGCGCAGGCCGGTGTGCACGCGGCCCTGCCGCAGGTCGCCTGCGTACGCGAAGACGGCGATCCCGGCAGCACCGAGGTGGTCCGGCTGTCCTTGGACGCCGACCCGGCACCGGTGACCCGCCCGGTGCCGGCACGGATCACCCTGACGCCCACCGACCTTTCCGACGCGATCGGCCAGGTGGCGCGTGCCGAGGAGGCGGCGAAGCGGCGCCTCGCACACGCGGACGCCCGCCGCGTGCAGGCGCGTGAGATCGACGAGCAGGCACGCGAGGTGGAGGCGGCCGACAAGCGGGCGTCGCAGGAGGAGCAGCGGCTGGCCGATGTCAGGCAGGAGGCCGAGGAGGAAGAGCAGGCGCTTGAGCGGGCCGCCGCCGATCTTCGTGAAGCGTGGCGCGCGTGGATCGCCCACGAGACGACGGAGAGCCTGCTGGGCGAGGTCGACTGGCGCTCGACCGCTCTCGGGCCGGTGCTCGACGACCCCGGCGTGCTCGTCGTCCCCGGCGTGCTCGACGACGCCGGCGTGCTCGTCCCCGGCGACACCGGCGAACCCGATGAGACAGGGGAGCTCCTGGCCGAGCTCGACCATGTCGCCTCACAAGCCGCCATCGGCGTACGCGACAAGCTGTCCCGTTCCCGCGCGCTCCTGGACGCCGCGCAGCAGGCGGACGACGAACGGCGCGATCAGCTGGAGGCCGAGCGCGAGGCGCTGCGCGCCGCACGCGATCCCGAGCCTCCACGGCCGCACTGGACACGTCCCCCGTCCGCTGACGAGGTGCCTCTGTGGCGCGTCCTCGACTTCGCCGCCCACCTCGACGAGGACCAGCGCGCCGGCCTCGAAGGTGCCTTGCTGGCGTCGGGTCTGCTGACCGCGACGATCACCAGGGCGGGAAGCGTCGTCGCCTCCGACGGCCGGCTTCTGGTGAGCCCCCACGGCCCGGTGGCCGCCCACCCGCTGACGGAGGCACTCGTCGTCGACGCCGACGCACCTGTGCCGGTGGAGCTGGTCCGGGACGTGCTCAGCCGGATCTCCTGGGGTGATCGTGACCATCCGACCTGGGTGGACGCCGACGGCGCCTGGGGCAACGGGCCGCTGACGGGACTCCACCGCACGGCGGCGGCCCGCCACATCGGCGCCGCGGCCCGCGCCGCGGCGCGGGCGGAACGGCTCGCCGAGATCGACCGCTCCCTGGCCGCTCTGGCGGACGCGGCCGCCGCGCGCGCCGCCAGGCGGCAGGAGCTGGACCTCGACCTGCGGGCACTGGAGACGCACATCCGATCGGCTCCGCGCAGCCGGCCGGTCCAGAGCAGGCGCGACGCGCTGCAGAGGGCGCTCAAGCGGGTGAAGAAGGCGGAGGAGGCGAGCCGCAAGGCCCGGGAAGAGGCGGCCAGACTGCGCCACGAATGGACGCAGGCGGTCTCCTCCCACCGCGAGGCGTGCGCGATTTTCGGCCTGCCCGTCACCGTGGACGCGCTCGACGCCGTACGCGAGCTGCTCCGGCGGGCCGAAGAGCGGTGCGGCGCCACCCGCCGGCTCATCGGGGAGCTGCGGCACCGTGCCGACCTGCACGCCAGAGCCGCGGCGCGGACGCGCGCCGCCCGCGATCAACGACGCGAAGCCGAGGCCGCGGCCGAGGATCAGTGGGCCGACTGGCACAAAGAGGCATCCGCGGTCGCCGCGATGCGAACCGGCATCGAAGCGGCGGCCCACGAGGTGCACGCCCAGCTGAACGCCGCCGAAGCCGAGCTCGCCACGTGCCGCCGCGAGCTGACCGAGGTGGGTAAGCGCATCGCCATGCTGGCCGAGCAGAAGGGCACCGCCGAGGCTGAAGCGCGTGCGGCGCACGAGCGCGCCGCACGCGAACGACGCTCGCTCGCCGGCGCCGTCCACCGGCTCGCCCGCCGGCTGGCGCTGCCCGGGGTGGCCGCCGCGGCGGATATGCCGCCGCACCCGGATCTTCCGCCGGCCGACGCCGAGCCCGCCGCTGTCAAGAGCGCCGTCCAGGCCCTGCTGACGGCGCTGAAGCGGCATGGCCCGGCCATCGACGAGAACGCGCTCATCCACGCGCAGCAGAAGGCCGAACGCGAGCTTTCCGGCGGCTTCGATGTGATCCCCACGGTGAACGACGGCGTCAGGCTGATCGCGATCGTCGACGGAAGCGGTGAGCGTTCACTGCCGGAAGCCGCGGCCGAGCTGAGCCGCCAGTGCGAGGAGGGCCGGCTCGCGCTGAGCGATCGGGAGCGGAGGGTCTTCACCGAGTTCGTCCTCGGAGGCGTCGCCGAGGAGCTCCGCCGGCGCCTGCTGCAGGCCGAGACCCTCATCAAGGCGATGAACGCGAGTCTGAGCGGCATCAGCACCAGCCACGGCATCGGCGTCCGGCTGCGCTGGAGCCTCGCCGGGCACGCCGGGCCCACCGTCGAGCGCATCCGCGCGCTCGTGGCCGTCGCCGACGACGTCCGCTCCCCCGAACAGACGAAAGAGCTGACCGACCTGCTCAAGGCCCGCGTCGATGAGGAGTTCGCCACGGACCCGACCGCCGGGTACGCGGCCCACCTGCGGTCCTCGCTGGACTACCGGGCGTGGCATGAGGTGGAGGTCATCATCACCGGTCCCGAGCCGGGCCGGGAACGGAAGATCAGCAGGCGGGCCAAGCTGAGCCAGGGCGAGACGCGGTTCGTGTCGTACGTGACGCTGTTCGCCGCCGTCGACGCGTATCTGTCCGGATTGCCGGACACCAAGAAGGCGCTGCGCCTCATCCTGCTCGACGACGCCTTCGCCAAAGTCGACGACCCCACCATCGGCGAACTGCTGGGGCTGCTCGTCCGGCTCGACCTGGACTTCGCCATGACGGGCCACGCGCTCTGGGGATTCTTCGCCCAGGTCCCGGCTCTGGACTGCTACGAGATCAGGCGAGGGGAAGGGACGGCCGCCGTGACCACGCACATCCACTGGGACGGCCGTAACCGGCATCTGCGAGCCGCCCGATGAACCCGTCCACCGCCGCTCCTGCCCTCCCTGAGCGCACGCGCCGCTATCTCTCGCACGCCGGCCTGGCTCCGCTGTGGACGGCCGTCCGGACGAAGCTGGAACGCGCAGGGCTCGCCGTCACCGGAACGGTCGCCGTGACGCTGGAGGACGATGGCGCGGCCCTGCTCTCCGGACTGCTGGGCCGGACGATCACCGCGGGCCGGGTCCGCGTCTCCCTGCCCGTGCTCGATCAGGTGCTGCGAGGCTCGGCCGCCGAAGCGGGCCTGGTCACCGTCGTGGCCCAGCTCACCGGCGGCGACCTGGTCGACCGCAGGGCCGCCCGCGAGCAGACCAGGGCCTCGTGGGCGGGCATCTGGCAGCGCCTGGACGCCGCCCTCGCGTCCGCCGGCCTCGCCGGCGCCGCTTGGGCTCCGGCGTTCGTCGAGGGGGTGCGCCGCTCGGGGATCCTGACCAGAGCCGGCATCGACGCCGCCTCGACGGCGATCCCCCGGTTCGCAGCGGTGCTGCGCGAATGCGCCGCGGCGGAGGTCTTCGACACCGCCGTCGTGCCCAGGCCCGGCTGGGAGCTGGCCGAGCTCGCCGGGCGCTGCCTCGGCGACGCGCACGGCCTGGACGACGGCGAACTCACCGCATCGCTCCTGCTCCGCGCGGCCGCGGCCGCGTTCGGCGTCGCCACCCCCGGCACCGCCGAGGAGCGGCGCGAGCTGTGGATCCGCTTGGGCGTCACCCCCGATCTCGTCTCGGGGACCGCCCTGGTCTTCCGTCTCCGTCCTCCCGGTACCGGTCCCTGGCCGGAGATGATGCGTGCCCGCGCCGGCATGGGCCTGGCGACCCACCTGACCCTGCACGAGCTGCGCGGCGCCGCGCTCGGGGAACGCCTGGCCGCGCCCGGCGCCGAGGTGTTCGCCTGCGAGAACCCGCAGGTGCTGCAGGCCGCGGCGCGAGCCGGCGTCACCACTCCCATGGTGTGCCTCGCGGGAAATCCGTCCCTCGCGGCCTGGGAGGTCGTGCGCCGGCTCGTGGACGACGGCGCACGTGTCCGCTACCACGGCGATTTCGACTGGCCGGGCGTGGCGATCGCGGCGCGTCTGTTCTCGATCGGCGTGGAGCCGTGGCGGATGCGGACCGGCGACTACGTCGAGGCCGCGGCCGCCCTGGCGGCGGACTCCGTGCTCACCCTCACCGGCACCCCGGTCCCCACTCCCTGGGAGCCGGAGCTCATGGAGGCCATGCGCCGGCACGACCTCGCCATCCACGAGGAGACGCTCCTGCCGGCCCTGCTGGAGGATCTGGGCGCTGATGACGCGTCGCCTTCATGACGTGGAGAATCCTCAAGCAGCCGAGAGGTGTTCGGCTCTGGCGCCGGGGCGTCTTTCATCCGCCCCATCCCCCGAGCTTTCGGGTCTCGCCGAAAGCAGCCGGCACCGGACGGCAGGGCTCGTCAGATCTGCTTGAGGAGGCCGCCATCGACGGCGAAGTCGGCGCCGGTCGTGCCGGCCGAGCGGGGTGAGGCGAGCAGGGCGATCACGTCGGCGACCTCCTGGGGGGCGATCAGACGGCCGGTGACCGGCTTCATCATCTCGGGTGCGGCCTTGTCGAGGACGCTGTCGCGGTCGGCGCCGATCGCGGCGGCGATGATGTCGGCCGCGCCGCTGAGCGCGTCCAGCTCGGGGGTGCTCTTCCGTGAAGCGGCCACGATACGTGTGCCCTCGGAGAGGAGGGTACGGGTGACGGCCAGGCCGATGCCCTTGGAGGCGCCGGTGACGACCGCGACCCTGCCGGAAAGCTGGAGATCCATATCTTTTCCCTCGTGGTGATTTCGTCCGTTCGAAACGGACCGTGAACTCGCGCGATAACGCTGAAAGCAGCGGTGTGACGAGGGCTGGCGCACATCAGGCGAGCATTTCTCGCTGAAATCTGACCTCGCTTTTCGGGTGTGCGCAAGGGCGGCTATCACGCTTTTCCCGGCTACCTATCGCGGGGGCTTTCGCCGGCCACCTATCGCGGGGGTTTTGGCGGTCGCCTATTGCGGGGGCAGGAGGGCGTTGATGAGGGCTTGGGCGGCGGCGTCGGTGCGGGTGGTGTCGTGGGTGGCGTAGCGGTCGAGGAGCAGGCCGCGGAGCCCTGACACCAGGGCGGTCGCGCGGGCCTCGGCTTCCGCCTCGTCAAGGCCGATGCGTACGAAGGCGGCGGCCAGTGGCGTCACCCATGCGGTCACCGCCTCCTGGACGAACGGCCGGTAGTGGTGGCCTGGTGCGGTCGCGAGGGCCATCGTCTGCAGCAGCAGCTTGACGTTGCGGCGTTGGGCGCCCTCCGCACTGTCCTGCCAGAGCGCGAAGGCCGCCTCGCGCAGGCCGGCGGCATCGCGGACGGTGCCGAACAGGGCGGGCACGTCGGGGCGGGAGGCGGCCAGCGCCTGGCTCAGGAGGTTCTCCTTGGTGCCGAAGTAGTGGACGAGCATGCGGGCGCTCGTGCCGATGGCCTCGGCGAGCCGCCGTAGCGAGAACTCGGCGACGCCGTGCCGGTCGAGGTGGTCGATGGCCGCCTCGATGAGCCGCCTGCGTTTCTCCTGGTCCGCCGCTCGCGCCACGCGTTGACTGTAGCAGGTGTTACATGTTTCAATGCCGACCCATGAGTGAAGCACCTGTTACAGGAAAGGGCGGCGCCGGCCGGACGTACACGATCTTTCTGCACTTCACGGCGCTGCCCGCCTGGCTGGCGCTGACCAGGAGCGAGCGCGGGGCCGTGATCGAGCGGCACGTACGGCCGCTGCTCGAGCGGTACGCCGGCACCACCCGGCTCGACTGGTTCGACGCCGAGGCGTGGAGCGCGAGCCCCACCGACGTCGCCGTGGTCACCACGACCGACATGGGCGACTGGTACGACCTGTGGGAGGGGCTGCGCGACACTCCCCTGTTCGGCGTTCCGTACTTCCGGCACGAGCAGACGATCACCACGGTCGGCGACGGCTTCGCGGACTACGAGCGGCGCAACGCCCCTTCGTGACCGGCCGTGCAGGAACCGCGCCGGGGCGGCGTTCGTTCCCAGAGCAGACGCACGTGTGGGACTCGGGAGGTAGACGCGTGGAGATCACCGGCATTTTCTCCGGCCTCATCGTCGGCATCGTCATCGGCGCGCTCGGGCGGCTCGTCATCCCCGGACGGCAGCGCATCCCGATCTGGCTCACGATCGTGATCGGCCTGGTGGCGGCCCTGATCGGCACCGCGATCGCCACCGTTCTCGGCGTCGCCGACACCTCGGGCGTCGACTGGATCGAGCTGGGCATCCAGGTGGCTCTGGCGGCGCTCGGCGTCTCGCTGACGGCCGGCACCTACGGCAAGCGCCGCACATGACCGGCCACGAGGGTCCGGCGGCCCCACGCCGACGCCTCGGTACGAGGCCGCCGTCGAGGAGGCGGCGCGCGTCGCGCGTTCCATGGGCCACGCGTACGTGGGCGCCGAGCACCTCTTCCGCGCCCTGCTGCGCGACCGTGACGCGGTGCCCCCCAGCTGCTCGCCGGGATGGTCGAACCGGGCGAGCCGGAGGCGAAGCCGCTCGCGACGATGGAGGGTGACGGGTATCGCACCCCTGCCACTGAGGTCCTGGTCGACGGGCAGGTACGTCCGCGGGCCCGCGCGGTAGGTCCCGTCACGGGTCTTCCGGCGTGATCACTTCGCCTTTGCGGACGTACGGCCACGGCCCCTCGCCGGTCTTGATGTTGACCCAGTCGCAGTTGTCGCGGTCCCCGTCTTCGTCCTCGAACCAGCAGTCCAGCAGGGTGTGGGGGCGGCCGCCCCGCGCGAAGCACGCGTAGTACGCGCGGCCGCCGATCTCGGACGCCTTCCTGGTCTTCGCGGCTCCGACTTCCTGCTTCGCCATACGCGTGAGCCTACGAGCCGGATCACCGATGACGGGGCCTGCGTACCGCTACGGCTGAGCGGCCACCAGGTCGTTCGCGCTCCGGAGCACCGGCGGGGCGGCGAACGCGTCCGGGCGGGCGTCCACGGCGCCCCGGACGGCGATGGTGACGCTCTCCCCCGGCAGGAGCGTGACGAGGCCGTCCTCGGCGACCGCGTCCGGGTCGAGCGCGTCGGCGAGCAGCACGAGGTCGCGGACGAGGGTGGCGGCGCGGATCGTCACCGCCCACCCGTCCGGGGTGCGCTCGGCGGTGACCTCGGTCTCCGGCGCGTGCAGGGCGGAGTCCCGGTAGTCGGTGAAGAACCAGTGCGCGCGGGCCCCGCTGAAGGTGGCGACGAGCAGCTCGTTCGCGGCGTCTCCGGGCGTGGCCAGGGACGGGCCGGCGGTGTGGCGGGCGGTGCCGCGCGCCGGGATGTCGAGTTCGGCGGTCTCGGTGGCCAGCACGGTGCCGTCGTAGCGGCGGCGTTCCAGCGTGAGCGTGCCGCGCCAGGGCTCGGCGGTGTCGTTCACGGCGGTCAGCACCAGCCCATCACCGTCCGGCTGGATGGTGAGCAGCCGGTCGGCGTGGGCCTGGCGGAGCGCGTACAGCAGCGGCTTGCGGCGGCCGTAGCCGTCCACCGCCGCCCAGGACGTGACGGGCCAGCAGTCGTTGAGCTGCCACACCACGGTGCCCGCGCACAGCGGGGTGAGCGAGCGGAACCACTCGATGCCGGTGCGGACGGCGGCGGCCTGGTTGAGCGACATGGCCCAGTGCCAGTCGCGCATGTCACGGGGCAGCTTCAAGTGCGGGAGGAGGCCGTTGGTGAGCTTCGTGTTGCCGCGCGCGGCCTTCTGGTGGACGAGCATGCCCGGCGACTCGGGCGTCAGCGGGTCGTCCGAGATCGACTCGGTGAGCGTGGCCCAGGTGGGCGGGCCCTGCCAGCCGAACTCCGCCACGAAGCGGGGCCGGTAGTCACGGTAGTGCCGGTAGTCCTTCTCGTTCCAGACGTCCCAGATGTGGACGGTCCCGTGGGCGGGGTCGTTCTGCCGCTCGTCGCGCGCGGGGTTGAAGGGGCTGCCCGGCGTGTACGCCACATGCGGGGCCAGCTCGGAGACGATCGCCGGGAGCAGGTCGTAGTAGTAGCGCTCGCCCCAGGTCTGCCCGTCGAGCCCGGCGTCCCAGCCCCACTCCTGGCGTCCCCACAGGTTCTCGTTGTTGCCGTTGAACAGCACCAGGGAGGGGTGCGCGCCGAGCCGGGCCACGGCCTCACGCGCCTCGGCCTCGATCTCCGGCCACAGCGGCTCCTCCTCGGCGTAGGCGGCGCAGGCGAAGAGGAAGTCCTGCCAGGTCAGGATGCCGCGTTCGTCGCACTCGGCGTAGAAGTCCTCCTGCTCGTAGATGCCGCCGCCCCAGACCCGCAGCAGGTTGATGCCGGCGAACTCGGCCTGGTCGAGCCGGTGGGCGTACCGCGCCCGGTCCACGCGGTGGGGGAAGGCGTCGTCGGGGATCCAGTTGGCGCCGCGGATCAGCACGACCTCGCCGTTGACGGCGATGCGGAACGGCGTGCCGTGCTCGTCCGGCTCGGTCTGCAGCTCGACCGTCCGGAAGCCGATGCGGCGTTGCTGCGCGTCGAGGATCTCGCCGTCGTGCAGCAGCTCGACGCGCAGGTCGTGCAGGGCGGGGTCGCCGTGCCCGCGTGGCCACCACAGCGCGGCGTCCGGGGCGGCGAGCTCGATCGTGGCCTGGTCGCCGGTCAGGGTGTGTACGGTCTCGCGGCCGGCGAGCGTGACGCGCAGCGCCAGGCCGGCGTCGCCGGTGCGCTTGACGGTGGCGTTCACGACGGCGGTCGGGACGCCGTCGCGTACGACGCCCGACACCCGCAGCTCGGACAGCGCCGCGACGGACCAGGTCTCCAGCACGACCGGCCGCCACAGGCCGCAGGTGGAGGTGTCGATGCCCCAGTCCCAGCCGAAGCCGCAGGCCATCTTCCTGATCGCGTTGTACGGGTGGTGGTTGGTGTGGGGGCGGGAGCCGATCTCGACGCTGGCGGCGTCGGCGGCCCTGATCGAGGAGGTGAACTCGACGGTCAGCTCGTTGGCGCCGTCGCGCAGCAGGCCGGTGACGTCGAAGCGGTGGCTGCGGTGCATGTTCCTGGTCGTGCCCAGGAGGTGCCCGTTGAGCTTGACGGCGGCGGCGGTGTCGATGCCCTGGAAGAGGAGTTCCTGCCGGTCGCTGCCGTCGGGCCGCCAGCGCAGTTCGTGGCGGTAGGTCCAGTCGGCGGCGCCGATCCAGCCCTGGAGGCGTTCGTTGTCGTCGAGGTAGGGGTCGTCGATGAGGTGTGCGGCGAGCAGGTCGGTGTGGACGGTGCCCGGGACGGTGGCGGGGATGGGGCCGTGGGCGCGTACGTGCTCGGGGAAGCGGCCGGCCGCGCCCGGTTCGAGCGTCCATCCTCCGGTCAGGGCGGTGCGGGTGATGCGTGCGGTACTCATGTGATCTCCGAGTATCGCACCCGGCCGATCTCGGATCTCATTTGACGGCGCCCGCGATGAGGCCGGTGACGTAGTACCGCTGCAGCAGCAGGTACAGCACGATGCACGGGACGGCCGTGACGGCGACGCCGGCCTGGGTGAGCCCCCAGTTGAGGGTGCCGAGCTGGTTGGAGGCGAGCACGGTCAGCGTCACCGGCAGGGTGAACTTGGCCTCGTCGGTGACGAGGATGAGCGCCGCGAAGAACTCGTTCCATGAGGCGAAGAACGTGAACAGCGCGGTGCTGATCACGCCGGGGATCGCGACCGGCAGCAGCACGCGCGTCATGGCGCCGACGAGCCCGCAGCCGTCCATGAGCGCGGCCTCCTCGATGCTCGGCGGCAGGGCGGCGAAGCTGTTGCGCATCAGGAAGATGCCGAACGGCAGCTGGAACGTCGCGTACACGAGGACGAGCCCGAGCAGCGTGTTGCTCAGTCCCATGCCGTGCAGGATGGAGAACAGCGGCGTGATGATCGCCTGGAACGGGATCATGAACGTGATCAGGATGACGAAGAACAGCACCCCGCTGCCGCGGAAGCGCAGCTTGGCGAAGCCGTAGCCGGCGAGCGTGGCGAGCACCACGGTCAGCAGGGTCGCGCCAGCGGCGACCATGAGGCTGTTGCCGACGTGCTGCCAGAGGCCGACCTGGCCGGTGTCGCCGAGTGCGGCGTAGTTCTCCAGCGAGAGGCTGTGCGGGTAGAGGGTGGGCGGGTTCTCCGTCGCCTCGGCCGGTGTCTTCAGCGACTGCGACAGCATCGTGTACAGCGGGTAGAGGATGACGACGGAGACGCACAGGCATGCGGCCCACCAGGCGGCGCGCGGAAGCGTCCTGCGGACGTCGGCGATGAGGTTCATGAGTGGTCCGAGTTGCGCAGCAGGAGCATCTGCACGGCGCTGACCGCGGCGAGCACGACCATGAGCATGGCCGACAGCGCGGCGCCGTAGCCGAGCTCGAAGTTGATGAACGACGTGCGGTAGATCTGGTAGACGGCGGTGATCGTCCCGTTGGACGGCCCGCCGCTGGTCATGATGTAGAACTGGTCGAACGCGAGCAGCGAGCCGGCCACGGAGAAGACCAGCACCAGCGCCAGGGTCGGCCGCAGCAGCGGCAGCGTGACGTGCCTGAACACCTTCCAGCGGCCCGCGCCGTCGATGCGCGCCGCCTCGGTCAGCTCGCCGGGGATCGACTGCAGGCCCGACAGCAGCAGGAGCATCTGCATGCCGGTGACCTTCCACACCACCATCGCGGTGACGATGAGCAGGCCGCTGGTGGCGGTGGCGAACCAGTTGGTGTCGCGGCTGCCGAGCCCGAACCGCACGGCGAGGTCCGACAGCGGGCCGAGGCCCGGCTGGGCGAGGTAGAGCCACAGGTACGCGGCCGCCGCGAAGCCGATCACCACGGGCAGGAAGAACACCGACTGGAAGACCCGCGCCGCCCGGCTCCGGCGATGGACGAGCAGGGCGAGCGCCAGGCCGGCGATGAACAGGATCGGCGTGATCAGTGCCGTGTACTCGAGGGTGAAGCGGATGGCGTTCAGCCACTCGGCGTCGCCCAGCGCCTTGACGTAGTTGGCGAGCCCGACGAACTGGTGGTCGCCGAGCAGCGGCCACTCGTGCAGCGACATCCAGAACGTCATGACGAGCGGGATGAGGAAGAACACGGTGACGACGGTCAGGGCGGGCGCCACCACGGCCATCCCCAGCAGCTGGCGGCGCCGTCTGATGGACAGCCGGGGCCCGCGCGGCCGCGTCGCCGCCGCGGTGTCCGGCGAGCCCGGCGTCACGTTCGGAATTGCGGTCTCGGTCATGCGGCCCTCCTCCGGCCGGCTCGGCCGATGTGGTGCATCCCGCCGCGGCGGCCCGGCGCCGCGGCGGGCATCGGTCCTCAGCCCTGGTCGATGATCTGCTGGGCGGCCTGCTTGGCCGCGTCCTGCGCCGCCTTGATGTCGCCGGTGCCGAACACCGCCTGGTTGATCATCTTGGCCCACGGGCCGTTGTTGTCGTTGATGATCGCGTTTTCGACCACGCTGTACGGGGTCTGCCCGGCGGCCATCGCGTCACCGAGCACCTTGTAGCGCGGGTCGAGCGGGGCGTAGATCTTGTCGATGAGGTCGGTGCGGATCGGGACGATGCCGTTCTCGGCCAGGATGGTCTGCGCCTCCTCGCCGGTGGCCCACTTGACGAAGTCGTAGGCCACGGCCTTGTTCTTGGCGCTCTTGGCGACGCCGATGAGGTCGCCGCCGGCGAACGAGGCGGTGCCGCCCTCCTTGCCGACGATGGGCGTGGCGCCGAAGTCGAACTTCTTGTCCTTCACCAGCGTCTGCACGAAGAAGGCGCCCAGGTTCACCATGCCGACCTTGCCGCTCTGGAAGGACTGCGGCTGCACGGTGCCGCCGTCGGTCTTGGCCGAGGGAGGCATCAGCCCTTCGGTCCACATCTGGCGGTAGAAGGCCAGGGCGTCGGTCACCTCGGGGCTGTCGAACATCGCGGTCTTGCCGTCGTCGGACAGGATCTTCCCGCCGCTGGCCCACACATGCGGGGCGAACTCGAAGACGTTGCAGCCGCCGCACTGCCCGGCCATGGTGAAGCCGTAGTAGTCGCTGCCGAGCTTGCGGATCGCGCGCGCCGCCTCCAGCATCTCTGCGTAGTTGGCAGGCGGCTTGTCGGGGTCGAGTCCGGCCTTCTTGAACAGGTCCTTGTTGTAGAAGGTGACCGACGCCTCGGCGGTGAACGGCAGCGCGTAGGTCTTGCCTTCGTAGACGGCGAGCTTCTTGTGCGCCTCGCTGAGCCCGTCCTTCCAGCTCAGCGAGTTCAGCACCGGGGTGAGGTCCTCGAAGACGCCCTTGGAGGCGAAGTACGGCGCGAACACCAGGTCGATCGAGGTGATGTCCGGTCCCGCTCCGGAGGCGGCGGCGGTGCCGAACTTCTGCACGAAGTTGCCCGACGGCACGATGGTGACCGTCACCTTGCCTTCGTGCGTCTTGTTGTACTGGTCGGTGAGGAGCTTGATGAAGCCCTTGGCACTGTCGCGTACCCAGAGGGTGGCGGTGCCGGTCGGCTTGTCGCCGGCCGCCGACGTCTGGCCTGCGTCGCCGCCCCCGCAGGCCGAGACGGCGATCGCGAGAGCGGCCGCCAGGGCCGCGAGCCTCGTGGTTCTCATGGTGACTTCGCTTTCTGCCCGCGCCGCGTGCGGGCGGTGAGCCGGGCCGCTTCCCGCGCGGCCCGGCAGGGGGTGGAGGGGGGTGGATGGAGGGTCAGGCGGTCGGGATCCACACGCGCATGGCTCCTGGGCCGCGGTTCGCCCAGGCGTGGTAGGGGATGGCGGTGAAGGTGATCGGGGTGCGGGCGGCGGGGGCCTGGCCGTACGGGCCGTACAGCTCCGTCCCCAGCGGCTGGATCGTGCCGGACAGGCGCAGCCGGACGGGCGTGAGGTCGCCGGGGGTGCGCTCCTCGGTGATCGGGGCGGCGGTGTCGAGGCGGAGCTGCTCGACCAGGACGCCTTCGGGCAGGTCGGCCTGCTCGACGCAGTACACGATCGGCCCGCGCATGACGGCCGCGCAGCCGCGTACGGCGTCCACGCGCTCGTCGGCGCGCACCAGGCGCGGCGTCATCGGCAGCGTCAGGCGCACGGTGGCGCCGTCGTCGCAGGCCACGCGCAGGTAGTCGCCGGGAACCGGCTCGGCGAGCACGCGCCCTCCGGTGACGGTGGCGGTGGCGCCCTCGGCCCAGGACGGCACCCGGACGGCCAGCTCGCCGGCGCCGCTGACCGTGACCAGCACGTCGCCGTCCCACGGGTAGCCGGTCTCGACGGCGGCGCTCATGTTCCGGCCGGTGAACGTGCCCGCGGTGAGCAGGTGCAGCTGCAGCCCGTCGGGGCCGGACGTGGCCGTGTAGGCGCCGGCCGAGGCCAGCAGGCGGGCCAGGTTCGGCGGGCAGCAGGCGCAGTTGTACCAGGGCAGGCGCTCGCTGGGCGCGTCCTCGTGCGAGCCGTCGTGCCCGGTGCGCAGCTGGAGCGGGTTGGAGTAGAAGAACGCGGTGCCGGTGTGGTCCATGGAGGCGGCGATCGCGTTCAGCAGCGCGCGCTCCATCTCCTCGGCGTAGCGGGCCTTGCCCGTGGCCAGCAGCATCCGCCAGCACCACTGCAGGGCCGCGATGGAGGCGCAGGTCTCGGCGTAGGCGCGGTCGGGGGGCAGCTCGTACGGGTCGCCGTACGCCTCGTCGCGGTGCCGGGAGCCGTGCCCGCCGGTGATGTACATCTTGGTGCCGAAGGCGCTGTCCCACAGGCGTTCCATCGCCTCCAGCAGCGTCTCGTCGCCGTTCTCCAGGTAGACGTCGGTGACGCCGGCGGCCAGGTAGAGTTGCCTGACCGAGTGCCCGATCGCCTCGGTCGCCTCCCGTACCGGCAGGTGGTCCTGGAAGTACTGCGAGCCGAAGCGGCCGGCGCCGAGCGAGCGGTGGCCGCGGCGTTCGATCTGCAGCTCGGCCGCGCGCAGGTAGGACTCCTCCCCCGTCTCCCGGTACAGCTCGACCAGGGCCGTCTCTATCTCGGGGTGGCCGTCGATGAGCGGGCGGCCGTCCTCGCCGAGCTCGCGCACGATGAGGTCGGCGACGCGGCGGGCGATCGCGAGGAAGCGTTCGTCGCCGCCGCCTCGGTGCAGGGCCACGGCCGCCTGGATGAGGTGGCCCGCGCAGTAGAGCTCGTGGGTCCACTCGAGGTCGGTGAACGGCTCCCTGCCGGTGCCCTGCACGTAGGTGTTGAGGTAGCCGTCGGGGGCCTGCGCGCGTTCGAGCAGGTCGGCCAGCTCCGTGAGCAGGTCCGCCCAGCGGCCGGTGCCGCTGCGCCCGGCCTCCCAGCCGATGGCCTCAAGCGTCTTGTACAGGTCGGAGTCGGCGAACCACGGCCCCTTGAACGTGCCCTGCGGCCCGTCTTCGCCCGCCGCGGCCAGGCGGCGGAAGTTCTCGATGGCGGAGGTCCGCTCGACGTTGTCGACGCAGTGCGGGATGGTGGCCGTGGCGTTGAGCTCCTGCCAGCCGCCGAGCAGGGACGCGGGGTCCGGCTTCGCCGCGTCCAGCGGTATGGGGGCAAGTCGCGCTGGCCTACGCGGTACGGCCGGGCCCGGGATCCGGGTTCGGGGCGGCGCGTCTTGGGTGTGCACGTTCTGCTGTTGCCTCTCGTGGAGATCGTGGAGCGGTCGACCGGGTCGCTGCTGACGCCGAACCACCGCCGCACGGTGACGTCGGGATCAATCGCGGATGGACGGGAACGTGAGGGCGGCAACACCGCCGGGAAACATGAATGAAACCTTTTCCCGTTCGTCAACATAGGACCGTGCCGTTGAACCGGTCAAGACCCGAGCGCCATGACGCCGCGAAAACAACAGCTCACAGTGGCCATCTGAGGCTCCGACCGGCATCCTGGCGTTCGGCACGGCCTATCGCGGAGCATCACACACGTGTACGGTTGAGGAAAATTTTCCTAGACGAGATCACGTGTTTCCGGCTTACGGTTGTGATCACGCAGCCCCGCCATCGACGACGAAGAACAGCACATGACCGAGGATCTTTCTCCCCAGGCCGCGGGCCGCCGCGTCGGCATCGCGGACGTGGCCGCCAGGGCCGGCGTGTCCTTGGGCACCGCGTCCAAGGCGCTCAACGGCCGTGGCAACCTCCGCGAGGAGACCCGGGCCCGGGTGCGCGCCGCGGCCGAGGAGCTGGGCTTCGCCCCCAACACCAACGCGCGCAGCCTGCTGTCCGGGCGTACGTTCACCGTCGGCATCATCACCACCGACAGCTACGGCCGCTTCAGCATCCCCGTGATGCGCGGCGCCGAGGACTCGCTCGCCGCCGGCGAGATGATCGCCTTTCTGTGCGACAGCCGCGACGACCCCATCCGCGAGCAGCACCACCTGCGCAAGCTGCTCGAACGCCGGGTCGACGGCATCATCGTGGCCGGGCGGCGCACCGACGAGCGCCGCCCTCTGGGCCGCGACCTGCCCGTCCCCGTCGTGTACGCGCTCGCGCCGAGCAGCGACCCGGACGACTGCAACGTCGTCAGCGACGAGCGCGGCGCCGCGCGCCTGGCCGTGGACCACCTCGTCAAGACCGGCCGCCGCCGCATCGCCCACATCACCGGCCCGCACTCCCACGCCTCGGCCCGCGAACGCGCAGACGCCACGATCGAAGCGCTGGCCGGGCACGGCCTCCGGCTCGTGGGCGAGCCCTACTTCGGCAGCTGGACCGAGGCGTGGGGGCGCTTCGCCGCCGCCCAGCTGCTGCGCGCCCACCCCGACGTGGACGGCGTCTTCTGCGGCAACGACGTGGTGGCCCGCGGCGTCACCGACGGGCTGCGCGAGGCCGGGGTCTCCCTGCCCATGCAGGTCGGCGTCGTCGGCGTGGACAACTGGGCCCTGGTGGCGGAGGCCGCGCGGCCACCGTTGACGACGGTCGACCTGGGGCTGGAGGAGATCGGCCGCCGGGCCGCCGAGCTGCTGATCGCCGCGATCGACGGGCATCCGCAGCCGGGCCGCCATGTGGTGGCGGGCCACCTCGTCGTGCGCGAGTCCTGACACCGGGCCGGAGCCTCAGTGACGGTCTCGGCCGGGCGGTTGCGGGCGGCCTCGGTAGGCGCGGCGGTAGGCGGCCGACGTGGTGGCCGCGTCGCGGGCCAGGTGCAGACGGCGGCCATCCCGGTGCCGCTCTCCGGCAGCGGACGCCGCGGGAACTGCGCCTGCCCGCCTCCCGGTGCGGCGCCATGACCAGGCGGCGCGGACCTGGCTTCGGAGCTATGGCAGGTGCTCCTGCCGCTCACCTGATTCGCGCTCGTCGTAGGCGGCGCGGGCGGCGGTGACCTCGTCGATGTGCGTCTCGGCCCAGTCCTTGATGGCCTGCATCACGGGCAGCAGGCTTCTGCCCAGCGGGGTGAGGGCGTAGTCGACCCGTACCGGGACGGAGAGCGTGACCGACCGGGAGACCAGGCCATCGCGTTCGAGGGTGCGCAGGGTCTGGGTGAGCATCTTCTCGCTGACGCCGGCGATGGTCCGCGACAGGCCGCTGTAGCGCTGGGGACCATCGGCGAGGGCGGTGAGCACGAGACCCACCCACTTGTCGCCGATCCTGTCGAGAAGCTGACGTGTCGGGCAGGTCGCGAGGTAGGCGTCGTAGGCGATGCGCGCCTGCTCGCGCTGCTGGGCGGCGGTGCGGGTGGTCATCGCTCTCCATTCCGTACGGTACGCACCTTCAGGTACGTACTTCCCAACAGAGAGTAAGTCTCCATACGGTCTTCCTCAAGTTCCGACTTTTCGTGATGAGGAGATCTTCATGCGTGCAGTCGTCGTCCGTTCGTTCGGCGGGCCCGAGGTCCTGGAAGTCGCGGAGGTTCCGGTGCCGGTCGCGGGAGAAGGACAGGTGCGGATCCGGGTCGAGGCCGCGACCGTCAATCCTGTCGATCTGGCCACCCGGTCGGGTGCGCTCGCCGAGGCGGGCCTGATGTCGGCGCGGGACGTGGTGGGCCTCGGGTGGGACGTCGCGGGAACCGTCGAGGAGGTCGGCCCGGGAGTCACCGGCATCGAGCCCGGAGACCGGGTGATCGGCCTGTCCGACCGGCTGGACGTCCCGCTCGGCGCCCAGGCCGACCAGGTCGTGCTCGATGCGGACGCGGTCACGGCCACACCCGCGGGCGTCTCGCCCGTACAGGCCGCCACACTTCCCCTGAACGGGCTCACCGCCGCGCAGGCGCTCGACGGCCTCGGCCTGAGCCCCGGGCAGACGCTGCTGGTGACCGGGGCGGCCGGCGCCGTCGGCGGCTTCGCGACCCAGCTCGCCGCCGCGCGCGGCATCCGGGTGATCGCGGTCGCCGGAGCCGGCGACGAGCCGCTCGTCCGCGAGCTCGGAGCCGATCTCTTCGTGCCGCGTACGGCACGGCTGGGCGAGGCCGTTCGCGCCCTCGTTCCCGGCGGCGTGCACGCTGCGCTGGACGCCGCCCTGACCGGCGCGGCCGCCCTCGACGCGGTCCGGTCGCATGGGGCCTTCGCCGCGCTCGTGGCCGGAGCGGCGCCGCCTCCGCTGCGCGGCGTCCGCGTCTTCACCCACTGGATCTACGCTGACGGCGCCCGCCTCGCCGAGCTCGCCGCCCTGGTCGAGGCGGGGTCACTCACCCTTCGCGTGGCCGGGACCCTGCCTTTGGAGCAGGTCGCCGCCGCGCACAAGCGCCTCGCAGAAGGCGGCCTCCGCGGCCGTCTCGTCCTCACCCCTTGAGGCCGCTGCCGCCCCGCGCCTTGCGGGCGATCGGGTGACGGGCCTTCGATGGCCGTCGGCCGGGGATCCGGCTCCCTGGCGCTGACGTACGCGTTCGGTTGCGCTGCCGCGCCGATCACGCTCGTGTTGTCGCTGGGCGCCGACACCAGGGCGTGGTACGCGCTGAAGGACCGGTCCCGACGCGGACCGGCCGTTACGCTGGCCGGTGCATGCCCGCCTGCCTGCAAGGACGCATCATGGACTGCTACGACCCGATCATCCGGCTGCTGGAGCGGGGCGTGCGCGAGCAGGTCTTCCCGGGGGCGGTGTGGGCTGTCGGCGATGCGAGCGGCGTGCTCGGCTGGGGAGCCCGCGGGCTGGCCGACCCCGACGATCCCGGGTCCGCGATGCGGCGCGAGACGATCTTCGATGTCGCAAGCCTGACCAAGATCGTCGCGGTGTGGTCCGTGATCGGCGCCCTGTGGGAGGAGGGGCGGCTGCCGCTGGACCAGCCCCTGGGCACTTTCTGGCCCGAGGTCGCGGGCCGGCCGCTCGGCCAGGTCACCGCACATCACCTGCTCACCCATACCGCCGGCGTGCCGCTGCGGGCCAACCTCAAGGCGTCGTACGGCACCGACCCCCGCGCCGTCCGGGAGGGAGTGCTGCGTGAGGCCCTGCACCGGCCGCCCGGCGAGGCCGTCGAGTACACCGACCGGGCCGCCCTCATCCTGGGCTTCCTCGCCGAGCACCTCACCGGCGCCCCGCTCGACCGGCTCGCCGCGAGCCTGATCTGGCGGCCGCTGGGCATGACCGGCACGAGGTTCGGGCCGCTGCCGGACGCCGAGCGGGCGCGGTGCGCTCCGACCGAGTTCGACCCGGGGTCCGGCGCCCACCTCAAGGGTGTCGCCCATGACTTCTCCGCCCGTCTGCTCGGCGGCGTGTGCGGCATCGCCGGCGTCTTCTCCACCCTGGACGACCTGGCCCGCTTCCAGCGGCACCTCCTCAACCCCGCCCCCGGGGCCGGGTTCGGGGAGGCGTGGGTGACGCAGTCGCTGCGGATCCAGACCGGCGGCCTCGCTCCCCGGCGCGGCCTGTTCTGGCACCCCGGCCCCGGCGGCGACGAGGACGTGTACGTGCACTACGGCTTCACCGGCACGGCCCTGTGGGTCTCCGCCAAGCAGTCACGGTGGGCCGTCCTGCTGACGAACAAGCTCTACTTCGGCCGGGACCGCGAGCCGATCGCGGCCGTCCGCAGCGCCTTCCACGCACTCGTCTTCACCGGAAGCAGATCACTCCCCCGTGCGGCGCCAGGAGATCAGCCGGAGAGCAGGTCGCGCTGAACCAGCGAAAGGCCCGGATCCCGCCGCCTGGGGTTCGGGCCCTGCGCATATGCCGGCGCCCACCCCGCCCGCACAACCCGCACGTGACGCTCCGCGCCCGAGGCCGTGACGTCCGAGTAACCGCCGCGCCGCCGGTGAAGCTGCCCTGCCCCGTAGGAACCTGTGGCGCCGCCGCTGGTCCGGCGCCCCCGCCCGCGGGGTACTCCTCATGTGCACCACAGGTCACAGAAGTCCCTTGAGGAGGCCCATGCTCACGAAGAAGGCACTCGCCGCGGCGCTCGGCGCGGTGATGTCCGTAGCGCTGCTGACGGCAGGAACAGCGGCACCCGCCGGCGCCCAGACCAAGGCCACGACATCACTACCCGGTGCGGGGACCTTGCCGTTTACCGTTTGCAAGCTCCAGTACCTCGTCTACTACACGCTCCGAGACGTCTTGAACATCTGCTGCTGGCGCGTCGCCGACGCGCCTCTGGCCGACTGTGGGGACGTGTGGTACCCCTACTACAGCGGTGCCGCCCGGAGCGCGCCCGCGTCACCCGGCCGCACCTCCTGACAGCCGAAGACGGCGCCACCCGTCCCTCCTCGTGTGGCGCCCCGCCTGCGGCGTACGGCGACGAGCCCGCCGCCGCACCGGTGACGGCGAGCTCACCCGCCCCCTACGAACCTGTGGCGCCGCCGCTGGTCCGGCGCCTTCCCCTGACGCCCGTCGAACACACCGGCGTCTCGCTGGAGGGCAAGCAGCAAGGGCGTGTTTCAGAGGGCGATGAGCCAGTCGGTGATGGCGGAGATGTGGATGCGCAGCTGCGACACGCCGCCGGTCAACGCTCCGAGGCAGCCCCTAGGGTCCCCTGGTCACCTCGGCCGGCCGTTCGGTGATTTCGCGAAGGGATGCGGCCTCGGCGGCCAACGCCGTAGGCACGTCCGTCGTGCGGTGCCGGATCGCGCAATACGGCGGCCGGCGCGGTCCAAGGCGGCCGTGGACGCGGCCGGAGCCGAGGGTCAAGTGCTGAGAGTCCGGGCCATGCGGATCGGCGAGCCGGCGCGGCCGTCAGAACGCGCCGGGAAGCCCATGAGAAGCCGGCACGATTGACGAATCTCGTCAATCGACAATGTCATGCCCGCGTTCTTGCATAGAGGGCGAGATCGCGGGCCAGATGGGCGCGGCGCAGGCCGCGCGTTCGCAGGTATCGGAGATCCTCGGCGGTGTCGTACATGAGCTGAAGGTGGAAGTAGTTCACGTGCTCCAAAAACGCGAACAAGCCGAACACCAGACCCGGCCAGCTTCCCACTCCCGGATCGGTGACCACGCCCCGAAGGATGACGAGCAGGCCCGCGGTCAGAACGGCGACATTGCCCCAGCGGGCGACCGTGAAAGCGCCGGCTCCGGGCAGGGTTTTGCGGCCCGTGTCCAGCCTGCGGCGCTTGGCCCGCCAATAAGCGGCTCCCTCCAGCAGGAGAAGCGCGGTCAGACCGAAGCCCACGATGTTCACGGTCGTCAGCGGAAACCCGACCGCGACGAACCAGATCATCGCCTGCAGCGGGATGTTGAGCAACTCGAGCCACGCCAGCGAACGCAGCCGTCGCCGGATCCACGTATGAGAGCGATGATCCATTCGCCGCATTATCGCAGGCTCATTCAGCTCCGCATCATGGGGGTCCGGCGGCGCCGGGAAAGCGGTGCGCGAGGACGGAGTCGAACCGCCACAGCCGAAGCGTCCGGTTTACAGCCGGGTGGGCTCGCCACATGCCCAGCTCGCGCGTGAGGTGACCCCAGCAGGACTCGAACCTGCACCAGACCCGGCTTCGTAGGCCGGCGCTCTCGTCCATTGAGCTATGGGGCCGTACCCCGTACCGGATTCGAACCGGCGATCTCCCGGGTGAAAGCCGGGTGTCCTGACCACTGGACGAACGGGGCGCAGTACGTCCGGCGGGATTCGAACCCGCACTGACCGGTTCCTAAGACCGGCGCCTCTCCCATTGGGCTACGGACGCGTGGAGAGCCGCAGCGGGGACTCGAACCCCGTCCTGCTGGTTGGAAGCCAGCCGCCTTACCCGTTCGGCTTCTGCGGCTTGGTGGACCGACGGGATCTCGAAACCCGAACTCCTGCTTGCAAGGCAGGTGTGATGCCTTTTCACCATCAGCCCATGGCGCTTCGCTGTGCAATTGTCAATCAGCAAAAGGAAAGGCCGCCGGGTGGTCACCTGGCGGCCTCTGGAATGGTCCTCTCCGAGGATCATCCAGGAGCCACCTCACGCAGGGCGCGGCCCAGCTCGGCAGGGCGGCGATAGCCTCGCCCTTCCTGTCCGAGTGCGGCGGCCGCGAGAAGCATGACGTGGTTCCTTTGCTGTGGTCCGGAGGGGGCGGATCGGGCACCGCCCCGCGTTTCGTTGTCATCGACGGTAATGGCGGACTCGGCGGTCGTGCCACTTATTTTTTCGGACGCATGAGCGCCACCGGGAATTCCCGCCGAGTTCTTAGTACTCCAGCCGCACTTCGAGATCTCGATCTGGTCGAGGCTGAGACGTGAGACGGCCACCGCAGTGATCATGTGGGTGTGTGGAATCCAGA
>NZ_JBFATY010000013.1:100707-213568 GCF_040678535.1 Nonomuraea sp. NPDC052634 | reverse complement strand
CACATCCGCGATCCCGGCGGCGGAGGCGTTCACTCCGTTCGTTTTGTTGTGTCTTAATCTTTTCAGCCGCCCCGAGCCCTGTCAAATTGACCCGACTCGAACGACTTGCCAAGAATTAAGCCGCGTCCCCTTTCGGAGACAACCCCTCTAACTTACCAGCCGATCCGAACCGATGCGTAATCGTCGGCCGGACGACCTTGAAGGTAGTGGGATTTGCCGGGCATCTTCGGGGCTCTGGGAGCCCCTCGGCGGCCCTGCGGGAAGCAACTCTAGCAGTCTGCACGACCTACTCGAGCCCACTCAGGTAATCAGCAGGTACTTCCCTGCCCTCTAGACACTCAAACCTCGGCATGTCACTGCCCATCCGGAGTGGAGGGGCAAGCCGACAGCAAGTCATCCGCAATCGCGCCCAGGTACGAAGTAGGTCACGAGCAGACTCCGCTCACGGAGGGGTGACCGCTATGACCCGGTCGGAGTTCGACGACATCCGCGCGTTCCTCGCCGACAAGACGACCCACCTCGGAGACCTGCTGGGGATCGCCAGGACTCTGATCGACGACCTGGAGCACGCCCGGTTGCGCGAGGCCTCCCTGCGCAACGACTACCTGCGGCTGCTGACCGCGGCGCGGGCGACGGTGGCGGCCGACATCGCGGGTGAGCCCGACCCCCTGGCCTTCATCCGGCACGAGCTGGCCGAGCGGGGCCAGTTGCCCGAGGACGATGAGGCCGTACAGCACATCCTCGCCGACGCACGCGCAGCCGCCGCCCTGCGCGCCTACCTGGAATCCCGGCCCGATGAGAGCGAGGCGCACGGAGGCCAGATCCATGAAGGTCAACCTCACGAAGGCCAGACTCACGAGGGTCCGGATCACGAGGGTCGGCCATGGCCGAGCCAGCCTGTGACCGGCGTCCCCGGAGAGGAAGCGCCTCGGGAAGGACACGCCGGGGCAGGACCGGCGTCACAAGGGCCGGCACCGTACGAGTACGAGCCGCCCAACACCGGCGCCCCTCTGCCGGACGGCCCCCTCATCGACCCGACGATCACCGGCCCGACCTTCGTCGGCCCGACGTTCACCGGCCCGACGTTCACCGGCCAGGACTTGCCGGACCCTCACGTCCACTCCACCCCGAGCCTCGGCCCGTCATCACCCGACCCGCTACCCCAAACCGAGGCCCCGGCGAACCGTGCCCTGTCGCGTCCCCGCGGCCCGCGGATGCGGAGCTGCGTCGGCACCGGACGACACCTCCGCCGGTGAACCACTCCGATCTCCCACAGACCCCCAGTACCGCCACACAAGCGATGACATGATGACGACTTCGGGCATACCCGCCCTTGGCCGACCGCCTGTAAGACTGCGCATATGTGGCAACGTGGGCTGAACTGGGCGGCTGTCGTCCTGGTCGGGCTGTTCGGCCTGATGTGGGTCGGCATCGTGATTTATGCGGACCTGGGGTCGCCCCTGTGGATGCGCGTCGTCCAGATCGTCTTCGGAGTGCTCCTCTTCGGCTGGGCCGTACGGAAGGCGTTCCTTCTGATCAGCCGGGCCATATGACAGACGACATCGGCCGAGCGCACAGCGCCCGCATCCAGAAAACGAAAAAGTCCCCGCCTCCGGACGAGCCGGAGGCGGGGACTCTACTTGGTAGCGGGGACAGGATTTGAACCTGCGACCTCTGGGTTATGAGCCCAGCGAGCTACCGAACTGCTCCACCCCGCGTCGATGTGCTGTACATACTCTACAGGCTCCGCAGGAGTGCTTTGACCATCGAGGCCGCTGACACCCCTGAAGCCTCCGGATCATCGGATCCGATCATGCAGAAAGCCCGGGTCTCCATCCCTGGATCCCGGGCTCTCGCCTTGGTAGCGGGGGCAGGATTTGAACCTGCGACCTCTGGGTTATGAGCCCAGCGAGCTACCGAACTGCTCCACCCCGCGTCGTCGCGCTCTTGAAGGCTACCGGGCGACGCGGGGCGGGCGCAAACCGAATTGCTAGCCGGTCGGTGACGGGCTGGGCGAAGCCGACGGTGAACCCGTCGGAGTGGCTGACGGTGACGCCTCCGGAGATCCGGTGGGCGACGGCGCCGGCGACGCCTGCTGCTTCTGCGCGCTCTCCAGCTGCTGCAGCGCCTCCTCCAGCCGCTTCTGGGCGTCGCCGTAGGCGTCCCAGTCGGGCGGGCTGGCCTGTAGCGCCTTCTGCGCGTCGGAGTAGGCCTTGCGAGCGTTGGAGATCGCGTTGTTGAGCGCCGTGCTGGCCTGGTCGGGCCGGGCCTGCTCCTCCGTCTGCTCCTGTTGCTGCTCCTGCTCCTGCTGTTGCTGATCCTGTTGCTGCTGCTCGGTGCCGAAGACCTCCTTGAGCGCGTCCTCCAGCGTGCGCGCCACACCGATCTTGCTGCCGAACGAGACCAGCACGCGCTGCAGGATCGGGTACGGCTCCTGACCGCCGCCCGCGGCCACCTGGATGTACACCGGCTCGATGTAGACCAGGCCGCCCGCGTACGGGAGCGTCAGCAGGTTGCCGTAACGGACCGACGAGGCACCGACGCCCAGCAGGTTCAGCTCACCCGCGAAGCGGCTCTGGAAGGCGTTCTGGGCCTGTCCTGGGCCGGGGATCGGGGTGCTGGACGGCATCCGCAGGATGCGCATCCGGCCGTACTCGCCGCTCGCCGAGGAGTCGACCGCCATGAACGCCGCCAGGTTCGGACCCTGACGCGGCACGAACGTGGTGGTCAGCGAGAACGTCGGCTGGCCGCCCGGCATCGTGGTGGTCAGGTAGTAGGGCGGCTGCTTGATGTTCTTGTCGTCCTGGGTCGGGTCGTTGGGGACGTTCCAGAAGTCCTGGCCGCTGTAGAAGGCGGCCGGGTCGGTGATGTGGTAGCGCGACAGCGTGTAGCGCTGCACCTTGAACAGGTCCTCCGGGTAGCGCACGTGCTGGCGCAGCTCAGAGCTCATCTCCGAGGCCGGGCGGACCGTGCCGGGGAAGGCCTTGCTCCAGGTCTTCAGCACCGGGTCGTTGCTGTCCCAGGCGTAGAGGCGGACCGTGCCGTCGTAGGCGTCGACCGTGGCCTTGACGGAGTTGCGGATGTAGTTGATGCGGTCGCTCGGCTGCTGGGCGATGACACGGCGGTCGGTCGAGGTGTCGCGCGTCATCTCGCCGAGGCTCTCGCTCTGCGAGTACGGGTAGTCGTTGCTCGTCGTGTAGCCGTCGACGATCCACTGCACCCGCCCGTCGACGATCGCCGGGTAGGCGTTGCCGTCGAGGGTGAGGTAGGGCGCGACCTTCTGGACCCGCTCACGCGGGTTGCGGACGTACAGGATCTTGGAGTTGTCGTTGATGTCGCCGGACAGCAGGATGTTCGCCTCGCCGTACTTGGCGGCGTACAGGAGCCGGTTGAAGAACGAGCCGACGGGGACGCCGCCCCGGCCGGTGTAGGTGGTGTTCTTCTGCCCGGTGCCGCCGGTCTCCGGGTAGTCGAGCTCCTGCGGCGCGTTGGGGTTGCCGCCGGCGATGACGTATTGGGCCGATGCCGGGTCCTCGCCGTAGTAGATGCGCGACTCCTTGAGCTGGGTGCTCTGGACCAGCGGGCCCGTGACCGGCATGTCCTTGGCGTCGTACGCGGGCAGGCCGCTGCTGTCGACCTGGTTGCCCGGCGCGGCGACGAAGCCGTAGCCGTGGGTGTAGACGAGGTGGCGGTTGATCCAGTTGTTCTGGCCCTCGGGCGGGCCGTCGAGCTCGCGGACGCCGACGATGTGGTCGATCAGCTTGCCCGAGCTGTCGGGGTAGCGGTCGACGTCGAGCGGGTCGGCGAAGCTGTAGAAGCCCCTGATGCGCTGGGTCTGCTCGTACGTCGAGGAGACCAGGGCCGGGTCGAGCAGGCGCACGCCGGAGACGGAGGTGTCGCCGCTGGCCTGCACCTTGCTCGGGTCGGCCTGCGCGTTGTACGTCTCGACCTCGACTTTGTCGACGTTGTACGCCTCGCGCGTAGCCTCGATGTTGCGCTGGATGTACGGCGACTCCTTGCCCTGCTGGTTGGGCTTGACCTGGAACTGCTCGACCAGCGCCGGGTAGACGCCGCCGATGAGGATGGCCGAGAGCACGAGCAGGCCGAAGGAGACGCCGGGCAGCATGCCGCCGGGCCGGATCACGCCGGCGAAGAAGAGCACGGCGCAGATCAGCGCGATGATCGCGAGGATGGTCTTGGCCGGCAGGACGGCGTTGACGTCGGTGTAGGAGGCGCCGTGGACGAAGCCCCGGTCGGAGAAGACGAGTCCGTACCGGTCGAGCCAGTAGGCCACGGCCTTGAGCAGGACGAAGACGCCGAGCAGCACCGACAGGTGGATGCGGGCGGCGCGCGAGGCGTGGACGCCGGGCTGCTGGAGGCGGAACCCGCCGTACAGATAGTGCGTGATCGTCGCCAGCACGATCGAGATGATCACGGCGGTGAACAGGAAGTTCAGCACCATCCGGATGAACGGGTAGTCGAACATGAAGAACGAGATGTCGATCCCGAACAACTTGTCCGTCTTGCCGAACGACTCCCCGTTGACGAACTGCAGCCACGTGCCCCACTGGCCTGAGAACGAGGATCCGGAGAAGAGCGCCAGTAGCGCCATACCGACGATGAAGATCAGCTTGCGGTGCGGGTCGAGCGCCATGCGGTAGCGGTCGGCGCCGCTCGCCCCGCCGAACATCGCCGGCCCGAACATGGGCCTGGTGCGGAAGGCGAGCAGCATGTTGCCGCCCGCGATGGCGACCATGAGCGCCGCCCCGACCAGGAACAGCACGATCTGGGTCAGCACCACCCCGCTGAAGACCGTGG
This sequence comes from Nonomuraea sp. NPDC052634, assembly GCF_040678535.1. Classification (NCBI taxonomy): domain Bacteria; kingdom Bacillati; phylum Actinomycetota; class Actinomycetes; order Streptosporangiales; family Streptosporangiaceae; genus Nonomuraea; species Nonomuraea sp. NPDC052634. The sequence continues at coordinate 208,750 of NZ_JBFATY010000013.1, read as the reverse complement.
TGAAGCCGACCGAGTCGAACCACAGATAGTCGGTATAGATGCCCGAGAACAGGAAGAACAACGCGACGATCGCCACGAGGGCTATCGCCACAGGCAGAAGCAGTCGCGGTCGGCGGGGCAAGCGCATCGCCCTGCCGGCTCCTGGGGTCCGGAAGCTCAAGGCCAACCCCTCGTCGTAATGAAGAAACGGTCCGTGTCTGGCAACCTACACCGCAGCGCCAGCCGTACGGCTAACGCACGACGACCGCCAGAAGTTTCATCCGGCGTCGCATGCGGGCACATCGCCCTTGCCGGTGCGCAGCGCGTCGAGCGCCGCCACCGCACTGTGCAGTGTGTCGGCCCTGACCAGCCGCAGCCCGTCAGGAACGCTTTTGAGCGCCTCGGCGCAGTTGTCGGCCGGGGTCAGGAAGATCGTGGCGCCGGACTTCTTCGCGCCGACCATCTTCTGCGCGATGCCGCCGATCGCGCCGACCTCGCCCGCGGGGGTGATGGTGCCGGTGCCGGCGATGTTCTTGCCGCCGGTCAGCTCGCCGGGGGTGAGCTTGTCGATGATGCCGAGTGAGAACATCAGCCCGGCGCTGGGCCCGCCCACGTCGCCGACGTTGATGTCCACTTCGAACGGGAACTTGTACTTCGCCTGCATCATCACGCCGACGACGCTCTGTGACTTGGGGCCCGCGACGGTCGGCACGGTGACGTCGAGCTGCTGCGTGCCTCTGGTGACGGTGAAGGTGACGTTTTCGCCGGGTTTGTGCGCCTTGACCGCGTCGGCGACGGCCGTGACGTCGTTGGTCGGCTTGCCGTCGACGGCGTTGATCTCGTCGCCCTTGAGCAGCTTGCCGTCGGCGGGGCGGCCCTTCTCGGTGGAGACGACGCCCACGACCATGGTGTAGGGGATCTTCAGCTCGTTGAGCGCGGCGGCGGTGGCGGCGTCTTGGGAGTCGGTCATCTCGACGGAGTTCTCCTGCTCGACCTCCTCCGGGGTGCGGTCGGGCGCGAAGATCGTCTCCTGCGGCACCACCGCGACGGTGGGATCGATCCAGCCGCGCAGCGCGGTCAGCAGGTCGATCTTGGCCGCGGGGCCGCCCTGATAGGCCACCGTGACGAGCTGTAGCGCGCCGCTGGTGGGATAGGTCTGCCTGCCCTTGATCGAGATGACGGGCTTGTTGTCGACCAGGCCGATCGTGTTCTCGGTCGGGCCGGGGCTCAGCACGACGTACGGGACCGGCTGGAACGCGCCCACCACGCCGAGCGCGAGTACGAGGAATCCCGCGAGCAGGAGGGTCAGGGCGCGTCGTGACATGTCTTCGAGCTTATTCGCCGGCGCCGACCCACTCGGTCTCGCCGTCGGCGAACGTCTGGTGTTTCCAGATCGGTACGCGCGCCTTGAGGTCGTCGATCAGCCGGCGCGCCGCCTTGAACGCCTCGTCCCGGTGAGGCGCGGCGACCGCGACGATCACCGCGATGTCGCCGAGCGCCAGATCGCCCACCCGGTGGACGGCGGCGACGGCGGTCACCGGGAAGTCGGCCGCCACCTTCTCGGCCACCTGGCGCAGCTCGGCCTCGGCCGTCGGATGGGAGGAGTAGGACAGAGCGGTCACCTGCTTGCCGTGGTCCTGCTCACGTACGGTGCCCAGGAACAAGGCGGTGCCGCCCGCGGCGTGGTCGCGCACGGCGGCCAGCACCTCGTCGACGGAGAGCGGGGTCTCGCGTATGCCGAGCAAGCGGATGACGTCCACGGAAAGAGCCTAACCGTTACGAGCGACGCTTCTTGCGTACCTGACGGACGATCGCGGCGGTACCGATGACGGCGACGGTCGCGCCCGCGGCGGTGAGCGTGGCCTCCTTGACGGGCAGGCGGCGCCCGACCACGGTCGTACGGTTCTCGCGCAGCTCCAGGAGCTGCCGGAACGCGGCCTCGTTGGTCCACTGCGGCTTCCAGCCGGCCTCGCGCAGCGTCGCGCAGTCGACCACCCACGGATAGACGACGTAATGGAGATCGGTGGCGGGCGCCGGGGTGACGCCGAGCCGGTGCAGGCGCTGAGCGGTGCCGAACGTCACGCCCGCGGGCAGCTCAAGGCTGCGGATGCCGGACAGCTCCTCGATCTGCTCGTGTTCGAGCCAGCCGTCGCTGCCGACCGCGACCACGCCGCTGACCAGGCCGCGCGCGGCCATCTCCAGAGCGGAGACCAGGTCGTCGATGTGGCAGAACTGCCAGCGCGGGCTGCAGCCCTTGACCGTGAGCAGCCTGGGCGACTCGAAATGGCGGGTGATCACGGTGTCGACGCCGGGGCCGACGACGGCGGCCGGGCGCAGCACGGTGACCTCCAGGCCGGGGTGGCTGCGCAGGGACCTGCGTACCAGGGACTCGATCTCCAGGAAGTCGCCGACCACGCCGGTGTCGGGCTCGGCCGCCACGGGGGCGTCCTCAGGCAGCGGCACCTCGTTGTCCGGCGCGGCGCCGTACACCATCGCGCTCGTGACGAGCACGACCTTGCGCACGCGGGCGGCGGCGCTGGCGGTGAGCACGGTCTGCGCGGCACGCAGGTTGTACGCCCGCCGCTCCCCCGGGTCGGAGTCGACGGCGTAGTCACCGGCGAGATGGACCAGGACGTCGATGTCGGAGATCCGGTTCGCCAAGAGCGGATCTCGTACGTCGATCACTCTCCACGTGGCTTCCTGGACGTCGCCGCGCTGCTCGTCGATGGCCACCACTCTGCGGAAATCCGCGGCGGATACGAGCCTCGCGAGCAGCTCGCGGCCCAGGCCGGAGGCCGCGCCGGTGACGGCGACGACGGGTTGGCGCGAGCGTTTCGAGGTTGGCACCAGGTCCTCACTTTGCACTGATCCGCCGTAGGACGACTAACGTGGCGGATGTGGACTCCTCCATCCTGCACGAGGTAGAGCGGTGACTGACCTGCCAGGTCGCGAAAACGACCCCAACGAGAACCCGTTCGCCATGTTCGGCAACCCTGAGCAGATGGCTCAGGCGATGCGCCAGTTCGCCGACATGCTGTCGGCGCCGCAGGGTTCAGGCCCTGTCAACTGGGACATGGCCAAGAACATCGCCAGGCACTCCGTGGTGGCCGGTGGCGACCCGAGTGTCATGGAAGGCGAGCGCCGCCAGATCGTCGAGGCGCTCAGCCTGGCCGACCTGTGGCTCAACGAGGCGACGACGCTGCCGAGCGGCGTGTCGACGCCGCAGGCCTGGAGCCGGTCCGAGTGGATCGAGAACACGATCCCGATCTGGCGCAAGCTGTGCGAGCCGATCGCCGAGCGCATGGTCGAGACCATGGGCGGCGCCATCGGCGGCTCGGGCCTGCCTCCCGAGGCCCAGCAGATGGCGGGGCCGCTGCTGGGGATGCTCAAGCAGATGGGCGGCATGATGGTCGGCCAGCAGATCGGGCAGGCGATCGGTTCGCTGGCGCGCGAGGTCATCGGCACCACCGACATCGGGCTTCCCCTGTCCGACACGGCCGCGCTGCTGCCCGGCGGCATCGCGTCCTTCAGTGAGGGCCTGGAGATCCCCGCCGACGAGATCCGCCTCTATCTGGCGTTGCGCGAGGCCGCGCACCACCGGCTGTTCCAGCACGTGCCGTGGCTGCGGTCCCACCTGCTCGGCGCGGTCGAGGAGTACGCCAGGGGCATCACGGTCGACACCTCCAAGCTCGAAGAGCAGATCCGCGGGCTCGACATCAACAACCCGCAGGCCATCCAGGAGGCGCTGAGCGCGGGCAACCTGCTCAAGCCCGAGGAGACCGAACGGCAGAAGGCCGCGCTGTCCCGCCTTGAGACGATGCTCGCGCTGGTCGAGGGGTGGGTGGCCACCGTGGTCGACAACGCCGCGCAGGGCAAGCTGCCCTCGGCGGTGGCGCTGGCCGAGACCCTGCGCAGGCGCCGGGCCACCGGCGGGCCGGCCGAACTGACGTTCGGCACGCTGGTGGGGCTGGAGCTGCGGCCGCGCCGGCTGCGCGAGGCCGCGGCGCTGTGGAAGGCGCTGGAGGAGGCGCGCGGTCTCGACGGGCGTGACGCGGTGTGGAACCACCCCGACCTGATGCCGACGGCCGACGATCTCGACAACCCCGACGCGTTCGTACGCGGTGAGACCACCTGGGACATCTCCCAGCTGGAGGCCAAGCCCGAGGACGGCGGCGCGAGCGACGGCGAGGGCGGCGACAAGGGCGGGGAAGGCGCGAGTTGAGCCTGCACGCCGACGCGGTGACGGTGCTGTCCTCCTGGACCGCGCCGACGCCCGAGGAAGAGGCGCTGCGCCTGGAGTTCCTCGACCACCTGCGGACCCACGACGACGCGATGCTGCGCCAGTGCGTGCCCGGGCATCTGACGGCGACGACGGCGGTGCTGTCGCACGACGGATCCCAGGTGCTGCTCACGCTGCACCCGAAGGCCAAGATGTGGCTGCCGATGGGCGGCCACTGTGAGACGTCCGACGCCTCGCTGGCCGAGGTGGCGCTGCGGGAGGCGTGGGAGGAGTCCGGCATCACCGGGCTTCACCTGCTGCCCGGACCGCTCGCCGTGGACAAGCACCTGGTGTGGTGCCATCCGCCGCACAGCTGGCATCTCGACGTGGAATACGCGGCGGTGGCGCCTCCCGATGCCACGGCCGTCATCAGCGACGAGTCGCTCGACCTGCGATGGTTCCCCGTCGATGACATCCCCGAGCCGTCTGACGAGGCCACGAGACGGCTGGCCGCACGCGGACGCGAGGCGCTTAACTCGGGCTCACGCACACTTGGCTAGAGTCCTTTTGCGTCGTTCCAAAGGGGGGCTCGTGTGGAGGGTTCGGCCGTCGGTGGCACGATCGTGACTCCGGTTCGCAAACGCCGCAGGCTGCCACGGACGGCGCTGACCTGGATGGCCGTGACGCCGTTCGCCGCGTGGGCGGTGGCCAGGGTGGCCGGCCTCGAACGCGGGTCGCTGCCGACGCAGCTCATGACCGCGACCCCGTACGCGGCGGCGGGCTCGCTGCTGCCCCTCATGATCGCCGCGCTCGGACGCAGGCGTGCCGCCGCCGTCGTCGCGCTGCTCGCGACGACGGCGCTCGGCTTCAGCGTGCTGCCCAGGGCGCTCGGCACGGCCGACGCGGCGGCCAAGGGCAGGCCGATGCGGGTCATGACGGTCAACATGCTGTTCGGCAAGGCAGACGCGGAGACGATCCTGCGGCTCGTACGCGAGTTCCGGCCCGACGTGCTGAGCACCCAGGAGCTGACCCCTGGAGCGGTCGAAGACCTCGACGCGGCGGGGCTGAAGGAGCTGATGCCGTACCGGGTGCTCGAGGCCGAGTGGAACGCGAGCGGCAGCGGGCTGTTCTCCAGGCACCGCATGGAGCCGCTCGCGGGCTGGAGCCCTCCTGCCGGGCACCACATGCCGGCGGCGACGATCGCGCTGCCCGGGGGCGAGCCGATCGAGTTCATCGACGCCCATCCGTTCCCGCCGCTCGGGCCGCAGGTCGCCGACTGGGAGCGGGCGCTGGAGTCCTTTCCGCCCGCCTCCCCCGACCGGATCCGGATCATCGCCGGCGACTTCAACGCCTCGCTCGACCACTCCTCCATGCGCAGGGTGCTCGCACGCGGCTACAAGGACGCCGCCGACGAGGTCGGGGCCGGGCTGATCCCCACCTGGCCGGCGAACAAGAAGGTGCCGCCGCTCATCACCATCGATCACGTGCTGGTGGACCGGCGGGTGGGGGTGCATGAGGTCAGTGTGCGCGACGTGCCGTTCACCGACCACCGCGCCGTGCTGGCCCGGCTCATCGTGCCCTGATCGGCGCCCGTGCCCGATCCGTGCCCCTGCACCGGCCAGCCCGGCCTGCTGCGCTTCGAGCGATGTTCGGCGCTCTCCCGGCTCACTGAGCCCCGATCAGCGCCCTCGTGCTCTCCCAGCCTTCCAGGCCGGGGTCGAGGCGGGCGAGGTCGCCGGGGGTGCGCAGGCGGTGCCAGCCTGGCGTGGTGGCCACCCTGCGGGGTCCCGGCGCCTGCGCGCGCAGCTCTTTCACGATGTCGTACGCGTCGAGGTCGGGCTCGGCCCACGCCGGCGCGGGCAGGCCGCAGGCCAGGGCGACGGCTCCGCCGTTCTCCGCCGGGCAGACCGTGATCTCGGCGCGGCCCAGCTCCCTGAACAGCTTGCCCACCAGCAGGGGCGGCAGGTCGGGCGCGTCGGCGCAGATCACCGCCGCCTGGTCGGCGTCGAGGCGGGCGAGCGTGGTCTTGAGCGGCTCGTTCTCGGCGATCGTGATGACCTCGGTGCCCGGCCAGACGATGTCCTCAAGGCCGGGGACGCTGGTGGCGAGCACGGGGGTGACGAGGTCGAGCGCGGCGGCCATCTCGTACGTGTCCTCGGCCACCGCTTCGAGGAACCTTTCGGGATCGACGCCGGGCGGCGCCGCCTGCGCCATGTGCGGATGAACCAGGACCGCGACGATCCGCGTCAACACTCCTCCGGTGCGGTGTGGGCCGCGGCGGAGAACCCTTCAAGGAACCCGCGGGCCCGCTCCGCCTTCGGATACTGTTCTACCAGCGCCCAGAACTTCGGCCCGTGGCTGGGCACCAGCAGGTGCACCAGCTCGTGGATGATCACGTAGTTGATGACCCATTCGGGCAGGCCCTTGAGCCTGGTGGAGATCCTGATCGCACCCGTCTCCGGGGTGCACGAGCCCCAGCGGTGCCGCTGGTTGTCCACCCAGCGCACGCTCACCGGGTCGGGCTCGCCGTCCAGATATTTGGCCGACAGCTCTTTGGCCCTCTCCAGCAGAGCCTCGTCGGTCGGTCTGCGACGGCGTTCCTTCGCGGCCAGCCGATCCAGCATGCGGCTCACCCATTCATCCGCGTCTTCACCGCTCAGCCAGGCGGGCAGGAGCACGATCGTCTTGTCGCCGTCACGGTAGGCGGAAACCGTACGCCGGCGACGAGAACTGCGACGAACCTCGACTGTCTCGGGGGGCACATATGCACGTTAGCCGAGACTGACGAAATTCCACAGAGGGTGGAGCATGTTTCTGCTGGTCAGATGATTAAGACCCGGTGAATTTGGGCACGCGCCTTTCCCGATGGGCGGTCAGCCCCTCGATCATGTCGGCGGAGGCCATGGTCACGGGCTGGGCCAGAGATTCCCACATCAGCGCGGCTTCCAGGTCTTGATGGTCTTGGTTGAGGGCTACTTTGGTGAGCCGTGTGGCAATGGGGGCGTTCTGGGCGATCTTCCGGGCGATGGCTTCCACTTCCGACATTAGATGATTTTTCGGGAAAGATTGATTTACCAGACCTTTGCCGGCCGCTTCCCGCCCAGACACGCTGCGACCGGTCAGAAGCATCTCCCGCGCCAGCCGCGCGCCCGCGCGCTGAGGCAGCAGGTACGTCGCCGCCATCCCCGGGTGCAGGCCCAGTGACGTGAACGGGACCAGTAGCTTGGCGTCGTCGGCGGCGTACACGAGGTCGCAGGCCAGCGCCACGCACAGGCCGGCCCCCACCGCCGGGCCGTTGACCGCCGCGATCGTGGGGATCTCGAGCTCGGTGATCGCCAGCCAGGTGCGGTAAAAGGCGAGCATGCGGTCGCGGAGCTGCGGGACGGCCTCCGTACCGCGCTCACTGATCCACGACAGGTCGCCGCCCGAGGAGAACGCCGTACCGGCGCCGGTGACGATGACGCAGCGCGCCTGCCTGTCGTCGCGCAGCTCGGCCATGACCGCGCGCCACTCGGCCGTCATGGTGTCGGTCATGGCGTTGCGCATGTCGGGGCGGTTGAGGGTGATGAGCACGACTCCGTCGTCTTTGCGATCAACCAAGAGCTCGTTCATGCGGGGAGCGTAACTTGCAGGGGTCCCGTAGGCAGGGGGTTCCGTAGGTAGGGGTGCGCGCGAGATTCGGGTACGCGCGGATGCGCGCGGGAGTCGTCACCACAGGTGCATGGGGAGTCGTTGGCGTCGCTAGCACGGGCGCACGGGGAGTCGCTGGCGTCGCTAGCACGGGCGCACGGGAAGTTGCTGGCGTCCTTAGCACGGGCGCACGGGGAGTCGTGGGCGCAGGTGCACGGGAGTCGTTGGCAGGGGTGCCGCAGGGAGGCCCATAGGTCCGGGACGGCACGACCGGTTGGCGGATTATCCACAGGCCGCTCCGCGTGTAGTCAGTTATCCACAGTCCGTGGCGAAGTCCCTCCTGATCTTGGTCTGACGTGGAAACTTTCCCGGCATGAGGCCACGTGTGAAGCCCGCTCTGCGGCACCTCTCGCGCGACGAGACCACCGTCCAGTTCGGCACGCATCCGCTCAGAGCGGTCATGTTGAGCGGCCTGAGCGAGCGCGTGCGCAAGTGGATCGCGAGTCTCGACGGCACGCGAGACCTTCAGGCCGTGCTGCAGGATGCCGTACGTGCGGGGCTCGATGAGCCGCGCGCCCGGTGCCTGATCGACCACCTCACCGGCCAGGGCGTGCTCCACGACGCCTCGGCCGCTCCTGGGTGCCTCGGTGAGCTGCCGTTGGCCCAGCGCGACCGGCTCAGGCCCGACCTCGACGCCCTCGACCTCGCCTCCAGCGCGCCCGACGGGATGCTCACGACGTTCGAGCGCCGCCGCAAGGCGCGGGTGCGGGTGTACGGTGCCGGCCGGGTCGGCGCGCAGATCGTCGCCCTGCTCGCGGCCGCCGGGGTGGGCACCATCCGCGTCCTCGACCCTGATCCCGCCCGTCCCTGCGACCTCACGCCAGGCGGGCTGACCTGGGCGGAGGTCGGCCTTCCCCGCGAGGCGGGCGCCGTCGCCGTGGCCCGCCGCCTCACCGCAGGCGACCCGCCTCCGCCGTCCCAGTTCCAGGCCCACGACGCGGTCCGGCCCGCCCCCTCCCCCGCCGTACCGACCGTGTCGGCACGCTTCCCGCAGGACTCAGTGGTGAAGTGGGGCGGCATCACCCCGTCCATCGCCGACAAGGCAGCCCAGGCCATGGGCAGCCGCTCTGACGCACGGCAGGCCGGAGGGCCTGCGGCGCGGCCCGCCAGGGGAACGGCACAGAAGCCAGGCCGGGGAACCGCACAAGAGCCGGCCGAAAGCACGGCGCAGGGACCGACCGGACGGAAGACACAGGGACCGCCCGGACATGAGCCACAGGAACGAGCTGAACGGAAGACGCAGGGACCAAGCGCAGAGACGGCGCAGACCCCAGACAAAGGGACGGCACAGACCTCAGACACACGACCGGCACAGACCCCGGACACGCGAACAGCACAGGTCCCGGACACGCGAATGGCACAGGTCCCGGACACAGGGACCGCACAGAACTCGGTCACGGCGAGGGCGCAGAGCCCGAACAGAGGGAGAGCGGAGAAGGGAGGCGAAGGGAGGAAGCCGGAGAGAGGCGCGGGAGGTGCAAGAGGTGAAAGAGACGGACGAAGGGCCAACGGGCCGGTCGGAGTACCTCGTGTCAGCGCGTACGAGCGGGAGCTGGGTGAGGAGGCATGCCGGCCGACGGTCAATGTGCTCGCCGGAGGGCCGTATCTTGGGGACAGGACAGATCGGCCTGACCTCGTCATTTTGGCGCCGGTCACACCCCTCGACGGGGTGCTGGTCAATGAACTGATCGACTACGACATCCCCCACCTTCTCGTATCCGCCTTCGAGGGGCACGGCGCGGTGGGCCCGCTGGTCCTGCCAGGGCTCACGGCGTGCGTTCACTGCCTCGACCTGGCCCGGCGCGACCGCGATCCGGGCTGGGGCATGGTCACGGCGCAGCTGGGCGGCTATCCGCCCGGTGAGATCGCCTGCGACGTGGCGATGGCGGGTGTCGTCGCAGCGGGGGCGGTGGGGCACGCGCTGGCGTTCCTCGACGGAAGGACACCCACTGTGACCAACGGCACATTCGAGGTAACGCCTGATTGGCAGTGGATAAGAAGATCGTGGGTGATACATCCGCAATGTCGCTGTATGCGAAACAAACGGTATTCGCTAAGAATGGTCATGGCACCCAACCGTGACTGACGTGCTCAAAGGATGATCACGAAGGGGGGAAGCGGTATCTCGCCGAGGTTCCGCGCATCAGTGTGAACGATCTCCCGCGCCGTGCCGTCACGCGCTCGGCCAAATTGGCCACCCTTCCGCTCGGTTTCGCCGGCCGCGCCGCCCTCGGCCTGGGCAAGCGCATCGGCGGCAAATCAGCGGAAATCGTGGCCCAGGAGGTGCAGCAGCGTACTGCGGAGCAGATCTTCAAGGTGCTCGGCGAGCTCAAGGGCGGGGCCATGAAACTGGGCCAGGCCCTATCGATTTTCGAGGCCGCGCTGCCGCAGGAGATCGCCGGGCCCTATCGCGCCACGCTGACCAAGCTCCAGGAGGCCGCGCCGCCGCTCCCAGTGGCGACCGCGCACAAGGTGCTGGCCGAGCAGTTGGGTGACGATTGGCGTCAGCACTTCCAGTCGTTCGACGACCAGCCGACCGCCGCCGCCTCGATCGGGCAGGTCCATAAGGCCGTCTGGCACGACGGCCGGGTGGTCGCCGTCAAGATCCAGTATCCGGGGGCGGGCAAGGCGCTGCTCGGCGACTTCGCGCAGCTCGCGCGCCTGGGCAAACTGTTCGGCGCGCTACTGCCGGGGCTCGACATGAAGTCCGTGCTCAACGAGCTGCGCGAGCGGATCGCCGAAGAGCTCGACTACCTGCGCGAGGCCGAGGCGCAGCACGCGTTCGCGCTGGAGTTCAACGGCGACCCCGACTTCTACGTGCCCGACGTCGTCGCCGCCAACGAGATGGTGCTGGTCACCGAGTGGATGGACGGCACGCCGTTGTCGCGCATCATCGCCGAGGGCACCCAGGAGGAGCGCAATCGGGCGGGGCTGCTGTTCGTCCGCTTCCTGTTCTGCTCGCCCGCGCGCGTCGGGATGCTGCACGCCGACCCCCACCCGGGCAACTTCCGCATGCTCGACGACGGCCGGCTCGGCGCGCTCGACTTCGGCGCGGTCAACCGGCTGCCCGACGGCTACCCCAAGGCGTTCGGCCAGCTCACCCGGATCTTCATCCAGGGTGACATGGAGACCGTGATGGCCGGGCTGCGCCAGGAGGGCTTCATCCGCGAGGGCGTCGAAGTCGATCCCGACGCGCTGCGCGCCTTCCTCGCACCGTACGTGGAGCCGACGGCGGTCGAGGAGTTCACGTTCAGCCGCGAGTGGCTGCAGGCGCAGGCGGCCAGCGTGACCGACCTGCGGCCTAACAACGTGGTACGCCAGCTCAACCTGCCGCCCTCGTACGTGCTCATCCACCGCGTTCATGCGGCCGGCGTCGGCGTCCTCTGCCAGCTGGGCACCACGGCCCGCTTCCGCGACGAGGTGATCCGCTGGGTCCCGGGCTTCGCCGACGACGCCGACCCCAACCCAGATGATGAGGCTTTGGCCATCGGCTAGCTTCGAAGCCACACGCAACCGCCCACCCGCTCGGAAGCAGCCGCCGGTTAGTGCCGCTCACCTGGACGAACGCGCCCTCCACCGGTACCGCCCATGGGAATGGGCCGCCGACCGGTACCGACTCCGCGGAAAGCGGGCCGTCGGACAGTACCGGCTCTGCGGAAAACAGGCCGTCGGTCGATGCCGATCCCGCGCAACGCGTCATCAACTGATGCCCACCTTGCAGGAACGCGCCGCCAGCCGATGCCCACCCTGCGGGAACGCGCCCTTGATCGGCGTCAGCCTGCCCGTAAGCACCCTCAACCGGTACCGCCCCTGGAAACGGACCGTCGGCCGATGCCCACCCCGCGCAAACGCGCCATCGACCCATACCGACCCACCCCGAAACGCACCGCCGATCGGCGCCAACCTGTCCGAAAGCGCCCTCGACCGGCTGCCTTCCCAGCCGCCACTGCCTCTGTGGCCAGCCGCCTGTCAGATCTCCTTGGCACCCGGCAGCGCGCCGGCTCACCCCGACCGGCCCACCCCACCTCTCCACCCGGATGCCGGCCCGTTTGGCGAGCTCCCGCCAGCCCCAAACGGTGGGCCGTAACAGAAGCCGGACGATGGGCCGCCAACTCGACACGTGCGCGTGAGCTTTGAGCAGCCGGCATTTGGCAACTCATTACTGTGAGCACGTATATGATTGCTGTGCGTTACCATCACTGGAGGGTTCTGTGAAGGGAATCGTGCGCCTGCTCGCTGCCGCCGTCCTGACCGGCACGGGGTTGCTCGTGGTCGCGCCCGCCACGAATGCGGCCGTTGATCCCGCTGCCGTGCTTGAATGCGTGAGATCCAACCTCGGTGAGATCACCGCCGTCGTGGACCCCTCATACCAGGGCTTTCCCGTCCAGCTCCCCTTGGTGCGTTGCGCTGCCCCTTGAACCCGAGCCATCGGACAGAGAGCAACGGTGGAGACTTGGCAGGTGTCGGGATGCTGCAGCCAGGTGCGGCGCAAGCGATGGATAGCGAGCGCCAGGCCGCTGCGGTTGGAAGCGACGTGTGGTTGCGGGCCAGGCCTGAAACGCTGATGTGGGCTACGAATAGCACCGAAGCAAGACGGGCAACGGGGTTCTGACGCTGGAGCGCCGGAGTCGGTGTGTGGATCAGTGCCCGGAAAACGAACCTGGGGTCGGCGTGGCGGCCAGCATTCGACCACAGGGCCCAGGGTCGGGGCGAGGATCAGCGCCGGCGGGCGAGATCGGGGCCGAGGCCAAGACCAGCCCCAGCAAGGGAGAACGGAGCCAAGGCCAAGACCAGTCCCGGCAAGCGAGAACGGAGCCAAGGCCAAGACCAGCCCCAGCAAGCGAGAGCAGGGTCGGTTACGACTCGGTGTCGGCGAACGAGACGAGGACCGGAGGCGAGTTCACGCTGGCACGCAGGGTCGAGCTCGCTCACGGAACGACATCGGCGCAAAAGGCCGGAGCTGGGTGCCGGTCAGCGTCCGCAAGTAAGACCCGGGGGCGAGTGCGGGTTCGGGTTGAAGGCCGACCCACCCCTAATCCCCGACGCACCGTTCAAGTGGGATCGGGCTGCCGCTCTTGGTCACGCGGGTACAGGCAGTGGGATTGAAGGGCGGGCCGGCGTTCAAGGGGAGATCGGGTGCTCAGTGAGCGAGAGGAGCCGGGCGCTTGCCCGCGCCCGGCTCCTCTCCTCTTCACGGATCCGACAGGGAGATCCTGCGCCGGCGGCAGGATCTCCCAGGTCAGAACTCGCGGCTCAGCACCCTGTGGAGGCGCTCGTTCGCGCGCTTCACGTCGCGCCGCGCGCGCCGCAGGCGCTGAACGCGGAGGACGAGGCGCTGCTCCGCCGCCTCCTTGTGGAGGGTTTGTATTCGGTCACTCACCAGGTCATGGATGAGATGCGGCACTGCGAGACTCCTCGTCGACTGGTTTCTCATGGTGACGTACTCCTTGCTTTCAGCAGGTGCGGTGTGTCAGGCAGCGACCGGGTGCTTGCGGGGACGCCCGCGCGGACGCTTACGGGGAACGATCGTTCCCCTGAGGATGAGCTCCCCGCCCCAGACGCCCCAGGGCTCCTCGCGCTCGAGCGCGCGCTCCAGGCAGGCCTTCTGGATCGGGCAGCCGCCGCAGAGTGCCTTGGCGAACTCGACGTCCTCAGGCGACTCGGCGAACCACAGGTCGGGGTCGGTACGACAGGGGATCTTGGCTTCGTCGATCATGTCCATGATCGTCTTCGCCCCCATCTGCTTCTCCTTTTGTTCGATCTGTTTGATCTTGGTCGGACACCTCGTAGGTGGTCGGAGATCACGGACAAACAAGAAGGCCGCGGATCCAAGTCTGTGGATCCGCGGCCTGGGGGCTGCTGTAAGCCGGTCAGGTTATGACCGGAGCATCCCGCCAGGGTTGCGGACCGCACAGTCCACCCTTGGTGAGCTGGTAGGCCGGCAGTTCGATACGTCCCGCGTAGACAGGAGCGCCTTCAGCGGCCACACCAGAGTGAGCTCGCGCAAAGAAGGCGGCGGCGGCCTGACGACGGGCAGACTTCTCCTGCCGCAGCTTGGCGGCATCGGCCAGCGACACCACCGAGTTACGGCACGCAGAGGCGAACCACGGCGTGGCAGACATCTCGATGCTGATCACTGGGGTTCACCTCCACTCATGGGATCGTCGGAACAAGGCTGTCCGACTCGCTTGACCAAGACCCTAAACCCGGTTGCCAGGAACGGGCAACATATTTTCTACCTGCGATTTCATCACTTTGTTCGGCGGATCATGGCCTCCTGCACGACCGAGACCACGAGTTCGCCGGACGCGGTGAACATCTCGCCTCTCGCCAGCCCCCGGGCCCCCGCTGACCACGGGGACTCCTGAGCATAGAGCAGCCAGTCGTCGGCCCTGAACGGGCGGTGGAACCACATGGCGTGGTCGAGCGAGGCGCCCATGATGTCGGATGCGCCCCAGGCCATGCCGTGCGCGAGCAGGATCGTGTCGACGAGGGTGAAGTCGGAGGCGTACGCGGCCAGCACCACGTGCAGGAGCGGGTCGTCGGGCAGGTCGGCGTCGTAGCGGAACCACACGTTGGTCTGGGCGCTGCGCAGCTCGGGGTTGAGGTGCGCCTCCCAGGTGAGCGGCGAGGCGTAGCGGGCGTCGACGGGCCGGGGGCGTGCGGCCCACTCGCGCAGCTCGGGGTGATCGCCGACGAGCTCGAACATGCGGTCCTGGTACGTCGGCAGCGTCTCGGGGTCGGGCACCTCGGGCATCACGGACGCCTGGTGGGAGACGCCCTCCTCGTCGATGTGGAACGACGCCGACATCGTGAAGATCGCCTTGCCGTGCTGGACGGCCACGACCCGGCGCGTGGTGAACGAACGGCCGTCGCGTACCCGCTCGACGTTGTAGACGATCGGGATGGAGGGGTCGCCCGGCCGGATGAAGTAGGCGTGCAGGGAGTGGACGTTGCGGTCTTTGGGAACGGTACGGCCGGCCGCCACCAGAGCCTGGGCCGCCACCTGACCCCCGAAGACCCGCTGGATGCGCTCTTCCGGGCTCCTGCCGCGGAAGATGTCGAGCTCGATCTGCTCAAGGTCGAGCAGGTCCAGTAGCTCTTTCAGCGCTTCGTTCACGTGTCGTCCCCCCTGGGTTTTCCGGTCCTGCGACAAGTGTGACGTGCCGGTCAGACCGGAGCGAAAGCGGGCCGGTCGGTTCGCCGGAATGATGCCGTAGTTCCGTTTCGCCCCTGTTACGCCCCTCCGGGTCCGCCCTTGCGTCCGTCCGTCCGGGGTTGCGGGTGCGGGCGTCCGGCGGCTCTTTGTTGCGGGCGTCCTGCGGGTTTCCGTTGCGCGCGTTCGGCGGGTCGCCGTTGCGGCCGTCTCAGGGGTTTCGTTGCTCCCGTCCGGCGGGGGTTGCGGGTGTGCCCCCTGTTACGTCTGTCTGTCGCGATCCTCGCCTATCCGTAACTGACTCTTCGTGAAGGGAGGAGCGTCTGCGGGATACGCCCTCGGCTAGTCGGGCGGAAGGGGGTGAAGAGCTCACGGTGGGTGAGAGCGGGTGGCGTGTGGCGATGGGGGTGGCGTGTGGCGGTGGGGGGACGAATGGCGCGTCTGCTCGCGGTCGGCAGGCTGCGGCCAGCGAGGTGCGGCCAGCGGTCAGCGATCGGCGGCCTGCCGCCGATGGGCCCGGCCGACGGACCGTGGTGGGCGGCCTGCGCCCGGAGGTCCCCGGGCTGTGGTCCCCGCTCTGTGGTCCCCGGGCTGTGGACTCCAGCCGGCGGCCTGCGGCCGATGGGCCCGGCCGACGGACCGTGGTGGGCGGCCTGCGCCCGGAGGTCCCCGGGCTGTGGTCCCCGCTCTGTGGTCTCCGAGCTGTGGTCTCCGAGCTGTGGACTCCAGCCGGCGGCCTGCGGCCGATGAGCTGCGGCCGGTGGACCACAACCAATGGACTGCGGCCGGTGGACCACAACCGATGGCCCCGGTCGATGAGCTGTGGCTCGGTGGAGGAGGGCCGGGTGGGCCGTGGTCAGGAAGCCGCGGTCAAGAGGCGCGGCACAAAGCCAGGACGGCTTCGCCGTACCGGTCGATTTTGACCTTGCCAACGCCCGCGATCGCCCGCAGCTCCTGCTCGGTCGCCGGCGCGCGCTCCGCGATGGCCTGGAGCGTGACGTCGGTGAAGATGACGTACGGCGGCACCTTCGACTCCTTGGCGGTGGCCGTGCGCCAGGACTTGAGGCGTTCGAGCAGGGCCTCGTCGTAGTCGGCGGGGCAGGTGGCGCAGCGGCCGAGCTTCTGCTCGGCGGCGGCAGTGAGCGTCTTGGCGCAGACCCGGCAGTTGACGGGCGCGGCCACCTGGCGGCGTTCGCGAGCGGAGGGCGCGACGCGGGGCGCGGAGGGGGCGCGGCCGGTGAGGCCGTCGAGGAAGCGGGACGGCCGGCGGCTCTTGCGGCCGCCCGGGGCCCTGGCCAGCGCCCACGAGATCGTCAGGTGCTCCCTGGCGCGGGTGAGGCCGACGTAGAGCAGGCGGCGCTCTTCCTCGATCTGCTCGGGCGTCTCGGCGTAGATGATCGGCAGCATGCCGTCGGTGACGCCGACGAGGAAGACGGCGTCCCACTCCAGGCCCTTGGCGGCGTGGAGCGAGGCGAGGGTGACGCCCTCGACGGGCGGGGCGTGCTGCTCGGAGGCGCGGCGTTCGAGCTCGGCGACGAACGCGGGCAGGTCGGCACCCTCGGCCGCCATGTCCTCGGCGAGGTCGGCGAGCGCCTTGAGCGACTCCCACTTCTCCCTGGCCTTGCCGCCGCCGGGCGGCGTGGGGGTCAGGCCGATGCCGCCCAGGATGTGGTGGACCTCGGAGGCCAGCGGCTCGCCGGAGTAGGAGCGGGCGGCGCCGCGCAGCAGCACCACGGCCTGGCGGACCTCGGGACGCTCGAAGAAGCGCTCCGCGCCGCGCAGCACGTAAGGGATGTCGGCTTTGGCCAGCGCCTCCTCGTACGCCTCCGACTGCGAGTTGACCCGGAACAGCACCGCGATCTCGCGCGACGGCACGCCCTTGTCGATGAGCCTCCTGATCGCGCGGGCCACGTCGGCGGCCTCGGCGGGCTCGTCGTCGTACTCCTTGAAGGCCGGCTTGGGGCCGTCGGGGCGCTGAGCGACCAGCTCGAGGCGGTGGGGCGAGTTGCCCTTGGCGATGACGAGGTTGGCCAGGTCGACGACCTGCGGCGTGGAGCGGTAGTCGCGGACGAGCTTGATGACGGTCGCGTTGGGGTAGTCGACGGCGAAGTTCGTCAGGTAGCGGGGGCTGGCGCCGGTGAAGGAGTAGATGGTCTGGTTGGGGTCGCCGACCACGCACAGGTCGTCACGCCCGCCGAGCCAGGTGTCGAGCAGCAGCTTCTGCAGCGGGTTGACGTCTTGGTACTCGTCGACCACGAAGTAGCGGTACTGCTGGCGGATCTGCGCCGCCACCTCCTTGTGCTCGGTCATGACGGCGGCGGTGAGCTCGAGGATGGTCTCGAAGTCGACCAGGTGGCGCTCGCGCCTGATCTGCTCGTACGCGTCGTAGACGTCGGCGAGCTCGGCCGGCTTGATCGGCGGCGTGCGGTGGTGCTTCGCCGCGGCCTCGACGTAGTCCTCGGGCCCGATCTGGGTGACCTTGGCCCACTCGACCTCGGAGGCGATGTCGCGCAGCTCGGCGCGTTCGGTGTTCCTGCGCAGCCGGCGGCACGCCTCGGCGAGCACGGGCAGCTTCGACTCGATGACCGACGGCGCCTCGCCGCCGATGACGCGCGGCCAGAAATAGGTGAGCTGGCGCAGCGCCGCGGCGTGGAACGTGCGGGCCTGCACGCCGGGCGCGCCCAGCGCGCGCAGGCGCTGGCGCAGCTCTCCGGCCGCGCGAGTGGTGAATGTCACAGCCAGCACGCTCTGGGCGTCGACGACGCCGCTGCGGACCGCGTACGCGATGCGGTGGGTGATCGCCCTGGTCTTGCCCGTCCCCGCGCCGGCCAGCACGCACACGGGACCGCGCACGGCCTCGGCGACCGCACGCTGCTCGGGGTCGAGCCCGATCAGTACGTCGTCCGCGTTGTTCACCCCTGAATCCTCCCAGCCGCTGGCGGTGCCAGACTTTATTCTGGCAACATGCGCCCCGACGTATGCTCCTAGTCACCGAGATGCAAGAACTGGTCTCTTCCCCCAGAATGGGGCCGACCATGTGCATGGGGGGAAAGGAAGGCCGTGCGAACTGCGGTTTGTGTGAGCGCCCTCGCGCTCGCTGCCGTTGTGCTCACACCCGTCGCCGCGAGCGCGTCGTCGGGAGATCCCTCCCCGCTGCCCACGGTGCACAACCCCCTCGATCCGCAGGGGCTCGGCGGGTTATCGGTCGAGACCGTACGCTACGGCTCGCACCGCCGCCAGAACATGGACGTGTGGTGGACGCCTGACGGTCAGCAGCGCCCTGGCGTCTTCCTCATCCACGGCGGCTGGTGGTCGAGCGGCGACAAGAAGTACATGAAGGAGATCGTCCGCGGCTACGCCGAGCTGGGCTACACGGTCTTCAACCTCAACTACCGCCTGTCGGGCGACGCGCCCTGGCCCGCGCAGCGCACCGACGCGCTGGCGGCCATCAGGATGGCGCGCAAGCACGCCGACAGGTGGGCCTTCGACCCGAAGAACTACGTGCTGGTCGGGTTCTCCGCCGGCGGGCACATCGCGGCCTCGGTGGGCACGTACGGCGACGGCATCAGCGGCCTGAAGGGCGTGGTGGGGCTGTCGCCGATCATCTCGCCGCTGCGCGCGTACTCCGACGGGGCGAAGTCCACCGATCCGAACAAGCGCCGGCTGCGTACGGCGGCCATCAAGCTGGCCGGCGGCTGCGCGCCCAAGGGCAAATGCTCGCGGGTCTGGGCCAGCATGGAGGTGGCCTGGCACGCCAGCCGCAAGGACGCGCCGATGCTGACCGTGCACTCCAAGGACGAGTTCGTGCCGCCGGTGCAGAGCCAGCTGCTCAAGCGGATGCTCGGCCAGGTGGGCGTGCCGGTGAAGGTGCTGACGGCGCCGGGCACCAACCACAGCTCGCCGCTCTACCGCGAGCCGGGCGTGGCCGAGCGGGTGCAGGCTTGGATCGCGGAACGCATCGGGTAGGAATGCGGGATTAAGCGGACGCTCCGGGTTGTTGCACGGATCGCCTGATTTCCTGACCTTGGAGGGATTTCCCAACATGGCGCTCACGGTCTACAGCACCACGTGGTGCGGCCCCTGCAAGCGGCTCAAGGCGCAGCTCACGCGCGAGGGCATCGCGTTCGAGGACATCGACATCGAAAGCGACCCGAAGGCCGCCGAATTCGTCATGAGCGTCAACAACGGCAACCAGGTGGTGCCGACCGTGGTCATCGAGACCCCGAAGGGGCGCGTCGTGCGGACGAACCCGTCGGCCATGGAGGTCAAGGCCCTGCTCGAAGCGGCCTGACACACGCACCACCGGTCTGATCACCCTCACCACCGCCCGGCGCGCGCCGGTCATCGCACCCCCGCGGGCCTGACGCGCACCTACCGGCTCACCGGCGGTCCAGCGGGCGCTCCGAGCCACCTCTCCATGGCATGGACGCGCGCCCCGGATCGCCTCACCAGTCACCGATCAGCTCACCGCCGTACCACGTCTCGATCAGGCGGCGAGCGATCGACACCGGCGGCGGCAGCCGTAGCTCACCCGCGTCCAGAGCGCGGGTCAGCTCTTCCCGCGTGAACCAGTGCGCCTCGGCGATCTCGTCGGCGTCGGGCCGCAGCTCGGTGGTGGTGGCCTCGGCGAAGAAGCCGAGCATCAGGCTGCGCGGGAACGGCCAGGGCTGGCTGCCGAGGTAGCGCGGGTTGGCGACGGTGATGCCGACCTCTTCCGCCACCTCGCGGATGACCGCCGCCTCAAGCGACTCGCCGGGCTCCACGAACCCGGCGAGGATCGACAGCCGCCCCTCGGGCCACTGGGGGCCGCGGGCCAGCAGGCAGCGGTCGTCGGCGTCGCGTACGAGCATGATGACGGCCGGGTCGACGCGCGGGAAGTGCTGGCTGCCGTCGCTCGGGCACACCCGGACGTGACCGCCCGCCTGCACGTCGGTGCGCGTGCCGCAGCGCGGGCAGAACTCGTGGGTGGAGTGCCAGGCCTCGAGGGCCACGGCGTGGACGAGCAGGCCCGCCTCGCGGTCGCCGAGCAGCCCGCCGACCTGGCGCAGCCCGGCGGGCACCGGCCTGCCGTCAGGGGCGTCGCGCAGCGTCATGGGCGTGGTGAGGCGGCCGTTGACGTCGCCCCCCGGCAGGCCGGGCAGCGGCGCGGCCACCGCGAAGTAGGCGACCCCGTCCTCGACCCCCAGGAAGTAGCGCGGGCCGGCCGGCGCGTCGGCCGATGAGTACAGCACCGCGTGGATCTCGTCGTCCGTGCGCCGTACCAGCGTGTGGCCGTTGTCGATCACCAGCACCCTGGTCGCCGGATCGGACCACGCCTGTTCCAGCCACCCCTCGTCGGCCCGCAGCGCGGAGGATCTGTCGATGGTCCCCCGCGCGAGAAGCAGTGGTCCGATGAGCTTGTCTTCCGCGGTCTGCACTGGCCGCCCCCTCCCGAAGTCCCTGTCATCCTATGACCTCGCAGTTAGCCGGTGATTACAGAACCGGCACCTCACGATGATCTCGGGCGGGCCGACATCAACAAGTGGGGTTGCCTTACCAGAGCTGGAAGTGCCTTCGCGCTGCGGCTCTACCTGACCGTGCTCTGACCGACCGGCTCCGTGACGGACGGTTTCCCGCCTGCGGCGCGGGCGCTCGGCTGCGAGGTGACGATCCTCACCGGCCGAGCCGGCCCGCGACCTGCTCGCCCGCCGGGCGAAGGCGCTGGGCCGGCCGCTCGCGCCGTCGGACCTGCCGGCGGGCGCGCCGCTGCCGGCCAAGGCGAACCTGGGCGCTGGGCCAGGGCCGCCGATCATGTGCCGATCGCGAGCCCCCTCGCATGATCGGCCCGCCGCGTCCAGGAGCCCGCTGCGCGGCTTTCCGAGGTCCCCGCCTACGTCTAAGCGCTGGACGAGCGCGCGGCGGCCGTACGGCGGGCTCTGGGGGCCACGGAGCTGTACTACGCGGTCAAGGCCGACCCCGATCCCGAGCTGCTGCGGATGCCCCGCCGCCCACGAGGTGTCGGTCGGCTCTGCACCCCGAAAGAACGTCTTCACCCGCATGCGGGTGAAGGACACACCTCATGCACCCGAAGCCGGCGTTTCATCATCTTCGAGCCTGACCTTCTCGATCAGGGCGACCAGGCCGTCGGCGTCGAGCAGGTCGATCGGGCGTACGGTGCGGTTGTCGCGTACGTAGTGGAAGGCCGCGCCCACCTCTTCCAGCGGCACCTCCGCGAGGTGCGACCAGGCCAGCCGGTACGCCGCGAGCTGCACAGCCGCCGCCCGCTGCGCCTTCTTGCCCCGGGGCGGCGCGCCGGTCTTCCAGTCGACGACCTCGTAGCCGCCGCCGGGCCGCTCGAAGACGGCGTCCATCCGGCCGCGCACCAGCCGGTCGGCGATCATCATCTCGAACGGGATCTCCAGGTCGATCGGCCGCCGGTCGGCCCACTCGCTCTGCTCGAAGCGCTCCTGCAGCTCCGCGAGGCGCACGTCGGCCTCCTCCGGCTCCTCGTCGAAGAGCTCGAAGTCGTCGATGAGCCGCTGCTGGTCCCACCGGGTCTCCAGCCATTTGTGGAACGAGGTGCCGCGCCTGGCCAGCGGCGCGGGCTTGAGCGGCACCGGGCGGCGAATCCTGCGGGCCAGCTCGCGCGGGTCGGCGGCCAGCGTCACCAGCGACGACACGGTGAGCTTCTGCGGCAGCTCGACCGTGGTGGCCGGGCGGCGGCGGTGCAGCTCGCGCTCGCGCAGCAGCAGGTCGGTGTCGCGCTCCCAGGCGCGCAGCCGCTCCTCCTCGTACGTCTTGAGCGCCTCGCCGCCCTCCTCGTCGGCGAGCGTGCCCGCCAGCGCGTCCTCCACCAGGCGGGCGCCGTCGAGCACCGACTCATAGCGCAGCCCTTCGGGCGTCACCGGCCAGGTGGCCTCGGCGGGCTCGGCGAGCAGCGGGTTGGTCGCGCCCTCTGCGGGCTCTTCGGCCCAGACCGCGACGCGGTCGGCGGTGTCGCGGATCTCCAGCAGGAACTCCGAAGGCTCCAGCGGCTTGGTGGCGGTGCCCCAGCGGTAGCCGGAGGCGATGAGGTGGTAGTGGGCGCGGGTGACGGCGACGTAGGCGAGCCTGCGCTCCTCCATCAGGTCGCGCTCGCGGCACTGCTCGTCGAACGCGGCCAGCTCCTCCTTGCTGAGCCCGCGGAGCCGCGGCAGGTCGGCGGCGTCGCCGCGCAGCGGGTACGGCAGCTTGCGCGGGTTCTCCGTCCAGCGGCTGTTCATGACCGGCGTGGCGGGGAAGATGCTGCCGGTCGCGATCGTCCCCTTCGAGCTGACGAGCTGCGACAGGCCCGGCACCACCACGACCGGCCACTCCAGGCCCTTGGAGGCGTGGACGGTCATCAGCTTGACGCTGTTGCTCTCGCCGACCCGGCCCGCCTCCAGCCCGAACTCCTCGGTCTCGGCCGCCTGGAGGTAGGCGAGGAACGCCCCCAGCGTCGGGTCCTCGGCGTCACCGGCGAACCTCGACGCCGCGTCGATGAAGGCGTCGAGGTCGGCCCGCGCCGCGAACGCGCTCGCCGTGCCGCTGCGGGCCGCCACCTCGATGTCCAGCCCCAGCCTGCGCTCCACCTCGGTGATCAGGTCGGGCAGCGGCTGCGCGGTGTGGGCGCGGAGCTGGCGCAGCTCGTGCGCGAGCGCGACCAGGCGGGTGCGGGCCAGCGGCGAGAACGGCTCAAGCCACTCCTCCCGCTCGGGCAGCTCGTCCAGCGCGTCCACCAGGCTGCCCCGCTCTTCGGCGAGGTCGGCCACCACCTGGTCGAGCGGGTCGTCGGCGCGGCCGCTCTCGCTCAGCTCGCGGGCCAGCGTACGCGCGTGCTCCCCCAGCACCCGCAGGTCGGCGGGGCCGATCCGCCAGCGGGGGCCCGCCAGCAGCCGGGCCAGCGCGTCGCCGGCGGTGGGGTCGTACAGGACGCGCAGGGTCGCGACGATGTCGCTCACCTCGGGCACGGTCAGCAGGCCGCCCAGGCCCACCACCTCGACCGGGATGTCACGCTCCTCCAGCGCCCTGCGCAGCACGGGGAACTGCGAGCGCTTACGGGCCAGGATCGCGATGTCCTGCGGCTGGATGGCGAGCGTCTTCTTGCGCTCCTTCTCACCCCACGGCAGGCCGTCGGGCGCCGTCTCCTGCCCGAGCAGCCCCGCGATGCCGTCGGCGATCCACTTCGCCTCGTCCTCGGCGGTCTCGTGGAAGGCGCAGGTGACCCGGCCGCGCTCCACCCGGTTGGGGCCCGGCACCAGCACCGGCACCTCGCGGGCCTCCATGCGCAGCGGAAGCTGCACGCGGGCGGCGACGTCGAGCACCCGGTCGCCGTTGCGGAAGCTCACGCTGAGCTGCCGCACCGGCGCGGGGTCGCCGGTGGCGGTGCGGAAGTCGCTGGGGAAGCGGCGCAGGTTGCCCGACGACGCGCCGCGCCAGCCGTAGATCGACTGGCACGGGTCGCCGACGGCGGTGACCGGGTGGCCGCCGCCGTAGAGCGAGCGCAGCAGCACGAGCTGGGCGTGGCTGGTGTCCTGGTATTCGTCGAGCAGCACCACGTGGTAGCGGGACCGCTCGATCTCGCCGACCTCCTTGTGCCGGGAGGCGATCCTGGCCGCCAGCGACATCTGGTCGCCGTAGTCGATCACCTCGCGGGAGCGCTTGAGCCGTTCGTACGCCTCCACCAGCGGCAGCAGCTGCTCGCGCGCCGCCTGGACGGCGACGGGCCTGCGCTGGGCCTGCGTCGTCCTGCCCGGCAGCGCCGCCAGGCGCTCCTGCAGCCACTCCCCCACCCGCCGCACGTCGGCGGGCGTGCGCAGGTGCTCCGACAGCTCACCGGCCAGCTCCAGCAGGGCGGCGGTGACCGAGGGCGGGCCCAGCTCGATCTTGTCCATCGGCCCGTCGTGCATGGCCACCACCCGGGAGGCGAGCTGCCACGACACGGCCGGGGTGACCAGGCGCATCGTCGGCTCAAGCCCCTCGCGCAGCGCGTGGTCGGTGACCAGGCGGGCGGCGTAGGCGTGGTAGGTGGAGACGGTCGGCTCGCTGTCGAGCGCGCCCGGCTCGACGAGACCGGCCTCGGCCAGCCCGGCCAGCCGCTCCCTGACCCGGGTGGCCAGCTCGGCGGCGGCCTTGCGGGTGAACGTCAGCCCCAGCACGTTCTCCGGCTTGACGAGGCCGTTGGCGACCAGCCAGACCACCCGCCCGGCCATCGTCTCGCTCTTGCCCGAGCCCGCGCCGGCCATCACCACCATCGGCTCAAGCGGCGCCTCGATCACCGCGGCCTGCTCGGGCGTGGGTGGCAGGATGCCGAGCTTGCCGGCGAGTTCGGCCGGGGTCAGCACACCTGCCCCCCGCTGTCGTTGACCGGGCAGCTCGCCTTGGCCGCGCACGTGCGGCAGCCGTCGTTGACCTTGGCCTGGAAGAACGGGCCCGACATGCCGATCGCCACCGTGTCGACCAGGTCTTTGGCCCAGCCGGGGTCGTCGTCCTCGCCCAGCGGGCGCTGCTTCTGCTCGACCGCGTCGTGCTTGCCCGCCGCCTTGCCGAGCTGCACCAGCGCCGCGCCGCCTGGCTCGGTCATGCCGTGCCTGGCGAACGCGCCGAGCAGCGCCGCGAGCTGGTAGACGCCGAGCTGCGGATGGCGGTCGATGTCGCCGGCCTTGGGCTTGGAGCCGCCCGTCTTGAGGTCGATGATCACCGCGCGGCCCTCGGAGTCGCGCTCGACGCGGTCGACCCGGCCCTTGATCTGGACGCCCTCCGACACCATCGCCGTGAACGCCTCCTCAAGGGCCACCAGCTCGCGGGGATTCTCCTTATGCCAGCGCAGGAAGCGGCCGATCATCTGCTCGGCGACCTGGCGCTGCTTGCGGTTGTACCAGACGCCGCCAAAGTCGAGCTCGTTCCAGATCTGGTCGAGCCGCTCGCCGAGCAGGTCCTCGCTCGGCAGGTCGGTGGCGGCGAGCACCGCGAGCGCGTGGATGACGTTGCCCAGGCCCTGGGCCGTGCTGGTGCCCGCCGCGCCGACCGCCGTCTCCAGCAGCCAGCGCAGGCCGCACTTGGTGAAGCTCTCCACCGCCGACGGCGAGATGCTGACGACGCCGCCGGGCCAGCTCAGCGGGCGGTCGTCGGAGATGGGGGTGAGCGCGTACCAGTCGTTGGGATGGGCGCCCTGCACGCCTGCCGCGGCCAGCTGGGCGAGCTGCTGTGCCGCCTTGCGGCGCATCGTGCGCGGCTTGGTCGGGTCGGTGACCGCGCTGCGCAGGTCGGCCACCAGTGCCTGCATGTTGAGCCAGCGCGAACGGTCGTCGACCGTGGCCGGCTCGACCCCGCCGGGCATCAGCTCGGTCAGGAACCGCGAAGGACGCTCGTCGGTGTCCTCGCCGCCCACCGCCGTCACCACCAGGCGGCGCCTGGCCCTGGTGACCGCGACGTAGAACAGCCTGCGCTCCTCCGCGAGCAGCTTCGAGGTCAGCGAGGCGGCGTTGGGCTCGGCGCCTCCCGCCACCTCCACCAGGTCTTCCACGCCCAGCATGGAGCCGCGCAGCCGCAGGTCGGGCCAGACGCCCTCCTGGACGCCCGCCACCACCACGACGTCCCATTCGAGGCCCTTGGCGCGGTGGGCGGTCAGCACGCGTACGGCGTCGCCGTCGGGCGCGCGGTCGGCCAGCGTGTCGCCGGGGATCTCCTGGGCCGCGAGGTCGTCGATGAACACCTCGGGGCCCGCCATCGGCATGCGGTCG
This sequence comes from Nonomuraea sp. NPDC052634, assembly GCF_040678535.1. Classification (NCBI taxonomy): domain Bacteria; kingdom Bacillati; phylum Actinomycetota; class Actinomycetes; order Streptosporangiales; family Streptosporangiaceae; genus Nonomuraea; species Nonomuraea sp. NPDC052634. The sequence goes on along the minus strand of NZ_JBFATY010000013.1, from coordinate 182,967 downwards.
ACGAACCGCGCGGCGTGGTCGAACAGCGCCACCACCGCGTCGAGGTCGCGGTCGGCCTGCGCGCCCCTCGGGCCGCCCTGCAGGCTCAGCTCGCTCCAGCGCTCGGCCAGGCCGCTGCCCTGCCAGATCGTCCACAGCAGGTCTTCGGCCGTGCCGCCCTGGGCGGCTGCCTTGCGGGCCTCGCTCAGCAGCTTGCCGACGCGCTCCGCCGGCAGGGCGACGTGGGGCTCGAGGCGGGTCAGCTCGCGGACGTCTTTGATGGCGGCGACCAGCAGCTCGCCGGACGAGCGCGCCTTGGGCGGCCCCTGCGGCTCGTCCTCGTCCGCACCGGTCTCCTCTCCTGTGGCCTGCGCCGCCTGGCCCGGCAGGTCCGCGAGCGCGGCCACGGCCTCGTTCTCGGCGATCTTGAGTGCGCGGCGCAGGCGGCGGACGCCGAGCATGTCGGTGCCGCCGAGGGGGCCCGTCAGCAGCTCCTCGGCCACCGACTCGTCGAGCTGGGACGGATCGAGCGCCACCCGCAGCATCGTGAGCAGCGGCCGCACGCCCGGCTCCTGCGCGATCGGCACCTCGTCACCGGCGATCATGGTGGGCACGCCGGCGTTGGTCAGCGCCCGCCGCAGCAGCGGCACCTGACGGCGGGCCGAGCGGACCAGCACGGCCATGCGGTGCCAGGGCACGCCGTCGATGAGGTGGGCGCGGCGCAGCGCGTCGGCCACGATCGCGGCCTCCTGGCTGGTGCTGTCGGCCAGCAGGACCCGCACCTCGCCCGGGTCGGCGTCGGGCAGCGGCGCGAGGTCGCGGTGGCCGTGGCGCTGGTCGTGCTCCGGGGCCGGGGCGACGGGCAGCTTGGCGGCCACCCGCCGGGACGCCTCCAGCAGGTCGGCGCCGCTCCTGCGGCACACCCGCAGCGCCACCACCGGCGCCTCGCGGCCGTCGCGCGTCCTGAAGCGCTCGGGGAACCGCATGATGCCCTGGACGTCGGCGCCCCTGAACCCGTAGATCGACTGGTCGGGGTCGCCGACCACCACGAGGTCGCGGCCGTCGCCCGCCAGGTGGGCGAGCAGCCGCTCCTGGGCCGGGTCGGTGTCCTGGTATTCGTCAACGAAGACCGCGTCGTGGGCGGCGCGCTCGCGCTCGCGCACCTCCGGCCGGTCGAGCAGCGCGCAGGCGGCGCCGATCAGCTCGGCATAGTCGTAGGTCTCCTCCGGGGCGAGGTCGAAGCGGTCTTGGTAGCGCTCGGCGAAGCGGCCCGCCGCCACCCAGTCGGCCCGCCCGTGCAGCCGGCCGAGCGCCACGATGTGCTCGGGGTCGAGGCCCCGCTCGTACGCGCGGGACAAAAAGTCGCGCAGCTCCTCGGCGAAGCCCCGGGTCTTGAGCGCCTCGCGCAGCGAGGCGGGCCAGCCGGGCGCGCCCTGCTCCAGCTCGCCGTGGAGCAGCCGCCGGATCTCCAGGAGCTGCTCGGGGCCGGTGAGCAGGCGCGGCGGCTCCTTGCCCGCCAGCAGGGACTCGCGGCGCAGCAGCGCGTAGGCGTAGGAGTGGAAGGTCAGCGCGAGCGGTGTGCGGGTGGTGCGGCGCAGGCGGCCGGTGACGCGTCTGCGCAGCTCTTCTGCGGCCTTGCGGCTGAAGGTGAGGATGAGCACGCGCTCGGGGTCGAGGCCGCGCCGCTCGATCCTGTCGACCACGCTCTCGACGATCGTGGTGGTCTTGCCGGTGCCGGGGCCCGCGAGGACGAGCAGCGGGCCGCCCTCGTGCTCGACCACGGCACGCTGGTGCTCATCGAGCACAGGAGGCGCATCGGGCCCCCCGCTGCCTCGTCGCACCAACCGCCAGGTCTGAGCACTCACAGCACTAGATTCCACCAGACCACAGGGGTAGATCGTGCCGACTTGCCCGGTCTCCCTCAGCGATCCGCCTACGGTATCGAGGCAGATACCGGTTTTTCTCGTGACACGCCGGGCGCCGTGTTCGCCGTCGGCGTCAAACGGCGGCACTCACAAAGAAGAACGGCCCGGGGCTCGTGCCCCGGGCCGTGACGCCGTCACGTCATGAGAACAGGTGGTCCACCACGCGCGCCGTGGCCTTGCCGTCGTCGCGCGGGGCGAACGTGGCGCGGAAGGCGTCGTAGCGGTCGGCGTGTGCGGCGGCGACCTCGTCGATCGACCGCAGCGCCTCCACCACGTCGGCCGACGTCGCGAGCACCGGCCCCGGCGCCTGCTCGTCCAGGTCGAGGTAGAGGCCCCGCTTGTTGGAGTACTTCGTGCGGTCGTAGGCGTACAGGACGATCGGCTTGCCGGTGGCGGCGAAGTCGAACATGACCGAGGAGTAGTCGGTCACCAGCACGTCGGCCACCAGCAGCAGCTCCGCGATGTCGGGATACGTGGTGACGTCGCGGGCGATGTCGGGGACGGCGGGCATGGCCTGCATCGGGTGGGCGCGTACCAGGATCTCGTGGTCGGCGCCCAGCGCCTGGCGCGCCTTGGCGAGGTCGAGCTTGACCATGGCGTTCTTGCGGTCGTAGTCGCGGTACGTCGGCGCGTACAGCACGACCCGCTTGCCCTCGGCCAGCCCGAGCCGCTCGCGCACCGCCGCCGCCCGCGCCTCGCGGTCGGGCGCGTTGAGCACGTCGTTGCGCGGCAGCCCGCTCTCCAGGATCTCGCCCTTGTAGCCGAACGCCTTGCGCAGCACCTGCGTGGCCCACGGCGACTGCGACAGCAGCAGGCTCCAGCCGCGCACCTCGGCCGCCTGGCGGTACCAGATGGGCGGCCTCGGGTCGCGCTTCATGTGAGCCTGGTCGCCGCCGATGAGCTTGGCGGGGGTGCCATGCCAGGTCTGGACGACCACCTGATCCTCGCGGGCGCGGAACCAGGCGGGCAGGAACGCGTTGGTGACGATGTGGCGCGACCTGGCCAGCGCCTCATGGTGCTCGCGGCTGCCGGCGCGGATGACCTTCGCCGGGCCCGGCGGCACGAAGGCGCCGTCCTTGACGATCCACACGTGCTCGCCGTCGTCGCCCCTGCGCACCCGCTCCTCGTAGATGGCGCGCACGCTGTCGGCGTAGAGGCGGCCGTCGTTGACGACGTAGACCGTGGTGTCGCGCAGCGGCTCGCTGCGCTGTGCCGGGTAGAAGACGCGGCGCAGCACGTGAGTGCCGGCGACGCCGCGCTCCTCGGCCGGCCTGTCCTCCTCGACGGTGATCACCGGCACGTCGAAGCGGGTGGAGATCATCCGGAAGACGTGGCCGCCGATCGTCCGCGGGTCCTCGTCGAGGCCGGGCAGCGCGGCGTGGTCCATGCGCAGCGGCACGATCTCGCCCGACGGGTGGCGCAGCGACATGTTCCACGTGCCGGACGCGAGCGGCACGGGCTCGCCGAAGCGGTCCATCGCGGCGGGCTCGACGCGTACGGTGAAGTCGGCGCCGGAGCGCTCCATCGGCAGCTGGTACGACAGCCCGGACCGGTGGCGCAGCGTCAGCGTGCGGGGGCCTTCCGCGTCGGGGTAGTGGCCGCGCAGCACGAGCGCGGAGCCCTCCCAGACCGCCGAGGAGATGATCGGCCTGATGCGGTGGGCGGAGACCACGACGCGATCGCGGCGGTCGCCCAGCACGGTGATCTCGCGGTCGCCCACGATGGAGCGGGTCTCGGCGGCGCCGGCCAGCATGACGGGAGCCGCCGGGTCGCCCTTGGGCTCGACCCAGAGCCGCCGGCCGTCCTTCTCCTGGAGCAGCGCGGGCACGGCCAGCCCGACCACGACCTGCGTGCCGTCGCCGGACGGCGTGAAGTCGGCGGCGATGCGGTGGCCGCCGAGCCTGGCGTGGCCCTTGGTGACCTGCCGGCCCGGCAGGAAGATCTTCAGCTCCAGGCGCTCGCCGTCGAGCTCCACGGACTTCAGCTCGGCCCTGTTGGGCTGGAGCACGACCTGCAGCGCGCGGTCGGACGTCCAGACGGGACGCAGCCACCAGCCCGGCTTGACGTTGAGCCCGGCGGGCCGCTCGGGACGGCCGATGGAGGAGCCGCGCAGCAGACCGGTGGCCCGCGCGCCACGGCTCCAGAACACGATCTCGGCCCGCCACGTGGTGGCGTCGGGCACGCCGGGACGGTGACGCATGCGCCGCCGTACGCCGTGGACGAAGCCGCGCACCGCGCCCCGCCAGCGCAGCGGCCACGGGTTCAGCTCGGCGGTGAAGCCGGACCAGTCGTAGTTGCAGCCGGGCTCGCGCGCGCCGTGGGTGGCCTCGGGGGCGAGGACGCGGCGGGTGCGCATGCGGACCGGCGGCAGCCAGCGCGGGCCGCGCAGCACCACGGTCGCCCAGTTGAACCTGCGGCTGCGCACCGACAGGCCGGCCAGGTAGGCGTAGCCGCTGACGCGCAGCTTGCCGTCGGCCCAGACGATGTCGTCGATGTGGGTGACCGGCACCAGGTCGGCGCGGCGCAACCGGTAGAGGTCGGGCGGCAGCTCGTCACGGAAGGGCAGGTCGGCATACCAGCGCAGGCCCTTGCGGATGCGCTTGGACGGTTCGGCCGCCGCCGTGACCACCTTGAGCAGCGTCTCGCCCTCGACGAGCTCCTCGTCGGGACGCGTCTCTATCAGGTGGACGATGAGACGACGCGCGACCGGCAGATCGCGTTTGACCTTGGGGTCGACGCCCGCGAGGTACGGGCGTACAAGATCGAGCATCTCGCGCCGACGCGCGGCGCCGCGCTTGACCGCGAGGTCGATACGGCCCCCGAGGGGACCGCTCAGCACCTCGGTGTCGAACGCCGCGTCGCGACCGCCGGGGCCGACCGCTCGCATGACCGCTTCGAGAGGCTCACCACGATCGCAGAGATCCTGGACAGCCTTCAGGCGGTCGGCGAGCGAGTCGCCACCCTGGCTTCGGGCTGTGACGCCGGTGGCCATAGGGGAGGCACCGCCTTTCAGGCCGCCATCACTGTTTCGCCCATGGTAATGGGAGTCACATGTCACGAAATCGCCTGTTCGACGAAAGTGCAGGTCAGGAGGGTTACTGAAAATCGGCTGAACGCCCGTCCCAGCGGGCCAGGCGCATGTCGACCCGGTCGCCGCGCAGCGGCGTGCCCTCTTCGCGCCAGTGAGCCAGGCAACGTTGCAGGTGGTCAGGCGCCGCGCCGGAGCCGTCGGCGTGCACGACGCGCCACCACGGCACACCGCCGCCCCAGATGGACATCACCTTGCCGACCTGGCGCGGCCCGCCCTCGCCGAGGTATTCGGCGATGTCGCCGTACGACATGACCTTGCCGGGCGGGATGCGCTCGACAAGATCGAGCACCCGCTCCGCGAACGGGCTTATGGGCTCCACGCCGCCGGACCCGCCTCGATGATCTCATCGAACTTGCCGAGCTCCATGACGCTGTCGCCGGTGGCGACCTCCATCACGCCGTCGCGCAGCGAGTAGACCTCGCCGTCCTCGCCCACGAGCCGGGCGCCGAGCGCGGTGGACAGACGCAGGAGCTGGGCCACCTGCCAGTCGGAGCCCGGCTCACCGACGACCTGGCCCTGCCAGCGGGCCACGGTGTGCTTGGCGTCTCCGTGGCCGGCCACGATCTCGTCGGATCCGCGCAGCTCGAAACCGGCCGGCGCGATGGCCTTCGCCAGCTCGGCGAAGGCGAGTGGCGACTCGCGTACCACTCGCAGCTCGTATCCCATGACGGGGGACCATAGCGGATCTTCTCCCGACCTGGAAACCTGTTCACGAAACCGCTGTTATGCCTGGTCGGGTCCGTCATGGCTCCCTGCGCTGACGGAGGTCATCACTCCTTGTGCTGCCCCAGGTCATCGCCCCTGGCGCCGATCGAGGTCATCGCTCTCTACGCCGGTCGGGGGCGTCGCTCCTTGCGCCGGTCGGGGTCATCGCCCCTTGCGCCGGTCGAGGTCACTGCTCCTTGCGCTGGTTGAGCACGACGATCGCGCCGCAGAACATGGCGAGCGCCACGAGCACGCCGCCCCCGTACAGCCACAGCCGGACCGGGTCGGGCCCCGGACGGCTGGGCACCGGCGTATCCTCGCCCTGGCCGAAGTGCTCGACGCCGGGCGTGATGCTGCGCTTGGCGCCGACGAGCCGCTCGGCGGCGTTGAGCGCGGCGGCGGCGTCCACCACGCCGAAGCCGGTCTCGTCGTCGTAGCCGGCGGCGGGGCGTCCCCTGGCGCTGGCGGCGAGCGCCTGCGCCACCTGCTCGGGCGCCAGGGCCGGATAGCGCGCCTTGAGCAGCGCGGCCACACCGGCCACGAGCGCGGCGGCGGAGCTGGTGCCCTGGGACAGCTCGTAGCCGCTGCCGCGCTTGACGACGGGGACGTCCACGCCGGGCGCGGAGACCAGCACGGACAGGTTGTCGCTGCTGAACGAAGCCCGCTTGCCCTGCTTGTCGACGGCGGCCACACCGATGACGCCCGGGTAACCGGCCGGGAAGCTCCAGTAGGAGGTGCCCTTGTCCCTGGCGTACTGGGTCTGGCCGTCGTTGCCGACGGCGGCGACCAGCACGACGCCTTTGCTCAGCGCGTACGAGACGGCCTCGCGCTCGGACCTGAGCGGGCCGTAGGAGCCGATCGACATGCTGACGACCTGGGCGCCGTGGTTGGCGGCGTAGCGCAGGGCGCGGGCCAGCGGGCTCTGGACGCCCGGCTGCTCCTCCATGGGCGGCACGGCGGAGCCGGGCTCCTCGTCGATGACCATGGGCAGCGACAGGATGCGCGCGGACGGCGCGACGCCGGTGTAGCCGTCGCCCTTGCCCGAGCCGGCGATGAGCGCGGCCATGGCGGTGCCGTGCCGGCCGGGCGGCAGCTCGCGCTGCACCGAGCCCGTGGTCATGTCGGGGCCGGTGGTGACGCGGCCCTTGAGCTCCTTGACGCGCGTGTCCACGGCGCTGTCCACAACGGCGACGGTGACGCCCTCGCCCTTGGTGACCGTCCACGCCTGCTTGACGTTGAGCGCGTCCAGCACCCACTCCTGCTGCGCTTTTATCGGATCCGCCGTGGTGCCGGAGAAGGCGAGCACGGCGGCGGTCAGCACGCGTACGACGGTCAGCACACGTTCCCCTGAGTGCAGGGCGGCACCGTGGGCGGGTCCGCGAGGAAGTAGGCGATCTGGTTGCCGATGGACTTGGCGGCCGGCCACAGCTCGCTGTGCAGGATCTCCTCGGGCGGGATCGCGGCCCTGGTGCGCCCGTCGGCGTACCCGCCGGTCGAGAAGACGATGTACGGCCCCGCGCCCACCCAGCTCGTCCGCTGCCGCTGCTCGGGGCCGAAGCGCTCGGTGACGGTGCCGGGGAAGGCGACGGGCAGCACGCCGACGCGGTCGTCCTGGGTCAGCTCCTCGCCGGCGGAGACCCGCGCCTCCTCGTCTTCGAGCACGGCCACGCCGATGGTGAAGACGAAGGTGGCGGTCTGGTCGACGTACGTGGCCCGCAGCAGCGTCCTGCAGCCGTGGTTCTGCAGCACGGCGGCCACGGAGGCGTCCACGCCCTTGCCGCAGTCGGTCTCGGGTGCGATGCCGACGCGCCTGGCGTACTGCTGGGCGCGGTCGAGTCCGAGGTATTTGACCTCTCCGGGGAAGACGCCGGTGGCGGGCCACGCCTGCCATCGGCGGGCGACCTCCTCCTGCTGGTAGCGGCTCTGCTCGGCGGACGTCAGCGGCCGCGAGCGCGTCTCGGTGAACAGTCCGACGGTGCCGAGCAGCACGACGAGCGCCGAGACGGCGATGATGGTCCCGAGCAGCACCACGAAGGCGCGGCGGTAACGGATTCCCTGCTGGAGCGCCGCCAGTTCGGCGCGTTCCTTGGCTGCCGTGCGCTGACGCGAGTTCGCCGCCGGCCACGAGCGCACACGCGAGCGGCGGCCGGTTGTGGCGCCGAGCGGGTTCCTCCGCCTCTGCGTGGCGTCCCCCTCGGCGCGCGGTAGCCCTGTCGTCGACCTACGTGCCTTCACCACCGCCTCGTTCCCGCATTCGCATCGATGTCTATTTCGTCCCCCTGAAGGGGCGGATCATGCGTCTTGCGACATGTGCCCCCGCCGTACGCGTCTGACCAGGATAAAGATGACGGCGAGGGAGGCCAGCGCTCCTGCGGCGGCACCGGCGGCGACGGCCGCGTAGATCGTGACGCGCCGCTCGTCCCTGATGACGACGTCGATGGGGCCCGAACGCCCGCCGGCCAGCGGCCTGGCCGGGTCGTGCGCCTGCTCGCCCTTGGCCACCTCGGTGTGTCCCGCCAGCCTGGACGCCTCGGAGAGCGCCCGCGCGGCGTTGACGACGCCGAAGCCGGTGCCGGTGTCGTAGCCGCCGGGCGGCAGGTCCTTGGCGCTCGCGGCCAGGGCTCGCGCGACGAGCGGCGGCGACATCTCCGGATATTTCGACTTAATGAGGGCGGCGACGCCCGACACCAGCGCGGTCGCCTGCGACGTGCCCCTGCCGACCCAGTACTCGTCACCGGGGCCCGCGCCCATGATGTCCACGCCCGGCGCGGCCACCAGCACCGAGGAGTTCCAGTTGGAGAACGCGGCCCGCCGCAGCCGCCGGTCGGTCGCCCCCACCGACACCACGCCGGGGAACGCCGCCGGATAGGAGTAGGGAGCGAAGTCGCCGTGGGTCTTCCTGTCACCGTCGTTCCCCGCGGCGGCGACCAGCACCACGCCCTTGCCGATCGCGTAGCGCACGGCCGCCCGCTCCTCGCGGGTGGCCAGCTCCTTGGAGATCGACAGGTTGATCACGTCGGCCCCTTCGTCGACCGCGTAGCGGATGCCCCTGGCCACCACGTTCTCGAAGCGCTCGGCCGAGTTGAACGTCAGGAAACCCGGCTCCTCGTCCTCCAGGATGACCCTTACCGACAGTACGTCCGCTTCGGGCGCCACGCCGATGATCCCCCGTTTTCGGTCTGGCCCGTGGCCGTGCCCGGCGATCAGCGACGCCATGTACGTGCCGTGCAACCTGCTGGGAGCGGTGCCGGGCGGGTTCGCGCCGGCGGTGAAGTCCTTGCCGACGCGTACGGACCCGGCCAGGTCGCGGTGGTGAGGATCGACGCCCGAGTCCAGCACGGCCACCGTCACCCCGGCGCCCTTGCTGACCCGCCACGCCTTGGTCAGCGCCAGCGTCTCGATCACCGCGCGCTGCCCGCCGCGCACGTCATCGGCGGACGCGGGCGCGGGCGGCCACAGCAGCGCGACGGCCGCGGCGGCCGCCGCGCCCCTTCGCAACGCTCTCGCGCGCCCTTTCAGCACCGTCGCGCTCCTTCGCAACGCTCTCGCGCGCCCTTTCAGCACCGCCACTCCCCCGATCCGCAGTCGGGCATGCGGGGCCTGCTCAGCTCGGCGAGCACCTGCTCGGAGATCTCGGTGGCGAAGGCGAAGATGGACGGCCGCGGCTCGCCCGCCGCCTTCGCGGGCCGCCCGTCCACCTGGCCCGAGGTGGTGAGCACGAGGTACGGGCCCGCCTGGCGGACCGATCCCGCCTCGCGCACACCGGGCGTGAACCGGTCGGCCAGCGTCTTGCGGAAGGCGACCGGCCGCAGCCCTGGGGTGGGCTTGCCGGTGTCGGAGAACGCGGACCTCGCGCGTACGGCGTGGGCCTCGTCGCGCAGCGCCACCACGCCGACGGTGACGAGCACGCCGCGCAGCGCGTCGACGTACGTGGCCCGCAGCACGCCCTTGCACCCGGCCCGGCGCAGCGCCTCGACGGCGGCGGCGTCCACCGCCTCGCCGTCGCAGGAGGTGCGCGGCGAGATGCCGATTCTTCTGGCACGTTCCCGGCCGCCCTGCTCGGCGGAGTAGGGCAGCGTCGCGGGAAAGATGCGGCCCGCCGGCCAGGTGCGCCAGCGCTCTGCGACCTCGCGCTGGGCCGCGGCACGTAGCTCGGCCGCCGTCGGGCCGCGGGTGAGCTCCGTGCCGGCCGCGCTCCCCGCGACCCCGGCGGCCACCGCGCAGATCAGCGTCAGCGCGGAGGCCACCACGAGGGTCGGCCATGGACGGGCGGAGTTCACGGCAACGACCTTAACCGGGAGGTCCCGGCGGAAACCGCTTAATAGGTGGGCAGGCTCGGGTCGACCGTCTTGATCCAGCTCAGCACGCCGCCGCCGACGTGGACGGCGTCGGAGAAGCCGGCGTTCTTGACGACCGCGAGCGCCTCGGCCGAACGCGCACCCGACTTGCAGTGGAGCACGATCTTCTTGTCCTGCGGCAGCTTCTCCAGGGCCGAGCCGTTGAGGAACTCGCCCTTCGGGATCAGCGTGGCGCCGGGGATGTTGACGATCTCGTACTCGTTGGGCTCGCGGACGTCGACGAGGAAGATGTTCTCGCCGCGGTCCATCATGCCCTTGAGCTCCTGCGCCGTGATCGTCGAGCCGCTGGCCGCCTCGGCGGCCTCATCGGAGATCGCGCCGCAGAACGCCTCGTAGTCGTCGAGGAGCGTGGTCAGCGTCGGGTTCTTGCCGCACAGCACGCACTCGGGGTCCTTACGGACCTTGACGTCGCGGTACTTCATCTCCAGGGCGTCGTAGATCATCAGTCGCCCGACCAGCGGGTCGCCGATGCCGGTCAGCAGCTTGATGGCCTCGTTGACCTGGATGGAGCCGATCGACGCGCACAGCACGCCGAGCACGCCGCCCTCGGCGCACGACGGCACCATGCCGGGAGGCGGGGGCTCCGGGTAGAGGCAGCGGTAGCAGGGGCCGTGCTCGGCCCAGAAGACGCTGGCCTGGCCGTCGAAGCGGTAGATCGAGCCCCAGACGTACGGCTTGCCGAGCAGCACCGCCGCGTCGTTGACCATGTAGCGGGTGGCGAAGTTGTCGGTGCCGTCGACGATGAGGTCGTAGCCGGAGAAGATCTCCATGACGTTGTCGACGGCCAGCATCGTGTCGTGGATCACGACGTTGACCAGCGGGTTGATCTCGCGGATCGTCGCGGCGGCGCTCTCGGCCTTGGGCCTGCCCACGTCGGACTGGCCGTGAATGACCTGGCGCTGCAGGTTGGACTCATCGACCACGTCGAAGTCGATGATGCCGAGGGTGCCGACGCCCGCCGCGGCGAGGTACATCAGCGTGGGCGAGCCCAGGCCCCCGGCGCCCACACACAGCACCTTGGCGTTCTTCAGCCGCTTCTGCCCCGCCATGCCCACGTCGGGAATGATCAGGTGGCGTGAGTAGCGGCGCACTTCGTCGACGGTCAGCTCATCGGCCGGCTCGACCAGCGGTGGCAACGACACTTTCTACGCTCCCGTTTTAAAGGGGACCCATCTCATTGTGAAACCTAGCTGGGCAGTGGGGCATTCCCCAATCGCGTCTCACTGATCAGACGCCGCGCCTCGGCCGCCACGACGCGCGGCATCTCCATCATCGCCACGTGTCCCGCCGTCGGCAGAAGAACCAGCCTGACCTGCCGGAACGTACGGTACGCCTTCTTCGCCATCGCCGGGCGCACCAGCCGGTCGTGGCGTCCGTGGATGATCAGCGTGGGCGCCTTGACCTTGGCCGCCTGCCGCCACAGGTTCTCCTCGCCCCTGCGGAAGTACTCCGACACGATGCCGCGCGCCGAGCCCACGATCGCCTGGCCCGCGTACGGCAGCTCGTCGCGCCTGCGCTGCTCCTCGATGGCGTCGCGCAGGCGTACGGGGTGGACCGCCCGCATGTCGGCGTAGACCATGGCCATGGACGCGGTGATGCGCTGTTCGACGGGCACCAGGCGCAGCCGGTCGGCCACCCACTCGCCCAGCCGGGGTATCGCGGCGGCGGCCACCCGGATGGGGCCGTAGCGGGGCAGCAGGTCGGGCAGCGCCGGGGAGATGAGCGTGAGCGAGCGCACCAGGTCGGGCCGCTGGGCGGCGACCCTGACGGAGATCGCGCCGCCCATCGAGTTGCCGAACAGGTGGGCGGGGCCCGTGTGCTCCAGCAGGCCGATCACCACGTTGGAATGGGCCGCCACGGAGTAGTCGCCGTCTGCGGGGGCGGGCGAGAAGCCGGCACCGGGAAGATCGATGGCGTGGCCGGTGACCGTGTCCTTGAGCTCGTCCATCAGGTCGGTCCAGTTGGTCGCCGAACCGGCCAGGCCGTGCACGAACACCGCCTGCTCCGCGGGGCCTTCGGGGGTGGACCTGACGTGCACCGGACCGATCATCCTGCCCGGCCAGTGCGGGACCGGCTCCGCGGTCATCGCTGCTCCTCCTCGTTCCTCGAACGCGTCTTCCCCTTCCTCTGACGATAACCATCGCTTCTACGGGCGGTCTGGATTCCGTACAGGGCGGTTATTTCCATGATTTTTCTGGACATGTGACCCGATAGCCCCCGGACAGGGACAGGGGTAGTCAATGCTCACCAGCCGTATCGCCGCTCCACTCGCCGCCGCAGCTCTGAGCTGCGGCGCTCTGTGCTGCGGCGCTTTCTGCTGCGGTACCGCCCGGCCCGCCGACGCGGCCGCCATGGCCGCCTCGGAGGAGCGCGTGGAGTGCCTCTATCGAGTGGTACGGGTGAAGACGCACCTGAACATCCGGGTACAGCCCGGCGGCGAGGTGCTGGACAAGATCTATCCCGGCGACCGCACGTGGGGGCCGTGCACGAAGGTCGGCGACTGGCGCCAGATCAAGGGGACAGAGAACAAGCTGACGGGCTACGCGTACGGCCACTACCTCAAGAAGCTGGGCCGCCGCTAGCTCAAGAAGCCGGGCCGCCGCTAGCCCGTCCCATGCGGCGAGCTCCCGCACCCCACCCTCGCGACACCCCAGCCACCTCACGAGACAGGCCCCCGACCACCCGACCGCTCGGAGACGTACCTCCTGGCCGCCCGCCCCCCGCGGAGGGCGCCTGCGCGCCGGCCCGACTCTCGGGAGGGGCACGCCCAGCAGACAGCCGTCCTGGCCACCCCGCCGGCCGAGCCACACCGATCGCCCCCATCCCCACAGATCAGCGCCATCCCCACCGGTTGGCGCCATCCCCACCGAGCAACGCTGATCCCCGACCCACCTCACCTCACGTCCATCCGTCTCGACCGCCCCAAACGCCCCATCTGCCCCAACAACCCCGCACATCAACAGAGGGACAGATCCACCCATACCTGGACATTTCACGTCATAGATCTCTAATCGATCTCTTGCCGCCCCAAGCATGTGGCAAAAGCTGGCGTTTGCCGTTTATGACACACCGACCCGGAAAGCATCACGGTACCCAGCGTGACACCAACGCCACTCACCGTTAACAGAGAGTGGCCGTCGGCCGTCACGCCCGGGGACCAACGCAGAGCGGCAGACATCTCCGGGGGCCTCCCCCGTACCACGATGGCCGCCGCCGCGCCCGCACGACGCTCGGCATCGGCGAGCGGCCGCGCACGCATCACCTGAATGGTGCATCCGGCCGGCCTCAACGCGATGTCCGGCATTTTATCGGGCTCGGCGTCGCGGCTTTTCTCGCGCTCGCGGAATCTCACGTCCGCGCGCGCAATCGCCGCCTGCGCACGACCGCCGCGAATGGCACTTCCGGCACGTCCGGCGACCCGCGATGGCCGCCCCTTGCCACCCGCGCTTCGCGGTTCGATATGCCGTCGAATCGGACATATCATCTCTTATCATTTGATAATTATGTAATGCGAGCAATAAGATTGTTAATGCAGAGCAAAATGGGGTCTTCGCCGTTTGCCCGCCCTTCGGCACGGAAATGACATTCGACGGATGAGCCTTCAGCAGCCGTCCAAGATCTGTTTCCTGTCAAATAGGAAACGGCCGAGAACGGGGCAATCGATCCTTTAGGGGGAAACACAATGCCCAAGCTCAAGAGTGTTATCGCAGGCCTCGCCCTCAGCACGGCGGTGACCGGCGGCGTTGTGGGCGTGGGCGCGGCCACGTCCGCCGCGGGCGCCACCACCCAGGTCAGCACCGGCACGTCCGTCCTCATGGACGACGGCTGGGGCTGGGGCTGGGGTAACCGCCGTCACCACCACCGTCACCACCACCACCACGCCCGCTGCGGTAAGAACCACGGCGGCGGCTGGGGCTGGGGCGGCTGGGGCTGGGGCCACCGTCGTCACCGCGGCGAGATCTGCATCATCGTCCGCAACGACAACGTGAACGACAACAGCCCCCGCGAGCGTCACGACCACCACCACAACCGCAACTGGTAGCAGATGGCCGTGCATTGATGGCGCAAGGAGTTCTCGTGGACGGTCCGCATTTCACGCGCGGTTCGGCCTGAGGTTCATTCTCCTCGTCTTCGCGGTAATACCGGTGAGGGCCCTCCCGGCATCGTCTGGGAGGCCCTCACTGCGTCATTTCCCGGTCGCGTCCGCGGCCGGGATTTCGCGCGTGGAACGACGGGTGCCGGCGCGCACCCGTTCCATGCCTTGGGGCGTTTTCCTATGCCCGCACATTCTCCCGTGCGCGGCTTATTCGCCCGGCTCCGGCGCGCTCTGTCGCCCTTCTATGGGCGCGCCGCGTCATGAGAAGTACTGGACTAGGACAAGAGCCGCTAATGTCCGTTTCTTCTGCTTTCGTCGGGAAATATGCACTGTGCGGATGAATCGCAAGTCTCATCCGCGAACGGGGCAATCGATCCTTTAGGGGGAAAGCGCAATGCCCAAGCTCAAGAGTGTCATCGCCGGTCTCGCCATGAGCACCGCTCTTACGGGCGGTGTGGTCAGCCTCGGGGCCGCCACAACCACCGCGAGCGCCAACGCCGCCACCACCCAGATCACCGCCGGCAAGTCGGTCCTGGCCGGACACGGCTGCGGCTGGCGTCCCCGCCGTTGCGGCTGGGGCTGGGGCTGGAAGCCCTGGAAGAGGTGGGGTCACCGCCACCACCACGGTGTCGGCCGGATCCGCATCGTCATCGTCAACAAGAACCACAACCACAACGACAACCGCCACGACAGGCGGTGGTAGTCCCCGGCCGATGAGTCCGCCCATGCGATGAACTCAGGCCGAACCTGAAATGAGTGCCCGTATTCACCGGAAGCCACCCGACGTCCTCGGCGCCAAGGACAGGGCCCACCGGAATGCGGGCACTCACCCCGTCCACCTCCACCTCACCGCCCAGGATCCATCCGACCCCCACCTCACCGCCCCGGTTTCATCCGGCCCCCCATCTGATCGCACGGTCCATCCAGTCGTCCACCCCACCGCCGTCCAACGAACCACCCCACCACCGCACAGAACCACCCAGCCATCCACACCCGCCAAGCGTCGCCGCCCGCTCAACCACCTCATCGAAGGCGAGCACCGGCGGCACCCATCCCCCACCGCAGACAGGCCGCCGCGCCCAACCTCCCCGCCGCTCAGGACCACTCACCCGACCTCGTCCACCCAGGTGCGAGCCCACTCAAGCGCACCGCCGAAGGCGAGCAGGCACCGCGCTCTTCCCCCTACCGCATTCGCCCCTCCCTGCCCCAGTCCGCACTCACTTTCGCCGCCACCGATTCAGCCCCGCACATTCAGCACCTCGGAGCCGCAGCCACCGGCCGCACCGCACAACCCTTATCCCGCGTGCCGGTCACCGTCTCGCCTCAGCCTTGAGCCGCGTCGCGCTCACCGTCTCGCCTCAGCGGCACCGCACAGCGATTCACCCCTGACCGCACACAGCACTCGGCCAGCACCCGGGCAGGCCCGCCCCGAGCGTCCGTCACCGTCCGCGCGGGCAAAGGTCGCCCAGGCGGCCGTCCGGCATCCCGGCGGCGGGAGCGTAGTCGCCGA
Organism: Nonomuraea sp. NPDC052634; assembly: GCF_040678535.1. NCBI lineage: Bacteria > Bacillati > Actinomycetota > Actinomycetes > Streptosporangiales > Streptosporangiaceae > Nonomuraea > Nonomuraea sp. NPDC052634. The sequence continues at coordinate 167,303 of NZ_JBFATY010000013.1, read as the reverse complement.
CGCCCGCCCCGGCGGCGGATGCGCAGGAGAGCATCGGCCGCTCGTTGGCCGGTCCCCACCCGGCAAGACCGCGTTCCGCGACTCGGGCCACACTCCGCTTGGCAAGACCGCGTTCCCGCTGAGGAGGGATGCCCACGTGACGAACCGCACCTCCGAGCCCGACCGCCGGCTGACCCGCCTCGCAGGCCACACTCCGCCTGGCAGGAACGCTCCGCCTCACAGACCGCACGCCGCCTCGCAGGGCACGTTCGGCTCGCGAGACCGCGCTTCTTGCCCGACGGCCGCCAAGAGCGCGGCGACCGAGCTCGCAACCCGCAACGGGCACAAGCCGCACGAGGCCGTTGCATGCGCAGGCCGGCTCGCTCGCCCAGAGACACCATCAGGGCGACATCGACCTGGGCGGCGAGCAAGAAACCGTGCGGGCACCGGGCCCGCACGGCAGAGGCTCATCAGAGCCGGTTCATGTCCCGCAGTACTGCAATTCGCGCACAACGCCGAAAGCCCACCGCCAGAACTTAAGAATGGGCCAAGAACGATGCAGCGAGGGCCCCCCGGAAGCACCGGGAGAGCCCTCACTTTGAATCCCGCGGAGACTAGGAAACCGAGATTTCCTACGCCATTGTCACGCGGTCATATCAACGGGTTTCCGCATCGGCGACGCGCGGCGGCAGGTTGCGGTGGTCGTGGTGGCGGTGCTCGTGGTTGCGGTTGACGTTACGGTTGAAGACCCTGACCTTCACCCGCAGCCTGTGGTGGTGGTGACGACGGTGTCCCCAGCCCCAACCGCAGCGCCGCGAGCCCCAGCCCCAGCCGCCGCAGCCGGCGAGGACGGAGTTGCCGGTGCTGACCTGCGTGGCAGCGTCGGCGCTGGCGGAGGTGGTGGCGGCACCGGCGCTGACCACGCCGCCGGTCAGCGCGGTGCTGATGGCGAGGCCCGCGATAACACTCTTGAGCTTGGGCATTGCGTTTTCCCCCTAAAGGATCGATTGCCCCGTTCTCGACGTTCCCGGATAACCGGAAACAGGTCTTGGACGCCTGCTGAAGAGTCATCCACGAAGTGTCATTTCCGGCAGATCGGCACACAAACAGAAGCGCATTCATTTTGCTCTGCATTAAGAATCTTATTGCTTGCATTAGCCATCTATCCAATGAAATGATGTGAATTAAGGTGATATGTCCTTTTCGCCGACGCGCCCGGGGAGCGGCGACCAAGGCGGCCTGAGGGCGCAAGCCCCTCCCCGGCCCCTGGAGGGCGCGTCACTTAGCAGGTACGCCGTACAGGGCGTCTCGGGGCAGCGAGGATCTCCCGTGCGACGGGCCGGCGCGCACGCCGCGTGCCAGCCCGGCATGACCGGTACGGGGTGGTAGGCGCAGCGCACACTCGCTGCAAGCGCAGCTACTCTCCTCTTGGGCAGCTACTCCCCCGAGCGCGGCTACTTCCCGGGCACGGGTACTCCCCCGGACGCGGCTGCTCCCCGGGCACGGGTACTCCCCCGGACGCGGCTACTCCCCGGGCACGGGTATCCCCCAGGCGCGGCTACCTCCCCGGGCAGGCGCGGCTACCTCCCCGGGCGGCGGACGCTACGAGCGGGACGCCACAGCGGGACGTCAGCGGGACGCCACCGGCGGAACCCAGGCAGTCTCGACATGGAGCCGCTGCCGCACGTCCACACCACACCGCACCAGGCCCATCGACGCGGCCTGACAGCCGGTGCTGGGCGGTGCCGCGCTCCAACCAGGGACAGCCGGAGCTGAACGGCTGTGGGTGCCGGAGAGGCGCGCCGGGGTCCCGTGTATCGGGGGCATCCGCCGGCCATCGTCACCGACGCAGGGGAGGGCTACGCGTGAGGTGGGGAGCGACGCACCCGCACCACGCCACTGCTGACGCACCCGCACTACGCCACTGCTGCGGCCTCCGCCCAGGCGACACGGTCACGTAGGTGTCCGGACGTGTCGGTTCACGTGGGACTTGCAGCTAGCCCTCGCGGCGTCAACGCCGCCGGCCATCGATCGCGCCCACCGCTGTCACGCGTTAGGGCAGGCGTGGTGCCAAGGTTCGCGCCACAGGCCGCTCCTGACGTCGAGCGGCTGTGTGCGGGTGCCCCGTGCCCAAGCGACCGCGTGCAGGTGCCTAGTGCCGAGTGGCCGTTTGCGAGCGCGGTGCCGCAACATCCCGGCTCGGGCGCCGCATGCGCGAGCGGTCGCGTTAGTAGACGGCGTGCTCGGGATCGGACACGTCGATTACTGCGCGAGCGGCCGCGTTCGGGGCGCGGTGGCGGAGCGCGTCTGCGTTCGGTTGCCAGCGCCAGAGCGTCCGAGTCGGCGGTTGCCCGAGCGCCCGAGCTGCCGGTTGCCCGAGCGCCCGAGTCGACGGTTGCCCGAGCGCCCGAGCTGCCGCTTGCCCGAGCGCCCGAGTCGACGGTTGCCGGAGCGTCCGGGCTGCCGGTGCTGGACGTGCGCGGTGTCAGGCGGTCTTGCGGGTCTTGCGCTTGGCGGGTGCCTTCTCTTCGTCCTTCGACTCCTTGGACGACGCCTTGGAGTCCTTCGCCTTCCCGGCGACCGTCTTCTTCGGCTTGGCGGAGGCGCCTTCTCGTTCCCGCTTCGCGGCCTCCACGCTGGCCCGCAGGGCGGCCATCAGGTCCACGGCGGGCTTGGCCTCCTCTTCCTCCTGGGCCGGGATGACCTCCTTGCCCGCCACCTTGGCCTCGATGACCTCTTGCAGGGCCTCGCGGTAGGTGTCGTGGTACTCGCTCGGGTCGAAGTCCGACTCCATGGTGCTGATGAGGGACTCCGCCATCTTGAGCTCCTGGGGACGTACCTCGATGTCCTCGTCGAGGAAGGCGAAGTCGGGCTCGCGGATCTCGTCCGGCCAGAGCATGGTCTCCAGGACGAAGACGCCGTCGCGGACGCGCAGTGTCGCGAGGGACTCGCGCTGGCGCAGGGCGACCTTGACGACGGCGACCTGCCCCGAGCTCTCCAGGGCGTTGCGCAGCAGCACGTACGGCTTCGCGCCCTGCGCGTCGGGCTCCAGGTAGTACGACTTGGCGAAGTAGATGGGGTCGATCTGCTCGGCGGGGGTGAACTGCAGGACGTCGATCCTGCGCGAGCTGCTGAGCGGCAGGTCCTCGAAGTCCTCGTCGGTGAGCACGACCATCTCGCCGGTGGCCAGCTCGTAGCCCTTGGCGATGTCGGAGTACGGGACCTCTTCGCCGTCCTGGGTGCACACGCGCTTGTAGCGGATGCGGCCGCCGTCTTTGCGGTGGACCTGGTGGAACGTGACGTCCTTCTGTTCCGTGGCGGAGTACAGCTTGACCGGGATCGTGACCAGACCGAAGGAGATCGCACCTTTCCAGATGCTGCGCATGGTCACTCCTCAAGCTCTCAACGGCCCACCGTGGGGCACATACCCGTCATGGGGCAAGCAATGCCATACCCGGTCGAACCGATGCTCGCCGTACCTGGGGAACTACCGCCGGATCGCGACCGGTACGGGCTGGAGGTCAAGTGGGACGGCATCCGCGCCCTGATCCATGTCAACGGCGGGACAAGGGTGACGGGGAGGCATGGAGTCGAGTACACGCGCCGCTATCCCGAAATTTCGGTGTTCGGGGTGAAGAACGCTGTGATCGACGGCGAGGTGGTCGCCCTCGACGCGCGCGGCAAGCCCAGCTTCATCCGGCTCCAGCACCGCATGCACCTCACCGACCCCGAGCCGGCCATGCTGAAGCGCTACCCCGTCACGTACCTGCCCTTCGACCTGCTCTACCTCGACGGCGTACCGCTGTTCGACCTGCCGTACCGCGACCGCAGGGCGCTGCTCGACGAGCTGGACATCGGCGCGCCCCCGTACTTCCCCGGCGACTCCGGCCTGCTCGCCGCCACTTCCGAGCAGGGGCTCGAAGGCGTGGTCGCCAAGCGCCTCGACTCCCCCTACAGGCCGGGCACGCGCTCGCCGTACTGGATCAAAATCAAGAACCTGAACGTCCGCGAGGTCGTCATCGGCGGCTGGAAGCCCGGTAAGGGGCGGCGCGCGGGCGGGATCGGCTCGCTGGCCATGGGGGTGTTCACGGAGCGGGGGCTGACGTACGTGGGCCACGTCGGCACCGGCTTCACCGACGCCGCGCTCGACGACCTGCACCGCATGTTGCGCCCGCTGGAGGTGCCGTACAGCCCGTTCGCCGATCAGGTGCCGTGGCGCAATCGGTGGGTTAGGCCCGATCTCGTCGGGGAGGTGGCCTACACGATGTGGACCGACGACCAGCGGTTGCGACACCCCGTGTGGCGCGGCCTGCGCCCCGACAAGCTCCCCGCGGAGGTGACGCCATGAAGGTGCCGGTCAAAGTCGACGGGCGCGAGCTGACCTTGAGCAACCTCGGCAAGGTCCTCTATCCCGACAACGGGTTCACCAAGGCCGAGATCATCGACTATTACAGCCGCGTCGCCCCCGTCCTGCTGCCGCATCTGCGGGGACGTCCCCTGACCGTCAAGCGCTACCCCAACGGCGTGACGGGACAGTCGTTCTTCGAGAAGAACGCCCCCGAGCACACCCCCGACTGGGTAAGGCGCGTCAACCTGCCCGCGCCCGGCAGCACCAAGAACCGCGAGACCATCGACTTCGCCGTCGTCGACGACCTGCCCACGCTCGTCTACTACGCCAACCTCGCCGCGCTCGAACTGCACGTCCCCCAGTGGCGCGTGGACGACGACGGGCAGGCGCTGCCGCCCGACACGCTGGTGTTCGACCTCGACCCCGGCCCGCCCGCCACCATCGTCGAGTGCACGCGGGTGGCGCTCATGCTGCGCGAGGTGCTCGGTGCCGAAGGGCTCACCGCGCTGCCGAAGACCAGCGGCAGCAAGGGCATGCAGCTGTACGCGGACTGGGACCGCCGCGAGGAGCCGTCCGCGTACGCCAAGAGGCTGGCCCAGCTCCTGGAGAAGGAGCACCCCGATCAGGTCGTCAGCGTGATGACGAAGAAGGCGCGGCCCGGCAAGGTGTTCATCGACTGGAGTCAGAACAACCCCGCGAAGACCACCGTGGCACCCTATTCTCTGCGTGCCAGGGAACAACCGACCGTGTCGACTCCGCTCACCTGGGAAGAGGTCGAGGGCTGCGAACACCCTGAGGATCTGGTGTTCACGGCGCCCGACGTACTTGCGAGAGTGGAGAAGCACGGCGACCTTTTCAGCCGGGCGTAGTCTGGTTCCGTCCACACCGAGAAGGGGGCCGAAGATGTCGGAGATGGACGTACGCGGGGACGAAGGTCCGTACACCGAAGAGGAGGAGCTGTCGATCGAGACGCCCGAGGCGGACGCGATCGAGCAGCAGCGCGAGATGCTCCAGAGCACCGGGCAGTTGCGCCGGGAGCTCCCGCTCGACGTCGACCCCGCCGACGGGGCCGACCAGGACCGCGTGGTCGATCTCGACGACGACGACTATTACCGCTGAGCCCCGGCCCGGCGGCGGTGACCTGCGTGAAGGGGGTCGGAGGCGGACGGACGCGTCCGACGCCGGCGACCTGCCGCACGTAGGATGTCCGCACAGTTCGCTGAGAGACCAATGGAGACCCGCGTGACCGCAACCCCGGATGCCAAGCCCCGGGGCACCCGGCTGCCCCGCCTGGCCCGCCGCCGGCAGCTCCTGAGCGCCGCGCAGGAAGTGTTCGTGGAGAACGGCTATCACGCGGCCGCCATGGACGAGATCGCCGACCGGGCCGGGGTCAGCAAGCCCGTGCTCTACCAGCACTTCCCCGGCAAGCTCGAGCTCTATCTCGCGCTGCTCGACCTCCATGTCGACGACATGGTCAACCGCTGCCGCGAGGCCCTCGCCTCCACGCAGGAGAACAAGCTGCGCGTGCAGGCCACGTTCAGCGCCTTCTTCGACTTCGTCTCCACGCAGGGCGAGGCGTTCCGGCTGGTCTTCGAGTCCGACCTGCGCAACGTCGCGCCGGTGCGGCAGCGGGTCGAACGCGCGCTGAGCGACTGCGCGGAGATGGTCAGCGAGCTGATCCAGGAGGACACCGGCTGCACCAGCGACGAGGCTCATCTGCTCGGTGTGGGCCTGGTCGGCATGGCCGAGGTGAGCGCTCGCTACTGGGTCACCACGAAGGGCTCGATCCCCAAGGACGCGGCCGAGCAGCTCATGGCCCGGCTCGCGTGGCGGGGCATCAGCGGTTTTCCGCGTACGGCATAACCCGTTCGCTGGGCGCGATCATTCGTCGTGTTCACCGGTGCGACCGGCCACGATGAAGGTGAGCCAGCCCGTCACCTAGGGAGCCACGATGGAAGTCAAGATCGGCGTACGTTCCGTACACCGCGAGCTCGTTGTCGAGACCGACCTCTCCGCCGACCAGGTGGAGCAGGAGATCAGGAACGCCCTGTCCGTCGATCGCGGCGGCGTGTTCGCGCTGACCGATGTCAAGGGCAGGCGGGTCGTGGTGCCGGTGGCCTCGCTCGGGTTCATCGAGATCGGGGAGGACGAGTCCCGCCCGGTCGGATTCGGCGGGACGTTGTAAGAGCTGTTTCGGGAAGGGTACGGCTCCGATCGCCGTACCCTTCGCCGTCACCGGCGTGGTTCAGCCGGTCCGAGGTCCCTGGTGGTCTTTGGGCTCGGCCCGGCGCCGTCCCGCGCCCCGTCTTGTCGGCTCCCGCGATGTCTCCGGGCAGCATGCGACGGCGACGCGGACGGTCGGTTGCGGATGCGTGCGGGGGTCAGTAGTCGGAAGGTCCCGTAGGTTCGGACCGGAGCGGTGGTTCAGACGCGGGGGGAACGGCGAAGCAGGCAGCCGCGGGGGCGGCGGGGGCACGGAACGCACGTCCGGCCCGACTCCGCAGCCGGGCAGGCCGCGCTCTCCCTTCGCAGCACTGCGCGGGGTACCCAGCGGTTCGGCCCACATCTCGTCAAGGAATTGCCGTAGCGGCGCGAGGCCCTCATGTCGGCACGGTACAACCGTTCAGCGCCGTGCGCCGCCCGTTAGCGCAACACCACCTCCCACGAGCCACCCAACACTCCCACAACCACCCCGCAGACGCACGTCTACCACCCCGTTCGGCCTGGGCGAGGGCTTCCGAGCCTGCTTCCAAGGCGTGCAGCCCTTCCTTTTGAACGGATCGAGCGGGCTTCTGCAAGCGAGCGGATGCAATCGAGCGGTCGTTTCGGCGGACGACCTTTCAGCGGACGCGCCCTTCTCCACGAGTCGAGCGGTACCACCGCCCCGCGGTGCGCGGTGACTCCCTTCGCGAGAGGAGGGCGGCCGGCTGTGCAGGACGCGCGGCCTCGGCACTGCGGTCCGCGTCTGGGGCGTTGGGCGGTGACGCCGCCGGCCGATCAGCGGCTTCCCCGGACCCGAGCGGCTTCCACGGGGCGGGCCCGCCCCTCCGCGCTGCGGGCGGCTTCTCCGAGGTCATGCGCCCTTTCCTGGAACGGGCGGACAGCCCTCCCAGACGCAGGTGGGGCCCCTGTGCAAGACGAGTGACCACGCCGGGAGGCGGGCGAGTGAGTGGCGGCCGGACGTGGAAGACGCCGGCGGGCGAGTGAGTGGCGGCCGGACGTGGAAGACGCCTCCGGGCGAGTGAGTGGCGGCCGGACGTGGAAGACGCCTCCGGGCGAGTGAGTGGCGGCCGGACGTGGAAGACGCCTCCGGGCGGGTGAGTGGCGGCCGGGCGTGGGCGACGCCTTCGGATGGTCGAGGAGGATCCGGTGGAGTCGGCGGCGGCCCGGCCGATCAGTCAAGATCGAGGCGGGTGGGGTGGGGGTCAGATGCCCATGGCGGCCATGCGCTTGTTGTGAGCCTCCGTGAGTCTGGCGAACAGGCGCGAGATGTCGGTGTGCCCCTCGCCCTGCGATTCCATCAGGAGCCGGGCCAGCTCAGGACGCGCGGAGGCCACCTGCTGTCCCTGGCTCAGCGCCTCGCCCACCAGGCGGCGCGCCCACAGTGCGAGCCGCCCGGCGGCCGTCGGCTCGGCCTCGATGCCCGCCCGCACCCTTTCGACCGCGAACTTCGACCGTTCCTCGTCCACCAGCACCTCATCGACCAGCGAGGCGACCGACGGGTCCAGGTGCCGTGCGGCCTCCCGGTAGAAGTCGTGCGCGATGCCGTCCCCCACGTACGTCTTGACCAGAGCCTGCAGCCAGTCGGCCGGCCGGGTCTGCGCGTGCCAGGCGTCCAGCGCGCCCACGAACGGCGACATGGCCTCGTCGGGATCGGCCCCGAGCTCGGCGAGCCGGTCGCGGAGCAGGCGGAAGTGGGCGTACTCGGTGACGGCCAGCTCGCTCAGCGCCGCGCGGTCCGCCAGCGTGGGCGCCAGCGTGGCGGCGTCCTCGGTCATGCGCGCGTACGCGCTGAGCTCCGCGTACGCCAGCACACCGAGCAGGTCGACGACTCCAGGAGACTCCTTCATGGAAGGCAGCGTACTTCGGCTAATCTTCGGGAACATACGCAAGCTCGGCCAGCGTTGTGGTATCGAGTACACTGCTCTGTGAAAGTGCGACCGCACTGTGTTAATTCGGGCCATTGTCCCGAATACCCCCGATTCCCCGGGTGCGCGGTCGCTGATGACGCGAGAGGGCTGGCTCTACCGCGAGGACCCACGACACGGGGGCTGTATCCGCCCGTCGGTCCCGGCAGGCCCGCCTTCATTTGAGACTGAGGCAGGCCACGCTGACGACTTTCCGAGACCTCGGAGTCACACCAGAGATCGCCGATGCCCTTGAGACCGAGGGCATCGTCACACCGTTCCCCATCCAAGAGATGGCACTTCCGCTCGCGCTGAGCGGCCAGGACCTGATCGGGCAGGCGCGCACGGGTACGGGCAAGACCTACGCGTTCGGCATCGCGATGCTGCAGAGCATCGGCAAGCCGCGGAAGAACCGCAAGAAGCCCCGCGGGCTGGTCGTCGTGCCGACCCGCGAGCTGGCCGTGCAGGTCAGCGAAGACCTGGTGACCGCCGCCGGCAAGCTCGGCTCCCGGGTCCTGACCGTTTACGGCGGCCGCGCGTACGAGCCGCAGATCGAGGCGCTGAAGGCCGGCGTCGACGTCATCGTCGGCACGCCGGGCCGGCTGCTCGACCTCGTCAAGCAGAAGCACCTCGACCTGGGCCAGATCACCACGCTCGTGCTCGACGAGGCCGACAGGATGCTCGACCTGGGCTTCCTGCCCGACATCGAGCGGATCTTCAAGCTGATCCCGGCGCAGCGGCAGACGATGCTGTTCTCGGCCACGATGCCGGGCGAGATCGTCGCCCTGTCGCGTAAATACCTCAACCGTCCGACGCACGTGCGCGCCGAGCTGGAGAGCGGCGAGGGCGAGGCCACGCCGCAGGTACGCCAGATCGTCTGGCGCACGCACCGGATGGACAAGATCGAGATCCTCGCCCGCCTGCTGCAGGCCGAGGGCCGCGGGCTCACGATGGTCTTCTGCGAGACCAAGCGCGCCTGCGACATGGTCGCCGACCAGCTCGACACGCGTGGTTTCGCGGTCGCGGCCGTCCACGGCGACCTCGGCCAGGGCCAGCGCGAGCAGGCGCTGCGGGCGTTCCGCAACGGCAAGATCGACGTGCTGGTGGCCACCGACGTGGCGGCGCGCGGCATCGACATCGACGACGTCACCCACGTGGTCAACTACGACTGCCCCACCGACGACAAGACCTATGTGCACCGCATCGGCCGTACCGGCCGGGCCGGGCGCACGGGCACCGCGGTCACGTTCGTCGAGTGGGAGGAGCTGACCCGCTGGAAGCTCATCAACCAGATGCTCGGCCTCGACTTCACCGAGCCCGCCGAGACGTACTCGACCTCGCCTCACGTCTACTCCGAGCTCAACATCCCCGAGGGCACCAAGGGCGTGCTGCCGCACGCCAACCGCTCGCGGGCGGGGCTGGCGGCCGAGCGCATCGAGGACCTCGGCGAGACCGGCCGGGCCCGCACGCGTGGCGGGCGGCGCAGGGACGAGCGCGACGAGCGCCCCGCGCGTCAGCCGCGCCAGCGCCGCCGTCTGCGCGGCGGCAAGGAGCTGGTGGAGACCGCACCTGTCGAGAAGCCGGAGGTCGAGCCCGTGAACAACCAGGCGGAGGAGACTCCGGCGATCTTCACAACGGACGAGATCGAGGCCGCGGGCGAGGCCAGGCGCGGACGTACGCGCAGGGGCGCCGCCTCCTCGGCCATCGAGGAGGCACTCGCCGACGCCCCCGAGGCACCGGCCCGCCGCACCCGCGCCCGGCGCAGCGCCGCCGAGGCGGAGGAGACGGTGGAGGCGCCGGCCAAGCGCACCCGCGTACGCCGTTCCGCCGAGACGGCCGCCGAGGAGAGCGAGGCGCCGGCGCGTCGCACGCGTGCCCGCAGGGCCGCGTCCGCCGAGCCGGAGACCGTCGAGGCGGCCCCGCCGGTCGCCGCGCCGTCCGACCGGTACGACGACGAGCCCGAGGCGGACTACCCGGCGCCGCCCGCCCCGGCGCGCAAGGAGCCGGAGCGGATCATCCCGCCGAACCCGTTCACGGTGATCTTCCAGTCGCCCGACCTGGCCACGGACGACGACGACATCGCGCCGTCGGCCGCGACCGAGCGCAAGCAGCAGCGCCGCCAGTCCCGCGGCGGCCGCCGCCGCGGCTGACCGCAGAGCGAGCAGAGGGCGCGCACCCGGAACCGAGTCAGGGTGCGCGCCTTTCGCGTGTGCGGCCGCTTGCTCACATGCACGCCCCTTCGCTTCTCGCGCACGAATGGCCGGCGCGCGTCTCTCACGCACGAGTGGCCGGCGCGCGTTTCGCGCGCACGAGTAGCCAGTGCGCGTCTCTCACGGACGAACCGCCGGTGCGCCAGTTGCGCGGACGCCCGCCGGTCGGGCGTGCCAGGCGTTTTCGTCGCGTTCGTTTCCAGCCGGAGCGCAGGCCGCGTGTGTGGCGGCGCAGGGGCACGTGCACGGCGCTCAGCGGGACGCTGGGGTGTCTGGGTCGTCTCCTTGGACAAGGGAGCACGGCACGGCAAGTGACGAGCTGTGAGTGCCATACAGAGCCATCGGGGCGGCCACGGTCGTACGGGACGGGCTCCAAGACCCCCGTCTACGCGATCCGCCCATTCGTCGCAAGCGGTCAGAACTCGCACCGGCGTCGTCGTCATGCCGGTGTCGAGGCGCTGACCTCTGGGTATTGTTGCCCCACGTGAGTACGCCGCGATTCCTCGACCTGCCTCCTGGCGTTGCACCACAGAAGATCGAGACGCCACAGGGCACGTTCGCGGCCCTGGAGGCGGTGCCGGTCAGTGGTGTGGTTGAGCGCTGGCCCGCGCTCCTCGTCCCAGGGCTGACGGGCAGCAAGGAAGATTTCATCGCGGTCCTGATGACGCTGGCCCAGTCGGGCCGCCGCGTGGTGGCGATCGATCTGCGCGGCCAGTACGAGACCCCGGGCCCCGACGACCCGGCCGCCTACACGTGCGCCGCCCTGGGCGCCGACGTGGACGCGCTGTCCCAGGTGATCGGCGACGGCGACCCGGTCCACCTGGTGGGCCACTCGTTCGGCGGGCTGGTGGCGCGGGAGGCGGTGATCGACGGCCGGACGAAGTTCGCCTCGTTCACGCTGATGAGCTCGGGCCCCGGCCCGATCGAGGGCAGGCGTGCCCACCATGGCAGGAAGATCATGGAGGAGGCGCCGACGCTGGGCCTGGAGCACGTGTGGCGTTCCAGGTTCGAGCCCGAGGCGCTGGCCGACGACGTGCCCGACGACATCGTCGAGTTCCTGCACAAGCGCCTGCTGGCCAACTCGCCTGTCGGGCTGTCACGCATGGCCGAGCAGGTGCTGACGATGGGCGACCGTACGGACGAGCTGCGCCAGATCGAGGTGCCGACGCTGGTGCTGTACGGCGAGCACGACGACGGCTGGCCGCCCGAGGCGCAGTCGGACATGGCGGCCAGGCTCGGAGCGGAGTCCGTGGTGGTGCCGGGCGCGGTGCACTCCCCGGCGGTCGAGGCGCCGGAGACGACGGCGGCGGCGCTGGTGCGGTTCTGGAACGCGGCCGAGAAGCACTTTTTGGACACGAGGTCCAGCACCGTGTAATCCTTCGGTCACTATGACCGACCTCGTCGTTCAGCCGCCGCAGACGGCGACCTGGGTGGTGCATCTCGACCGGTCGATGTGGGTGGGCGGCGTACGTGGCCTGATGCTGCAGGCGCTGCACCCGCTGGCCATGCTCGGCGTCTGGCAGAACTCGAACTTCCAGGACGACCCGTTCGGCCGGCTGCGCCGCACGGCCGACTTCGTGGGGCGGGTGACGTTCGGCAGCCCGGAGGAGGCCGGCGAGATCGGCCGCCGGGTGCGCGGCATCCACAAGGCGCTGCGCATCCGCGACCCCGAGACGGGCAGGACGCATCGCGTGGACGATCCCGAGCTGCTGCTGTGGGTGCACTGCGCGGAGGTGTCGTCGTACCTGGAGGTGGCCAGGCGCGGCGGGCTCGCGCTCACCGAGCGGCAGGCCGACCGCTACCTGCGCGAGCAGCGCAAGAGCGCCGCGTACGTGGGCCTGCACCCCGACGACGTGCCCGGCTCGTGCGCGGAGATGGCCGCCTACTTCAAGGAGGTACGCCCGCGGCTGCGGGTGACGCCGGAGGCGGTGTCGGCGGTGCGGTTCCTGCTGTGGCCGAAGCTGCCGCGCGAGCTGCGCCTGCTGTCGCCGGGCAAGCCGGTCTACTTCCCGTTCGGCGCGCTGTGCTACTACACGCTGCCGGACTGGGCCAGGCGCATGTACGGCCTGCTGCCCGAGGTGCCGCAGGCCACGGTGACGGCGGCGCTGAAGGCGTTCAGGTTCGGGTTGAACGCGCTGCCCGAGCCCGTGCACGACCGCGCCTTCATGCCCGCGACCCGCAGCATGTTGCAGGGCGCGCGGGAACGGCTCGGCGCGGCGGGTTACGACGTCGGCAAAGGGCTCAGGGGTCTCATCGACCCCCGCCGCTGGCCCAAGACCGCCGCCGGGTGAGCCCCGCCGTCACTCGGCGAGGCCGTCCCACGGCTGGCGTTCAGGGGCCGCCGCCTGCCCTTCAGGACAGTGACGGCGGAAGTCGCACCACGAGCAGAGGGGGCCGGGGTTGGGCGCGAAGAGCTTGTCGACGTCGGCGGGCACCTGCGCGGGCCCGACCTGCTGCCGGTCGCCGGGCGCGCGGCGGGCGCCCTGTGGCGTGGCGACGGCCTCGCGGTAGCGGTCGTCGGCCTCGGCGGCCTCCATGGCCACCTCTTCGGCGCGGGCGATGTGGCGGGCCAGCGACTCGTCGGTGTGGCGCCACTGGACGATCTCGCCGGTGGGCAGGTGGTGCAGCTCGACCGTACGGCACGGGGTGCGCATCATGGTCGAGGCGGCCACCGCGTACGTGGCCAGGGCCAGCGACCCGCGGGCGTCGTCCTGGGTGAGCGGCCGGCGGCCTGTCTTGTAGTCGACCACGACCAGTTCGTCTCCGCGCCGGTCGAGCCGGTCGATGCGGCCGGACAGCGCGATGACCTTGGTCCGCGTGGCGACCGTGCGCTCGACGCCCACCGGATCGTCGGAGGGATCGAGGGTCGCGACGTAGCCGGACACGAGGTCGCGGGCCCTCTCCAGCCAGCGCCCCGACTGCTCGGCGTCCCTGAACCCCTCGGTGATCCATCCGTTGGTGAGCAGGACGGCGGCCGTGAGCGGCGTGCGGCGCTCGTACGGCTCACGCCACCATCCCGCCAGCGCGTTGTGCACGCTCGCGCCCACGCTGTTGTGCGCCCAGGCAGGACCCTTGGACGGCTGCGGCCGGTCGAGGTAGGTGAACCGGTAGCGGCGGCGGCAGTCGAGCCAGGTGTTCAACCGCGACGGCGTGCACGAGTAGAGCCGCCGCGGCATCCCTTCGAGCGGAAGCTGCCCCTGCACCTAGTCGTCGCCCGGGCTGAGCGTGATGCCGGAGATCTTGGTGCCGTCGGTGAGCGGCGTCTCGCCCTCGCCCTCGCCCTCGTCGTCGGTCTTGCTCCGGGTCAGCGAGCCGGACACCCAGTCGTCGAAGTGGGGCTCCAGGTCGCCGATCGTGACCTCCTCACCGTGGGCGGGCAGCACCCGCGTCTCGGCCGGCAGCGTGAAAAGCCGCCCGCCGATCGAGGTGAGCTGGTCGGCCAGTGCGGGGTATTCGCCGCCGAGCTTGCCGGGGCCGTCGGCCTGGAGAGCCTTACCGGTGAAGACGGCCTTGAGACCCTCGGAGTAGAGCGACACGCCGCCTGGCGTGATCCCGGGCGTCTCCAAGACGTCGAGCTGGACGCCGGCCACCTCGAAGACGCCGTCGTCCTCCATGTCGATGTCGGGCCAGGTCTCCCGCCAGGTCTCCCGCCACAGCGGCTTGTCCTTGGGGTGCAGGGCGATCACGGCCTCGTCTCTGCTGGCCACCTCGATGGCGGCCGCGACGTGGTCGGGCAGGCCCGCCGTGCAGATGACGGCCAGCACCTCGCGCTCGCCCACCTGCTCCATGATCTTGTCGGCGTCACGCGCCGCGTCGATGACGATGACCTCGTCGTCGTCACCCACGATCCACGTGTTGTTCTCGACCTTGTGCTCGGTGCCGTCGATGTCGACGACACCCTCGGTCACCACTCGCTCGATACGCGCTGTCACGCCTCCGAACTCTAGCCCGTCTACCTGACAGAGCGAATCTCGATCGCGCGTCCTAAGCCCCAAGTCTGGGAGAGAACGCACCGAACGGCACGTCCAGGTCATGGTCACGGGCGTCGATGAGGGACAGCTCGGCGAGCGCGATCATGCATCCCGCCTCGGCCGGCCAGGCGATGGCCCACAGCCAGTTGCCCATGGCCTCGCCCGCGTACACGGCGCGGTCGCTCCTGCCGTCGACGCACCACAGCGCGGTGGGATGGCCGAGCACGGCGATCTTGGCATTGGGCGGCCCCGCGTCGAACCCCTCACCCGGGTCGGGCCCGTCGAGGCCGGCGAACCCCGCCCCGATCCCGACGCCCGGCTCCTCTGCGACGATCAGCAGGTCGGCCGGCCCTTCCGTGAGCGAGGGCCCGCTCAGGGCGACCAGGCTGGCGCGCCCTCCCGTACGCTCATCGCCCACCTCCCCGAAACCCGTGACCAGCCAGCCGACCGGCAACGGCCAGGGCAGCCACACGGGCACGACCGAGCTCTTGCGAATCGCCTCCAGCCCGGTGCTGGTCGGCGGCCACGGAGGCTGGTACGGCAGGACATCGCCGTGCGTGTCGCATCGATACGCACTCGACCAGGCGCTCGGCCCGTGAAGCGGGCCAAAACACCGCGGGCAGGTTGGAGCCGCTCTCACAACTACCCACGGTGCTTTCTCCGGTGCGGCCCCGTCAAGGCCGCTCCTCGTTATCGCGTCGTAATCTTGGTCATGTGCGCGTAAATTGTGTCGGAGCCATCATTTTCGACGCCTCTGACCGGCTGCTTCTCGTCCAGCGCGGTCATCCGCCCGGCATGGGCCTGTGGTCGATCCCCGGCGGGCGGCTGGAGCCGGGCGAGACGGACGAGGACGGGCTGCGGCGCGAGGTCCTGGAGGAGACCGGGCTGCGGGTGCGGGTCGGCCGCCTCGCGGGCACGGTGGAGCGGCCGGGGCCCGGCGGGGTGACGTACGTGATCCGCGACTACCTCGCGACCATGTCCCAGCCAGGAGACGTCGCCGCGGCCGGTGACGACGCCGCCGACGTGCGCTGGTGCACGCGCGACGACCTGGCCCGGCTGCCGCTCACCGAGGGCCTGCTGGAGTCGCTCGCCGAGTGGCACGCGCTGCCCCCGTCCTGACCGCGTGAAGCACGCGCCTTCGAGCCGGGCGCCCGTCGGCGCCCTACCTGCTCGACGTCAGGCTGGACGTCCACAGGATCAGGTGGTCGGCCTGGTACGTCGTGGAGCGCCCGAGCGCCACCACTTCCGTGCCCGCCACGGCCACCGCCGACAGCCACTGCGCACCCTGACCGGCCAGGCGGTCCTTGGTGAGCTCCATGCGGTTCCAGGTCAGCCCGTCCTGCGAGGTCCAGGCCGCGCTGTCGCCCTCGCCCTGCGTGCCGTGCCAGCCGACCGCCACCAGCCCCTCGTCGGCCGCCGCGAGGTCGAAGACGCCGGCCGCGCGCTCGGCGGGCAGCCAGGCCGTACGCCAGCTCTCGCCGTCGTCGTCGGAGACCGCCGCGTACGCCCGGCGCGCGCCGTCCGCGACCGCCGTGCCGATGGCGACGAGCTTGCCCTGGTGCACCACGACCTTGCGCAGCCCGGCGGCGGTCGCGTCGTCCGGGGTCGCCGGCTCGCGGGCCCGCCAGTTGAGCCCGTCGGCGGAGTACCAGACGACGGCGTCCTCGCGGTCGCCCATGCCCTTGCCGCCGACGGCGACGAACCCGTCCCCGACCGCGACCACGTCGTGGATGCGGACGCCTGAGCCGCCCTGCGGCAGCTTCTCCGACCGGGTGTACTTGCGCGTGTCGGGCGTGAACCACATGGCCGCCCGCGACAAGCCCGCCTGGTCGCGCGACTCGCCGGCCACCACGTAGCCCTTCGTGCCGGCGGTGACCACGTCGGTGCGCAGGAACGGGTGGTCCTGAGGGCGGGCCAGGTCACCGGTGACGTTCACCCGCTTCCAGTTCTCGCCGTCCTGCGAGGTGACGAGGAGAGGGTCGGTGAGCGCGACGCCGGTCTCGGTGCCGCCGACGGCGAGCCAGCCGCGGCCGCCGTGGGCGACGTCCTCCAGCGTCTGCCTGCCGGGGCCGCCGAGGCTCATCGACTTCCAGCTCTGCCAGTTCCTGATCGTCCACAGGCCGGCGTCGCCCGAGGCCGAGCCGACGGCGACGTACCTGCCGTCGTACGCGGCCAGCGCGTTGGTCTCCCGGGACATCCTGGTCAGGCCGTCGATCCTGCCGAGGTCGACCCGTGAGACCGAGCCACGCTGCGGCGCGGCCATGAGCACGATCTGGTTGTCGACGTCGGAGGCCGCCTGGTCGCCGCCCGCGAACAGGGTGCCGCCCTCGGCGATCGTGAACCCGCGCAGCGTGGCGCCCCTCAGGTCGCGCAGGTCGGCCCGCTTGTCCCAGTCGCGCCCGTCGGTGCTGGTCAGCACCGAGTAGCGGCCGATGCCCGCCTGGGCGATCGCCGCCACGCCCGACGGGTGGGAGATCAGCGACTCCACGCCGGTACTGGCCGCGTCCAGCCCGCGGATGGAGCCGCACTGCGACCACTGGGTCCCGTTCGGCGAGCAGTAGACGCGTACGTCGCCCTCGATCGTCCGCCGCCGCGTCGGCACCAGCACGAACCGCTTGGGCAGCACCGCCACCGTCCCCGCGCGCGGGTCGGCCGCCTCGGGGAGGCGGAAGCCGGTCGCCTGCCAGCCGCGTCCGCCGTCGGCCGATCGGAGCACCCGCGATCCCTCGCCGTCCGCGGGTACTCCGATGGCCACGACCGTGTCGCCCCTGGCCACGACGGCCCTGAGCTCACGGACGTCCGGCTCCCTCAGCTCGGCGCGCTCCCATGAGGAGCCGTCGGCCGAGCGCCAGGCTGCCGGTCCTGTGCCGCCGTCGGCGCCCGTGGTGCGGCCGACCGCGACGAACCCGGACTTCGTGCGCGCGATGTCCTCGACGTGGTCGCCCGCTCTGAACGCGGCCAGGCCCGACGGCGGCACGGCCGTCCAGCTGTAGCCGTCGGTGCTGGTCCACAGGCCGCGCTCGCCGGTGGCCTCGTCGCCGCCGCTGGCCAGCCAGCGGCCGTCGCCACCGACCACCCTGCGTACGGTGGAGGTGGCGGAGGTGCCGTGCACCTGGCCGAGCTGCCAGCGCTTGCCGCCGTCGGGCGAGAACAGGAAGAGCGGGCGCGGGGTCGGGCTGGTCGTGTCGCTGCCGACCGCCACCACCGCCTTGCCCGCCGAGGCCATGTCGTTGAGCTTCTGGTTGACGCCCTCGCCCGCGGCGGGGACCGTGAACAGCTCGTCGCCCGAACGCCCGGTGCCCGCCTCCAGGCGCAGCGCCGGGCCGTCGCCGAGCCACTGCCAGACCAGTACGCCGGAGGCCACCAGGACGGCGGCGGCCACGGTCAGCGCGACCGGCACGGCCCTGCTGCGCCTGCGCACGGGACTGGCCCGGCGGAAGGCGGCCGGCGCGGGGCCCCTCTGGTGCCGTCCGCCCGCGCCTTGGGGGCGGGCGGGGCCGGTGGCGACCAGCAGGTCGGGGCGGGTGGGGCGGCCGGCGGGCGGGCGTCCGACGCGCCGCACCTCGGGCTCGACCTCGCCGCCCGGCTGCTCCTGCGGCGGCGCGGGCTCCTGCGCTGATGGCTCCTGCGCCGGCGGCTCCTGTGCCGGGGACTCGTGCGGGGTCTCGCGGGACGGGAGCGGATACACCAGCCGGTACGGGGGCGGCGTGCGGTCCCGCCGCCGCTGTGCCCCCTGCTCAGCGGCCTCCTGCGCATCCGTCCCCTGAGGGCCGGTTCCCCGGGTCGGGGCATCCTGGTCCGGGGCGCCGGGGGCGACGGCCAGCGGCTGGGTGACCTCGCCCGCGCCCTCCTGCCCACCTGCCTGAGGAGGCTGCGGCCGGCTGAGCGGCCCGCCCGCGACGAGCTTGTCAGGCCGGTTGACGATGCGCCGGGGCCGGCGGCGCGGCTCCACGTCGGGCTCGGCCGTCGGCGAGCTGTACGGGCGGCGCCCCTTGGGCGGCTCGGGCTCCTCGTCGGGGATCGGGGCGGCGAACGGCGGCATGCCCCACGGCGAGGCGAGGGGCAGCCCTCGGGCCCGGTCGTCGGTGGGGCCGGGCGGCGAGTGGCTGATTCTGGGCTCTTCGGCATGCGGCTGCGAAGCGGACGGGCCCTCGGCACGGGGCTCGTCGTCTTCCGGCGGTCGCCGTGGCGGTTCGCTGGGGCCGGAGGCCACGCGGCGTCCCTCCTAGTCGAACGAGTCGTACAGGTCGATCCCGGCCGCTGACGCGGACCGTTCCAGGAAGGTCCGGGCCCGGGGACTGCCCCTGCCCTCGCCGTCCCGACAGCATCCAGACCAGCATGTCTCGGCCGGAATAGCGAGACCTCTCTAGCGAGATTCCCCGCACCCCTCGCCCGTTTTATTGCGAAATAGTGCTAATCGACCGCTTTTTAGCTAGATACATCACACCAAACGCATACACCCCGAGCTGCACCACGGTTCCCGCCAACGCCTGCCAGGGCACCGGAACCTTGCCCTGGTTCAGAGCGTCGTCGAGAGTGCCCGCGGCGGCGCTCGTCCCGAAGGCGATCACGTTGTTGAGCACGTGCAGCGCGATGGCCGCCTCCAGCCCTCCGGTGCGTACGCTCAGCCACGCCATCACCGCACCGAACATGAACACGTCGAGCAGCCCGGCCCACGAGTAGCCGTGCAGCGAGGCGAACAGCGCCGACCCGATGAGAATCGACCAGATCGGGTTGCGCACGTGCGCGCCGACGGCCTGCACGAACCAGCCGCGGAAGACGTACTCCTCGGCCGCCGCCTGGAACGGCACGAGCAGCACGATCACCACCAGCAGCGGCAGGAAGGCGTCCCATCCCGCCCAGCCGAACATCTCGGTGTCCAGGCCGGCCGAGGTCAGCGCGAAGTACTGCGCGACCTGCCCGAGGATCATCGCGAGCAGTCCCACGACCGCGCAGGTCAGCAGCCACGTCCAGCGCAGCCGCCCGGCCACGGACGAGAGCGTCCCGGGGCGGCGCCGCTGGATGAGCGCCGCGGTGCCGAACACCAGCAGCAGCACGGGCGCGATGGACAGCAGCGACATGGCCAGCCCGGCGGGCGTGCCCTTCGGCAGCCCGCTGGGGTGGATCGGCGAGGGGAGGCCGAGCACGGCCGCCCCCAGCACGAACATGGTGACCACGATGACGCCGATGAGCAGGAACCCGGCCGCCACGACCAGCGTGCCGACGATCGCCTGCCACGGCCGGGTGGCGGGAGTCCTGGCCAGGTGGTCGTAGCGGGCCCGGCGCGGGACCGGCAGGAACCAGGACGGCGCCGGCGGCGGGTACGGATAGCCACCGTAGGGATACTGCGGCCCTGGTTTCTCCTGCATCTCTCCATTCTGTCCGTCCCATACGTAATAGTTCACAGACGGGGCCGGGAAAGCGGCGGATGCTCGATGTCGTAGACATTTCGACCCTGGGAGCAGTCCATGTCGTCACGGCTGGGACCTGTGATCACCCTCACGGCGGGCGCGGTGCTCGCCCTGGGGCTGGGCGCCGCCAGCATCGCCGCGGCACCGGCGGCAAAAGACTCCGCCGCGGCACCGGCGGCAAAAGAGTCCGCCGCCACCGGCACGCGTACGGACACCACCGCCAACACCCCCACGGCCGAGGCGAGCCCATCAGGGAACGCCGAGAGCGCCGAGGAGAGCACCGCCTCCGCGTCCCCCTCCCCCACGCCCACCGAGCCGAAGAAGATCGAGAAGGCCGACTACGGCGGCCGGGTGAAGGGCAACGGCGCGCTGATCGCCATCTCGATCAGGAACGGCAAGGCCGTCGGCTACTTCTGCGACGGGCGCATCGAGGCCTGGTTCACGGGCGCGGAGTCGGCCGGCGAGCTGCGGCTCAAGAGCGTCGCCGACCCCCGTTCCACGGTCAAGGCGGAGCTGGACGGCGGGCGGGCCGAGGGCACGGTCACCGTCGCCGGCAAGCGCTGGTCCTTCAAGGCGCCCGCCGTCACCAAGCCGTCGGGCCTCTACCGCGCCACCGCCATCGTGCGGGGCGCCAAGTTCCGCGCCGGCTGGATCCTGGTGCGGAACCCGAACGGCGGCTACTACCAGGTCGGCGCCGCGTTCGCGGGCGAGGAGCAGCTCGACGTCCCGCAGCTCGACGCCGCGCGGCCGACCGCGCCCATCACGGTCGAGGGCACGACCGTGTACCCCAAGGACGCCGACTCGTTCGTCGAGGAGATGCAATGACCGCCATCCCCCAGCGGCCCGCCCGCGGGCTGACCCCGCTGCTCGTGCCGCTGCTCGCCGGCGGCCTCGTGATGATCGCACTCGGCGTGTACGGCCGCGCGCACACGCCGACCGGCTTCGCGGTCGGCGTGGCCGGTTTCTCCGGCGCGCTGCCGATGAAGGCGTGGCTGACGACGGGCGCGTTCGTGCTGGCGATCGTGCAGGTCGTCTCGGCCCTGTCCCTGTGGGGCAGGCTGGGCGTCGCGATCCCGCCCGCCGTGCACCGCTGGTCGGGGCGGGCGGCGTTCCTGCTCACGATCCCCGTCGCCTTCCACTGCCTGTACGCCCTGGGCCTGCAGTACGACGTGCCCAGGGTGCTCGCCCACTCGCTGCTCGGCTGCTTCTTCTACGGTGTGTTCACCGCGAAGATGCTGGCCCTGCCCAAGCGGGACGCGCCGGGCTGGACGCTGCCGATGCTCGGCGGGCTCGCGTTCACCGCGCTGGCCGGGCTCTGGCTGACCTCGTCGTTGTGGTTCTTCACCGCCATCGGCATCAAGGTGTGAACCGCTTGGTCCTGCTCAGCCCGGCCGCCCGGCCCTTGGCGGCCACGACGAGCGCCATCTTCCTGCTGGCCTCGTCGATCATCTCGTCGCCCAGCATGACCGCGCCGCGCTTCTCCACGGTGGTGTAGTACTCGTACGCCTCCAGGATGAGCTCGGCGTGGTCGTAGTCCTCCTGCGACGGCGAGAACACCTCGTTGCACGCGTCCACCTGGGCGGGGTGCAGCACCCACTTGCCGTCGAAGCCCAGCGCCGCCGCGCGCATCGCGACCCTGCGGAAGCCTTCGACGTCCTTGATCTGCAGGTAGGGGCCGTCGATGACCTGCAAGTCGTGCGACCTCGCGGCCATGAGCAGCCGCATGAGGATGTAGTGGTAGGCGTCGCCCTCGGCGTAGCCGGGCGGCTGCTCGCCCACGACGAGCGTGCGCATGTTGATGGAGGCCATGAAGTCGGCGGGGCCGAACACCAGCGTCTCCAGGCGCTTGGACGACCTGGCGATGGCGTCGACGTTGACCAGGCCGCGGGCGTTCTCGATCTGCGCCTCGATGCCGATGCGGCCGACCTCGTACCCCATGGTCTTCTCGATCTGTGTGAGCAGTGTGTCGAGCCAGATCACCTCGGTCGGGTCCTGCACCTTCGGCAGCATGAGGCAGTCGAGGTGGTCTCCCGCGCCCTCCACGATCTCGATCACGTCGCGGTACGTCCACTGCGTGGTCAGGTCGTTCACCCTGACCACCCGCGTCTTGCCGGACCAGTCGCCCTCGCGCAGTGCGGTGACGATGTTGGCCCGCGCCTCCTCCTTGGCGGCGGGGGCGACGGAGTCCTCAAGGTCGAGGAAGACCTCGTCGACGGGCAGAGTCTGGGCCTTCTCCAGGAACCGGGGGTTGCTGCCTGGCACGGCGAGCACCGAACGTCGTGAGCGCATGCGCTCAACCTACTCGCGCAACCTGCTCACGGCCGCCCGGTGACCGCCCCCGCTCCCGGCGGTTACAGTCGTGCCTGTGAGCGAGGGATCTGTAAGCGCGGCGGCCGTCGAAGAGGGCGCGAAGAAGTCGGGCATCTGCTGGCTCACCCTCGACCGTCCGCGCCTGGCCTGGCACGCCTGGCACGACGGCGCCATCTACCTCGTCTCCGGCGGCGCCGAGCAGGAGCTGCCCGGCCTGGAGTCGCTCGACCGGGTCACGGTCACGCTGCGCAGCAAGGACAACGGCGCGCGTCTTGCGGAGTTCGAGGCGACGGTCGAGAAGGTGGACCAGACGGCGGCGTCCGACGCGGTGGCGGTGCTGGCCAAGGAGCGGCTCAACGCCCCCGACAGCGAGCACCTGCCCGAGCGCTGGGCCCGCGAGTCCATCGTCTGGCGGCTCACCCCGCAGGTGTGACCTACCCGGCGGTGGTGACCGGCTCGGGGCCGGGCTCCTGGCCCGCCTGCCGTCCCGTCTCCTGGCCCGTCTCCTGGCCCGGCTCCTGGCCCGTCTGCCGCCCCGTCTCCTGGCCCGGCTCCGGCGCGGCCTGCGGACGGGTGGCCGAGGTGGCGGTCTGGGCGAGCAGTGCGCCGCCGATCACGATCAGCCCGCCGACGATCTGGAACACGCCGAGCCTCTCCCCCACCAGCGCCCACGCCACGACGGCGCCGAAGATCACCTCAAGCGAGGCCACGGTCGCGCCGACCGCGGCCGACAGCCGCCGCACGGCGTTCACGCCCAGGATGTAGGCGAGCACGGTGGCGACCACGACCATCCACAGGTACGCGCCGGCGACCGGCAGCGTGATGCCGCCCTCGGGGGTGGCGGTGGCCGTGAAGGCGCTCCAGGGGATGTCCCACGGCCGGGAGAACGGCGCCAGCACCACGGCCGCGCCGGTCATGCCCCACGCGATGAGGCCCAGGGGGTCCACCTCGTCGCCGAAGCTATCGTTCATCAGGAAATATCCGGCGCAGCACGCCCCGGCCAGCAGGCCGAGCAGCAGGCCGAGCGCGTCCAGGCGCAGGCCCTGCCACGCCTCGACGACGATGCCGAGGCCCACGACGGCGACGACCGCGCCCACATACGCGGCCTTGACCAGGCGCACCTTGCGGACAAGACGCACCCACGCCACCACCATCACCGGCGCCATGAACTCCAGCAGCAGCGCGATCCCGACCGGCAGCCGGGTGATCGCCACGAAGTACAGGGCCTGCACCCCGGCGACGGCCATGACCGCGTACAGGGCGACGAAGGGCAGCATGGAGCGGCGGATGCGCAGCGCGCGGGGCCGCACCACGGCGAGCACGGCCACCAGCAGCAGCCCGGCGCCGGCCATGCGCGTCCAGACCGCCTCGATGGGCGCGAGCCCGGCCGCGTTGAGATACTTCGCCATCGGCCCCGAGAACGCGAAACAGCACGAGGACACGAACGCGAGCGCGAGCCCCGCATACCTCATCGCAGACCCCCTGCATACCCCGTAATCACCGTTAAGCAGGTTTGATACTGACACGTCCGGGCTCCCGAGCGCAATGGGGCCCCGCTGTTAGCCTGACCAGGTGAAGATCTTCGTGGCCCGGCTGCCGGGGACCCCGGTCTTCGACCCGGTCGGCGACCAGATCGGCCGGGTCAGGGACGTCGTGGTCGGGCTGCGCATCGCCCGGCGGCCCACCGTGCACGGGTTCGTGGTGGAGGTGCAGCCGCGCCGCCGCGTCTTCCTGCCCATCACCCGCGTCCGCCGCATCGAGGCGGGCGCCGTCGTCTTCACCGGCAAGCTCAACATGCGCAGGTTCGAGCAGCGCACCGCCGAGACGCTGGTCATCGGCGAGATGCTCGACCTCACCGTGAGCGTCGGCGGCGAGCCCATGACCGTCTACGACGTCGCCATGGAGGAGATCAAGCCGTCCGTCTGGGAGATCACCAAGGTCGCCGTCTACAAGCGCAGGCGGCGCGACCCTCGCATCGTGGACTGGGACGAGGTGTCCGGGTTCGACACGCTGCAGAAGGACCAGGGCGCGGCCGGGCTGATCGCCGCGTTCGAGTCGCTGCGCGCCGCCGACATGGCCAGCGCCATGCACAGCCTGCCCAGCAAGCGCCGGCTGGAGATCGCCCGCGCGCTCGACGACACCCGCCTCGCCGACGTGCTGGAGGAGCTGCCGCCCGACGACCGCATCGGCATCCTCGGCATGCTTGAGCCGGAGCGCGCGGCCGTCGTCCTGGAGGAGATGGGCCCGGACGACGCCGCCGACCTGCTGCACGACCTGCCAGAAGAGCAGGCGGCCCAGCTGCTCGGGCTGATGGAGCCCGGAGAGGCGGCGCCGGTGCGGCGGCTGCTCACGTACCCGGAGACCAGCGCGGGCGGCGTGATGACCAACGAACCGGTGATCCTGCCGCCCACCGCCACCGTCGCCGAGGCCCTCGCCCACATCAGGCAGCAGGACCTCACGCCCGCGGTGGCCGCCCAGGTCTACGTCACCAGGCCGCCGACCGAGACGCCGACGGGCACCTACCTCGGCGTCGCGCACTTCCAGCGGCTGCTGCGCGAGCCGCCGTCCACCCTGCTCGGCGGCGCGCTCGACCCGTCCATCGACCCGATCAAGCCGGAGTTCACGCTCCGCGAGGTCACGTACTACCTGGCCAACTACAACCTCGTCGCGGCCCCCGTCGTGGACGAGCTGGGCCGCCTGGTCGGCGCGGTGACCGTGGACGACGTGCTCGACCACATGCTGCCCGAGGGCTGGCGGGAGAGGGACGACGCGCATGACGACTGAACGGCTCGACCAGCCGCGCGAGCTGCGCCGCTCACTGCGGCCCCACTACGACCCCGAGGCGTTCGGCCGGCTGTCGGAGCGGATCGCCCGGTTCCTGGGCACCGCCCGGTTCATCGTCTACATGACGGTGTTCGTGTCGGTCTGGGTGCTGTGGAACGTGCTCGCGCCCCCGCACCTGAAATTCGACCCGTACCCGTTCATCTTCCTCACGCTGATGCTCTCGCTGCAGGCGAGCTACTCCGCGCCGCTCATCCTGCTCGCCCAGAACCGCCAGGACGACCGCGACCGCATCCAGTACGAGCAGGACCGCGAGACCTCCGAACGCAACCAGGCCGAGATCGAGTACCTGACGCGCGAGATCGCCGGCCTGCGCCTGGCCGTCAACGAGGTGGCCACCCGCGACTACCTGCGCGCCGAGCTCGGGCGGCTGCTCGACGAGCTCAGGGAGATCGACGGCATCGACGGCGGGGCCTCGCCGGACGGCCGCTCGTCGCGCAAGAGCACCGGGGAGTAACCTTGGACCGCTGTTGCACAGACATCTAACAGTGCGGATTAACCCACTGCGGACCGTGGTTCATACCATGGAGGGGCATCCTCACTACTGGCGTTTCAGCGCCTGTCACATATAGACCGACAAAGGAGGGACGGCACACTCCCTCGTGCCGAGACTTCGATGGCACCTACCCAGGAACTCGTGACGGCCGCGCTGTCCACCGTCATCGACCCCGAGATCCGTCGCCCCATCACGGACCTCGACATGGTCAAGAACGTCGATATCGCTCCCGACGGGGCGGTGCGCGTCGGCATCTACCTCACCGTGGCCGGCTGTCCGATGAAGGACACCATCAGCCGCGACGTCACCGCCGCCGTCTCCAAGGTCGAGGGTGTCACCGCCGTGCAGATCGAGCTCGACGTGATGAGCGCCGAGCAGCGCAAGAGCCTGCAGACCAAGCTCAGGGGCGACCGCGGGCCGGAGAAGGAGATCCCGTTCAACCAGCCGGGCTCGCTGACCCGCGTCTTCGCGGTGGCGAGCGGCAAGGGCGGGGTCGGCAAGTCGTCGGTCACGGTCAACCTCGCCGCCGCCATGGCGTCCAACGGCCTCAAGGTCGGCATCGTCGACGCCGACATCTACGGCCACAGCGTCCCCCGCATGCTGGGCGCCTCCGAGCGGCCCACCAAGGTCGAAGACATGATCATGCCGCCGGTGGCCCACGACATCAAGGTCATCTCGGTCGGCATGTTCAAGCCGCCGGGCAACACCCCCGTCGTCTGGCGCGGCCCCATGCTCGACCGGGCGCTGCACCAGTTCCTCGCCGACGTCTACTGGGGCGACCTCGACGTGCTCCTGCTCGACCTGCCGCCCGGCACCGGCGACATCGCCATCTCCGTCGCCCAGCGGCTGCCGTCGGCCGAGATCCTCGTCGTCACCACGCCCCAGATGGCCGCCGCCGAGGTCGCCGAGCGGGCCGGCTCCATCGCGGCCCAGACCCACCAGCAGATCGCCGGCGTCATCGAGAACATGGCGTGGCTGCCCTGCCCCCACTGCGACGAGCGCATCGCGGTCTTCGGCGAGGGCGGCGGCCAGACCGTCGCCGACGCGCTCACCCGCACGCTCGGCGCCCGCGTGCCGCTGCTCGGCCAGGTGCCCATCGACATGCGGCTGCGCGAGGGCGGCGACGAGGGCAAGCCGCTCGTGCTCACCGACCCCGACTCGCCGGCCGCCGCCGAGCTGCGCTCGATCGCGGCCGGGCTGAGCAAGCGCTCCACCAGCCTCAAGGGCATGCAGCTCGGCCTCTCGCCTCGCCGCTGACCTTTTGCTGCGGGCCCGCTCCTTCACTTGGGGGCGGGCCCATTGCTTTGCAGGTCAGGTGGCCTCGGAGTCGTACGGGGGAATCTCACCGAAGCCGAGCTCATCGACCACCGGCTCCGGCGTGTACGTCGCCGCGACCGGCTCCAGCTCCTTCGGCTTGCCCGCGTTGTTCCAGTCGTCCTCTAGGTCGTCGAGGAGATGCTTGCGTACGAAGTTGCGCGGGTTGAGGTCGGCGGGGTCGAAGTTCTGAAACTCGGGGCCAAGCCCGGCACGCAGGTCCTCGCGCGCGTTGTTGGCCATCCGGCGCAGGTTGCGCAGGGTCCGGCCCGCTTGCGCGGCGGCCTGCGGCAATTTGTCGGGACCGAAGACGAGGAGCGCGATCACGATCAGCGCTCCGACCTCCATCCACCCGAGTTCGAACACCGTGAGCTCCTACCGCAGTCCAACCTCTCCGAGGACAACCCCGGCCTATCCACAGACTAAGGGCTTCCAGCCGTGACTGAGTCGTCCCCCCTAGGACAAACCACCCACGCCCCTATGGCAACACCCGGCCGCGAAGACGACCGATCTCGGGGTCACGGTCCACGGACTCCGTCCGCGATGCGGCACACAGCCCAGGCGGGGGTCGCAGCACGCGTCCAGGCCGCGTTGCAGCACGCAGTCCAGGCCGCGTTGCAGCACGCAGTCCAGGCCGCGTTGCAGCACGCAGTCCAGGTCGGTTGCGGCACCAGGCCAGACCACGTTGCGGCACCAGACCAGGCAGGCGGGCGGGCCGTTGATCGGCCCCCGTTAGCCTCTGACAGTGCCCTAGGAGCTCAAGGCCCGGCCAGTAGCCGAAGGGCGCCAGCGGGCTTCAGGGCCGGTCGCAGACGCCTCCTCACCGACACCTCCGCCCTTCGCGGCCACCGACACCGACGCCCTCCCGCTCCGCAGGCCCACCACACCAGCACCGCCACCCATCGCGGCCACCCACACCGACGCCCTCCCGCTCAGCGGACCCACCACACCAGCACCGCCACCCTCTGGGCCCCGCTCCGTGAGTGCACCACACTGGCGCCGCCGCCCCGACACCCCACACACGAACGGCGAGACAGCGACCAGACCGCCCCCTCCTCACAGCACGGCGCAGCCAGGAGGCAGGAGCGCACGCAAGCGGCGCAACGGAGGTCGAAGGTCCTTCCCACTCTCACGCGCCGACACCGCAGGGCTGGAGGTGGGCGCGACGGCGGCCGCACCTCACCCTCACGCGACCAGCGCACACGCCAGAGGCGGCCGGGGCACACGCCAGAGGCAGCCGGGGCACACGCCAGAGGCGGCCGGGGCGGCGTTAGGACGAGCCCAAGAGGCTGGGGCCGTCTTCGCCTCCGGACCTCCCCACGCCCCACAGCCTCAGATGGGCGCCGGCATGCGATGGAGCGGAGGTCTGGGCGTCCACCCCTCCCACTTACCACCGCTCAGGCCGAAGATGCTGAGAGCGCACGTATGCGGCGCACGGAGGCCTAGGCGTTACACCCCTCGTGCCTACCACCCCACCCTGGCCCGAAGGCGGCGAGGCGGCGAGGCGGCGAAGCGGATCTCTCAGCCCGCACCCACCGCCCGCAAGCTCGGAGGCGCGCGTGAGTGGCGGGGCGTGGGCAACTTCCCGGTCCGCGCCTGAAACGGCTCACCCGGCCACCCAGCGTCCGGGGTGGCCGGGTGAGGCGGTCAGTCGATCCGGGTCAGGAGGGTGACGGGGCGGGGCCGTCTTCGGCCACCACGGTCAGGGTGGCGGTGCGGGCCTGGCCGTCACGCTGGTACTTGATCTTGATCTGCGAGCCCGGCTCCTTGCTGCGGATCAGGGCGATCAGCTCGTTACTGTCCTGCAAGGCCAGCCCGTCGATCTCCAGGATCACGTCACCGGGCTTGAGGCCGGCCTTGTCGGCGGGGCCGCCGGGCGTGACCGGCTGCTGACCGGCGGCGGGCTCGGTAGCGATCTTGACGCCCTGCCCCCTGAAGTCCTTCTCCAGAACGACGCCGATCTTGGGCCGCTTGGCCCGCCCGGTGGTGATCAGCTCTTCGGCGACCCGCCGCGTCTGGTTGACGGGGATCGCGAAGCCGAGGCCGATGCTGCCGCTCTGGCTGGTCAGCGAACGGCCGAGCGTGGCGATCGCGGAGTTGACGCCGACGACCTCGCCCTTGCCGTTCACCAGCGGACCGCCGGAGTTGCCGGGGTTGATGGCGGCGTCGGTCTGGATGGCGCTGATGTACGCCGGCTCCTCGTTGGTGCCGGACTCGTCACCGGCGATGACCGGCCGGTTGAGCGAGCTGACGATGCCGGTGGTGACGGTGCCGGTCAGGCCGAGCGGCGAGCCGATGGCGATGACCGGGTCGCCGACGACCACCTGGTCGGAGTTGCCGAGCGTGATCTCCGGCGTGCCGAACGTCTCCTCAGGCTTGATCACCGCCAGGTCGGAGCCCGGGTCGCGGCCGACGATGCGGCCGGTGGTGGTCTTGCGGTTGTTGAACATGATCCGGATCTCGCCGCCCTGCGCGGCCAGCGAGACGACGTGGTTGTTGGTGACCACGTAGCCGTTCTTGATCACGAAGCCGGAGCCGGACGCGCCCTCGGTGTTGCTGCCGTTGCCGACCTCCAGCGAGACCACGCTGGGCAGCACCCGAGCGGCGACGCCGGCGACGGAGTCGGGCGCGCGGTTGGTGGCTCCGGTGGGCAGCGGGCCGAGGCTGTAGGAGGGGTCGATGGCGTTGCTGCTCGGCCGGGTCAGCAGGTACGTGCCGACGCTGCCGAGCATCGAGGCCACCAGCGCGATCACCACGGCCATCGCGATCAAGAACCCGGTGCGCGGCCCCCGCTGCACGGCGGCGGCCTCCCTTCCGGGTGGGGGCGGACCCCAGCCGGGGCCCATGCCCATGGCCTGGCGCGGTGGCGGCGGCTGAGGTGGCCCGTAGGAGCCGGGGGCCCCGCCGAAACCGGGGTGTTCGCCGGACGATCCGATCGGCGGGCCGTCGTAGGCGCGGGCACCCCCGTCGGGCGGTCCGAAGAACGGGCTCTCGTACGCACGCGTGTCGCCATTGGGCGGCGCGAAGGACGGCTCAGTGGAGCCGGGCGGCGCGAAGGACGGCTCAGCCGGGCCTGGAGGACCGAAGGAGGGCCCGGTCGAGCCGGGCGGGCCGAAGGAGGGGCCCGAGGGTCCCTGCGAGCTGCCCGAGGGGCCCGGCGGGCTGAAGGAGGGGCCGTCGTAGGCGCGGGTCTCGGCGTCGGGACGACCGTAGGAGTGATCGTGGGAACCGTCAGGCGGGCCGAACGACGGCGCACCGTACTGCGGCCCGGTGCCCTGCTGCGCCCCAGGCCCGGGCCCAGGCCCGCCGTACGGTGACCGGTCGGCCGAGGCGTCGTACGGCCGCGGCTCGTACGGCGGCGAGCCGGAGCCCCCGGAGCGGCCGGACGGGTCGCCCCACGAGAAGCCGAAGGAGGCGGGCGGCTCCGACCGCTGCTCGGACCTGTCGTCCGCGGGCAGGAAGTCCGGCCGCCCCTGTGGCTCGGGGGAGTCCGACGGTGTGCGCCCTTCCGGGGACCGCGTCTCGTCGGTCATCTAGATCTCACCACTCCTTGGCTCGGCCACCGCAAATGCTGGCTTTTGCGGCATACGAGTGATCTAAAGCTTTTGTCAGGACTTGCCTGTGACAATTCCCGAACCCAGATCGTATGCCCGCTCTGCCGCCGACTACGCCAACCGAATGTCCGCCGGCATCAACGTGGTGACCCCGAGGTCAAGGTGTGGCGTTGGATGAGGCGTTCGTAGGCGTAGTACGGGCCTGCTGCTGGAACAGTTCAACCGGAGGAGCGGGATTGTTCTGCCCGATTCCGCTCGCGGCGAAGAAGGTGCCGAGCGCCACGGCCGCCGAAACCACGCCGACCGCCACGTACGTGGAACGCCGCCGGCTACCACCGCGGCCAGGTCCCGAAGCCCCGCCACTGCCGTCGCGCCGCGGACGGTTGTCGAGGGGGGCGATCGTGTGCGGCCCGGGGATGGGCACTCCCCCGAACGTACGGGTTGGAAAAGGGCGTTCCCGCGGCGGCAACGGGCCGCCGGGCTCCGCCATGCGAAGTAGGGACATCGTCAGGTCGGCCGGCATCGCCGGCATCTCAAGCGAGCGCAGGCGGGACTTCAGCGCCCTTACCGACTCGACTTCACGACGACAGTCAGCACAGAAAGTCAGATGAGCCAGCGCGCGTTCGCGCTCGGTGTGGCTCAGCTCTCCATCGACAAGCGCGGAAGCGCGTTCTCCCAAATGAGCCATGTCAGATCTCCTCCCCACGGATCACGGTCGGGGGGAGTTGAGTATTACGGGGGGCTCGGTGATCGAGAGCCTCCCGCAACTGCGCCCGGCCACGGTGGATACGGCTTCGGACCGTACCCAGCTTGACGCCGAGCGTGGCCGCGATCTCCTCGTAAGAAAGGCCCTCGATGTCACACAGCACGATCGCGGCCCGGAACTCGGGGGCGAGCGCGTCGAGGGCGTCTTGGATGTCGGGCTCCAGGTGGGCGTCATCGAACGCCTGAGCCGGGGACGGCTCACGACCGCGCAGCCGCTCAGCGGCGTCGTCGGCGAGCCCCTCGAACCTGATGCGCTGCTTGCGCCGCGCCATGTCGAGGAACAGGTTGGTCGTGATCCGGTGCAGCCACCCCTCGAACGTGCCCGGGGTGTAACTCGACAGCGACCTGAAGACCCGGACGAAGACCTCCTGCGTCAGGTCTTCGGCGTCATGGACATTGCCGGTCAGCCGGTATGCCAGCCGATACACGCGCGCGGAGTGCGTCCGCACCACTTCCTCCCAGGTGGGAGGCGTCCACTCGGACGACACCGGAGTATCGGTCTGGTGGTCGCTCTCGTCCACCAGAACTCCTCTCTCTGGGACCACCGCTACCGCCATAGTGCCTGGTTTCGTCCCTTCGTGCGCACTGCCTGCCTTCCGGACCGGCAAAGCCCGTTTAAACCTGCAACGCCTCGATGCCCTCTTGAGTTCCCGTCCCGGCGTGTCTCCCCTAGGCTGCGATCGGTGCCAATCACGCGTATACCTCGCGACCTATCGCATGAAAGTGGGGGAGGAGGCCGATGACCACTCCGGTGGAGGCCACTCTGGCCTATGCGGAGCAGTTCCATCACGAGGATGAGATCTTGCACGCGGCGCGGCAGCGCGGGCTGGAGATGGGTGCCACACCCATCCTTCCCGGCGGCGGCGCCGCCCTGTGCTTCCTGGCGACCGTCATCAACGCCAAGTCGGTCGTCGAGATCGGCACGGGCTGCGGCGTGTCGGGGCTGTGGCTGCTGCGCGGCATGCGTTCTGACGGCACATTGACGAGCGTGGACGTCGAGCCCGAGCACCAGCGGCTGGCCCGTCAGGC
Organism: Nonomuraea sp. NPDC052634; assembly: GCF_040678535.1. Classification (NCBI taxonomy): domain Bacteria; kingdom Bacillati; phylum Actinomycetota; class Actinomycetes; order Streptosporangiales; family Streptosporangiaceae; genus Nonomuraea; species Nonomuraea sp. NPDC052634. The sequence continues at coordinate 134,948 of NZ_JBFATY010000013.1, read as the reverse complement.
GTTCACAGAGGCCGGGTTCTCCGGCAGCAGGGTGCGGCTCATCTCAGGACGCGCGCTGGACGTGCTGCCGCGCTTGTCCGACGGCGGGTACGACATGGTCTTCGCCGACGGCGCCAAGCAGGAGTACGCCGACTATCTGGCCGAGGCCGTGCGCCTGCTGCGGGTGGGCGGCATCGTGGCCTTCGACAACATGTTGTGGCACAACCGCGTGGCCGACCCGGCTCAGCGCGACACCGACACGGTGGCGCTGCGCGAGGTCGGCAAGCTCGTGCAGTCGGACGAGCGGCTGCGCTCGGTGCTCATGCCGCTCGGCGACGGCCTGCTGGCCGCCGTGAAGATCTCCGACTGATCCAGGACTGCAAGCTCCGGCTGACCCGCCGGCCCAGGCGAACCGCCTCAAGGGGCCGGCGGCCGGCCTCCGCTCCCGAGCGCGGCGCCCGTCGGGCCTTCGCCCCCGGGCGCGGCGCCCGCCGGCCCGGTGAGCCCCGGCCGGCGGGTGGTGCCCGTCAGCTCTTGGTGAGCCACTCCAGCAGCACGCGTACGCCGAAGCCGGTCGCGCCCTTGGTGAGGGTGCCCTCGTCGGCCGTGCTGCGCCCCACGCCCGCGATGTCGAGGTGCGCCCACGGCCGCTTGCCCGCGAACTCCCGCAGGAACAGCGCCGCGGTGATCGACCCGCCGCCGAACTTGTTGCCGGACTCGACGTTGGCGAGGTCGGCGATCTGCGAGTCCAGCGCGGGCCGGTAGTCCTCGACCAGCGGCATCCGCCACAGCCGGTCGTCGGCCGCCTGCCCCGCCGCCACGAGCCGCTCGGCGAGCTCGTCGTCGGAGGAGTAGACGGCGCCGTAGGCGCGGCCGAGCGCGACCGTGATGGCGCCGGTGAGCGTGGCGATGTCGACCACCGCGTCGGGGTCGAGCACGGCGTCGGCGTACGCCAGCGCGTCGGCCAGCACCAGCCGGCCTTCGGCGTCGGTGTTGAGCACCTCGACCGTGCGGCCGCCGTAGTGGGTGATCACGTCGCTGGGCCGCTGCGCGGTGCCCGACGGCATGTTCTCGGCGGCGGCGACCAGGCCGGTGACGCGTACGGGGGCCTTGAGCGCGGCCAGCGCCTTCAGCACGGCGATGACGACCGCACCGCCCGCCATATCGGTCTTCTGGGTCTTCATGTTGTCGGTCGGCTTGAGCGACAGCCCGCCCGAGTCGAACGTGATGCCCTTGCCGACCAGCACGACGTGCCGGGTGGCCGGCTCGTCGGGGGTGTAGGAGAGCTTGATGAGCCTCGGAGGGCTGGCCGAGCCCTGGCCGACGGCGAGGATGCCGCCGAAGCCGTCGGCCCGCAGCCGCTCCTCGTCCCACACCTCGACGGGCAGGCCGGTCTCCTGAGCCCGCTCGGCGAGCCAGGCGGGGTTCTTCACCGACGACGGCGTGTTGGCCAGGTCGCGAGCGAAGGCCACGGCCTGCGCGACGGTCTCCGCGCGCCGTACCTGGCCCTCGTCCGCCCCTGCGAACACGAGCGACCGCACCGGCTCCTTGCCCGGCTTGCCGATCTTGAAGGTGTACGCCGCCAGCAGCGCCGCCTCCGCGAACGGTGAGAGGTCGTCCGCGGACGGCGGCACCACGGTCAGCGTCTCCCTGCCCTTGACCTTCCTGGTCAGCGCGGCGGCGGCCGTGCGCAGGTCGCGCGGTGAGCCGTCGCCGACGCCGTACAGCAGGACCCGGCCCACGCCGCCGGACCGCGCGACCGGCACCTCGACGATCTCGCCTGCCTCGCCCTTGGCGTTGTAGTGCGCGAGCAGGTCCGCGGCCGGAAGCGGCAGCTCGACGGACGGGCTGAGATCGGAGTCGTAGGGGACGGCCAGCAGTTCGGCGTCGCCTGGAACCTCGGTGACCACCGAAGCAGTGGTCTCAATGGGCACGGAACCTCTCCTCAAACGTGAGCGACCCTGGCGTCGTGGCCACGCCAGGGTCGTAGAACAAGGGTCTTCCTCCGGGGAGCGCTCAGCCGACGACGTTCTTCAACGCCTCACCGAGCGCCTTGGCCTCGTCGGCGGAGATCTCCACGACGAGCCGGCCGCCACCCTCCAGAGGGACTCGCATGACAATGCCGCGCCCTTCCTTGGTGACCTCGAGCGGACCATCGCCGGTCCGCGGCTTCATCGCCGCCATGCGTGTATCCCTTCCTGCCTTGGGCTCCCGCGGCCCGCGATTTCCGACCACCCCGGGAGGGTGGCCGGCGCATTCACGTCTTCTGTGATGTCCTATTCTCCCGCATCGAGAGCGCTCATGGGTAACGATCTCCTCCCAGAATGCGTTGTCGAGCCAGGCGATGGCGTCCAAACTGGACTTCGTGCACGCTCGCGCCGCTCTGTTCGACCTCTACGGAGATCACCTGCGTTCTCGCGGCGGGCAGGCCACCATAGCCGCCCTCGTACGTCTCATGAAACCCCTGGAAATCGCGGCTCCCGCGGTGCGTACGGCGGTGTCGCGGATGGTGCGTCAGGGATGGCTGAGACCGGTGAGGCTGCCGCAGGGAGCGGGCTACGGGCTGACCCCGAAGTGCGTCAGACGGCTTGATGAGGCCGCGCTGAGAATTTACCGAGCTGGAACCCTCACCTGGCACGGACGCTGGCACGTCATCGTCTTCGAGCCGGTGAAGGAGCGGCAGCGCAGGGAGCGGCTCAGGGCGGATCTGACCTTCCTGGGGTACGCGTCGCTGTCGGAGACGACGTGGATCGGCCCGCGCTCCTCGATCGAGCTGGACAACCTGCTGGAGAGCGAAGGAGTGCGGGCCGACAGGTTCGACGCGGCGCTCGAAGGCGATCCGCGCGAGCTGGTGGCCAGGGCATGGGATCTCGACGCCATCGGCGAGGCGTACGAGCACTGGCTGGCCGAGGCTGTCACGCTGATCAGCACGCTGCCAGAAGAGGCGCCGCCCGATCAGGTGTTCGCCACCCGCAGCAGGCTCGTGCACGGGTGGCGCAACTTCCTGTTCCGCGACCCCGGCCTGCCGCCCGAGCTGCTGCCGCCGGGCTGGCCGGGCGAGAAGGCGAGGGCCTTCTTCAAGCAGGAGGCCGCCAGGCTGCTGCCCGCGGCCGCCGCGTTCGTCGACAGGGAGTTGATGTGATCCGCTACGACGTGGCCGACGCCGTCGCCACCATCACGCTCGACCGGCCGGAGGCGATGAACTCGCTGACCGTCGAGGCCAAGCAGGCGCTGCACGACGCGCTGCGCAAGGCCGCGCACGACCGCGCGGTCAGGGCGGTGCTGCTGACCGGCTCGGGCCGGGCCTTCTGCGCGGGCCAGGACCTGCGCGAGCACGCCGACAACCTGGAGTCGGGGCACGGCCTGGCCAACACCGTGCGCCTGCACTACAACCCGATCATCGAGCTGATCAGCACGATGCCGAAGCCGGTGGTGGCCGCCGTCAACGGCGTGGCCGCGGGCGCGGGCGCGTCGCTGGCCTTCGCCTGCGACCTGCGGGTGGCCTCGGAGCGGGCGAAGTTCGCGCTGGCGTTCGCCGGGATCGGGCTCGCGCCGGACTCGGGCGCGTCGTGGACGTTGCAGCGCCTGGTCGGGCATGGCCGCGCCGCCGAGCTGATGCTGCTGGGCGAGGCGATCGACGCCGCCCGCGCGCTCGAGCTGGGCCTGGTCAACCGCGTGGTGCCCGCCGACGACGTCATGAAGGCCGCGACGGACCTCGCCGCACGCCTCGCGCAGGGACCCACGCTGGCGTACGCGGCCACGAAGCGGGCGCTGGCCTACGCCGCCACGCACGCCCTCGCCGACTCGCTCGCCCTGGAGGCCGACCTGCAGGACCAGTGCGCCGCCACCCAGGACCACCGCAACGCCACACGCGCCTTCCTCGCCAAGGAGCAGCCGACGTTCAGCGGAGAGTGACCGGCCGGTACGGGTGCACCTCGGCGGGGCCGGCGGTCACCTGCTCGACGGGGCCAGGGTGGCCGTGGAGACGCGTACGGGCCGCCGGCGGGCGGGATCACACCGGCGACGGCACAGCGGGCGCCTTCGAGCCCGTCACGGCTCCAAGCGCAGCCACGCCGTCGCGCTCACCACCTACGCGCGACGCAGTCCGCGAGGTGGTCGTTGACCAGCCCGATCGCCTGCATGAGCGCGTAGGCGGTGGTCGGGCCGACGAACACGAACCCGTGCCGCTTCAGCTCCTTGGCCAGCGCCTTCGAGCCTGGCGTGGCGGCCGGCACGTCGGCCATGGTGCGCGGCGCGGGCCTGTCGGGCTCGGCGTACCGCCACACCAGCTCCGACAGGCCGCCGGGCAGGTCGAGCGCGGCCCTGGCGTTGGTGATGGCGGCCTCGATCTTGGCGCGGTTGCGTACGATGCCCGCGTCGCCGAGCAGCCGCTCGACGTCCTTGCCCGTGTACGCGGCCACCTTCGGGATCGAGAAGCCGTCGAAGGCGGCGCGGAAGTTCTCCCGCTTGCGCAGGATCGTCAGCCACGACAGGCCCGACTGGAACGCCTCGAGCGACACCCGCTCGAAGACCGCGTCATCGCCCTTGAGCGGGCGGCCCCACTCCTTGTCGTGGTACTCGAGGTACATCGGGTCGGACAGACCGGCCCATGCGCAGCGGATCGGCTCGGTCACTTGCCCTGATCATCCCCCTGGCCGTTGAGCCCGGCCCGCACGGACGCATCGCGCTCCGGCTCGCCGTCCTTCTCCTCGGCCTTGTCGCCAGCCTTCTCGTCGGCCTTCGCCTGTGCCGCCTCGGTCGTGTCGGTCGTGTCGGTCGTGTCGGCGGCCTGATCGCCGGCCTCGCCGGCGGCCTCGCCGCCGGCCTCCGTCTCACCGACGGGCTCGCCCGGAGCCTCCGCCCGGGCGTCCGCCTGATGCTGAGTCTGAACGCCGGGCACCCGCCACTCCGGGTCCTCAGGCGGGCTGGTCAGCCGGGCCCCGCCGTCCCACGACACCGAGGCGCCGCTGGAGGTCACCGGGTCGCCCGACTCCGGCAGCTCCCGGGACACGGCAGGGGCCTCGGGTGCGTGCTCGGTGCGCGGCCCGGCGCCCGGCGCGGCGTAGCTCTCCTGCCGCGCGTACAGCCGGTTGGACAGCAGCTCGGAGACCCGCTGCTCCAGCACCGCGATGCGGTTGTCGCGCGCGCTGATCGCCCCCGCGGCCCTGCGCAGCGTCTCGTCGACGCTCTGCGTGTGGTAGCCGACCAGGTTGACCGGCAGGTGGATGGCCATGACGTCGGCCGCCGTGAGCTGCCCGGCCTCCGGCAGGTCGAGCGAGGGCACGTCGGGCGGGAACTCGGTCAGCTCACCGCCCTTGCCCAGGGAGACCAGGACCACGCAGACCAGGATGGCGATGGCGGCGATGGCGAGTATGACCAGCACATGGGCATCGTACTCATTGCATCGGGGCACGAGGTCCCGCACATGCCGCAACCGGTACGTCACCGGGCGGCGCGGACACCGGTCAGCCGGACGCCTCGCCCAGCTCGGCGACGCTCGGTCTGACCGGCTGCGCACGCCCTTCGAGGTGCGCGAACGCCTCCTCGACCGTCGTGGTCCACGAGATGGCGTCGAACACGTCGGGACGGGTGAAGCCCTCGTCGTACATGCGCTCGACCAGCGCCTTGAGCGGGTCGTACAGGCCGAAGGGGTCGAGCAGCACCAGCGGGCGGTCGTGGATGCCGAGCACCCGGGCGCTCCAGATCTCGAACAGCTCCTCCAGCGTCCCGATGCCGCCGGGCAGCACGAGGAACGCGTCGGAGCGTGCGTCCATGACGCCCTTGCGCTCGCGCATGCCGTCGGTGACGATCAGCTCGTCCGATTCCTCGTCCGCCACCTCCATGTCCATCAGGACCTGGGGGATCACGCCGATCGTCCGGCCGCCTGCGGCGCGGGCGGCCGCGGTGACGGCGCCCATGCAGGACACGGAGCCGCCGCCGCTGACCAGCGTGTGGCCCCGCCGGGCCAGCTCGGTGCCGACACGGGCGGCCAGCTCGATGTATTTGGCGTGGATGGTCTGGCTGGAGGCGCAGTAGACACAGATGTTCACGCCGCCGAGCCTATTGAGGCTCCGCGTGCTGCGCCGCGGCGGCCGCGATCTCCTCCTCACGCTGCCGGGAGCGGGCCCGGTCGGACTCGACGATGATGCGCACGGCCTCGTCGGGGTCGTCGGTGACGGTGATCAGGTCGAGGTCCTGGGCGGCGATCTTGCCGGTGCCGAGCAGCTGGCTCTTGATCCAGTCGATCAGCCCGCCCCAGAACTCGCTGCCGAGCAGCACGACGGGGAACGAGGTGACCTTCTGGGTCTGCACCAGCGTGAGCGCCTCGAACAGCTCGTCCAGCGTGCCGAAGCCGCCGGGCAGCGTGATGAAGCCGCAGGAGTACTTGACGAACATCGTCTTGCGGACGAAGAAGTAGCGGAACTCGATGCCGAGATCGACGTAGTCGTTCATGCGCTGCTCGAACGGCAGCTCGATGCCGAGCCCCACCGAGATCGCGCCGTCGACCTCGCTCGCGCCCCGGTTGGCCGACTCCATGACGCCGGGCCCGCCGCCGGTGATCACCGCGTAACCGGCCTCGGCGAGCTTGCGGCCGAGCGCACGGCCCAGCGCGTAGTCGGTCGAGTCGGGGGACGTACGGGCCGAGCCGAAGACGGTCACGGCCGGAGGAAGCTCGGCGAGCTGGCCGAAGCCCTCCACGAACTCGGCCTGGATGCGCAGGACCCGCCACGGGTCCATGTGCACCCAGTCGGTCGGCCCCTGGGGGGCGAGCAGCCGCTGGTCGTGGGTGGAGCGGGGGACGAGGCTGCCGCGCACGAAAGCCTGGCCCTGTCGGCGTTCTCGACGGATCTTTTCCATGCGGATCACGCTAGCCCTTCTCGTGCGTGGCCGGTCCGAGCTCGGCCTCCTCGCCGCCCCTGCGCGTCTCCAGCATGCGTGCCGGGGACGAAACCGCAGGTGGCGGAGGTGGGAAGGCGTTCTGAAAAAACTTGTAAGAAGCAGGGAACCAGATTTCGGCCCGCCCGCGTCTAATCGGCGAGGGTGCTGCTCGGGACTGAAAGTGGTCTTCCCCGCCAAATGGCCGGCGAGGAAGGCCACTTTCACGTGAGGGGCCCGTTGGAAGAGTCCCGGTGGCCGTGTCAGGCGGACAGCCAGTCGAGCATCGCGCGCTCGCTTTCCACGATCTTCTGCAGCGACACGTACTCGCCCTGCTGGTGCGCGAGGTTGGGGTCGCCAGGGCCGTAGTTGACGGCCGGCACGCCGAGCGCGGAGAAGCGGGCGACGTCGGTCCAGCCCAGCTTGGCGCGCGGCTCGCCGCCGACCGCCGCCGTGAACGCCGCCGCCACCGGGTGCGTCAGCCCCGGCCGCGCCGCGGGTGCCGCGTCCACGATGTTCACCGCGAAGCCGTCGAAGACCTCGCGTACGTGCTGCTCGGCCTCCTTGATCGACAGGTCGGGCGCGAAGCGGTAGTTGACGCTCACCACGCACAGGTCGGGGATGACGTTGCCGGCCACGCCGCCGCGTACGCCCACCGCGTTGAGCCCCTCGTGGTATTCGAGCCCGTCGACCACCGGCCGGCGCGGCTCGTACGCGTTGAGCCTGGCCAGCACCGGCTCGATGCCGTGGATGGCGTTGACCCCGAACCACGAGCGCGCGCTGTGCGCCCGCTTGCCGGTCACCATGACCTCGGCGCGCAGCGTGCCCTGGCAGCCGCCCTCGATGACGCCGTCGGTGGGCTCCATCAGCACCGCGAAGTCGGCGGCCAGCCAGTCGGCGTGCTCGCGCGCGACCCTGCCGAGCCCGTTGCGCTCGGCCTCGACCTCCTCGCAGTCGTAGAAGACGTAGGTGACGTCGCGGTTGGGCGCGGGCAGGGTGGCGGCGAGCTTGAGCGCGACGGCCACGCCCGCCTTCATGTCGGTGGTGCCGCAGCCGTAGAGCAGGTCGCCCTCGACCCTGCTGGGCAGGTTGCCGGCGACGGGGACGGTGTCGAGGTGTCCCGCGATCAGCACGCGCTCGGAGCGCCCCAGCTCGGTGCGGGCCACGACCGTCTCGCCCGACCGGGTCACCTTGAGGTGCGGCAGCGCGGCGAGCGCTCGCTCGACCTCGTCGGCCAGCGCCTTCTCGCCGCCGCTGACGGACTCGATGTCCACGATCGCGGCGGTCAGGTCGCGTACGTCCTGGGTCAGGTCAAGCATCAGGTGTTCACTCCGTGTTCGCGCAGCACATCGTTGAGCGCCGCCTTGTCGTGCCTGCTCCCCGGCTCCAGGCGCTTGAGCACCAGCACGCACGGCAGGCCGAACGTGCCTCCGGGGAACTCTTTCTGCCGCGTGCCGCCCACCGCCACGCACCACGGCGGGATCACGCCGCGGGACAGCTCCTCACCGGTCTCGACGTCGATCACCGGCATCGACGCGGACAGGATCGTTCCCGCGCCGACGACCGCGCCCTCGCCGACCCTGGCGCCCTCGACGATCATCGCCCGGCTGCCGATCAGCGCGCCGTCCTCGATGACCACCGGCACCGCGTTCGGCGGCTCCAGTACGCCGCCGATGCCGACGCCGCCCGACAGGTGCACGTTCTTGCCGATCTGGGCGCAGGAGCCGACCGTGGCCCAGGTGTCGACCATCGTGCCCTCGTCGACGTACGCGCCGATGTTGGTGAACGACGGCATGAGCACCACGCCGGGCGCGATGTACGCGCCCCACCGCGCGATCGCGCCGGGCACCACGCGTACGCCCTCGAGCGAGCTCTTCAGCGGCACCCTGTCGTGGTGGTGGAAGTCGCCGACCTGCGAGCGCGTCATGCCGAGCACCTTGAAACCGAGCAGGATCGCGCGCTTGGCCCGCTCGTCCACCACGACCTCGCCGTCCACGAGCCTCGCGACCCTGGCCTCGCCCCGGTCGAGCAGGTCGATCGCGCTCACCACGAGGTGCCGGGCCTCGGCGTCGGCGGGCGACAGCTCGGCCCTGCGCTCCCAGAGCTCGTCCACCGCGGCGGGCAGCGGAGACGTCGTGCGCACGTTGCTCATGCCCTGGGAGCTTATCCGGCCGGGTAGGTTTTCCTGCGTGCGCCCGCGCTTCTCCCGTGCAGTCATCACCATCGCGATCATCGTTGCCGTGCTCGCCGTCGGCGTGTCCGTGGGCCTGTACCACCTGCTGAAGCGGACGCCCCGCCTCGCGGTGCAGGAGGAGCCGTTCTGCGTGGTCAAGACGCCTGAGGGGGTGCTGACGCTCTCCCCCGAGCAGGCGCAGATCTCCGCGACCATCGCGGCCGTGGCGGCGCGGCGGCGGCTGCCCGAGCGTGCCGTGGTCATCGCGTACGGCACCGCGCTGCAGGAGTCGAAGCTGCTCAACCTCGACTACGGCGACCGCGACTCGGTGGGCGTGTTCCAGCAGCGGCCCTCGCAGGGCTGGGGCACGAAGAAGCAGCTCCAGGACCCGGTCTACGCCACCAACAAGTTCTTCGCCGCGCTGGTCAAGGTGAAGGACTACCACAAGATGCCGCTGGCGGACGCGGCGCAGGCGGTGCAGCGGTCGGCGGGCGGCTACGCGTACGCGCCGCACGAGGGCGATGCGAAGATCCTCGCCGCCGCCTTCACCGGCCGGGTGCCGCGGGCCGTGGACTGCTGGTATCCGACCGACAAGACCCCCGCGCCGAAGCCGCGCACCGCCGCCGCGCGCAAACAGCTCGCCAGGGCCCTGGGCAGCACCGCGATCACCAGCAAGCGGCGCGGCTGGCTGGTGGCGGCCTGGTCGGTGGCCCACGCCGAGAAGTACGCGATCACCCGCGTCGGCTACAACGGCGCCACCTGGCTCAACGACATCGAGGCCGACGGCTGGCAGGACGGCGGCACGGCCGGTACCCGCCGCGTCGAGCTGTCGTGATGGTCGACACGCGCGGTCTGTCGTGACAGGTCAGGACGCGCACCCGCCTGTCGTGACAGGTCGGGGCGCGCGCCCTGTTCCGGGCGTGTTCGGAGTGATCAGGAGGCGCGAGCCGTCCCGGGGGTCAGGACGCGCGGCGGACGATCGAGATCGAGCCGGGCGGCAGCGGCTGGGCGTAGGCGGCGGTCCACGCGCGGCCCTGGATGCGCTCGAAAGACAGCAGCCGCCCGTCGGAGGCGCGGTAGTCGGCGAAGTCGAGCAGCCCCCGGTCGGGGTTTCCGGTGTCGCCCTCGCTCCTGAACGCCGCCGTGCCCCGCTCGATGGGGTGGAACTCCACGCCCTCCATGATCAGCGAGCTCTTGGCGGGGACCATGCCCTGGGTCGGCACATCGTTCCAGAGCTGCACCTCAAGGTGCGGCGGGTCGCCGGGACGCACCTCGACGGAGAGCCACTGCAGCCGCCGCGAGCTGTCGCGCAGCAGGAACTCCACCCACTGCTGGCCCTGCCAGGAGATGTGCATGGCGCCGAGCACGCGCGCGGGCGACCCGTGCACCTCGATCCGGTCGCCGACCTGGATCGTGCGAGGGTCGGTGTAGTCGGTGCCGGCTCGACCAGGGACGCTCACCGGCGCCGCCAGCGGGGCCTCGACTGAGGCGACCTCGGCCGGTGCGGCGGCGCTTGAGCGACCCTTTCTGTCCTGCCGCAGGGTGGCCCAGAAGGCGCCAAGCAGCAGCAAGACGGTGGCGATGCTCAGCCCGAGAACGACCATGGAGGTCACGCTCATCGATCAGCTCGCTCCACTCGCGGTCTGCCTCGGCATAAGCCCTTATCAATTTATGCGCGCGAACCCGGCTCCCGCCGGGCTTCGCCGGGTGATCCTACTGGAGGCGGCGCACCGCCGCAGCGATCCGCTCATCGGTGGCCGTGAGCGCCACCCGGATGTGCCGCTCACCTGCCGATCCGTAGAACTCACCGGGCGCGACCAAAATGCCGATTTCGGAAAGCTTGCCGACCTGGTCCCAGGCGCTCTGGCCGTTCGTGGCCCAGAAGTACAGCCCGGCCGTCGAGTGGTCGATGGTCCAGCCGGCCTTCTCCAGCGCGGGCCGCAGCAGCTCGCGGCGGGCGGCGTAGCGCTCGCGCTGCCGGTCGGCGTGCTCGTCGTCGCCGAACGCGACCGTCATGGCGGCCTGTACGGGCTTCGGCATCAGCATGCCGGCGTGCTTGCGGATCTCCAGCAGCCGCTTGACCAGGGCGGGGTCGCCGGTCACGAACCCGGCGCGGTAGCCGGCCAGGTTGGAGCGCTTGGAGAGCGAGTGGACGGCGAGCAGCCCCTCGTGGGAGCCGCCGCAGACGTCGGGGTGCAGGATCGAGACGGGCCGCTCCTCCCAGCCGAGCTCGATGTAGCACTCGTCGGAGGCCACGACGGCGCCGCGCTCGCGGGCCCAGTCGACGACCTTGCGCAGGTGCTCGGCGGGCAGCACCCGGCCCGTGGGGTTGCCCGGGGAGTTGACCCAGATGAGATCGACCCGCTCGGGACCGAGCGCGAGCGTGCTGTCGGAGGCGATGCCCGTGGCTCCGGCGAGCCTGGCGCCCACGTCGTAGGTGGGGTAGGCCAGCTCGGGGAAGACCACCTTGCGGGCGCCCAGGTAAGAGGGCAGCCACGCGACGAACTCCTTGGTGCCGATCACCGGCAGCACGTCGCGCTGGTCGACGGTCACGCCATGCCTGCGCTCCAGCCACCCGGCCGCGGCCTCGCGCAGCTCCTTGGTGCCGTGGGTGAGCGGATAGCCGGGGCTGTTCGCGGACGCGATGAGCGCGTCCTGGACGATCTGCGGCACGGGGTCGACGGGCGTGCCGACCGAGAGGTCGACGATGCCGTCAGGGTGTGCCAGCGCGCGCTGCTTGTACGGCTCCAGCCGATCCCAAGGGAAGTCAGGCAGGTTGTTCACGGTTCTCCAGGGTGTTGCGTCGCCGTACGAGGCGCGCGCGTACGGGGCGCATCCGGCCGGATGCGCCCGTGCACGACGAGGAAACGATCGTCAGTGACCCTCGCCCTGCGGCGGCAGGGCGGCCACGATCGGGTGGTCCTTTTCGATCTTGCCGACCTTCGAGGCGCCGCCGGGCGAGCCCAGGTCCTCGAAGAAGTCCACGTTCGCCTTGTAGAAGTCCTTCCACTGCTCGGGAAGGTCGTCCTCATAGAAAATCGCCTCGACGGGGCACACAGGCTCGCACGCGCCGCAGTCCACGCACTCGTCGGGGTGGATGTAAAGCATGCGCTCGCCCTCGTAGATGCAATCGACGGGGCACTCCTCGATGCACGCCTTGTCCAGGACGTCCACGCAAGGCTGCGCGATGACGTAGGTCACCTCGAGCTCCTTCTTCTCCGCACCATGGCATGACTCTGACCGCGGTTTGCTACGCCCTAGTATTGCCGTGCTTGCTCGCTGGCCGAAACGGAGGGGGGCAAACTCGTGGCCGGACGCCTCGTCGTCGCCATCACAAGTCACGATATAGGCGCCCGGATCACTACCAGAAGGCGCGTGCCCGGCGGGTTTCGTGACGCGGTGGGCATCCTCGTGTCGTGGTCGGACGGGATTCTCAAGGTCCGCAAAAGGGATGGCACGGTGGTGGAGATCCCCGAGGAGACGCTGGTGGCAGCCAAGGTCGTACCGGCCGCGCCTCCTCGACCTGGGAGGATGTAGCGGTAAGTATTCAATCTGTGACCGTACGTACCTGCGCCGCCGCAGCAGCCATCCTCGCCAGCGCCGGATGCGGCGCGTCGTCCACCGACACCGCCACCACAGAGAACAAGAACCTGCCGCCCGTCAACGTCAAGGCCACCTCGCTGAAGTCGGGCTTCGGCACCATGGAGCGCCTCGTCGAGGCCGCGCAGCGCGAAGGCGAGCTCAACGTCATCGCCCTGCCCCGCGACTGGGTGAACTTCGGCGAGATCCTCGACACCTTCGCCGACAAGTACGACATCAAGATCAACGAACTCGAGCCCGCCGCGAACAGCAAGCGCGAGCTCGACGTCGCCACCCAGCTCAAACCCGACGTCTTCGACCTGACCATGGACATGGCGGTCTACGGGGCCGCCAAGTTCGCGCCGTACAAGGTGCAGGGCTGGCAGGACCTGCCCGACCACGTCAAGGACCCGTCGGGCGCCTGGTACGCCGCCTACGGCGGTTACATGTCGATCGGCTACGACCCGCGCGCGGTCAAGCCGCCGGCCTCCTTCGCCGATCTGCTCAAGCCCGGCTACCGCGTCGCGCTCGACGGCGACCCGCTGCGCTCGTCGGCGGCGTTCGGCGGCGTGATGGCGGCGTCGATGAGCTCCGGGTCCACCTCAGGAGCACCCAGGCCCGAGCAGGGCGTGGAGCTGTTCGCCAAGCTCAAGCAGGCCGGTCGGCTGACCGACATGTCCAAGGCCAACGTGGTCGTCTCGTGGGACCACCTCAACGCCGCGCGCAGCGCCCTGCAGGGCGACGCGTGGAAGGTCGTCATCCCCAAGGGGGCCGCGCTCGGCGGCTACCACGTGCAGGCGATCAACAAGGCGGCCCCGCATCCGGCCGCGGCCCGCCTCTGGCAGGAGTTCCTCTTCTCCGACGAGGGCCAGAACCTCCTGCAGAAGGGCTTCGCCCGCCCGGCGCGCGGCGAGGCGATGCTGATGAAGGGCACGCTCGACACCGAGCAGGCCGCCAAGCTGCCCAAGCCGCCCGGCCCGCCGGTGCTCATGACGATCCCGCAGACGGATGCGGCGAAGGCGTACCTGAAGAGGGAATGGACCAAGAGTGTGGGATGAGTCCCATGTGACTTGATATGTCGTAGGGACGATCAGGCTCTAAAGTGAACGGACAGCACGGCCACGGGGGCCCGATGTCTGACCGATTGTGAGCTGATCGTCTTGCGATACGACACGCCGAGCTTGGAGCGGTGGAACAGTCGTGCCTACGACAGCAGCTTCGGCTACGTCTCCACGCAGGGCGCGCCGCTTGTCGACCTGCTCGACCCGCGCCCCGGCGAGCGCGTGCTCGACCTCGGTTGCGGCACCGGGGTGCTGACCGCGCAGATCGCCTTCAGGGGCGCGGACGTCCTCGGCATCGACGGCTCGCCCGCGATGATCGAAAAGGCGCTCGCCCAATACCCGGGCATCAACTTCATCGTCGGCGACGGGCACGACTTCACGGTCGCGGACAAGTACGACGCGGTCTTCTCCAACGCCGCACTGCACTGGATGAGCCGCGACCCCCGCGCCGTCATCGCCAACGTCCGCGAGGCACTCATGCCTGGCGGACGTTTCGTCGCGGAAATGGGCGGAGCCGGCAATTGCGCCGAGCTGACCACCGCGATGCTGACCGCCTGGCGCGAATACGGCCTGCGCGAACCCGAGCTGCCGTGGTACTTTCCCACGCCTGCCGAGTACGCGCACCGCCTCGAACAAGAGGGGTTCGTCGTCAGGCTGCTGGAATACTTCGACCGTCCCACACCCCTCGACGAGTGCCCCGGCGGCGCCGCCGACTGGGTCCGCACATTCGCCGCGTCGGCGCTCGAAGGGCTTCCCCCCAACATCGTGGAGCCCCTGCTCCGGCGCGTGAACGAACTCGCGGCGCCCGCACTCCGCAGGGAGACCGGCTGGATGGCCGACTACGTGCGTCTACGCTTTGCCGCCGTTCGGCGCTGATGCGTAGAGCATGATGCGTAGGGCTGTTTTGCCGGACTATGGTCTGTTCCGTGGGCGGCGAGATTATGGCTGCACCGCTGCGGCGGCGTGAGGGGCTGGTGAACGGAACGGGATGAATTTCTGCCTGAGCGACCTCGTACCACCGTTGAGGTGGAGCGACGCGTCGACGATCACGCTACTCACCGGGCAGCCGGATCTGCCGGACGCGTGGTGGCGCAGCCTGCCCATGCCCCGGGTGCTCGCGGCCATCGGCCCCGAGTCGCTGGGCGAGCTGCTGACGGAGATCGCCCTTGAGCACTGGCCCGCGGCTGCGGTCGGCGACGTGCTGCCCGCGCTGCACGTGCTGGATCCCGAAGAGGCCGACGAGCCCGCCGTCGCCATCGCGCTCGACCGGGCCGGCTCGTGGGCGGGGCTGCTCTCGCTGACCGTCCGCGAGCTGATGGATCAGCCCTTCATCCAGGCGCGGCCGGTGCTCAACACGCTGTTCTCCGCCGCGCTGCTCCGCTTCTCGCCCGTCAGGCCCGCCGACGACGAGGACGTGGACGTGGACGTGGTGCCCGCGGGGGCGGCGTCCGTGCCTGCCGTGATGCCGATGCCCGTGCCGGGCGCCGAGGCTCCGGCTCCCGCGCCCGCCGAGGCTCCCGAGCGCGCGGCCGCCGGCGTTCCCGCGCCGGAGGCCCGGCCCGAGCCGGTCGCCGGCGGCGCACCCGCACCCGAGCCGGTCGCCCATGAGGCGCAGATCCCGGCAGAGGCGCTTGCCGAGGACGCGGCCCCCTCCGTGGAGGCTGTTCCCGCCGTCGAGGCCGCGCACGAGGCCAAGGCGGCATCCGATGCGGCGCCCGAAGCGGTGCCCGAAGCGGTGCCCGATGCGTTGCCTGATGCGGTGCCCGAGCAGGAGGCCGTTCCTGAGCAGGAGGCCGTCGCAGCGGCCGACGAGGCGTCCGCGGCAGACCAGGCCGAGGCAGACCGATTCGAGGCAGATCAGGCCGAGGTCGCCCAGGCCGAGGTCGCTCGCGACGCCGAGGAGCGTTCCGAGCAGGACGCCGTCGCCGGGTCCGGCGAGGCCTTCGAGCCCGCCCAGGTCGAGGCGGCCCACGGCGCCGAGGGGCTCGCCGAGGAGGCGGCCGGGCCTCAGGAGGAGGCCGGATCCGAGCCAGAGCCCGAGCCCCAGGCGGCTGCGGGCGAGCCCGAGGAAGCGGCCGAGGCGGAGCCCGAGCCCGAGGTCGCGGCGGCGGGCGCCGGGCACGCCGGTTACGAGTTCACTCCCGAGGACCAGCACGGCGATGAGGAGCCCGCTCAGCCCGGCGGGCAGGAGCTGCCGCAGCTCATCGAGGCCGCCTTCGCCGGTCTCGACGACAAGAGCTGGGCGGTGGCGCAGAACCGCGTCTTCACCGACGAGCCGTCGGCGGCCGACCAGCTCGCCAAGCTCTTCGCGGTGCCCGAGGCCGAGATCATCTCCACGGAGATCGAGCTGCGCGCCAAGCTGGACCGGTGGCTGTCCAGCGACGAGGCGGCCCCGTTCCGTGCGCACCTGGACGAGCTGGTCAGGACGCTCGGCCAGGGCGCTCCCAAGGAGCAGGTGATCGCCGCGGCCGACTGGCATCGGGTGCAGATCCAGGCGCTTGACGTCCCCGCGTGGCAGGTCGTGATGACCGCGCTCGCGCCGCCACCGCCGCCTCCGGCCGTGCCGGAACCCCCGGCCGAGCCGCTGCCCAGGCGGAAGGCGCAGCGCCAGCAGCAGCCGTACCCGCAGCCGCCGGTGGAGCTGGTGCCGTCGGCCTTCGGCCCGGTGCACATGACGCCCGCCCCGCCGCCGGGGCCGCCGCAGTTCCAGGCGTTCACCCCGGTCGTCCCGCCGGCGGGCGATGCGAACGGTGTCGCGGGCGAGGGCGACAAGCCGTACCAGCCGCTGAAGGACGTCTCGCAGACGCGGCGCTGCTTCCGTCAGCCCGACGGCCGCTGGTGGCTGCGCATCGACGTGACGGCCGAGCAGCTCGCGGGCGGCGAGTGCGCGCTGCCCACGGGGTTCGCGTCGTACCTGGGGCTGTCCCCCGGCGAGAGCAAGACGGTCAGGAGCGCCGCGGGCGAGCTGACGATGTCCTGGCACGGCAGGCCGGTGCTGGAGTCGATCGAGCGGCTGCTGGTGGACGTGGGCGCCCGCGAGGGCGGCCACCTGTTCCTGACGCTGTCGGACGAGGGCGTGCTGCGCGCCAGGCACCTGCCCGCGGCCGCGGCGGGTGCCGAGAAGATCACCAAGGCGCTCCGGCTTGTCGGCTACACGGCTCCGGGCGGCACCAGGGAGCAGGCGGCCAGGGTGATCGCCACCCGCATCGGCATGCCCGGCCCCGTGTCCCTGCCCGACCTGCTCGACAGGCTCCGTGAGCGCGGGGACCGCGACCTGCTCGAACTGCTGGACTGAGCCGGTGCCGCGGCTCGCGATCGGCCCTGAGTTTCCCAGGGAGCTCAGCGCACTGGCCCCGCCGGTGCGCAGGAACGCCGTGGTCGCGCTGCGCCGGTTCCTGCTGAACGTGCCGGGCGCGCCGCATCCCGAGCGGGTGCGGGGCGCCAGGGACCCGCGGGTGGCGACCCTGCGCCTGGCGCAGGGCCACCGGGGCGTGGTGGTGCGGCAGCGGGACGTGTACTGGCTGCGTACCGTCCTGCCCGAGCCCGAGGCGTGGTCGTACGCCCGCCGCCACCGCTACGGCGTCAACCCGGTGCTCGGCGTCATCGAGGAGTGGGACGCCGAGGCCCTGGAACGGGTGGAGCCCGCGTTACGCCGCTCGATGCGCCCGTCCCGGCTGTTCGACGCCATCTGCGACGGCGACCTGCTCGGCCTCGGCCTGGACGCGCCGGCACTGCCGCTGTTCCGGCTGATCACGACCGAGGCCGACGTCACCGCGCTGGAGCCGCTGCTGCCGCCCACCCAGTACGCGCCGCTGGCGGTGCTGGCCAGAGGCGGCACGCTGGCCGAGGCGTGGCGCGAACTGGACACCCTGCGGCCGTCCGACGACGAGACCGGCCCGATCGACCCCGACGACCTGTACGCGGCGCTGCGGCGCAGCCCGGACCGCGCGGTGTTCGTGCCCGACAAGGTGGCGCTCGACCGGGTGCTGGAGGCGCCCGAGTGGTGCACGTTCCTGCGTCCCGCGCAGTACCGCCTGGCCAGGGCGGCGGGCTACGACCATCCCGTGCTGGTGATCGGCGGCGCGGGCACCGGCAAGACGGTCGTGGCCCTGCACCGGGCCGCTCACCTGGCCGGTCAGGGCAGGGGGCCGGTGCTGCTGGTGACGTTCTCGCAGAGCCTGGCCGAGGAGCTGTCGGCCCGCCTGGACCGGCTCATCGACGACGAGGTGGTCCGCAAGCGGATCGAGGTGGACAACGCCGAGCGGCTGGCGATCCGCATCGTGGCCGACGCAGAGGGCCGGCGTCCCGCGCTGGTGGGGCCGGGGTCGCGGTCGCTCGCGCAGATCACCGACGAGGCGCTGCGGGTGCTGTCGATCTCCACGGGCGACCTGCTCGACGACGTGGACCCGGGGCGCAAGCCGTACCGGCACGTGGTGGTGGACGAGGCGCAGGACATCAGCCCCGCGCAGTGGCGGCTGCTGCGCGCGGTGGTGCCGCGGGCGCGCGACGACCTGTTCATCGTGGGCGATCCGCACCAGCGGGTGACCGACACGCGGGTGGCGCTCGGCGCCGTCGGCATCCCCGCCGACCAGCACATGCTCGGGGTCTCACACCGGCTGTCGCGGGAGCTGCTGTCCTTCGCCGTACGGCTGCGCGGCGGCGGCCCCGCCCCCGGCCTGGTCAAGGGCGCCACCGTCATGTACGACTACACCGCGACCCGCCACGGCGAGCGGCCGGTCGTCAGGGCGTACGAGTCGGAGGAGGCCGAGCTGGCCGGCCTGCGCACCACGGTCGAGTCGTGGCTGGCCGACGGCGTGCCGCCGGACGAGATCGCGGTCGGGGCGCGCGATCAGCGGCTGGTCCGCGCGGCCAAGCAGGCGCTCGACGGCCTGGACGTGCGGGCGCTGACCTTCCAGCACCTCAAGGGCCTCGAATTCGAGCGGGTGGCGCTGATCGGCGTGGCCGAGGGCGTGGTGCCGCGGCCGCTGCCGCAGGATCCGCCGCCCGATCCGTACGCGCGGGCTCGTGCGCTGGAGCGCGAACGGAGCATACTGTTCGTCGCTTGCACGCGTGCCCGTTCGATCCTCTATATCTCCCATTCCGGAAGGGGCAGCCCGTTTCTACCCCTCTGATCACATAGTCTGAACTGCGGATATATTCCCATTGCCGGTTGGACCTCAATGAACCTCAGCCTGAGCGACCTCGCTCCACCCCTGCGCTGGACCTCTCCTGGTCAGATCGCGCCGATCGTGGAGGAGCCCCAGCTGCCCGAGGCCTGGTGGCAGGCGATCCCGCTCGATCGGGCGTGCGCCATCATCGGCACGCAGACCGTGGCGGGCCACCTGGCCGACCTCGCCGCGGCCTGCTGGGGGCATCTCATGCTCGGCGACATCCTGCCCCTGCTGCGCTTCTCCGACCCCGCCGAGGCCGAGCGGACGCCGGAGGCCCTGGGCAGGGACGTGGTACAGAAGCTGTTCACCGGCGTCTTCGACCGGCTGCTCGAACCCGCGCCCGAGGCCGCGCCGTCCCGGCCGGACAAGCCGCTGCCCGACCTGATCGACGAGCTGTTCGGCGGGCTGGACGACCGGCAGCGGGCCATCGCCCGCGACCGGCTGTACGCCACCCGCAGGGTCACGCTCGACGAGCTGGCCCAGCGCTTCTCGGTCACCCGCGAGCGCATCCGGCAGATCGAACGCGACCTGCGCGAGCACGTGGACGCGTGGCTGGGCAAGCCCGAGGCCGCCGCGCTGGTCGCCCACGTCTCGTGGCTGCGCGGGCGGCTGGGCTCGGCGGTGCCGGCCGACGATCTCCAGGCGGCCGTGCCGTGGCACCGCGCCGAGCTGCGCTCGCTGGGCATCCCGGCCTGGCGCTTCGTCCGTACGCTGCTGACCGGCTACGAGGAGTCGGACGGCTGGCTGGTCGCGGGCGGCGCCGACGACCTGCGGGAGAAGACCCGCCAGCTCTTCGCCGACGGACCGCGCCCGCTGCCCGAGGCCATCGCCATGGTGTCGCAGCTCGGCGTGCGCGAGGACCTCGCCGAGCGGTGGATCCTGGCCGTGCCGCAGCTGCGCGTGCTCGGCCAGCACGTGGTGCCGTGGCCGCGCAGCATCAACGAGAAGGCCGAGGCGGTGCTGGCGGTGGCGGGCACGCCGCTGTCGCCTGAGGAGATCCAGGAGCGCATCGGCGAGGACTACAGCCTCGTCGGCATCCGCAACCAGCTCACCGCCGACGACCGGTTCCGCCGGGTCGACCGCAACAAGTACGGGCTCACGCGCTGGGGCGGCGACGAGTACCTCGGCATCCGCGAGATGATCGTCAGGGAGATCGAGCGGGCCGGCGGCGAGGCCCCGGTGAGCGCCATCGTGGCCAACCTGACCTCGCGCTACGACGTCAGCGAGAGCTCGGTGCGCGCCTACGCGGGCGGCCCGGGGTTCGAGCGGACGCAGCGCGGCTGGATCAGGGTCGCGGGCACGTCGCCGACCGGCGAGGTGGAGCCGTACCAGCCGCGCAAGGACGTCTCGGAGACGCGGCGCAGCTTCCGCTCCCGCGACGGCCGCTGGTGGCACCGGGTGGACATCAACGCCGAGCACCTGCGCGGCTCCGGCTCGCCGCTGCCGACCGGGTTCGCCGCCTACCTCGGGATGGCGCCCGGCGGGCAGCTCACGGCCTCCGCGCCGTCGGGCGACGTGGTGATCAGCTGGCACAACCAGCCGACCATGGGCTCGATCAGGAACGTGCTGCTGGAGTACAAGGCGAGCGAGGGCGACCACGTCTTCCTCACCGTCTCCGACGGCGGCGAGCTGCTGACCCGCTACCTGCCCGCCGCCCCTCCCGGCATGCCGCCCGTCAACCGGGCGCTCTACCTGCTCGGCTACACCGCGCCGGTCAGCTCCGAGATGGAGGGCCTGCGGCTCATCGGCGCCAGGATCGGGCTGTCCGACAACGCGACCCGCGAAGAGGTGATCGCCAGGCTGCGCGAGCGCGGCGACAGGGACATCCTCGGTTTCCTCGGCGTCTGACGGCCGGGCTAAGCTCGGGTGATGGTGCGGATCCACAACACGCGCTCCGGGCGGATCGAGGAGATCGCCGCCGGGCAGGCGCTGCGGATGTACGCGTGCGGGCCCGATGTCCGGCTCCGTGCGCACGTGGGCGATCTGCGTGCCTCCGTGCTGTCCGACCTCATCAGGCGGTTGCTGGAGCGGCGCAGGGTGCGGGTCGTGGCCTGCCAGGGCGTCAGTGACCTCGGCGTGCCGCCTGAGCTTGCGCGCGAGCGTGCGGAGGCGTTCGCGGCCGACGCCGCCGCGCTCAATGTCCGCCCTCCCGAGTACGCGCCCCGGGTCGGCGAGTCTGCCGAGCCGGTCATCGGGCTGATCGCCGCGCTTCTTGAGAAGGGGCACGCGTACGCGGCGGCCGATGGATCGGTGTTCTTCGACGTACGCGCTTTCCCTGCCTACGGGGAGCTCTCCGGTGGCAAGCCCGACGAGCACGCCCTCGCCGATGAGCGCAAGCGGTTCCCCGGCGACTGGGCGCTGTGGGAGCCCGCCGGCGGCGAGGCGGCCTGGCAGGCGCCGTGGGGGCGCGGCCTTCCTGGGCCGCACGTCGGCTGCTCGGCCCTGTCCCTGCGCTTCCTGGGCGCCAGGATCGACGTCCACACCGGCGGCGGCGACCTGCTCTTCCCCCACCATGAGAACGTGCGCGCCCAGTCCGACGCGGCCGCCGGGCACGAGGTGACGCGCCACTGGGCGCACGCCGGGCCCGTGCTGTTCGGCGGGTCCGCTTCTCCGCCGCTCTCCGAGGTGACCGAGGCCGGGCTCGACCCGCTCGCCGTGCGCATGGCGTTCCTGCAGCGCCGCTACCGCGAGCCGCTCGACCTGACGTGGGACGCGCTGCGCGCCGCCGACGGCCTGGTGCGCCGGTGGCGGGCCAGGGTGGCGGAGTGGTCGGAGTCGGTCAGCGCGCCCATGGCCACCGCGTACGCCGAGCGTGCCGAGTCCGCCTTCGCCGACGATCTCGACACCCCCGCCGCCCTGCGGGTGCTGCGCGAGCTGGAGCTGGACGCCTCGGTGGCCCCGGGTGCGAAGTTCGAGACGTTCCTGCACCTCGACTCCCTGCTGGGGCTCGACCTGTCGAGCGACATCGGCAAGCCGCACGTCCTGCCGCCGGGTGCCGGTGAGCTGCTGGCCGCGCGGGAGCGGGCCAAGGAGGCCGGTGACGCGGCGGCGGCCGACCGGCTGCGTGCGGAGCTTGCCGATCTCGGCGTTCGCGTGACCGACGCTCCCGAAGGTCAGATCTGGACCTGAGCACCGCTTTGACCTGCGACGATGTCGGCTCCGGGTCTGAGGAGTGATCGCGAACTGCCAAACTTGATGCCAGTTCGGCATGAAGGAGGTGGCGGTGAGGCCCTTTGCGTGGATGCCGTGGCCCCTGCGGTGGTTCGCTCGGGTGGTGATCGTCCTGCTGGCGCTTGCGGTGGTGCTGGCAGGGGTGTTCGTCTACACGGTGCGCAGGTCGTTCCCGCAAGTGGACGGGTCGTTACGGCTGCCCGGTTTGTCAGGAAGTGTGGAGATTTATCGCGATAAATCAGGAATCCCGCACATCTATGCCGACACCGCTGCCGACCTGTTCATGGCCCAGGGCTTCGTGCACGCCCAGGACCGCTTCTACGAGATGGACTTCCGCCGCCATCTGACCGCCGGCCGCCTGTCGGAGCTCTACGGCGAGGCCACCCTCGACAACGACAAGGCGCTGCGCACCATGGGCTGGCGCCGGGTCGCCGAACAGGAGCTGCCCGAGCTGGCCCAGGAGACGCGGGACTACCTGGCCGCGTACGCGAAGGGCGTCAACGCCTGGCTGTCCGCCAACCCGAACGCCTCCGACCGCAGCCTGGAGTACTCGCTGCTCAAGCTCCAAGGCAGCGGTGGCAAGCCGGAGAAGTGGACGCCGGTCGACTCGCTGGCGTGGCTGAAGGCCATGGCGTGGGACCTGCGCACCAACATGGAGGACGAGATCGACCGCGCGCTGGCGGCGACCAAGCTGCCCAGGGAGCGGGTCGAGCAGCTCTGGCCCGGCTACCCGTACGACCGGCACGCGCCGATCGTCAACGAGGGCGGCATCCGCCAGGGCCGCTTCGAGCAGCACCCCGAGCCGCCTCCCACGCAGCAGAACGCCACCAGGCGGGCGCTCGCGCAGGCCGCCAAGACGCTGTCGAACATCCCGAGCACGATGAGCTCCGGCGACCTCGCGGGCATCGGGTCGAACTCGTGGGTGATCTCCGGCGAGTACACCGCGAGCGGCAAGCCGCTCCTCGCCAACGACCCGCACCTGTCGCCGCAGATGCCGTCCGTCTGGTACCAGGCGGGGCTGCACTGCAGGAAGGTGAGCGAGGAGTGCCCGTACGACGTCACGGGGTTCACCTTCTCCGGCGTGCCCGGCGTGATCATCGGCCACACGGACAAGATCGCGTGGGGGTTCACCAACCTGGGGCCCGACGTGGCCGACCTCTTCCTCGAACAGGTCGAGGGCGACGCGTACCTGTACAAGGGCCAGCAGCTCCCGCTGGACGTCCGCGAGGAGAAGATCAAGGTCGCCGGCGGCAAGACGGTCACGCTGACCGTCAGGAGCACCGTGCACGGGCCGCTCATCAACGAGGTGATCCCGAGCGCGAAGCCGAGCGGCGAGGCCAACGCGGTGGCGCTGCAGTGGACCGCCCTGACGCCGGGACGGACGGCCGACGCCCTCTTCGCGCTCAACAGGGCGAAGGACTGGGACGAGTTCAAGGCCGCGGCCGCGCTGTTCGAGGTGCCCGCCCAGAACCTGATCTACGCCGACACCTCCGGCAAGATCGGGTATCAGGCGCCTGGGCGCATCCCCGTACGCGAGAACGGCGACGGCACCTGGCCCGTGCCCGGCTGGACCGGCGAGTACGACTGGAAGCCCGCGCCCATCCCGTACGACCAGCTCCCGAGCATCGAGGACCCGGCGGACGGCTTCATCGTCACCGCCAACAACGCCGTCATCGACCCCAGCCGCTACCAGCCCCTGCTCACCCAGGACTGGTCCTACGGCTACCGCTCCGAGCGCATCCGCACGCTCATCCGCGAGGCCATCAAGAAGGGCCCCATCGACGCGGCCACCATGGCCCGCATCCAGCAGGACACCCACAACGGCTTCGCCGACACGCTGGTGCCCGCCCTGCTGAAGGTGGACCTGGCCGGCCCCGCCGTACAGGCGAGGGACCTGCTGAAGTCGTGGGACCGGTCACAGAGCCTCGACTCGGCGGCCGCGGCCTACTTCAACGCCGTCTGGCGGCAGCTGCTCATCCTCACCTTCAACGACGACCTGCCGGAAGGGGCCAGGCCGACCGGCGGCGACCGCTGGTACGAGGTGGTCAGGCGGCTGCTCGACGCCCCCGACGACCCGTTCTGGGACGACGTGACCACGAAGAACTACACCGAGACCCGCGACGACATCCTGCGCCAGGCCATGGCCTCCGCGCACCAGGAGCTCGCCGACCGGCTCGGCGAGGACGTCAGGGCGTGGCGCTGGGGCGACCTGCACACGCTCGAACTCGTCAACGGCTCGCTCGGCACCTCCGGCATCGCGCCGATCGAGGCGCTGTTCAACCGGGGGCCGCTGAAGGTCCCGGGCGGTAAGGACGCGGTGAACGCGACCGGGTGGAACGTTCAGAACGGGTACGAGATCACGGCGGTGCCGTCGATGCGGATGGTCGTGGACCTGGCCGACCTGGACAAGTCGCAGTGGATCAACCTGACGGGGGCGTCGGGGCACGCGTACCACGAGAACTATTGGGACCAGGCGGAGGCATGGGCGCGCGGCGACCTGATGCCGATGTACTCGTCCGAGGCCGCCGTGAAGAAGGCCGCCGCCCACACCCTGAAGCTCAACCCCTGACCGGCTCTCCCGGGCCCCCGCTACGCAGCGGGGGCCGCCGCCGGGATCGCGCCGGCGCTCCAGCCGAGCCGCGCTCTTGACAAAATCGAGTCAACCCTGGCTGCCATTCCTCCTGCGCCACCACACCGCTTTGCGCGGATAACCGCCGTCGTCCAAATCGGCTGATCGTTCGAAGATGTTGTACGCCGCCGGATTACCGCAGACCATGACGGACACCAGCATGGCCAGCAGATAGAGCGGCAGCATGGGCAGCCCGAGGCACCAGGCCCACTGCGTCGCATGCCGGCCTTCATGCAGGACAAGCCGCTCACTGAGTGCGTTTCTCCTGGTCAGGACCACATTTCCAACGGTGAAGGCCGCGGCGGCGGGAAAGCGGTAGCGGTAGCCGAAGGCCAGGATGAGCCCGTTCGGGCCGGGTCGCCTGGTCGCGCCGCCGATGACGGCGATCAGCAATCCGAGTGGCGTAGAAAGATTCACATAGTTCGCCACACGCCGGAACCGGAAGCGTCCGTCCATGCGTCTCAGTCTTGACCAAGGTTGACAAGTCGGACCAACGAGACCCGTCCTGAAATCTCCCACAAGAGCAGGATTATGAGATTCTCAATCCTGGGCGCACTTCTCGGCACCGTCGCACTGGCAGGAGCCGGTGGAGTCGCAATCACCCAGACATCGTCGTCCGAACCCCTCCAACTGACTGGTAACCCCTCCCAACAGCGTGTGGCCTTAGCCGTAGACCCCACGACGGCAGACCCCACGGCCTCACCGCCCGCGACGCCCCCCACGGCGTCCACCACGACGTCGCCGCCGCCCGCCGAGACCCTGACCCCGGCCCCCACCCCGACGGAGAGCCCCACGAGCGGGGAGTTCACCGCCGAGACGAAGGTGGTCAAGCGAAGGGGTGTCTCCTATCTGAACGTCTCGGTCACCCATGAGAGCGCGGCCTTCTTCAACATCAAGCAGCGGGTGTGCAAGAGACGGTCGTGCAAGACGGCCGGCGTCGACCTGATCGTGGTCGGCGGCCAGGGCACCGCCAAGGCCCGGCTGGGCCGGGGCACGTACAGGAAGCGCGGGGAGCCGACCGTCATCGTGGCGCCGCTGCCCACCGTCACCGTACGCGAGACCGTCACCGTGACCGAACCCGGGCCCACCGTGACCGTCACCTGTCAGCCGTACGTGGAGCCCACGGAGTCCGTCCCGCCCTCCGACCCGGCGGAGACGCCCGCTCCCACGGTCTCCACGCCTCCGACGGACGGGACCACCCCCACGGAGACCCCGGCTCCGGCCCCGACGCAGACTCCTGCGGAAACGCCTCCGGACACCCCCACGGACACGGCGGCCCCGTCGCCTTCCGTGCCGGTCCTCCCGACCGAGACGCCCACCGGCGTCCCGACGGAGACCCCGTCCGAGACCCCCTCCGAGACCCCCTCCGAGACCCCGACGGACACGATCCCGACCTGCCCACCGCCGTCGGAGCCTCCGGCGGAGCAGCCGACGGAGGAACCGACACAGGAACCGACGGAGGAACCGACCCCGACGGAAACCAGCGTCCCCACGGAGACCCCGACATCGACGGAGACTCCGACCGAGAGCACGGCGCCCGATCCGTCCCAGACGGGGAGCGTCCCGGTTCAGTAACGCCCCGCACGGGGTCACCCGGCTCATCGCCGGGACACCTCATCGCACAGTGAACGGGCCAGGCCGGCAGCGCCTGGCCCGTCACACGTCCGCATCCTCCGTCCGGCGCGGGCCGAACGTCACAGCGACTTGTAGCGGCCCTCGTGGTACAGCAGGGGCGCGGCGCCCGACGGGGTGCCGAGCGCCGTCACACCGCCCACCACGATCGAGTGGTCACCGCCGTCGTGCACCGCCGTGGTCGTGCACTCCAGGGTGGCGATGGCGTCGTCGAAGAGCGCGACGCCCGACTCGCCCCGGTGGTGGGCCCAGGTGGCGAGCTGTCCGTTGAGCGGCCGGCCGCGGTGGGCGAAGAAGCGGGAGGCGTCCTCCATGGTGGCCGGCAGCACCGAGACGCCCCACACCCCGGCCTCCAGCACGGCGTCGTGGAAGCGCGCGATCTTCTCCGCGCAGAAGAGCACAAGCAGGGGATCGAGCGAGACGGAGGTGAAGGAGTTGATCGTCATCGCGTGATCGGCATCGCCACGCCTGGTCGTGACGATCGCGACTCCGGTGGCGAAGCGGCCGACGACCTTACGGAAAGTTGCAGGGTCTACGTGCCGCTCTGTGGAATGCACTCAGATACTTTATGCCTTTAGGTCTGGTTCTTTAACGGGGTACCCCCGCAAAAGCCACGAACCGCCTCCTGACGAGGGCGAAAGCAGATAAGCCGCGACAAGGCTCACCAAACCGCCGTACAGGTAGACGTAACCCGGAGTGCCGGCGGCGATCACCAGGTCGCCCGAGCCCAGCTCCAGCGTGAACGGCATCGTCACCAGCAGCCACCCGAGCGCCGTCGCCATGGCCCCGAGCCGCGCGCTCATCAGCTTGCCCGCGCCCAGGCTCACCCCGAACAGCGCCAGCACCCACAGCACGGCCGCGCCGGGCACCGGCCCGACCTGCCACTCCGGATGCGTGAACCCGCCCACGACCGCCATGACGACGCCGAGCACGAACAGCATGCCGTACGCGGCGCCGCCGAGCGCCGATTCGGCTTGGCTGCGATGTTCCATGTCGAACGAGGTTAGTGGATGCCCGCGAACAGATCGTTCTCGCGGTTGTGCGGCTCACCGAGGCCCCCGGCCTCGACCGGCGGTCCCGGCACCGAGGGACCCGGGACGCCGATGGCCAGCCTGTAGTGCTCGACGCCGAGGATCTCCTGGCCGATGTCGTTGGACAGGGCGTACCACGGCGGGCGGACGGTGATCTGGGTGGCGTGGGCGCGCATGGCCTCGATCTTGTTGCCGATCCAGGGCCGCGCGTCGATCTCGGTGGTGACCTCCTCGTCGGCGCAGCCGAACGGCATGTCGTCGACGTCCTCGATGAGGAAGCCGGTGTCGGCCTCGCGCAGCGCCTCCGTGCCGCGCCGCAGGATCGATCGGGGGACGGCGGTGTGGTAGAACTTCGCGATCTGCCACGGCTCGCCCTCGCCGTAGCCGGGCTTCGCCG
This sequence comes from Nonomuraea sp. NPDC052634, assembly GCF_040678535.1. Classification (NCBI taxonomy): domain Bacteria; kingdom Bacillati; phylum Actinomycetota; class Actinomycetes; order Streptosporangiales; family Streptosporangiaceae; genus Nonomuraea; species Nonomuraea sp. NPDC052634. The sequence continues at coordinate 107,249 of NZ_JBFATY010000013.1, read as the reverse complement.
CCAGCTCGAACGCCCTGCGCGAAACCCGGTGCGCCTGGATGTGGTCGGGGTGACCGTAGAAGCCGTTGTCGTCGTACGTGACCAGGACCTGGGGGCGTACCTCGCGGATGACCTTGACCAGCTCCCCCGCCGCCTCGTCGAGGTCGGCGCGCCAGAACGCCCTCGGGTGGTCGTTGGAGGCGACGCCCATCATGCCCGAGTCGCGCCAGCGGCCGGGCCCGCCGAGGAAGCGGTGGTCCTCCACGCCGAGCGCCTGGCAGGCGGCGGCCAGCTCGCCGACGCGGTACGGCCCGAGCGCGTCGTCACGATCGGCCGCCAGGTGCGCGAGATCGCCGGGGATGATCTCCCCCTCCTCGCCGAGCGTGCACGTCACGAGCGTCACGTGGGCGCCCTCCGCGACGTACTTCGCGATGGTGGCGCCGGTGCCGATCGACTCGTCGTCCGGATGGGCGTGCACGAGCAGCAGCCGTCGGTCAGTCATGGTCACGAGCGTAGCAATGGCAGGATTGAGGCCATGAGCGAGAGCTTCCCGCGCCTGAATGCCAGGACCCGCCGCTTCACGCTGGGCGTTCCCAGAGGCTTCACGATCTCCCCGGACGGCGGCCGGGTGGTGTTCCTGCGTACGAAGACGGGCACCGATCCGGTGACCTGTCTGTGGGAGCTCGACACCGAGACCCACGTCGAGCGCCTGGTCGTCGACCCGCGCGAGCTGCACGGCGAGGACGAGGAGAACCTTCCGCCGGAGGAGCGGGCAAGGCGCGAGCGCAGCAGGGAGGCGGCGGGCGGCATCGTCGCGTACGCCACCGACTTCCACGTGAGCAAGGTCTGCTTCGCGCTGTCCGGGCAGCTCTATGTGGCGGAGCTGGCCGGCGGGCGGACGCGCAGGCTGGAGACGCCAGGGGCGGTCATCGACCCCCGCCTGTCCCCCGACGGGCGGCATGTCGCCTATGTGACGGGCGGCGCGCTGCGCGTCCAGGACCTCGCGTCCGGCCATGACCGCGCGCTGGCCGAGCCGGAGTCGCCGACGGTGACGTACGGGCTGGCCGAGTTCATCGCCGCCGAGGAGATGGACAGGATGCGCGGCTTCTGGTGGTCGCCGCAGAGCGACGCGCTGCTGGTCGAGCGCGCCGACGAGGCGCCCGTCCAGGTGTGGCACATCGCCGACCCGGCCAACCCCGACCGTCCCGCGACCGCCCAGCGCTATCCCGCCGCCGGCACGCCCAACGCGATCACCGAGCTCTACGTGCTGGGGCTCGACGGCTCGCGGGTGGGGGTGCCATACGAGGAGGAGTACCTCGCCAACGCGGCCTGGGACGCCCACGCGCTGTCGATCGTCACGCTCACCCGCGACCAGCGCACGATGCGGCTGTTCGAGGTCGATCCGGCCAGCGGCGCCAAGACGCTCGTCCGCGAGGACACCGACCCCGCCTGGGTCGACATCGTGCCCGGCGTGCCCGCCCACCTCGACGACGGCTCCCTGGTGTGGGTGGCCAACTCCGAGGGCGGCCACCGGCTGTTCGTCGGCGACCGCGCCGTCACGCCGCCGACCCTCCAGGTGCGCGCCGTGCTCGACGTCGATCACGACAGCGTGCTGTTCACCGCGAGCGGCGACCCCACCGAGATCCAGCTCTGGACGTGGGACGGCCACTCGCTGCTGCCCGTCTCGACCCGGTCCGGGGTGTTCTCCGGACGCATGGCGGGCGGTGTCGGCGTGCTGACCGAGCAGAGCCTCGACGCCGAAGGGGTCTCCACGACGGTCGTACGCCGCGACGGGATGGCCGTACCGATCCCGTCCTTCGCCGAGCCTCCGGGCCTCGACCTGCGGGTCTCCATCGGCCGTTCCGGCCGGCGCGAGCTGGCCACCGCCGTGGTGCTGCCCTCCTGGCACGAGCCGGGCTCGCGCAAGCTGCCCGTGCTGATGGACCCGTACGGCGGCCCGCACGCCCAGCGGGTGCTCAACCGGCGGGCCTCGTACCTGGAGAGCCAGTGGTTCGCCGAGCAGGGCTTCGCCGTCATCGTCGCCGACGGCCGCGGCACCCCCGGGCGAGGCGTCGACTTCGAGCGCGCCGTGCTCAACGACCTCGCCACCCCCGCGCTCGAGGACCAGATCGACGCGCTGCAGGGCGTCGCCGAGCAGTACCCCGACGACCTCGACCTGTCGCGGGTCGCCATCCGCGGCTGGTCGTTCGGCGGCTTCCTGGCGGCGCTCGCCGTCCTGCGCCGCCCCGACGTCTTCCACGCCGCCGTGGCGGGCGCGCCGGTGACCGACTGGCGGCTGTACGACACCTGCTACACCGAGCGCTACCTCGGCGACCCCAACGAACAGCCGGAGGTCTACGAGAAGTCGTCGCTGTTCGCCGACGCGGCCAAGCTCGAACGCCCCCTCCTCCTCATCCACGGCCTGGCCGACGACAACGTCGTGTCCGCCCACACGCTGCGCCTGTCCTCCGCGCTGCTGGCGGCCGGGCGGCAGCACAGCGTGCTGCCGCTGTCGGGGGTGACGCACATGACGCCGCAGGAGGTCGTGGCGGAGAACCTGCTGCTGTTGCAGGTGGACTTCCTGAAGAAGACGCTGGGCTAGCGGTCTTCACGCGGAAGGCCGGGCGGGATTCGTGTCCCGCCCGGCCTTTTTCGCGTACGGGGACGAGGGAAGGCGGGACGTGCGGCGTGGCGTACGGCGGGCTGACGGGCGATGCGGCGTACGGCGGACTAACGAGCGATGCGGCGTACGGCGGACTAACGGGCAGTGCGGCGTACGGCGGACTGACGGGCGATGCGGCGTATGGCGGGCTGAACGGCGGAGGGACGGCAGGCGGACTGGGGTCTGTCGAACCCAGGTCGTACAACAGGCCCCTGAAAACCAAACCCTGGTCCGACGCGAACCCGGCCCCGGCTCCGGCATCGTGATCGCCATGCTGAAGCCCCTGACCGTGGCCTTGACCCTGCTCACCACGCCCTTCCACCAGCCCGCCACTACCTTGCAGCAACCCTCGACCGCCGCAGAGGCACAAGCTTCCGGGGCGACCACGGTCGGCTCCCGGTCGTCGCTCAACTGGCGACCCTGCCAGAGCGGCGAGACGGGCGGCGGGGGCACGGAGATGGACTGCGCCGACCTAGAGGTGCCGGTCGACTGGCGGAAACCCGAGGGGCGGAAGATCACCCTCAAGGTGGGCAGGCTCAAGGCCACCGGCCCGTCGAAGGGCCAGGTTCTGGTGGCGTACGGCGGTCCGGGAGCCCCGGGCATCGCCATGACGCGTTCGCTCGCCGACTGGTGGACGAAGCTCCGCCGCCACATGGACGTCATCACGTGGGACACCCGCGGCTACGGCGAGCAGTTCGGGGGCCTGAGCACCGGCCTGCCCTGCTCGTGGACCCGCATCCCCATCGCCGCCGTGCCGCGCGACGACGCCGACTTCGGCCGCCTGTCCGACACCAACCGCGGCTACGCCGAAGCCTGCCGGCTCAAAGACCCTGAGCTGTTCGCCAACATGAGCTCGGCCGACCACGCCAGGGACATGGAGGCGATCAGGAAGGCCCTGGGCGCGGACAAGCTCAACTTCTACGGCGCCTCCTACGCAGGCTTCTACGGCCAGGCGTACGCCCGCCTCTTTCCTGACCGCGTCCGCACGATGGTCCTCGACGGCACGCTCAACCACAGCGCCGCCGACTGGACCCGCGAGCTGGAGGCGACGGCGAAGTCCAACGAGCAGTCCATGCGGCGCTTCTTCACGTGGTGCGCCGCGAACGGCTGTGGTGACGTACGAGCCCTCTGGCGCAAGCTGATCGCCCGCGCCGACCGCTCCCCCGTCCCCACCGGCACGGCGAACGTCGCCTACCGGGCCATCGACCTCCAGTCCTTCGCCCTCGGCCTCGCCCGCCAGGGTGAGACCGCCTGGCCCAAGCTCGCCGAGGCCATCCGCAAGGCCGCCAAGGGCGACGCCTCGGGCTTCGTCCCCGCCAAGGGCGCCCGCTACCCCGACCAGGCCACCCCGGTCACCGAGTGCACCGACTGGCCTCGCCCCGCCACCCGCAAAGAGCTGATGACCACTCTGGCCAGGCTCCGCAAGCTCGCGCCCAACACGGGGGCCGCCAACACCCCGGCCTCGGCCACCCTCAACTGCATCGGCTGGCCCGTCCCGGTGACCAATCCGCCGACCACCTTGCCTAAGGGCCTGCCGCCGCTGCTCGGCGCGGGCGCCTGGCACGAGTCGGACTCGGCGCAGCGCGTGCTCTCCCAGGTCCCCGGCAGCGTCGTCATCCGCCACGACGGCCCCGGCCACACCCTCTACGGCACCAACGCCTGCGCCCGCGACCACATCGACACGTACCTGACCACCCGCGCCCTCCCCTCCAAGACCACGACGTGCTGACCGCGGCGAGAACCACGAGGTTCCCTCCCCCCGTCGAGCACGAGGCGCTGACCCCGGAGACCAAGACGCCACTCGGACAACCGAGAAGCCGCGCGGACGCCGAGAACCCAACCGGGCAAACAAGAAGCCGCCCGCACGACCAAGAAACCACCCGGACAAACGAGAAGCCGCCCGCACGACCAAGAAACCACCCGGATAAGCGAAAAGCTGACCGGACGACCGGGAAGCCAGCAGGACGACCGAGAAGCACCAAAGAGGAACAGAACCCCAACCCGACACAACCACCCAGCAACAGCGCCGCTGATGACACCCGATCCCCTGATGACGCCCGGATCCCTGATGGCACCCCGGATCCCTGATGGCACCCCGGTCCCCGACACACCATCAAGGGATGTTGGAATGCAGACATGACGCTGGATCACCTTGTCTACGCCACTCCCAACCTCGACACCACCGTGGCCGAGATCGAGCAGCAGCTCGACGTACAGATGGTGGAGGGCGGGCGACATCCAGGGCTCGGCACCCGCAACCGGCTGCTCGGCCTGGGCGGCAGGGCGTACCTGGAGATCATCGGCCCGGATCCGGAGCAGGAGCCGCCGACCGGGCCGCGTCCGTTCGGCATCGACACGCTCACCATGGCACGGCTGGTGACGTGGGCGGCGGCGGTGACGGACATCGACGCGGCGGTCGCCCGTGCCCGCGAGCGGGGCTACGACCCCGGCGACCCCCAGGACATGTCCCGCCACACGCCCTCCGGCGAGCTGCTGAGCTGGCGGCTCACCCCACCGTCCAAGGCGGGCCTGGTGCCCTTCCTCATCGACTGGGGCGCCACCCGCCATCCCACGGAGACGGGCCTGCCGACGGTCGAGCTGACGTCGTTCCGCGCCCGCCATCCCGACCCCGAGGCGATACGCCGCGACCTTTCGGCCCTGGACGTCCACCTCGACCTCGACCTCGACCACGGCACCACCCCCACCCTCACCGCCGTCCTGAGAACCGACCGCGGCTCCCTCACCCTCACCTGACCCAGCACCCGGGCCCGACCCCGTTCCGTCCACGGGTGACCTTGCAGGCAGCGCGGAACTCCTCAGGTTGGTTTCGACCGCCTACCTGCAGGCGGACCGTCGGGACCGAGGACCGAATCAGGACTCAGTGCTGGGGTTGGAGTTGGGGTTGCCGTGCCAGCTGCGCCAGAGTGCCGCGTACGAGCCGCCCGCCGCGACCAGTTCGTCGTGCGAGCCCAGCTCCGTGATCCGGCCGTCCTCGACAACCGCCACCCGGTCGGCGTCGTGGGCGGTGTAGAGGCGGTGGGCGATGGCGATGACCGTGCGGCCTTCCAGGACGGCGGCCAAGGAACGTTCGAGGTCGCGGGCGGCCCGGGGGTCGATGAGGGAGGTGGCCTCGTCCAGGACGAGGGTGTGCGGGTCGGCGAGTACGAGCCGGGCCAGCGCTAGCTGCTGGGCCTGAGCTGGTGACACGGCGTGGCCGCCGGAGCCGACCTCGGTGTCCAGGCCGTCGGGCAGGTCCAGCACCCAGTCGAGGGCGTCCACGGCCTTGAGCGCCGCGACGACCGCGGAGTCGGCGGCGTCCGGGCGGGCGATGATGAGGTTGTCGCGGATGGTGCCCTTGAACACGTGGTGTTCCTGGGTGACGAGGGCGACCTGGCCGCGCAGCTCGTCGAGCGGCAGCTCCACCAGCGGCACGCCGCCGACGGTGACGGACCCGGTGCGGGGGCCGTGGATGCCGGCCAGCAGCCGTCCGAGCGTGGACTTACCCGCCCCCGACGGCCCCACCACGGCCAGCCGCTCCCCCGGCCGGACGGTCAGGGACACGCCGTGCAGCACGTCGTGCCCTTCCCGGTAGGCGTACCGGACGTCGGAAGCGCGCAACACGTTCTCGTCGGATTCCGGCTCACCGAGACCACTCTCGCCCGACGCGCCGCCGGGCTCGTCCGCCGACCGCCCGCCGGCAGCCGCCATCACGTGTCCGTCCAGAGTGCAGTCCTGCTCGCCTGCCGACTGTCCGGCTGAAGCCTCAGGTTCGCCGGAGGCGGTCGCCGCTCGGTCAGCCGTGGCAGCGGCCGCAACATCAGCGGAGGCGAGGGCGGGGACTGTGCTGCTCGAGGCGGTCGCCGGGCTCGTGGCGGCGGTCACAGCACCGGTGGCAGCGGCC
>NZ_JBFATY010000013.1:0-100610 GCF_040678535.1 Nonomuraea sp. NPDC052634 | reverse complement strand
GCCGCAGAACCAGCGGAGGCGAGGGCGGGGACTGTGCTGCTCGAGGCGGTCGCCGGGCTCGTGGCGGCGGTCACAGCACCGGTGGCAGCGGCCGCAGAACCAGCGGAGGCGAGGGCGGGGACTGTGCTGCTCGAGGCGGTCGCCGAACTCGTGGCGGCGGTCACAGCACCGGTGGCAGCGGCCGCAGCGCTGGTGGCAGACGTCCGGTCGGCGGCGGCTGCGGCCGGGGGCGCACCGACAGCAGAAGTGTCGTCGGGGGCGGAAACGGGACCGGCGCCGATGCTGCCGAGCGCGGCCGACACACCAGTGGCGGTGTCGTGCGAGGCTGTCGCCGATCCGGCTGCGATGCCCGCGCCAGCGGCCGAGGACGTGGAGCTGCCGGTTGCAGGCGTCGGACCGGTGGCGACGGTCGCTGCGTCGGCAGCGGTGCTGGCGGCCGGGGTGGTCGTCCCCACGCCGGCGGCAAGAGCCGCAACCGAGCCAGTCGCCCCAACTCCGGCGGTGGGGGTTGTGGCAGGGCCAGCGGGCGAAGTGATCGATGCTTTGGGGTGGCGGTCATTCGGGACGTTGGAGACGCCCAGGAGGCGGGCCATCGACGCGCCGCCCACCTGGAGTTCGTCGATCCACATCAGGAACCGGTCGAGCGGGTCGATGAGCTGCTGGGCGTAGAGGGCGGCGGTGGTGACCTGCGACAGGGTCACCCAATCGCTGGTGTAGAAGAGGCCGCCGACGAGGAGGGCGGCGACGACGGGGATGACGTAGCCGAGCTCGACGGCGGGATACCAGGTGGTGCGCAGGCCGAGCGTGTAGCGTTCGGCGGCGTACGAGCGGGCGATGTCGCGGTCGGTACGCACCCGCCGGCGCTCGCGCAGGCCGAGCGCTTCGACGGCCCTGGCGCCTTCGATGGTCTCGGCGAGCCCTTCGGTGATGTCGGCGTAGGCGGCGTTCTCGCGCAGGTAGCCGTCGCGGGCGCGGGCGAGGTACCAGCGGGTGGCGATGTAGAGGATGGGCCCGGCGGCCAGCATGGGGAGCATGAGCAGCGGGCTGACGAGCAGCAGCGCGCCGACCGTGATCACGAACGTGACCATGGCGATGAGGGTCTCGGGCACGGCATGGCGCACGGTGCGCGACAGGGCGTCGACGTCGCGGGAAGTGCGGGTGATGAGATCGCCGGATCCGGCGCGTTCGACGGTGGACAGGGGCAGGGAGAGCACCCGGTCCACGAACTCCTCGCGCAGCTCGGCGAGCACCTTCTCGCCGAGTTTGGCGGAGGCGAGCACGGCATACCGTATGAGGACGCCCTGGAGCAGCAGGAACGCGCCGATGGCGGCGGCGACGAGCGGCACGTTGACGGCGACGCCGTACTGGACGTTCTGCACCAGCTCGCCGAGCTGCCACGGGGCGAGCAGGCCCGCGACGGCGGCCAGGCCGTGCAAGAGGACGGCGACGCCGAGCTCGCGCGGGTATTTGAGGGTGAGCCGCCTGGCGTAGGCGCGTACCTGTTCGCGGTCGGCGACCGGCAGGATCTCGCGTGCCATGGGTGTTCAGTTCTCCCCGCGGGTCACGGTCGCCGCGTACGCGGGCGAGCAGTCGAGCAGCTGCCGGTGCGTGCCCTCGGCGGACACGCGGCCGTCTTCGACGCGGATGACGTGCTGGGCCCGGTCGAGCACGAGGGGGCTGGTGGTGCAGATCAGCGTGGTACGTCCGGCGCGCGCGGCGGCGAGGCGTTCGGCGATGCGGGCCTCGCTGTGGGCGTCGACGGCGCTGGTGGGCTCGACGAGGATGAGCACTTCAGGGTCGGCGAGCAGGGCCCTGGCGAGCCGCAGCCGCTGCTGCTGCCCGCCGGAGAACTCCCGCCCGGCCTCGGCCACCTCGGTGTCGAGCCCGTCGGGCAGGGCTTCGACGATGTCGGTGGCGCAGGCGGCGTGCAGGGCCCGGTGGATGTCCTCGTCGGTGGCCTCGCCCCGGACGTCGAGCTCGTCGCGGAGGCGGCCGTTGAACAGGCGGGCGCCGTTGTCTGCGACGAGGATGCGGGCGCGTACTTCGTCGACGGGGAGGGTGCGCAGTTCGGCGGGACCGAAGGTGACGTCGCCCTCGGTGTAGCGGCCGAGCCGGTCGGCGATGGCGGCGGCTTCGTCGGGGGTGGCGGCGGCGAGGGCGGTGAACGAGCCCGGCTGGAGGGTGACTCCGCTGTAAGAGTCGCGCAGTACGCCGCCCGGGCTGCTGCCGTTGCCGCCGGTGACCTCGGGGCGGATCGACAGGATGCGGATCACCCGGCCGGCGGCGACGTGGCCCTTGGTGAGCTTGTCGGCGGCCTCGGTGAGGGTGCGCAGAGGGCCGATGAGGAAGACCGCGTACAGGTAGAAGGAGACGAGCTGCCCGGTGGGGATGTCGCCGGCGACGGCGACGTTCGCGCCGATGCCGGTGACGACGGCGATGAGCAGTCCTGGCAGCACGATCTGGGCGCCTTCGAGTACGGACTCAACACGCGCCACGTGGACGCCCGCCAGCCGCACCTCCTGGGACTCCTCGCGGTAACGCTGCGCGAAGACCTGCTCGCCCCCGACGCCGCGCAGCACCCGCAGCCCGGCGACGATGTCGGCGGCGCGGGTGGACAGCTCGCCGGTCAGCTCGCGCTGGCGGCGCTGGCGCAGGTGCAAGGGGCGGAGCAGGGGCCAGACGGCGAGGGCCATGACCGGCACCCCGAACAGCACGAGCAGGCCGAGCGGCAGCGAGGTGGACAGGAGGATGACCGTGACGGTGACGATGGCGACGACCGCGCCGCTGCCGCGCAGCAGGATGTCGATGCTGCCGCCGATGTGGGCGATGTCGGAGTTTCCGACGCTGACGACCTCGCCGGTGGACAGGCGTTTGGGCAGCGTGGCGCCGAGCCTGGCGGCCTGCCGGGAGGTGAGCTGGACGGTGCGGTACGCGGCGGCGAGCCAGTTGTAGACGGCCATGCGGTGCCGCATGATCCCGCTGAACGCCTGGACGAGACCCAGCCCGGACAGCACGGCCGACCACATGATCAGCGCCGAGGTGTCCTTGGCGGTGACGGCCTGGATGCCCTGCCCGAGTACGGCAGGCATGAGGGCCTGCACCCCCCACCACAGGACTCCGAAGCCGATGCCGAGGAGCAGGGAGGGCGCCTGGCGGCCGGCGTTCCACCACAGGTAGCGCAGCGGGCTGCGGATGTCGGGCACGCCGGGATCGGCCTCAGGAAGGGAGCGCATAGCCCGACCACCTTGACAAGACGTCACGTGGACCGGCAAACCGTTTTCATCCAGTTACACGGACAGCCTCGCAGGGGTCCTCCCGGCGATCTTTACATGGTGCTCATCCCGCCCGGAACGCCTTTCACCGCGCTCTTCCCGTCCAGCCCCGCAGCACGTGAGATTTCCGGCTTATTGGGCGATTTGTTCCGTTCTTACATCGTGTATCGAGGCCGCCCGGATCGCGCGCCGGAGCGCCCGGCAGGGGTACGGGTAGGCGAGAATCGACCCTTGTGAAGCACGGGTACACCAACAGCACGTTCGGCGACGGCGCCCTGGTCGTGAAGTGCTACCAGGGTCCCGAGGCGGCCTTCAGGCTGACCACCGAGAGCCGCTACCTGCGCCGCCTGCGCGGCCGCCTGCCCGTCCCCCGCGTCCACCAGGTCACCGCCACCAGCCTGACCACCCGCTACGTCGACGGCCTGCACGGCCAGGACCTCCTCGACGAGGGGCGGGCCGAGGAGGTGTTCACCGAGTGCGGGCGGATGCTGGCCCGCATCCACCGGCTGGGCATCGTCCACGGCGACTACGGGCCCCAGAACATGCTGTTCGACCCGGCCACGTACGAGACGGCCGCGATACTCGACTGGGAGTGGGCGCACCCGGGGCGGCCGGTCGAGGACATCGCCTGGGTGGAGTGGATCGTCCGCAGCCACCACCCCGATCACGTGCCGCTACTGCCCCGCTTCTTCGCCGCGTACGGCGAACCGGCCCCCGCCTGGCCCGAGCGCCACGCCGCCATGATCGACCGCTGCCAGGCCCTGCTCGACTTCTGCGCCCGATGGGAGCCGGGCGGCGAGGGCGAGAAGCTGTGGCGCGAACGCCTCGACGCCACCACCGCCTGGAACGAGTGACCCCACGGCCGCGCGCCACCGCCGCCTGGACGGAGTACCCCCGCCCAGGCCACAGGTTGTGCGGTTTTGTCGGTGGCCTTTGCTTAGGTGCGGGCATGACGGAAAGCGTGATCCTTGTCCTCGGCGCCACCGGCTCCACCGGCCGCCGCGTTGCGGAGATCCTGCGGGCCGGCGGGCACACCGTGCGGGCCGCGTCCAGGAGCGGCGAGACCAGGTTCGACTGGTCCGACCCCGCCACTTGGGAGCCTGCCGTCACCGGCGCGTCGGCCGTCTACCTCATGGCGCCCGACGGCGTCCCGATCGACTCCGAGTTCGTGTCGCTGGCCGTGAGCCGCGGCGTCGAGCGGGTGGTGCTGCTGTCCAGCGGCGCCATCGAGGCGATGCGTGACGAGCGCCTGCTGGCCGCCGAGCGCACCGTGCGCGGCTGCGGCGCGGCGTGGACGATCTTGCGACCGAGCTGGTTCGACCAGAACTTCGACGAGGGTTTCCTGCGGCCCGCGGTGATGGCGGGCGAGCTGGTGCTGCCGCTCGGCGAGGTGCGGCAGGCGTTCGTGGACGCGGGCGACATCGCGGCGATGGCCGCGGCGGCGCTGACGCAGGACGGTCACGCCGGCCGCTCGTACGAGATCACCGGCCCGCGCGCGCTGTCGTTCGGCGAGGCCACGGAGATCATCGGCCGCGCGATCGGCCGTGAGGTGCGCTACCGGGGCGGCGAGGAGGACTACATCGCGGTCAACGAGTTCGCGGAGGAGGCGATCGAGGCGGCGAAGGCGTTCGCCGCGCTGCGCGCGCTCGGCGATCAGCCGGCCTCCGACGCGGTCGAGCAGGTGACGGGACGCCCGCCGAAGTCCTTCGAGTCGTACGCGCGGGAGGCCGCCGCCGCAGGGGCCTGGCGCTGAAACCGCCGAGCGGGAGCCTGCCTCGCCGGGACCGCCCAACGGGGGCTTGCTTCGCTGGGGCCGCCGGCCACCCATGCGGGCGGCGCCCCACCAACAGCCTGACCTGGCGTTTCGGCGCGCCCGTACGGCGATCGCCCCCGGGCGCGCAACCCCCCGAACCGTAAAATAGGTGGGAAATCCTCTCTGGTCACGACACACTGATCACGACTCAGTGAGGAGATCCCTTTCATGCCGAACCAGCCCGCACCCAATCTGCTGTCGTGGGCCAGCGAGATCGACGAAGGCGCGATCATGCAGGCCGCACGCACTGCCCGCCTGCCGTTCGTCGCCGGTCACGTCGCTCTCATGCCGGACGCTCACGTCGGCATCGGTGCGACGGTCGGCTCGGTGATCCCGACCGAGAACGCGATCATCCCCGCCGCCGTCGGCGTGGACATCGGCTGCGGCATGGTGGCGACCGAGACCACGCTCACGGCCGCCGACCTGCCCGACTCGCTCGCCGCGCTGATGCCGCTGGTCGAGCGGCGCATCCCGGCCGGCGTCGGCAAGGGTCACGACGATCCCGGCATCGACCGTACGCTGAGCGACCTCGGCCTGCCCCACACCGACCTCAGCCCGAAGCAGACCAAGAAGGTCGCCGACCAGTTCGGCACCCTCGGCTCCGGCAACCACTTCGTCGAGGTCTGCCTCGACGAGCGCGACCGGGTCTGGACGGTGCTGCACTCGGGTTCGCGCGGCATCGGCAACCAGCTCGCCCAGTACCACATCACGAACGCCAAGAAGCTGATGAAGAAGCAGCAGGTCGGGCTCGAAGACCCCGACCTGGCCTACCTGGTGCAGAGCACGCCGGAGTTCACCGCGTACATCGAGGACATGCTGTGGGCGCAGCGCTACGCGATGGCCTCGCGCGCACGGATGGACCGGGTGCTGATCGACGCGCTGTTCAAGGTCGTCGGCAAGGGGCAGCGGGTCAGGACGATCAACTGCCACCACAACTTCACCCAGCAGGAGACCCACTTCGGCAAGTCGTTGTGGATCACCCGCAAGGGCGCCATCAAGGCCGACCGCGGTGACGAGGGCGTGATCCCGGGGTCGATGGGCACCCGCTCGTACATCGTGCGCGGGCGCGGCAACCCCGACTCCTACAACTCGTGCTCGCACGGCGCGGGACGCCGCATGTCGCGGACGAAGGCCAAGCGTGAGCTGTCGGTGAAGTCGCTGACCGAGGCCATGAGCGGCCGCACCTGGAACGCCGACCGGGCGGCGGCCCTGGTGGACGAGCACCCGGACGCGTACAAGCCGATCGACCAGGTCATGGCCGACCAGCAGGACCTGGTCGAGGTGCAGCACACGCTGCGCCAGATCTTCAACTACAAGGGGTGAGCCGGTGGCGATGCCGAAGAAGGGCTCGCGGCGCATCACCGTCGACGGCGGTGACTACCGCTGGCGGGTGCGCCGCAAGCCGTCCTCCTGCCAGGGCAACGCCTGGACGCCGCTGACGTTCTCCGTCGAACGGACGGAGGCGCCGGGCAACCTCCTGGTGGTGTCGCTGCCGTGCGCCCGGCCGGACAACTGGCTGGGCCGGCGCACGATCCCGGTCACGCCCGCTCTGGTGGCCGCCTCCATCAGGCGGGCGCTGGAGCAGGGCTGGGACCCCGGACGGCCGGGGCGCGCCATGAGGCTGGAGGTCACCGAGGACGACCTCACCGCGTTCCTGGGCGGGCCGCCGGACTACCTGATCCCCTTCTTGTGGGGTTTCATCCGGGAGCGTCCGGCCTCCGCCTGAGCAGGCGCCTGAGCCGCCGCCCGGCCGGGCAGCAGCGGGATGAGCGCCAGGACGATGGCGACGGTGGCGAACGAGATCCAGAACACGCCGCGCAGCCCGCTCATGGTCCCGGCCGCGGTCTGGACGACGAGCGTGACGACGGCGACCCCCAGGGCGGCGCCGAGCTGGTTGAGCATGTACAGCACGGAGCTGCCCTGGGCCACCATCGGCCCGGGGAGCGTCCGGTAGAGCGAGCCCATGGTGGGCGCGCTGAAGCAGCCGCTGCCCAGGCCGAACGCGAGCGCCGCCAGCGCGGGCCACACCTCGGGCGTGCCAGGTCCGATCAGCGTCAGCCCGTACGCGCTGAGCAGCGCCACGACCGCGCCTCCCGTGGCCAGGCCGCGCGCGCCCAGCCGGTCCGACAACCGGCCGGCCAGCGGCATGGCGATGGAGCCGCCGAGCCCGAGCGGCGCCATGAGCAGCCCGGCCGCGAGCACGCCGTGCCCGTGCGCCTGCTGGTAGTACAGGGGCAGCGCGAAGAGACCGGCGTACAGGCCCATGCCGCCGAGCCCCATGATCGTGACGCTGGCGGTGAAGCCGCGGCTGCGGAACAACCCCAGGTCGATGAGCGGGCGCTCGCCGCGCCGGGCGTGCCCGCCGTACGCGACGAGCAGCGCGGCCCCCGCGACCAGCGGCAACAGCACCTGCCAGGCCCCGAACCCGCCCTGCTCCGCCGTCTGCGACAGCCCCAGCACGACGGCCGCGAACCCGGGGCCGAGCAGCGCGAGGCCCAGCACGTCGAGCCGCGCGGGATCCGTGCCCTCCTGCGGGTCGGGTGGGATCACGCGCACGGCGAGCACCAGCGCGACGGCTCCGACGGCCACGCTGAGCAGGAACATCGCCCGCCACGACAGCGATCCGAGTATCGCCCCGCCGGCGATCGGCCCGAGTACGGGTCCGAGTGACAGCACCACGCCCATGAGGCCCATCACGCGCCCGGCCCTGCGCGGTCCCGCTGCCCTGGCGAGCAGGATCAGCACGAGCGGGTCGAGCAGGCCCGCGCCGAAGCCCTGCACCACCCGGAACGCGATCAGGCTGCCCACGTCCCGCGCCAGCCCGGCGGCCAGCGATGCGGCGATGAACACGCCGAGCCCGGCGAGCCACAGCCGTTTGCCGCCGTACCGGTCGACGGCCCAGGTGGTGAACGGGATGGTGGCCGTCACCGCGAGCAGGAACCCGGTGGACGCCCAGCCGACCGTGCTCAGCGAGGTCGCGAAGATCGAGGCCAGGCTCTCGGTGGCGACGGCGGCCATCGTGCTGTTGAGGATGCCCAGCATGCCGCCGAGCAGCACCACGGCGATGGTGGCGAGCAACCGCCCGTCCATCCGGCCGTCTTCATTTGAACTCATGGGTTCAACGTAATGACCTCATCCGTCTGAGCACAACCCTCTCGTTCACCGATCTGAACTCATGAGTACAATCGAGGGCATGAGCACCACTCGCGGCCGGATCGACAAGCGCCAGGCGATCCTGGAAGGCGCGTTCACCGTCTTCGCCCGTGAGGGCTACGCGCAGGCGTGCGTGCAGGCCATCGCCCGCGAGGCCGGGGTGGCCAAGCCGACGGTCTACAACCACATGACCGACAAGGCCACGCTGTTCCGGCACTCCCTGGAGGCCGCCGCGCGGGCCGTGCTCGACGAGCGCATCGCCGCGCTCGAACCGCTCGCCGACCCCGGCGACGACCTGCGCGCCGCCCTGCAGCAGGCGGCCGGCCGCCTGCTCCGGCTGCACACCGACGGGCGCTCATGCGCGCTGCGGCGGCTGCTCTACTCCGAGGTCACCCACTTCCCCGACATCCTCGACATCGTCAAGGACAGCGGGCCCGACCGGCTCACCCGGGCGCTCGCCGACCGGCTGGCCAGGCTCACCCTCGCCGGCCGCCTCCGCGCCGGCGACCCCGACCTCGCCGCCGAACAGTTCCTCGCGCTGCTGCTCGGCCCTCTTGAGGCCCGCACCCAGCTCGGCACCCGGACGCTGCCGGAGGCGGAGCTGGACGCCATGGCGCAGGCGGCCGTCGACGCGTTCGCCCGCGCCTGGGACGTCTCCTGACCTCGCCCCGCTAAGGGCGCCACCGCCCAGCCCCTTCGTTCGGATCACCGTTCTTCCTGACACTGGGAAGTGGTCCGAACCGCCTCATCGTTACCGGCGCACCGGGAGAAACCCGGGCCTTCAGTCGCCTGAGTAGAGCCGCCGCAGATCCACCAGCTCCACGTCCCGCCGCCCCCGCGCCGCCTCCACCAGCTCGCCCGTGAACCCTGCCCTGGCGAACAGCAGCAATTTCGGCGGCGCGTCCACCTGGGCGTCGGGCAGCAGCGCGCGCAGATGCTCAAGCCGCTGCAGCTGCGGAACGTCCATCGGAGTCAGCGTGCCCTTGGCCTCGCCGATGGCGATGATGCGGTCGGCCTCGGACGCGTTCGTCTCGGTGACCACGAGATCGAGCTCGTGCCCGCACCGGTGCGCCCGGCAGCTCACCTCGCTGGGCCGCACGGCGCTCGCGAATCCGCCCAGCGTGTCGGCCGAGGCGTGCAGGAAGCACCACTCGCGGGCGAGATCCTCGAAGTGCGGGCCGTAGATCTTGGACGCCACGGTGTCGGCGCTCGACCGCCAGACCTGCTCCGCCTTGCCGGCGACCAGCTCGGGCTCCCGCCGCTGCGTGACCAGCTGGTGCAGCCGGACGATCGGCTCGGCGATCTTGAAGACGCTGCGCTTCTGCCGCAGGGCGTCGTCCACCTGCTCGACCAGCCCGATGCCGCGCAGGCCGGAGAGCAGGTGGCCCAGCGCGCTGACGGGCCGTCCCAAGGCGGCGGCGATCTCCGTGCGGCGGTGGTTGCCCGCACTGATGGCGGCCAGGACGGCGGCGTACGAGGTGGGGTCGGCGATCGACGGCTCCTCCCGCAGCAGCAGCCCGCCCTCGCGGAACATCGCCGACGCCGGGTTCAGCAACCGGCGCTGCACCCAGCCGTCGAAGGCGTCGACTCCGTCCGGGCCCGAGCCACCGCACATCTCCCGGTACGCGGGAGTGCCGCCGACCAGCGCATGGACCCGGAAGGCCAGCTCGGGATCCTCCGTCAGCCCCCAGAACGCACCCGCGTCCCTGAACCCGAAGGGCCGCACCACCAGTTCGAGCACCGCCCGCCCGCGCAGCGGTGCTCCCCCGCCCAGCAGCTCGGCCATCGTGGTGAGCGCGCTGCCGCACAGGATCAGACGCGTGCGGGTCCGCTCCTTGGCGTGCCCCGTGGGGCTGAGCGCCTGCTGCAGATACGACGGCAGCGCCGGGGTGGCGGCGATGAGATACGGGAACTCATCGATGATCACGGGCACGGCGCGCTCATCGCCGAGGCGCAGCAGCTCGTCGAGCCCTTCCCGCCAGTCGCGGAACGACACCGGCTGCCGCAGCCCGCGATGGGCGGCGTAGGCTGCGCCCAGATCGGCGAGGTTCTGCGTCTCGCTCTGCTGGGTCGCCGCGAACAGCAGACCGCCCGTGGCCTGGGCGAGGAGTTCGAGCATGAGCGTCTTGCCCTGGCGGCGCCGCCCGTAGACCAGGCCAAGCGTCGCGCCCTCGGTGGGCGCCTCGACGAAGTCGGCGAGCGCCGCCCACTCCTCGTCCCGCCCGAACAACCGCGCCGGCTTGTCCATGATGGCCCCTTATTGACGCTGAGAATGATGGCTGCAACTATAATAGGTATAACAATCATTGCTAGCCCTGCCATCTGCTGCTCGTGACTATCGGGGCTCGGGGCCGAGGCTCCGGTTGGCCGCATGCCCCTGACGATCGCTCGACCTCGACCAGCTGTCGGCTCCCATCACGCACGGCTCGCGGTCCAGCAGCGTGACCAGGCGATGGAGGTCCCGGACGGCCGACGGACGAGACGACGACCGAACGGACGCAGGCGGAGCGGGAGGCGAGCAGACCGGCGGCTGTCTCCATGACAGCCGGATCGGCCGCCGGCGCCCCGGACCGGGAGGACACTCAGCCGGTGAAGCGCGTGCGGCGGGCCAGGTACAGGGCGGTGTCGACACCCATCGTCACCTGCTCGCCGACCGCCTCCTCGAGCGCAGCGAAGAGATCCGCGCGGGTGGCGTCGTCGAGCATCCGATAGGCCGACTGCGTGGACAGGTACGCGACGTAGTCGGCCCCTGAGAGCGTCCGCTCCGACCGGTAGAAACGCGTCGACAGGTCCCCGAACTCAGGCAGCTTCTCCAGGTCGGTGTACCACCACGATCTGGAGAACAAGCCGTCGTCGGCAGGCTCGGTCTTAGGGGTGATGTGCGGGGCATACCGGCGATGCGCGGCAAGCACCTCGGCCGCCTGCTCGGGATCCTTGAGGTGGTCGCGTTCCAGAACAGAGCCAGCACCCCGCCCGGAGCGAGCGCCGCGACCGCCCGCTCCCAACGGATCTCCGGATCGATCCAGTGCCAGACCTGCGCGCTGAGCAGCAGCCCGAACGGCCGCTCCGGCCGATAGTCCTCGAAGGCGGACACGGCGATCGTGGCCCAGGCCGAAGCCCTAAGGCCCACCGCGGTCAACCACTCAAAGACACCTCAGCCGACATCCAGCGTCCCGGCCCGGCCAACCCCCAAAGGACTCCCTCGGTCAACTACCCACAGAAACACCCCCAGCCCACACCCGCAGGGACTCCCCCGGTCACCTCCGAAGGGACGCTCCCGCGGTCCGGGGTGGGCATCGCAGGCCCACCGCATCGGCGGGCAACGGGGTGGGATGAACCACCAGCCGAAGGCGTGCGCCGACAGGCGCCACAGAACAAAACAGCCTTTGCCCACCCGGCGCTAAGCGCCCCCGAAGCGAAGCCCTTTGGACCAAGGGCGGGAATCAGCCAGGCGACCACGGAAAAAGGGCAAGGGGTGGGTGGAGCCAGGCCCACCCACCCCTTACGCGAAAAGGGCTACTTGGAGTTCGCCTTCAGGTAGTCGCTGTTCATCCGCGCGATCGCGTCCAGCGGGATCCCCTTCGGGCAGACGGCGGTGCACTCGCCGGTGTTCGTGCAGCCGCCGAAGCCCTCGGCGTCCATCTGGTCCACCATGGCCTTGGCGCGGGACAGGCGCTCGGGCTGGCCCTGCGGAAGCAGGCCGAGGTGGGTGATCTTGGCGGCGACGAAGAGGGAGGCCGAGCCGTTGGGGCAGGCCGCCACGCAGGCGCCGCAGCCGATGCAGGTGGCCGCGTCGAAGGCGGCGTCGGCGTCCTCCTTGCGGACCGGGATGCTGTGGGCGTCGGGCGCCGACCCGGCCGGTACGGAGACGAAGCCGCCCGCCTGGATGATGCGGTCGAACGCGCTGCGGTCCACCACCAGGTCCTTGACGACCGGGAACGGCGCGGCGCGCCACGGCTCGATGGTGATCTCGGCGCCGTCCTCGAAGTGGCGCATGTGGAGCTGGCACGTCGTGGTGGCGCGCTGCTCGCCGTGGGGTACGCCGTTGATGACCATGCCGCACATGCCGCAGATGCCCTCGCGGCAGTCGTGGTCGAAGGCGATCGGGTCGTCGCCTTCGAGGATGAGGCGCTCGTTGAGCACGTCCAGCATCTCCAGGAACGACATGTCCGGGGAGACGTCCTCAACCTTGTACGTCACCATGCGACCCTCGTCCGAAGGGCCCTTCTGACGCCAGACGTGTAGGGTCAGGTTCACTTGTAGCTCCGCTGGGTCATCTTGACGTACTCGTACTCGAGCGGTTCCTTGTGCAGGACCGGCCCGTCGGGGGTGTACTCCCAGGCGGACACGTGCGCGAAGTTCTCGTCGTCGCGCAGCGCCTCGCCGTCGTCGGTCTGGGATTCGGCGCGGAAGTGGCCGCCGCAGGACTCGGTGCGGACGAGGGCGTCCAGGCACATGAGCTCGGCCAGGTCGAAGAAGTCGGCCACCCGGCCGGCCTTCTCCAGCACCTGGTTGAGCTCTTCGGCGGTGCCGGTCACCTTGACGTTGTTCCAGAACTCCTCGCGCAGCTCGGGGATGCGCTCGAGGGCCTTGCGCAGCGACTCCTCGGTGCGCTCCATGCCGCAGTAGTCCCACATGAGCTTGCCGAGCTCGCGGTGGAAGGAGTCGGGCGTCCTGGTGCCGTTCACGGACATGAGCCGGTCGATCTTGCTGCGGACGCGGATCTCGGCCTCGGCCACGGCCTCCTCGTCCACGTCGCCGAACGGGCCGTCGGCGAGGTAGTCGCCGATGGTGGTCGGCAGCACGAAGTAGCCGTCGGCGAGGCCCTGCATGAGGGCGGACGCGCCGAGGCGGTTGGCGCCGTGGTCGGAGAAGTTGGCCTCGCCGATGACGAACAGGCCGGGGATGGTGGACTGCAGGTCGTAGTCCACCCACAGGCCGCCCATCGTGTAGTGGACGGCGGGGTAGATGCGCATCGGCACGTCGTACGGGTTCTCGCCGGTGATGCGCTCGTACATCTCGAAGAGGTTGCCGTACTTCTTCTCGACGGCTTCGCGGCCGAGCCGGTTGATGGCGTCGCGGAAGTCGAGGTAGACGCCGAGCCCGCCGGGGCCGACGCCGCGGCCTTCGTCGCAGACGTTCTTGGCGGCGCGGGAGGCGATGTCACGCGGCACCAGGTTGCCGAAGGCGGGGTAGATGCGCTCCAGGTAGTAGTCGCGCTCCTCCTCCGGGATGTCGCCGGGGGCGCGGGTGTCGTTCTTGCGCTTCGGCACCCAGACGCGGCCGTCGTTGCGCAGCGACTCCGACATGAGGGTGAGCTTCGACTGGTACTCGCCCGACACCGGGATGCAGGTCGGGTGGATCTGCGTGAAGCAGGGGTTGGCGAAGTACGCGCCGCGCTCGTGGGCCCGCCAGATGGCGGTGGTGTTGCAGCCCTTGGCGTTCGTCGACAGGTAGAAGACGTTGCCGTAGCCGCCGGTGGCGAGCACGACGGCGTCGGCGAAGTGCCGCTCGATCTCGCCGGTGACCATGTCGCGCACGATGATGCCGCGCGCCCGGCCGTCGGAGACGATCAGGTCGAGCATCTCGTGGCGGGCGTACATGGTGACGGTCCCGGCCGCGATCTGCCGCTCGAGCGCCTGGTACGCGCCCAGCAGGAGCTGCTGGCCCGTCTGGCCGCGGGCGTAGAAGGTGCGGGAGACCTGGGCGCCGCCGAAGGAGCGGGTGTCGAGCAGGCCGCCGTACTCGCGGGCGAACGGCACGCCCTGCGCCACGGCCTGGTCGATGATGTTCACCGAGACCTGGGCGAGGCGGTAGACGTTCGACTCGCGGGAGCGGAAGT
This sequence comes from Nonomuraea sp. NPDC052634, assembly GCF_040678535.1. Lineage (NCBI taxonomy): Bacteria > Bacillati > Actinomycetota > Actinomycetes > Streptosporangiales > Streptosporangiaceae > Nonomuraea > Nonomuraea sp. NPDC052634. The sequence goes on along the minus strand of NZ_JBFATY010000013.1, from coordinate 86,530 downwards.
CGCCGCCCTTGACGGTGTCGTAGAAGAGCCGGTAAATCGAGTCGCCGTCACCGCGGTAGTTCTTGGCGGCGTTGATGCCGCCCTGGGCGGCGATGGAGTGGGCGCGGCGCGGCGAGTCCTGGTAGCAGAAGGACTTGACGTTGTAGCCCAGCTCGCCGAGGGTGGCGGCGGCGGAGCCGCCCGCCAGGCCGGTGCCGACGACGATCACGTTGAGCTTGCGCTTGTTGGCCGGGTTCACCAGGCGGGCGCTGAACTTGCGCTTCTCCCAGCGCTCCTCGATGGGCCCGGAGGGAGCCTTGGTGTCCCGGATCTCGGGGCCTTCGGTGTACTTCACTTGACTACTCCGAACGTGATCGCGAGGGGCGGGGCCACGAAGCCGAGGACCAGCAGGGCCGAGACGACGCCGGCGGTCGCGCGCAGGACGCGGTAGCGGTTGCGGTTGGCCCAGCCGAGCGTCTGGAAGGCGCTCCAGATGCCGTGACGCAGGTGCAGGCCGACCATGACGACCGCGACGAGGTAGATCAGGGTCACCCACCACCGGGAGGCGTCGAAGCCGGCGATCATCCGGTCGGCGGGCTCGGAGTCGAAGCCCTTGGGGTTGACGACGCCGAAGGTCAGGTCGAGCAGGTGCCAGATCACGAAGAGCACGATCGTCACGCCACCCCAGCGCATGATGTGCGTGGTGTAGCCGCTCGCCTGGGACTTCTTGGTCACGTACTTGACCGGCCTGGCCTTGCCCGCGCGGCGGGAGAGCGAGATCGCGGCCCACATGTGCAGCGCGACCGAGGCGACGAGGACGATCTCGACGATGGTCAGCAGCGTGCGGTAGGGCGCGAGGGGCTCGAGCAGCGTGCGCAGCGCGTGGGCGTACTCGTTGAAGGACTCACGGCCGAAGAAGATCTTCAGGTTGCCGAGCATATGGCCGACGAGAAAGAGCACCATCACGGCGCCCGTGACGGCCATGACGACTTTCTTGCCGTTGGACGAACTGAAGAACCCGCCGGGCCTCTTGCCCGCCGGGGTTTTCTTGGGGGCTGAAACAGGCGCGGTGGCGGAGCCGCGCTCTATCGTGGCAGTCACATCCCAAAAGCTAGGTATCCAGCAATGATCCGTCCAAGTCATCGTGGACCTGGTTTCGATAGCTCAGGGCTATGATGCGGGTAGATGAGGCTTTCTCGGAGTTCCCGTCACGCGCGGATGCGAGGAAAATCACATGCAGTTCCAGCAGCTCGCGTACTTTGTGGCGGTCGCGGAGACCCGGCACTTCACCCAGGCGGCCGAGCGCATGCGGGTCGCGCAGCCCTCGCTGAGCAAGCAGATCAAGGCGCTGGAGGAGGATCTCGGGGCCCGGCTGTTCTCCCGCGCCCGGGGCAACGTCACGCTGACGGCGGCGGGTGAGGCGCTGCTGCCGCTGGCGCGCCGCATCCTGGCCGACGCCGACACCGCCAGGCAGGAGGTGGCCCAGCTCGCCGGGCTGCGCAGGGGCCGGGTACGCCTGGGCGCCACGCCCTCGCTGTGCGCCGGGCTGGTGGCCGACGCGCTCGCCCGCTTCCACCGCTCGTACCCCGGCATCGAGCTGCTGGTCGAGGAGGGCGGCTCACGTGACCTGGTCAAGGCGCTGGCCAGGGGGCAGCTCGACCTGTCGCTGATCATCATGCCGCTGCAGAGCGACGACCCCTCGCTGGTCACCGAGGAGATCCTGCGTGAGAACCTCGTCGTCGTCGCGCCCGTGCACGAGCGGCTCAAGGGCCCCTACCTGCACATCGAAGACCTGCGGAACCGGCAGATGGTGATGTTCAGGCGCGGTTACGACCTGCGCGAGGCGACGCTCGCGGCCTGCCGGCAGGCCGGGTTCGAGCCGCAGCTCGCGGTGCAGGGCGGCGAGATGGACGCGGTGCTGCGCTTCGTCGAGGCCGGGCTGGGCGTGGCGGTGGTGCCGTCGATGGTGCTCGACGGCCGTCCGGGGCTGCGCGGCACGCCGCTCGCGCCGCCGGGGCTGAGCAGGACGATCGCGCTGGCGCACCGCAAGGACGTGGAGCCGACCAGCGCCGCGCAGGCGTTCCGGCAGACGCTGCTGTCGTACGTGGTGGAGGCCGGCCGGGACGGCACGCTTCCGCAGGGGGTCGAGCTCATCGCAGAATGAGCACCAAGGGCACCGCCTGGGCGCCGCACTCCCCGAAGAGGTGTTTTGACGGCCAATCTCTCCGAAACGCTGACGTTGCTCCTCATCGAGGATGACGACGGTGACGCCTTCCTGGTCGAAGAGCTGCTGAAGGAGGCGGCGGCGCCGCCCCGCATCTTCCGCGCGCGCAGCCTGAGCGAGGCGCGGCAGAAGCTGACCCCCGAGATCCAGTGCGTGCTGGTGGACCTGTCGCTGCCCGACGCCAGCAGGCTGGAGGCGCTGGAGGAGGTCATCGCGCTCGCGCCGTTCACCGCCGTGCTGGTGCTGACCGGGCTCAGGGACGTCCACGTGGGCGTCGCGGCCGTGCAGTCCGGCGCGCAGGACTACCTGGTCAAGGGCGACGTGGACGCGAGGCTGCTGGCCAGGTCCATCCGGTACGCGATGGAGCGCAAGCGCGCCGACGTGGCGCAGCTCAAGCTCGTCCAGGCGGAGCTGACCGCCAAGGAGAACGCGCGGCTGGAGGGCGCGCTGCTGCCCGATCCGCTGCTGCGTACGCGGGAGATCGAGCACGTCACCCGCTATCTGCCCGGCAGCGGCGGCACGCTGGCCGGCGACTTCTTCGACACCGTGCAGACCCCCGACGGCTCGGTGCACGTGGTGATCGGCGACGTGTGCGGGCACGGCCCCGACGAGGCCGCGCTCGGCGTGGCGCTGCGCATCGCCTGGCGCACGCTGGTGCTGTCCGGGCAGACCGGCGACACGCTGCTGCGCACGCTGGACGCGCTGCTGCGGGCCGAGCGCCAGGCGCCCGAGATCTTCACCACCCTGTGCATGGCCACGATCTCGCCCGATCTGCGCCAGGCCACCATGCGCGTGGTCGGCCACCCGCCGCCCGTGCTGGTGCGGGAGGGCACGGTCGAGGTGGTGGACGGCACGCCGTCCGGGCCGCCGCTCGGCATCTTCCCCGACGCCGCGTGGTCGGTCATCGACGTGCCGCTGGGCGAGGAGTGGTCGATGATGCTCTACACCGACGGCCTGATCGAGGCGTCGGCGCACGAGCAGGGCCGGATGCTCGGCGTGGAGGGCCTGGTCGGCCTGGTACGCGCGCACGGCATCGCCGACCTCGACGCTTTGATCGGCCAGGTCGGCACCCTCACCGACGACCTGGCCGTGGTCATGCTGAGGAGGAAGAAGACGTGAGCATCCACCCGCTTCCTCCCCCCAAGGAGCCGATTGGGCTCGGCCGGGTGCCGGTCGCCCGCTGGTTCCTGCTGTTCGGGGCGCTGGCCGGGCTGACGTTCGCCGCCGGGGTGGCGACGGTGATGACGATGGCCGCGCGCACGGCCGAGCTGAACCCGCGCCGCGAGGTGGCCGACCAGGTAGACCGGCTGATCGTGGCGCTGATCGTGGTGTTCGTGCTGCTGCTGGTCTGCGCCGCGGGCCTCGCGCTGGTCGTCAGGTACGCGGTGCTCAAGCCCATCGATCAGCTCACCGACCAGGTGCGCGCGGTGGCCGCCGGCGACTTCGACCGCGACCTGCACGTGGACCGCCCCGCCGAGCTGGCCGAGCTGTCCAGCCACATCGACTCCATGCGCGGCCGCATCCTGTCGGGCTGGCGGACGGCCCAGGACCAGGCCGAGGAGCTGCGCCGGTCCAACGGCGAGCTCGAGCAGTTCGCGTACGTGGCCAGCCACGACCTCCAAGAACCGCTGCGCAAGGTGGCGAGCTTCACCCAGATGCTGGAGCAGCGTTACGCCGACCGGCTCGACGACCGGGCCAGGCAGTACATCCACTTCGCCGTGGACGGCGCCAAGCGGATGCAGGCGCTCATCAACGACCTGCTGGACTTCTCCCGGGTGGGCAGGGTCACCGGCGGGCGCACGCCGACCGAGTCGGGCGCGGCGCTGGACCGGGCGCTGGACAACCTGTCGGCCGCGATCGAGGAGTCGGGGGCCACGATCACCCGTGACGAGCTGCCCACGGTCCTGGGGAACCAGACGCAGCTCACCCAGCTCTTCCAGAACCTCATCGAGAACGCCGTGAAATTCCGCTCCGAGGAGCCGCCGCGCGTCCACATCGGGGTCAGGCGCGACGGCGGCATGTGGGAGTTTCGCTGCTCCGACAACGGCATCGGGGTCGAGTCCAAGTACGCCGACCGCATCTTCCTCATCTTCCAGCGGCTGCACGCCCGCGACGTCTACCCCGGCACCGGCATCGGGCTGGCGCTGTGCCGGAAGATCGTCGAGTATCACGGCGGGCGGCTCTGGCTCGACGGCGACGCGACCGGGCCCGGCGGCCACGGCGCCACGTTCCGCTGGACGCTGCCCGCCGCGGGAGACACGTGATGAACGAATGGCGGCCCATCGAGGTGCTCCTGGTGGAGGACGACCCCGGTGACATCCTGCTGACCAAGGAGGCGTTCGACCTCAACAAGGTGCGCAACCGGCTCAGCGTGGTCAACGACGGCGAGCAGGCGATGGCGTTCCTGCGGCGGGAGGGCGCCTACGCGGACGCGCCGCGCCCCGACCTGATCCTGCTCGACCTCAACCTGCCGCGCATGAGCGGGACGGAGGTGCTGCGTGAGGTCAAGGCGGACGCCGTGCTGCGGACGATCCCGGTGGTGGTGCTGACCACCTCAGAGGCGGAGGAGGACATTCTCCGGAGCTACCGCCTCCACGCCAATGCTTATGTCACAAAACCAGTAGATTTCGAGCAGTTTATCCGTGTTGTCCGGCAAATCGATGATTTTTTCGTGACGGTGGTTAAGTTGCCGGCGCAGGGGCAGCGCCTCTGACACGGGTACGTGACGGGAATCACAGCAAGTCATCGAAAAAGTGAGTGACCTCGCTCACAAAAAACGATCCTGTCGTCGTAACGTATCCCCCACCAACGCGCGCCCGAGCGGATCCCGCCGTGTGAGCGCGCCCAGCGAAACGACACCACGGACCCCCTGCGCGAAGGGTCCGCGGGAGGTGGAGAGGTCCGCGATGACCCAGACGACGCCCGAAGCTCCGGTTCGACGGCAGCGTGCGCAAGTCAGAGTACGCACCCTGCGAACAGACAGATGGTGGCTGGCCCCGCTCGTGACGTTCCTCGGGCTCGCCTCCTTCCTCGTCTACGGCGTATGGGCGATCATCGACAACAGCATCTTCTACGATCCGTACATCGCCCCGTTCGCCTCGCCGTGCCTTGCGGCGGCGACGTGCCCGGAAGGTGCCCAGCTGTTCGGATGGGCGCCGATCGGCGACTGGTACACGCTCTCGCCCGGCCTGCTCATCCTGGGCCTGCCCGGCGGGTTCCGTCTCACGTGCTACTACTACCGCAAGTCCTACTACCGCTCGTTCTGGCTGTCGCCGCCCGCCTGCGCGGTGCAGGAGCCGCACGGCAAGTACACCGGTGAGCGGCGCTTCCCGCTCATCCTGCAGAACATCCACCGCTACTTCTTCTACGCGGCCATCGTCATCGGCCTCGTCCTGGCCTACGACGCGGTGCTGGCGCTCGTGCACAAGCCGCTCGGCCTGGGCACCTGGATCCTGATACTCAACGCGGTGCTGATCAACGCCTACACGATCTCCTGCCACTCCTGCCGGCACATCACGGCGGGCCGGCTCAACCACTTCTCCCGCCACCCGCTGCGCTACAAGGCGTGGACGTTCGTCTCCAAGCTCAACGCCAAGCACCAGCAGCTCGCGTGGGCCTCGATGTTCTCGGTCATGGGTGCCGACCTGTACGTCCGCCTGGTGGCCAAGGGCATCATCGCCTTCCCGTACGCGTAAGGACAGCTTTCAAGTGGAAAACACGCACAACATCGAGCGCCACGAGTACGACGTCGTCGTCATCGGCGCAGGAGGCGCCGGCCTGCGGGCCGCGATCGAGGCCCGCCAGCAGGGCAAGCGCACGGCCATCGTCTGCAAGTCGCTGTTCGGCAAGGCGCACACGGTCATGGCCGAGGGCGGCGCCGCCGCCGCGATGGGCAACGTCAACCCCGACGACAACTGGATGGTGCACTTCCGTGACACCATGCGGGGCGGCAAGTTCCTCAACAACTGGCGGATGGCCGAGCTGCACGCCAAGGAGGCTCCCGACCGCGTCTGGGAGCTGGAGGCGTGGGGCGCGCTGTTCGACCGCACCAAGGACGGCAAGATCAGCCAGCGGAACTTCGGCGGTCACGAGTACCCGCGGCTCGCACACGTGGGCGACCGTACCGGCCTGGAGCTCATCCGCACCCTGCAGCAGCGCGTCGTCGCGCTCCAGCAGGAGGACTACGAAAAGCACGGCGACTACGAGGCCTACATCAAGGTCTTCGCCGAGTGCACGATCACGCGGCTGCTGAAGGACGGCGACGCGATCTCCGGCGCGTTCGGCTACTGGCGCGAGAGCGGCAACTTCGTGCTCTTCGACGCGCCCGCCGTCGTCCTCGCCACCGGCGGCATCGGCAAGTCGTACGTCGTGACCTCCAACTCCTGGGAGTACACCGGCGACGGCCACGCGCTGGCCCTGCTCGCCGGCGCGAAGCTCATCAACATGGAGTTCATCCAGTTCCACCCCACCGGGATGGTCTGGCCGCCCTCCGTGCGCGGCATCCTCGTCACCGAGTCCGTCCGCGGCGACGGCGGCGTGCTGCGCAACTCCGAGGGCAAGCGCTTCATGTTCGACTACATCCCCGAGGTCTTCAAGGACAAGTACGCGACCACGGAGGAAGAGGCCGACCGCTGGTACACCGACCAGGCCAACAACCGGCGCCCGCCGGAGCTGCTGCCCCGTGACGAGGTCGCCAGGGCCATCAACGCCGAGGTGAAGGCAGGGCGCGGCTCCCCCCAGGGCGGCGTCTTCCTCGACGTCTCCACCCGGCTGCCCGCCGAGGAGATCAAGCGGCGGCTGCCGTCGATGCACCACCAGTTCAAGGAGCTGGCCGACGTCGACATCACCGCCGAGCCCATGCAGGTGGGCCCGACCTGCCACTACATCATGGGCGGCGTCGAGGTCGACGCCGACACCGGCTCGTCCTGCGTGCCCGGCCTGTTCGCGGCCGGCGAGGTGTCCGGCGGCATGCACGGCTCCAACCGGCTGGGCGGCAACTCGCTGTCCGACCTGCTGGTCTTCGGCCGCCGCGCGGGCGCGGGCGCGGCCGCGTACGTCGACTCGCTGCCCGCCCGGCCCAAGGTCGCCGCCGAGCAGGTCGATGCCGCGAAGGAGGAGGCGCTGGCGCCGCTCGGCCGCAGCGGCGAGAACCCGTACGAGGTGCACCACGAGCTCCAGCGGACGATGAACGACCTGGTCGGCATCATCCGCAAGGCCAACGAGATCACCGAGGCCCTCGGTGTGATCGAGAAGCTGAAGGAGCGCGTCCGCATGGTCGGCGCGGGCGGCTCGCGCATCTACAACCCCGGCTGGCACCTCGCCATCGACCTGCGCAACATGGTGCTGGTGTCGGAGTGCGTGGCACGCGCCGCGCTCATGCGCGAGGAGAGCCGCGGCGGTCACACCCGCGACGACTTCCCCGCGATGGACCCGGAATGGCGCCGCAAGCTGCTCGTCTGCTCCACCGAGGACGGCTCGACGATCAACGTGGAGGTGAAGGTCCAGCCGCCGATGCGCGACGACCTCATCACCCTGTTCGACCGTGACGAGCTGAAGAAGTACCTCACCGACGAAGAGATGGCCGAATTCGACAGGATAGCGAAGACGTCATGAGCTACAAGGCAAAGTTCAAGGTCTGGCGCGGTGAGGGCGGCGAGGGCCGGCTCGAGGACTTCACGGTCGAAGTGAACGAGGGCGAGGTCGTCCTCGACATCCTGCACCGCCTCCAGGCGACCCAGGCACCCGACCTCGCCGTACGGTGGAACTGCAAGGCCGGCAAGTGCGGCTCGTGCAGCATGGAGATCAACGGCAAGCCGCGGCTCGGCTGCATGACCCGGATGTCCACCTTCTCAGAGGACGAGACCATCACGGTCACGCCGATGCGGACGTTCCCCGTCATCAAGGACCTCGTCACCGACGTGTCCTACAACTACCAGAAGGCCCGGGAGATCCCGTCCTTCACACCGCCCGCCGACGTCCGGCCGGGCGAATACCGGATGAAGCAGGTGGACGTCGAGCGCTCGCAGGAGTTCCGCAAGTGCATCGAGTGCTTCATGTGCAACAACGTCTGCCACGTCATCCGTGACCACGAGGAGAACAAGACCAACTTCTCCGGTCCCCGCTTCCTCATGCGGATCGCCGAGCTGGACATGCACCCGTACGACGTGGCCGACCGCAAGGAGTCCGCGCAGCAGGACCACGGGCTCGGCTACTGCAACATCACCAAGTGCTGCACCGAGGTCTGCCCCGAGCACATCAAGATCACCGACAACGCGCTGATCCCGATGAAGGAGCGCGTGGTGGACCGCAAGTACGACCCGCTGGTGTGGCTGGGCAACAAGATCTTTAAGCGCGGCGCGAGCTCCGGCACCACCAAGCCGTAGCCGCAGGGCCGCCGCGATCCCGGCGGGCCGCCCACGTGGCTCGCCCGCCGGGGCCCGCGCATGGGCCGCCGCGTACCAGACGAAGGGTCTCGTACAAGGCGAAGGGCCGGAACCCCGACTGGGGCTTCCGGCCCTTCGCTTTCGCTGCTTGCCGTGGAAGAGGCGGCGGGACGCTACTTCTTCTTCCTGCCGAAGAGGCGGCGCTTGGCGCCGGCCTCTGGCATCACCTGGGTCGCGTCCTGCTGCTGCGCCTCCTGCTGCTGCTCTTCCGCCTGAGCCTGCGGCGGCTCCGGCTGGGGCTGCTGCGCAACGGGCTGCACGGTCGTCGCCTCCCCGTCGGCCGGCAGGTAGGGAGGCGGCTCGTACTCCTTGGCCGGTTCGAACAGCCCGCGCTGGTGCTGCTGCCACGGCTCGGAGTCACCCGGCTCCGCAGCCGAGGCCGGCCCGAGCGGCTGGTCCTTGTCAGGATCGAACGGGCCGGCCCCGCCCGGCGGAATGTCCGAGGCCGGCGGCTCCGGCGGGATCGCCGGCTCGAACAGGTCGCGCTCACGGGACTTCGGCGGCTCGCTGTAGGAGTCGAACTGGTCCGGGCCGAGCACCACCGGTTCCTGCGGCTGCTCGGCGGGCGGCGCCGGCTCCTGCGCGTAGCCGTGCGGGTAGGGCTGGTTGGGGTCCTGGTAGCCGGGCGGCGGAGCGGTCGGGAACGTCTGCACCGGCACGAAGCTGATGATGGGCGCGTACGCCGTGCCGCCCGGGTAGCCGGGGGCGGCGATGTGCGCCGTCGCGTAGCCGGGGCCCGCCGGGTAGCCGCCGGGCGGCATGGGCTGCGCGTCCGGGGGCAGCTGCGGGCCCGCCTTCCGCACGGCCGCCGCGTGGGCCATCCTGCGCAGCCGTCCCTCGAAGATGAGCACACCGAACAGCGCCAGCAGCACCAGCACCAGCGCCGGGATGCTGAGCTTCTGCGTCAGCGTGCGCTGGTCGTACTCGGGGGCGGCCTGCCGCAGCTCGAGCGGTACCTCCTCGGTGGAGGCGGCCTGCGACTGGCTGGGCGGCGGCGCGGTGGTGACCGGGTCGGTCGGCGCGACCGTCGGCATCTCGACCGCCGCGTCAGGCGTGGGCGTGCTGGACGTCGGGGTCACCGGGGGGACCTCGATGTCCGGCTGCGTGGGCAGCGGCTGCTGCGGCGGCGCCTGGGTGGTGGCCGGGGTGCTCGGCTTGGTCGGGGTGGGCGTGCTCGTGGTCTTGGTGGGCTTCGCCGTGACCGTCTTGGTCGTCGTGGGCTCGGGGCTCGCGGTGACGGTCTTGGTGACCGTCGTCGCCGGGGCCTCCTGCTCCTCCTCGGGCGGTGGCGGCTCACCGATGGTAGTGGTGACCGTGACGGTGACGTCGTCGGGCGGGTCGAGATCGCACACCTGACCCACGTCACACGGCTCGACCGGGTCGGCTGCGACTACGGAGGCGCTCGCGCTCTGCATGATGAACGGCGCGGCACCGGCACCCGACAGCCCGAGCGCAAGGACGATAGCGGACACGGCTGTCGCTCGTGTGCGTGCCACCGATGCCCTCCGCGTACTCCCGAAACATTGGTCAAGGGAATACTAGTCGGGTCAAAGTAACAGTAAAGACGAAATTAGAGCACCTTTCTCCGGTTACGCCGTTTTTGTACCGTGACAACGAGCCACAAGCCGCACATCAGAACGCCGATGGCCGCCACGACCAGGGGAAACGCCTTCGGGCCATCAATGGGGCTCACCCACGCGATTGGCTTGGCCGGCTTCGCCCGTACGCCCATTTCCCACGGCAACGGAGCTTCACCTCCCGGCAACGCCCCGGCACCTCCGGCGTCACCCGCCGTACTCCCAGGCGGCGCGACACTGGGCGCGACGGCCTGCTGACCACCCGCCCCACCAGGCGCAGCAGCCCATCCACCCCCAGCGGCACCAGGCACGCCGGGCCATCCGCCTACGCCCGGCACGGAACCCGTGACGTCGCCGGACGCGCTCCCCGTGCCGGCCGCCCCTCCGGGCGCGGCGTCCGGCAACACCAGCCCCGGCGCTCCGCCCGTCACGTCTCCGGTCGTCCCTGGGCTCACGCTTCCGGTGGTACCCGCGCCCACGTCCTTCTGCGCGCTCGCGTCTTCCGCCGCTCGGGCCGCTGCGCCCCCGTTCGCGCCGCTCGCCGCATCCGCGCTCGCGTCCCCCGCCGCTCGGGCCGCAGCCCTGTGCGCACCGCTCGCCGCTTTCGTGCCCGCGTCACCGGTCGTGGTCGCGGGCCCGGTGGCCGGCGAGGCCGCCGCGTCGGCGCGTGCGCGTTTTCCGGCGTTCGCCGTTCCGCCGCCGCGCGTGGTTCGTCTCGCGTTCGCCGCACCGGCGCGCGTCCGCCTGCCTGGTGACGCGCCCGTGCTCGTGCGCGTCCGCCTTCCGGGCTTCGCGCCCGAGACGTCGCGATCCGCGTCGCGCGGAGTCGCCGCGACGTGCGCCCGTCCGGTACGTGCCACGTCGGTGTGAGCCTCGCCCGTCTGAGTCGCGCCGGCCTGCGCCTCGCCCTGTTGCGCCGCCCTCGCGGACGTTCCGCCTGCCCTCGCAGGCATTCCGTCTGCCCTGGCGGGTGTTCCACCTGGCCCGGCGGGCGTTCCGTCTGCTCTCGCGGGCGTTCCGCCCGCCTGTGTCGCGTCCGCCTGGCTCCCGGCCGCGCGTGTCAGGTCCCTGTGCGGGGTGGCGGACTGGGCCGGGTGCGAGCCCTGGGCGGCTCGTGCGGCGGTGGCGGGCAGGCGCTGGGCGGGGCCGCTGAAGGTGGCGGCGTCACCGGTGATCGGCCCCCGCACCCGTACGGCGGCCGTCTTGCTCATGGTCGTCAGCTTCCCGCCGTCCCGCACCCTGGCCACCGCCGCGACCACCACGCGCTTGGACCCCTCCGGCGCCCGCACGGTCACGTCGACCGCCTTCGTCCCGGAGACCTTGCCCAGCGCGCACACGCGAGCGCCCGGCACGACCGCGCCCTCGGCCACCGTCGCACCCGCAGTCGGACCGGTGGGCACGGTCCCGCTCGCCCCCGCCCCGGCCGCCGTCCCGTGCAGGCTCGCGCCGGAGGACGCCTGCTCGCCCAGCGTCGTGCCCGAGGAAGCCGTACCGCTCGGCAGGGCCTGCTGAGCGGACGGGGCGAGTGCCGCGCTCAGAGGCACGGGACCGGTCGGCTCGGCCGCCCCGGCGGCGATCAGCGCCCGCGCCGCCAGCCTCCCCGCCGCCTTGGGACCGACCGCCTCGGAGCCCGCCACCCCGGAGGCCGCCGGCCCGCCACCCGCCACCGCAAAATCAGACGCCGCATAATCAGACGCCGCATAATCAGACGCCGCAAAATCAGACGCCGCAGCACCAGATGCCACGGAACCGGACGCCCCGGCAGCTCCGGAGCCCGCAGCCCTGGAACCCGTCGTCTGAGAGCCCGACCCATGCCCGCCACCGGTCACAGCTCGGGCATCGGCGGCACACGAAACCTCGGTCAGCGCCTCCACCGGGTTGGCCGCGACCGCCACCTTGGCGCCCTTGCCCATCCCGTTCAGCCGCACCCGGAAGCGCTGGACGTCCCCGGTCCTGACCCACTTGCCGACGTCCTCGCCTCCGCTGACCCGCTCGAGCACCAGCGACACCCCGGCCGCCGCCACGGGCACGGACGGCACCGCCACCAGGGTCAGCACGCCGGCGACGATCCACCCACGCCGCATCGCTCCCACTCCCCCACCGCGACGACAAATGACAAGTAGTTATCATTGTGTCACAGAGGGTGATGTCCTAATCCTGCGGGAGTAGGTTCTCCACCGCCCGCATGATGGGCAGATCAGCCGAAAGCCACGCGACGTCGTAGTACTCGCCCGGCCCGAGCCACCGCAGCGCCAGGTGCTCCTTGGCGACGGGCTCGCCGGCGGCCAGCGAGCAGAGCCAGACGCGCATGACGTACCCCTCGGCGAGCGGCCAGTCGGCGCCCACCCGGCGGCCGACCGTGACCTCGACCCCGAGCTCCTCGCGGCACTCGCGGATGAGCGCCGCCTCGTCGCTCTCGCCGGGGTCCACCTTGCCGCCGGGGAACTCCCAGCCGCCCGCCAGCGCGGCGGGTTCGGCGCGCTGCGCGGCCAGCACCCGCCCGCCCGGAGCCACGATGACGGCGGCGACGACTGTTCTCATAGCGCTGGATTCTGCAGCTTCTTCAGCTGCTCCTGCACATCGGGGTTCTGCAGGGGACGGGTGAAGCCGACGCGGTCCTGCCTGGCCATGTAGCTGGTGACCTTGATGGGCCCGCACAGCCGGCAGCGCGCCTCCAGCATCTTGCCCTTGGAGACGACGAGGCCGACATGGCCGGGGTTGTCCGGCGAGGTGCCCGGCCCGGAGTTGAAGAACACCAGGTCGCCGGGCTGCTCGTCGCCCTCCTTGATGCGTACGCCGAACGGCCACTGACCGAACGTCGTACGCGGGATCGACAGCCCCGCCTCCCGGTAGGCCGCGTAGATGACGCCGGAGCAGTCGAACGCGTCGGGACCGGTGCCGCCCCACAGGTACGGCTTGCCGCGCTGCGCCAGCGCGTACTGGAGGATCTTGGCCACCACGTCGCTCGGCGCCGCCTCGACGAGGGGGTCGTCGCAGTCGTCGGTCGCCTGCGGCGGCACCTTCACCTCACCCGACTTGGCGTACTTCCTGGCGATCTCCTCGACCTGGTCGACGTACCACCAGGCGCGGTTGTAGACGAACAGCGCCCGCCGCACGTTCTCCGGCGCGCCGTTGCGCTTGAGCATCTTGGCGGCGCCGAGGATGGCGTCGGCCGGGTTGTAGACGTCGCCGATGCCGTCGCCGTCGCCGTCGGAGGCGTAGCCGTTGAACTTCGACGACATCGAGATCCTGGCCTTGCCGCCCCACGTGGAGATGAGGAACTGCATCGGCCCCGCCGCGCCCGCGTGGTTGGTGCCGCTCTTGACGCCGGGCAGGTTGGAGCGGCCGTGGTCGGTCTCGCGCTTGCCCACCGCGGCCAGCACGTTCCACTGGACGCCGATCTTCTTGCCGTACTCCTTGTACAGCTCCAAGTACTCGGGCGGGATGTCGGAGGTGGCCGAGTCGGACGCCTCCTCCACCTGCACCTGGTCCTCGCAGTCGACGGTGGTGCCGCCGTTGCTGAGGAACGACGGCATCGACATGAGCAGCAGCGGCGAGACGACGACCGCGGCCAGGAGCAGTAACCCGGCCAGGCCGAGGAGCAGTGCGATGCGGCCTCGTGTGAGCTTCACCCCGAGGTGTCTCCCTCCTGGCCCTCGGTGGACGGAAGGATGTCGTAGATCCGCCAGTCGCTGCCGGACTGGCTGACCGTGACGGCGTATTCCTCGTTCGCCTGCTTCTCGCCGCTCTTGGCGGAGATCTGCCTGGTGGCGGTGACGACGAACACGATGGAGTTCTTCTCGACCTGCCTGATCTCCTTGAGCTGGGCGGTGGCGGTGGAGACGATCTCGTCGTCGTGGTTCTGCTCGACGGTGCCCGCCGACGTGAGGGTCCTGGCCAGCGTGTTGCCGAGCTCGGGCGTGGTGTACGCCTTGAGCCTGGCCGCGTACGCCGCCGGGTCCTCGTCGTAGCGGAAGGTGCCGTACTCGGCGGTGAACCGCTCGGCGAGATCCGCCGCCGCCGCGAGCTGCTCCTTGGTCATCGGCAGGTACGCGTACACGTCGAACGGCGCGGAGCTCGCGGTCGCCAGCGGCGTGCTGGTCGCCACGACGGTGCTGGTGGCGCTGGGGGCCGCCGGCTCCGCCGCCTCCTGGTCGGGCGAGTCGGGCCACATGGTCAGGTAGATGCCGACCGCCGCGATGACCACGACGACGGCGGCGAAGGCCACCCCCCGCCTGTCACCTGGCTGCGCCATATCTCAGTTCTCCGGGGTCTCAGTCCTTGTCGGGGTTGCTCGGCTTGAGCCAGAACGGCACGGAAGGGCTGTCGCCTCCGGAGTCGCCGCCGTCGCGGCTGCTGCGCAGCCACAGCGGAGGCGCTTCCGATGCGCGGGATGACGTCTCGCCGGAGCCGAAGATCCGGGTGCCCGGCGAGGTACCGCCGCCCGACCTGCCGCCGCCGGAGGAGGAGCGTGACGAGCCGCCGAACAGCCCGCCGCCGGAGCGTGAGCCGTTGCCGCCCGAGCGCGACCCGCCGCCGAACAGGCTGCCGCCCGACCGGGAGCCTCCGGAGCCCGATCCGCTGAAGCGGGACGTACGGGTGCTACGGGTGCCGTTCGCGGATCCGCCGCGCCGAGCCCAGCCGCCGCCTGACCCGCCGCCTGACCCGCCGCCGAACCAGCCGCCGCCGGAGCCGCCGCCCGACCCGGCCGCGACACCGGAGCCGCCGGACGAGCCGTTGGAGCCGGAACCGCCGACCCGCGGGCCGCCGGGACCCCGCGTACGCCCGGAGGTGCCGCCCAGGTTGAGCGGCGGCGCGGTGCCCCTGCGCGGCTCGGGAACCGCCCGTCCCGCCGCCTTGCCGCCCTGCTGGTCGGTGTCCAGCGGGGCCGCCGTCGCGGGCACGCGGGCGCCGGAGGGCGTGCCCTCGCCTTCCTGTACGCGAACCTGCCCGGCCGCGGCCGCGGATGCCGCCGAGGCCGCCGCGCCCGTGCCGCTGACCATGCCGGCCGCCCTGATGACCGGCTCGGCCTTGCGCAGGCCCCAGCGGCCGATCCTGGCCGAGGCGACCGGCGGCAGCACGCCGGCCGACCGCTCGAGCACCGGCGAGCTGGCCGCCTCGCCCAGCATGCGGGTGGTGACGGTGTGGCCGTTGATCGAGGCGAACAGGTGCTGGAACGGCCGCCGGTAGAAGAACACCGCGATCGTCAGCAGCGCCATGAACAGCACCTGCATGCCCCACGGCATGGCGGTGGAGATGATCAGCGCGTACCCGTAGATGAGCACGCTCAGCACGATGGTCAGCACGGCCTGCCGCAGCAGCGTGCCGATGAGCATCTCGACCCAGCGCATGGCGATAATGCGGCCGCTGCCCGGATGCACGCCGATCAGCAGGAAGATCGGCCCGAGTATCAGCAGCAGCAGGAAGCCCACCTTCAGCACCAGCAGCGAGACCGCCACGAGGAAGATGAGCAGCCCGGCCACCAGCGCGGCGATGAACGCGCCGACGGCCACGCCGAGCCGGTTGGACCAGTCGCGGCCCGAGAAGGTCGCGTAGCGGGGGTCGTTGCGCAGCTTGTCGGCGAAGTCGGCGTACTCGGACTGGCGGGCGCCCACGTCGGGCGCCGGTTGCCCGGCCACGGCCTGCGGGACCGACTGCATCTCCAGCACCTTGCGGCCCCAGTCGCGCACGATGGGCTGCTGCGGGTCGGAGGTGCCGAACAGGCCGACCAGCCACGGCTTGCAGACCAGCGTGGACCACAGGGCGTCGGCGTTCTGCTCAACGCCGGGCGTGCCGGCCTGCGCGTAGCCGCCCGCCTTGACCTGCGCGTCGGGCTGTCCCGGCGGCTGCAGGCAGGACGCGCCGCCCGCGCCGGGCAGACCGGCGAAGGCGGAGTTGACGACCTCGCCCGTCTTGTCCGTGACGACCTTGCCGAGGCCGGTGAAGTCGCCGGGACGGCTGAAGAACCAGACCGCCACGGTGACCGCCAGCACCATCCAGATGACGCCTTCCGCGGTGGTGGTGGCCCGCTTGCGGATCAGACCGTACCAGGCCAGCCAGATGGCGCCGAGGATGACGATCGGCCGCAGGTACGGCCAGTACATGGCGTTGGCCAGGTTCGTGACGATGTCGTCGACGACGTCCTTGATCGACTGGAGCGGGCCCTCGGTCGCCGCCGCCTGATAGGTCGTGATCGTGAGCCGGTCGATCGCCTTGGCCGCGGTGAAGATGCCGTTGGCCCACATGTTGCCCAGCACGGCCACGTAATCGGAGCAGGTCAGCTCGTGCGTGTGCCAGAACTGCCCGCTCATGCCGAACTGGGCGTAGTTGGTGGTCGGGGCCTGCGGGCCGCCCTCGGGCGGGGGCGGCTGGATCAGGCCGTCGACGCCGCTGCCCACCATCTCGGGCGACAGCGGGCCCGACAGGTCACAGGGGGCCGCGGCCGCCGGCGTGGAGGCGGCGCCCACCACGATCGGCACCACCAGGATCCCGGTGACGAGCGCGAGCGCCAGTGCCAGCCGTCTGGGTAGTCGGATCTTCATGACCGTACCTCCTGCGCCCTGCCCACGCCCCCTTGAAGATCATCATGCCCGGCGCCGTCGGGTTTGTCGTGTGTCGGGTTCGTGTCGAGCCAGCGGAGCAGCTCCTCGGAGATCAGGTCTACTCCGATACGGCCCGCCCTGCCATCCAGATCGCGGAATATGCATTCGCCGTTGCCCAGCGAGCGCAGCACGGCCTTGTGCTCTTCCAGCGGTTCCACCCCGAGCAGGGACATGACGTGGTCCACCTCCACCCGTTCGGTGGACCTGAAGGCGAAGACCGACGACAGGCAGTTGGTCACCTGTTCGTTCAGCAGGTCTCCGGCGTTCTGCGAGACCAGGACGAGCGCCGTGTTGCGGGAGCGGCCCATCCTGCTCACCTCGGGCACCAGCTTGGCGCCCTCCGGCGTGGAGGTGATCGCCCACGCCTCGTCCAGGAAGATCGCCTTGGGCGCGCGCCGGTCGAGGCCGTTCATCAGCCTGCGCGCGAACTGGGAGACCAGGTAGAGCAGGGCCACCGAGAGGCGCTGCTCGTAGGAGTAGTCCTCCCTGCTGGTGGCCACGTCGGGCAGGGTCAGCCCGCCCAGCGTGAACACCGTCGTCCAGCCCTCGGTGTCGATCTGCTCGCCGCCCGAGGGGTCGAAGCAGAGCCGCGCCAGATGCATCTCCGACATCGAGCGCAGCACCGCGCCCAGGTTCTTCGACGCGGCGTCGTCGGCCTGCTCCAGATAGTCGACGACCTTGCCGAGCGACGGGTTCGGGCCGTTGGAGACCGCCGCCACCGCCTGGATCATCGCCGACTCGCGCTCCTCCGACATGCGCGGCAGCAGCAGCCGCAGCGTCTCGGTGGCCATCGTCTTCTTCGCCGCGATGTCGTCGCCGAACGAGAACGGGTCGAGCAGTCCCGGCGCCGCCGAGCCGAGCGGGATCACCCTCGCCTTGCGCCCGCGCTTCTCCAGCAGCTTCACCAGCGACTCCGCGTCGCCCTTCGGGTCGATCACCGCGACCGTCACGCCGCGCAGCGCCATCTGGTAGATCATCAGCAGCGCGAGCGTGGTCTTGCCGCCGCCCGGCTCCCCGGTGATCGCGATGGCCGTCGGCCGGTTGCGGGTCGCCGCCACCAGCGGGTCGAAGTGCACGATGCTGCGCGCCCTGCCGACCGTCTCCCCGATGTACGGGCCCAGCCAGCCCTCGCTGCCCTCGCCCAGCCGGTCGCCCAGCTCCACCGTGGCCGTGGCCATGCCGCCCGCGATCGTGCGCAGCGGCTGACGCTGGGCGTAGGCGTTGACCCTGACCTTCTCGCCCGGCAGCGACTCGCAGAACAGCGAGAACTGGTCGCCCGTCGAGTTGACCACGTCGATGCCCATGTCGCGGTAGTGCTCGACCACCGCCTCCACCCGCTGCACGCAGATGTCCTCGGTGGGGGCCGAGACGATCAGGCGGTGCCAGCCGTACACGAAGGGCAGGCGCTCCTTGGTGATGCCGTGCTCCAGCATGCGCGCGGCGTCGATCTGCTCGGCCAGCGCCAGCGGCGCCTCCGCGCCCGCCTCACGGATGTGGTGGTCCATGTCGCGGGCGTGCGCCAGCTTGCGCGCCACGTCCTTCGACGCCTTGACCGGCGGGATGAGCCGCATCCGCGAGGAGATCTCCACCGGGAACGGCAGCTGGTCCGCGAAGTGCATCCACGGCTCGCCGTCCGGGAACGGCATCAGGTCGGGAAAGCGCGCGAACGACAGGTACGCCACGTACGAGTCGCCCTGCGGCTGCACGATCCGCAGCAGCGACCTGCCGTTGTGGATCTCGCCCTCGACCAGCGACTCGATCTCGCCCCTGCCCCAGCGCCGCCTTGGGCTCGCCGACGGCGGCGGATCGCCGATCGCCCCCGCCGCCGCGTGCTGGAACAGCCACGCCACCTCTGTGGAGGTGGCGTGACGGGCGTACAGCGCGCTGGACGCGAGCGCCCTGCCGAGGCGTTCCGCGGACTCGGTCCACCGGCTGATCTCGCTGTCGGGCACGTGGTCGTCCTCCATGCCCAGCGCCTTCTCCGTCTTCTGGTAGAAGCCGAAGAGCTGGGAGAGCACGCCGCTGCCGAGCTGCTTGCCGCGCGGCCCGAGCCGCACGCCCAGGTAGACCTCCTTGGTCCAGAAGTCCTTCGCCCAGACGTGCCGGTACATCTCCTCCAGGTAGTCGCGCCAGCCGGGCCCCTCGTCGGAGGTGGCATTCAGCGCCATCGCCCACTCCGCCGCCGGATACGCCCGGTGCGCGACCCGCAGATGGACCTCGGCGTCGGGCATCCTGATCGCGGCCAGCGCGATCGTGATGTTGGTGGCCAGCGCCTCGCGCTCCTCCGGAGTGACGAACTCGTAGCTGACCGTCGGAAGCCGGAAGTACGCCCATGCGCAGGTGTCCGTGAGCAGGATGCGGTCGTCGAAGTAGCGGACCGCGAGGCGCTGATGCGCTCGGGACGCCCTGCTCATGCCGCCCCCTCGGCGCATGAACGGGCCAGACCTGCTCGCTTGTTCACTTATCGCTCACCGATTCTCGTGCCCGGGGGGTCACTCGCCATCTCCTCTTCGCTCGGTCGTACGGTCTGCGCCGCGAAGCCCGCGACCACCACACCGGCGAGGGCGAGATAGGCCCGCCGCCCGGCCGCGCGCAACTGCCCGGGATCGACCACCTCGGCACCGCCGGGCGCCAGGTCGTCCTCCCAGGGGACCCTGACGATGGCCCGGCACCTGCCCCTGGCCACCGACTCCGCCTGCTCGACGTCGGCCATCGAACGCCTGCTGACGCCGTTGACCACCATCACCGCGCGCCTGCGCAGCTCCGCGCAGCCGTGCCCGTCGAGCCACTCGTACGTCATCGCGACCGCTTCCGGCGCCTCCTCGCTCGCCGGCACCACCAGCACGAGCTGGTCGGCGTACGGCAGCAGCCTGGCCGCCAGCGAGGCGGCCGGGTCGATGACGGCCAGCTTGTAGTGGCGGTCGAGCAGGCGCATGGATTCGCCGATCCGGCGGTCGGAGAAGAAGGACCGGTCCGCGAGCCGCTGCTCGGCGCCCGCGTCGG
This sequence comes from Nonomuraea sp. NPDC052634, assembly GCF_040678535.1. Classification (NCBI taxonomy): domain Bacteria; kingdom Bacillati; phylum Actinomycetota; class Actinomycetes; order Streptosporangiales; family Streptosporangiaceae; genus Nonomuraea; species Nonomuraea sp. NPDC052634. The sequence goes on along the minus strand of NZ_JBFATY010000013.1, from coordinate 66,702 downwards.
TGTCCGCGCTGATCACCTCGAGCCCCGAGGCGGTCCGCGTGGTGTATCCCCGCATCGTGAGATAGCCGCTGACCCGGTCGAGACCCGACAGCAACGACGTCAGGGTCTCCGGGGTCTCCGGCTCGATCTTGCTGGTGAGTCCGCCCCCGCCGGTGCTCGCGTCGACCGCGACCACCCGGTCGTCCCGGTACTGCGCGAACGTGTGGCCCAGCATGAGCGCCGTCGTACTCTGCCCGGCGCCGCCGGTGCAGCCCAGGACGACGATCCTGCGGCTGCCGCTGAACACGGCTTTCGCCCGCGCCTCGTCGAGCTCCGAGCCGTCCGTACGGACACTGGCGCCGCCGACGACCACCTGGGCGATCCGCCGCCAGCCGCCGGAGTCGCGCCCCACCACGGACTCGACCCTGCGCACCCGGCCTTCCCCGGCCCTCGGCCCCGGCACCGGCGCGGCCACATCCCCCCGCTGCCGCGCCACCTGCCGTCCTGCCTGCCGTCCGTCGGCCTCGGTGTGCCGCGCCGCCTCACGCCCAGCCTGACGATCGCCGGCCTCCGCCTGCCGGCCACCTGCCTCGGCCTGCCGCGCCGCGCCACGTCCGGACTCCTGCGCCGCCGCGCCGCGTCCGGACTCCTGCGAGTCCGCCGCACGCCTCGGACGCTCACGGGCCGCCTCGCCCGAGCGCTCAACGGCGGCCTCCCTGTGCGCACGACGCTCCCGCTCCAGCGGGATCACCCGCGCTTCAACCGCTTCGGCTTCACGAACGGCGACCTCACGGGCGGCAACCGCCCGCTCAGCCGCGTCCGGCTCACCACCGGCGACCCACTGCCCAGCCGCCTCCGGCTCACCGCCAGCGACCGACCGCCCAGCCGCCTCCGGCTCATCACCAGCGGCCGACCGTCCAGCCGTCCCCGGCTCGCTGCCCGCAACCGCCCGCTCAGCAGCCGCCTTACGGCCGGCCGCCGAGCGCGACCGCCCGCGGACTGTGGTCGCCGGTTGCTCACCCTCGGCCGCCTGCGGGGCCTGCTCGCCGTCCGTCGGCTCAGCCGCGTGCTCACCACGACCCTCGGGAGCCGCCGCGCCGGCCGGGTGGCTGACGGTCTCTTCGGCGGCGGTCACCGACGGGGTTTCGTGCTCGCCTGCCGCCTCAGCGCGGGCCGCCACGGCTGCGGGGGCCGCTTCCCGGTCGGCTTGGTCGTCTTCCACGGTCTCCGCGACCGCCGGCTCGACTGTGCGCTCGCCGGGATCGCTCGTGGCCGGGCTCGGCTCGACCGCGGCATCCTTCTGCCGGTCGGGGCCCGCCTGCTCGGCGACCGGGGCGTCTCGCAGGTCACCCGCCGGGTCCGCCGTCGAAGCACCTCGCTCGCCGTCACCGGCCTCCGAGCCGGCGTCGCGTTGATCATCGCCAACCCGGCTCTCCGAGGCGGCAGCACTCCGACCGTCGTTGGTCCGAGCCTTCGCGGGCGCCTCAAGCCGGCCATCGTCGGCCCTCTGCTGCGAGGAGACATCGCGCTGGCCATCGTCAACCCGGCTCTCCGAGGCGGTGGCACTCCGAGCGTCGTCGGCACCGTCCTCCGCGGGCGCGACCTGCTGCTCGCCCGTGCGCAGCACCACGTCCTGTGCGCTGTCCGGCTGGGCGGTGTCCGGCTCGGTAGCCGGCTCGGTAGCCGGCTCGGCATCCTCACCGATCGCCCGGCCGCCGTCCGTGCCGTCCGCCGGGGTGGTGTCGTGGGCGGGCGTCCGAGCCGGGACCTCGCCCGCCACCGCACGCTCGCGCGGCCTGGACTCGTCGACGGGCATCTTGGGGAGCGGCGGGAGAGCGTCGTGCTCCGCAGGGCCGACCGTGCCCTTCGCAGGGCCGCCCGCAGCCGCATCGCTCGCCACGGCCGCTCGGGCGCCCGTCGCCTCTTTCGGGCCGCCCGCGACGTCTGCCCGGGCGCTCGTCGCCTCGTTCGGGCCGCCCGCGACGTCTGCCCGGGCGCTCGTCGCGTCGGCAGGGGCGTGCGTGGCGTCGGCCGGACCGACCGGCGCGTCGGTCGCAGTCGGGGTGAGGTCGGTGGTGGTGTCGCGGGCGGTCTCGGTGGGGCGGGCCGTCTGGTCGGCGTCCTCGCGGCGGGACGGGCGCGGGGCGGGCTTGGCGTTCGCGTTGAGCGGAGGCCAGACGCGATGCGTGCCCGACAGCAGCAGCGCGGGGTTGAGCCGGGGCGGCTGGCCTCTCCTGTGCTGGTCGCGGGCGATCTCTTCCTCGTGCCGTGCGTCCTGCGTACGCGCGTCATCCTCGGCACGGGGCGCCGCGTCCGCCCGTGCCGCCGGATCGGCGCGGCCCGCCGACTCGGACGGTGCGTCGGCGCTGGCCGCCAGCTTGCGCAGCCGCCGCAGCGCCTCCGTGTCGATCGGCTTGCCTCCCACAGAGCTTCCCCGCGCGGAGCTTCCTCCCGCTGAGCTTCCGCCCACCGGGGTTCCGCGCGTAGGGCTTCCCGTTCCACGGTCACTCGCTCTCGCGCTGTCGGAGGAGTGCGCCGCATCGCCAGAGGTGTCCGCCTCGGAGTCGCGCGTCGCCCCGCCAAAGGCGTCCGGTTCGAAGTCGCGCGTCGCCCCACCGGAGGCGTCCGGCGTCCCCTCACGAGGGGTGTCCGGCTCGAAGTCAGCGGGCTCGGTGAAGTCGTCGAGGTCCGGAAGTACGGCGTGATCGGCGTCGCGCGGCACGGCCCGATCGGTGGCTCCGGTGCGGCGGGCGGTGCCGACGACCTCGTCCACGAGCGGCACCGGCTCCTGAAGCTCCTGAGCACGCCCAGAGCCCCCTGAGAGCCCCTCCTCGCGCCGTACAGACCCGCCCCCGGCCCCGGTGCCCGCGGGCAGCCCCGAAGCCTTCAGAGCGGGCGCTGTCCCCCTGCGCGACCCCCACCCCGTACGGGCGGACGTCGGCTCGGCCACGGGTGCCTGCGACGCGGCGGCGGCAGCGGCGGCGACGGCGGGACGGACCTGGCGCGGCCCGGTGACCGGACGGCCCGCGCGCCGGCGCTCCGCCTGGCGTTCCTTGCGCGCCGTCTTGGCGACCTTGCCCGCCCGCGTGGCCTTCGTGGCCTTGGCGCGGCGCGGCGCGGCACGCCAGACGCGCCCGGAGAAGGTGACGACGTCGGGCTCGGAGGAGGGCGCGAGGCGGTACCAGGCCTTGGGCTCGCCGAGGTAGCGCAGCTGGGACTCCAGCAGCTCGGTGAGGCGCTTGCCCTCGATGACGGGACGGGTGGACAGCCACGTGACGATGCCGGGCGGCACCAGGAACAGCACGTGCCAGGGCATCTCCACCGGCACGCCGATCAGGACCAGCAGGAGGGACCACGGGACGAACACCCCGACGAACACGCCGATCCAGACGATGGGCAGCGGCATCGGCAGGCGCAGGTCGTACAGCTTGTAGAGCCGCTTCTCGATACGCCAGATGTTCGTATACGTGGGCAGGTCCAACGCGGTCCTCCTCTCCACCCGCTCGTTAATGACCGCCGGAGAACGGTCTCAACCCTTACCTGATGCCTAGTGCGCCCGCGATCGCCCTCGCCGTCACCTCGATGATGTTGGGAACGTAGAAGATCACGCCGATGGCCACGGCCAGGATCAGGAACTGCACAAAACGGGTGATCTCCCGCGTGAAGAGGAAGAAGAGCGCGACCACGGAGACGACAACGAGGAACAGCGGCGCGAAGAACGCCCGCAGGAAGTCGGCGAGACCCCCGGTGTCGATGCCCGTGGAGGTCGGCGTCGGCGTCATCTCCATCAAGGTGAGCACTATGGTCTTCAAGATCACTTCTTGTCCTCCCGGGGGGTACCGTTCAGCAGCGCGGCCGTGCGTCTATCCAACGGATCGGCCGCCGCCGCGGATGTCGGCGACGAACCATTTGTCGCCCTGCTTCTCGACGGTCAGCCGGTAGGCCTGCTCCAGCGTGCCGCCGACCGCGGCGGGGTCGGTGGCGTCGGGAGAGGGCGTCGCACTGCCGTTCGGCACGGCCCACACCACGACCGCCTGGATCTCTCTTGTGGCACCCCCCACAGGCACCACGACTTCCTTGAGCTGCGAGAAGGTGAACGCGCCGCCGAAGCTGGGCAGGCTCTTGCCGGCGGCGACGTAACGCTGCAGCCCGGCCGTGTCGCCGGACGCGTATTCCTTGAAGAAACCTTCGAGCTGGGGCTTGAGCTCCGCCGCCGCCGCGTCGTCGGTCTCCGGTGCGGCGGCCTGGGGCACGTCGGCGGGCGCGGGCGCGGGCAGGACGGCGGGGCGGCCCGAGACGGCGAAGCGCCCGCTGGAGTCGCCGGAGTAGTAGATGGGCACGGTGAGGATCATGCGGCGCGGCCCTGTCTGGAAGGCCACGCTGACCACGGCGTTCTGGGCGTCGCTCACCTCGATGTCGTACGGCTGGATGGCGACGGCGGACAGCTTGCCGTAGCCGTCCCAGCCCATCTGCGGGTCCATGCCCGCGGCGAGGAATGCGGCGAGCTTGCCCGACCTGCTCGCGGCGTCTTCCGGGTTGAAATTCAGATAGACCCCGGCGAACTGGGCGGCGAATGCCATGCCCCGCTCGGTTGGGAATCCATGGTCGGCTGGTGCGGCGCCATTGGACGTCGCGGGCTCTTGCTGGGTAAACCGCTCAAATGGGGCACGAATCCCATTCACCACGATAACCACAATAAGCGCCCATAGAATGACGCGGCCGGTCCACACCAGCCAGCGTCCGCCGCCACCCGACCAGCCGCCGCGCCGCGGCCTGCGCGGTGGCGGCGCGTCGAAGTCAGCTGAGTCAAGGGTTGCGGGAAGCCCGGGGCCGTCAGCGATCCGAGGATCGTGGACGGTAGACCTACGAGCCATCACGCCTCCGCTCGCGCCGATCCCCCCGGCTGGCGCGGTGTCGTCCAGTGCCGATCCCCATCATCCGCGGTGAAGTAGTCACCCTATCCGGTCTCCGCCATTCTTCCAGGAAAGCCACGCCCATGCTGCGGCATGACAGTCCGCACGGCAAACCGAGCCCGTATGACAGGCCACAGTGCCGATTCCTGTCAGTTCCCGGAAGAAACGGCTTTTGACCAGGCCAGATGCCTAAAAACCGGTAGCGTGGCGGCCACGGATTCCTGTCCAAAACAGGCATGGACTGTCGCGACCTGCGGATTCGGCATGAGTCGTGCACAAGTGACCACGTACCCGCTACAAGCCCCGCGTCTCAGGTCCGGATCGATCTCCCCTGGGGAGTTCACTCGGAGGTGTCGATCAAGGTTCCGCCCGGCACGTCGAGGTCCCACCCGACGATCGGCGGAGGGGTTCCGCCCGGCGGCCAGCGGCGGCACCGATCCGCCGGGCGGTACGGCCTGGCGGGCGGTGCGGCGGAGGACGCCCCGGCGGCCGGTACAGCCCGGCGGCCGGTGCGGCCTAGCGGAGGACGGCCCGCCGGCCGGTTCAGCCCGCCGGCCGGTACACCCGGCGGCCGGTACAGCCCGGCGGCCTGGCGGAGGACCGTACGGAAGCGTACGGAAACGTCCCCGTCAGGCCGGTTCGGGGTCCTGGTGGCTGCGCGCCTGGCGGCGGCTGTGGAGGTCGACGACGGTCGGGCGGACCGTGCGCTCCAGCGAGCCGCGCAGGTCGGCGAGCATCTCGGCGGGCTCACGCTCGCGCATGCGGGTGACCATCTCGTTGCGCTCGTCCACTTTCCTGCGGAGGTACTCCTCGCGGTCGACGCGCAGGCCGTACATGAGCTCGACCCTGATGAGGGCCAGCTCCTCCTCCAGGCTGATGCCGGTCAGTGTGGGTGCCGGGCGTCGTTTCCTGATGATGCGCCGGATCATTGAGGGCCTCCCGAGTCAGCGTGAACGCCGTGACGATTCGACGCGCGGGGGCCCAAAACGGTTGACGCGTCAGCGTTCCCGGCGGCAGACATCCGGCCACCACCGGGAGATCACGCGCCGAAGACGGGCTGCACCGCCGACCGCCGTCGGTAACCTACCGCAAGGAAAGATCACTCAGGGTGATTGACGGCGGCCGGGGTGTCAGTGACGGGACGGCTCAGACGTTGAAGCGGAACTCGACGACGTCGCCGTCCTGCATGACGTAGTCCTTGCCCTCGATCCTGGCCTTGCCGGCGGCGCGGGCGGCGGCGATGGAACCGGCCTCCACCAGGTCGTCGAAGGAGACCACCTCGGCCTTGATGAAGCCGCGCTGGAAGTCGGTGTGGATCACGCCGGCCGCCTCCGGCGCGGTGGCGCCCTTGCGGATCGTCCAGGCCCTGGTCTCCTTCGGCCCGGCCGTCAGGTACGTCTGCAGGCCCAGCGTCTCGAACCCGACCCGGGCGAGCTGGCGCAGCCCCGACTCCTCCTGGCCGACCGACTGCAGCAGCTCCAGCGCCTCCTCCTCGTCGAGCTCGACCAGCTCGGACTCGATCTTGGCGTCGAGGAACACCGCCTCGGCCGGGGCCACCAGCGCCGACAGCTGCTCCCTGAGCGCGGTGTCGGTCAGCTCGTCGGCGTCGAGGTTGAACACGTACAGGAACGGCTTGGCGGTCAGCAGGTGGAGCTCGCGCAGCTCCGCGCCGTCGAGGCCGCTTTCGAAGATGGTCTTGCCGGTCTCCAGGACGGACTTCGCGGCCTCGGCGGCTTCGAGCGCGGCCTTCTTGTCCTTGTTGTGGCGGGCCTCCTTCTGCAGGCGCGGCAGTGTCTTCTCCACCGTCTGCAGATCGGCCATGATCAGCTCGGTGTTGATGGTCTCGATGTCGCGCTTGGGAGAGATCTCGCCGTCGACGTGGGTGACGTCGGGGTCGCTGAAGACGCGGATGACCTGGCAGATCGCGTCGGTCTCACGGATGTTGGCGAGGAACTGGTTGCCTCGCCCCTGGCCCTCGGACGCGCCCTTGACCAGCCCCGCGATGTCGACGAACTCGACCTTGGCGGGCAGGATGCGGGCCGAGCCGAAGATCTTGGCCAGCACGGGGAGCCGGTCGTCGGGCACGCCGACGATGCCGACGTTGGGCTCGATGGTGGCGAACGGGTAGTTGGCCGCGAGCGCGTTGCCGGACTTGGTCAGGGCGTTGAACAGCGTGGACTTGCCGACGTTGGGAAGCCCGACGATGCCGATGGACAGACTCATCGGAGCGGCTCCGTCTCTCGCTGAGGTCTCTGACTGCTGGTGGTCGCCTGGCTGCGCTCGTTCACGGTCAGCGAGTTTATCCGCTGGCGACGTACAGACAGGTAACCGGACGATAGCCACGGGCGGCGCGGAGGTAGTGGCCCGAGCGCCGGGGGCAGTCCTCGGGCGAGGTGGTGAACGCGAGCACCTTCGCCCAGGCGCGCGGATCGTCGCAGGGGACGCGGACGAGCGCGGACCTCGCGGTCACGTCGGCGGGCGGCCTGGCCACGCAGGCGCCCCTGTCGAGCACCTGCCCGCCCCGCCCGAGGCAGACGACCTGGGAGCCGGCTTCGAGCGTGTCGAGGGTGCCGGGCGGGCAGGCGTCCTGGTCGGTGGCGAGTGCGATGGCGCGGCCGTACCAGCCGGGGCCCGAGCAGGGGAGCTCGCGGCCGTCGAGCGAGACGCAGTCGCCGGATCTGAGCAGGCCACCGCCGCCTCCGGGCGCGCCGGGGTGCGGCTCGACGAAGTTGCGTACGCACGCCGCCCTGCCCTGGCCGACGCGCAGCACGTCATCGGTGTCCTCTGGGCAGTCGCCCGGCCCCGGCGGGTCGGAGGCCATCGCGATCACCTCGGAGCGTCCGCCGTTGCACGCGGTCAGCGCGTACTCGGCCGTCACGCACGCGCCCGGCGACCAGCGCAGCACGGGCCGCTGGGTCTCGCGCCCGCTCGCCGGCGCGCATGCGATGACGGCCCCGGCCAGCGCGATCAGCACGGACGTCACGGCCCCGCAGGCGGCCGCCGCCTTCGCAAGCGTATCCATTGCTTCACTCTGCGTGACCGCGAACCGGCGGCACAAGCGGAACGCCCAAGCGTGTCGGGAAGAAGCGCGGGCCCAAGTTTTGCCATCATCGCTGGGATGGACGTCGTCGCGCTTGTCATCGGTCTCGCCATCGGGCTGCTCGTCGGGTTCCTCGTGGCGCGCACCCGCGCGGCCGTGCGGGTGGCCGAGGCGGACGCCAGGGCCAGGGCCGCCGAGGAGAAGCTCGTCTACGTCGAGGAGCAGCTCGCCGAACGCTTCCAGGCGCTGTCCACCCGCGCGCTCGACGTCAACAACGTACGGTTCCTCGAGCTCGCCGAGACCCGGCTGGCCGCCACCCGCGCGGAGGCGGCGGGCGAGCTGGAGCAGCGCAAGCAGGCCGTCGAGCACCTGGTCGAGCCGCTGAAGGACGCGCTCGCCCGGGTCGAGGAGCAGCTGCGCGACACCGAGACGGGCCAGCGGGTGGCCAGGGCGGAGCTGGCCAAGCAGATCGAGTTCGTCAGGCAGAGCAACGAGCAGCTGCGCGCCCAGACGACCGCGCTGGTCAGGGCGCTGCAGCGGCCCGAGGCGCGGGGGCGGTGGGGCGAGCTGCAACTGCGCAGGGTCGCCGAGATCGCCGGCATGCAGCGCTACTGCGACTTCGACGAGCAGGTCACCGAGGGCTCCATGCGGCCCGACATGGTCGTCAGGCTCGCCGGCGGCAAGAACATCGTGGTCGACTCCAAGGTCTCGCTCGCGGCCTACCTGGAGGCGGCCGAGACCGACGACGAGGCGATCGCCTCGGCCCGGCTCGACGCCCACGCAAGGCACGTGCGCGAGCACATCGACCGGCTCGCGGCCAAGTCGTACTGGCAGGGGTTCAACCCGTCGCCGGAGTTCGTGGTGCTGTTCATCCCCGGTGAGGCGTTCCTGGCCCCGGCGCTCGAACGCGACCCCGGGCTGCTGGAGTACGCGATGGCGCGCCGGGTGCACATCGCCACCCCGACCACGCTGATCACAATGCTGCGCACCGCGCACTACGCCTGGCAGCAGGCGGCGCTCAGCCAGAACGCGCGGACCGTGTTCGAGCTGGGCAAGGAGCTGTACGAGCGGCTGGCCTCGCTGGGCAGGAACGTCGAGTCGCTGGGCCGGGCGCTGACCCGGACGGTGGAGGCGTACAACAAGTCGGTCGGATCGCTCGAAAGCCGCGTCCTGGTCACCGCGCGCAAACTTAACGAGCTGGGCGTCGTCGAGGGCGAACTCGACACTCCCGAGATGCTCGAAGGGCTGCCCAGGCCCCTGGCCTCCCCCGAACTGCTCGAAACCTCATCTCCGATAACCCACGCGAACGGTAAGTTGGCCAACGGGTCGCAGTAAATGGGGGTGGGCCAACCGTGGCTGAGAAGGGCAGGCGTTCCGCCGTCAGGCTGACGGCTCGTGGTGCCATCGCGCTCGCCCTGGTCGCCACTCTGGCGGGCTACGTGCTCGCCGCCCTGCTCGGCGTCGAGCACATCGTGGGGGCCGCGTTCGTACTCGCGAGCACGCTCGGCGTGCTGATGGTCAACAAGCGCGACCTGCTGTCGCTGGTGGTGACCCCGCCGCTGACGTTCTTCTGCGCCACGCTCTTCGTCGAGCTCGGGAGGGCGTTCGGATCGGTGTCGATCGTGCAGTCGCTGGCGCTCGGCCTCTACACCTCGATGACGCGCGGCGCGCCGTGGCTCTTCGCCGGCTCGGCCATCGTGCTCGGCATCGCCTGGCGGCGCGGCCTGCGCGACAACGTACGCGAGCTGCGCGAAGAGCTGCGGGCGGGCGCCGAGGCGGCGCGCCCGCGCCAGACGTTCGTACCCGAGCCCGAGGGCTACTTCGAGCCCCGGGTCTACGGCACCCCGCGCGGCGAGGACTGAAGACTTAGGAGACGACCCGCAAGTCCTTGCGCAGCTCGTGGGGCAGCGCGAAGCGCATGCTCTCCTGCACCGGCTCGACCTCGGTGACGTCGTCGAACCCGTGGCGGGCCAGCCGCGCCAGCACCCCCTGCACCAGCTCTTCCGGCACCGACGCGCCGCTGGTGACGCCCACCGTGGTGACGCCTTCGAGCCACTCGTCCTGGATGTAGTCGGCGTTGTCGACGAGGTACGCCGCGTCGGCGCCGTAGTCCTTCGCCACCTCGACCAGCCGCTTGGAGTTGGAGGAGTTCTCAGAGCCGACGACGATGACGAGCTGCGCCTCGGCCGCGATCTCCTTCACCGCGCTCTGGCGATTCTGGGTGGCGTAGCAGATGTCGTCGCTCGGCGGGTCGAGCAGGTTGGGGAAGCGCTGCTTGAGGCGCGCCACCGTCTCGGTGGTCTCGTCGACCGACAGCGTGGTCTGCGACAGCCACACCAGCTTGTCCGGGTCTTTGACCTCGACCTTGTCGACCGCGTCGAGGCCGTCGACGAGCTGGATGTGCTCGGGCGCCTCGCCCGAGGTGCCCTCGACCTCCTCGTGGCCCTCGTGGCCGATCAGCAGGATCTCGTAGTCCTGCTTGGCGAAGCGCTTGGCCTCGTTGTGCACCTTCGTCACCAGAGGGCAGGTGGCGTCGATGGTGCGCAGGTTGCGCTGCTTCGCCTCCTCGTGCACCGCCGGCGAGACGCCGTGGGCCGAGAACACCACGATCTGGCCCTCCGGCACCTCCTCTGTCTCGTCGACGAAGATGGCGCCCCTGGCCTCAAGGGTCTTGACGACGTGCGTGTTGTGGACGATCTGCTTGCGTACGTAGACCGGCGCGCCGTACTGCTCCAGAGCCTTCTCGACCGCGACAACGGCTCGATCGACTCCGGCGCAGTAGCCCCGTGGCTTGGCGACGAGGACTCGGCGGGAAGTGGGGGTCTGGGGCTCCATACTTCTTATGCTACGTGGAGCGGCCATCCGGCCTGCGCGTGCATGCCGGCCCGCGGTGCGCCAGACTGGCCGTCCAAAACTGACCTCCCAGGGAGACGTACATGTCCTTCAGCGACGTGATACGCAACATCGCTAAAACCGTCACCAACAAGGACGAGCTTAAGGAAAAGGCCAAAGACCTGCCGCTGCTCGTCGTCCAGACCACGCTGAGCGCCGCCGGGCAGGCGCTGCTGCTCGTCGATCGGATGAAGAACTCGATCAAGGGGCTGGGCAAGGAAGAGCGCGAGGAGGAGCAGGAGACCCGCCCCTCCGCCGCCGAGCAGGTCGCCGCCGGGCCCGCCGAGACCGAGCCCGCCTCCGAGCAGGACAAGCCGGCGCGCAAGGAGCCGGTCATCTTCGCGCCGAGGCCCGAGCCGAACGGCGTCGCCAAGACCAAGCCCGACCCGGTCATCTTCGCCCCCACCAAGACCAAGCCCGCCGAACCCGCCGAACCCGCCAAGCCCGAGCCCACCGAGACCGAGCCCGCCGTCGCTGAAGCGGCTCCCGAGAAGCCGGCCGCCACCAAGAGCTCCAAGACCTCCAAGCCGAAGGCCACGGAGTCCAAGGCCACCACCGAGGCCGAGCCGAAGGCCGCTGAGACCAAGACCGACGAGGCAAAGGCCGCTGAGGTCAAGACCGCCGAGACCAAGGCCGACGAGCCGAAGGCCGCTGAGCCGGTGGCCGCGCCCGAGCCCGCCGCCGCCACCGAGGAGCCCGCCAAGGCCCCAGAACCCGCCGCCGCTCCCGAGCCCGCCACCGCCGCGAAGGTCGATCTGGCCGAGCCGCTGCCCGGCTACTCGCAGCTCACCATCGCCTCGCTGCGCGCCAGGATGCGCGGCAAGTCGGCCGAGCAGATCAGCGCGTTCCTCGAGTACGAGAAGGCGACCACGGCGCGTCCCGAGGTCATCCGCATGTTCGAGAACCGCCTCGCCAAGCTCCAGGCCGCGGAGTAAATCGCCCCGGACCCCGTAGTCTTCCGGCATGACCTCGAAGACCTCGCCCGAGTCTCCCCTGCCGATCCGCACGGTCCTGCAGATGGTGGGCGGCTGGATCGGCAGACTCGGCACGGTCTGGGTCGAAGGTGAGATCACCGAGCTGAGCGCCCGAGGCGGCACGGTGTTCCTGACCCTGCGCGATCCGGTGGCCAACGTGTCCGCCAGGGTCACCGCCCCGCGCGGCGTGTACGAGGCCACGGTGCCCAGGCCGTCCAACGGCTCCCGCGTGGTGATGCACGTCAAGCCCGACTTCTGGGTCAACAGGGGTTCGTTCGCCTTCACCGCGCTGGAGATGCGCCCCGTCGGGGTCGGCGAGATGCTGGTCAGGCTGGAGCGGCTGCGGCAGCTCCTGGCCGCCGAGGGCCTGTTCAACGCCGACAGGAAGCGGCGGCTGCCGTTCCTGCCCGGCACGATCGGGCTCATCTGCGGGCGCGAGTCGGCGGCCGAGCGCGACGTGCTGGAGAACTCCCGGCGCCGCTGGCCGGCCGTGAAGTTCAAGGTCGAGGAAGTCGCCGTGCAGGGGCCGTACGCGGTGGGCGAGGTGACCGAGGCCCTGCGCAAGCTCGACGCCGACCCCGCGGTCGAGGTGATCGTGATCGCCCGCGGCGGCGGCTCGCTCGAAGACCTGCTGCCGTTCTCCGACGAGACGCTGGTACGCGCCGTCGCCGCCTGCCGCACCCCCGTCGTCAGCGCGATCGGCCACGAGCAGGACAGCCCGCTGCTCGACCTGGTGGCCGACGTACGCGCGTCCACGCCCACCGACGCCGCCAAGAAGGTCGTGCCCGACGTGGGCGAGCAGCTCACGCTCATCCGCCAGCTCCGCGACCGCGGCCGCCGGGTGCTGAGCGGCTGGCTGGACCGGGAGATGTCCTGGCTGACCTCCGTACGCTCGCGGCCCTCGCTCGCCGACCCCGTACGCGAGCTGGAGCGCCGCGCCGAGCAGGCGGAGGCGCTGCGCGACCGGGCCAGGCGGGCGCTGTCGGGCTCGCTCGACCGCGCCGAGGACGACCTGGCCCACCTGCGTGCCCGCCTGGTCGCCCTGTCCCCCGCCGCGACGCTGGAGCGCGGCTACGCGATCGTGCAGCATCCGTCGGGCGAGGTCGTACGTCTGGCCAGGGACGTCAAGCCCGGCTCCCGCTTGACGATCCGGCTGAGCGACGATCGGCTGCACGTACGCACGGAAGAGCCCGACGCGACGGACTGAGCCCGCGCGGAGAAGCATCTGGCGTGGAGGCCGGCTGTGAAGCGGCGGGAGCGTCGCGGAGGGGCCGTCAGGTGAGGATCGCCTCGGCGAGCAGGGTCAGGCCCGCCTTGATGTCGTCGGTGCTCATGCCGCGCTCGCGGCGCTGGTAGGCGATCAGGTCGGCGCCGGCGGCGGCGAGCAGCGCGTCGGCCACGTACGCGGCGGGCAGGCCGGGCCGCGCCTCCGACAGCAGCCCGGCCAGATGCATGTGGTACAGCAGGTAGGGGCCCGTTCCGGCCTTCGACTTGCGGCTGCGTTCCAGCATCACGTACAGGTCCTCCTGGGCCACGACGCGATCGACGAGCGCGCGCAGGAACGCGAAAGCGCGCTCGCGGGGCGGCGCGCCGGGGCCGAGCGGTGGCGGGCCGGAGATGAACGCGTCCTGAAAGCGCCGCTCGTGGTCGTCCAGCAGCGCGAGCAGCAATCCCGTACGGTCGCCGAAGCGCCGGTAGACCGTGCCCACGCCGACCCCGGCCGCGCGGGCGACCTCATCAAGCGACAGGTCCTCGGTTCCGTGCTCGGCGAGCATCCTGGTCGCCACGTCGATGATCTTCCTGCGGTTGCGCACCGCGTCGGCGCGTTCCTGCTGGGGTTGGCCGACGACGGGCAGGAATCTGCGTTCCCTCACAGGCCGAGCATACCCGTGACAAACGGAGAGTTTTCCGGCTACCCTGCCCCAAACGGAGATTTCTCCGATTAGCTGAGAGGGAGTGAAGCCATGAACGACTTCAATGCCGAGATCATCGAAGAGTTCCGGGCCAACGAGGGCCGGGTGGGCGGCATGTTCGAAGGCCAGCCGCTGTGCCTGCTCACCACCAAGGGAGCCAAGAGCGGCAAGGACGTCACGACGCCCGTCATGTACTTGAAGGACGGGGACGACTACATCGTGATCGCCTCCAACGCCGGCGCCGACAACCATCCCGCCTGGTACCACAACCTACGCGCGACCCCGGAGGCGACGCTGGAGGTGGGCACCGAGAAGTTCACCGCCAAGGCGTCTTTCGCGGAGGGCGACAAGCGCGACCAGCTCTACGCGCGCATGGTCGAGATCTCGCCCGGCTTCGCCGAGTACGAGAAGAAGACCACCCGCCTCATCCCCGTCGTCGCCCTCACCCCCACCGCCTCCTGACCGGGGCCACGCAACGCGAAGAGGCCGCATCCCCGCTGCTGAGGATGCGGCCTCTTCGCGTCAGTTACCGAGCCGTTCGCCGACGCGCCGGATCAGGGGATGTGCGGGATGCGCTTCTCGTACCAGTCGAAGTGGCCGGAGTTGCCGTCAGGCCCGAACGTGCCGTCGAACCGGAAAAAGCTGTTGGGCGGCATCGTGAACCGGACGACCTTGTCCCCAGGCCGGTCGTCGGTGTAGAGGACGTCGCCCCGGGTGTCGTTCCTGTAGTCCGTGACGATGAGGGTGAGCCGCTCGCCGTCCGGGACGTCGAGGCAGATCTCGTACGTGGTCTCGTAACCGTTGCCGGTCCAGGCGAAGCCGTCGACCCCCTTCCTCACCGAGTTGCCGGGCGCGAAGAGACCCTTCCAGACGTAGTCCCAGTCGCTGCGGACGGCCTCGCAGTCGATCGATGACGACGTGGCCGCCGAGGCGGGGCCGCCGGCGGCCAGTGCGGTGCCGAGCACGCCTGCGGCGATGAGGGCGGAAAGAGTGCGCTTCATTACTCCCCTTAGATGAGCGCTGACACAAGCCCTTACAAGAGCGACATCCAACCTGTTGGTTGAAGGCTCAACTAATGATGCGCCAGTCTCCACTCTTGATCAAGCCCGGACAAAGAAGGCCCCATTCAGTCGCCTGCCGTTAACCGCCGCGTTCACCGCGCGGGTGCCCGGACCGGGAGACCACGGCGCGAAGCGCGGCGGGGCGCGGTCGGTGTCGGTGGAGGCACGCAAGTCCGCCGAGTCACCGCACGATCGGGCGCGGTATGCCGGGCTCCGCTGCGGCCCTGGAACGCGGCTGTTCGCCCGGGGCCAAGCTCCTGCGGGCCGGCCCCCGCGTGCCGCCGCAGAGGGGCTGACGCGAGGGATCCGGCGACGGCCGAGGGCCTGGAGCACGGCGGGATAAGCCCGGGTGGCCGGCACGGACCGAAAGGCCGACGCGAGGCCAGGGGCATGGCGCGGGGCTCAGGGCCGGGAGACCGGCGCACTGCCAGCAGACCAGCGCAGGGCCGGGAGGCAGGGTGCCGGGTGGGCGGCACGCGGTCGCGAGCGGTCGGAGAAGGTGGGGAAGGGGTCAGAAGGGGGTGTCGTCGGAAGAAGGCTGGTCGGAGCGGCGGGCCATGGCGGCGGCGAGCTTGACGCGGGCCCCCTGGAGCCACTCCTCGCAGACGGCCGCCAGCTTCTCCCCACGTTCCCACAGCTCGATCGACTGTTCCAGCGTCAGCCCGCCGGTCTCCAGCCGCCGCACGACTTCGGTCAGCTCTTCGCGTGCCTGCTCGTAGGAGAGTTTCTTCTCGCCCGCGGGCTCCTTCTCGTCTGCCACGCCATCCAGCCTAGACGCGTCAGCCCACCGGCCGCTGCTGCAGGCGGCCGGCGAGGTCGGCGAGTTCGGGCCAGTCGGCGGTGCCGGTGATGACGAGGGTGACGTCGGGCAGGATGCGGACGAGCGAGCGCTGGTTCTTGTCCTTGCGGTAGCGCTGCTCCCAGGTGACGCCGCCGACCTGCTGGGTGCCGACGGCCTTGTCGCTGTTGGCCATGCGGCTGGCGAAGCCGGCGGCGGGCTGCTCGTTGCTCTGGGCGAACATGGCGTGCTCGCGCTTGGCGGTGGCGTAGCCGAGGTAGAGCACCTTCGCGCCGTTCTCGCCGTCGGCGATCCTGTTGCTGTTGGGCACCCAGCCGGGCGGGTCCTCCTTGGGCGCCCACACGCCGTACGGGACGCTGTGGCCGAAGTTGGCGACGGTGATGGAGTAGTCGCGCCGCGGGATGTGCTCATCGCGGCTTTGCGGGGTGACCAGGAGGAAGAGCCCGGCCCCCGCGAGGCAGACGAAGAGGGCTACCGCGTAGCCGTAGAGACCTTGGGTGAACCGTCGCACACCTGGCGAGGTTACCCGCTGGAGTGGCCGGTCGCCGAAGCGGCCGGGCGGATGCCGCCGATGATGGCGAGAACGTCGTCGGCGAGGCGCGGGTCGCCGGTGCGTACGACCTCGGAGACGGCCGCCGCGAGCGCGCCGGTGATCACGACGACGAGCGCGCGGTCGTCCTCGAAGAGCGCGGCGTTGCGCTGTGCCCACTGCCGGAGCCGGTCGCGCATGATGACGTCGAACCCGGGCGGCCCGTCGCCGCGCAGGAACAGCGCGGCCAGCTCGCGCTCCTCCAGGCAGCCGTCCAGGTACGCGCGGGCGGCGCGGACGAACACGCCCATGGGGTCGGCCTCGCCGGCGGTGCGGGCCGCGCGGGCGGCCTCCTTGGTGCGCTGGGTCTGCCGGGCCTGGAACTCCTCCCACAGCGTGAGGTAGAGGTCGGCCTTGCCGGAGAAGTGGTGGTAGAGGCTGCCGACGCTGGCCTCGGCCCTCGCCACCACGTCGGTCACGCCGGCCTCGGCGAACCCCTTGGAGATGAACACCTCTCGGGCGGCGGCGAGCAGCGAGCTGCGGGTGGCCGCACCGCGCTCGGATATGCGCGGCTGCAGGGCGACGGCGTCGGCGTCGCTGGTCACTTCGCTCATACGGGATCTCCTCCACGGCGGGGGCGCCACGCACCATGTTGGAGTCGAGATCCTCGGCGCGCACAGCGTATGGCACAAATTCCGCGCTCAAGTTGCAGATTATCCCCCTCCGACCGGGAATAGACCGGCAACTACGATCGAGGGAGACGTCCCACGAGGAGGCCAGCCATCATGTCCGACCAGACTTCCGTGCCGCCGGCGCTCGCCACCAGTGAGCACGCCCCTGATCGCAACCTGGCGCTGGAGCTCGTACGCGTCACGGAGGCGGCCGCGATGGCGGCTGCCCGGTGGGTGGGCAGGGGCGACAAGAACGGCGCGGACGGCGCCGCCGTGAACGCCATGCGCCAGCTCATCAACACGGTCTCGATGAACGGCGTGGTCGTCATCGGCGAGGGCGAGAAGGACCACGCGCCGATGCTCTTCAACGGCGAGCACGTCGGCGACGGCAGCGGCCCCGACTGCGACGTGGCGGTCGACCCGATCGACGGCACCCGGCTGACCGCGCTGGGCATGCCGGACGCGGTGTCGGTGATCGCGGTGAGCGAGCGCGGCTCGATGTACGACCCGTCGGCCGTCTTCTACATGGAGAAGCTGGTCACCGGGCCTGAGGCGGCCGACGTGGTGGACATCGAGGCCCCCGTCGCCGAGAACATCAACGCGGTGGCCAGGGCCAAGCACTGCTCGCCGTCCGACGTGACCGTGGTCGTGCTCGACCGGCCCCGCCACGAGCGGCTGGTCAAGGAGATCAGGGAGGCGGGCGCGCGGATCAAGTTCATCACCGACGGTGACGTGGCCGGCGCGATCATGGCGGCCCGCCAGGGCACGGGCATCGACCTGATGCTGGGCATCGGCGGCACGCCCGAGGGCATCGTGGCGGCGTGCGCGCTCAAGTGCCTGGGCGGCGTCATCCAGGGCAAGCTGTGGCCGCGCGACGACGCCGAGCGTTCCAGGGCCGTGGACGCGGGTCACGACCTCGACCAGGTGCTCACCACGAACGACCTGGTGAAGTCCGACGATGTGTTCTTCGCCGCGACGGGCATCACGCAGGGCGAGCTGATGAAGGGCGTACGGTTCCGCGCCGGCTCGGCGGTGACGGAGTCGCTGGTGATGCGCGGGCGGTCCGGCACGATCAGGAAGATCGAGAGCGAGCATCAGCTCTGGAAGCTGCGGGCGTACAGCGCGATCAACTTCGACACCGCGGGCTGACCTGGAGCGGCCCCGTCACCCCAAGTGTCACCAGCGGCGCTTGCGGCGCGGCGGCTCCTTGACCTTGATCTCGCCCGCGAAGTTCGTGGTGCGCACCTCGATGACGGGCGCGCCGGGCTCGGTGGGCTGCTTGGTCAGCCGTACGGTCTTGTCCTTGGCGACCCTGATCACCTCGAGCCCTTCGGGCACGTGGATCTCCAGCCCGCCGAAGACGAGGGTGGCGTTGATGACGATGCGGCGGTTCTGCAGGATCGCGTCGCGGAAGTCGAGCTTGGTGGTGCCGAACATGGCGGTCACGTCGACCTCGGCGGGCACCACCCAGCGTCCACCGCGCTTCTCCTGCTTGAAGATGGCGGAGACGGGCCGGCCGTCGAGGTTGAGCGGCTGCTGGTCGGCGGGCAGCAGGTCGGTGGTGAGCGCGGCCAGCTCGCCGAGCGTGCGGGCGGAGTAGAGCACGCCGAGCCGCTCCTCCAGCTCGTCGAGCTGGAGCCGGCCGTCGGCGTGGGCGTCCTGGAGCACCTGCGCGATGCGCTCACGATCGGCGTCGGACGCGCGCAGCTCGTGTGGCTGCGGCAGGTCGCTCCGGGTCTGCGGCTTGCGGGCGGACACGAACTCTTCGGCCAGCCGCTCCCCGACTTCCTGCAGTTTCGGCAACCACGATCCCGCGCGTTCGTTCACATCTCCGACGATATCCGGCGGTCGCCCGGTTCGCTCGTCCTCGACGGTGAGGTGTCCGATGACCTCGGCGAACGGCCGCGTGCCGCGCGTGTCCCGCTTTCCCCGGCGTTTCGTCACGTGATTTATCCGGCGATTCTTCGGAATCCAGGCACCCCTTGTGGTCGTTTATCCGGCAAAAGGGAGGCTTGCGTGCATCGACCTGCGCGGTGGGGACTCGGCGCGGCAGGCGCCGGCATAGCAGTGATCGTGGGCCTGGACATCTCCAGCCTGGATGAGATGGATCCGTTCCGCCGGACCATCAGCGAGCACGGGCTGGGGCCGGACGGCTGGGTGTTCGGCCTCGGCGTGGGACTGCTTGCGGCGGGGTCGATCGCCATCGGCGTGTCGCTGGCCAGGAAGAGGCTGGCCGGGGTGCTCGGCACCATCGCGTTGATGGGCTGGAGCCTGGGCTTGTTCGTGACGGCCTGGTTTGAAAAGCACGACTGGTCGGTGGGACCGAGCCTGAGCGGCAGCATTCACCGGGTGGGCAGCTTCGTGGCCTTCCTGTGCCTGCCGCTGGCCGCGGTGCTGATCGCCCGGCCGTGGCACCGGCACAGGTCGCGGGCGACGCTGGTGGCGTTCGGGTTCGGGGTGTGCTCGGTGCTGTGGGTGGTGGGCATCGCCTCGATGATGTTCTACGCCTCCGCCGAAGGGCTGCCGTGGTATCGCGTCATGCCGTTGGGGCTGGTGGAACGCGGGCTGGCGGTCACGGAGGTGGCGGCGCTGCTGGCGCTCGGGGTGTGGGCGGCGGCCCGGCGGATCGACGTGGCCGAGCCCGAACGCGGACCGGCCGGGGCGGTGATGGAGACGTCCACGTAACCGTGGCGATCTCGTGCTGGTGCCGGACGGAGACAGCGGGCTAACATGACCCAGCCTCACGTTTGACACCCCCATTCAGGAGGCCGCCGTGCCGTCCTTACGTGATCGCCAGGCCCGCATCGCCACGTACGTCGTCTACGGCGTCCAGGGACTGTCCTTCGCCTCGCTCCTCATCCAGGTCGCCGCGCTCCAGGCCAAGCACGATCTCGACGAGGGCAGCCTGACGTTGCTGCTGCTGGTCGTACCGGTGTTCGCGGGCGCGGGCAGCGTGGCGGCCGGCGCGTTCGCCGCCCGCTGGGGCAGCAGGCCGCTGCTGCGCATCGCCCAGCCTGCCGTGGCCGCCGCCGTGGTGCTGTCCGGGCTGGCCCCGAACGTTCCACTGCTGCTGCCGGTGCTGCTGCTGTTCGGCGTGGCCGTCGGCGCGGTGGACGCGGGCATGAACATGCAGGGCGTGGCCGTCGAGCGCCGCTACGGCATGCAGGTGCTGAACGGCTTCCACTGCGTGTGGAGCGCGCTCAGCATGCTCGGCGCGCTGTGGGCGTCGGCGGCGGCCGGCCTGCCGCTACCGGTCATCATGGCCGCCCCCATGGTGCTCGCGGTGGCCTGCTCGCTCTACGCCGGGCGGCACCTGTGCTCCCCCGAGGAGGAGAAGGCCGAGCCGCAGGCGGAGACGGTCGCGGGGCCCTTCCCGTGGCGGCCGATCATCCCGCTCTGCCTGGCCATGGGCTTCCTGTACGTCGGCGACGCCGCGGTCTCCAACTTCAACACCGTGTTCATGAAGGACGTGCTGGAGGCGGGTCCCCGGGTGATCCCGCTGGCCTACGTCGCGTACCAGGCGACCACGCTGGCCGTCCGCCTCGCGGGCGACCTGGCGGTGCGCCGCTACGGTCCGGCCGCCATCGTGCGGATCGGCGGCGTGATCGCCACGGCCGGGTTCCTCGGCGTCGTGCTCGCGCCGAACCAGCCGCTCGCCATCGTCGCGTTCGGCCTGACCGGGGTGGGGCTGTCGGTGGTGGCGCCGCAGTCGTTCTCGGCGGCGGGGCGGCTCGACCCGGCGGGCACCGGCGTGGCCATCGCCAGGGTGAACCTCTTCAACTACGTCGGGTTCATCGCGGGCGCCGCCCTGGTCGGCGGGATCGCGGACGCGACGGACATGCGGGTGGCGTTCGCGGCGCCGCTGGTGCTGGCGGCGGCGATCATCGCGCTCGCGCCCGGCTTCGAGCCGAAACGCGCCCCCGCCACCACCTGACGGCGCCGGGCCACGCTCCCGCCCAGCGCTCCCGGCCGTCACCCCGACCGGCCTGCAAAACCCCGCATCCCGACCGGCCTGCGAGACCCGCGCCCCGACCGGCCTGAAGGCCCGGCGTCAGCGGCGGACCTCCGCCACCTCCACCGGGCGGCCCTCGCGCAGCGACAGGTCGGCGGCCTCGGCGACGTACAGGGCCTCGAGCGCGTCCTCGATCGTGCACGGGCTGGACTCGCTGGTGAGGAACGCGTCGATCTCGGCGCGGTAGGCGGCTTCGAAGCGGGTGACGAAGTCGGGCCAGGGCTCGGCGCCGGTCTCGGGCTGCTCGGCCGAGTGCAACGGGGCGCGCGGGCTGAGGCCGACGGCCTGCGTGCGCCGGGTGCCGGCCAGCTCCATCCGCACGTCGTACCCGCCGCCGTTGTAGCGCGAGCCCTGGAGCGTGGCCAGCGTGCCGTCGTCCAGGGTGAGCAGCGCGGCGCTGTTGTCCACGTCGCCGGCCTCGGCGAAGACCGCGGCGCCGCGGTTGGCCCCGCGCGCGTAGACCGAGACCACCTCCCTGCCGGTGACCCAGCGCAGGATGTCGAAGTCGTGGATGTGGCAGTCGCGGAAGATCCCGCCGGACAGCGGCAGGTATTCGGCGGGCGGCGGCGCGGGGTCGGCGGTGACCATGTGGACGCGGTGCAGCTCCCCCAGCTCCCCGGCGCGCAGCGCGGCGGCCGCGGCCACGTAACCGGGGTCGAACCGGCGCTGGAACCCGATCTGCACCCGGTTGTCGCCGCGTGACTCCAGCACCTTGACGGTCTCGGCGACCGTGCCCGCCACCGGCTTCTCGCAGAAGGCGGGGATGCCGCGCTCGCAGGCCGCGATGATCAGGTCGGCGTGGGTACCGGTCGGCGTGGCGATGACGACGGCGTCCGCCTCGAAGGGGTCGCCCGGCCTGCCGTACGGGGACGTGCGTACGGGATCGGCCACGATCAGCTCGTCGACCAGCGGGTGCGCGGCGAGCGTGGCGGCATGGAAGGCGCCGATCCTGCCCAGACCCAGCAATCCCACGCGCATGACGTCCTCCCCCTCGTTCCGGAATCAGATTCTTTTTCTAGGCACGCCTCTCTCTGTCAGTCAAGGTTTGTCCAGACATTCTGACCTTCAAGCCTCGTACGGCCGCCTCCGCCTTGTGCGCGGGCAACCGGGCGAACCCCATGACCACGGCCGCGGGCCCCGGCGTCCGCCGCATCGGGCCCACCGCCTCGACCAGCAGGCCCAGCTCGGCGGCTGCCCGCACCGTGCGCGGCTCGTCCCAGCCGTCCGGCAGCTCCAGGTAGACGTGCAGCCCGGCCTCGATGCCGCGTACCCGCACCTCGGGCAGCTCGGCCGCCAGCGCGCTCACCAGGGCGTCGCGGCGGCGGCGGTACTCCCTGCGCATGCGCCGCAGGTGCTTGTCGTAGGCCCCGGTACGCAGGAAGTGCGCGAGCGCGTACTGGTCGATGACCGGCGAGCCGAGGTCCAGCTCACCGCGCGCCCTGCGGATGGCCTCGGCCAGGTCGGGCGGCGCGGCCACCCAGCCGAGGCGCAGGCCGGGCGCGAGCGCCTTGCTCACGCTGCCGCACAGGATCACCCGGTCGGGCGCGAGGCCCTGCAGGCAGCCGACGGGGTCGCGGTCGAAGCGGAACTCGGCGTCATAGTCGTCCTCCAGGATCAGCCGGCGCCCCTCGTACGCCCACTCCATGAGCGCGGCCCGGCGCGCCGGCGACAGCACCACCCCGGTCGGGAACTGGTGCGCCGGTGTGACCAGCACGGCGTCGCCGCCCGCGCGGCGCACGTCGATGCCCTCTTCGTCCACCGGCACCGGCAGCACGTGCGCGCCCGTCCGCTTGATCAGCGGCACCTGGCGATGGCTCGTCGGGTCCTCGACGGCCAGCCGCAACGGGCGCTGCCCGTTGACGACGTGCCCTGCCATCACGTGCCCCGCCATAACGTGCAGGGCCAGGCTCAGCCCCTGGGCCACGCCGCTCACGACGATGAGGTTCTCGGGGCGCACGTCGGCCGCCCTGACCCTTCTGAGGTAGCCGGCCAGCTCCTCGCGCAGCTCAGGCACGCCGCCGGGGTCCCCGTAATCGAGGGCGTCCGAGGGTACGGTGGTCAGGACGTGCCTGACGGCCGCCAGCCAGCGTTCACGGGGGAAGTGGCTGAGGTCGGGGGAAGTGGGGCGATGGCCGTGATAGGGAACGGGGCTGGGACTGGCGCTCGCCGTCCCGCGGCGCACGGGCTGCGGCCTGGGCGGTGCGGCGGCGCGCTGCGGGGTGTTCGCGGGCGTCACCTGGGTGCCGACGCCGACCCTGGAGACCAGGAAACCCTCGGCGACGAGCTGCTCGTACGCCTCCACCACCACACCCCTGGAGACCTGGAGGTCCGCGGCGAGATCGCGGGTGGCGGGCAGGCGGGTGCCGGGTGCGAGCCGCCCGCCGCGTATGGAGTCGCGCAGCTCGGAGGCGATCTGCCCGGCGATGCCGCCCTTCGCGCGGTCTATGCGGATGTGGAGGTCGGCCATGTCGGTCCTTCGAATGGTCCTGTCTTCCGGCGCGACATTGGACTGTTTTCCCGAACCATTGTCTCCCTAGCATCGCACGCATGAGAAACGGCATCCTGGGCGCCGCCACGGCCATGTTCCTCGTCGGAACGCTGGCCGGGGTCGCGGGACTCATCGGCGCTTACCCCATCTACGGCGGCCAGGCCGTCCGGTATCTCGTCGCGGCCGTCGTCCTGCTCGCCATCACCAGGGCGCTCGGACTGCGGTTCGTACGGATGACCCGGCGCGAGGTGCTCTGCCTGGCCGGGCTCACCCTGCTCGGCCTGGTGTTCTTCAACGTCTGCGTGATCGAGTCCACCCGCGCCTCCGGCCCCGCGCTGGTCGGCACCGTGCTCGGCACCGTGCCGCTGGCGCTCGCGCTGGCCGGCGGCCGCCCCGCGCCCCGGCTGCTGTTCGGCGCCGCCGTGGTGGTGACCGGCGCGACGCTGGCCACCGGGCTCGGCAGCGGCACCACCGAGAGCCTGCTGTGGGCGCTCGGCGCGCTCGTCGGCGAGGTCAGCTTCTCCCTGCTGGCCATCCCGCTGCTGCCGCGCCTCGGGCCGATCCGCGTCTCGGCGTACTCGACCACGCTGGCCGTGCCCATGCTGGCCCTGGTCGGCTGGGTGAGCGAGGGCCCCGCCATGCTGCGCACGCCCACGCTGCCCGAGGCACTCGGGCTCGGCTACCTCGCGATCGTGGTGACGGTGATCGCGTTCTTCCTGTGGTACCGCTCGCTGCCCAAGCTGGGCCCGGGGCGGGCCGGGCTGTTCGCCGGACTCATCCCGGTGGCGGCGATCGTCACGGGCGCGGTGCTCGGCATCGCCATGCCCACCGCGTACGACCTGGTCGGCGCCGCTCTCGTCGTCACCGGCATCCTCGTGGGCCTGACCTCGGCGCGCGCGGGCGGCCAGGAGCCCGCCGTCCGGCCTTCGGAGGCGTAGAACGGCGTCGAGCTGCGTAGAGCCATTCCCTGGCCGGCTTCAAGGGCGCGTAATCTCTTGGAGCGACCGAAAGGATGGACATGGGCGAGTTCGACTACACCGACCTGCTTCCGCTTGGAGCCGACGACACCGAATACCGGTTGATCACTTCGGAGGGGGTGCGGAAGGTCGAAGCGGCCGGGCGGACGTTCCTCGAAGTCGATCCCGAGGCGCTGCGGCTGCTGACCGAGACCGCCGTTCACGACATCTCGCATTTCCTGCGCGCCTCGCACCTCGCCCAGCTCAGGAAGATCATCGATGACCCCGAGTCCAGCGGCAATGACCGCTTCGTCGCCCTCGACCTGCTGAAGAACGCCTCCATCTCGGCCGGCGGCGTGCTGCCGATGTGCCAGGACACCGGCACCGCCATCGTCATGGGCAAGCGCGGCCGCCACGTGCTGACCGACGGGCGCGACGCCGAGCACATCTCGCGCGGCGTGTACGACGCCTACACCAAGCTCAACCTGCGCTACTCCCAGATGGCCCCGCTGACCATGTGGGAGGAGAAGAACACCGGCAACAACCTGCCCGCCCAGATCGAGCTGTACGCCGAGGACCCCCACGGACACCCCGACGAGTACAAGCTGCTGTTCATGGCCAAGGGCGGCGGCTCGGCCAACAAGTCGTTCCTGTACCAGGAGACCAAGGCCGTGCTCAACGAGAAGCGCATGATGGCCTTCCTGGAGGAGAAGATCAGGTCGCTGGGCACCGCGGCCTGCCCGCCGTACCACCTGGCCGTCGTCGTGGGCGGCACCTCCGCCGAGTACGCGCTCAAGACCGCCAAGTACGCCAGCGCCCGCTACCTCGACTCCATCCCCACCGAGGGCTCCGCCTCCGGCCACGGCTTCCGCGACCTGGAGATGGAGGCCAAGGTCTTCGAGCTGACCCAGAAGCTCGGCATCGGCGCGCAATTCGGCGGCAAGTACTTCTGCCACGACGTCCGCGTCATCCGCCTGCCCCGCCACGGCGCGTCCTGCCCGGTGGCCATCGCCGTCTCCTGCTCGGCCGACCGCCAGGCGCTCGCCAAGATCACGCCCGAGGGCGTCTTCCTGGAGCAGCTCGAGACCGACCCGGCTCGCTTCCTGCCCGACACCACCGACGAGCAGCTCTCCGACGACGTCGTGCGCATCGACCTCAACCGGCCGATGCCCGAGATCCTGGCCGAGCTGTCGAAGTACCCGGTCAAGACCCGCCTGTCGCTCACCGGCCCGCTCGTCGTGGCGCGCGACATCGCGCACGCCAAGATCGCCGAGCTGCTGGACAACGGCGGCGAGATGCCGCAGTACATGAAAGACCACGCGGTCTACTACGCCGGTCCCGCCAAGACGCCCGAGGGGTACGCCTCCGGCTCGTTCGGGCCGACCACCGCCGGGCGCATGGACTCCTACGTCGATCGCTTCCAGGCGGCCGGCGGCTCCATGGTGATGCTGGCCAAGGGCAACCGCTCCAAGCAGGTCACCGAGGCGTGCAAGAAGTACGGCGGCTTCTACCTCGGCTCCATCGGGGGCCCCGCGGCCCGGCTGGCGCAGGACTGCATCAAGAAGGTGGAGCTGCTGGAGTATCCGGAGCTGGGCATGGAGGCGGTCTGGAAGATCGAGGTCGTCGACTTCCCCGCGTTCATCGTCGTGGACGACAAGGGTGAGGACTTCTTCGCCGACACCACCGGCCCCGTGCTGACCATCGGCCGCCGCTGAGGCCCGGTCGCGAGGCGCGTGCCGGACCCGCCGCTGGGGGCTCGCCCCCGGCGGCGGGGCGGTCAGGCGGCGATGCCGAACGGCGCGGGATAGGTGATCGTGCCCGACGGCACCGGCCCCGACCCGAACGGCAGGGCCATCATCGCCTCGTCGGGCGCGTCGAACGGCGCCCGGATGCCGTAGATGGACGCGCGGACGAAACCGAAGCGCGGATAGTAGGACGGGTGCCCGAGCACGAGCACCAGTTGCTCGCCGAGCGCGCGGGCGGCGTCGAGCGCGGCCGTGATGGCCGCGGCGCCGGCGCCTCGCCGCTGGTAGGCGGGCAGCACGGAGCAGGGCGCGAGTGCGAGCGCCGGCGTGTCGCCGACGTGGCAGCGGGTGAGCAGCGCGTGGCCGACGACCGTGCCGTCGTGCTCGGTCACGATCGACAGGCCGGGTATCCACGCGGCGTCTTCACGCAGCGCGTCGACCAGGTCGGCCTCAAGCGCGGTCGGGAACGCGGCGAGCAGCACCTGGCGGATCGCCTCTGCGTCGCGTTCCTCCTCTGGCCTGGTGACCCAGGCGTCACTCATGCGGCGACCGGCGCGCGGTGCGGAGCGACGACGCTGCCGTCGGGAAGCAGCAGGCCGGTGTCATCGAACAGCACGACACCGTTGCAGAGCAGGCTCCAGCCCTGGTCGGGGTGGGCCGCGATGACGTGGGCCCGCTCACGGTCGGGCGAGTCGGCACTCGGGCAAGGCGGGTAGTGACTGCACATCGCGCACCTCTCAGATAGCGCTCCTGA
This sequence comes from Nonomuraea sp. NPDC052634, assembly GCF_040678535.1. Lineage (NCBI taxonomy): Bacteria > Bacillati > Actinomycetota > Actinomycetes > Streptosporangiales > Streptosporangiaceae > Nonomuraea > Nonomuraea sp. NPDC052634. Next base: position 39,976 of record NZ_JBFATY010000013.1, on the reverse strand, counting down.
TCGTTATCTTCATGATCTCTGTCAGCGGGCCGCAGGCAAGTGGTCAGTAGGGCAGGCGGCGGCCCGACGGCGTGCGAAGGTCGAGAGCGGCGGTCCTGACCGGCTTGCGCGGTCGGCGACGAACCAGGCTCTGTCGCATCTTCATCACGTCCTTCACGGTGTGTCCGCGGTGGCGGGGACCTCGGCCTACGGCTCCAGTCTGACGATGGGTACCGACACTTTCCCGCGAGTACGCCTGGGCGCTTCGCCGGGTTCCTATGCCTTGACCCTGCCCCCGTCTCCTTACGGCACTCTTTCAACTCGCTGACGGCACCCCGTGGTGCATGACGACCAGCCTGCCGTACGGCTGAAAGAGCCCTACCAGGCATCATGCACAACCGTTCGCCCGCAAGCTGTGCCGATCGACACATCTGACGTACAAGCTGGGCAAACACCGGGTCAGCGAAGCTTCCACACGGACCCCGGTGGCGACGAATGGGAGGTGATCGCGTACGCTGGGCTACCGGAGGCGGGCCGCGAGGCCGCCGGACCCTCCGGTTGCTGATGTGACCAGGGGGTTTGCTGACGCGACGAGTCATACGGGTTGACTGAAGTTCGCAACAATTAATCGGCCCTGCCTCTACTGGTCGGTTTACACAAATAGGTAAGCTGCCTGCCATGCGTGCGCCTTCCGGTTACCTCCTCGCCGCGCGCTATCGGCTTCTTGAGCCGGTTGGTCGTGGCGGCATGGGCACCGTTTGGCGGGCACATGACGAGCTGCTCGACCGGGACGTGGCGGTCAAGGAGGTGCGGCTGCCCAAGGTCCTCGACGAGGAGCTGCGCGCCGAGCTGTGCGCCCGCACCGAGCGCGAGGGCCGGGCCACCGCGATGGTCGCGCACCCGTCCGTCATCACCGTCTTCGACGTGGTCACCGAGGACGACCGCCCGTGGATCGTGATGGAGCTGCTCCACGCCAAGTCGCTGGAGCAGATCATCCAGGAGGAGGGGCCGCTCGAGCCGCGCAGGGTCGCCGAGATCGGCCGGCAGATCCTCGGCGCGCTGCGCGCCGTGCACGCCAAGGGCATCCTGCATCGCGACGTCAAGCCGAGCAACGTGCTGGTGACCGAAGACCGCGCGGTACTCACCGACTTCGGGCTGGCCGCACTCGAAGGTGACGTCTCCATCACCCAGGCGGGCATCGTTTTGGGGTCCGCCGGTTACATCGCCCCCGAGCGGGTGCTCGGCTCCAAGGCCAGTCCCGCCGCCGATCTGTGGTCGCTCGGGGCGACCCTCTACACCGCCGTTGAGGGCAGGGGCCTGAGCGGCAGGCGTACGGCCGCCGCCACGCTCGCCGCGCTCACCAGCGGCGAGCCGATCCCGATGCCGAAGGCGGGGCCGCTCGCGCCCGTGCTCGACGCGCTGCTGCGGATCGACCCCGCCACCAGGCTCGATTCCGTACGCGCCTCTTTGATGCTGGCCAGGGTGGCCGCGGGCGGCTCTGCCGAGGAGCCGCTGCCGCGCGGCAAGTCGCCCAGCAAGTCATCGAACAGGTCATCGGGCAAATCATCGGGCAAGGCGCAGGGCAAGTCCCAGGGCGGCAGGATTCCGGCGTCCCTCGCCCAGCCCCCTTTCGTACGCCGGCCCTCGCACCGGGGGCTGCACCGCGCCGACCCGCCCGCGGCGCCGTTCTCCGTGCCCTCGCCCAGGCTCGAACGTAAAAGCAGCGAGGGCGTCCATCGCAGGCGTGTCGAACAGCGGCCGCAGCCGTCGTCTTATGCTCGTTTCAAAGCGACGGTGATAAAGTTGTTCCTTCCTCGGCGGTTCTGGCCAAGAGAACTTCGCAAGCGAGGGTAAAGCACTTCCCAAGCGAGAATCGATATCTTCTTCTCATGCCGGAACAGCAGACACGCCTGCTCGCGGAGCGCTACGAGCTCGTCGCCCCGCTCGGCCGGGGCACGATGGGGACCGTGTGGCGCGCCCGCGACCGCGCGCTCGGGCGCGAGGTGGCGGTCAAGGAAATCCGCCAGGACCCCGGACTCACCGAGGAACAGCGGGCGGAGCTGCGCGAACGCATGGTCCGCGAAGGACGCATCGCCTCGCGGATCAACCACCCTTCCGTGGCCGCGATCCACGACGTCATCATTCATGACAACAGCCCGTGGATCATCATGGAGCTCATCGAGGCCCGCTCGCTTGAGCAGGTGATCGAGGAGGAGGGGCCGCTGCCGCCCCGGCTGGTGGCGGAGATCGGCGTCGACCTGCTCGGCGCGCTGCGCGCCGCCCACGCCCAGGGCATCACCCACCGCGACGTCAAACCTGCCAACGTGCTCATCACCGAGAGCGGGCGCGTCGTGCTGACCGACTTCGGCATCGCCAAGGCGGAAGGCGACTCGCGGCTCACCAAGACGGGCATGGTCATCGGTTCCCCCGGCTACACCGCCCCCGAGCGGGCCAGAGGCGAGTACACCGGGCCCGAGTCCGACGTCTGGTCGCTCGGCGCGACGCTGTACTTCGCCGTCGAAGGGCGGCCGGCGTACGAGCGCTCCACGGTCGCCGAGACGCTGGCGGCGCTGCTGACCGAGAACGCCGCCCCGCCCACCCAGGCGGGGCGGCTGCGTCCCGTGCTGAACGGGCTGCTGAACAAGGACTATCGGCAGCGGCTGTCCGCTGCCAAGGCGGAGACCTTGCTGCGCATGGTCGCCGACACCCCCACGAGCGAGATGCCCGCGCTGACGGCCGAGGCTCTTAAGGCGCAGGAGGCCGCATTGCCCGACCCGTTCGCTAAGTCGCCCGCAGGATCCGGCAACGGGCCGCAGGGTCCCGCCGGACAGGGACGCGGCCCTCAAGGGCCGTCCGTGCCAGGACCTCAAGGCCCTGGCGGGCCCGTTCCCGCAGGGCCCGGCGTGCAGCGCCCCGGCGCCCCCGTTCCCGGCGCCCCCGTTCCCGGCGCTCCTGGCGGACCCGGCATGTACGGCGGCCCCGGCGCACCGGGTGGCCCAGGCGCGCAAGGCCCGAGCGGACGCCCCGGCGGACCGGGCGCCCCGGGCGGACCCGGCGGACAGGGGCCGGGCGGCCAGGGAGGACCGGGTGTTCCTGGAGGTCAGGGCCCGGGCATGCAAGGCGGGCCAGGCGGGCCCGGTCAGGGGCCGGGGCAGCGACCGGCCGCGGCCGCCGGCGGCAGGGGCCCCGCATCGGGCCCGCAGGCCGCATCCGGACCTCAGGTGCCGGTGAGCGGCCCGAACTCGCCGACGTTGCCGCACATCAACACTCCGTATCCCCCGCCGGGCCGGCCGCAGGCCTTCGCCACCCCGGCCCCGGGCACCGCGCCCGGCACGGCACCGGGCAACGGCCCGCATGGGAACGCGCCAGGCAGCCCGTACGGGAATGTACCGGGCACCGGCCCGCAGGGGCCCGCGCAGCCGCAGGGCAACGCGCCAGGAGCCCCGCAGGCAGCCGCCCAGGGCGGTGCGGCCGGCGCCGGAGAGGACTACGACCCCGAGCGGACGATCAGCATCGCCCGCCCCAAGGGCCCGTTCCCGCCGCCGGACCAGGGCGCGGGCGGGCAGCCGCCGCAGAACGAGGAGAGCGCGGCGGTCACCACCCGCATCCCGACCTCGCCCGGCCAGCAGGTCTACCCCGTGCCGCCGGGCCAGCAGGGCTCGCAGCCGAACGCCCAGCAGCAGGGCCCCCAGCAGCCCGGCCAGCAGCCGCCTGGTCGGCAGCAGCCGGGCCAGAGCCACGGCCTGGGCACGGACCTGTTCGCCATCGCCGGCCCACCGGAGAAGCAGACGCCGGCCAACCGCAACGGCATGCTGATCCTGATGGCGGTGGCCGCCGCGGCCGCCGTGGTGATCGCCATCCTCATCGTCGCCTTCTTCTCCAGCTGACCCGCACTCCGGCCGGCAGGCACGAACGGCGTGAATGGCCACTCGTGCCCTGACCACGCCTTGAGAGCCCCGCTCACCGGCACCACAAGAACCCGCCGGTGAGCGGCCGCAACCCGCTGGTGAGCGGCGGCCCCGGCCGTAAGCGGCCGGCTCGGTGAACGGCCGCCCCGGCCGTAAGCGGCCGGCTCGGTGAGCGGCCGGCCCAGCCGGTAAGCGTCCGGGCTCGAAGAAGGCGCTCGCGCAGCGACGAGCCACCGCGACACCCGGCCTGTGAGGGGGCGGCCCGCGAACCCACGGCGCTCGCGCAGCGACGACCCGCCGACAGCAGCGGGCGGCACCCCCTCCCAGCGGAAGCCTCGCGGAGGCGTGAGCAAATTCACCGCGGGCAAGCGGAGCGGACACCCGGCCGGCCCGCTCCCGCCGGACATCACCCGGCCGCCCGACAAAGCCCCTCAGCGGCGACCCGCCACCACGCCGACGATCGACAGAAGCGGCAAAAGTGCAGGTCAGGCCCGTAATCCAGCGGAAGCCTCCCCGCCGGACACCTCCCCCACGACGCCCTCGGCGGCGGCCCGCCGCGAAAACGCGCCTGCTGAAGGGAATACGGGGGCGTGAGTAAGACTGGAGGTCATGAGTGAGTTCAGGATCGAACATGACTCGATGGGCGAGGTACGCGTGCCGGTCGGCGCGAAGTGGCGTGCCCAGACCCAGCGAGCGGTGGAGAATTTCCCGGTTTCCGGCCGCACGCTCGAAGCGTCGCACATCGCCGCGCTCGGCCTGATCAAGGCGGTGGCCGCGGAGGTCAACGGCGAGCTGGGCGTGATCGAGAAGGACATGGCGGAGGCGATCGCGCAGGCCGCCGCCGAGGTGGCGGAGAACGAGCACGACGACCAGTTCCCGATCGACGTGTTCCAGACCGGCTCGGGCACCTCGTCCAACATGAACACCAATGAGGTGATCGCGACGCTGGCCGAGGAGCGGCTGGGCCGCCCGGTGCACGCGAACGACCACGTGAACGCCTCGCAGTCGTCCAACGACGTGTTCCCGACGTCGATTCACGTGGCGGCGGCCACCGAGGTCAGCTTCCACCTGCTGCCCTCGCTGCGTCATCTGGCGGAGGCGTTGCGGGAGAAGGCGGCGGAGTTCGGCGGCGTGGTGAAGTCGGGGCGCACCCACCTCATGGACGCCACGCCGGTGACGCTGGGCCAGGAGTTCGGCGGCTACGCCACGCAGATGGAGAACGCGGTGGCCCGGGTGGAGTCGGCGCTGGAGCGCGTGCTGGAGCTGCCGCTTGGCGGCACGGCGGTGGGCACGGGCATCAACACGCCGCAGGGGTTCGCGCAGGCGGCGATCGCGAAGCTGCGCGAGGCGACGGGCATCCCGTTCGTGGAGGCGCGCGACCACTTCGAGGCGCAGAGCGCGCAGGACTCGATCGTGGAGCTGTCGGGGCAGCTCAAGGTGGTCGCGGTGTCGCTCACCAAGATCGCGAACGACCTGCGCTGGATGGGCTCGGGACCCCGGGCGGGGCTCGGCGAGATCAACCTGCCCGACCTGCAGCCCGGCTCGTCGATCATGCCGGGCAAGGTCAACCCGGTGATCCCGGAGGCCACGGCGATGGTCGCGGCCCAGGTGATCGGCAACGACGCGGCCATCACGTTCGCGGGCGCGTCCGGCAACTTCGAGCTGAACGTGCAGCTTCCGCTGATCGCCCGCAACATCCTGGAGTCGATCAAGCTGCTGGCGAACGTGTCGCGGCTGCTCGCCGACCGCTGCGTCAGCGGGATCACGGCGAACGTGGACAGGCTGCGCGAGTACGCCGAGTCGTCCCCGTCCATCGTGACCCCGCTGAACCGCTACGTCGGCTACGAGGAGGCGGCGAGGATCGCCAAGCAGGCCCTGGCCGAGCGCAAGACGATCAAGGAGGTCGTCATCGCGCGCGGTCACGTCGAGGCGGGCACCCTGACCGAGGAGCAGCTCGACGCCGTGCTCGATGTGCTCTCCATGACCAGGCCCTGAGCATCACCGGCGCTCACCGGCCGGCGGCCTGCCGCGTCGCCTGCGCCCAGCGGGTGAGCAGCGTACGCGCCGCGCCCGAGTCGACCGCGTCGGCCGCGCGCTTGACGGCGGCGGCCAGCGCGGGCGTCAGGTCGGCCGCGGGCGGCGTGCCGTCGGCGGCGACCAGCGCGGCGGCGGCGTTGAGCAGGACGACGTCGCGCACAGGCCCGGCCTCGCCGGCGAAGACCGCGCGGGCGACCTCGGCGTTGTGCCGGGCGTCGCCGCCGCGCAGGTCTTCGGGGCGGGCGCGGGGTATCGACAGCTCGAGCGGGTCGAAGGCGGTGCGGGTGACCCTGCCCTTGCGTACCACCCAGATCGTGGAGGGCCCGCAGGTGGTCAGCTCGTCGAGCCCGTCGTCGCCTCTGAAGACGAGCGCGGAGCAGCCGCGCTCGGCCAGCACACCCGCGATCACGGGCGCCATGGACGGGTGGTAGACGCCGACGGCCTGGGCGGGCGGCAGCGCCGGGTTGGTGAGCGGGGCGAGGAAGTTGAAGACGGTCGGCACGCCCAGCTCGCGGCGCGGCCCGGAGGTGCGTTTGAGCGCCGGGTTGAAGGCGGGCGCGAAGCAGAACGTGATGCCGGTCTCCTCCACCACCCGGACCACGGCGGCGGGCGGCAGGTCGATGACCACGCCCAGCTCTTCCAGCACGTCGGCGGCGCCGGCCTGGGACGAGGCGGCCCGGCCACCGTGTTTGACGACCTTGGCGCCCGCGGCGGCGGCCACGACGGCCGCCATGGTGGAGATGTTGACGGTGCCGGCCCGGTCGCCGCCGGTGCCGACGATGTCGACGGGGTCGCCGGGCACCCGGATGGCCGCCGATCTGGACAGCATGCCGTCGGCGAGCCCCGACACCTCGGCCACGCTCTCGCCCTTGGCGCGCAGCGCGACGGCGAACGCGGCGATCTGGGCGTCGGTGGCCCGGCCCGACATGATCTGCTCCATCGCCCAGGCGGCCTGGCGGGAGGTGAGCGACACGCCGTCGAGCAGCGTGGTGAGAAGCTGCGGCCAGGTGGTGGTCATGTGGTCCCCTTTCTCGTCTGTGCTCGACGGGGGGACACCCACCACACGGTGACGGCCGCCTCGTCGAGGCGGCCGTGTGCGCATCATGCCGGGAGGACCGCCTAGGAGGCGGACCACCACTGGGACAAATGCGCGATCATGCGCCCAACATAGCAGATGCCACTGATCCACATAGGTCGCCGCCCATCTATGTCGCTCGACCCCATGCTGCCCGCGCGGGAGAGCGCCTAGGGTGCGGAGTATGGCGAAGGAGCTGACGGGGCGTACGGCGCTGGTGACGGGCGCCGGCAGCGGCATCGGGGCGGCCTGTGCCCGGCGTCTGGCCGAGGCGGGGGCCGACGTGCTGGTCGTGGACGTGCGGGCCGAGGCCGCCGAGCAGGTGGCGGGCGAGGTGGGCGGCACCGCGGTGGTGGCGGACCTGGCCGATCCCGGCTTCGTGGCGGCGCTGCCCGACGAGCCGGTGGACATCGTGGTCAACAACGCGGGCTTTCAGCATGTGGCGCCGATCGAGGAGTTCCCGCCCGAGGTGTTCACCACGATGCTGAAGGTGATGGTGGAGGCGCCGTTCCTCATCGCGCGCAAGGTGCTGCCCGGCATGTACGAGCGGGGCTGGGGCCGGTTCGTGAACATCTCGTCGGTGCACGGGCTGCGTGCCTCGCCGTTCAAGTCGGCGTACACGACGGCCAAGCACGCCCTTGAGGGGTTCTCCAAGGTGGTGGCGCTGGAAGGCGCCCCCCACGGGGTGACCTCGGTGTGCGTCTGCCCCGCGTACGTGCGGACCGGGCTGGTGGAGGCGCAGATCGCCGACCAGGCGCGGGTGCACGGCATCCCGCCGGAGCAGGTCGTCACCGACATCATGCTGGAGCCGGCGGCGATCAAGCGGCTGATCGAGCCCGAGGAGGTGGCCGACCTGGTGGCTTACCTGTGCGGTCCCGGCGGCGCGTTCATCACGGGGGTGTCGCTGCCCGTGGACGGCGGCTGGACGGCGCACTAGTGGCCAGGCGGTTTCTCGAGCTGCTGGCCAGGGAGGCGTCGGCGGTCGAGTTCGAGGGGCCGATCATCGAGGCCAGGGCGGCGGGCGCGGACCCGGCGGAGATCGAGGAGCTGGAGCGGGCCAAGGTCGAGGCGCTGAAGGTGCGCGACATGCTCAAGCGGCGGGCCCGGCGCGAGGCGGAGCTGTCGGCCCTGTACGACACCGCCGGCGACCTGGCCGCCCTGCGCGACCTCGACGCCGTCCTGGAGGCCATCGTGCACCGGGCCAGGCAGCTCCTCGCGACCGACATCGCGTACATGACGCTGCACGACCCCGAGCGCGGCGACACGTACATGCGGGTCACGGACGGGTCGATCTCGGCGAAGTTCCGTGCGCTGCGGCTGGCGATGGGGCACGGGCTGGGCGGGCTCGTGGCGCAGACGGCGACGCCGTACGCGACGGCCGACTACTTCGCCGACTCCCGCTTCAAGCACCAGGAGCACATCGACGAGGCGGTCACCGAGGAGGGCCTGGTCGCGATCCTCGGTGTGCCGCTGCGGCTCGGCCAGCGGGTGATCGGGGTGCTGATGGCGGCCAACCGCAGCGCGCGGCCGTTCCATCAGGAGGAGGTGTCGCTGCTGGCGAGCCTGGCGGCGCACGCGGCGATCGCGATCGACAACGCCAGGCTGCTGCAGGAGACCAGGAACGCGCTGGAGGAGCTGTCCCAGGCGCACAAGACGGCGAGGGAGCACGGCGCGGCGGTCGAGCGCGCCGCGCTCGCGCACGACAGGATGACCTCGCTGGTGCTGCGCGGCGGCGGGATCGAGGACGTCGCGGCCGTGGTGACGGACGTGCTCGGCGGGTCGCTGGCGGTGCTTGACGACCTGGGCAGGGCGATCTGCGGCGACGTGGGCGAGCTGGACCCCGGGGTGTTCGAGGCGGCGCAGGCGTCGCGGGCGCTGGGACGTACGGTGCGCAGGGGCGACCTGCTGATCGCCTCGGTGGACGTGGGCGGCGAGCCGCTGTGCACGCTGATCCTGCGCAGCGACGACGCCGACGAGCGGATCCTGGAGCGTGCCGCGCTGGTGTGCGCGTTGCTGCTGCTGTTCCGCAGGAGCGTGGCCGAGGCCGAGGGCCGGGTCAGGGGCGAGCTGCTCGACGACCTGATCTCCCGGCCGGACTCGCCGGGCCTCGCCGACCGGGCGCGCAGGCTCGGCATGGACCTGGGCGCGCCGCACGTCGTGGTCGTGGTCAAGCACGGCGGGCAGCGGGAGCGCGCCGCGTTCTGGGCGTCATCGGAGGCGGCCGTACGCCACGGGCTCGCGGCCGGCCGGGGCGAGGAGGTCGTGCTGCTGCTGCCCGGCGACGACCCCGGCCGCCTGGCCAGGCGGGTGGCGGCGGAGCTGACGTCCTCGCTGCACAGCCCCGCCACGGCCGGTGCGGCCAAAGTGGCGGGCGCCTGGGCACAGCCCGGGCGGCAGAAGGAGACCGGCGGCGCGCACGCCGTCGCGGCGGCCTACCAGGAGGCGCGCAGGTGCGCCGACGCGCTCATCGCGCTCGGCCGCGAGGGCGACGGCGCCGGGGCGGTCGAGCTGGGCTTCGTGGGGCTGCTCATGGGCGACGGCCGCGACGTGCGCGGCTTCGTCACCAGGGTGATCGGCCCGCTCATCGAGTACGACGCGCGCCGGGGCACCGCGCTGGCCGAGACGCTGACGACGTACTTCGGCACCGGCGGCTCGCCGTCGCGTACGGCCGAGGCGCTGCACATCCACGTCAACACGGTCACGCAGCGGCTCGACCGGGTCGCCAAGCTGCTCGGCGAGGACTGGACGGACCCCGAGCGGGCGCTGGAGATCCAGCTCGCGCTCCGCCTGCACCGGCTGGGCCGCACGGCCGAACCACACAGCTAGGCGGAAGACTGTGGGCTCTCGCACCATATGAGTGACTCCGGTCACATCCTACGGTGACCGGCATGGCCACTTCCATCAAGAAGATCGTCGCCGCGAGCCTGATCGGCACCACCATCGAGTGGTACGACTTCTTCCTGTACGGCTCGGCAGCCGCCCTGGTGTTCAACAAGCTCTTCTTCCCCGAGTCCGACCCGCTGACCGGCACGCTGCTGTCGTTCCTCACCTACGCGGTCGGCTTCGTCGCCCGCCCGCTCGGCGGCCTGGTCTTCGGCCACTTCGGCGACCGGGTCGGCCGCAAGACGCTGCTGGTCGTCAGCCTGCTGATGATGGGCACGGCGACGTTCCTCATCGGCTGCCTGCCGACGTACGAGACGCTGGGCCCCGCCGCCGCGCTGGTGCTGACGGCGCTGCGGCTGGTGCAGGGCTTCGCGCTCGGCGGCGAGTGGGGCGGCGCGGTGCTGATCGTCTCCGAGCACGGCGACACGGCGCGGCGCGGCTTCTGGGCCTCGTGGCCGCAGGCCGGTGCGCCGGGCGGCAACCTACTGGCCACCGGCGTGCTGGCGGCCCTCGCGGCCCTGCAGTCGGACGAGGCGTTCCTGTCATGGGGGTGGCGGGTGCCGTTCCTGCTGTCGGGCGTACTGGTGCTGCTCGGCCTGTGGATCCGGCTGACGATCAGCGAGTCGCCGGTCTTCCAGGCGGCGCCGCCGGAGCCGCGCGCCCCGATCGTCGGGGTGCTGCGCCACCACGCCAAGGACGTGGTGATCGCGATCGGCGCCCGGCTCGCCGAGAACATCTCCTTCTACCTGCTGACCGTCTTCGTCATCACGTACGCGACGCAGAGCGGCGTGGACAACTCGACCGTGCTGAACGCGGTGCTGGTCTCCTCGGCCATCCACTTCGTGACGATCCCGATGTGGGGCTCGCTGTCGGACCGGCTGGGCCGCCGCCCGCTCTACCTCGCCGGCGCGGCCGGCATCGGGGTGTGGATCTTCGCGTTCTTCCCGCTGGTCGGCACCGGCAACTTCTGGGTCATCACGCCGGCGGTCACCGTCGGCCTGCTCTTCCACGGCATGATGTACGGCCCGCAGGCGGCGTTCTTCTCTGAGCTGTTCGGCACCAGGACCCGCTACACCGGCGTGTCGATCGGCGCGCAGCTGTCGGCCATCGTGGCCGGGGCGCTGGCCCCGATCATCGCCGTGGCCCTGCTGCGCGAGTTCGGCAGCAGCGTGCCCATCTCCCTCTACCTCGCGCTCGCGGCGGTGCTCACGCTGGCCGCCGTGTACGCGGCGCGCGAAACTCGGGGCAGCGACCTCGCGGAAAGGATCACCACGCGATGAAGGTCACCACTTCACGGCTCACCCAGCACGTCATGACCGTCGAGGGCAGGGACACCGGCGCGCCGGTGCTGTTCGTGCACGGCAACGTCTCCTCGTCGGCGTTCTGGCGCGACACCCTGCCGGCGGTGCCGGACGGCTTCCGCCCGCTGGCGGTGGACCTGCGGGGCTTCGGCGACAGCGACCCCGCGCCGATCGACGCGACCAGGGGCGTGCGCGACTGGTCCGACGACCTCATCGAGCTGATCGAGGCGCTGGGGCTGGACGGCGTGCACCTGGTCGGCTGGAGCCTGGGCGGCGGCGTGGTGCTGCAGCTCCTGCGTGACCGGCCGTCCCTCGTCGCGAGCGTCACGCTGGTCAACCCGGTCTCCCCGTACGGCTGGGGCGGCACCGAGGGTCCCGATGGGCGGCTGACGCACGCGGACGGCACCGGCTCGGGCGCGGGCGCGGCCAGCCCCGACTTCGTGGCCAGGCTCAAGGCCGGCGACCTGTCGGAGGAGTCGCCCACGTCGCCGCGGAACGTCTTCAGGTCCACGTACGTCAAGAACCCGGTCCCCGACGAGGACTTCTACCTGCGCTCGATGCTGACCACCCGCGTCGGCGAGTCGAACTACCCCGGTGACGCGGTCGCCTCCGACGCCTGGCCGGGCGTCGCGCCGGGCAAGACCGGCGTGCTGAACGCCATCTCCCCCGTCTACTTCCGGCTCGACGACCTGCACGAGATCGACCCCAAGCCGCCCATCCTGTGGATCAGGGGCGCCGACGACGTGATCGTCTCCGACACCTCGCTGCTCGACCTCGCCCACCTGGGACAGATCGGCGCGGTGCCCGGCTCCCCCGGCACGCCCGCGCAGCCCATGGTGACGCAGATGCGGGCGGCGCTGGAGCGCTACGGCGACTACCGCGAGGTGGTGCTGGACGACTGCGGCCACAGCCCGCACATCGAGCGCCCCGAGGACTTCCGCCGCGTGCTGGCCGAGCACCTCGGGGAGGCGTAGATGTTCGTCGCGCTCACGTTAGTGGCGGGTCTGCTCACGCCCCTGCAGGCGGCGCCGCAGCTCACCGTGCCGGGCGCCGAGCACGCGGTCTTCGCCAGGCTGGACGACCTCACCACGGCGGGCACGGTCACGAGCGGCCACACCGACCCCGACGACTGGGCGGGCCTGCACTCGGCCGCCACCGTCAACCCCACCGGCGTGCCCGGCGTGCAGATCGACGGCTACTTCCCCGACACCTCCACCGGCAACACCACCCACGGCTGGAACCACGACTCCCAGTTCGTGATCAGGCTGCCCGAGAAGTGGAACGGCGGCCTCGTCGTCAGCGGCACGCCGGGCAACAGGGAGCAGTACGCCAACGACTACACGATCTCCGACTGGGTGCTGTCGAAGGGCTACGCGTTCGCCGCCACCGACAAGGGCAACGTGGGCGTGGACTTCCACCTCGATGGCCGCCGCCCGGGCGACGCCATCGCCGAGTGGAACGACCGGCTCACCCAGCTCACGGTCGCCGCCAAGGCCGTGGTCAAGCGCCACTACGGCAGGTCGCCCAGGCGCACGTTCGCGGCCGGCATCTCCAACGGCGGCTACCTGGTCAGGTGGCAGCTGGAGAACCGCGGGTGGCTGTACGACGGCGGCGTGGACTGGGAGGGCACGCTCTGGCGGCTCAAGGGCGACAACCTGCTGAACTTCCTGCCGGAGGCGCTGAAGGCGTACCCGGACGAGGCGGGAGTGCGGGCGGCCGGGTTCGCGGCGGGCTCGGAGTTCCTGTGGCCGTTCCACCGCGACTACTACTGGGAGCTGACCCAGGAGCTCTACCAGAAGGAGCTGGACCCCTCCTACACGGGCGCGCCCGCCGACTACGACTACGACGCGCGCCGCCCCTACGCGGCCATGGCGAAGATCGCGCTGACCGGCCGCATCACCAAGCCGCTGATCACGCTGCACGGCACGCTCGACACGCTGCTGCCCATCTCGCGCGACTCCGACGTGTACGCGAAGATGGTCGGCCCGCACCGCCCCTTCCGCTATCACCGCATCGAGGGCGGCAACCATCTCGACAGCCTCGTCGACGTCTATCCCGACCGGCTCAAGCCCATGCTGCCGGCCTTCAGAAGCGCCTTCGAGGAGCTGGAGCGCTGGGTCAGTCGGTGAGATAGCGGTGGCCGCCCGCGCGCGCCAGACGCACGATGTGGCGCGCGCCGGGCAGCCTCCTGCCGATCCTGTGCAGCACCGTGTCGCGGCCCATGGGCGAGCGCTGGGGGTCGGCCGCGGCGGCCGGCCTGGCCTCGACCTTGCCGCGGCGCATCTCCAGCGCGAAGCGCAGCCCGACCTCCTCGTCGGCCGAGCGCAGCCAGCACGTCCACGAGCCGGGACCGAGGTGCTCGACGCCCGGCAGCAGCCGCTTGACCGGCACCTTGGCGACGAGCTGGCCCGCGAGCCTGCCCGGCACCCCGGCCTCGACCAGGGCGGGCGCGCACACCTCGCGGGCCCGCTTGCCGGTGCCGCGCATCACCAGCTCCAGCGGCGGGCCGCCGCTCGGCGGCACGTACGGCACCGGCAGCACCACGTACGCGTGCCCGCCGATGTGCTTGACCTCCACGCCCGGCGAGACCAGCGCGATCGACTCGGAGAACGAGCGCGGCTCCACGGCCAGGCCCAGCTCGCCCTGGTCGCTCCAGCACGGCACCACCAGCCGCATCCTGGGCCGCTGTGCCAGCACGCCCAGGCAGTTGAGCGGCCCGTCCGGCCTGCTGACCCGGCTCCTCGCCTGGTTGGCGCCCGAGAACATGCGCACGTGCACCTCCCACTGGCCGGGCCGCAGCGGCTCGCCCAGCGCGGCCTGGGTGACGTCCAGCCGGGTCTCGGCCTTGATGCGCACCCGCATCTTGCGCCGGCCGTCCTCGATGCGCTCCACCTCCTGGGTCAGCGGCAGGAAGTGCACCAGGCCGGTCTCGGCGTGCCGGACGTACAGTTCGACCCGGGCCCGCTCGACCGCGTCGGTGATGTCGGTGATGTCGTCGGGCAGCTTCCTGGTGTCGAGGACGCGCGGGGGGATCCAGTGCAGACGGTCGCCGTCCACCCGGTAGCGGTCGGGCGTGCCGTCGCCGGTCACGACCTCCACGGTCACGCCGAGCACCAGCACGTGGGCGTCCCAGCGCACCTCGGTGAGGTCGGCGCGCAGCCCGGCCTTCTTGGTGGCGTTCGCCATGAGCACGATCTGGTCGAGGCGGCCCGCGCGCACGTACGCGGCGACCAGCCGGAGCTGCACCGGCAGGTGGCGGTCGAGGCGCTCGGGGAAGCGCCGCTCGGTCAGCTCCTGCGCCACCCGGAACAGGGCGCCGCGATCGATGGAGGAGTCGGCGAACTTGCTGGTCATCAGCGGGCGCAGCACGGCCGTGCGGAACCAGTGGGCGTAGACGCGGTCGCGCTGGCGGCCCTCGCCGAGGTACTTGTCGACGTCGTCGAGCAGCCGGTGCAGCTCCTTGACGATGGCCCTCGGGTCCTCCTCGGCGCGCCGCCGCTCCCCCAGGTGGCAGCAGACGTGCTCGGCCAGCACCGCGATGACCTTGGCGTGCAGGTACGCCCGCGTCACGAACGCCTGCTCGCCCATGCGGCCGCCCGGCACCGGAAAGCCCAGCTCGTGCTCCTCAAGGAAGGCGCGGCGGTAGAGCTGCTGCGGGACGAGCACGGTCAGCAGCCGGTCGCGCAGGATGTCGGCGCGTGAGGTGCCGCGCTCGAAGGCGGTCATCGGCGGGCCCCAGTCGCGCACCAGGCGGCCCACCAGCACGTCGGCGTCGCTCTCCACGGCGCGCTCGTACATGCGGGCCAGCGCGTCCTTCTCCAGCCGGTCACCCTGGCCGAGGAAGAAGACGTAGTCACCGGCCGCCGCGGCGAGCCCCACGTTGCGCCCGCGCATGGGCGAGCCCGTGTGCGGCAGGTGGAGCGCGCGAACGTTCTGCCTGATCGCGGCGATGGCGTCGAGGCGCTCGGCGATCCCGTCCGTGGACCCGTCGTCCACGAAGATCACTTCGTATGCGTCCGCGGGCATCGTCTGCTCCAGTGTGGAGCGGATGCACGCGTCGGCGGTGTCACCCGGATTGTGGACATCGACGATCACACTGACCTTCAGACCCATGCGGCCAGCGTGCGCCCGTATACAGGATCAGGCGCGACGGCTTGCCGATTGGAGAAGGAAAGTTGACCCGTTAATACCAACCCCGGGACTGAGAGTGGGCCCACGCGGCGCAGGGCGTGCCGTATCGGCCCTTGATGTAGCCGAGGCCCCACTTGATCTGGGTGGCGGCGTTGAACTGCCAGTCGCTGCCCGCGCTGGCCATCTTGCTGCCCGGCAGGGACTGCGGGATGCCGTACGCGCCGGAGTAGCGGTTCATCGCCCGCTCGTTCCAGCCGCTCTCCTTCTGCCAGAGGCGCTCCAGGCAGCCCCACTGATCCTGGCCGAACCCGAACGAGGCCAGCATGCTCTTCGCGGTGGCCTTGTTGCTGCCCGGCGAGGGGGTGCTGCCGGGCGGGAAGTTCTGGGCGGGGTAGCCGTCACCGCCGGGGGCGCGCTTGGGGATGATCCAGTCGAGGTCCTTGCCCGCCGCGCCGGAGCGCTTCTTCTTGAGCTGGTCGGCCCGGTACGCCTGCTCCGCCTCGGCCTTGAGCAGGTCCGCCTTGGGGTCGGGGGCGTAGAGGTCGCCACTGGCCAGACGGCCGAGGTCCTCCACGGTGAAGGACTGCTTGGGTTCGTTGGCGTTCTGCACGGCGCGGTAGGCGACGAAGCCGCCACCGCCGGCGACGACGGCCACCGAGAGCACGACGATGATCACCCGCTTGGGGGTGAGGCGCGAAGACCGGCGCCTCGGCGGAAGGTCTTCCTTCGGGGGGCGCTCTTTCAGCTTCGGACCGGGGCTCACGATGGATGAGCTTGCCCTGACCTAGGGGGTGCTCCGCAACCGAAACACGGGAATTGCTTGCCGTAAATTTCACCAACCACCAGGTTGACTCCCGATTTCCGAAATATTGTGACCTTGGTCACAGAGTCGTCACCCGTTGGACAGATGGCCGTCACGGACGGAAACACGTGCTCAACCAGAGTGCGGTTCTTATTGATCTTGTCTAGGACATGTCACAGTTCGGTGACACAACCCGTGCAATCAGGACATGGAATAATAATGTGCGCGTGGCTGGCATCCTCCTTGTAGAAGACGATCCCTCGGTGCGCACGGCTCTCGAGCTGGCGCTGACCCGGCAGGGACACTCCGTCACGTCGTACGCGACGGGCGAGGAGGCCCTCGACCACATCAGAGCCCGCCGTCCTGAGATCGCGATACTCGACGTCATGCTGCCCGGCATCGACGGCGTCGAGGTGTGCCGCCGCGTCCGCAAGCTCGACCAGCTCCCCGTCATCCTGCTCACCGCGCGCGGCGACGACCTGGACATCGTGGTGGGCCTGGAAGCCGGCGCCGACGACTACGTGGTCAAACCGGTCGAGCCGCGCGTCCTCGACGCCCGCATCCGCGCCGTGCTGCGCAGGGCCGAGTCGGCCGCCTCCGACCGCATCACGTTCGGCGAGCTCGTGATCGACAGGGGCGCGCTGAAGGTGACGCTGTCCGGCAAGGAGATCCACCTGACGCCGACCGAGCTGCGGCTGCTGCTGGAGCTCGTCCGCCACCCCGGGCAGGTGCTCAACCGCCGCTACCTGCTGCGCGCCGTCTGGGACCACACCCACATCGCCGACTCGCGCCTGGTGGACGCCTGCGTGCAGCGCATCAGGGCGAAGATCGAGCCCAAGCCCGGCGAGCCCGTCTTCATCCACACGGTGCGCGGCTTCGGCTACCGCTTCAACCCGCCGTGATCTCCCTCCTCCGCCGGCTCCCCCGTCTTCTCAGGCCCACCGGGCTGCGCGGCCGTCTGGTCATCACCTTCACCCTCGTCGCCGTCGGCGCGGCCCTGCTGGTCGCGACCATCGGGTACGAGCTGGCCAAGACCGCGCTCGTCACCAGGGCCGAGACCACCGCGCTCGACCTGGTGACCAGGGAGCTGAGCGGCATCACCTTCCCCGTCGGCGAGCTCAGGCCGGGCGAGGCCCCGCCGACCCAGCGCGACCTCGAACGCGTGGCGCACGCGCTCGGCGGCCCAGGGCGCAGCGTGTTCGTCGAGTACCGCAACATGCTCGCCGCCGAGGGCCCGCTGTCGATGAGCGACGTGCCCAACGAGCTGTACGGCCGGGCCAAGCAGAGCGTCGTCACCCAGCGCAAGTACATCCACGACGAGCTCTACCTCATCGTCGGGGCCGAGGTCTACCGGGAGAACGCCGGGGTGCCCGAGGCCACGGGGCTGCGCGCGTTCGCGTTCTTCCCCATGCACGACGACGAGGCGCAGCTCGCCACCCTGCGCAACACGCTGGCCAGGACGAGCCTGGTCATCGTGGTCATCGCGCTGGTCGTGGCGCTGCTGTCGGCCCGCCAGGTGCTGCTGCCGGTACGCCGCCTCAGCGCCGCCGCCAAGGCTCTCGGCGAGGGCAGGCTGGACACCCGCCTGCCCGTACACGGCCACGACGAGCTGGCCGGGCTGACCGCGCAGTTCAACGACGCCGCGGCCGCGCTGGAGCTGAGCGTGGCCGAGCTGCGCTCGCTTGAGGCCATGTCGCGAAGGTTCGTGGCCGACGTCTCTCACGAGCTGCGCACGCCGCTGACCGCGATGACGGCCGTGGCCGACGTGCTCTCGGAGGAGGCCGAGCACCTGCCCGAGGCGCCCGCCGAGGCCGTCAGGCTGGTGCTCAGGGAGGTCGAACGGCTGCGCGAGCTGGTCGAGCACCTCATCGAGGTCAGCCGCTTCGACGCCGGTACCGCCACGCTCAACCTGGAGCCGGTCAACGTGGCCGACAGCATCGCCGACTGCCTGGAGGTGCGCGGCTGGACCGACCAGGTGACGGTCAAGGCGTCACAGGGCTTGACCGCCAACCTCGACCCCAGCAGGTTCGACGTCATCGTGGCCAACTTGGTCGGCAACGCGCTCAAGCACGGCCTGCCCCCGGTGATCGTCACCGCCAGGGCCACGGAGAACGGCCTGGAGGTGAAGGTGCGCGACCACGGCAAGGGCATCCCGCCTGAGGCGCTGCCGCACGTCTTCGACCGCTTCTTCAAGGCGGGCGCCGGCCGCGCCCGCAGCCAGGGCAGCGGGCTCGGCCTGTCCATCGCCCGCTCGAACGTGCTGCTGCACGGCGGCACGATCTCCGTACGCCCCCAGAACCCCGGCACTCTCTTCACCGTCTGGCTACCGCACTCATGAAGATTCTCCGTGCCCTCACCATCGTGACCCTGCTGGCCGGGACGGCGGCCTGCGGCATCTCCCCCACCGACGTCCAGGACCGCGGCAACGCCCCCACCGCGAAGATCCCGCCGCCCTCCAAGACCATCTACCTCATCAGGGACGGCAAGCTCACGCTGGAGCCGGCCGACGTCGAGGACGACACCGTGGACAGCCTGCTCGGCGCGCTCTTCGACGCCTCGAGGAAGCCGCTGCTCGACGGGCGGGACACCGCGCTGCGCGGGTTCACGTACCTGCGGACCAAGAACTCCATCAACCCGCCGCAGCGGGACGAGATCCAGCTCCCGCGCACCTCGACGCTGACCGTCTACATCAGCGGCGAGGGCACGCTCACCAGGATCGGCATCGCGCAGATCGTGTGCACCGCGCAGCAGGACGCGGCGTTCGAGCAGGTGAAGATCGTGCGCCAGAACCCACACCGCCCCCCGAAGCTCGAGGGGCGGTTCACGTGCGGCGCGCTCAAATGATCACATGGTGATGTCTTCGAGCATCTCCGTGACCAGCGCGGCGATCGGCGAGCGCTCGGACCTGGTCAGCGTGACGTGGGCGAAGAGCGGGTGGCCCTTCAGCTTCTCCACCACCGCGACCACGCCGTCGTGCCGGCCGACCCGCAGGTTGTCGCGCTGGGCCACGTCGTGGGTGAGCACCACCCGCGAGTTGGCGCCGATACGGCTCAGCACCGTGAGCAGCACCCCGCGCTCAAGCGACTGCGCCTCGTCCACGATCACGAACGCGTCGTGCAGCGACCGGCCCCGGATGTGCGTGAGCGGAAGCACCTCCAGCATGCCCCGATCCAGCACCTCCTCGATCACCTCGGGCGAGGTGATCGCGCCGAGCGTGTCGTAGACCGCCTGCGCCCACGGGCCCATCTTCTCGCCCTCGGTGCCGGGCAGATAACCGAGCTCCTGCCCGCCGACCGCGTAGATCGGGCGGAAGACGACGACCTTGCGGTGCTGGCGGCGCTCTAGGACCGCCTCGAGACCCGCGCACAGCGCCAGCGCCGACTTGCCGGTACCGGCCCTGCCGCCCAGCGACACGATGCCGATCTCCGGGTCCATCAGCAGTTCGAGCGCGATGCGCTGCTCGGCGGAGCGGCCGTGCAATCCGAAGACCTCGCGGTCGCCGCGCACCAGCCGTACGGACTTGTCCGGCTGCACCCGGCCGAGCGCCGAGCCCTTGGCCGACAGCAGCCGCAGGCCGGTGTGCGTGGGCAGGTCTCTGGCCTCCTCCAGGTCCGCGGTGCCCGCTTCGAAGAGCGTCTCGACGTCCTCGGCGGTCACCTGGATCTCGGCCATGCCCGTCCAGCCCGATTCGTGCACCAATTCGGCGCGGTACTCCTCGGCCGCCAGGCCGATCGAGGCGGCCTTGACCCGCATCGGCAGGTCCTTGGAGACGAGGACGACGTCGCAACCCTCGCTGGCCAGCGAGCGGGCCACGGTGAGGATGCGCGTGTCGTTGTCGCCCAAACGGAATCCCGCGGGCAAGATGGATGGGTCGCTGTGGTTGAGCTCAACCCTGATCGTGCCGTCCCCCGTGGGCATCGGCTCGTCCAGCCTGCCGTACTGGACACGCAGATCGTCGAGGTAGCGAAGAGCCTTCCTCGCGAAGTAGCCGAGCTCCGGATGGTGCCGCTTACCTTCCAGCTCCGTGATGACCACGATCGGAAGGACGACGTCGTGCTCGGCGAACCTGGTCATGGCCGCCGGGTCGGCCAGCAGGACCGACGTGTCCAGCACGTACGTGCGCTTGGCCGGCTGGTGGTTAGGGTTGATCGAGGACACTGCCACACGTTCTCCCCCGGGCGCCCATTGGTGCGGGCACCCTGCAGACGAGGTGGGAATCGGACCGGACCCGCGTCCCCGACCGCTCTTCGCCGCCGGCGCCGGAGTCCGGCCCCCTCGGCAAGTGATGGTGCAAAGGCGGGCCCTCTCCGAAATGTCCGACCTGTGACCGGACATTTCCAACGTTACGTCCTGGATACCCGATTGTCGCGTCAGGAACCGTAACGTCGGTGTCTCGCAGCGTAGTCGCGCAGCGCCCGCAGGAAATCGACCTTGCGGAAGTCCGGCCAGTAGGCCTCGTGGAAGTAGAACTCAGAATGAGCGCTCTGCCAGAGCATGAAGCCGGACAGGCGCTGCTCGCCCGAGGTCCGGATGAGGAGGTCCGGGTCGGGCTGGCCGCGAGTGTAGAGATGCTCCGCGATGTGCTCCACATCGAGCACCTCGACGAGGTCCTCGATGCTCGCTCCCTTGCTCGCATGCTCTTGGAGCAGTGAGCGCACCGCATCGGCAATCTCACGCCTTCCTCCATACCCAACTGCAACGTTCACAATCAGGCCTGGACGGTGTGATGACGCTTCTTTTGCATTCTTCAGGACATTCGCCGTGCGGTCAGGGAGCAGATCGAGCGCGCCGACCGGGATGATCCGCCAGCCCTCGGCCACCAGCTCCTGCGTCACGTCCTCGATGATGCGCAGCAGCGGCTCCAGCTCCTCCTTGGGCCGGTTGAGGTTGTCGTTGGAGAGCATCCAGACCGTGACCACCTCGACGCCGGTGTCACGGCACCAGGTGAGCAGCTCGGAGATCTTGTCGGCGCCCTTGCGGTGGCCGGAGGAGACGTCCTGGAAGCCCATGGCACGAGCCCACCGGCGGTTGCCGTCGATGATGACCCCGACGTGCCGAGGGATGCTGTCCTTCGACAGCTTGGCCTCCAGCCGGCGTTCGTACAGCCGGTAGACCAGATCGCGCAGGCCCACGGAGCGCCCTCCCCAGCGTTCGGTCTTTCATGCCCTAACAGGCAATTATCACCGCGAAACGCCCGTGCCTGCTCCGTCTCTCCGATTCCTCACCATATCTCTACCTGCCATGCACCCTTCCGCCTCATTCAGCAGCTCGCGCACGAACGCCGACAGCTCAGACGAGGTCAGCACCGCGCGCGTGCCGACGCCCGAGGCGGCCCACGCCTCGACGTACGCCCGGCGGGTCAGCCGCCACTCCCCTCGCCCCGACTGCCAGACCGGGATCGTCCTGAGCTGGCAGCGCAGCTCGCCGCCCGGCAGGCCGCACCTGGTGCGGTAGCGGAAGGAGAACAGCTCGCCGTCGGGCTCGTCGCCCGGGAAACGGTCGTCGGGGTCTTCCCAGCGCCGCGCCGCGCCCCTGCCCGCGCGGGCCTCCTCGACGCCCCGTGCCAGCCGGGCCAGGAACCAGCCGCAGCGCTCGCCCACGCTGCCGTAGGGGGTGCCGTCTCGGTGCAGCTCAAGGGTGACCTCGTACGGCGTGCCGACGCTGTCGGTGCACGCGACAGGAGTGACGGTCAGGTACGAGCCGTCGACACAACGTAGTCCTCCCATCCCCTCACAGTTTCCGGCGGAATGCCCGCTAAACCCTGCCCTGCCTGCGCCGATGGACGGCCTCTGGGGCGTGCGCCGGCTTCCGGGCGGACGCCCGCGAGGCCGGGTGCCCGTGTGCCGGGCGGACGCCCGCGAGGCCGGGGTGCCCGTGTGCCGGGCGGAGGCCTGTCAGAGCGCGCGTCCGCGCAGGCCGGGCAGGCGGGACCACCAGGGCCTTCTCCGCTCGTCCTCGGGGAACGTCCTGCCGCGCCCCCTGAGCCAGGCGGCGAAGTCGTCGGCGTCGGTGCGGTAGTTGGGCGGGGGCTCGGTCCTGGCACGCGCGTACGCGGCGAACTCGGCCGCGAGGTCGGGGCCCGCCGCCTCGGCCGCGTCCGGACGGAGCTTGGCGACGATGGCGCGCCGCTTGGCCAGCAGGCTGTGGGCCTGGACCCGCATCCGTTCCGGGTCGAACCCGGCCGGCGGCTCGCCTCCGGCCACGAGCGCCGCCACCACGCGCCCTTGCCGCTCCGCCAGCGCCGCCCGCGCCGCGTCCGCCGAGTGCGCCGAGTGCGCCTGATCCGCGCCCTGACCCGCGCCCTGGGCTGCGCTCTGCCCCACGCCCTGACCCGCGCCCTGGGCTGCGTCTCCCGCAGGCGCTTGCCCCGCGCCCGGCGCCGCGCCGCCCGCACGGGCCTGTCCCCCGCCCAACGCCGCGTTCTGCGGAGGCTCCGGGGTCGCGGGCTTCGTGGCGGGCTGGGACAGGGGTGGGCGCGGGGTCATCGGCGGGCTCCGGCCGCGGCCATCGCCGTCCTGATCCTGGCCAGCTCATCGGCCAGCACGGCGTCGCTGGGGTAGTCGTCGTCCCACTCCAGCAGCACCCCGGGCGGGGTGGTCCGCACGCACAGCTCGGTCAGCAGGTCGAGCACGGCCTGAGGGGCCTCCGTGGTGTGGGTGTCGTGCCAGATCCCGTGGGCCTCGTAGCCGCCGCCGACGTGCACGTACGTCAGGTGCTCCAGCGGCAGCACGTCCAGCGCCGCCACGGCGGGCAGGCCCAGGTTGACCTCGTTGTTGTAGAGATTGGCCACGTCGATGAGCAGCCCCACCCCCGTGGCCTCCACCAGCTCGGCCAGGAACTGCGCCTCGGTCAGCTCGTCTTCGGGCCAGCCGAAGATCGCGGCGACGTTCTCCAGGGCGAGCGGCACGGGCAGGGCGTCCTGGGCGCGGCGCACGTTCTCGATGACGACCCGCAGCGAGTCGCGGGTGCGCGGCACCGGCAGCAGGTGCCCGGCCTCGATGCCGCCGCCGCGTACGAACGCCAGATGCTCGCTGACCAGCGGCGACCCCAGCGCCTCCGCGCAGGCGGCCAGGTGGGCGAGCCGGGCGGGGTCGGGTGGTGCGGCGTCGCCGATCCCGAGCGAGACGCCGTGCGGGATCACCGGCAGGCCCCTCTCCCGCAGCTTCAGTAAGGACTCCGGCAGGTCGGCCGGCCAGACGTTCTCGGCGACCACTTCGACGAAGTCGACGCCTTCCATGCGCTCGATCGTCAGATCCAGCTCCGACCGCCAGCCGATGCCCACGCCCAGCCGGTCCATCGTGACCTCCTCGCCCCCGCTCATCTGGTCTTCTCCCCTTTCGTCCGTTACGCGCCGGGCCCCGCGCCTCCCGCGGGGGCCCGGCGTGCCTCACGGGCTGTCGTGCCGCGGTCATCAGCCTCCGCCGCCGCCCCAGCCGAAGGTGCTACGGGTGTGCGTGTGGCGGTAGTCGTAGCCGCCGTAGGTGTAGCCGGTGCAGCCGCTGATGAGGAGCCTGCCGGCGGCGCGGTGCCGCCGTCGTTCCTTGCGCCGGGACCGCTGGAGCTCCCGGCTCACGACGCTGCCGGGCAGCGCGGATGCCCTTGAGCGCGACCGCCAGGAGCTCTTCGTCGGAGCCCGTCTCCGCTCGCCGTGCCGCCGCCAGGGCCGCCCGGCCCGACGGAGTGACCGGGGCCCGCATGTACCGCCGGTGACCGCGGAGCGCGACCCACGCGGCCACGGCGGTGCCCCCGAAGACGAGCAGGGCGATCAGGCCGTACGTGCTGGGCGCGCCGAACAGCCGCAGCAGCCAGGCGCGCGATCGCGGTCTCGGCGGCACGTTCAGGGCCGCCCGCCAGGTACGCCAGCTCGTAGACGTCCAGCTCCCGATGGCCGGACTGGGCGGCGGAACCCCCGCGTGCGATCCGCCGCCGGGCGGCGGCCGCCGCGGCGGCGACGATCCCTGTCGCCACCGCGGTCAACAGCAAGAACAGGTTCATGAACGACCTCCCTCGTGCGGCCGATCAGCGTCATGTCCGACGACACGACTCCTGCGTCGCGCACCGCGTTCAGCAGCCTCCGCCGCCGCAACCGCCACCACCACAGCCGCCGCCACCGCTCGACGAGCCGCCGCCGCAGCTCGACGTACCGATGCCGCAGGTTCCTGTCCCGGGCATGGTCGTTTGGCTGTAGGGCACGGCGCCGTAGCCGTAGCTCGCGCTCCCGTACCGGCTACGGGTGAGCCTGCCGGCCCGCCGGGACGAGGGCTGCTTGACGCTGCGCTGCCGAGGCGGTGTCCGCCGGAGCTCCACGCGCAGCCGGGTGTCGCGCACCGCGGTCACGCCCTGGAGCGCGACGGACACGGGCTCGTCGCGGGCGTCGTCCCCCCGCCGTGCCGCCGCCAGGGCCGCCCGGCCCGACGGAGTGACCGGGGCCCGCATGTACCGCCGGTGACCGCGGAGCGCGACCCACGCGGCCACGGCGGTGCCCCCGAAGACGAGCAGGGCGAACAGCGCGTACGTGCTGGGCGCGCCGAACAGCCGCACCAGCGTGACGACGACGCCCGCGAGCGCCGCCACGCCCGCCCAGAGCAGCAGGCGGCTCCACCCGCGCAGCAGCGCCTTGGATCCGTCCGTCAGGAGCAGCCCCTCCCCCGACAGGCTCTTTCCGAGTTCCTGGACGGCCACGCTGCGCGCCACCTCCTGCTTCAGCGCGGCCACCGTCAGCCCGGACCGGCGTGCGACGACTCCGGCGACGGCCTCCTCGACGGGGTCGCCGTCCATCCGGCCGGCCTTGACCTTGTGCACGCGCCCGCTGCTGGCAAGGCGCGCCGCGCCGATGCTCACCAGGCGCGCGATCACGGTCTCCGCGGCCCGCTCGGGGCCGCCCGCCAGGTACGCCAGTTCGTAGCAGCTCAGGTTCCGGTAGGAGGATTCGGCGCGGGCCCCCGAGTGCGCGATCCTCCACCGGGCGGCCGCAGCGGCTGCGACGACGATCGCGACGGCCACCGCGGCGAGCAGCAGGAACAGGTTCATGAACGACCTCCCTCGTGCGGTCGATCAGCGTCATGTCCTGACATGACTCCTGCTTCGCACGGTAAGAGACTCGTCCGGCCTAACGGGGGTTTTGCTCCTTTAGCTCGCCGCCTTCACACTTCCGTCGTCACCGTCGAGCCGCTTCTGAGACGCGGAGGAAGCCGTGTGGCCGGAGGGAAAGCCGCGCGGTCCGGCGCCGGGGGCGCGCCGCGTCGTGGCACGCGACGCGAAGCCGGCCCGCCACCCACGGGAGGGCTCGGAGCGCGCCGCGTCGTGGCTCCGGCCCGCCATCATCTCCGGACACACGAACGGCGCCGACCGTTACAAGAGCGGCCCGGACACGCGAACAGCGCCGACCGTTGCAAGAGCGGCCCGGACACGCGAACGGCGCCGGCCGTTGCGAGGGCGGCCGGCGCCGTTCGTGGTCCCGGCAGGGTGCGCCTCAGCGGCGGGGCCCCTGCCGGGGACCGGAATCAGCCGAGGCGATCGAGCAGGGCGTGGTACTCGTCCCACAGCTCCTTGGGCAGGTGATCGCCGAACTTCTCGAAGTGGGCCGGGATCAGCGCAGCCTCTTCGCGCCAGACGTCCTTGTCGACGGTCAGCAGCGTGCGCAGGTCCTCTTCGGACAGGTCCAGGCCCTCGGTGTCGAGGTCGGCGGGCAGCAGCCCGATCGGCGTGGGCGAGGCCTTGGCCTCGCCGTTGAGGCGCTCCACGATCCACTTGAGCACCCGGCTGTTCTCACCGAAGCCCGGCCATATGAACCTGCCTTCGGCGTTCTTGCGGAACCAGTTGACGTAGTAGATGCGCGGCAGCTTGGCTCCGGGTCGGCGGCCGATCTCCAGCCAGTGGCCGAAGTAGTCGCCCATGTTGTAGCCGCAGAACGGCAGCATCGCGAACGGGTCGTACCGCAGTTCGCCGACCTTGCCCTCGGCGGCGGCGGTCTTCTCGGAGGCGACGTTGGCTCCGAGGAAGACGCCGTGCTGCCAGCTCAGCGACTCCGTCACCAGGGGCACGGCGGTGGCGCGCCGGCCTCCGAAGAGGATCGCCGAGATGGGCACGCCCTTGGGGTCCTGCCATTCCGGTGCGATGGTGGGGCACTGGGAGGCAGGGGTGGTGAAGCGGGCGTTCGGGTGGGCGGCGGGCTCGTCGCTGTCGGGCGTCCAGTCGCGGCCCCGCCAGTCGATCAGGTGCGCGGGCGGCTTCTCGGTGAGCCCCTCCCACCAGACGTCGCCGTCGTCGGTGAGCGCGACGTTGGTGAAGATGCTGTTGCCCCAGAGCGTCTTGATCGCGTTGGCGTTGGTGACCTCGCCGGTGCCGGGAGCGACGCCGAAGAAGCCGGCCTCCGGGTTGATCGCGTAGAGGCGGCCGTCCTCGCCGAAGCGCATCCAGGCGATGTCGTCGCCGATCGTCTCGACCTTCCAGCCTGGGATGGTCGGCTGCAGCATGGCGAGGTTGGTCTTGCCGCAGGCGCTCGGGAAGGCGGCGGCGATGTAGCGGACCTCGCCCGACGGCGGGGTGAGCTTGAGAATGAGCATGTGCTCGGCGAGCCAGCCCTCGTCGCGGGCCATGACGCTGGCGATGCGCAGGGCGTAGCACTTCTTGCCGAGCAGCGCGTTGCCGCCGTAGCCGGAGCCGTAGGACCAGATCTCGCGGGTCTCGGGGAAGTGGCTGATGTACTTGGTCGAGTTGCACGGCCAGGGCACGTCCTTCTGGCCGGGCTCGAGCGGAGCGCCCACGGAGTGCACGGCCTTGACGAAGTCGCCGCGCTCCTCGATGAGCCGCAGCGCCCTGTCGCCCATGCGGGTCATGATGCGCATGGAGACGGCGACGTACGCGGAGTCGGTGATCTCGACGCCGAGCTGGGAGATCTCGCCGCCGAGCGGACCCATGCAGAACGGGACGACGTACATGGTCCTGCCGCGCATGCAGCCCTTGAACAGCTCGCCGAACGTGCGGCGCATCTCGTCGGGGGCGATCCAGTTGTTGGTCGGCCCCGCGTCCTCCTCGCGCTCGGAGCAGATGAACGTGCGGTCCTCGACCCTGGCCACGTCGCTGGGGTCGGACTTGGCGTAGAAGCTGTTGGGCCGGGCGGCGAGACGCGTGAACGTCCCCTGCTCGACGAGAAGGTTGGTGAGCCGCGTCCACTCTTCCTCGGACCCGTCGCACCAATGGACGCGGTCGGGCCGGGTAAGTGCGGCTATCTCGTTCACCCACGCCGCCAATTTCTTATTGGTGGTGGGCGCGGTTACTTCTACGGAAACGGACACGACGCTGACTCCTCCACTCTCCCAGGGCCACGTCATCATTAACGACGAAGCGGCTTTCACGCCAATTGGCATAGACCTGTGGTCCAGGACGTCGCCGCAGGCAGCGGCCCTGACGATTGGGGGAGCCTACCCAAACGGAGGAGATTTAAAAGAGCGATTTTCCGGGCAGTGGTCCAAACCAATCAGGCTGGTCTAAACCAATTTCCGGAGTGGTTTAGTCCATTCGCCGGCCCGTTTCCGCTGGAGGGTCTCAGGAATTGATGTCGGGGCCCGCGGCGCGAACGCGGTCGACGTGCTGAAGCGCCTCTCTCAGATCGGCGAGCCACGTGTCGGTGTGTCGCCCGACGAGCCGTACGCACCAGGCGAGCGCGTCGCTGCGGCTTCTTGCCACGCCGGCGGCCACGAGCGTGTCGAGCACCTGGCGCTCGGCCTGGCGCAGACGGGTCATGACGGGCACGGAGAGTGTGGTGAACATCACAGTCTCGCCGCCGCACACCACGCCCCAGGACACCTTCTGGCGGAACTTGTGCTCCGCCTCCCTGGCGATCTCGATGCGCCGCTCCCTGGTCTCCTCCCTGAAGCGGCGGACGAGGCCGTCGATGAGCGCGGCCCGCTCGGCCTCGGGCACGTCCTGCGGCGGGTCGGGGAGCGTGCCGATGACCGCGATCTCCTCGCGGTCGATGATGATCTCGGGGACGCCGGTGAACCAGTCGCCGGGCAGCCGTCCGGCGAACCACCCGCGTACCTGCGCCGTGACGTCATCTGTTGCCATGTAATCAACATTACATGCTTGCGTCGTGCTCGGGCAGGAGGAACGGAGGTCTTTCCCGGGCGGGTTTCAGTCGGCGGACCCGCGGCCACCGCGACGGGGCCGGGTCGCTCTCATGCGCGACCCGCGGCCCCCGCGACGGGACCGGGTTTCGTCAGCGGACCTTCGCGGCGGCGATGGGGCTGACCCGGACGACGCCGGCCAGGTTCCGGGTGTTCACCGGGACGATCTTCACGACGTCTCCGGTACGCGGCGCATGCAGCATTTTCCCGTTACCCCAATAAATCGCCACATGGGAAATGTAGTCGGGATTTGTCGGGTCGTTCCGCCAGAACAGCAGGTCCCCCGGCTGCGCCTGCTCCAACGGCACCTGCGGCCCCGTCACCCACTGCTGGTGGGTCACGCGGGGCATGCGCACCCCGGCCTGCGCGTAGGCCCACTGCACGAGCCCCGAGCAGTCGAAGGAGTCAGGGCCCTCGGCGCCCCACACGTACGGACGCCCCAGCTTCGACGCCGCCGCCCTGAGCGCCGTCGTGAGCTGCTCGCCCGTCATGAACGACCCTGCGGGCCAGTTCTGGGTCACCTGCTGCTTCGGCTGCGGCAGCACCGGGTTGACCAGCGCGATCTGGGTGCCCTTGGGCAACCGCGCGAGGATGCGCTTGCGCAGCACGTCGGAGTCGGCCTTCGGGGCGCTGACGATGAGCGCGTTGTCGCGGGGCAGGCCCAGGCGGCGGCCCACGTCCTTGGAGACGACGGCGTCCACGGCGCCGAAGCCGGTGGTGGCGTACGCGCCGACCCGCAACTGCAGCGACGAACCGGCCCAGACGCGCCTGTGCAGCGCGAGACCGCCGTCGTTGCCCAGCACGAACGACACGGCCACATCGCCGGCCGCGATGTTCTGCCACAGCGCGTCGGATGCGGCGGTCACCTTGGGCGTGTAGGAGCGGAACGTGGACGGGTTGACCGCCAGCGTCTGCACCCGCTTGCCGTCCAGCATGATCGAGGCCGCGTCGGCCAGCTCAAGGGCCCGCACACCTGGCACCTTGGCGACCCGCTCCAGCATCTCCTGGGTGAACGGCTTGCGGGTGAGCACGAACAGGTTGGGTTTGTGCAGCTTGCGCAGCGGCGCGACCGGCTGCACGGCCGCCGCCGTCTGCGTCGGCGTCGCCTGAGCACGCTGGGGCCGCTTTTGGGCCAGCAGCGACTGCTTCGGCATGGCGCGCGGCGCCTCGGGCTCCATGAGGCCCTCGGGCCGCGCGAGTAACAGCACGTCGGCGGTCAGCACCGCGACCAGCGCCACCACGATGAACGGCACCAGCCTCGTCGTGTTACGCCTCCTGCGGCTCCGCACCAGGAAGCTGAGATCCTGGCGGATTCCCGACCCATGCGAAAACACCGCCGGGCCAGCGGGGACCCGGCGGTCGTCGTGCGGTGGTGTCAGTTGCCGATGTACGGCACAGCCTCGAGGATCTCGACGGTGTTCTGCCGTCCGTTGGGCAGGGAGTAGGTGGCCTTCTCCCCGATCTTCTTGCCGTTGATCGCCGCCCCGAGGGGGGACTTGGGCGAGTAGACATCGATCGGCGCTCCGCTCTCCTCGCGGGAGGCGAGCAGGAAGGTCACCTCTTCGTCGTCGCCGACGAACCGGATGGTCACGGTCATGCCGGGGCCGACGACGCCTTCGGTCTTGGGGGCCTCTCCCACCCGAGCGTTGTCGAGGAGTTGCCTGAGGTGGAAGATCCGGGCCTCCATCTTGCCCTGCTCGTCCTTGGCGGCGTGGTAGCCGCCGTTCTCACGCAGGTCGCCCTCTTCCCGAGCGGCCTCGATCTTCTTGGCGATGTCGACGCGCCCGGGACCAGAGAGATATTCGTACTCCGCCTTCAGGCGGTCGTACGCCTCCTGCGTCAGCCATGTGACGTTCTCATCGCGAGAGTCGGCCACGGGTTCTCCTTGCTTGCCTAGGGGGCCCTGAGATCACTTGAGGTTACGTACGGTTGAATTGCGAAAGGCTAACAAGTCAACCGCCCGAACGCTTCCCCAAATGTCTCACTATACGAGATTGCAGTACTGGATGTGGACGGAAGTCGCCTGACCGCTCGTGTCGAGGCTTTCCTTGAGCTGCTTACTACCCTCACCAGCCGGGATTCTTACTTCCTTGCTGCCCACTTCCGCATGATCGACGTCCAGCGCCCTGATCCGGCAGACGGCCACCCTATCGTCGGGCTTGTAGACCTCAAAGGTGATCTCCGCGCGCGTCGGGCTGATGATCTCGAACGCGACCACCTGCGACGGCGCCTCCGACCCGCCCGACGTCATCGACCACATCACGTAGCCCCACCCGCCCGCGATGATGGCCACCAGCACGCCGATCACCACGTGGACGACGAGCCGGCCGCCCTTCCTGGGCCGATCTGGGAAGTCGTCGGGCGTGCCGAGGACTGGACCGTCCCCGGCATCTCTGGTGACCATGGCGGAATCTCCCTGCACTCCCTCGGCGTTATCCGAGACAATTGTCGCCCGCGAGGGGTGTGCCCTCGCGACCGCCCAGCAGAAACTAACCTCTCTGGGCGAGTGACCGGTCCGTGACTGAGGAGCTTCGAGCCCGTGAGTGCACCGTTGAGGCTGATGGCCGTACACGCCCACCCCGATGACGAGTCGAGCAAGGGCGCCGCCACGATGGCGCGCTATGCGCGCGAGGGTGTGGAAGTTCTGGTCTGTACGTGCACGGGCGGTGAGCGCGGATCCGTGCTCAACAAGAAGATGGACCGGCCCGAGATCGTGGCCAACATTGCCGAGGTGCGCAAGGCGGAGATGGCCAAGGCGCGTGAGATCCTCGGCGTGCAGCAGCGTTTCCTGGGCTTCGTCGACTCCGGGCTGCCGGAGAGCGAGGACGAGGCGCTGCCGGAGGGCTGCTTCGCCGTGCAGAAGCTGGAGGACGCGGCGGCGCCGCTGGTGGCCGCGGTCAGGGAGTTCCGCCCGCACGTGATCATCACGTACGACGACGACGGCGGCTACCCGCACCCCGACCACATCATGACCAACCGGGTCTCGGTGGAGGCGTTCGAGGCGGCCGGCGACCCCGACCGCTACCCGGGCACCGGCGAGCCGTGGCAGCCGCTCAAGCTCTACTACCACATGGGCTTCACCAAGGAGCGCTTCGAGGCGCTGCACGAGGCCATGATGGAGCGCGGCCTCGGCTCCCCGTACGCCGACTGGATCGCCCGCTGGGAGGACCGCCCGGCCAAGTGGCCGGTCACCACCCGCGTGCCGTGCGGCGACTACTTCGAGATCCGCGACCAGGCCCTGCTGGCGCACGCCACCCAGGTCGACCCCGATGACGGCTTCTGGTTCGTCTGCCCGCGCGAGCTGCAGCAGGAGATCTGGCCGACCGAGGACTACCACCTGGCGCGCTCGCTGGTCGAGACCTCGCTGCCCGAGGACGACCTGTTCGCCGGCATCCACGCCGACGAGGTCGAACCGGCCTGCCACTGACCGGACCACCGCATCCCGGTGGCAGACTGGAGTCGTGACCGTTCTAGCAGCAGGTGAAGTCAGCCCGGGTCTGCTCGGGTTCGTCGTCGTGGCCCTGCTCGGCTTCGCGCTCTATTGGCTGATCAAGTCGATGAACAAGCAGATGTCGAAGATCGAGGTGCCGCGCGAGGACGAGCAGGCCGCAGGCGGGGCCGAGACCTCGAAGGCGGAGACCGCGGGGGCCAAGGCGGGCGCCAAGGGCGACGCCAAGGCCGGGCCGAAGAAGGCCGACGGCAAGGCCGGGTCGTAGATGACCCACGAGATCGTCGACAACACCGCGGAGAGCCGCTTCGAGATCCACGTGGACGGGGAGGTCGCCGGCTTCGTCGCCTATCGCCTGCTGCCCACCAAGATCATTTTCCTGCACACCGAGATCAAGCCCGCCTACGAGGGCAAGGGGCTGGCCTCCGCGCTGGTCGCTCACGCCCTGCGGGCCGGCGCCGACGCGGGGCTGAAGGTCAAGCCGGAGTGCCCGTACGTCGCCCGCTACATCGAGCGCCACCCCGAGTTTCAGGAGCTCGTCGACGGCTAGGCCGGGTCAGCGGTCGCCCCAGGCGAGCCTGAGCGCCCTGGGCAGGCCCCACCAGCCCAGCGGGGTCAGGGCGTTGTCGGCGTCCACGATGCCGAGCAGCGCCCACATGCTCACCACCGACGTGAACAGCTCCTCGACGGTGCGCAGCTCGTCCTCGTCCAGCACGTCGCCCTCGGCCTTCTCCGCCTCGGCGATCAACTGCGCGATCCGCTCGGGCAATGCCGACGCGCCCGGCCCCGTCCTGACCAGCTCGCCCACCCCGGTCAGCCAGTCGCCGTGCTGGAGCGCGCAGATGTTGGCCAGCGCGATGTCCTCCTCGCTCAGCTCACCGTCGAGGTCGATGAACTCCTCCAGCGTGTCCTCGTCCTCCGGCAGGTCGCCGAGCGGCCGCACCAGGCCCGCCGCGACCATCAGCCAGAGCAGCCCGTCGTCGTCGGGCATCGGCCGGTCGTCCAGCCCGGAGCAGGCCCGCAGCACGTTCGCCGGGTAGCCGGGCATGACCAGCAGCGCGCGCAGCCTGGCCGCCGCCTCCGCCAGCTCCCCCACCGGCGCCTCCGGCTGCACGGGCAGCTTGGCGAGTACGCCGTGCAGCTCCGTCAGCGCGATCTCGTCCTCGACCCGCGAGTCCTGCAGCAGCTCCTGGTCCTTCTCGTCGATGACCACGTCACTCGGCACCCGGCCGTCGGGCTGCGGCGTGCGCAGCCAGCGTTCTTGAAGGTCCTCGTACGCCGTGCGCGCCTCGGCGTCGCCGGCCGCCAGCGCGTCGGGGTCGATCTCCCCCGCCGCGACCTTGTCCTCCAGGTAGGCGACCAGCTTCGCGTGCATCTCGGTCGCCACCGGCCCGCGCTCGTCCTCCTCGGGCCAGATGAAGTACGAGGGCGTCAGGACGATCGGCTCGGTGCCGGTGGACTCGACCCAGCGCTGCACGTCCCCCGCCGTCGCCAGACCCGCCTCGACGGCGCTGAGCGTTCTTCTGGCGGACTCCCAGAAGGGAGGGGACAGGGGGTTGCCCGCCGCTTCCATGGCGCGCCGCAGATCGGGCAGAGCCACGAGGGCCACGCCGGAGGGCACGGCGAGCAGGGCGCGCGCCACGTCCCGGCGGGTGACGGCCGTCACGGGGCGGCCGGCATGCGTGCAGACGTACTCGATATCCACCCCTCGTAACCTACGCCGCCCGCCCACCGCCCGTCAGACCACCGCCCCGGCCACCCGCCGCCGAGCCCACGGAACCGGCCGCACCCACCGCACCACCGACCGCTGAACCCGCGAGCACACCCACACACCACCAGACCGACAAGGGTGGTCGGCTGGAAGCGCCGACGGCGGAGGCCCCGCCAGGAGGCGGGGCGGAGGTCGCCACGAGGGAGGGTGGTCGGCGTCAGGCGGCGGAGACGGCCGACGGCCCGAGACTGCGGCAGGGCGGCGGAAGGGACCGGCGACCTGAAGCGGGGGCAGGGAGGAGGGGTTGTGGGGAAGGGGGAGGGTGATCGGGCCGTCTAGTGTGGGCCGTGGAGGTCATGATGAACCGCTTGAAGGACGCGACGAGCCCCTACCTGCTGCAGCACGCGGGCAACCCTGTCGACTGGTTCCCGTGGGGCGAGGAGGCGTTCGCGGAGGCCCGCCGCCGCGACGTCCCGCTGCTGATCAGCGTCGGATATTCGGCGTGTCACTGGTGTCACGTCATGGCCCACGAGAGCTTCGAGGACCAAGAGACGGCCGAGTTGATGAACGCGCACTTCGTCAACGTCAAGGTCGACCGCGAGGAGCGTCCCGACGTGGACGCCGTCTACATGAACGCCACCCAGGCCATGACCCAGCAGGGCGGCTGGCCGATGACGGTGTTCGCGACGCCCGACGGCCACCCGTTCTACTGCGGCACCTACTTCCCGCGCCCGCAGTTCCGCCGCCTGCTGCAGGAGGTGCACCGGGTCTGGACGGGCGACCGCGAGACCGTGCTCGCCCAGGGCGCCAAGGTCGTCGAGGCGCTGAACGCGCAGGCCTCGCTGCCCAGCGGGCCGCTGCCGTCGGAGGAGACGCTGCGGCAGGCCGTGGCCAACCTGCGGGAGTCGTTCGATGCGGCCCACGGCGGGTTCGGCGCGGCGCCCAAGTTCCCGCCGTCGATGGTGCTGGAGTTCCTGCTGCGCTCGGGCGAGCGCGAGATGAGCGGCAAGACGCTGGAGGCGATGGCCCGCGGCGGCATGTACGACCAGCTCGGCGGCGGCTTCGCCCGCTACAGCGTGGACAACATGTGGGTGGTGCCGCACTTCGAGAAGATGCTCTACGACAACGCCCTGCTGCTGCGCGTCTACACACACTGGTGGCGCGAGGGCGGCGGCGAGCTCGCCAGGCGGGTGGCGCTGGAGACCGCCGGCTGGATGCTGCGCGAGCTGCGCACTCCCGAGGGCGGCTTCGCCTCCGCGCTCGACGCCGACAGCGAGGGCGAGGAGGGCAAGTTCTACGTCTGGACACCGGACGAGCTGCGCGAGGTGCTCGGCGACGACGACGGCCGGTGGGCGGCCGGGCTGTTCGAGGTGACGCCGCAGGGCACGTTCGAGCACGGGAGGTCGGTGCTGCAGCTCCTGCGCGACCCCGAGGACCCGGAACGCTACGCCGGCGTCCGGGCGAGGCTGCTGGCCGCCCGCGAGCGGCGGGTGCGGCCGGGCCGTGACGACAAGGTGGTGGCCGCGTGGAACGGCCTGGCCATTGCGGCTCTGGCCGAGACCGGCGTCGCCTTCGACCGGCCCGACCTGGTGGAGGCGGCCACGGCGGCGGCCGAGCTGCTTGAACGCGTCCACATCGACGGCGGGCGGCTGCTGCGCACGTCCAAGGGCGGCCGGCCCGGCGGCAACGCGGGCGTGCTCGAGGACTACGGCGACGTCGCCGAGGGCCTGATCACCCTCTACGGCGTCACCGGCGAGACCAAGTGGCTGCGGCTGGCGGGCTCGCTGCTGGACACCGTGCTCGACAAGTTCGCCGACGGCACCGGCGGCTTCTACGACACCGCCGACGACGCCGAGCGGCTCTTCCAGCGGCCGCAGGACCCGACCGACAACGCCACCCCCTCAGGCCAGTACGCGGCCGCGGGGGCGCTGCTGTCGTACGCCGCGCTGACCGGCTCGGCCCGGCACCGCGTGGCCGCGCAGGCGGCTCTGGGCACGGTGTCGGTGCTGGCCCCCGGGCACGCCAGGTTCGCCGGGTGGGGGCTGGCCGTGGCGCGTGCGGCGCTGTCGGGGCCGGTGGAGGTCGCGGTGGTGGGGCCCGATGACGATCCGCGCACGCGCGAGCTGCACCGCGCGGCGTTGCTGTCCGGCGCGCCCGGCCTGGTGGTGGCGCTCGGCCGGCCGGGCGGCGACGGCTACCCCGCCCTGCTGGAGGGCCGCGACTTGGTCGGCGGCGCGCCCGCGGCGTACGTGTGCAGGGACTTCACGTGCCGGATGCCGGTGACGACCGTCGAAGAGCTCGAGGCGCAACTGACGGGTTGACCGGGCTGCCCCCATCCGCCGCCGCAAGGACGCGGCTCAGCAAGCCGTCACAGCGGCTTCGCACCCAGCCGTCACGGCCGCCGCTGCGGGCCCGCCCGGGTCAGGCCGTGGGCTGGCGTTCGCGGCCGCGGCCGGTGTCCTGCGGGCGGCCCTCCTGGAGGCGCTCGTCCTCCTGGATGGACGGCTGGTCGGGCTCGTCGAGCTCCGGCGGCCCCGTCTCGACCGGCGGCTCGCCGGAGCGGCCGAGGTCGTCGGGCTGCTGCCGCTCGTCCTGCGTCGGGTCGTCGGGGAACGGCATCTCGGGGTCGGGCTCGGGCCGGTCCCAGTCGGGCTCGACCGGCGGCGTGTAGTCCTGCCTGGGCTCGTCACGGTCGTGGTCGGGCTCGGAGTAGCCGGACGACCAGCCGTAGTCGGACGGCTCGGGGAACTCCTCGACGGGCTTGCCCGCCATCGCCTCGGTCATGAACGCCCGCCAGATCTGCGCGGGGAGCTGGCCGCCGAACTGGGTGCCGTAGCCGGGGATGGTGACGGTGGCGTTGTCGTCGCGGAACATGTCGACCGCGACCGCGAGCTGCGGCGTGAAGCCGTTGAACCAGACGGACTTCGAGTCGTCGGTGGTGCCGGTCTTGCCGGCGACCGGGCGGTCGTAGAGGCGGGCCGCGGTGCCGGTGCCGTACTTGACCACCTGCTGCATCGCGTACGTGGTGTCGGCGGCGGCCTGCTCGCTGACCACCCGCGTGGCGACCGGCTCGACGACCTGCTCGCGGCCTTCGGCGTCGGTCACCGACTTCACCACGTGAGCCTCCATGTGCACGCCCTTGTTGGCGAACGTGGAGAAGCCCGAGGCGTTCTGGACGGCGCTGACGGAGGCCACGCCGAGCGGGAAGGCGGCGGCGTTCTTGTGCTGCTCGAGCTGCGATGCGGGGATGCCGGCGGCCTCGGCGACCTTGGCCACCTTGTCGAGCCCGACCTTCTGGCCGAGATCGACGAAGGCGGTGTTGACGGAGTTCTGGGTGGCGGCGACGAGGTCGATCTGCCCGTAGGAGCGTCCGCCGTCGTTGGGTATGGCCTGCGGGGCCGAGGCGACCCGCAGCGGCGAGTTGCCGTTGACCCTGGTGGACAGGTCGAAGCCGTTGTCGAGCGCGGCGGCCAGCGTGTACGGCTTGAACGTCGATCCGGCCATGACCTTGGCCGAGAACGCGCTGTCGTAGTACTTCGACTGCGACGGCTTGCCGCCGTAGAAGGCCACGACCTCGCCCGTGGCGGGATCGACGGCGGCGAGCCCGGTGCGCACCTTCTTCGGCGTGTTGTCGGGCAGCACCTCGTCGACCGCCCGCTTGGCGGCCTGCATGAGCTTCTTGTCGAAGGTCGTGACGATCTTGAGGCCGCCGCTGTTGATGTCCTCGTCGGTGTAGCCGCGCCGGTTGAGCTCGGCGGTGACCTGTTCGAGCATGTACTGGGCCTGGCCCTTGAGCTCGAACGGCTTCTTCGGCTCGGCCAGCTCGGGGAAGCGCTGTGCGGCCACCTGCTCCGGAGCCAGCGCGCCGGTCTGGCCCATCGCCTTGATCACCGACTGCCAGCGGGCCCTGGCCGCCGCGAGGTCGGAGCCCTTGGGGTCGGCGAAGCGGCTGGGCTGCTGGATCACCGCCGCCAGGTAGGCGCCCTCGGCGACGGTGAGCTTCTCGACGTCCTTGCCGAAGTAGGCGCGGGCGGCCGACTGGATGCCGTTGGCGCCCCGGCCGAAGTAGATCGTGTTGAGGTACTGCTCCAGCACCCAGTCCTTCGACTTGGACTGGTCGACCTTCATCGCGATGAGGATCTCTTTGAACTTGCGGGTGATGGAGCGCTCTTGGCTCAGGCCGCTGTAGTAGTTGCGGACGAGCTGCTGGGTGATGGTGGAGCCGCCCTGGAGCTGGCGGCCGGTGATGGTGGACCAGACGGCCCGCGCGGTGCCCTTGATCGACACGCCGGCGTCCTCGTAGAACGAGCGGTTCTCGGCGGCGATGACGGCCTCGCGCACGTGCTTGGGCACCTGGGACAGATCGACGCGGCGGCGATCGACGCCCTGCCGGGCGAGCACGGTCTTTCCGTCGCGGTAATAGATCACCGAACCCTGCGCGGTCGCCTGCTTCTGCGTCTCGTCGGGAATGGGGGTCAGCGCCCACGCGACGGCGAATAGCCCGGCGAGTACGAGGATTGCCGCGCCACCGGATATCAGGACTATTCGGAGAATCCGCCGCTTTCGCATTCCCTTGCCACTCCGCACCCCTCGGCCACCCCCCTCGTCGAGCCTCGCCCAACCCCCGCAAGCTGGGCGAATGCCAAGGGTAAACGATCCTCAACGGTGCCTCATCCCTAGCGATACTACGACCGCCCGCCCTCGCGACGCGGAACATCGGCGACCAAAGGCAGCACTCGGTAGGGAACCGGCGTGTCAAGGGCGATGATCGAATTAGTCCGGAGTACGCCTCGTACATCGACGATCAAATCGATAACGCGCTGCAAATCGGCGTTCGTCCGCGCCACCACGCGACAGAGAAGATCACTGTCGCCGGTGATCGTATGCACTTCCAGAACCTCAGGAATCGCCGCGAGCCGGTCGGCCACCGGGTCGTGCCCGGCCACCTGCCTGATCTCCAGCGTCACGAACGCGGTCACGCCGTAGCCCAGCGCGGCGGGCGACACGTCGGGGCCGAAACCGGTGATCACGCCCCGGTCCATGAGGCGGTCGAGCCTGGCCTGCACCGTGCCGCGCGCCACGCCCAGACGGCGCGAGCACTCCAGCACGCCGAGCCTGGGCTCGGCCGCGAGCAGGGCGATGAGGCGGGCGTCGAGTTCGTCGATCGTCATGCTGTACAGATTTACCGGTCGTTCCGGCTATCGACTAGGCAGATTGTGCACTCATTCAGGTAACTCTTGCGCAACTCGTCCAGGGAAATCGACAGTTGGGGGTATGAGCGATGTCTTTCCTGTCAATGGCATGGACGCCGTGGTGTTCGCCGTCGGCAACGCCCGGCAGGCGGCCCACTACTACTCGACCGCGTTCGGCATGCGGCTGGTGGCATACCGCGGCCCGGAGAACGGCGACAGGGACACGGCCGCGTACGTGCTGACCTCGGGCAGCGCCGTCTTCGAGTTCCGCGGCTCGCTGCGGCCGGGCACCGACCTGGCACGGCACGTGGCCGCGCACGGTGACGGCGTGATCGACCTGGCACTGCAGGTGCCCGACGTGGAGGCCGCCTACGCCCACGCCGTCGCGAACGGCGCGAAGGGGCTGGCGGAGCCGTACACGGTGGAGGACGAACACGGCAAGGTGATGATCGCGGCGATCGCCACGTACGGCGAGACCCGGCACACCCTGATCGACAGGTCCAACTACGGCGGGCCCTACCTGCCCGGCTACGTGGCAGCCGAGCCGCTGGTCGCACCGCCCGCCACGAAGAACGGCCGGCTCTTCCAGGCGATCGACCACTGCGTCGGCAACGTCGAGCTGGGCAAGATGGACGAGTGGGTGGAGTTCTACCGCAAGGTCATGGGCTTCACCAACATGGCGGAGTTCATCGGCGACGACATCGCCACCGAGTACTCCGCGCTGATGTCGAAGGTGGTCGCCGACGGCAGCCGCAAGGTGAAGTTCCCGCTCAACGAGCCGGCGGTCAGCCGCAGGAAGTCGCAGATCGACGAGTACCTGGAGTACTACGGCGGTCCCGGCGTGCAGCACATCGCGCTCGCCACCAACGACATCCTCACCACCGTCGACCACATGCGGGCGAACGGGGTGCGCTTCCTCGACACGCCCGACTCGTACTACGACGATCCCGAGCTGCGCGAGCGCATCGGGCAGGTACGGGTGCCGATCGAGGAGCTGAAGAAGCGCAGGATCCTCGTGGACCGCGACGAGGACGGCTACCTGCTGCAGATCTTCACCGAGCCGGTGCAGGACAGGCCCACGGTCTTCTTCGAGCTCATCGAGCGGCACGGCTCGCTCGGCTTCGGCAAGGGCAACTTCAAGGCGCTGTTCGAGGCCATCGAGCGGGAGCAGGAACGCAGGGGCAACCTCTAGTCCGCCCCCCGTTTCCGCTGAAAGGCGGCGGTCGTCCACCGAGCGTGGGACCGCCGCCACCGGGCCGGTCGAGTGCGCCGGCGACCGTCCGCCGGCCCCGAGTAGAACGGGTCGGCCACGTCCTCGATGACCAGCCCGATCGTGGCGGTCCTGCCTCTGCGCAGCACGCGCGCGCTCTCGTTGCGGCTG
>NZ_JBFATY010000012.1:0-222163 GCF_040678535.1 Nonomuraea sp. NPDC052634 | reverse complement strand
TCACAGTGGCGACGTCGGCATCAAGCCCGCGCCCGCCGCTGCCATTACCAGCGACAGCGACGAATCATCGATCACTAAATGCGGCTGGAGTATTAACCGTCCCCGGCCGTTCTCCCCATAGGGTTCGTGTGACTTCTGCGCCCGAGTTCGACGGGCTCAGTCCCCACCTCGAACGGCGTACCATGCAGTTGGGAGGAGCCTTGACCGCACACGGCCTGATCGATACCACGGAGATGTATCTCCGCACGATTTACGAGCTCGAAGAAGAGGGCATCGTCCCCCTCCGGGCCCGCATCGCAGAGCGCCTTCAGCAAAGTGGCCCCACTGTCAGCCAGACCGTCGCCCGCATGGAGCGCGACGGGTTGGTCCGCGTCGAAGGTGACCGTCACCTCGCGATGACCGAGCTGGGGCGCACGCTCGCCACCCGCGTGATGCGCAAGCACCGCCTCGCGGAATGCCTGCTCACCCAGGTCATCGGCCTGCCCTGGGAAGAGGTGCACATCGAGGCGTGCCGCTGGGAGCACGTCATGTCCGAGTCCGTCGAGACGCGGCTCGTGACGCTGCTCGACAACCCGACCGTCTGCCCGCACGGCAACCCGATCCCCGGCCTGGCGGAGCTGGGTGCCCGCGAGCCCGCCGAGACCGGCGACGACGCGCTCGCCACGATGAGCGAGCTCGCCGCCAACGGCGATACGGCCGTCGTCGTGCGCCGAATCAGCGAACAAGTGCAAAGCGATCCCGCTGCGATGCTTAAACTCAAGCAAGTTGGGATACAACCCGGACGCGAGGTGACGCTCGCGGCGAGCGACGACGGTGTACGGGTGACAGGTGACGGTGACGCGAACGAAACTCCTGCGGAACTCCCCCGCGATATCGCCGCGCACGTTTTTGTCTCCAAGCGCTGACGCGCGCGCGGCTACTTGGTTGAATCCCTCTAGGGAGGCCCTCCACTCTCCCCTGGCCAAGACTGTTGCAGGAGTGCCCGTGGTCCGTCGTGCAGACACGCCACCCCGAGGAGTGGTCTCCGGATGAAGCGTTGG
Source organism: Nonomuraea sp. NPDC052634 (assembly GCF_040678535.1). Classification (NCBI taxonomy): domain Bacteria; kingdom Bacillati; phylum Actinomycetota; class Actinomycetes; order Streptosporangiales; family Streptosporangiaceae; genus Nonomuraea; species Nonomuraea sp. NPDC052634. Next base: position 221,123 of record NZ_JBFATY010000012.1, on the reverse strand, counting down.
GGGGATCTGTCACAAGAAGCGGCCGATCACCTGGCTGCCGGGGCCGTGCTCGACCAGGCCGAGATGGCGGTCATCGTCACCGACCGTTTCAGCAATCTCCTCTACTGGAACCCGTTCGCCGAAAAGCTCTTCGGCACGCAGGACAGGTCGCCGTCGCGTGACTCGTCGCTGTCCCTCGGGATCCTGGAGAAGGGCCACCCGGTCGCCGTCGAGCTGGCCAAACACGTGCTCAACGGCGGCGTCTGGGAGGGCACGTTCGACGTGCGGCGCGCCGACGGCACGATCGTCTACGTCCGGGCGCAGGCGGTGCCGCTGCGCCACCCCTCGGGGCAGGTGACGGGCATCGTCCTGACGGCCAGGGAGGCGCTGCGCAGCAACGAGCGGGAGAAGGACCGCTTCGGTCTGCTGGAGCGCATCGGCGAGCGGCTGGCCGGCTCGCTGTACGTCGAGGAGACGCTCAAGCGGGTCGCCGAGATGCTGGTCCCCCAGTTCGCCGACCACTGCTTCATCGAGCTGATGGAGGGCGACCGGCTGGTCCGCCGGGTCTCCCAGCACGTACAGGGGTGGACGCCGCCGTCGGGCACATGGAAGCCGGTGGGGGCGGAGATCCGCTACCCCTCCGGCCACTACGCCGACACCGCGCTCCGCCGCCAGGAGACGATCCTGGTCGAAGACTTTTCCCGCAGCCGCTACCCCGCGCCCCACGAGGGCAGCGCGCGGCTGTGCGGCGAGATCGGCATGACCTCGGCCATCGTGGCGCCGCTGCTGGTGCGGGGCGAGACGCTGGGGCTGATGTACCTCGGGCTGTCCAACCTCACCGACCGCCGCAGCCCCCACTACGACGCCTTCGACCGCGACTTCGTGGGCGCCATCGCCACCCGGGTCGCGCTCGCGATCGACAACGCGCTGCTCTTCGAAGAGGAGCGCCACACCGCCGAGTCTTTCCAGAAATACCTGCTGCCGCGCGCGCTGCCGCAGCTCGACGGCCTGCAGATCGCGGTGCGCTACTACCCGGCCGCCCCGCTCGCCTCCCACGGCCAGGGCATCCAGACCCAGGTCGGCGGCGACTGGTACGACGTCATCCCGCTGTCGGCCGGCCGCGTCGGCATCGTGATCGGCGACGTCGAGGGCAGAGGCGCCAAGGCGGCGGCCATCATGGGCCAGCTCAGGGCCGCGCTGCGGGCGTTCGCCCAGGACGACAAGTCGCCGGCCGACATCCTGGCCAGGCTCGACGAGTGGACCCGCATCATCGCCACCCCCGAGCAGGACGACAAGGGCGGCGAGGTCAGCATCCCGCCGATCGTCACCTGCCAATACCTGGTCTACGACGCCTGGTCGCGGCAGCTGTCGTTCGCCAACGCCGGGCACGCGCCGCCGCTGCTGCTGGTCGACGGCGAGTGCCGCGAGCTGGAGATCGAGGAGGTCGGCCAGCCGCTCGGCGTGCGCGCCAAGGGCCTGCACGCCGACCTCGTCTACAAGGAGGAGACCCGCACGCTCCCGCCGGGCGCTGCGCTGCTGCTCTACACCGACGGCCTGGTCGATCGCCGGCCCAGCCGCGACGGCACCTCGCCGAGCGAGGAGGAGACGCTCGGCATCCTGTGCGAGAAGCTCTCCAAGCTGTCCGGCGCCGAGGTCGAGCGCATCGCCGACGCCGCCACGGTCGCGGTGCCCGGCGAGATCGACGACGACATGGCGATCCTCGTGGTCCGCTCCAGCGACGTCGATCTCGACGTCGAGTCCCGCACCTTCCCCGCCCAGCCGATCATGGTCGGCGAGGCGCGGCGCATGGCCGCGGAGGCCTTCGCGAGCTGGAACGTCCCTGAAGAGCGGGCCGAGCTGGCCTGCCTGCTGGTCTCCGAGGTCGTGACCAACGTGGTGCTGCACGCCGCCGCCGCGGGCGTGCCGCGCAGGGAGCTGGTCGTCGAGGGGCCGCCGCTGCCGTTCGAGGAGTCGTGGGACGTCCCCGGCCTCGAAGAGGAGGAGGTCGGCGACAAGGAGTTCACGCTGCGGCTGCGCAGGGGCGCGGAGTCGGTCTGGGTCGAGGTGTTCGACCAGGACCTGCGGCTGCCCCGCATCCGCAGCGCGGGGGAGAACGACGAGGGTGGGCGCGGCCTTTACCTGGTGGATCAGCTCGCCAGGCGTTGGGGCTCGCGTCCTACCAGGGAAGGCAAAGCCGTCTGGTTCGAGATTCCCACGCGCGGCAGGTGAGTGTTCTACTGGCGCAATGGACCTGGCCTTCGAACGACGGGGCTCCGGCGCGCCGCTGATCCTCATCCACGGCATCGGCCACCACTGGCAGGGCTGGCTGCCGGTGCTCGACCGGCTGGCCGCCGCCCGTACGGTGATCGCGCTCGACCTGCCCGGGTTCGGCGCGTCGCCCCGCCTGCCCGACGGCGTCCCCTACACCGCCGAGTCGCTGGCGGACGCGGTCGAGTCGTTCTGCGCGCGGCTCGGCGTACGCGAGCCGCACGTCGCGGGCAACTCGCTGGGCGGCTACATCGCGCTCGAGCTGGCCTCGCGCGGCGTCGTGAGCTCGGCCACCGCGCTGTCTCCCGCCGGGTTCTGGTCCCGCTCCGAGCTGCTCTACTGCCAGGCGGTGCTGCGCGCGCTGCGCGCCACGGCCCGCTCGCTGCCGGCGGAGCGGCTCGCCAGGACGGCGGAGAGCCGCTACCTGCGTACGGTGTCGGCCGGCGTCATGGTCGCCCGCCCCGGACGCCTCGACCCCGCCGCTCTGACCGCGGCCACCGAGGCGCTGGCGCGCTCGACCGGGTTCGACGAGACGCTGGAGTCGTTCGCCGGACTGATGCCGCCCGCCCCGCCCAAGTCGCCCGTCACGATCGCGTGGGGCGAGCACGACCGGCTGCTGCTGCGCCGCCAGGCCGTACGCGCGGCGCGCTGGTCGGGTCAGCGGGTGAAGCTGCTCAAGGGCTGCGGCCATGTGCCGATGAGCGACGACCCTGAACTGGTGGCCGGGGTCATCCTGGGGTCATCCTGCGGGGCTGGTGCGCGCTAGATCTTCGTCTGGCCCCAGAGCAGCAGCATGACCAGGATGAACACGATCATCACACCGGCGTAGCCGACGGGGCCGAGGCGGATCGCCCGGCGCACGCGATTGAGGCCCCAGGCGAACAGCAGTGCCAGGAAGATCAGGAGGATCAGGCCGCTGTCCATGCTGTCCAGTATGCGGCGGAATCGGGGTTGCCGCGCTGAAGGCGTCAGAATTGGAAGGATCGGCCGATGATCTCCTTCATGATCTCGGTGGTGCCGCCGTAGATCGTCTGCACGCGGCTGTCCAGCCACGCCTTGGCGACCGGGTACTCCAGCATGTAGCCGTACCCGCCGTGCAACTGCACGCAGCGGTCGACGACCTTGTTCTGTAGCTCGGTCGTCCACCACTTGGCCTTGGCGGCGTCCACGGCCGTCAGCTTGCCGTCGTTCAGCGCGAGGACGCACTTGTCCACGTAGTGGCGGGCGATCTCGGTCTCGGTGGCCAGCTCCGCCAGGACGAAGCGGGTGTTCTGGAACGAGCCGATGCTGCGGCCGAACGCCTGGCGGGTCCCGCAGTACTCGATCGTCTGCTCAAGCACCGCCTCCGCCGCGGCCACCGCCGCCACCGCGATCGACAGGCGCTCCTGCGGCAGGTTGTTCATGAGCTGGAAGAAGCCCTCGCCCTCCTTGGGGCCGAGGCGGTTGGCCACGGGGACGCGGACGTTCTCGAAGAACAGCTCGGCCGTGTCCTGGGCTTTCATGCCGACCTTGTCCAGGTTCCTGCCGCGTTCGAAGCCCTCCATGCCCCGATCCACCACGAGCAGCGTGATGCCCCGCGCGCCCGCCTCCGGGTCCGTCTTGGCCACCACGACGACGAGGTCGGCGTTGATGCCGTTCGTGATGAACGTCTTCTGCCCGTTGAGCACGTAGTGGTCGCCGTCGCGGACCGCCGTGGTCCTGATGCCCTGAAGGTCGCTGCCCGCGCCCGGCTCGGTCATGGCGATCGCGGTGATCAGCTCGCCGCTCGCGAAGCCGGGCAGCCAGCGCTGTTTCTGCTCGTCATTCGTCAGATCGACGACGTACGGGGCCATGACGTCGTTGTGCAGCGAGAAGCCGAGGCCGGTCGCGCCGTGGCGCATGATCTCCTCGACGATGATCGCGTTGTACCGGAAGTCCTTGACGCCCGCGCCGCCGTACTCCACCGGCACCGAGAAGCCGAACATGCCCAGCTCCCCAGCCTTCTTCCAGACCTCGCGCGGCACGATGCCGTCCTTCTCCCATCGGGGGTGGTGCGGCACGACCTCGCGGGCCATGAACTCGCGGACGGTCTCGCGGAAGAGCAGGTGCTCCTCGTCGAAGAGGTCACGCTCCATCAACGCCTCCCGGGCCAGAACTCCATTCTGTTACCGCCACGTATACCCGCTTTCGCAGACTCGTGGGGGACCCGGACACGGGTTCATCACAAGTGCTGGAAGGAGGGGGAATCAGCATGTGTTGCGGTGTTTCCCGCCATAAGATCTACCCTCGGTCTATTTGTGGGTGATCGGAGTCTCCGTGAGTCGGTGGCGCAGGGTTTTGATCGCCGGATCGGTGAGCTTAGCGGCAACGGCGGCATTCGTCGCGACGTCCACGATTCCCGGCCAGGCCGAGTCCTCGCTGGTCATGAAGTACCACTGCACGGGCGGCATCGCCGGTGCGGGCGTCGATCTCGAAGCACGCATGACGCCGCAGATCGAGTCGGGCACCATGAACGTGCGCTGGGACATGAAGTACACGAGCGTGCAGCGGTTCGGCTCGCCCGGCTTCTTCCCCGAAGGGTCCTCGCTCGACCTGGAGGGCACCGTCGACGTCAGCGGCGCCTGGGTCGGCCAGCTCCGGCCGAGGGGCGGCCAGCCGCAGGGCGAGCTGGTGCCCGGTGACTTCCTTGACCTGCCGGAAGGTCTCTCCGACAACGCCTCGATCACCCGTGCGGGGAATATCCGCTTCAAGCCCGGCAAACTGACCGTCCGCTTCACGCCCGCCGAGGGCGAGGCCATGGTCAACAACTCGGAGTCCGAGGTCACCTACACCGGCACGTGGCGCTCGCGGTACACGGGCAACGAGTACGACGACTACAAGCACGACATCAACGTGACCAGGGAGAAGGACGCCACGGCGCGTCTGGACTTCGTCGGCACCCAGGTCGCCTACATCGGCCGGCGTGAGAAGGACCTGGGCCCGGTCAGGGTGCTCATCGACGGTCAGCACGTCACCGACGGATTGGTCGAGCCGGGCAAGGACCGCAGCGGCAACCCGATGACCGGCACCGAGACCCAGCAAGTGCTCTGGACCTCGCCGCCGCTCAAATACGGCCCCCACTGGATCGAGGTCATCAACACCGAGGACAAGCGCGCCTACGTGGACGCCTTCCAGGTGACCACCAGCGGCATCAGCGAGCCGCCCGAGTACGGGGAGGCCACCTGCGAGCTTCAGGGCGACCCCGGTGCCATCGACGTCAACGTCCCCGGCCCCACCACGGACCCCACGGACGACCCGACCGAGGACCCGACTGAGGACCCCACCGACGAGCCCACCGACCCCGGTGAGGACCCCAATGACCCGAACGACCCTGGCCAGGACGGTGACAACAACGACGTCGGGACCATCGGCGAGCACGTGAGGGTGGTGCCGCAGGCGTCGAGCAGCACCTCGTCCAGCCCGACGAGCACCGGCCCGACCGCGACCAAGTACTACCGCGCCCAGGTCGCCAAGACCCCCAGCGGTGGCGTGGAGACCGGCGTGGCCCCCGACGAGGACGACCGGCCGCCATACGGACTGATGGCTACCGGAATGGTCGTCGTGGCGGGCAGCGCCGGCGGCGGGCTGCTGTTGCGGCGGCGGCGGGCCGCGCACGCGGGAGGTGCGTAAGCGATGACCGAGCAGAAGACCCCGATGCAGCGGGCGATGCCCGGCCTGCTCGTCGCCGGTTCGCTCGGCGGTGTCGGCCTGGTCATGGTGACCCTGCTGTCGCTCGCGCCGCCGGTGGACGACGGCTCCGAGCCGCGCGTGGTGGCGCAGGCGGAGTCGACGACGGTGGAGATGCAGAACGCGGGCGCGTTCGTGCTCCCGCCGACCGTCGGGCCCGGTGGCAAGAACGTGCCCCTGACCCCGGCCCGCCTGGACGCGCCGCCTCCGCCGGCGGCCGCGCCGATCGTCCCGGCCATCCCCAAGCCCAAGACCAAGACCACGCGGGTGCGGCCGACCCGCATCAAGATCCCCAAGATCAAGGTGAACGCCCCGATCGGCGCGGTCACGGTGGACAAGAAGGGCGCTCTCGGCACGCCGCCGCTCAATCGGCCCAACAGGACCGGCTGGTACAAGTACTCACCGGTCCCCGGCGAGGCCGGTCCTGCGATCATCAACGGCCACGTCACCACCCGCAGGGGCCCCGCCGTCTTCGACCGCCTGCGCGAACTGGCCAAGGGCGACCACATCTACGTGTACCGATCGGACGGGAAGGTCACCCGCTTCACGGTCAGCGGAATCGAGCAGGCCAGCAAGAACGCGTTCCCGACCAAGCGTGTCTACGGCAACACCAAGGACGCCCAGCTCAGGCTCATCACCTGCGGTGGGGTCTACAACAAGAAGACCCACCACTACACGGACAACATCGTGGTGTACGCGACGCTGTCCAAGAAGAAGGGGTGAGTGTGGGAAAGTTGGGGTGGATTCGCCGGTTTACGGGAAGTTGACCGAGACAGTTCGTAGGATCTCTACCTGACCGTGACCAACGGCTGGAATTCTGGCACGACTGTTGACACCGCTGTGAAACGGAGAAGGACCCGTGCTTATGTCCCAGGTGGGGCGCCGCCTCGCCCAGAAGACGTCCGCATTGGGGCTTGCAGGCACGCTCGCGGTCTTTGTCGGCTCGGTTTTTGCGCTGTCGTCGCCGGCTGAGGCCGCAGCAGCAGAGCCACTGAAGATGACCTACACGTGCTCGGGTGGCTACCTGAGCAGTAACTCGATGGTCTTAACCGCGACTCCTCCCACGTCGGTGGAGCCGTCCAAGCCCGCGACGATCGAGTGGACCTTCTCCCCACTGACCGCCACCAAGGCGATCGCTGCCAATGCCGCAGTCACCACCAGCGGCGGTGACCTCTCCGTGACCGGCGGTACCCCCACGACGCTGGAGGGCTCAGGAAGCGGGACAGCGACGACGGTCAGCCAGGGCGGCACATATACGCCGCCGAAGATGACTGCCACGGTCAATGTGACTGCGACGACGGGCGGCAATCTCGTCTTGAAGGTGGGCAACGCGCCGGTGACCATCACCGTGGCCGGCGAGCGAACGACTTGCACCTTCAGCTCCGCCACGCCCACTGAGACCTCGATCCCCGTCCAGACGGGTAGTAACAACGGCGGCACCGGCACCGACGTCGTCGAGTACAGGTGTGTCGGCCCGGAGACGACCGACACGCAGGATGTCGAGATCAAGGTGGAGCTGACCATGCCCACCTCCGCCAGGGTCAACCAGCAGTTCGCGATCAAGTGGAAGGGCACCTACACGACCGGCAAGGAGCTGACGGCTCCCAGCGGGCAGACGCTCAGCCCGAAGATCTTCGCTTATGCGGCCTTGACCGGCATCACCGGCCTGAGCTCCGCGACGGGTGAAGGTTCGACGGGCACGATCACGGCCAACAGTCCGATTCCGCTTCCCACCACGGCCATCGACGTCAAGGCCACGGCCAGCGCGGCGGGCACGGTCACGGTGAAGCCATCGAAGGTCAACTTCGGCGCGAACAGCCGCACCGGTAACACGCCGATGATCGAGTGCACCGTTCAGAACGAGGCTGACCTGAAGACTTACACGTTCACGGTCAGCAACAGCACCACCAGTCCGACGCCGAGCCCGAGCCCGACCACGACCACCCCGCGTCCGACGCAGACGCACACCGCGACGGTGACGATCACGCCGAGCGCCACCCGTTCGACCAGCACCCCCACCAGGAACTCCCAGACCCCCAAGGCGGGCGCGGACACGGGTGCGGGCGGCATGGCGGGCCCTGACGGGCGGCTGTTCATCCTGACGGGCACCGCGCTGGTGGCGGCGGCCGCGATCGGCGGGCTGGTCCTGCGCCGGCGCTCGATCAGGAGCTGATCCGCGGTGTCCGGCTACTACCCGTACGGCGGCGCCCAGGCTCCGGTCCCTCCTCCTCCGGAGCACAAGGGCAGCGTGGCGCTGAGGGCGGTGCTGATCGTGGCGGCCATCGCCGGGGTCGCCACGGTCGTGGCCGGTTTGCTGATCGTGCTGCGCTCGCCGGCCGAGTACGGCCTGCAGAGCAGCCGCGACAGCCTCGACCTGCAGGCGCAGCCGAAGAGCACCGCCCAGCAGGAGCAGGCGTACTTCCAGGCGCCGGCGAACGTGCCGCCTCCGCTGCCGCAGATCAACCCGGCCCCGCCGATGCTGCCCTCGACTCCGGTGCGGATCGTGATCAAGCGGCTCGGCGTCAACGCGCCGATCAAATCCGTGGGCCTGCGGAAGAACGGCACGATCGAGGTGCCGCCGCCGGACAATCCCAACCTTGTGGGCTGGTATCGCAACATGTCCACGCCGGGTGAGGCGGGTCCCGCGGTGCTCCTCGGGCATGTGGACACGCGTACGCGCCCCGCGGTCTTCGCCAGGCTGAAGGAGATCAGGAACGGCGATACCATCGAGGTCAAGCGCCAGGACAAGACGACCGCGGTGTTCACCGTCGGTGGCGTGGAGCAGGCGAACAAGAAGACGTTCCCGACCCAGCGCGTCTATGGCGGCCAGCAGAACGCGCAGCTCCACCTGATCACCTGCAGTGGCACCTACGATCGCACCACTGGCCACTACACCGACAACCTGATCGTCTACGCGACGATGACGAGCTCCTATCGAAGCTGAGCGCGGAGGCTGGCATGGGCTGGATGGCGAAGCGGAGACTGCGAACTGGCCCGACGGCGGCCGTTCCCGCGAAACCGGCTCAGGCGGAGCTGCTGCGGCTGGTCCGGCTCGCCGACCCGAAGGCCCGGCTCGACGGCGACGACATCGTGGCCACCGACGTGCGCGTGCACGCGCCGGTCGAGGCCGAGCCCGAGCTGACGGGCGGGGTGCTGGAGAAGGTGTGGGCGGTGCGGGTGTCCGCCGAGGGGCCGCTGCCGCTCAACTACTTCGACCGCTATCTCGCCGAGGGCCTGGCGTTCCGGCTGGGCGGGCTGGCGATCTGCCGGGGCGAGGTGAGCGATCCCGCCGATGACGACCAGGGCGGTCCCGCGGTGATCCTCCCCGTACGCCCGGCGCCCCAGGAGCTGTCGCCGCACCTGGCGCAGGAGGAGGACGGCCCCGCGTTCACGGCGGGCGACATCAAGGCGGTGCTGGTGCCGCAGGCGGGGCAGCCGCCGGCCGCGGAGGAGCTGCTGCCGTTCGCCACCGAGCTGACGGCGATCGAGCTGCGCGGCGCCGAGCCGGTCAAGCTGGGCGCGCTGGCGCTGGAGCTGGCGGAGTCGCTCAACGGCATCGCGGTGGATCGGTGGCGGTTCAGGATCGACGCGGCGGAGGATCTCGTGGCCCCGGAGCGACCTGCGGCCGAATGAAATCCTGTTGTACGCTGCCTCTAGTAACCGAATAATGCTCGGTTCTCAGGAGGCACTGTGGCAGAGGCGTACATCGTCGGGGCGGTCCGCACCCCGGTCGGCAAGAAGAAGGGTGGCCTGTCCACCGTCCACCCCACTGACCTGGCCGCGCACACCCTCAAGGCGCTGATCGACCGCACCGGCGTCGACCCCGAGGCGGTCGAGGACGTCATCATGGGGTGCGTCATGCAGTTCGGCCCGCAGAGCATGGACATCGCGCGCAACGCGTGGCTCTCGGCCGGGCTCCCCGAGACGACTCCGGGCGTCACCATCGACCGGCAGTGCGGCTCCTCGCAGCAGGCCATCCACTTCGCCGCGCAGGGCGTGCTCTCCGGCACGCAGGACCTCGTCGTGGCGGGCGGCGTCGAGTCGATGAGCATCGTGCCCATGGGCTCCTCGATCAAGGCGGCGCTCGACATGGGCATGCCGTTCCCGTTCGGCGACAAGTGGGTCGAGCGTTACGGCAAGCAGGAGATCTCGCAGTTCCGCGGTGCCGAGCTGATGTGCGAGAAGTGGGGCTTCACCCGCGACGTCCTCGAACAGTACGCCCTCGAGTCCCACCAGCGGGCCGCCAAGGCCATCGCCAACGGCTACTTCAAGGACCAGATCGAGCCGATCAACGGCGTCGAGGACGACGAGGGCCCGCGGCCCGACACGACGCTGGAGAAGATGGCCGCGCTGAAGACCCTCAAGGAGGGCGGCCAGATCACCGCCGCCACCTCCTCGCAGATCTCCGACGGCTCCGGTGCCGTGCTCATCGCCTCCGAGCAGGCCGTACGCGACCATGGCCTGACCCCGAGGGCCCGCATCCACCAGCTCGCGCTCATGGGCGACGACCCGGTCTACATGCTGACCGCGCCGATCCCCGCGACGCGGCGGGCGCTGAAGAAGGCCGGCATGTCGATCGACGACATCGACGTGGTGGAGATCAACGAGGCGTTCGCCCCGGTGCCGCTGGCCTGGATGCGCGAGCTGGACGCCGACCCGGCCAAGGTCAACCCGAACGGCGGCGCCATCGCGCTCGGCCACCCGCTCGGCGGCACGGGCGCGATTCTCATGACCAAGCTGCTGCACGAGCTGGAGCGCACCGGCGGCCGCTACGGCCTGCAGACGATGTGCGAGGGCGGCGGCCAGGCCAACGTCACGATCATCGAACGGCTCTGACCGGTTTCCCGAAGCGGTGCGGGCGCCGCCTCCAGGCGTAACAAGGGGAGGCGGCGCCCGCTTCTAACTACCCATCCCGGTAGTTGGCTTCTATCGCCCCTTGGGCGGGATGCGGCGTGGCGGCATGATGGGCCGCTTCGGCATCTTGGGCATGGGTCGCACCACGGGCAGGTGCGGACGGTTGTGCTTGGTGGCGCGAGCGCGCATAAAAGGCTCCTTTACGTAATTCGGCGACGCGGCTCGACGATGTCGATCGAGAGCCGGCGGGCGACGTCAGCTACCGCGTCACTGAGTGGACGGGGGACGGACGGGTCGCGTCGGGCGCGAATCACAGGTAAAGGACCATGCGCATGAGGCTACGGGCGCGCTCGGAACCCGTGCAACCTATTTATCCGGCATGCCGGAAAGGCCGGCGCCCGATGTGCGGGCCGGGCACGACGGCGTCCGGTGCGCAGGAGGCGGGTGCCGCGTCAGCCGGCCCTTTCGCGCATCCCTGCGGAGATCACGCGGTCGAGGGCGTCGCGCGACTCGCGCAGGGCCTCCATCGCGCGGTCGATCCTGTCCCGCTCCGCGCGGAGCTGCCCCAGCACGTCCGGGCAGGTGGGCGCGAGGCGCTCGCCCTCGCTCTCCAGGCAGGGCAGCACGGTGGCTATCGCGGACGTGCCCAGCCCGGCGGCGAGCAGGCAGCGGATGCGGCGCACGGTCTCGACGTGGGCCTCGGTGTACTCCCGATAGCCGCTCGGCGAGCGCTCGGGCCGCAGCAGCCCCTGCTCCTCGTAGTAGCGCAGCAGCCGCTCGTGCACGCCGGTGCGCCGGACGAGCTCCCCGATCCGCATGTGATCTCCCTCACCGCGCCTTGACTCTCACATCCATGTGAGACTCTAGCGTTCCCGCATGAGAAGCAGTGTGCTGGTGCCGGCCGTGCTCATGGCGAGCGTGTTCGTGGTCGGCACGTCCGAGTATCTGATCGCGGGATTGCTCCCACAGATGGCCGCCGACCTGGAAGTCTCGGTGTCCACGGCGGGTCAGGCGGTGACGGCGTACGCGCTCGGTGTCGTGATCGGCGGGCCGCTGGTGACGATCGCGACCGTGCGCTTGCCGCGCAAGGGGCTGGCGCTGGGGTTGCTGGTGCTGTTCGCCGCGGGGAACGCGGTCTGCGCGGTGGCGGGGTCGTACGAGGTGCTGATCGCCGGGCGGGTGGTCGCCTCGCTCAGCCACGCCGCCTTCTTGACCGTGGCGCTGATGATGGTCACGCGGGTGGTCGCGCCGGACCGTGCGGGCAGCGCGATCGCCGCCGTCGCCGCCGGTTTCTCCGCCGCCACGCTGCTGGGCGTGCCGCTCGGCGTGCTGCTGGGGGAGGGCGCGGGGTGGCGCACGCCGTTCGCGGTGCTGGCCGCGCTGGCGCTCGCCGTCGCCGGGGCGCTGGCCGCCGCGCTGCCGCGCCAGGACGCGCCGGCCACGAGCGTGCGCGAGGAGATCGCCACGGTGCTCGGCCGCCGCGTGCTGGTCGTGATCGCCACCACGGCGGTCGGCCTGGCCGCGACCTCCACCGTCTTCACCTACCTTGCGCCGGCGCTGACCGGCATCACCGGCCTCGGGCCCGGCGCGGTCTCGACGCTGCTGCTCGTCTACGGGGCGGGCAGCCTGGCCGGCGGTCTGGTGGCCGGGCGGCTCGCGGACCGTTCACTCGCGGGCACGGTGCGCGGCACGTTCATCGGCCTGGCGGTGGTGCTGGCCGCGTTCCCGTTCGCCGTGCCGTGGGCGGGCACCGCCGTCGTGGTGGTGCTGGCGCTGGGCGTGCTGACCTCGGCCACCACGCCCGCGCTGCAGAGCCTGCTGCTCCGGCACGCCGGTCAGGCTCCGATGCTCGCGACGTCGGTGAACGTGTGCGCATTCAACATCGGCATCGCGGCCGGGTCGGCGCTGGGCGGCGGCCTGGTGGCGGCAGACGGGCTGCGCTGGCTCGGCCTGGCCGCCGCCGGGCTCAGCCTCGTCGCCCTCGCCATCAGCTACGCCGCCATCCCCCGCCGCCCCGCGCCCGCGAGCGTGTGAGCCGTCCGTGTCGGTATGCGGCGTCTGTGAGTGTGTGAGCCGTCCGTGCCGGTGCTCCGTATCCGTGCGCGAGCCGCCACGACAGTGGCGGCTCGCGCGGACGCTACTCCTCCAGCTGGCCGAGCCGCCACTCCGCCAACGTCTTGATCTGCTCGTCGCGTGACCGGGCGGCATGGCGCAGCAGCGCCGGGTCGTCCTCGGCCATGCGGGCCGCGATCGCCGCCGCGAACAGCCGGGCCACCGGGTCGTCGCTCGCCAGCCCGGCGACCACCTCGCCGGGGTCGGGCTCGCCGGTGTCGGCGGCGATCAGCGCCTCGGTGTGCCGCCGGAGCTCGGGATCGGTGAGCTGCGACAGCCCGGCCATGAGCTGCTCGGTCGAGGCCATCGCCAGGAAGTGCAGAACCTTCCACCGGACGGCGGTGTCGGGATCGCGGCTCAGGGTGATGGCCTGGGCGAGGACCGGAGCGTCCTCCGGCTCCTCGGCGGCGAACAGCACGAACGTGATGGCGAAGAACCGCACCTGGTTACGCGGGTGTGCGAGCAGCGCGGGGACCTCGTCCAGCAGCGACGCCGCGCGGCCTGCTCGGTGGCGCGGTCGATGTCCTCAGGACGGTTGTTCCTCTTGTCGATCTCGTAGCCGAATCTCACAGATCTCCCCCGTTCAGGTCACGCATCGCCGCGTCCACGCGCCGCCGGACGAAGGTCTCGTCCAGCGGCTCCGGCAGGGCCGCGACGTGCGGGGCGACGCCGTCCACGATCTCCTGCGAGCGCCGCGCCGCGTCGTCCTGTGCCTGCTGGATCGCCTTCGTCAGCTCGCGGCCGATGACCGCGGGGGACAGGCGGAGCAGACGCGGGTTCAGATCGATGCCGGTCAGGACGCCGCCCGCTCCGGCCGTGACCCGGATGAACCCGTCGGCGGCCTCGCCGGTGCCCCGCACCTGGCCGATGAGCTGCTTCGCGCCGGACATCTTTCTCGCGCCCAGGTGGCGTCGCAAAGCTCGCCGTTCCCGTGAAATCGGGCTATAACGGCGACAGGGTGCCATCACGGCGGGCAGTACCCATGAGCACAGAACGGCGCAACGTCCGGAGGTGCCATGACCGAGCACGCCAAGTACGCGGAGTCCCGGGAAGTCGGCGAGCAGGCACGCGAGAAGGAGTGGACCCGTCCCAGCTTCGCCAAGCAGCTCTTCCTCGGCGACTATCGGCTGGACCTGGTGCATCCGGCCCCCACGCCGCCCGGCGACGCGGCCAAGCGCGGCGAGGAGTTCGTCAGGTCGCTGCGCCGCTTCCTCGACGCCCACGTCGATCCCCAGCTCATCGAGCGCACCGCGCAGGTGCCCGACGACGTGGTCAAAGGGCTGGCGCGGCTCGGCGCGTTCGGGATCACGATCAAGGAGGAGTACGGCGGGCTCGGCCTGCCGTACCTGTACTACTGCCGCGCTCTCATGCTGGTCGGCTCCTACTGCCCGGCGCTGGCCACGCTGCTGTCGGCGCACCAGTCGATCGGCGTGCCGCAGCCGCTCAAGCTGTTCGGCACCGAGGAGCAGAAGCGCGAGTTCCTGCCCAGGTGCGCGGCGGGGGAGATCTCCGCGTTCCTGCTGACCGAGCCCGACGTCGGCTCCGACCCGGCGCGCCTGGCCACCACTGCCGTACGCGACGGCGACGAGTACGTGATCGACGGCGTCAAGCTGTGGACGACCAACGGCGTCATCGCCGATCTGCTGGTGGTCATGGCCAGGACCGGTAAGAAGATCAGCGCGTTCGTCGTCGAGGCCGACACGCCGGGCATCATGGTCAAGCGGCGCAACGAGTTCATGGGCCTGCGCGGCATCGAGAACGGCGTCACCGTGTTCGACCAGGTCAGGGTGCCCGCCAGGAATCTCATCGGCAAGGAGGGCGAAGGGCTCAAAATCGCGCTCACCACGCTCAACACCGGAAGGCTCTCCCTGCCCGCCACGTGCGCGGGCAACGCCAAGTGGGCGGTCAAGATCGCCCGCGAGTGGGGGAGCGCGCGCGTGCAGTGGGGCCGCCAGGTCGGGCGGCACGAGGCCGTCGCCACCAAGATCGCCTTCATCGCGGCCAGTGCGTATGCCCTGGAGGCCGTCTGCGAGCTGACCAGCAGGCTCGCCGACGACCGGCGCAACGACATCAGGATCGAGGCGGCGCTGGCCAAGCTGTACGCGTCGGAGCTGTCGTACCGGGTGCTCGACGAGCTGGTCCAGATTCGCGGCGGGCGCGGCTACGAGACGGCCGCGTCGCTGGCCGCACGGGGCGAGCGCGGCGTGCCCGCCGAGCAGATGCTGCGCGACTCCCGCATCAACCGCATCTTCGAGGGCTCGTCCGAGATCATGCGCCTGGCCATCACCAGGGAGGCGGTGGACGCGCACCTGACGGCCGCGGGCGAGCTGATCAACCCGGACGCCGGCCGCCACGAGCGCGCCCAGGCGCTGCGCCGGGCCGGCCGCTTCTACGCCACCTGGCTGCCCACCCTGGTCGCCGGTACGGGCAACCTGCCCACCTCGTACGCCGCGTTCGGCCCGCTCGCCGCCCACCTGCGCTTCGTGGAGCGGACCAGCAGGAAGCTGGCCAGGTCCACCTTCTACGGCATGTCCCGCTGGCAGGGCGGCCTGGAGCACAGGCAGTCCTTCCTGGGGCGCATCGTGGACATCGGGGCCGAGCTGTACGCCATGACCGCCGCCTGCCTCAAGGCCGAGGAGGACGCGCGGGACCTGGGGCGGCGGCCGTACGAGCTGGCCGACACCTTCTGCCACCAGGCCAGGCGCCGGGTGGACGCGCTGTTCGCCAGGCTCTGGGACAACACCGACAACCAGGACGTACGCCTTGCCGGGTACGTGCTGGACGGCCGCTACACGTTCCTGGAGGAGGGCATCCTCGACCCGTCGATCGAGGGCCCGTGGATCGGCACGCCGGAGGGCGGCGAGAGCGTCCGGAGGAAGATCTCCTGACATCCGGTCTAGACCGGTTGTGATCCCGCCTTTCGTCAGGTGTTGCAAAAACGAGACGGACCGGTATAGACCGGCCACTTATCTCAGGCTTACGCTGACGCAAAACGCGGGCAAGCCGTGACTCGCGTGCCACATCCCTCTGGGCTGGGTCGGCCTAACTGGTACGGACCAGCTCGACCCGTCCGGCGAGTAGGACGAGAAGGCGGTATCTGCAGTGAACATCAAGCTTGTGGGCGGCGCCGCTCTCGGCATCGCGACCATGCTGGTCCTGTCCAGTTGCGGTGGCGGCGCCGGCGGCGGCGCAGACGACTCCCAGGCGAGCGACGGCCAGGTCACGCTGAAGATGGTCGCCGCCGACTACGGCGACGGTCCCGGCAAGCCGAACTCGGGCGAGAACTTCTGGAAGGGCGTCGTGGACGAGTTCCAGGCGGCCAACCCGAACATCAAGGTCGACGTCCAGGTCATCAACTGGAACGACATCGACAAGCAGGTCGCCACCATGATCCAGAACGGTCAGGTGCCCGACATCCTGCAGACCGGCGACTACTCGGGCTTCGTCAAGGACGGCCTGCTCTACAAGGTGGACGAGGTCCTGTCGCCCGAGGTCTCCGGCGACCTGCTGGAGAAGTTCGCCGAGTTCGGCAAGGTGGACGGCACCGCGTACGGCATCCCGTTCGTCTCCTCCGCCCGCGCGCTGTTCTACAACAAGGACCTGTTCGACAAAGCCAAGATCGCCGAGCCGCCGAAAACCTGGGACGAGCTGAAGGCCGCCGCCGAGAAGCTCAAGGCCGTCGGCGTCACCCAGCCGTTCGGCCTGCCGCTCGGCCAGGAGGAGGCCCAGGCCGAGTCGTTCCTGTGGATGCTGGGCAACGGCGGCGGCTACAAGGACGCCTCCGGCAACTGGGCGATCGACTCCCCGCAGAACGTCGAGACGTTCACCTACATCAAGGGCCTGGTGGACGCCGGCCTGACCACCCCCAACCCGGGCACCAAGGACCGCAAGACGGTCTGGGAGGACTTCGGCGCGGGCAAAGTCGGCATGGTCAACGGCGGCCCCATGTCCATCCCGATCTTCGACGCGGCCGGGCTGAAGAACTACGGCGTCGCGCCCATCCCGGGCAAGAACGGCCCGCTCGACACCACGCTCGGCGTCATGGACTGGATCATGGCGTTCAACAAGAACGGCCACGCCGCCGAGATCAAGAAGTTCTTCGACTTCTTCTACACCGGCAACGCCGCCCAGAAGATCTCCGACACCTACAAGCTGCTGCCCGTCACCAAGAGCGGCATCGAGAAGCTGTCCGGCGACGAGAAGCTCAAGCCGTTCCTCGACGCCCTGCCCAACGCCAGCTTCTACCCCTTCCAGGACCCCAAGTGGGCCGAGGTGAACCCGGCCATCAAGCAGACCATCGGCGGCGCGGTCAAGGACGACCCCGCCAAGGTCCTCGGTGAGCTGCAGAAGACCGCCGAGTCGGCCGCCGGCTGATCCAGCAGGACCAAGGTACGGCCGGCGCGTCGCCGGCCGTACCGTCCTGGAAAGGTGACTGATGAGAAGGTTGCGCGCCCTCGAACCCCTCGTATGGGTCGGGCCCGCCATCGCGCTGATCGCCCTGGTCGTCCTCTGGCCCGTGATCGAGATGATCAGGTCGTCGTTCCTCGAGATCAGCCGTCTGGGCGTGGTACGCGGCTCCGCCGGGCTCGCGAACTACGACAAGCTCTTCGCCGAGAAGGACTTCGCGGACATCATGGTCCGCAGCGTCATCTGGGTGATCGCGGTCGTCGCGCTCACCGTGCTGGTCTCGCTCGCCCTGGCCCAGCTGTTCAACCAGCACTTCCCGCTGCGCAAGGTCGCCCGCTGGGCGCTCATCGCGCCGTGGGCCGCCTCGGTGCTGATGACCGCGATCATCTTCAAGTGGATGCTCGACCCCGAGGTCGGCGTGATCAACCAGATCCGGCTGAAACTCGGGCTGATCGACGCGATGGGCGGGGCCTCGGCCGACCAGCTCGGTGACGCCTCGACCGCCATGCCGTGGCTGATCTTCGTCGCGGTGTTCGTGTCGGTGCCGTTCACGACGTACGCGCTGCTCGCCGGCCTGGCCACCATCCCGGCCGACGTCTACGAGGCCGCCAAGATGGACGGAGCCGGGCGGCTGCGGACGTACTGGTCGATCACGCTGCCGCTGCTGCGTCCCGCGCTCACCGTGGCCACGCTGATCAACGTCATGAACGTCTTCAACAGCTTCCCGATCATCTGGGCCATGACGCACGGGCAGCCCGGCTACTCCACGGCCACCTCGACGATCTTCATGTACATCCTCAAGGGCTCCGACATCGGCGAATCCGCCGCCATGTCCGTGGTCAACTTCGGCATGGTCATCGTGCTCACCGTGATCTTCCTGCGGGTGTCGCGGTGGAACAGGGAGGTGGCGTGATGGCCGTCGAGACCGCGCCGGCCCCGGTCGAGCGGCGCTCCCAGCCCCGCACGGTACGCGGCCCGAACAGCACGCCGCGGCTCAAGACCGTCCTCATCGCGGCCACCGCGTACGTCATCGCGTTCATCTTCCTGTTCCCGTACGTGGTCATGCTGCTGACCTCGCTGCGTTCGCAGGAGTCGCTGCGCGACGTGACGTTCTGGCCAGAGGAATGGGTGTGGAGCAACCTCACCGAGTTCTGGGGCAGCGGCCTGGCCGGGAACCTGTGGGTGACGATCAAAGTGGCGGCCGGGGCGACGCTGCTCGTACTGCTGGTCGCGCTGCCCGCCGCGTACTACACGGCCCGCCACCGCTTCCGCGGCCGCACCGCGTTCCTGATCCTCGTGCTGATCACGCAGATGTTCCAGCCCACCGCCATGGTGGTCGGCATCTACCGCGAGTTCTTCCAGTTCGGGCTCGTGGACTCGATCTGGGCGCTGATCCTCGTCAACGGCGGGTTCAACCTCGCGTTCGCGGTGTGGATCCTGAACGCGTACTTCTCCTCGATCCCGCGTGAGCTGGAGGAGGCCGCGTTCATCGATGGCAACGGCCGTTTCGGCGCGCTGTTCAGGATCACGCTGCCGCTGGCCATGCCGGGCGTCATCACCGCGCTGATCTTCACGTTCATCGCCGCGTGGAACGAGTTCGTGGTCGCGCTCACGCTCACCACGACCCCCGAGAACCAGCCGCTGCCCGTGGCGCTCAACTCGTTCATCGGGCAGTACCAGGTGGACTGGCAGAACCTGTTCGCCGGTTCGGTGATCGCCACCATCCCGGTGATCATCCTGTTCGCTCTGATCGAGCGGAAGGTGGTCGGCGGCCTGACCGCCGGCTCCATCAAGTAGGCCCGATCACGTAGACCCGTCAGGCCGCCCCAGGGCACCCGAAGGGGGCGGCCTGACGCGTTTCCGCTCAGTTCTCGCTCAGCTCTTGGGCACGGGCACGCGCGCGACGCAGAACACCGTCTGGCCGAACGGCGGGCGCACGAACCGCTCGATCAGCCGCGTCATCGGCACCACCGTGCGGTCGTAGATCTTCACCAGCCGGGGGTCGGGGTAGCCGACGCCGCCCCGGCGGACCGCGACCCACCAGGCGATGCCGCCCAGGAAGTTGATCGGCTTGAGCACCTCGACGTCGAGCCCGGCCTTGGCGACCGTGGTGGCCAGCGTCTTCGGCGTGTAGCGCTGCACGTGTCCCACCTTGCGGTCGAAGTCGCCGTACAGCTGCATGTAGCCGGGCACCCAGATGACGATGCGCCCGCCCGGCAACGTGACGCGCGCCAGCGAGCGCAGCGCCTCGGCGTCGTCCTCGATGTGCTCCAAGACGTTCATCATGACGACCGTGTCGACCTTGTCCCGCAGCGGGATGTCGGTCGGCAGGCCGAACTGCAAAACCTCGACGTCGTCGCGGGCGGCGAAGCGCTTTTCGAGCTGCTCGACGCAGTAGGGGTCGAAGTCGCTGACCACGAGCCGGTCGAGCCGCGGCAGGAACTGCTCGGCGAAGTGCCCCAGGCCCGAGCCGATCTCCAGCATCGAACGCCCGACGTGCGGGGCGACCATGTCGAACTCGTACTGCCGGTAGTTCTTGGCCTCGTCCCCACCGAGGTGGTTCTCCAGGGCCTCGTCACCGGCCGCCGGTTGCACTACACGGTCATACCCAGAAGACATAATCCCGTTCCTTCAAGGGGCACATGGATTGCCAGAGTCTAATGCCCACGCCGGTCACCAGGATGACACGATCAGCGAAACTCCCTTCCCACCCCGCCCGTGATGCGGTGGAATCCGAGACGGCATGGACGACGACGAGGCGATCGCCCGTTCGCTCAAGGGAGACCTGGCCGCCTACGAGGTGCTGGTCGCCCGCTACAGCACGCTCGCCCACCGCACGGCCGCCATGCTCGGCGCGGGCGACGAGGCAGAGGACGTCGTGCAGGAGGCGTTCGTCAAGGCGTTTCGCCATCTGGCCGGCTTTCGCCCCGGCGCGCCGTTCAAACCCTGGCTGCTGCGCATCGTAGCCAATGAGACCCACAACCTCACCCGCGCCCGTGGACGCAGGAGCGACCTCGCGCTGCGGCTGACCGCCGGCGAAGATGTGCGCGCGCCCGACGACCCCGAAGGCGCCGCCGTCGCCACCGACCGCCGCACCCGGCTGCTCGCCGCCGTCCGCGCCCTGCCTGATCGGGAACGTCAGGCCGTGGTCTGCCGGTACTTCTTACAGCTGAGCGAGGCGGAGACCGCGCAGGTGCTCGACTGGCCCATCGGCACCGTCAAGTCCAGCACCCACCGGGGGCTGGCCCGGCTGAGGGAGGAGGTGGGCGATGAGCTCGCGTGACCCGCACGAGGGCGACGAGCCGTACGCACGGCCTGAGCGGCGCGAGGAGCAGGCGGAGTACGAGGCGATCGAGGCCGAGCTGCGCGCCCTCGGCGACCTCCTTGATCCCCCGGCCCCGGCGCCTGCCGACGTCGCCGCCGCCGTCCGCGCCCGCCTCACCACCCCGGCACCGGACACCTCACAAGCAGGCGGCACGGAAGACGTGCCGGAGAGGCGGCGGCGGATGAGACCGGCGCGGTGGAAAGTCGCGGCCGCCGTGGTCGTGGCGGTCGCCGCGCTGGTCGCGGCCACCCCGCAGGGGAGGGCGGCGGTGGAGCGCGTTCTGCGGTTCGCGGGGATCGAGCTGCGGGTGGGCGACGCCACGCCGCCGCCGGTCACCACGACGGCGCCGCTGCCGGGCGAGCACACGGTCGCACCCGCCGACGTGCCCCGCCTGGCGAGGACCCCGGCCGCGCTGGGCCCGCCGCGGCGGACCACGGTGAGCGACGGCGGCCGGGTCGTGTCGATGTTCTGGCCGGGCGGGATCAGGCTCGACCAGTTCGTCGGCACGATGGACCCGATCATGTTCAAGAAGCTCGGCCCGCCGTACCCGGACTTCGCCGAGGTCGGCGGGCGCACCGCGTGGTGGATCGAGGGCGAGCACCCGCTCGGCTACATCAAGCGGGATGACGGCACCGAGGTGCCGCTGCGCCAGGCCGGGCCCACCCTGATCTGGCAGCACGGCATGCTCACCCTCCGGCTCGAAGGGCTGGAGAGCAAGGAGGAGGCCGTCAGGATCGCGGAGTCACTCGGGTGAGCCGGCCAGCCAGTCGTCCACGCCCTTGAGCAGCTCCTTGCGCACCGACTCGGGTGCGGTCGAGGACCGTATGGACTGGCGGGCCAGCTCGGCCACCTCCGCGTCGGAGAACTCGTAGACCTCCCTGGCCAGCTCGTACTGGCGCAGCAGCCGCGTGCCGAACAGCAGCGGGTCGTCGGCGCCCAGCGCGATCGGCACCCCCGCGTCGAACAGCTTGCGCAGCGGCACGTCCTTGGGCTCCTCGGCGACGCCGAGCCCGACGTTCGACGTGGGGCAGATCTCGCAGCAGATCTGCCGGTCGGCGAGCCGCTGCATGAGCCGCTCGTCCTCGGCGGCGCGCACGCCGTGGCCAACCCGGTCGGCGCCCAGGTCGTCCACGCACTGCGCGACGCTGCGCGGCCCCATCAGCTCGCCGCCGTGGGGCACCGACAGCAGCCCGGCACGCTTGGCGATGCGGAAGGCCCGTTCGAACTCGCGCGCCTGGCCGCGCCGCTCGTCGTTGGACAGGCCGAAGCCGACGACGTTCTTGCCGGCGTACTGGGAGGCCAGGCGGGCCAGGGTGTTCGCGTCGAGCGGGTGCCGGGTGCGGTTGGCGGCCACGATCACCGCGATGCCGATGCCGGTGTGCGCGGCCGCCTGATCCACCGCGTCCAGCATCAGCTCGAGCGTGGCCGTCAGCCCGCCGAAGCGCTGCGCGTAGCCCGACGGGTCCACCTGGATCTCCAGCCACTGGCAGCCCGCCGCCACCTCGTCCTCGGCGGTCTCGCGCAGCAGCCGGTAGACGTGTTCCGGTTTGGTCAGCACGGATCTGGCGATGTCGTAGAGCCGCTGGAACCTGAACCAGCCCCGCTCGTCGGTGGCCCGCAGCTTGGGCGGCCAGTCCTGCTCCAGCGCGTCGGGGAGATGCATCCCTTGCTCCCTGGCCAGCTCGATGAGCGTGGCGTGCCGCATCGAACCGGTGAAGTGCAGGTGCAAGTGGGCCTTGGGAAGCGCGTGCAGAGGCCGTGGCATTGGCATATCTTGCCACCGGTGCGAGTGTGGGGGAGCAAAGAATCCAGGTCGAGCGGCCGGCCGGACGCGGTCTGTGACGCAGGTCGTTCCGTACGCCCGCCGTCGCGGCGCGAACTGCGACAAGCCGGGCGCGGAGCGCTGGCGCCCGTACGCCCGCCGTCGCGGCGCGACCTGGGACAAGCCGGGCGCGGAGCGCTGGCGGCGCTCTCCTTCGCGGCGGCCGCGCTGGCCATTTACGCGATCTTCTCGTCGGGGTTCGGACGCGTTCCGCGCGCCGCGATACGTGCCCCCGAGCCCCTGCCCGTCCCCGCGCCCCTCCCGGCCACGACTCCGCCCGCAGCGGGCTCCGTGGCGGTTCCAGGGCCCGCTGAGACGGTCGCGGTCGTCTCCGAGCGGCTGTGGCTCACGTACCTGCCCGGCGGCCTGGTACGGACCGGCGGCGACGGCGGCACCGCGCGGTTCGCCTCGGCGGCCGGCGGGTTCGTCGAGGCCCGCGTGACGCGGGGCGCGGCGGCTCTGGACTGGGCGCGGTTCCGCGGCGGGATCGCGGTACGTGACGCCCGCCCCACCGCCGTGCGCGGCAGGCCCGCGGTGGCCGGCAGGCACCCGCAGGGCGGCCGGATGATCGCCTGGCTGGAACGTCCGGGTACGGGCGTGTCGATCCGGGTCAGCGAGTCGCTGGGCGGCGAGCTGCTCGCTCTTGCCGCCTCCATCAGGGCTGCTGTAGGAGACTAAAGACCTTTACCCCGGTTTACTCCGGTCATCGGTCATGTCAAGGGGGGTGTGGATGCGGCGGCCGGCTGCGGTGCTCGTCATGCTCGCGCTGGTGTCATGCGGCGTCGGCGGCGCTCCTCCCGTGGCGTCGCCGACCACCACTTCGCCCGCGCCCAAACCGGCGCTCACCGGCAGGTACGGCACCGTGCTCTCCTGCGACGGCCCCGGCATACGGCTGCCGGAGTCGCCGGCGGGGCTCAGCCCTGCGGGCACGTTCAGCCGCCTCGACTCGCTGCGCCGCCCGCTCAAGGTGCGCGGCCGCATCTGGAGCGACAACGACGAGCGGCTGTACGTCGGCGTGGTCTGCGGCCCGCGCACGGCCGAGCAGTTCGTCACGCTCGTCGCGAAGGCCACGCTCACCCTGTACGGCGGCAAGCCCGCCCTGCGCTGGACCACGCGGACGGGCGTGCGCTGCTTCATGTGGCTGGAGAGGCCGGGCACCGCCGTCTACATCGGCGCCACACCCGGCCTCAGCGGCGAGATCAAGCCCGTCGCCGCCGACATCACGGCGGGCTGACCCCTCGGCACGCGCTTTTCTGAGCGCGCCGCCCCCTGGAGGCTCTTCGGGGTGCGTCGCCTCCTGGAGGCTCTTCCGGTGCGTGGCCCCCTGGGGCTCGTCGGCCTCAGCGGGCCTCGGCGAGCAGCTTGCCGAGGCGGCTGACGCCCTCGACGAGGTCGGAGTCGCCCAGCGCGTACGACAGCCGGAAGTAGCCCGGCGTGCCGAACGCCTCACCCGGCACCACCGCCACCTCGGCCTCCTCCAGGATCACCTCGGCCAGCTCGCTCGACGACTGCGGCCGCCGCCCGCGCAGCTCCTTGCCGATCAGCTCCTTGACCGAGGGATATGCGTAGAACGCCCCCTTAGGTTCCGGGCACAACACGCCCGGGATCTCGTTGAGCATCTTGACCATCGTCTGCCGCCGCCGGTCGAAGGCCGCCCGCATCTCCGCCACCGCCGAAAGGTCGCCGGAGACCGCCGCGAGCGCCGCCATCTGGGCGACGTTGGAGACGTTCGAGGTGGCGTGCGACTGCAGGTTGGTGGCCGCCTTGACGACGTCGGACGGCCCGATCAGCCAGCCGACCCGCCAGCCCGTCATCGCGTACGTCTTGGCCACGCCGTTGAGGATCACGACCTGGTCGCCCAGCTCGGGCACGGCCGTGGCGATGCTGGTGAACTCGGCGTCGCCGTACACGAGGTGCTCGTAGATCTCGTCGGTGACCACCCACAGCCCGTGCTCGGCCGCCCAGCGCCCGATCTCCACCGTCTGCTCGCGCGAGTAGACCGCGCCCGTTGGGTTGGACGGCGAGACGAACAGCAGCACCTTCGTACGCTCGGTGCGCGCCGCCTCCAGCTGCTCGACGGTCGCGAGGTAGCCGGTGGACTCGTCGGTCACGACGTCGATCTGGACGCCGCCCGCCAGCTTGATCGCCTCGGGGTAGGTCGTCCAGTAGGGGGCGACGACCAGCACCTCGTCACCCGGGTCGAGCAGCGTCGCGAACGCCTCGTAGACCGCCTGCTTGCCGCCGTTGGTGACCAGCACCTGCGAGGGCTCGACGGAGTAGCCGGAGTCGCGGCGCGTCTTCTCGGCGATCGCCTTCTTCAGCTCCGGCAGGCCGCCGGCCGGCGTGTACTTGTGAAAGCGCGGATCGCGGGCCGCCTCCACCGCGGCCTCGACGATGTAGCCGGGCGTCGGGAAGTCGGGCTCGCCCGCGCCGAAGCCGATGACGGGCCGCCCGGCCGCCTTCATCGCCTTCGCCTTGGCGTCCACGGCGAGCGTGGCGGACTCGGAAATCGCGGAAATTCTCGCGGAGATGCGGGGTCGGGTGGACATGCGTCCATGGTCCCACGGGGCCGCCACACGCGCGTGACCTGGGGGATCAGGTTTTGGTTCGACGTGACGGGCAATGACCCGTATGCTTTCGCCTGGTCCTTCCGCCGCATGTCGGCGAGCGGTTCGGTCCAGGCAGTGAGTCGATCAGGGTAGTCTGGTCTACGACATAGGGCACTGGCGCAATTGGTAGCGCACCGGTCTCCAAAACCGGCGGTTGGGGGTTCGAGTCCCTCGTGCCCTGCGAGTGCGGTCCGCGCAATAATGGCGTGTAAGAGCGCGCCGCAAAACTGCGTTGGATACGACTGATCAGGTGAGGACTGTGGCGATCGACACGCGCGGCGAGACCGCAGACAAGCCGAGCGGCGAGAAGAAGACCCGCACCACCCCTGCCCTCTTCTACCGGCAGGTCGTCAACGAGCTTCGTAAGGTCATCTGGCCGACTCGTAAGGATCTCGTCACCTACACCACGGTCGTTCTGGTTTTCGTTCTGATCATGGTCGCGATCGTGTACGGGCTCGACAGCGCCCTAGGATGGGCGGTCCTCCGCGTTTTCGGCGGATCCTGACCGAAGACTTCGCCGGTGATCGCCTGACGGAGTCGCCATTCGAAACCACGAAAGAGGAAGAGTCACCGTGTCCGAGTCTTCAGTTCCGGCCGGCGAGTCCCGCGAAGAGTGGGACGGCGAGCTGGAAGAGGCCACCGAGGAGTCCGCTGCGGCGGCGTCCGAGGAGGCCGAGGTCGAGGAGAGCGACGAGGCGGCTGACGAAGAGGCCGCCGCCGTCGAGGACGGTTCGGTTCTTCCCGACGTCGACCCCGTTGAGGAGTTCAAGGAGTCGCTGCGCGGGCTGCCCGGCGAGTGGTACGTCATCCACTCCTACGCCGGCTACGAGAACCGCGTGAAGTCCAACATCGAGAGCCGCAACGTGTCGCTCAACATGGAGGACTACATCTACCAGGTCGAGGTGCCCACGCACACCGTCCAGGAGTTCAAGAGCGGCAAGAAGGTCCCGGTCAAGGAGCGCGTGCTGCCCGGCTACGTCCTGGTGCGCATGGAGCTCACCGACGAGTCCTGGGCCGCCGTCCGCAACACGCCTGGCGTGACCGGCTTCGTGGGCCTGTCCAACAAGCCGAGCCCGCTGAGCCTCGACGAGGTCGCCAAGTTGCTGGCGCCCGAGCCGACAGAGGAGACGAAGAAGGCCACCACCAAGGCCGCCGCCGGCCCGGCCGTCGAGTTCGAGATCGGCGAGTCCGTCACCGTCATGGACGGCCCGTTCGCCACGCTGCCCGCCTCGGTGAGCGAGATCAGCCCCGAGCAGCAGAAGCTCAAGGTGCTCGTGTCGATCTTCGGCCGCGAGACTCCTGTGGAGCTCTCGTTCAACCAGGTCTCGAAGATCTGAGACCATCACATACACTTAGACGTTCGGCCGGCCGCCTCTCGCGAAGGGCGGCCGCCGACATGTCAGGGGCGCAACCGCGACTCTGACGGCATCGCAATCAGGACCCGGAGAAGGACACATGCCTCCGAAGAAGAAAATCGCCGCACTGGTGAAGGTCCAGCTCCCCGCTGGCCAGGCCACCCCGGCGCCGCCGGTGGGTACCGCCCTCGGTCCTCACGGCGTCAACATCATGGACTTCGTCAAGCAGTACAACGCCGCGACGGAGTCCCAGCGGGGCAACATCATCCCCGTTGAGATCACGATCTTCGAGGACCGCAGCTTCACCTTCATCACGAAGACGCCGCCGGCCCCCGAGCTGATCAAGAAGGCCCTGGGCATCGACAAGGGCAGCTCCGTGCCGCACCGCGACAAGGTGGGCAAGCTCACCCGCGAGCAGCTGCGCAGCATCGCCGAGACCAAGATGCCCGACCTCAACGCCAACGACATCGAGGCGGCCGAGAAGATCATCGCCGGCACCGCCCGGTCGATGGGCATCACGATCGCCGAGTAAGACCTTCCCCAGACATCGTGGGAGGGCCGTTGAGACACGGCCCGCGCACCACTAGGAGTAAGAAATGAAGCGCAGCAAGGCGCACAAGGACGCGGCCGCCAAAATCGACCGCGACAAGCTCTACACGCCCGCCGAGGCCGCGAAGCTCGCCAAGGAGACGTCGACCACGAAGTTCGACGCCACCGTCGAGGTCGCGCTCCGGCTGGGTGTCGACCCTCGTAAGGCCGACCAGATCGTGCGCGGCACGGTCAACCTCCCGCACGGCACCGGTAAGACCGCCCGGGTCCTGGTCTTCGCGACCGGTGACCGTGCCGAGGCGGCCCGCGAGGCCGGCGCCGACATCGTCGGCGCCGACGAGCTGATCGACGAGATCTCCAAGGGCAACCGCCTCAACGAGTTCGACGCCGTCGTGGCCACGCCTGACCTCATGGGCAAGGTCGGCCGCCTCGGTCGCGTGCTCGGCCCGCGTGGTCTCATGCCCAACCCCAAGACCGGCACCGTGACGCCCGACGTCGCCAAGGCTGTGTCCGACATCAAGGGCGGCAAGATCGAGTTCCGCACCGACCGGCAGGCCAACCTGCACTTCATCATCGGCAAGACGTCGTTCGGCGAGCGCCAGCTCGTGGAGAACTACGCCGCCGCCCTCGATGAGGTGCTGCGTCTCAAGCCGTCGGCGGCCAAGGGCCGTTACCTGAAGAAGGTCACCTTCTCCACCACGATGGGGCCGGGCGTTCCCGTCGACCCCAACATCACGCGCGGCATCACGGCCGAGCTGGAGAGCTGAGCCTCCGCTTTTCCCTGCGCCCCCGTCCGAGCCTCTCGGGCGGGGGCGCTTGCGTTTCCGTACAGGTTCTCGCAGGCGGTCGCGGGGCATATGCCGTAGGTGAAGAGAGGCCCTGAGTCCGGCGTACCCGAGGACAAGGGCGCTGAGCTGCCTCTTCGGAGGATTGTGCGGAAAGTGTGCAGAGGATGTGAGGGATAACCCTGGGTTTTCCCCTATTTGCCGGGGGAAGCCGCCATATCGGGAAAGTTAAACGTAGGGTCAAGAACATGCTGAAGCGCACGATGAGTATGACCGCGGCCGGGGCCGCACTGGTGATGGCCGCGGTCGCCGGTTGTGGATCGAACGCCCAGCCCATCCAGGTCAACCTGGCCGCGTCCGAGGTGCTCACCCTGGCCGCGCAGAAGACCGCGGAGGTCACGAGCTACACGGTCGACGCCGTGGTGAACCTGACGCACCCCCAGGAGGGCAGCGGCACGGTCCAGGGCCGCATGCTCTACCAGAGCAAGCCGCAGCTCGCCGCCGACGTCACCCTCGACACCGTGAACTTCGGGCAGCGCAGCGTGCCCGGCGGTGTCCGCGCCGTGCTGCAGGGCGACACCGTCTATGTGAAGGTCGAGGCGCTCAAGGAGCTCGTGGGCGCCACCAAGCCGTGGATCAAGGTCCCGCTCAAGGAGGCGGACGGCGGCTCCGGCGAGGTCAACGAGCTGCTCTCCCGTATCCAGCAGTTCGACCTCGGCAACATGACCCAGCTCGTCACGGCCTCGCAGGACGTCAAGGCCGCCGGCAACGAGACCGTCAACGGCGAGGACACCACCCACTACACCGGCACGTTCCCGGTGGACGCCGCCGTCCAGCAGCTTCCCGCCGACGAGCAGGAGCAGGCCCGCGACCACCTGGCCGAGCTGAAGGACGTCAAGTTCGACATCTGGGTGGCGGCCGACGGCCTGCCCCGCAAGCTCGCCATGAACGGCGCCAAGGACGGCGCGAGCCTCGATGCGACCCTGTTCTTCAAGGGCTTCAACGAGCCCGTGAGCATCCAGGCGCCGCCCGCCGACCAGATCGGCGAGCTGCCGAAGGACACCACCAACTGAGAGCGATTTGGAAACTCGGCGGCCAGCACGTACTCTGGTCGGTGCCGAAGACCGCCGGTCGTCGTCAGGTGCCTAAATCTGGCGACCGAAGGATCCACGTCATGTGGACGGCCCGCGCAGGTGTGTGATGCGAGTTTCCCACATGGTCGATCCGTGTGCGTGAGCCCCGTGCGCCCTGCGCCGGGGCTGTTCTCATGTCGGGGGCCTTCGCCGGTGGCACATCTGGAAGGAGGCCCATGGCGAGGGCGGATAAGGCGACAGCGGTTGCCGAGCTCAAGCGCGAGTTCGAGGGCAGCGCCGCCGCCGTTCTGACCGAGTACCGCGGTCTCACCGTCGCGCAGCTCAAGGAACTGCGCACCACTCTCGGTGAGAATGCGAAGTTCGCCGTGGCGAAGAACACCCTGACCAAGATTGCGGCCAACGAGGCCGGCGTGTCGGGCCTCGACAGCCTGCTCACCGGTCCGACCGCGATCGCTTTCGTCAACGGCGACGTTGTCGAGGCGGCCAAGGGTCTGCGTGACTTCGCCAAGGCCAATCCCCTCCTGGTGATCAAGGGTGGCGTTCTCGAGGGCAAGACGCTCGACGCCAACGAGATCACCAAGCTTGCCGATCTCGAATCCCGCGAGGTTCTCCTCGCGAAGCTTGCCGGTGCCTTGAAGGCCAAGCAGAGCGCCGCTGCCGCGATGTTCGCCGCTCTGCCCACGCAGATGGCTCAGCTGGCCGAGGCCCTGCGCGCCAAGCGCGAAGAGGCGGGCGAGTAGCACGGGGGTTGCCGCAGTACACCGCGGTCCCGTTACCAGTTTTCAAGCAGTTCCTAGCGTAAGGAAACCATCATGGCGAAGCTCAGCACCGACGAGCTGCTCGACGCTTTCAAGGAGATGACCCTCCTCGAGCTGTCCGAGTTCGTGAAGGTCTTCGAGGAGACCTTCGACGTCAAGGCCGCCGCCCCGGTCGCGGTCGCCGCTGCCGCTCCGGCTGCCGGCGCCGCCGGCGGTGAGGCCGCCGCCGCCGAGGAGCAGGACGAGTTCGAGGTCATCCTCGAGGCCGCCGGCGACAAGAAGATCCAGGTCATCAAGGAGATCCGCGCCCTGACGTCCCTGGGCCTCAAGGAGGCCAAGGACCTGGTCGACGGCGCTCCGAAGCCGGTCTTCGACGGCAAGGTCAACAAGGAGCAGGCGGAGAAGGCCAAGGCTGCCCTCGAGGGCGCCGGCGCCACCGTGACCGTGAAGTAACTTCCCCTTCGCTTCACGCACAGCTCAACGAGAAGAGGCGGACACACCCTGGTGCCGGGTGTGCCGCCTCTTTTCGCGTTTCCGAGGTGCTTCAGGTGTGGTCGGCCAGGCCGGGGCGGTTTTCCGCGTACCGGTGTGCGCCGGGTCAGGCCCCTGTCGTTTTCGGTGCGGTGGCGCGGGCGGATCAGGCCGCGGCTGCGCGTACCTGGGCGATGGCGGTGGCGTCCATGTAGTCCCTGGTGTGGACGATGCGGCCGTTCGTCCCACCTGCACGGCGTCGCCTGATCGGCCCGGCCGTGGCCTCGACGGCGCGGCTTCGCGTGATCGGCCCGGCCGTGGCCCTCACGGCGCGGCATCGCCTGGCCGGGGCTCACGGGATCGCCTGGCCTCCGGCCGCGCCTCCTGGCGCTCCTGGCGCCCCAGGCCAGCGAGGAGCCCTCAGGCCATCGCAAAGCCCCGCAGGTCACCCCACAAGCCGCCCGAGGGCTCTGAGAGCCTCCTGGAGCCCTCTCAGGGCCTCCTGGTGGCATTTGCGGGGAATAGGCATGCCCTGACCGTTTCATCCCCGAGAGCGGGCTCTTCTTCATCTCCGAGAGCGGGGTCTCCGCGGTCACCAACCGCCTCTGTCGTTTGGAGGGATTCGGCGGCGGGTGTCGCGTTATGATCCGGCAGCGGCCGGCCGGGAGGGGAGTGAGCAGGTGGCAGGACTCGGTGCTCGGCCCGCCCGGATCCTCATCGCGGCGCTCAGCGGGGTGCTGGCGGTCCTGGTCGGCACGGGCGTGTGGATCGCGGCCCAGGCGCGCGACGAGCAGGGCAGGGCGGGCGACAGGCGGGCGGTGCTCATCGCGGCGGGCGAGCACGCCAAGAACCTCATGTCGCTCGATCACAAGAGCGTGGACGCCGACCTGCGCCGCATACTCGACACCTCCACGGGCGAGGCGCACGAGGAGTACGAGACCAACGCCGCCAAGCTCAAGACCACCACGGTCGAGAACAAGGTCGTCCAGCAGGGCGTGCTGCGCGCGACCGGCCTGGTCTCGATGACCGCGACGACGGCGCG
Source organism: Nonomuraea sp. NPDC052634 (assembly GCF_040678535.1). Lineage (NCBI taxonomy): Bacteria > Bacillati > Actinomycetota > Actinomycetes > Streptosporangiales > Streptosporangiaceae > Nonomuraea > Nonomuraea sp. NPDC052634. Next base: position 189,988 of record NZ_JBFATY010000012.1, on the reverse strand, counting down.
GGTGCTGGTGGTCGCCGACGTGGAGATCCGCTGGGAGGGCTCGCGCAGCAAGCCTCAGGAGCGCTATTACCGCTGGCAGATGGACCTGACGAAGACCGGCGGGCGGTGGCTGGTGTCGAAGGTGGTGCAGGTGCCGTGAGGATCTTCGCGATCGTGCTGCTCAGCCTGCTCGTGGCCGTGGGCGCGGTGCTCGTGCCGACGATGTGGTTCAACCTGCGCGACCTGCGCGACGCCGAGGCCTCCGCCGTCGCGGCCGTGGCCGCGGCCAAGAAGCTCGCGCCCGACCTGCTCTCGTACGACTACCGCACGGTCGAGGAGGACCTGGCGCGCGCCGGCACGTTCACCACGGGCGAGCTGACCGAGCACTACAAGGAACTGGCCAAGACCCTCGTCTCCCGGGCGAAAGAGCAGAAGATCGTCCAGAACGTCTCCGTGGCGGCGGCCGGTGTCGAGCGCGCCGAACCCGGCAGGGTAGAGGTTCTGCTGTTCGTGAACACTGGTACGGTCAAGGAGATCCCCGGCAAAGAAGGGCTCCAGCAAGAGTTCACCCAGAACCGGGCGAGGTTCGTCATGGTCCGGCAAGATTCGCGCTGGCTGGTGGCGGGCCTGTCCACGCTGCTGGGCACCGCCTGAGGTCGTGGAGATCACCGGCGCGCCGCTATCTTCAATTGTTACCAAAATTCAGGTTTAGCGCAGCCTTTGGCGGGGGTACCTCAGTCACAGCAACACCGGTTGTCGGCATGGGTTCGCCCCCCGGTGTGACGGAGCGTTAGCCGCCCCCGTTCGCGGGTATCGTCTTGGGCCTGGCGGTAGGCGATCAGTCACGCAGGGGAGAAAACCCAGCGTCCGGGCCCTGAGTCGGCTGAAAGTCGGGTTCGCGGGCTTGACGTTTCCGCCTGAACGGGCGATGCTGCGACCAACGTGGAGCATGCAGCGAGGGCGAAGTGGACAGGCGTGTGCCGTTCGGCTACACTGCCCCTTTGCGCTGCCCTTTGACGACCCGCGATGCTTGCTCACGTTGCGAGGTTGTCTGGCGTGCGTGTAGTCAGTCCGCCGCGAGCCCTCGGAAGGACATCTGTTGGCAGCCTCGCGCAACGCCTCCGCCGTACCCGCCGGTCCCCGTCGCGTCTCTTTCGCGCGCATCCAGGAGCCCCTCGAGGTTCCTGACCTCCTTGCTCTGCAGACCGAGTCCTTCGACTGGCTGCTCGGCAACGAGAAGTGGAAAGCCCGGGTAGAGGCGGCTCGTCAGGCCGGGCGCAAGGACGTCCCGACCCAGTCGGGTCTCGAAGAGATCTTCGAAGAGATCAGTCCTATCGAGGACTTCTCGGGGACCATGTCCTTGTCGTTCCGTGACCACCGGTTCGAGCCGCCGAAGTACTCCGTAGATGAGTGCAAAGAGAAGGACATGACCTTCTCCGCCCCGATGTTCGTCACGGCGGAGTTCATCAATAACACCACCGGTGAGATCAAGAGCCAGACGGTGTTCATGGGCGACTTCCCGCTCATGACGCCCAAGGGCACCTTCATCATCAACGGCACCGAGCGTGTCGTGGTGTCCCAGCTCGTCCGTTCGCCCGGTGTCTACTTCGAGCGGACCGTCGACAAGACGTCCGACAAGGACCTCTACGGCTGCAAGGTCATCCCGTCGCGGGGTGCGTGGCTGGAGTTCGAGATCGACAAGCGCGACAGCGTCGGTGTGCGCATCGACCGCAAGCGCAAGCAGGCCGTCACCGTGCTTCTCAAGGCTCTGGGATGGACCAACGAGCAGATCCTCGAGCGCTTCGGCCAGTACGAGTCGATGCGGGCCACCCTGGAGAAGGACCACACGGCCGGTCAGGACGACGCGCTGCTCGACATCTACCGCAAGCTGCGGCCGGGTGAGCCGCCGACCAAGGAGTCGGCGCAGACCCTGCTCGAAAACCTGTACTTCAACCCGAAGCGCTACGACCTGGCCAAGGTCGGCCGCTACAAGATCAACAAGAAGCTGGGCGTCGACGCCGACATCACCCAGGGCACGCTGACCGAGGACGACATCGTCGCCACGATCGAGTACATCGTGCGCCTGCACGCCGGCGAGGAGTCGATGCCGGGCGCCAACGGCGACGTTCTGGTCGAGATCGACGACATCGACCACTTCGGCAACCGCCGCCTGCGCAGCGTCGGCGAGCTGATCCAGAACCAGGTCCGCCTGGGTCTCGCCCGCATGGAGCGGGTCGTGCGCGAGCGCATGACCACCCAGGACGTCGAGGCGATCACGCCGCAGACCCTGATCAACATCCGCCCCGTGGTGGCCTCGATCAAGGAGTTCTTCGGCACCTCGCAGCTGTCGCAGTTCATGGACCAGACCAACCCGCTGGCCGGTCTGACGCACAAGCGGCGTCTGTCCGCGCTGGGCCCCGGTGGTCTGTCGCGTGAGCGGGCGGGCTTCGAGGTCCGTGACGTGCACCCGTCCCACTACGGCCGGATGTGCCCGATCGAGACCCCTGAAGGCCCCAACATCGGTCTCATCGGCTCGCTGGCCTCCTACGGCCGGATCAACGCCTTCGGTTTCGTCGAGACGCCGTACCGCAAGGTCGTCGACGGCAAGGTGACCGACCAGATCGACTACCTCACCGCCGACGAGGAGGACCGTTACGTCAAGGCGCAGGCCAACACGGCGCTCAACCCCGACGGCTCGTTCGCCGAGGCCCGCGTCCTGGTCCGCACCAAGGGCGGTGAGACCGAGCTGGCCCGCGCCGAGGAGGTCGACTACATCGACGTCTCGCCGCGCCAGATGGTGTCGGTGGCCACCGCGATGATCCCGTTCCTCGAGCACGACGACGCCAACCGCGCGCTCATGGGCTCCAACATGCAGCGCCAGTCGGTGCCGCTGCTCAAGAGCGAGGCGCCGCTGGTCGGCACCGGCATGGAATACCGTGCCGCGACCGACGCGGGCGACGTCATCAGCGCGGAGAAGGCCGGCGTGGTCGAGGAGGTCTCGGCCGACTACATCACGGTCATGAACGACGACGGCACGCGGACGACGTACCGCGTGGCGAAGTTCAAGCGCTCCAACCAGGGCACGAGCTTCAACCAGAAGCCGATCGTCTCCGAGGGCGACCGGGTCGAGGTCAACCAGGTCATCGCCGACGGTCCCTGCACCGACCAGGGCGAGATGGCGCTGGGCAAGAACCTCCTGGTGGCGTTCATGCCGTGGGAGGGCCACAACTACGAGGACGCGATCATCCTGTCCCAGCGGCTGGTGCAGGACGACGTGCTCTCCTCGATCCACATCGAGGAGCACGAGGTCGACGCCCGCGACACCAAGCTGGGCCCTGAGGAGATCACCCGCGACATCCCCAACGTCTCCGAGGAGGTGCTGGCCGACCTCGACGAGCGCGGCATCATCCGCATCGGCGCCGAGGTCGTGCCCGGTGACATCCTGGTCGGCAAGGTCACCCCGAAGGGTGAGACCGAGCTGACCCCGGAGGAGCGGCTGCTGCGCGCGATCTTCGGTGAGAAGGCCCGCGAGGTGCGCGACACCTCCCTGAAGGTGCCGCACGGCGAGCAGGGCAAGGTCATCGCAGTCCGCGTGTTCTCCCGCGAGGAGGGCGACGAGCTGCCGCCCGGTGTCAACGAGCTGGTGCGCGTCTACGTCGCGCAGAAGCGCAAGATCACCGACGGTGACAAGCTGGCCGGCCGTCACGGCAACAAGGGCGTCATCTCCAAGATCCTTCCGGTCGAGGACATGCCGTTCCTGGAGGACGGCACCCCGGTCGACATCATCCTCAACCCGCTGGGCGTTCCCGGCCGAATGAACGTCGGTCAGGTCCTGGAGACACATCTGGGCTGGATCGCCGCCAGAGGCTGGGACATCTCCGGAGTCCAGGAGGCGTGGGCCGAGCGCCTGCGCGAGAAGGGCTTCGAGAAGGTCGAGCCGCGCACCAACGTGGCCACGCCGGTGTTCGACGGCGCCCACGAGGAGGAGATCGTCGGCCTGCTCAAGAACACCATCCCCAACCGCGACGGCCAGCGCATGGTCGAGCCGACGGGTAAGGCGCAGCTGTTCGACGGGCGTTCCGGCGAGCCGTTCCCCTACCCGATCGCGGTGGGCTACATCTACATCCTGAAGCTGCTGCACCTGGTGGACGACAAGATCCACGCGCGGTCCACCGGCCCCTACTCGATGATCACGCAGCAGCCGCTGGGCGGTAAGGCCCAGTTCGGCGGCCAGCGGTTCGGAGAGATGGAGGTGTGGGCCCTTGAGGCCTACGGCGCCGCGTACGCTCTGCAGGAGCTGCTGACCATCAAGTCCGACGACGTTCTCGGCCGAGTCAAGGTCTACGAGGCCATCGTCAAGGGCGAGAACATCCCCGAGCCGGGCATCCCCGAGTCCTTCAAGGTCCTCATCAAGGAGATGCAGTCGCTGTGCCTGAATGTCGAGGTGCTCTCCAGCGACGGCATGTCCATCGAGATGCGCGACACCGACGAGGACGTCTTCCGCGCGGCGGAAGAGCTCGGTATCGATCTGTCCCGGCGTGAGCCGAGCAGCGTGGAAGAAGTCTGAGGGGGAGATCGCACAAATGCTGGACGTCAACTTCTTCGACGAGCTTCGGATCGGGCTGGCGACGGCCGACGATATCCGTCAGTGGTCGCACGGCGAGGTCAAGAAGCCGGAGACCATCAACTACCGCACCCTCAAGCCGGAGAAGGACGGGCTCTTCTGCGAGAAGATCTTCGGTCCGACCCGCGACTGGGAATGCTACTGCGGTAAGTACAAGCGGGTCCGGTTCAAGGGCATCATCTGTGAGCGCTGCGGTGTCGAGGTGACCCGAGCCAAGGTGCGTCGTGAGCGGATGGGCCACATCGAGCTGGCCGCCCCGGTCACGCACATCTGGTACTTCAAGGGTGTGCCGTCGCGCCTCGGTTACCTGCTCGACCTGGCTCCGAAGGACCTGGAGAAGGTCATCTACTTCGCGGCGTACATGATCACGCATGTCGACACCGAGATGCGTGAGCGTGACCTGCCCTCGCTGGAGGCGAAGATCTCCGTCGAGCGGCAGCACATCGAGCAGCGCCGCGACGCCGACATCGAGGCCAGGCAGAAGAAGCTCGAGGCCGACCTGGCCGAGCTCGAGGCCGCCGGCGCCAAGGGCGACCAGCGGCGCAAGGTCCGCGAGGGCGCCGAGCGCGAGATGCGCCAGATCCGCGACCGCGCCCAGCGCGAGCTGGACCGGCTCGAGGAGGTCTGGAACCGCTTCAAGAACCTCAAGGTCCAGGACCTCGAGGGCGACGAGCTGCTCTACCGCGAGATGCGCGACCGCTTCGGCCGCTACTTCAAGGGCGGCATGGGCGCGCAGGCGATCCAGGACCGCCTGATCAACTTCGACCTCGAGGCCGAGGCCGAGAGCCTGCGCGAGACCATCCGCAGCGGCAAGGGCCAGAAGAAGGCCCGCGCGCTCAAGCGGCTCAAGGTCGTGTCGGCGTTCCTCAACACGACCAACTCGCCGCGCGGCATGGTGCTCGACTGCATCCCGGTCATCCCGCCGGACCTGCGCCCGATGGTGCAGCTCGACGGTGGCCGGTTCGCGACCTCCGACCTCAACGACCTGTACCGCCGGGTCATCAACCGGAACAACCGCCTCAAGCGTCTGCTCGACCTCGGCGCGCCCGAGATCATCGTGAACAACGAGAAGCGGATGCTGCAGGAGGCCGTCGACGCGCTGTTCGACAACGGCCGCCGCGGTCGCCCGGTCACCGGTCCCGGCAACCGGCCGCTGAAGTCCCTCAGCGACATGCTGAAGGGTAAGCAGGGTCGCTTCCGCCAGAACCTCCTGGGCAAGCGAGTCGACTACTCCGGCCGTTCGGTCATCGTCGTCGGTCCGCAGCTCAAGCTGCACCAGTGCGGTCTGCCCAAGCAGATGGCGCTGGAGCTGTTCAAGCCGTTCGTGATGAAGAGGCTGGTCGACCTCAACCACGCCCAGAACATCAAGTCGGCCAAGCGGATGGTCGAGCGTGCCCGCCCCGTGGTGTGGGACGTGCTCGAAGAGGTCATCACCGAGCACCCGGTCCTGCTCAACCGCGCGCCCACGCTCCACCGTCTGGGCATCCAGGCGTTCGAGCCGCAGCTCGTCGAGGGTAAGGCCATCCAGATCCACCCGCTCGTCTGCACCGCGTTCAACGCGGACTTCGACGGCGACCAGATGGCGGTGCACCTGCCGCTGTCGGCTGAGGCCCAGGCCGAGGCGCGCATCCTGATGCTCTCGACCAACAACATCCTCAAGCCGGCCGACGGCAAGCCCGTCACCATGCCCACCCAGGACATGGTGATCGGCCTCTACTGGCTGACCACCATGAAGGAGGGCGCGAAGGGCGAGGGCCGCGTGTTCGGCTCGATCGCCGAGGCGCAGATGGCCTTCGACCGTCGTGAGCTGGACATCCAGGCGAAGATCCAGATTCGCCTCAAGGACGTCCTGCCGCCGCGCGACTGGGTGGCCCCCGAGGGCTGGGAGCCGGGCGACCCGATCCGGCTGGAGACCACGTTCGGGCGGTGCCTGTTCAACCAGACGCTGCCGGACAGCTACCCCTTCGTCGACTTCCAGGTCGGCAAGAAGCAGCTGTCGCAGATCGTGAACGAGCTGGCGGAGACCTACCCCAAGATCGAGGTGGCCGCTTCGCTCGACGCGCTCAAGGACGCCGGCTTCCGCTGGGCGACCCGCTCCGGTGTCACGATCTCGATCGAGGACGTCGTCGCGCCCCCGAACAAGACCGAGATCATGGAGAACTACGAGCGCCGGGCCGACAAGGTCCAGCGCGAGTACGAGCGTGGTCTGATCACCGACGAGGAGCGCCGCCAGGAGCTCATCGAGATCTGGACCCACGCCACGGCCGACGTCGAGACCGACATGGTCAACGCCTTCCCGGCGACCAACCCGGTCTGGATGATGGTCAACTCCGGCGCCCGTGGTAACAAGATGCAGGTCCGGCAGATCGCCGGTATCCGCGGCCTGGTGTCCAACACCAAGGGTGAGACGATCCCGCGGCCGATCAAGGCCTCGTTCCGCGAGGGCCTGTCGGTGCTGGAGTACTTCATCTCCACCCACGGTCAGCGGAAGGGTCTCGCCGACACCGCTCTGCGTACCGCCGACTCGGGTTACCTGACCCGTCGTCTGGTCGACGTCGCCCAGGACGTCATCGTGCGCGAGGTCGACTGCGGCACCGACCGCGCGGTCCCGCTCAACGTGGCCGAGCGCGACGCCGCGGGCAACCTGGTCAAGGCGGAGAACGCCGAGTCCAACGTGCACGGCCGCATCCTGGCCGAGGACGTCGTGGTCGACGGCAAGGTCATCGTCCCGGCGGGTGTCGACATCAACGACAGCCACGTGACGAAGCTGGTGGAGGCGGGCGTCGAGACCGTCCGCACCCGCAGCGCGCTCGTCTGCGAGGCCAAGATCGGTGTCTGCGCCAAGTGCTACGGCCGCTCGCTGGCCACCGGCAAGCTGGTGGACGTCGGTGAGGCCGTCGGCATCATCGCCGCCCAGTCCATCGGTGAGCCCGGTACGCAGCTGACGATGCGTACCTTCCACACCGGTGGTGTGGCCGGTGCCGACATCACCCACGGTCTGCCGCGTGTCACGGAGCTCTTCGAGGCCCGCATCCCCAAGGGTGTCGCCCCGATCTCCGAGGCCGAGGGCCGCGTCAGGATCGACGAGACCGACAAGACCAGGAAGGTCGTGATCATCCCCGACGACGGGTCGGAGGAGGTCGCCTACCCGGTGTCGATGCGCTCGCGCCTGCTCGTTCAGGAGGGCCAGCACGTCAAGGTCGGCCAGCAGCTGGTCGCCGGTGCGGTCAACCCGAACGAGGTGCTGCGCATCCTCGGTCCGCGCGCCGTGCAGCTGCACCTGGTGGCGGAGGTCCAGCAGGTCTACCGCTCGCAGGGTGTGTCGATCCACGACAAGCACATCGAGATCATCGTGCGGCAGATGCTCAAGCGCGTGAACGTGCTGGAGTCCGGTGACACCGACCTGCTGCCCGGCGAGCTCGTCGAGCGGCCGCGGTTCGAGCAGATCAACCGCGAGACCGTGGCCGAGGGCGGCCAGCCGGCCGCCGGTCGCCCGGTGCTCATGGGCATCACGAAGGCGTCGCTGGCCACCGAGTCCTGGCTGTCGGCGGCCTCCTTCCAGGAGACGACCAGGGTGCTGACGGACGCGGCGATCCACGCCAAGTCCGACTCGCTGCTGGGCCTGAAGGAGAACGTCATCATCGGTAAGCTCATCCCGGCCGGTACCGGCATGCCGCAGTACCGCAACATCCGGGTCGAGCCGACCGAGGAGGCCAAGGCCGCGATGTACACCGTCGGTGGCTACGACGGCTCGGCCGCCGACTACACCTTCGGCACCGGCAGCGGCGAGGCCGTGCCGCTGGAGGAGTACGACTTCGGTCAGTACAACCGGTAAGCGGCTGACATAGCCAAGAGCGACGCGCCCGGGTCCCCCGAAAGAGGGGCCCGGGCGCGCTGCTGTTTCAGCTTCGTGATGTCCGGCGTGTGTCGGGTCCGTGTGGTGATGCCCGGCCTGGGCTGAGTGCGTCGCGACGTGTGGCCGGGCCGGGCCCGGCGCCGCGCTGTGGCGGCGGCCGGGCGGTGCGGACGGCGGGCTCAGGCCCGGGTCGGCTCCAGGTGGATGACCTCGCCGGCCGTGGTGTCCGGGGTGTCGATCCAGTTGAGCGCGATGAAGACCCGGGCGAGGTCGTCGGGGTGGATGCGGATGCCGGTGCGGTCCACGATGACCCGGCCGTGGCTGTTCATGCGTTCCAGGTACGCCATGACCTCCGGCTGTTCGCAGGCGGTGCGCAGGGGGACGCCGGTGCGCTCCTGGTAGAGGCGGGCGTCCATGCCCTCCACCGTGGTCAGCGCCTGGGACAGGAAGTGCAGCGTGAGCTGCGGCGCGTCCGCGGGCGCGTTGACGTCGAAGGCCAGCGGGTTGGCGTTGTAATGGGCCAGCTTGCCCTTCTGGTAGCTGAGGTAGCGGCGGCCGATCAGGGAGTTGGCACCCGAGCCGAAGCCGATCCAGTCCATGCGGAGCTGGTAGTACGCCTCGTCCGACTGGCAGCGGGGCGCGCCGAAGTAGGACATGGCGTACTCGGGGAAGCCCGCGCCCTCCAGCAGCTCCTTGGTGATGGCGTACGCCTGGAGCTGCTGGTTGAGGTCGAGCTTGGCGCCCCTGTGGACCTGCTTGCGCAGCACCGTGCCGGGGCTCGCCCGGTACGGGTAGATCGAGAAGTGGTTGATGGGCAGGGCCAGGGCCCTGCGTACGGACTCGGCGACCTCGTCTCCGGTCTGGCCGGGGAAGCCGACGATCAGGTCGATGTTGATGTTGGTGAAGCCGGCGTCGCGGGCGTTCTCGACGGCGGCCACGGCCTGGGCGGCGGCGTGGGCGCGGCCCAGGCGGCGCAGGCGCGTGTCGTCGAACGACTGGACGCCGATGCTGATCCGGTTGAAGCCCAGCTCGCGGAGCAGGCGCAGCTTGCCGGGGTCGAGGGACTCCGGGCTGCCCTCGATCGTCGCCTCCTTGACCGTACTGAGGTCGAACTCCGCCGACAGCGTGCCGTACAGGGACTCGATCTCCTGGGGGCCGAGGATGCTCGCCGTACCGCCGCCCCAGTAGACGATCTCGGGGTGATAGTGCTCTCTCAGCGCGGGCGCCTGCACGCGGATCTGGGTCCTGATGGCCTCCAGGTACGCCACCCGCCCCGGGCTCTGCTCGTTCAGCCGCAGGTCGCGTACGGGGACCTGGACCACCCAGTCGCAGAAGTGGCACTTGGAGTTGCAGAACGGGACGTTGGCGTAGATGAGCAGGGGCTTGGTCATGAGGAACCTCTCATGTGCATCTCCCTGACGCCGAAGATCTGGCTTTCGTAGAAGGCGAGCTTGGCCGGTCGCAGCTCGGTGAAGCGCCCGAGCAGCCGCTCCAGCGCGATGCGGCCCTCCAGGCGGCCGAGCTGGGCGCCCAGGCAGAAGTGCACGCCGTGGCCGAAGGCGAGCTGGCCGGTGAGCCGCCGGTCCAGGTCGAACAGCTCGGGGTCGGTGAACTGGCGCTCGTCGTGGTTGGCCGACAGCAGCCAGGCCATGACGAACCTGTTGGCCGGGATCGTCTCGCCGGCCAGCTCCACGTCCTGCGTGGTCACCCGGCCCGCCTGCATGAACGGCGAGCGCAGGCGCATGCTCTCCTCCAGCGCCTTGGGTACGAGCGACGTGTCGGCCCTGACCCGGCGCTCGGCCTCGGGGGCCTCGGCCAGGCAGAGCACGGTGTTGCCGATCAGCACGGTGCTCGTGACGTGCCCGGCCAGGAGGAGCAGGCTCGCGGTGTTGACCACCTGCTCCTCCTCCAGCCGCTCGCCGTCCACCTCGGCGTGGACTAGGCGGCTCAGCAGGTCGTCCCGGGGGCGGGTGCGGCGCTCGGCGCAGTGCTCGCGCAGGTAGGCGTTCATCTCCGCCATGGCCTCGGCCACCCGCCGGGCGAGCGAGGGGTCGGTGAAGTCGGGCACCTGCAGCGACATGAGCCGGTCCGACCAGGTGCGGAACAGGTCGCGGTCACCCGGCGGGATGCCGAGCAGCTCGGCGATGACGATGACCGGCAGGGGGTAGGCCAGGTGCTCGACCAGGTCGAAGTCCGGGTCCGGGAGGGCGTCGAGCAGCTCGTCGGCGATCGCGGCGATGCGCGGCTCCAGCGCCGCGATGGAGGCGGGCGTGAAGGCGGCGGTGATCAGCCGGCGCTGGTGGCGGTGCTCAGGCGGGTCGATCATCGTGATGCCGCCCTGCCCGAACGGCTGCTGCCCCATGAGCCTGGTGCGGTCGGAGGAGAACCGCTCGTGGTCCGCCAGGACGGCACGGACGTCGTCGTAGCGGAACACGTGATACATCCCGTACGAGTCCCGCCAGACGGGATGTTCGTCCCGCATCGTGCGTAACCAAGCGAAGAGCGTGGTACCGCCGTCGGCGGACGAAGGCGGCCCGGCGGGGAGCCCTGCCTGGGGCCCCGCCAGGGCAGGCGCGGGCGGTCCGGCGGGTGGTCCGGCGGCCGGTCCTGCGGGCGGTCCGGCGGGTGGTCCGGCGGGTGGTCCGGCAGGGGGCCTCGCTGGAGCGGGCGAGGGCGGCATGGCGGGAAGATCCGCTGGAGCGGGCGAGGGCTGCCTGGCCGGGGGCTCTGCGGGGGAGTGGGCGGCGGCCGTCATCGCGCCGCCCGCTTGACGCGTACCGGAAGGCTCTTCACGCCGAACATCGGGTCCTCGTAGTACTCCAGCGTCGCGTCCGGCCGGATCTCGATGTGCTCGAACCGGTCGAACACCAGGTCGAGCGCGACCTTGCCCTCTACCCTGGCCAGCGGGGCGCCCAGGCAGAAGTGGATGCCGTGGCCGAAGGCGAACTGGCGGTTGGGCTGGCGGCTCGGGTCGAGCCGGTAGGGGTCGGGGAACTGGCGCTCGTCGTAGTTCGCCGACAGCAGCCAGTTGATGACCATGGACCCGGCCGGGATCGGCGTTCCCGCCACCTCGACGTCGGTCGTGCACAGCCGGGCCGCCTGAGTGAGCGGCGGACGCAGCCTGAGCACCTCTTCGAACGCCGCCCCGATCAGCTCCCTGTCGGCTCTGATGGCGCTCTCGACGCCGGGCGCGTCGCGGAAGCACAGGAACGCGTTGCCCAGCGCCATGGTGCTGGTGATCTGGCCGGCGAGCAGCAGCAGGCACGAGGAGTTGACGATTTCGGCGTCGGTGAGCCGGTCGCCGTCCACCTCGGCCGCGATGAGCCGGCTGACCAGGTCGTCCTGCGGCCGGGCGCGGCGCTCGTGCACGTGGGTGAGGACGTACTCGCCCATCTCGCGCATGGCCTGGCCGACCATGCGCCCGATCTCGATGTCCCTGGGGTCCTCGACGTGCAGGGCGACCAGCCGGTCGGCCCAGGTGCGGAACATCTCCCTGTCGTGGATCGGGATGCCGAGCAGCTCGGCGATCACCATCACGGGCAGCGGGTGCGCGATCTTCTCGACCAGGTCGAACTCGTCCTCGTCGATGTCGTCCAGCAGCGCTGTCGTCAGCTCCGCGATCCGGGGGACCATGTCGGCGGACATTTTCGGGGTGAACGCCTGGCTGATGAGTTTGCGGAGCTTGCGATGCTCCGGAGGGTCGGTGAGCATCAGGCTGCCCGCGCTGAACGGGTCGCCTCCGGGACGCAGCCGGTTGATGTCCGAAGAGAACGTCGCGTAGTCCGACATCACCCGCTGTACATCGGCATGCCGGAAAACGTGGAAGATGCCGAATGCGTCGCGCCAGACGGGTTGCTCGTCCCGCATAGTGCCGAGCCACTTGAGCAGCGCACCGCCGCCGTCCTTGATTCGTGGCCGGGCGTCGGCGGGCATCGGCATGGTCGCGTCGGGTCGCACGTGGGTCTCGTTCACTTTCGGCTCCTTAGACGGAGGCGGCCATGGGCCGGCGGATCAGTTGCGCCCGGTAATTCGCCGCGGCCTCGTCGAAGATCTCGACGGTACGCCGGGCGGCCTCGCTCAGCTCCTCGGCGGGGAGCCGGACGGCGGGTTCGAACGAGCTCCTGACCACGCCGGCCAGGCAGTCGGCGCGGGCACCCGCGTCTAACGTCGCCCCCGCGATCTCGGCGTGCAGATGGAGCTTGATGAATCCGGAGAGAACGGCATCGAGCGCGAAGCCGTCACAGGGGTTCCACAATTCTTTGCCGTGCAGCATCCCGAGGTACTCACGGAATGGCGCGAACGTGGTGAAGCGGTAGCACTGGAAATCGAACCGCGGGTCGTCGCACGCCTTTCCGAGGATCTCTTTGTCGTGAGTGTAGAGCGCTCGGAAAAGTGGATATCTGAAGACCAGCGTGAAAAGTTCTCGGGTCAGTTCCGAGAGCCGCGCGACGGCGGGCCGCAGGAGCGCAATCCGGGAAATGTCCTGGCACACTCCGGCGATTTCCTGGATGACGAGTGTTCTTATCAGATCGTCCTTGGTGTCCCAGCTGAGATAAATTGTGCCCTTTCCGATGTCCGCTCGGCGGGCGATCTCGTCCATCGTGGTCCGCTTGTAGCCGGACCGCAGGAGCAGGCTCCTTGTGACGTCCATCGTCCTGCGTACGCGGTCGTCACTGGTCCTCCCGCCCGTGCTGCCGGTCGAGACGGTGCTCATGGCTGGGTGACTCCTCCCCGTAAGAGCTGGTGCGCCTGCCGGATTCCCGACAGTTCCGATCGCTAATTGGCCCCCTTTGTGCAATCGAGATAGCGGCATGTCAGAAGCCGACGCCGGCTCTGGCTCCTTATAGAGGGTAGCTTTCAAATAAGTTGAAATGTCCGGCTCCCAGCAGCCGGATGTCCCCCTTGTGTCCTCCCCCTGACCGTCTGACCAATCTTCGATTTCAGTCAGACAGTTCGCATTATTGACTCTTATCCATATGTACACCTAGCGTCGGCGATGTCGCAAGGGTGTTACATACCCGGCGATCACCCCCCAGCGATGCACATCTGTGCGTTTGCGTGGAAAGTCGATGGGGGTATCCACCCCCGGGAAGGAGAGTCCTAATGGACCTCAATGACCTGCCCATGGACGTCTTCGAACTCGCCGGAGACGACCTCGCCGTGGAGTCCCTTACCGCTGGTCACGGCATGACCGAGGTCGGCGCCTCGTGCAACTGCTTCTGCTACATCTGCTGCTCCTGCTCGAGCGCCTGACCCACGGGCGCGGACGCCGTGCCGCTGCGGCGTCCGCGCCCGTTTTCCTGCCGGTGAAGGAGCGAATGGGGCACAGGTGATGACGCTTACCGAACGGGAAGGTCCGCCGGTCGCGGTGCGCACGTGCGGGGTCGCGACGGAGAGGCTGGAATCGCTGCGCTGGGAGGAGTCCTACACACTGGCGACCCGGCTGCTCGCCGAGACCGCCGGTGTCGAGGCCGACGGGCGGCGGCTGGCCGTGGAGATCGGTGACGTCATCGGTGGCCTCGGCGCCTCCGGGCCTCGGCCCCTGCTCGTCGGGCTGCGCAGGGCGCTGCACGCGGGGCGGCTGCCCGCGGGGCGCGAGTGGGGGCCGGAGGCCGAGGCGGCGCTGCCGTACGAGCTGAAGGAAGAGGTGGCCGCGTGGGTGCGGCGGGCGCGCGAGTGCGCGGAGCTGCGGTCGCGGCTGCCCGAGGTGGTCGCCGAGGAGAGCCTGGAGCGGGAGGAACGCCTGCGCGCGGTGGCCGGTGACCCCGCCTTCCGCCGCGGGCTGTCGCTCGCCGGGCCGGAGCTCGCGGCCGAACTGGAGCGCTGGCTCGCCGATCCACGCCGCCGCCCCAAGCCGCAGAAGCTCCTCAGGCTGGCGAAATACCTGGCGCGGGCGGCGGTGAAGACCAGCCCGTACAGCACGTTCACCAGCACCGGGCCCGCGCTCTGGGGGAGCGCGGAGCGGCCGCTCGACGCCGGCGAGCCGGTGCCGGTGCTGGAGCTCGACGGCGTCAGGACGCATGCGGGCGAGTGGGTGCGGCTCAACCCGTCGGCCACGGTCGCGGGCGGCAAGGTGGAGTTCATCGGGCCGCCGCCGGGGGAGGCGCTGGTGTCGATCGGGACGACCGAGGCCGTCGCCGCGTGCCTGCGCGTCGTGGCGGGCGGGGACTGGGTGCACCGTGATCGGTTCGCCGAGGAGCTGCGTGCCGAGCCTGCCGCGGTCGCCGCGTTCGTCGGCAAGCTGATCGCGGCCGGGCTGCTCGAAGCCCGCCCGGCCGGCCTGCCCGCCGAGCTGCGGGAGGGGATCGCCCGTGCCGAGCGCGCCGCCGATCCGGCCGCCTACCGCCGTGAGCTCCGCCGGCTCACCGCCGCCGCGCGAGCGCACGCGGGCGGTGCGGAGGCTCACGCGCGCGGCGCGAGCAGCGCCGAGAAAGGCGCGGTCGGCGGGAGCGCGGGCGGCGCAGAGAAGAGCGCGGGCGGCGCGGAGAAGGGCGTCGAGGAGACGGCGGCGGTCCATGAGGTGACCGTCACCACGCGGCCCGTCGCGGAGCTCGACCTCGAGCGGTGGCGCGACGGATTGGCGGACCTCGACGTCGTACGCCGCTGGCTGGCCGTCTTCGATCCCAAGCACGCCATGCGCCTGGCCGTGGCCGACTACCTCACCACCCGTTACGGCCCTGACCCCGCGGTGCCGTTCCTCACCCTGCACCGCCACGTACAGCAAGAGCTCGCCGGCACCGGCGAGGCGGGCAAGGAACTGCGGGCCTTCCTCGGCCCGACGGCGGCTTGGACGCAGCCGCTCGCCGCGTCGGCCGTGCCCAGGATCCGCGAGCTGGAACGCCTGCGCGCCGGGGCGCGGGAGCTGGCGCTGCGCGTGGAGGACCCCGACGGCACCTGCCGTGTCGCGCCCGGGATGCTGGCCGAGCAGCTGGAGTCGTGGCCCTCCTGGCTTGCGATCCCCGAGTCCTCCGCCTGCTACGTGCAGGCAGCCGGCGGTTCGCTGGTGCTCAACGTGATCCACTGCGGCCACGGCCGGGCCCTGCGCAGGCTCGACCACCTCATCGAGCGCGCCGCCGGCAGCGTCGTGCGGGCCAGTACCGGCCACCCGGCCGAGCGCGCCACGCCGCACCGCGTCGAGGATCCGCCTGACGCGGTGTACGCCGAGATCTCCGGCGACCTGGGCTCCAGCCTCAACGCCCGCCCGCCGAGCACCCGCTACGAGATCGACTACCCGCACTCGCCCGGCACCCGCCCGCCCGAGCTGCGGCTGCCGCTCACGGACCTGCACGTGACGCTCGGCTCCGAGACCGGCCTGCCCGAGCTGCGCTCCAAGCGGCTCGGCCGCCGGGTGATCCCGCTGCACCTCGGCATGGCCGCCGAGTTCCAGCTCCCGCCGGCCGCACGGTTCCTCGAACGCGTCTTCGGGCCCGGCTTCCTGCTCCATCCCAGCTCGCCGCCGTTGGTCCGGATGGGCAGGGTACCGCCGGAGGTCACCCGCTATCCGCGGGTCGAGGCCGGGCGGGTGGTCGTGCAGCGCCGCCGCTGGCTGGCGCCCGCCGCGACGCTGCCGGTCCGGCCGAAGGGCGAGGACGACGCGGCGTACCTGGTGCGGTTGATCGCGTGGGCGGATCAGTACGGCGTGCCGCACCGCTCGTTCGTACGGGCCTGGCCGGAGCAGACAGGACAGGCCGGCCAGGACAAGGCGCGCAAGCCACTCTTCCTGGACCTGGCCGATCTGTTCCTGGTCAAGAACTTCGAGCGCCAGATACGCGGCTGCGCGTTCGCGCTCTTCGAGGAGGCGCTGCCCGATCCGGGGCCGGACCGGGTGACCGAATACCTGATCGAGATGGGGGGCCGATGAGCTGGGTGAGCGTGCACGTCTTCTCGCAGGGACCGCTCGACCAGATGATCATGGAGCTGGCCGGGCCGCTGCTCGGGGACGACGGCTTCTTCCTGCGCTACTGGGAGGGCGGCCCGCACCTGCGGATCAGGGTCAAGTCGCACCCGGCCGAGCACGTCGTGGCGCGGGCGGAGGCGTACCTGCGCGACCATCCGTCCGAGGCGGTGATCGACCCGGAGGAGTACGCCAGGCTCGCCGCCACCCTCGCCGCCCGCGAAGGGCTGTCCGGCCACACCGGCCGCCTCTATCCGAACGACTCCGTGCACCTCATCCCATACCGGCCGGAACACCACCGCTACGGCACCGGCCGTTCGCTCGACGCGGCGGAGCGGCACTTCCACGAGTCCAGCAGGATCGCCCTTGAGCTGATCAGATCCGGGCTTCCTCCCGCGCGCCGGGGCGCGGCCTGGCTGACCATGCTGCTGGTGGCCTGGCAGGTGGCGGGGGAAGGCCGGATGTTCGCGCCGCCGCCCGGCGCGCCGGTCGAAGCGCCGCACGACCGGGCGACCCGCGAGCGGCTGGCGGCGCTGGCGGCGCACGCTCGTACGGTGACGGCGCAGCCACCGCAGAGCGAGCCCGCCGGCGTGGTCGCGAGCTGGTACGCCTCGATCGCCCGGCTGGCCGATGAACTGGCGGCGGCCGGGTTCGACGCGCGGCGGACCGGCGAGACCGTCGATCTCGCCGCCCATCTGCTGGCCAACAGGCTCGGCATCCGCGTGCAGGAGGAGGCGCGCCTGCGCCACCTGGCGACGGGAGCCGTGCGGGAGCCGGAGGTGAGCGTCGGATGACGTGGACACGGCTGCGGGTCGACTATCACGACGGCCCGATGGACGACCTCATCCTGGACGCGCTGCGCCCGGCCTGGCGCGAGGGTACCCGCGGATACTTCGTCCGCCACTGGATACGCGGCTCCCACCTGCGGGTCTTCGTGGACGGCGACGCGAGGCGGACCGTCCGCGCGATCGAGCGGTACCTGGCGGCCCATCCGTCCGCGGGCACCACCGCGCCGGAGTCGCTGCTCCCTCTGCACGAGCGCCTGGCCGAGCTGGAAGGCGAGCAGGGGCCGCTGATGCCGTGGGAACCTGACAACACGGTCACCGCCGAGCCGCTCGGCATCGACACCGAGCTCGACCGGTTCCTGGCCGGCTTCTACGCCGACACCACCGAGGCCGCCTTCGAGGCGCTCGACCGGGTGCGCGGCGGCACGCCCCTGCCGGGGATCGCCTTCGACCTGGTGGTCTCCACCGTGCACCACCTGTCCGGTGGCGGCCTGCCCGCCGCCAGGACGTCGCTGCGCTCGCACGCCGAGGCGTACCTGGCGCGCACGCCCGGCCTGCGCGAGCGCTGGCAGGCGCACTACGAACGCAACAGGGCGGCGCTGACCGCCAGGATCGAGGCCCTGACCGCCACCGCCGAGCCCGCCGGCTGGCTGGACACGCTGCGCCGCACCCGTGACCGCGGCAGGGCGCTCATCGACGAGGGCCGCCTGCGCCTCGGCTACGACACCGGCGGCACCGCCACGCAGCCGCCGCTCGCCGAGGTCTCGGCGTTCCACCGCCGCCTGGAGACCGACGAGAGCTGGCTGGCGGTCAAGGACACCCCTGCCTTCGCCGCGTACCGGCTGGTGCTGAACTGCACGTACCTCCACCTCACCCGGCTCGGGCTCTCGCCCGACCGGCGCTTCCTCGTCTGCTACCTCGCCGCGAACGCCGCCGACGACGTCTACCGGGCGGTGGCCTCATGAGTCTCCTTATAAGAGAGGAACGGTACGAGCTGCGGCCCGGCGTGCACCTCGCCAGGCTGGGCTCGGGAGCCCGCCTGTTCGCCTGGCCGCACGCCGAGACGCTCGGCGACCTGACCGAGGCCGAGCTGAACCTGCTCCGCGACCTGGCCAAGGGACCCCGCCCGGCCTCGGGGCCGCTCGTCGAACGGCTCCGCGCGGGCGGCTGGCTCAAGATCACGGTGACCGATGGGGACCGGCCGCTCTACACCCTGGACCCGCTCCGCCCGCCGCCGCCCCGGCCCCCGGTGCCGGAGGAGCCGGTCCTGTCCAGGTTCGCCGCGCTGCGGCGGGACGGGGAGACGCTGGTGGCGAGCTCCCCGCTCGCCTGGTGCGACCTGCGGATCCACGATCCGGCCCTGGTGGCGGACGTGGTCAGCCCCGCAGGCGCACTGCTGGCCGACCTGGCGTGGGCGGGACTGGCCGTGGCCCGCGGCTCCGAGGAGGCCGAGCTGCGCGTCAGGCAGTGGGCGCCGCACGAGCTGGAGTTCCACGAACGCAGCCGCGTCGGCTACCGGGGCTACCTGGGCGACGGTTTCGGCGGGACGTTCTGGGCGCGCGGCCGGTTCGAGCCGCTGCGCGCCAGGCCGGAGCCGTACCCGGGTGAGGTGATCGGGCTGCGCGTCCCCGACCTGGAGGAGCTGCGGCAGAAGGACCCCACGCTCACCGACGTCCTGGAAGGCCGCAGATCGAGGCGGGAGCACGACGACACCCGCCCGATCACCCTGGACCTGCTCGGCGAGCTGCTCTACCGCACGTCCAGGGTGCGCGAGACCTGGGTCGCGGACGGCGTCGAGTACACCAGCAAGCCGTACCCCTCCGGCGGATCCGTCTACGAGCTGGAGATCTACCCCGTCGTGCGGAACGTGGCCGGCCTCGAACCCGGCATGTACCACTACGACGCGC
Source organism: Nonomuraea sp. NPDC052634 (assembly GCF_040678535.1). Taxonomy (NCBI): domain Bacteria; kingdom Bacillati; phylum Actinomycetota; class Actinomycetes; order Streptosporangiales; family Streptosporangiaceae; genus Nonomuraea; species Nonomuraea sp. NPDC052634. Next base: position 170,943 of record NZ_JBFATY010000012.1, on the reverse strand, counting down.
ACGAACACGTCCTGCGGCAGGTGCGCGAGGCCGCGCATCCCGCCGTGCGCAGGCTGCTGACCGTCGCCGGCCACGGCGCCGCCACCGGACAGCGCCCCCAGGTCCTGCTCGCGATCTCCAGCAGGGCGGGCCGGCTGCTCTGGAAGTACGAAGGCATGGGGTACGCGCTGACGCTCAAGCACGTGGGCGTGCTCTACCAGACGCTCTACTGCGTGGCCACGGCGATGGGCCTGGCCGCCTGCGGGCTCGGCAGCGGCGACTCGGTCGCGTTCGCCGAGGCGACCGGACGGGACCCGCTGGAGGAGTGCGCGGTGGGCGAATTCATGATCGGAACCGTGGAGGCACCGCGTTGATCGACTTCAAGCCCCGACTGCCGGCCGACGTCCGCTTCGCGCCCACCTCCGGCGGTGTCGCCTTCCTCACCAGGGAGGGCATCGTGCGGATGAACGGCGCCTCCGCCCACCTGTGGATGGAGCGGCTGGCCACGTACCTTGACGGGAGCAGGACCGTGGCCGAGCTGACCGCCGGGCTGCCCGATGAGCGGCGCGCGTTCGTGACGGGCCTGCTGACCAAGCTGCACGAGCGCGGCCTCGTCGAGGACGCGGCGCGGCCCGGCGGGCGCGCCCGGACCGGGGCGCTGGACCTGCCCGCGGGCCTGCGCTGCTCGTTACTGGGCGGCGGCGGCCGCTTCGGCGCGCTGCCCGCGGCTCTGGCCGACGCCCTGACCCGGCTCGGGCTGGAGGTCGTCAGAGCGGCCGGCAGCGCGGGGGACACAGCGGCCGGCAGCGCGTGGGGCACAGCGGCCGGCGGGGCGGCGGACGCGGCGGCCGGCAGGGCGGCGGGCCTGCCAGGGGCGTGCGACGCGGTGGTGCACCTGGCGGCGGCCGACGCGGACGGGCTGGCCGCCGCCGCGGAACTCGACCGGTTGAGCGCCGAGCACGGGGTGCCCGTCACGCACGTTCTGCTGCGCGCGGGCGAGGCGTGGTGGAGCGAGGCGGGGATCGCGGGCCGCGAGGTACCACCGCTGGCCGCGGGCTGGCGGCGGCTGGCCGCCATGGACGCCGGCCCGCCCGAGGCCGGGCCCGCCCGCGTGTCGTCCGTCGCCGCCGCCGTCGTCGCCGGGCAGGTCGCGGCGGACCTGGGCCGCCGCCTGTCGGGGACGCCGCGGGCGGACGGCGATCCCCGGCTGCACGTGGTGGACCTCGCCGGGCTGCACACCCGTACGCACACCTTCCTGCCGCATCCCGCGGTGGTGCGGCCGGCCGGGAGCGCGCAGGCGGGGCACTTCATGGAGGAGCTGACGGAGGAGGAGTTCTCCCGGCGGGCCGCCAGGCTGATGGACTCGCGGACCGGCGTGTTCGCCGAGATCGACGAGGGGGAGTACGGCCAGCTCCCGCTGCACGTGTCGGTCACCACGGTGGCCGACCCCATGGGCGTGCTGGGCAAGGCCAGGCCACGGGTGATCGGCGTGGGGCACGACTTCGCCGTGGCGCGGTACCGGGCGGCGCTGAAAGCGCTCGCCGTTCACGGGCTGCTCGCCTGCGACCCGCGCCGCCTCGTCACGGCGGACGGCAAGCCGCTGCTCCCCGAGGCCGCCGCGCCGGACGGGCGCCTGCCGGGCGACAGCACGCCGCCGCTCTCAGAAGCCGCCGTGACGGGCGCGAGCCTGCTCGAAGCCGCCGTGACGGGCGCGAGCCTGCTCGAAGCCGCCGTGATGGACGCGAGCCTGCTCGAAGACGTCGCGGCGGGGCGGGCCGAGGCGTTCGTCCGCGGCCGGGACCTCGTCAACGGCGACGAGGTCCTGCTGCCCGCGCGCGAGGTGTTCCTCGACCCGCACGCCACCGGGGCCGCCGCCGGCTATTCGGCCGAGGAGGCGCTGGTGGCGGCGCTGCTCCAGCACTGCGCAGCCGCCAGCGCCGGACGCGACGGGCCGCTGCCGCCCGTGGACGCGGCCGGCGCGCGGGCGGCGGACACCGAGACCGACCGCTCGCTCGCGCTCCTGGACGCGACCGGCCTCGACCACCAGGTGCTGGACGCCACCGGCCCCTCCGGCGTGCCCGTGTACGCGGGAACGCTGGACGGCAGGCTCGTGGCGCGGGCGGCGGGCGTCACACCCCTGGCCGCCCTGCGGGCCACGCTCGAAGGGATGCTCGCCGCGTACCAGGGCATTCCACCCGCCGCTCCGCTCCCCGACCTGCACCTGACCGCCGCCGACCGGCCACCGATCACGGTGGACGCGCACGCGGAGCCGCTCAGCGCCGCGCGGCTCGCCGCCGCGCTGGCCGGTGAGGGGCTGCGGGTCAGCGCCGTTCCGCTGGACCACGACATGGCGGTGCACGCGCTCGTGCCGCATGTCGTCCGCGTCGTCACGCACCCCCTCCAGGAGCCGCTTCATGGCTGAGGTCATCGGCACGGGCCTGCTGGCCGAGGAGATCGAGATCGCGCTGAAGCACCGCGACGACCGGGGAGAGTCCCAGGTGGTGATCAGCGCAGAAGACGGCTGGGCGTGCGACAGGACGCCGGAGACCGGCGCGGCGGCGTGGCTGCCGGTGCGGGTGGAGTACAACGTCGCCGTCGTCGGCCCGCTGCGCAGGCCCGGCGAGCCCGGCTGCCTCACCTGCTTCGAGACGCGGCGCGAGCGGATCAGGACCGACAGCGCAGACCGGGCCGCCATCCTCGCCGCGCACGGCGAGGAGCTGGCCGAGCGGCCGTCGCCGTACCTCGGACGGCTGGCGGCGGGCACCGTCGCGGCGCTGGCCGCGCACGCCGTGGACGGCCCCACGTGCACCGTCTGGTACGTCGACCTGCGCACGCTCACGGTCGAACGCCACCCGTTCCTGCCGGAGCCGCACTGCCCCGACTGCGGCGACCTGCCGGACGACGACCGCGCGTCCGCCGTGTTCGAGCCGGGAGACCTCCCGCAGCCGCCCGCCTACCGGGTCAGGGACGTGCTCGCCGAGCACGGCGAGCTGCTCGATACGTACGTGGACGGCGAATGCGGCCTGATCAGGCCGCTCGTCAGGGACACGCTCGGTGGCCTGGTGATCGCCGGGGCGATGCTGCCACTGCGCTTCGACGGCGGCTCCGAGCCCGGCGTCGGCAGGACGCGGGGATACCGCTCCAGCGAGGTCACCGCCATGCTGGAGGCGCTCGAACGGTGGGGCGGCGTCGAGCCGGGCGGCAAACGCACCCGCGTGCGGGCCTCGTACGCGGAGGTGGCCGAGGACGCGCTCGACCCGCGGACGCTGGGCGTGCACGACCCCTCGTCGTACGCCAGGGAGGGCTTCGGCTTCCGGCCGTTCACCGAGGACGCCGTCTGCGACTGGGTGTGGGGGTACTCCTTCGCCCGCCGCGCCCCCGTCCTGGTGCCGGAGAGCGTGGCGTATTACTACGTGCGCGGGAAGGACCGGCCGTTCCTGTTCGAGATCTCCAACGGGTGCGCGCTCGGCGGCAGCATGGCCGAGGCCCTGCTGTACGGGCTGCTGGAGACGGTCGAGCGGGACGCGTTCCTCATGACGTGGTACGCCCGCCTCGCCGTGCCGCGCATCGACCTCGCCACGGCCCGCGACCGCACCATCCCCCTCCAGGCGGCCGCCATCACGGCGGAGACCGGCTACCGGGTCGAGCTGTACGACACGACGATGGAGCACGGCATCCCCAGCGTGTGGGCGATGGGGGTACGGCAGGACGGCGATCAGCGCAGGCCGCGCATGGTGTGCGCGGCGGGCGCGCACCTCGATCCCGAGAAGGCCGTGCTGAGCGCGCTGAGCGAGCTCGGCCCGCTGCTGGCCGACCTCATCCGGCGCTACCCGGACGAGATGGACAGAGCGCGGGAGATGGTGGCGGACTCCGACCTCGTGACCACCATGCACGACCACTCCACCCTGTACGGCGCGGACGCCGCCTTCGAGCGGCTGTCCTTCCTGACAGGGGGCCTGACAGGGGGCACGGACGTGAGGCGGCTGCCGGACATGGCGCGCGTACCGGGCCCGTTCGACACCGGGCGGCTGGTGGACCGCTTCCTCGCCGAGGGCATGGACGTGGTCGTCGTGGACCAGACGACGCCGGAGCACCGCGCGGGCGGCTTCCGCTGTGTCAAGGTGCTGGTGCCGGGGACGCTGCCGATGACCTTCGGCCATCGCAACCGCAGGGTCCATGGGCTGAGCCGGCCTCTTGAGGTGCCCTACCGGCTGGGCCACCGCGACGCGCCGCTGACGCCCGCCGACCTGAACCCCGATCCGCACCCCTTCCCATGACGGGCCTCCCATGACGGACGAGCTGCGCGACCTGGCGATCTTCCGCGCCGACCTGCACGCGCACCCCGAGCTGTCCCATCAGGAGTCGCGCACGGCCGGCCGCCTGGCGGAGCGGCTGGCCGGCGCCGGCTGCGAGGTCACGACCGGGGTGGGCGGCCACGGCGTGGTCGGGCGGCTGTCGCGGGGCGACGGGCCCGTGGTCATGCTCAGGGCCGAGCTGGACGCGCTGCCCGTCAAGGAGGAGAGCGGCCTGTCGTACGCCAGCGCCGCCACCGCGACCTCGCCCGGCGGCAGGACGGTGCCCGTGTCGCATGCCTGCGGCCATGACCTGCACCTGGCCTGCCTCGCCGGCGTCGCGGGGCGGCTGGCGGCGTCGGGCGGCTGGCGGGGGACCGTCCTGCTGGTCGGCCAGCCCGCCGAGGAGACGCTGGACGGCGCGGCGGCGATGCTCGCCGACGGCCTGTACGAGCGGTTCGGCACGCCGGACGTGGCGCTGGCCCAGCACGTCTCGCCCTTCCCCGCCGGCCTGATCGCCTACGCGGACCCGCCCACCGCGGCGGGGGCCGAGCTGCGCCTGGTCGTCAGGGGCGACGGCGGCCACGTCACCCGCCACGCCGCACGGGCCGCGCGTAACCCGGTGCCGGCGCTCGCCGCGCTCGTCCACCGGATCGACGGGACGGCCTTCGACGAGGCGACCGTCACCGTGGGGACGCTGCACGCGGGCGAGCGGCCGAACGTGGTGCCGTCCGTCGCCGAGGCGGGGTTGACGGTCAGGGCCGCCACGCTGGACGCGGTGGACCGCGCCGTCGCGCGGATCACGCGGCTGGCGGGGGAGTACGCGGGAGCCGAGGTCACCGTGGTCTCCCGGGTGCCGCAGGGCGCGAACGACCCGGTGGCCACCGCTACCGTACGCAAGGCGCACGAGGCGGCCCTGGGCACGGTCGTCACCGCCCCGGGCGGTGCCGCCTGCGAGGACTTCCCCCTGTACGGTGTTCCGTCCGTCTATTGGTACGTGGGCGCGGCCCCCCGTACCGGCCGGGTCGGACACCCCCATACCGGGACCTTCTGTCCCGACCCGGTGCCGACGTTGCGAGCGGGGGTCACCGCTTTGCACGCGGCGGCTCTGGCAGTACTCGCGAACCCGTCACAGATCACCTCGCCGTCCCGATATCATGGGCGCGGGGCTGTAGCCGAGCCCGGCTGAACAGGCTCGGCGTCCCGGAGTGGCAAGGCTTATCCGCTTTGCCGCGCCGCTTTGACGTGTCGCAGAGGCGTAGGTAGTCTTGTGCTTCGTGCCCGTCGTAAGCGGGCCCTCGACCGTGCGCTCATTGCGGCGCGGGACGGCTTCCTGGCTCGTAATCCTCGCGGACGTGTCTGTGCGAATAGCGCGACACGCCCGAGCGCGGGGGCACCGAGGCAAGAAAAATCAGCAGGTCATGACACCGGCAGTACCTGCGACAAGACACATGACGTAACACCGGCCAAGGCACGAAACGGAGTGGCAGTGCCCACTATTCAGCAGTTGGTCCGCAAGGGCCGGCAGGACAAGGTCGCGAAGACCAAGACTCCTGCCCTCAAGGGGAGTCCGCAGCGGCGCGGCGTGTGCCAGCGCGTTTACACCACCACCCCGAAGAAGCCCAATTCGGCACTGCGTAAGGTGGCCCGCGTTCGGCTCACGAACGGCATCGAGGTCACGGCCTACATCCCCGGTGTGGGCCACAACCTCCAGGAGCACTCCATCGTGCTCGTGCGCGGCGGTCGTGTGAAGGACCTGCCGGGTGTTCGCTACAAGATCATCCGTGGTTCGCTCGACACCCAGGGTGTGCGCAACCGCAAGCAGGCCCGTAGCCGCTACGGCGCGAAGAAGGAGAAGAGCTAACAATGCCGCGTAAGGGTTCTCCTGGCCGTCGTCAGCTCATGGCTGACCCGGTTTACAGCTCGCCGCTGGTGACCGCCCTGATCAACAAGGTGCTCCTGGACGGCAAGCGCTCCATCGCGCAGTCGATCGTCTACGGCGCGCTCGAGGGCTGCAGGGAGAAGACGGGCAACGACCCGGTCGTCACCCTGAAGCGCGCGCTTGACAACGTCAAGCCGACCCTTGAGGTTCGCAGCCGTCGCGTCGGTGGCGCGACCTACCAGGTGCCTGTCGAGGTGCGCGCGGCGCGCAGCACCACCCTGGCCCTGCGCTGGCTGGTGCAGTACGCCCGCGCCCGCCGCGAGAAGACCATGACCGAGCGCCTCATGAACGAGCTCCTCGACGCCAGCAACGGCCTCGGGGCGAGCGTGAAGAAGCGCGAGGACACCCACAAGATGGCCGAGTCCAACAAGGCCTTCGCCCACTACCGCTGGTAGTGGATCCGACGAGACGACGAGGACGCGAGAGAAGTGGCCACCACGACCGCTCTTGACCTGGCCAAGGTCCGCAACATCGGGATCATGGCCCACATCGACGCGGGCAAGACCACCACGACCGAGCGCATCCTGTTCTACACCGGTATCAACTACAAGATCGGTGAGGTCCACGAGGGCGCTGCCACGATGGACTGGATGGAGCAGGAGCAGGAGCGCGGCATCACCATCACGTCTGCCGCGACGACGTGCGAGTGGCTCGGTCACACCATCAACATCATCGACACTCCTGGCCACGTCGACTTCACGATCGAGGTGGAGCGCTCGCTCCGCGTCCTCGACGGGGCCGTCGCCGTCTTCGACGGCGTCGCGGGTGTCGAGCCCCAGTCGGAAATGGTGTGGCGGCAGGCAGACCGCTACAACGTTCCGCGCATCTGCTTCGTTAACAAGATGGACCGCGTCGGCGCCGAGTTCCACCGCTGCGTCGACATGATGGTCAGCCGTCTTGGCGCCACGCCGGCCGTCATCCAGCTGCCGCTGGGTGTCGAGGCCGACTTCAAGGGCGTCATCGACCTGGTCAAGATGAAGGGTCTCGTTTGGAGCGCCGAGGCGGCGAAGGGCGAGATGTACGACGTCGTCGACGTCCCCGCCGACCACGCCGAGGCCGCCCGCGAGTGGCGCGACCGGCTCATCGAGACCGTCGCCGAGAACGACGACGAGCTGATGGAGCTCTACCTCGAGGGCACCGAGCCCACCGAGGACCAGCTCGTCGCCGCGCTGCGCCGCGCGACGCTGGCCGGCAAGGTCAACCCGGTGCTGTGCGGCACCGCGTTCAAGAACAAGGGCGTGCAGCCCCTGCTCGACGCGATCGTCGCCTACCTCCCGGCCCCGACCGACATCCCGTCCTTCAAGGGCCACGCGGTCGGCAACGAGGACAAGGTCGTCGAGCGCCACGCGGACGTGAACGAGCCGTTCTCCGCGCTGGCGTTCAAGATCGCAAGCGACCCGCACCTGGGCAAGATCACCTACATCCGCATCTACTCGGGCAAGCTCGAGGCCGGTTCACAGGTCATGAACTCTGTGAAGGGCAAGAAGGAGCGGATCGGCAAGATCTACCAGATGCACGCCAACAAGCGCGAGGAGCGCCCGTCGGCGATCGCCGGTCAGATCGTCGCGGTCATGGGTCTGAAGGACACCACGACCGGCGACACGCTGTGCGACCCGGCGAACCAGGTCGTGCTCGAGTCGATGACGTTCCCGGCTCCGGTCATCAACGTCGCCATCGAGCCCAAGACCAAGGGCGACCAGGAGAAGCTGTCCACCGCCATCCAGCGGCTGGCCGAGGAGGACCCGTCCTTCCAGGTCCGCCGTGACGAGGAGACCGGCCAGACGGTCATCTGGGGCATGGGCGAGCTTCACCTGGAGATCCTCGTCGACCGCATGCGCCGCGAGTTCAAGGTCGAGGCCAACGTCGGCCGCCCGCAGGTCGCCTACCGCGAGACCATCCGCCGCAAGGTGGAGAAGGTCGACTACACCCACAAGAAGCAGACCGGTGGTTCCGGTCAGTTCGCCCGGGTGATCATCGACCTGGAGCCGCTGGGCGAGGGCAACGACGGCTACGAGTTCGAGAACAAGGTCACCGGTGGCCGCGTCCCGAGGGAGTACATCCCGTCGGTCGACGCCGGCGCCCAGGAGGCCGCCGAGTTCGGCGTGCTGGCCGGTTACCCGATGGTCGGCGTCAAGGTGACGCTGGTCGACGGTCAGGCCCACGACGTCGACTCCTCGGAGATGGCGTTCAAGATCGCCGGTTCGATGGCCTTCAAGGAGGCCGCCCGTAAGGCCGAGCCGGTGCTCCTCGAGCCGATGATGGCCGTCGAGGTCACCACCCCCGAGGACTACATGGGTGATGTCATCGGTGACCTCAACGGTCGCCGGGGGCAGATCCAGGCGATGGACGAGCGGGCCGGCGCCCGTGTCGTCCAGGCGCTCGTGCCGCTGTCTGAGATGTTCGGCTACGTGGGCGACCTGCGTAGCAAGACGCAGGGGCGGGCGAGCTACAGCATGATATTCGACTCCTACGCTGAGGTGCCTCCGGGCATCGCCAAGGAGATCGTCGCGAAGGCCCGGGGCGAGTAAGTTCCGATCCGGCCGCGCGAGCGGGCGGACCGGGCGTACGTCCTGGTCCCTAGGTGCGGTGGTCACAACGGCCGCCGCACCGCCAAGGGGTTCGGATCACCCGGGCCCGAGTGTGTAGACGAAAGTCAGTCAGATTCTCTAAGGAGAGAACCAGTGGGCAAGGCCAAGTTCGAGCGGACTAAGCCGCACATGAACATCGGCACCATTGGGCACATCGACCACGGCAAGACCACGCTGACCGCGGCGATCACCAAGGTGCTCCACGACCGTTACCCTGACCTCAACGCCGCCACGCCGTTCGACAAGATCGACAAGGCGCCGGAGGAGAAGGCTCGCGGCATCACCATCTCCATCGCGCACGTCGAGTACCAGACCGAGAAGCGTCACTACGCGCACGTCGACTGCCCTGGTCACGCCGACTACGTGAAGAACATGATCACCGGTGCCGCCCAGATGGACGGCGCCATCCTCGTGGTCGCCGCCACCGACGGCCCGATGCCGCAGACGAAGGAGCACGTCCTCCTGGCCCGCCAGGTCGGCGTCCCCTACATCGTCGTGGCCCTCAACAAGGCCGACATGGTCGACGACGAGGAGATCCTGGAGCTCGTCGAGCTCGAGGTCCGTGAGCTCCTCACCGCGCAGGAGTTCCCCGGCGACGACGTGCCGGTCGTCCGCGTCTCCGCCCTCAAGGCCCTTGAGGGCGACGAGAAGTGGGCCGACAGCATCATCGAGCTCATGAACGCCGTGGACGAGAACGTCCCCGAGCCGCCGCGTGAGACGGACAAGCCGTTCCTCATGCCGGTTGAGGACGTCTTCTCCATCACCGGTCGCGGTACGGTCGTCACCGGCCGTATCGAGCGCGGTGTCGTCAAGGTCAACGAGCAGGTCGACATCATCGGCATCAAGCCGGAGAAGATCTCGACCACCGTCACCAGCATCGAGATGTTCAACAAGATGCTGGACGAGGGTCACGCCGGTGACAACGCCGCCCTGCTGCTGCGCGGTATCAAGCGCGACGAGGTCGAGCGCGGCCAGTGTGTCATCAAGCCGGGCACGACCACCCCGCACACCGAGTTCGAGGGCCAGGTCTACATCCTGTCCAAGGACGAGGGCGGCCGCCACACGCCGTTCTTCAACAACTACCGCCCGCAGTTCTACTTCCGTACGACGGACGTGACCGGCGTGGTGCACCTGCCCGAGGGCACCGAGATGGTCATGCCGGGCGACAACACCGAGATGCGCGTTGAGCTGATCCAGCCCATCGCCATGGAGGAAGGCCTGAAGTTCGCGATCCGCGAGGGTGGCCGCACCGTCGGCGCCGGTCGGGTCACGAAGATCATCAAGTAGCCAGACCGTCGGGGCGGCGGCCGGCCCCGGGCTCCGGGACCGGCCGCCGCACCACGTCCCAGCCGGAACCCGTACGCGAGAGCGGGCGGGAGCCGGCGCGGGAAGCCCCACGCGGGACACCGTGATCCAGCAGTCGCTTCGGCCGGTACCACGTGACCGAAGTCACTGCCGGATCACGGAAGAAAAAGGCAGATCGACTACGTCTGCCACGTGGGGTTACGCGGGCTTTTACCTGCAAGAACAGCGGCAACAGGCCGCACGATACTTTTTCAGACGACAGCGAAGGACACCGAGGCCACTATGGCGGGACAGAAGATCCGCATCCGGCTTAAGGCCTATGACCACGAGGTCATCGACAGCTCGGCCAAGAAGATCGTCGAGACGGTGACGCGGACTGGCGCGAAGGTCGCGGGCCCGGTGCCGCTGCCGACCGAGAAGAACGTGTACTGCGTCATCCGCTCGCCGCACAAGTACAAGGACAGCCGCGAGCACTTTGAGATGCGCACGCACAAGCGGCTGATTGACATCATCGACCCGACCCCCAAGACGGTCGACTCGCTCATGCGACTCGACCTTCCCGCGGGTGTCGACATCTCGATCAAGCTCTGAGGGAACGCACTGACATGGCTAAGACGATCAAGGGCGTCCTGGGCAAGAAGCTCGGCATGACCCAGGTCTTCGACGCGGACAACCGGATCGTCCCGGTGACCGTGGTCGAGGCCGGTCCGTGCGTGGTGACCCGCGTCCGTACCCCCGAGAAGGACGGCTACTCCGCCATCCAGCTCGGCTTCGGGCAGGTCGACCCCCGGAAGGTCAACAAGCCGCTCGGCGACTACCTGCGTAAGCACGACATCACCCCGCGCCGTTACTTCGCGGAGATCCGCACCGACGACGCGAGCGACTACACCCTGGGCCAGGAGCTGCTGGCCGACACTTTCGAGGCCGGCCAGTACGTCGACGTGACTGGCAAGAGCAAGGGCAAGGGCTTCGCCGGTGTCATGAAGCGGCATGGCTTCGGTGGTCTGGGCGCGTCGCACGGTACGCAGCGCAAGCACCGCTCGCCGGGTTCCATCGGTGGCTGCGCCACCCCGGGCCGCGTTTTCAAGGGTCTGCGCATGGCTGGTCGGATGGGTAACGTCCGCACCACCGTGCAGAGCCTGAAGGTTCACGCCGTCGACGTCGAGAAGAATCTGCTCCTGATCAAGGGTGCGATTCCCGGCGCCAACGGCAGCCTGGTCCTCGTTCGCACCGCTGCCAAGAAGGGGGCTTCCAAGTGAGCACCACTATTGACGTCCTCGACGCCAGCGGCTCGAAGACCGGCACCGTAGACCTGCCCGAAGACGTCTTCGGCGCCAAGGTCAACGTACCGCTGATCCACCAGGTGGTCACGGCCCAGCTCGCCGCTCGCCGGCAGGGCACCCACAAGGCCAAGACCCGTGGTGAGGTCTCCGGCGGCGGCAAGAAGCCGTACCGCCAGAAGGGCACCGGTCGCGCCCGGCAGGGCTCGACCCGCGCGCCGCAGTTCACCGGCGGTGGCACCGTCCACGGCCCCGTGCCGCGCGACTACTCGCAGCGCACGCCCAAGAAGATGAAGGCCGCCGCGCTGCGCGGCGCCCTGTCCGACCGGGCCAGCGGCGGTCGCGTCCACGTGGTGAAGTCCCTGGTCACGGGTGACACGCCCAAGACCAAGGCCGCGCTGGAGGCCCTGCGCAAGGTCACCAAGGCTCCGCGCGTCCTCGTCGTCGTCGACGCCGACGACGAGCTGACCTGGCTGAGCCTGCGCAACGCCCCGGAGGTCCACCTGCTGGACGCCGGGCAGCTCAACACCTACGACGTGCTCGTCCACGACGACGTGGTCTTCACCCAGGAGGCGTACGACCAGGTCGTGGCGCGGCTGAGTGGCGGGAAGGAAGACGCCTGATGGAGAAGATCGCCGACCCGCGCGACGTCATCATCAAGCCGGTCGTCTCTGAGAAGAGCTACGGCTTGATCGATGAGCACAACAAGTACACGTTCCTGGTGAAGAAGACCGCGAACAAGACCCAGGTCAAGATCGCCGTTGAGCAGATCTTCGGGGTCAAGGTCACCAGCGTGAACACCATCAACCGGCAGGGCAAGCGCAAGCGGACCCGTACCGGCTACGGCAAGCGTCCCGACACCAAGCGCGCGATCGTGAGCCTGGTGGAGGGCGATCGGATCGACATTTTCGGTCAGGTCGGCTAGCAGCCTGAGAAATGAGCGCGGACCGCAGGTCACGCGCGGGGTGAGACCGTCGCACTCCGGTGCGGCGGGCTCACCCATGTAACCGACGAAGGATGAACGAAAAAGATGGGCATCCGTAAGTACAAGCCGACGACCCCAGGTCGCCGCGGGGCCAGCGTCTCGGACTTCTCCGAGATCACCCGCAGCACGCCTGAGAAGTCGCTGCTTGCGCCCCTTCACAGCAAGGGCGGCCGCAACGTACACGGCCGAGTCACCGCGCGCCACCAGGGCGGCGGTCACAAGCGCGCCTACCGGATCATCGACTTCCGTAGGCACGACAAGGACGGCATCCCGGCCAAGGTCGCTCACATCGAGTACGACCCCAACCGCACCGCCAACATCGCTCTGCTGCACTACGCCGACGGCGAGAAGCGCTACATCATCGCGCCGACCGGCCTCAAGCAGGGCGACCGCATCGAGAACGGCCCCAGCGCCGACATCAAGACGGGCAACTGCCTGCCGCTGCGCAACATCCCGACCGGTACCTTCATCCACGCGGTGGAGCTCCGTCCGGGCGGCGGCGCGAAGCTCGGCCGCTCCGCGGGCGCTCAGATCCAGCTGCTCGCCAAGGAAGGCCAGTACGCCACCCTGCGTATGCCGTCCGGTGAGATGCGCATGGTCGACGTGCGCTGCCGGGCGACCGTGGGCCAGGTCGGCAACGCCGAGCAGGCCAACATCAACTGGGGCAAGGCCGGCCGTATGCGCTGGAAGGGCAAGCGCCCGACCGTTCGCGGTGTCGCGATGAACCCCGTCGACCACCCGCACGGTGGTGGTGAGGGCAAGACCTCCGGTGGTCGCCACCCGGTGAACCCGAAGGGCAAGCCCGAGGGCCGCACCCGCCAGGCCAACAAGGCCAGCGACCGGCTGATCATCCGTCGTCGGAGCAAGAGGAAGAAGCGGTAGGAGCAGCCGAGATGCCACGTAGCCTTAAGAAGGGTCCCTTCGTGGACGAACACCTTCAGAAGAAGGTGGACGCTCAGAACGAGAAGGGCACCAAGAACGTCATCAAGACGTGGTCGCGGCGCTCCATGATCGTTCCCGACATGATCGGGCACACGATCGCCGTGCACGACGGCCGCAAGCACGTCCCGGTGTTCATCACCGAGGCCATGATCGGCCACAAACTCGGAGAGTTCGCCCCGACGCGGACGTTCCGCAGCCACGTCAAGGAAGACCGCCGCAGCCGGCGGTAAGCGTCCCGGAAGTAGGAGAAAGCGATGGAAGCCAGGGCTCAGGCGCGGTTCGTCCGTGTCACGCCCCTCAAGGCCCGCCGTGTGGTGGACCTTATTCGCGGGCTGCCCGCTTCGGAGGCGCAGGCCGTGCTGCAGTTCGCTCCTCAGTCGGCGAGCGAGCCTGTCTACAAGGTGCTCAGCAGCGCCATGGCGAATGCGGAGCACAACTTCAATCTCGACCCCAGCACGCTCTACGTGAGCCGCGCGTGGGTCGACGAGGGCCCGACGCTGAAGCGGTTCCGCCCGCGTGCACAGGGTCGTGCCTATCGGATCAACAAGCGGACCAGCCACATCACTGTGATCGTGGAGTCCCGCGAGCCGAAGGGAAGGACCCGATAGTGGGCCAGAAGGTTAACCCGCACGGGTTCCGCCTCGGCATCACGACCGACTTCAAGAGCCGGTGGTACGCCGACAAGCTGTACAAGTCGTACGTCGCTGAGGATGTCGCCATCCGCCGCATGCTGCAGAAGGGCATGGAGCGGGCCGGCATCTCCAAGGTAGAGATCGAGCGCACCACGGACCGCGTGCAGGTGGACATCCACACCGCACGTCCCGGCATCGTGATCGGCCGGCGCGGCGCCGAGGCGGACCGCATCCGCGGAGACCTGGAGAAGCTGACCAAGAAGCAGGTCCAGCTCAACATCCTCGAGGTCAAGAACCCGGAGATCGACGCGCAGCTCGTCGCGCAGGGCGTCGCCGAGCAGCTGTCCAGCCGTGTCTCGTTCCGCCGCGCCATGCGCAAGGCGATGCAGTCGGCCATGAAGTCCGGCGCCAAGGGCATCCGTGTCCAGTGCTCCGGTCGTCTGGGCGGCGCCGAGATGTCGAGGTCGGAGTTCTACCGCGAGGGCCGCGTGCCGCTGCACACGCTCCGCGCGGACATCGACTACGGCTTCTACGAGGCCCGTACGACCTTCGGCCGCATCGGCGTGAAGGTCTGGATCTACAAGGGCGAGGCTCCGACCAGCCGCGCCGAGCGCGAGGCGGCCGCCGCCGGCGCTCGTGCCGGTCAGCGTCGCGAGCGTGACGACCGCCGTGGCGGTGGCGACCGTCCGCGCCGTGGCGGCGACCGCTCCCGTCGTAGCCGCGCCCCCCGTACCGAGGCGGCCGCCCAGGCCGCCCCCGAGACCGGCCCGGCTGCTCAGCCGGGTGCTGAAGGGAGCTGACCATGCTGATCCCGCGCAGGGTCAAGCACCGCAAGCAGCACCGGCCTAACCGCAGCGGAGTCGCCAAGGGCGGCACCAGGGTCGTGTTCGGCGAGTTCGGCATTCAGGCGGTGGAGCACTCCTACGTGACCAACCGCCAGATCGAGTCGGCCCGTATCGCCATGACCCGTCACATCCGCCGTGGCGGCAAGGTGTGGATCAACATCTTCCCCGACCGCCCGCTGACGAAGAAGCCGGCCGAGACCCGTATGGGTTCCGGTAAGGGTTCTCCGGAATGGTGGGTCGCCAACGTCAAGCCCGGCCGCGTGCTCTTCGAGCTGTCGGGCGTGGCGGAGCCGGTCGCGCGCGAGGCGCTTCAGCGTGCGATCCACAAGCTGCCAATGAAGTGCAAGATCGTTAAGCGTGAAGTGGGTGAGGCGTGATGGCTAAGGGCCTGACCGCCGGCGAGCTGCGGCTCGAGGACGAGGAGACCCTCGTCCAGAAGCTGAAGGAGGCGAAGGAGGAGCTGTTCAACCTCCGCTTCCAGGCGGCGACCGGTCAGTTGGAAAGCCATGGGCGGCTGCGCGCCGTCCGCCGCGAGATCGCCCGTATCTACACCGTGATGCGCGAGCGCGAGCTCGGCATCGTCACGGTCGAGAAGGAGTCGAGCGATGGCTGAGACCGAGACCACCACTGAGACCACCGAGGGCGCGCGCCAGCGGAACTTCCGCAAGGTCCGCGAGGGCCTCGTCGTCAGCGACAAGATGGACAAGACCGTCGTCGTCGCCGTCGAGGACCGCGTCAAGCACCGCCTCTACGGCAAGGTCATCCGCCGTACGACCAAGTACAAGGCGCACGACGAGCAGAACGCCTGCGGCGTCGGCGACCGCGTGCTGCTGATGGAGACCCGCCCCCTCTCCGCCACCAAGCGGTGGAGGGTCGTGGAGATCCTCGAGAAGGCCAAGTAAGGCTCTCTCCGATAGACCGCGCCTCGTGGGGGCTCTCAGAGCCCCCATGACGGCGTCCAAGGACGCGGGGTCACTCGACCCCGCGTCGCCTGCGGTGCGGTGCCCTGAGGGGCGCTGTGGCCGTGGGAACAAGACAACGACGGGTTCCGCCAGGCTCAGCGATGAGAACCGGCGCGACTAACAGGAGTAGACGTGATCCAGCAGGAGTCGCGGCTCAAGGTCGCCGACAACACGGGTGCCAAGGAGATCCTCTGCATCCGCGTTCTCGGCGGCTCGGGCCGACGCTACGCGGGTATCGGCGACGTCATCGTCGCCACAGTCAAGGACGCGCTGCCCGGCAGCACAGGCGTCAAGAAGGGCGACGTGGTCAAGGCCGTCGTCGTCCGCACGACCAAGGAGCGCCGCCGGCCCGACGGCTCCTACATCCGCTTCGACGAGAACGCCGCCGTCATCATCCGTGACAGCGGTGACCCTCGCGGCACTCGTATCTTCGGCCCGGTCGGCCGCGAGCTGCGTGACAAGAAGTTCATGCGCATCATCTCGCTCGCCCCGGAGGTGCTGTAATGCCGAAGCTCAAGGTGAAGAAGGGTGACCTGGTCCAGGTCATCGCCGGCAAGGACAAGGGTGCCAAGGGTCGGGTGATCGCCGCTCTTCCGCGCGAGGAGCGCGTGGTGGTCGAGGGCGTCAACCTGATCAAGAAGCACACCAAGGAGACCCACCAGGGCCCGCGTGGCGCCAAGCAGGGCGGCGTGCAGACCATGGAGGCTCCGATCCACGTGTCCAACGTGAAGAAGCTGAAGGACGACAAGCCCGCCGAGAAGAAGGCCGACGACAAGAAGGCCGATGAGACGGGTGAGGACAGCTGATGACTGCCACCACCACCGAGACCGAGCGCCCCACGCCGCGGCTCAAGACGAAGTACCGCGAAGAGATCGTTGACCAGCTCCGTGAGCAGTTCGGCATCAAGAACGTCATGGAGATCCCGGCGCTCACGAAGATCAAGGTCAACATGGGTGTCGGCGAGGCGGCTCGCGACTCCAAGCTGATCGAAGGCGCCGTCCGCGACCTCACCGCGATCACCGGCCAGAAGCCGGCCGTCGTGCGGGCCCGCAAGTCCATCGCGCAGTTCAAGCTGCGTGAGGGCATGCCGATCGGCGCGCACGTCACGCTGCGCGGCGACCGCATGTGGGAGTTCCTCGACCGGCTGCTGTCGCTGGCGCTCCCGCGCATCAGGGACTTCCGCGGCCTGTCGCCGAAGCAGTTCGACGGCAACGGCAACTACACCTTCGGTCTGACCGAGCAGGTCATGTTCCACGAGGTCGACCAGGACAAGGTGGACCGGCCGCGGGGCATGGACATCACGATCGTGACCACCGCGAAGAACGACGAACAGGGCCGGGCGCTGCTGAAGCTCCTCGGCTTCCCCTTCAAGGAGGCCTGATCATGGCGAAGAAGGCGTTGATCGCCAAGGCGGGGCGCAAGCAGAAGTTCCAGGTCCGTGCCTACACGCGTTGCTCGCGCTGCGGCCGGCCGCGCGCCGTCTACCGCAAGTTCGGGCTCTGCCGCGTGTGCTTCCGTGAGATGGCGCACCGGGGCGAGCTGCCCGGCATCACCAAGTCGAGCTGGTAGGTAACCTGAAGGGCGGCCTCGTGCCGCCCGTTCAGGCATTCATATTCCGGAAGAAGAGACAGGGCGTCCCGAAAGGGGCGTCCGCGACCACGCCGTAGGTCCACCGGCAGAGCAGGGAAGCCAAGCTCGTCCCTGACTTGGCCGACTGGAAACCCCGGCGAGGAAGGCCACTGGCCATGACGATGACCGACCCGATCGCAGACATGCTCACGCGTCTGCGCAACGCGAACGCGGCGTACCACGACAGCGTGTCGATGCCGTACTCGAAGATCAAGGCGCACATCGCCGAGATCCTCCAGCAGGAGGGCTACATCCAGTCTTGGAGCGTCGAGGACGCCAAGGTTGGCAAGAACCTCGTGGTGGAGCTCAAGTTCGGGCCCACCCGTGAGCGGTCGCTCTCGGGCCTGCGCCGGGTGTCGAAGCCCGGTCTGCGGGTTTATGCAAAGAAGGACAACCTGCCTCGAGTCCTGGGCGGGCTGGGCGTCGCGATCATCTCGACGTCCCACGGCCTCATGACGGACAAGCAGGCCAGCAAGCGTGGTGTGGGCGGGGAAGTCCTCGCCTACGTCTGGTAGAGGGGAGGAACACAGCATGTCGCGAATCGGACGGCTGCCCATCCCTGTGCCGAGTGGCGTAGACATCACGATCAACGGCCAGGAGGTCCAGGTCAAGGGGCCGAAGGGCACGCTCACCCACACGGTCGCCGAGCCCATCAAGGTCTCGCGCGACGAGGACGGCTCGATCGCCGTCACCCGTCCCAACGACGAGAACAAGGTCCGTGCGCTGCACGGTCTGTCCAGGACGCTGATCGCCAACATGGTGCAGGGCGTCACTCAGGGCTACTCCAAGAGCCTTGAGATCGTCGGCGTCGGTTACCGCGTCCAGGCCAAGGGCCCGACGCAGCTGGAGTTCTCGCTGGGCTTCAGCCACCCGGTCATCGTGGACGCCCCCGAGGGCGTCACCTTCCGCGTCGAGAAGCCGACCCTGTTCCACGTGGACGGCATCGACAAGCAGAAGGTCGGCGAGGTCGCCGCCAACATCCGCAAGTTGCGCAAGCCCGACCCGTACAAGGGCAAGGGCGTGCGTTACCAGGGCGAACAGATCCGCCGCAAGGTCGGAAAGGCTGGTAAGTAGGCATGGCTCCGAAGACTGCGTTCAGCAAGCACACGGCTGCCCGCACCGTCTCGCGGGCCCGCCGTCACCGCCGCGTCCGCAAGAAGGTCGTCGGCACGCCCGAGCGTCCGCGCCTGGTCGTCAACCGTTCGACCCGTCACATGTTCGTCCAGATCGTCGACGACACCGTCGGCCACACGCTGGTGAGCGCCTCCACCATGGACGCCTCGCTGCGCGCCCTTGAGGCGGACAAGACCGAGAAGGCCAAGAAGGTCGGCGAGCTCCTCGCTCAGCGGGCCAAGGAAGCCGGCATCACCAAGGTCGTGTTCGACCGCGGTGGCAACCGGTACGCGGGCCGGATCGCGGCGCTGGCTGACAGCGCGCGCGAGGGCGGGCTCGAATTCTAATGAGGGCCCGAGGATCGCAAATGATGGCAACTGAGAAGAGGAACCACTGATGGCTGCAGCTCCGCGTCGCGGTGGCGGCACCGGTGGCGAGCGGCGGGACCGTCGTGACGATCGCCGCGGTGGCGCCGCTGACAAGGGCGTCTCGTACATCGAGCGCGTAGTGAAGATCAACCGAGTGGCCAAGGTCGTGAAGGGTGGTCGGCGCTTCAGCTTCACCGCCCTCGTCGTCGTCGGCGACGGCAACGGCCTGGTCGGTGTCGGTTACGGCAAGGCCAAGGAAGTGCCCGCGGCCATCGCCAAGGGTGTCGAAGAGGCCAAGAAGCACTTCTTCAAGGTGCCTCGCATCCAGGGCACGATCCCGCACACCGTGCAGGGCGAGGAGGCGGCGGGCGTCGTGTTCCTGCGGCCCGCCTCGGCCGGTACCGGCGTCATCGCCGGTGGCCCGGTGCGCGCGGTGCTGGAGTGCGCCGGCATCCACGACGTTCTGTCCAAGTCGCTCGGCTCGGACAACCCGATCAACATCGTGCACGCCACCGTGGCGGCCCTCAAGGCGCTCTCGCGCCCCGAGGAGATCGCCGCCCGCCGTGGCCTGCCGATCGAGGACGTCGCCCCGGCGGCCATGCTCAAGGCTCGTGCCGAGGGCCTGGCCGAGGCCGCGGCGGCTAAGGCGGTGAGCTAGTCATGGCACGCCTGAAGATCACTCAGGTTCGCTCCAAGATCGGTGGCAAGCAGAACCAGCGTGACTCGCTGCGTTCGCTTGGCCTGAAGCGAATCGGCGACGTCGTCGTCAAGGAGGACCGGCCCGAGATTCGCGGGATGGTCTCCGTGGTGACGCACCTCGTCGAGGTGGAAGAGGTCGACTAGTCATGACTGAGAGCTCCAACAACGCGGCTCCGCTGAAGATCCACGACCTGCGTCCCGCCCCCGGCGCCAACAAGCCGAAGATCCGCAAGGGTCGCGGCGAGGCGTCGAAGGGCAAGACGGCCGGTCGCGGCACCAAGGGCAGCCGCGCCCGTACGACGGTCCCCCTCGGCTTCGAGGGTGGCCAGGTGCCGCTGCAGAGGCGTCTGCCGAAGCTCAAGGGCTTCTCCAACGCCCTGTTCAAGACGACCTACCAGGTCGTCAACCTCGACAGGATCGGCGAGCTGTTCCCCGAGGGTGGCGATGTCACCGTCGAGGCGCTGGTCGCCAAGGGTGCTGTCCGGAAGAACCAGCTCGTTAAGGTGCTCGGCTCCGGCGAGATCTCCGTCGCGGTGAACGTGCAGGCTCACGCCTTCTCGTCCAGCGCGAAGGAGAAGATCACCGCTGCCGGTGGTTCCGTTACCGAGCTGTAAAGACGCTATGACGAGGCGTGGGGGCTCTTACAATGGGCCCCCACGCCCGTAGTGCGTTAGAGTTCGCGAGACGGCAGGCTTCTGTCCGGCTCGTTTGACAATGAGACTTCAGATGGCAGATCCCCGCACCATCGCTTACTCACATCGCCGTATAGGCGCGCAGGAGGGACCGTGCTGACCGCGTTTACCCGGGCGTTCCGGACACCGGACCTGCGCAAGAAGTTGCTCTTCACCCTGGGCATCATCGCGCTATTCCGTCTCGGCTCGGTTCTTCCGACTCCGGGAGTCCACGTCCAGAACCTCGCCGCCTGTTTCGACCAGGCTCGCAGCGGCGAAACCGGCAATATCTACGGGATGGTCCAGCTCTTCAGCGGCGGCGCGCTGCTGAAACTTTCAGTGTTCGCGCTGGGCATCATGCCGTACATCACCGCGAGCATCATCCTGCAGCTGCTCGTGGTGGTCATCCCGCGCCTTGAGGCGCTGAAGAAGGAAGGCCAGGCCGGCCAGGCCAAGATCACGCAGTATACGCGTTATCTGACGATCGGCCTCGCCGTGCTGCAGTCGACGGCGTTCATCGCTCTTGCGCGTACGGGCCAGCTCTTCCCGAACTGCCAGCAGGACGTGCTGCTCGACCCGGACAACATCTTCGGCATCGTGACGATGGTGATCATCATGACCGCCGGTACTTCGGTGATCATGTGGCTCGGTGAGCTCATCACCGACCGGGGCGTCGGCAACGGCATGTCCATCCTGATCTTCACTCAGGTCATCGCGGTCTTCCCGTCCGAGCTGGCCAACATCTTCCAGGCGAACAAGTTCACCTTCGCGGTCGTCATGGTCGTCGGTGTGTTCATGATCGCCGCGGTCGTCTTCGTCGAGCAGGCGCAGCGCCGCATCCCGGTCCAGTACGCCAAGCGCATGGTGGGCCGCAGGATGTACGGCGGCACCTCGACCTACATCCCGCTGAAGGTCAACCAGGCCGGCATCATCCCGGTCATCTTCGCCTCGTCGCTGCTCTACCTGCCGCAGCTGCTCACGTCGCTCTTCTCGACCAGCGACAACGTGGTCATCACCTGGATCTCGCAGAACCTCGCCACGGGTGACACGCCGATCTACATGGCCACGTTCTTCGTGCTGATCATCTTCTTCACGTACTTCTACGTGTCGATTACCTTCAACCCCCCTGAAGTCGCCGACAACATGAAGAAGTACGGTGGATTCATTCCGGGCATCCGCCCCGGCCGTCCGACGGCTGAATACCTGAACTTCGTGCTCACCCGTCTGACCGCGCCAGGCGCGCTCTATCTGGGTCTGATCTCCATGGTCCCGATCGTCGCGCTGGCCGTGGCCGGTGCGAGCCAGAACTTCCCGTTCGGAGGGACGAGCATTCTGATCATGGTTGGTGTCGGCCTGGACACGGTGAAGCAGATCGAGAGCCAGCTCCAGCAGCGCAACTACGAAGGTTTCCTGCGGTAGTGCGTCTCGTTCTGGTCGGGCCCCCCGGAGCGGGCAAGGGGACGCAGGCCCAGTACATCGCATCGAACCTGTCCATCCCGAAGATCTCGACAGGTGACATCTTCCGTGCCAACGTGTCCGGCGGCACGGAGCTCGGCAAGCTGGCCAAGACGTACATGGACCGCGGTGACCTGGTGCCGGACGAGGTCACCATCGCCATGGTCCGTGACCGTCTGTCGCAGGACGACGCGCAGGACGGCTTCCTGCTCGACGGCTTCCCGCGGAATGTCGCACAGGCGGAGATCCTGCGCGACATGCTCAAGGAGTGGGGCCAGGAGCTGGACATCGTCCTGTCGCTGATCGTGGACGACGACGAGGTGGTGCGGCGGCTCGCCGGCCGGCGCACCTGCAGCCAGTGCGGCCGCATCTGGCACGTCGAGTTCGACGACAAGAAGGACGACAAGTGCGACGCGTGCGGGGGCGCGTTGTTCCAGCGTGACGACGACAAGGAGGAGACCGTCAGGCACCGCCTGGAGGTCTACCAGGAGCAGACGGCGCCGATCATCTCCTACTACGCCGACGAGGGCATCCTGGTCGGTGTGGACGCCACAGGGCCGGTCGAGGAGGTCACCCAGCGGGCCATGGACGCGATCCGGCCTTTCATGGGCTGAGCGCCGAGTACGACTGATTCGCGGAGGTGGCACGGGTTTCCGTGCCACCTCGCGGTTATTGTGGGGGAATTGGGCCCCCAGCGTGGCCCGTTGAGACCCCAGGGGGCAGAACATGTTCAAACGCAACAGGCACGGCATCCAGATCAAGACGCCGGAGCAGCTCGAGAAGATGCGGGCGGCCGGCCTCGTGGTCGGGCGTACGCTCGACCTGCTCAAGCGCACGGTGGAGCCCGGCATGACGCCGCTCGACCTCGACGTCATCGCCGAGAAGGCGATCAGGGAAGAGGGCGCGATCCCGTCCTTCAAGGGCTACCAGGGCTTCCCCGCGACGATCTGCGCGTCCGTGAACAACGAGGTCGTCCACGGCATCCCGACCAACGCCCGTAAGCTGCGCGAGGGCGACATCATCTCGATCGACTGCGGCGCGATCCTGGACGGCTGGCACGGCGACTCGGCCGTCACGGTGCCGATCGGCGAGGTGGACCCGAAGCTGACCGAGCTGATCCGGGTGACGGAGGAGGCCATGTGGCGCGGTATCGCCGCGCTGCGGCCGGGGCGCCACCTGTCGGACATCGGCTACGAGGTCGAGCGGTACGTCAAGTCTCAGGGCCGCTACGGCATCCCTCCGGAGTACGGCGGCCACGGCATCGGCACCGAGATGCACATGGACCCGTGGATCGCCAACCACGGCAAGCCGGGCCGCGGCCCGCTGCTGGAGGCCGGCATGTGCCTGGCCATCGAGCCCATGGTCAACCTCGGCACCGAGCGCACCCGCGTACTGGCCGACGACTGGACCGTGGTCACTGTGGACGGCAAGCATTCGGCGCACTTCGAGCACAGCGTGGCCGTGACACATAATGGACCTTGGGTGCTCACCGCCCTCGATGGGGGCAAAGAGCGCCTCGCTCATCTGCAGCCCTAGCCCCCTGGAGTTGGTGGGATGGCGAACAGCCCCGAGATGCGAGCCTCCGACGCCGATCGCGACCGCGTCGCCGCCATCCTCCGCGAGCACACCGCGCAGGGCCGCCTCACGATGGACGAGTTCAACGAGCGGCTGGAGCAGGTCTACAAGAGCAAGACGTACGGTGAACTGGCCAAGCTGACCTCCGACCTGCCGGATGTGGACCTGCGCAACCTGCCCGCCAAGGTGGCGAGCTCGGCGCCGGAGAAGAAGGGCATGCACTCCGGCATGGCGGCGGCCTGGAGCGCCTGGGCCGCGGCCAGCGGCATCAACTGGGTGATCTGGCTGATCGTGAGCATCACGTCGGGCGAGATGATCTATCCATGGCCGCTGTGGGTGATGGGGCCGTGGGGCGTCATCCTTCTGGTCAGCACGATCTTCGGCGGCAATCAGCCGAAGGAGTCATGAGGGCGGTCATCAAGGCCCCGCGGCCGCCCTTGCGTCGTACGGTCTGATGAGGACGCGCCCGGTCCGATGAGGACGCGCCCGGTCTGATGAGGTTGCGCCCGGCATCGTCGCGGCGGCCACTGCGTCGTACGGTCTGATGAGTTGCGGCGTAGGGTACACTTCTACATGGTTGTGTCAGGACACCTGGCACGCGTTTCGCGTTTTGGGCCCAGGTGTCGTACACTCCTTAGTCGGCTCACTATGACTTCTCACGCGTCGGCGGTCTTTGCCGGCCGTCGCTCTCTTCGAAGCGTGAAGGTCGCGGCTGCGTAGTGAACCGGAGCCTCAGACGACCGATCAGTGAAACGCGAGGAATTTTGGCCAAGAAAGACGGCGCCATCGAGATCGAGGGCACTGTGGTCGAATCGCTCCCGAACGCGATGTTCCGGGTGCAGCTCGACAACGGCCACAAAGTCCTTGCCCATATCAGCGGACGGATGCGGATGCACTACATCCGGATCCTTCCTGACGACCGGGTAGTCGTTGAGCTGAGCCCCTACGACCTGAGTCGCGGGCGGATCGTCTACCGATACAAGTAAGACGTCTGAGGAACACAAAGGACAATGAAGGTAAAGCCGAGCGTCAAGAAGATCTGCGACAAGTGCAAGGTGATCCGCCGGCACGGTCGCGTCATGGTGATCTGCGACAACCTGCGCCACAAGCAGCGCCAGGGCTAGTCGCCGCAAGGCTTCTCCGAGTCCGCCCCGCAAGGGAGCGGGCTCGACGCATGAGGAGCCTGAGTCAGTTAGCGCGTCTCACACCTGAGAAGGCGGCGTCAGCCGAACCACTCAGGAGACCCCCGGTCGGAGGCCGGGGCCCTCACCCCGGGCATTGGGGAGGGGTAGTGCGGCGCAAGACCTCCGCCACATAGAAGGAGAATGCCCGACCATGGCTCGCCTGGTTGGCGTCGACCTCCCCCGCGACAAGCGGCTGGAGATCGCTCTCACCTACATCTACGGAATCGGCCGCACCCGGGCTCAGGAGATCCTGAAGGCCACCGGCGTCAACGGCGACCTCCGCGTGCACCAGCTCACCGACAACGAGCTCGTCCCGATGCGTGACTACATCGAGGCGAACTTCAAGATCGAGGGTGACCTGCGCCGCGAGGTTCAGGCCGACATCCGTCGCAAGATCGAGATCGGTTGCTACCAGGGCATCCGGCACCGCAAGGGCCTGCCCGTGCACGGTCAGCGCACGCAGACCAACGCGCGTACCCGTAAGGGCAAGAAGAAGACCGTCGCCGGCAAGAAGAAGCCCGGTAAGAAGTAGTCCCGCATGGGGGTCGCCGACGCCCGGACCCGGTCGTTCACACGACCGGCGAGTGCCGGGCCGGCGCGATCGTCACACACAGCCGCGGACCGAAGACCTCAGGAGTAATGGCAAACAATGCCTCCTAAGAGCCGCCAGGGCGCGCCGAAGAAGGTGCGCCGCAAGGAGAAGAAGAACGTCGCTCACGGGCACGCCCACATCAAGAGCACGTTCAACAACACGATCGTCTCGATCACCGACCCGAACGGGAATGTGATCTCCTGGGCCAGCGCCGGCCACGTGGGTTTCAAGGGCTCCCGTAAGTCCACCCCGTTCGCCGCCCAGATGGCCGCCGAGAACGCCGCCCGCCGCGCCATGGAGCACGGCATGCGCAAGGTCGACGTCTTCGTCAAGGGTCCCGGCTCCGGCCGCGAGACCGCGATCCGCTCGCTGCAGGCCACCGGCCTGGAGGTGGGCTCGATCCAGGACGTCACCCCGGTTCCGCACAACGGTTGCCGGCCGCCGAAGCGCCGCCGCGTCTGACTTAGCCCAGGAGATACAGAGAAATGGCTCGTTACACGGGCGCCGACTGCAAGCTCTGCCGCCGGGAGAAGACCAAGCTCTTCCTCAAGGGCAGCAAGTGCGAGTCCGCCAAGTGCCCCATCGAGATCCGTCCTTACCCGCCGGGTGAGCACGGTCGCGGACGTCCCAAGGAGTCCGAGTACCAGCTTCAGCTTCGTGAGAAGCAGAAGACCCGCCGCATCTACGGCGTCCTCGAGAAGCAGTTCCACAACTACTACGAGGAGGCCGCGAGCCGGTCGGGCAAGTCGGGTGAGGTTCTGCTCCAGATCCTGGAGAGCCGCCTCGACAACGTCGTCTACCGCGCCGGGTTCGCGCAGTCGCGCGACGCCGCCCGCCAGCAGGTCCGTCACGGGCACTTCCTGGTGAACGGCAAGAAGGTCGACATCCCGTCCTACCGCGTTCGCGAGCACGACATCATCGAGGTCCGCGAGAGCAAGCGGAACCTGATGCCGTACGAGGTGGCCCGCGCCACCGCCGGCGAGCGCACCGTTCCCGCCTGGCTCGGTGTCGTGCCGGACAAGCTGCGCATCCTGGTCCACCAGCTTCCGGTACGCCAGCAGATCGACACGCAGGTGCAAGAGCAGCTCATCGTCGAGTACTACTCGAAGTGAGCCTCGGCCGGGGTGCGCACTGTCGCATCCCGGCTACGCTGTTCATCGGAGTGGCGTCATATAGCGGGCGTCACACGAAAAAGGGGAGAACCCGCTCATGCTGATCGCTCAGCGTCCGACTCTTCTGGAAGAGTCGATCGACGAGACCCGGTCCCGGTTCGTCATCGAGCCGCTGGAGCCCGGCTTCGGCTACACCATCGGAAACTCGCTGCGCCGCACGCTGCTGTCGTCCATCCCGGGCGCCGCCGTGACGAGCATCCGCATCGAGGGCGTGCTGCACGAGTTCTCGACCGTCCCCGGGGTCAAGGAAGACGTCACCGACATCATCCTCAACCTCAAGGAACTGGTCGTGTCCTCCGAGCACGACGAGCCGGTCGTGATGTACCTGCGCAAGCAGGGCCCGGGTGAGGTGACCGCGGCCGACATCGCGCCGCCCGCCGGCGTCGAGGTGCACAACCCCGAACTGCGCATCGCCACGCTCAACAGCAAGGCCAAGCTGGAGATGGAGCTGACCGTCGAGCGCGGTCGCGGCTACGTCTCCGCCGCCCAGAACAAGCAGCCGGGCCAGGAGATCGGCCGCATCCCGATCGACTCGATCTACTCCCCGGTCCTCAAGGTCACCTACAAGGTCGAGGCCACCCGAGTCGAGCAGCGTACCGACTTCGACCGTCTCATCCTCGACGTCGAGACCAAGCCCGCGATGAAGCCCCGCGACGCGGTGGCCTCCGCCGGCAAGACCCTCGTCGAGCTCTTCGGCCTGGCCCGCGAGCTCAACGTCGAGGCCGAGGGCATCGACATCGGCCCGTCGCCGACCGACGCGGCCCTGGCCGCCGACCTGGCGCTGCCGATCGAAGAGCTCAACCTCACCGTCCGCTCCTACAACTGCCTCAAGCGCGAGGGCATCCACACCGTGGGTGAGCTCGTCGCCCGCAGCGAGCAGGACCTGCTCGACATCCGTAACTTCGGCGCCAAGTCGATCGAAGAGGTCAAGCAGAAGCTGCACGAGATGTCGCTGGCGCTGAAGGACTCCCCGCCCGGGTTCGACCCGAGCGCGGTGGCCGGTGGCGGCTACGAGGACGACGACAGCGCGTACGTCGAGACCGAGCAGTACTGATTCCCAGTTAGCGCGGGCCCCCGATGGCGGGGGCCTGGCGGCCCGACTCCGGTACCTGGTACGGCCGGGGCGGGTGAACCTCAAGGAGAAATGACATGCCCAAGCCCACCAAGGGTGCACGTCTTGGCGGCAGCCCGGCGCACGAGCGGCTGATCCTGGCCAACCTGGCCACGGACCTGTTCCGCCACGGCAAGATCCGCACGACGGTCGCCAAGGCCAAGCGCCTGCGTCCGCTGGCCGAGCGCCTGATCACCAAGGCGAAGAAGGGCGACATCCACAACCGGCGTCAGGTCCTGACCGTCGTTCGGGACAAGGGCGTCGTGCACCACCTCTTCACCGAAATCGCGCCGACGTTCGCTGAGCGTCCCGGCGGCTACACCCGCATCACCAAGATCGGTGCGCGTAAGGGCGACAACGCCCCGATGGCGGTCATCGAGCTGGTGACCGAGCCGATGAACGCCGTCACCACCCGCCGCACCACCCCGGCCGCCGCTGCCGAGGCTCCCAAGGCCGAGGAGGCGAAGGCTGAGGAGACCAAGGCTGAGGCTCCGGCTGAGGAGAGCGCCGCCGAGGCCCCCAAGGCTGAGGAGGCCAAGGCTGAGGCTCCGGCTGAGGAGTCCGCTCCGGCCGAGGGCGAGGCGAAGAAGGACGAGGCCTGATCTATCAGGATTTCAGGCTTCTCAGGCTGAAGGAAGCGGGCCCGACCCCCTTTGCGGGGTTCGGGCCCGTTTTCGATTAAGGGAGGATCATCGTGGTACGGCTCCGCCTCGACCTCGCGTACGACGGGACCGACTTCTCGGGATGGGCCAGGCAGCCGGGACTGCGTACCGTCCAGGGGGAGATCGAGCAGGCGCTCGGGCGGATCCTGCGCCTCGATGCGCCGGCCATGCTGACCGTGGCCGGGCGTACCGACGCGGGGGTGCACGCGCGCGGCCAGGTCGCGCACGTGGACGTGCCCGAGGCGGCGCTGAAGGAGCTCGACGGGAACCGGGGGCCGCTGAGCGTCGATGAGCGGCTCTCTGTGCTCGTGCGGCGGCTCGGTGGTGTCCTGGACCCAGATGTACGGATTTATCGGGTCTCCGTGGCTCCTGAGGGCTTTGACGCCCGATTCTCGGCGCTCTTCCGGCGGTACGCGTACCGCGTGGGCGACGCGCCCGGCGGCGTGGACCCGCTGCGGCGGCGCGAGGTCGTCTGGCACAACCGGCCTCTCGACATCGACGCGCTCAACGCCGCCGCCCAGCGGCTGCTCGGCGAGCACGACTTCGCCGCCTTCTGCAAGAAGCGCGAAGGCGCCACCACGATCAGGGAGCTGCAGCGGCTCGACTGGACGCGCGAGCCGGACGGCGTGCTGGTCGCCACCGTCGTCGCCGATGCGTTCTGCCACTCGATGGTGCGGGCGCTCGTGGGGTCGCTGCTCGCCGTGGGGGACGGGCGGCGGCCCGTCGAGTGGCCGGGCGAGGTGCTGCGGCGGGGGGTGCGGGACTCCGGAGTGCATGTGGCCCCCGCACACGGGCTGTGCCTGGAGGAGGTCCGGTACCCGGACGATGCCGAGCTCGCCGCTCGGGCCGCTGCTACGCGGCGGGTTCGCACAGTGGCGGCGGACGCCGGCTGAGGCCGGGGCCGGGCGCGCGCGCCTGAGGTTGCCGGGTCGCGCATCGTCGCCTCTGTGGTCGCACGGGCGAGATGGGAACCGGGCGCGTCACGCGTCGTCGCCCTCGGGCTGAGCCGGTGAGACAGGGCGCTTGCCGCTCGTCGTGCCGGGCTCGTGCCGGGCTCGTGCCGGGCTCGTGCCGGGCTCGTGGCGGGCGGGTGCGCGCACCGGGCGTCGGGCTGTTGCGGGGTGGCGCGGCGGTGCGTGGTCGCCCGGCTCGGTCGGCCTGCACGTGGTACGCGCCGGCGGCGTGGGGGGAAGGCGGGGCAGGGGGAAGGCGCTGCGAGGTGCACGGCCTCACAGCCCGGTCGGGGTTGGAGGTGCACGGCCTCACACCCCGGTCGGGGTTGGGTGCCTTAGCGCCCCAGTGGGGGTGAGGTGCGCGGCCGAGGGGCGGCCGCGCTTGCCTCAGTTCCTGCCGGCGCGGCGTTCGAGGACGTCCGAGGTCAGGTCGCGGAACGCGGCGCTGACCTTCGGCAGCGTCTTCTCATCGGCCTTCGGCGTGTGGCCGTCGGCGTGGGTCGCGTAGCTGAAGACGATGTAGCGGCCCCACACCAGGCCGGCCGCGTAGCCGCCCGCGATGTGGACGCGTTCGCCGCCCGAGCCGTCCGGGCCGGGCAGCGGCCGGAACCAGACGTTGTGCGACAGGTCCTTCGCCTGGTCCACGGCGGCCGCGGCGTCCTTGTCGGGCAGCACGGCGATGCCCGTGGTGACCGCGTAGCGGCGCTTGCCGTCGACGTACGTCGCCCGCAGCACCCGGCTGCACTTCTGCTCCTTCAGCGCGTCGGCGAACGCGCCCGTCGCGGCCTTGTCGCAGGTCGTCTCCATGCCGGCCTTGACGCGCGTGAACGTCGTGCCCGCCGCGCTGACCTTCTTCTTCGGGAACGCCTCCGTCAGGGACAGCTTCTGCGGGTCGGTCTCCTCCGAGTCGAGTACGGACGTGGCCGTCGGGCTCTCGGGCGGCGGCGCGGTGGTCGCCTGGACCGTGGGCGGCGGCGCGGACGCCCGGGTGGCCGCCGTCGTCGGGGCCGGCGAGGTCACCGTCTGGTACGCGAAGAAACCACCCGTCGCCACGCCCGCCAGGGCCAGCGCGCCCAGCGTCACCAGCAGGGCCCGCTTGCTCTTGGCCGGTGGCGGAGGCGGCGGTGGCGTCTGGAACGGCGGCTGCTTGAACGCGCCCGGCGGGAAGGCCGGGCTGCCCTGCCTCTGGGCGGGGACGTTGAAGGCCGACGTCGGCTTCTGGCCCCACGTTTCCCTGGGGAACGGAAGTTCGGGCAGCTTGTCACCGGCCGCCGCAGCCGGAGCCTGGGTCGGCGGCCAGACGGGGACGTCGCCGGGCTCGGCGGGACGGGCGCCTTCCTGGCCGTGGGGCGGCGGCGTGGCCGTCCCGCCCGCTCCGGGCGCACCTTGCCGGCCAGGCGCAGTGCCGGGCGCGCCGGGTGCGGTGCCGGGTCCGCCTTGTCCAGCGCCAGGCTTGCCGGGCCCAGCACTCGGCGTGCCGGCGGCGCTTCCGTGCTCGCCTGAGCCGGTGCCAGGCCCACTGGGCACAGCGCCGGCCTCGGCGGACTCGGTCCCCGGCTCGCCGGAGCCCGCAACGGGTGCGCCTGGCCCGCCGGAGCCCGCAACGGGCGCGCCTGGCCCGCCGGAGCCCGCAACGGGTGCGCCTGGCTCGCCGGGGGCTGCTTCGGGGGCGCCGGGTCCGGTGCTCGGGGTGCCGGGGCCGGTGGCGGGCTTGTCGGCTCCTGTTCCAGCGGCCTCTGAGCCGGCGGCTCCTGTTCCAGCGGCTCCCGTTGCAGCGGCTCCTGCGCCAGCCTCGCCGCCCGCTGCCGCAGCAGCAGCCGTCGGCTTGGCGGGCGCGGTTCCGGGCTCGCCTTGGCCGGCGGAGCCGGGCCGGGCGTTCGGTGCGGCGGAAGCGGACCCTGCGGCCGGGGCCTGCTCCGCGTTGTGCGGGGTGGTGGTGTGGCCCTGGCCCTGGCCCTGGCCCTGGCTCTGGTTCTGGTTCTGCAGGTTGGCGACGCGCTGGGTGCTGTTCGGGTCCGCGGCCGGATCCGCCTGCACCGCAGAAATCGCCTGGGCGTCCCCCTGGGTGCCGGAGGGCGCGTGGGAGTCGCCTTGCGTGCCTGGGGTTGCGGGGGCGTGGGCCTGCGCGCCATGGGTCGCGTGGGAGTCGCCTTGCGCTCCGGGCGTTGCGGGGGCGTCCCCAGGGGCTGCTTGCGTGTCCCCGTGCGTGGCGGCGTTCGGGCGGGGGTGGGCGGCCGTGGGCTGGTCCGTGGTGTCCCCGGACGGGACCTGCTCCCCGCTGTCATGAGGCCGCGAGGCGTTGTCGGCAGGGCGCGTGGCGGCCTTGCGCGGGTGGACGGCCGTCGTCGAGGACTCGTCGCTCTCGTGAGCGGTCGTCGCGTCCGCGTTTGCGGCGTTCTGCGCTGTTGCGTCCGGGTGGCCGGTGCTCGCGGCGGTGGCCGTCTTGCGCGGCGGCTCGTTGGACGACAGGGACGGCGGCGAGACGGGCGCCGGTGCGTCGCCCGCGCGCGCCTGTTCGGCACCCTCGCGTTGCGCCATGTAGTCGGCCGCCGGGATGCCTTCAGGGTCGGTCGCGTACACGTCGGGGTCGGTCGCGTCGGCGGCGGCGTCCGGTGCGTTCGGGCTGGTGCCCGGGCCTGCCGCGTTCGGGTCCGTGGTGTCGGCGCGCACGCTTGCGCCGATGACGTTCGGGTCGGTGGCGGTCGCGTCCGCGCCCGTTCCGCCGTGGGGGTCCGTCGTGATGGCGTCAGGCTGGTAGTCGGTGTCGCCTGCGGCCACCTGGTTCAGGACGAACGGGGTGGGGTTCGGGTTGAAGGGCGGCGGCATGAACGGCTCGTCCGCGTCGGGCACGGCCTCCAGCTCGCCTGTGGCGGCCGGCCACGGGGGCATGGCGTGTGAGTCGGACTGCGGTGCGGGCCATGCGGGCATGCCGGCCGCTGCCGCCGTGAACGCCGGTGGCGGCTCCCACGGCGGCGTGCCCGAACCCGCCCCCTGCGCAGGCCAGGCGCCCTGGCCGCTCTGGGGCTGGGCGTTCGGGTGCCCGCCCGGCTGCGGGCCTGCGTGATGCTGCTGGCCCTGCTGAGGTCCGGCGTTGGAGTGGTCGTCCTGCTGGGGAGCGGGCTGCGGGTGGGCTGCTCCCGGCGCGTTCCATGGGTGTACGTCCTGGGGCCGGCCCGGTTGCCCCGGCTGGCCTGCCTGGCCCGGGTGGCTTGGGTGGCCCGCCTGGTCTGCCTGGCCCGGGTGGCCTGGTTGCCCTGCCTGGCCCGGCTGGGCCTGGTCGGTGTGCGGTGCCGCGAGCGGTCGGCCCGGGTGGGCGGGGCCAGCCGGGGGGTGCGGCTGTGACACGCCGAACGGCGCTGCGGGCGGCTGCTGGCCGAACGCGTGCGGGCCGCCAGGAGGCGCGCCGAAAGCCGGCGGGTTGTGGGCAGGGGCGGGGTGCCCGCCGTCCGGATGCTGTGCACCGGACGGCGGCGTGCCAGGCCCGCCCTGCCCGAAGGCATGAGGCCCGCTCTGACCTGGCCCGGCCTGACCCGGCCCGTCCGCCTGACCTGGCCCGCTCTGACCTGGCCCGGCCTGACCCGGCCCGTCCGCCTGACCCGGCCCGCCCTGAGCCGGGCCGTCCTGCCCGAATGCGTGCGGGCCGTTCGGTGCCTGGCCGAGGGGCGTGGCGGGGCCGCCCTGCTCGAACGCGTGCGGGGCGCCCTGAGCTGGGCTGCCCGGTGCCTGGCCGAACGGCGGCTGGCCGGGCTGGCCCTGCGTGTGGTCGAAGGGTGGCTGGCCCTGAGGGTGGTTGAAGGGTGGCTGGGCCTGCGGGGGGCCGAAGGCGTGTGGGCCGCCCTGCGCAGGCGGGAACGGGGGCGGGGCGCTTTGGGGGCCGGTGAAGGCCGGCTGGCCGAAGCGGGGCGGGAGGGAAGCCTGGTTGTGCCCGGGCGCGGGTGCGGCCCCGAAGGGCGGCTGCGGCGCGGGCTGGGCCTGCGTGGGGTCGGCGAGCCAGTCGTAGGGCGCGGCTTCGTCGCCGGGGATCTCCCACGGCTGGGCGTCCGCGGGCCGCCCCGGAGGCGGGACGTGGGCGTTCTGGGCGCCAGCGGCGGCGCCAGAGATGGCGGAGTCATGGGCGGTGCCAGGCGCCGACGAGTCCGGCCCGGACGCCGATGCGCCAGGCCCGGACGAGCCCGCGTGAGGTGCCGTTGTGCCCGGCCCGGACGTCGGAGAGCCCGGCTGGGATGCCGGTGCGCCCGGCTGGGATGCCGGTGTGCTGGGGTGGCCGCCGGCAGCCTGGGCGGCCGGCCCTGGCTGGGTGCGGGGGTAGGGGTCGCTGAGCTGGGGCGGGGACGGGTGCCCGGGGGCACCCGCCGCCGTGTCGCTCAGGGATGGGTGTGGGTGGGACGGCGCCCGCTCGCCGGAGGGAGCGAACGCCGGTGGAACGTCTCGCCCGTCGGTCTGGCCGAAGCTCGGCGGTGGCGTCGCTGGGGCGGCCGAACCGTCGGCCTCCCTCTGATCGTGCTCAGACCCGGGTTCCTGGCCACGCATAGCTGGGAGCCTAGCGAGCCGAACGAGATCGTTAAGCCGGTATGGGCGTTCCCAGGGGCATCACCAGCCCCTTTGCAGGGGGTTCGCCCCAAAAGAACACTCAGCTCAGTGCGCTGCCGGTCAAGGCGCGGTTGTCCAGGGCCTCGTACACGGTGGCCTTGGTGATGTCGACGATGGCCTGCGAGATCCGCTTCGACCCCTTCGAGTCGGGCTTGGTGCCGTCCTTGCGCTGGAACCAGACGAGGATCGCGTAGTGGCCGTACGTCGAGATCTTCGCGCCGCCCGCGCCGGAGCCGAGCTGCTTGGTGACCTCGTCCTTGCCGGGCAGCGGCTTGACGTAGTTGCTCGAGCTGCCGGCCTTGGCGACCTTGGCCGCCTGCTTTTCGGAGCTGAGGTTGGCCACGCCGATCGTGCCGATCACCACGCCTTCCTTGTCACGGAAGCTCGCGCGGACGAACTGGGTGCACTTGGCGGACTTGAGCGCCTTCTGCAGGGCGTCGCCCAGTGCGCCGTCCGTGCACTTCTTGTCCTGGCTGGTGATCGTCATCTGGTAGCCGCGCTTCGAGACGGTGAACTTCCGTCTCTTGCCGAACATCTCCTTGACCGTGATCGGGTCGGGGTCGGTCTTGCGGCTGGCGGCGAAGCCGTACTTGCCGGGCGGGACCGAGGGCAGCGGCGCCGAGGTCTGGCGGGACGCGGTGGTCTCGGCGGTGACGGGCTCGTCGGCGTTGTACATCATGACCAGGCCGCCGGTGAGCAGGCCGAGCACGACCAGGCCGCCGATGCCGGCGAGCAGCGGGCCGCGCGAGCGGCTGTTCTCGTCGTACGGGCTCCAGCCGATGCGGCTTTGCGCGGTGGTCTTGGCCGGGCGGCCGTCGCCGGCGCCGTCCTTGCCGTTGTCGGCGCCGGCCGGGGCACCGCGGTCCTTACGGCCACGGCGACCTGAGGACTTGTCGCCCTTGCCCTTCTTCTTGCCGTCCGCGCCCTTGCCGCCGTCGGGCTCAGGAGGGGTGCCGAAAGCGGAGGTGGGCTCGTTGGGGCCGGGAATGTTCGGCGCTCCTGCCGGGGGCCGGCGTTCGGGGCCGCCCTGACCGGTGCCAGGGCCGCCGAAGGCGTCAGAACCGAAGCCGCCCTGCGGAGGAGGACCGGCAGGATCGCCGCCGAAACCGCCGCCGGGACCACCCGGGCCGCCGCCGTGGCGGCCACCGTCGCCCGGCCCGCCCGGACCGCCGGGCCCGCCGCCGTGCCGGCCCGAGCCGCTCATGAACAGGCTGCCGGGAGGCTCGGCACCGCCGGGGCCGTTCGCGAGGGGATCGTCGCCAGGCCCGCCTCTGCGGGCGCGGCCGCCGCCGGCCGGGCCGTCGGCGGCGGCGAACATGCCGCCCTGGGCGTCGGCGGCCCCGCCACCTGCGGGGACGTTGCTCGTGAAGAGGCTGCCCGCCGTCGCGTCCGACGGTGCGCCGCCGCCCCTGGGCCTGCCGCCCATGCCGTAGGGGGCGCTGCCGGTGCCGTGCTCACGTTCCCCACTGCCGTTGGAAACCATGCGGCGACATTACCGTGATGTTCGTCATTGGGTTCCGAAGTCTTGGGTCCACCATGGGCCTCCCGGCCCGGATGCGACCCCCACGCCGATGGCCTTCAGGCGGCAGTCGAGGATGTTCCTGCGGTGGTCACGGCTGGCCAGCCAGCCGTTCACGGCCTCGGCGGGGGTGCTGTAGCCGGCGCCGATGTTCTCGGCGGCGCCCCAGCGGTATCCGGCGCGCTCCATCCGGTCCCAGGGGGACGAGCCGTCGGGGGAGTTGTGCGCGAGCTCGCCGGATCGGGCCATCTCCAGCGAGTGCGTACGCGCCGACCTGGTGAGCCCCGCGTCGACCCTGAGCGGCCCGCATCCGCGCTTGACCCGCGCGGAGTTGGTCAGCGTGACGACCTCGGAGGCCATGTCGCTCAGCACCCGTACGTCCTCGCGCCCGTTGTCGAACGCCGCCGACGGGTCGTCGTGCGAGTTGAAGCCCTCGATGCGCCCGTCGGGGGTACGGCGCGGTGCGGACGTCGCGGTGGGCTCGCCGACCTCCTTCTTGATGGTGATGCCCCGCGGGATGCTCTCCACCTGCGGCTGCGCCTTCTTCTGCGCGGTCGGCTCCGGGGCGGCGGTGGCGGCTGCGGGCGGCGCGGTCTCGCTGAGGTAGATGTGGGGGGCAGGTTCCTCTTCGCTGCTCAGCCGGCCGATCAGCACACCCGTGAACAGGACCGCCAGGAGGCAGGTCAGCAGGCCCAGGTGGTTCCGGCGCCGGAGGCCGCGCTGGGTGTGCCGGGTGCGAGAGAACTGCCACATACCGCCGCCAACGATAGGGATGTCTGGTCCTGGGAAAGAAGAGGTCCCAGGGAAACGAAACCTAACCGTTCTGCGGTCAGGTAGACTCACACAGGGTTACCGGTCTTTTTGACCTGCACGCCTATTGGCGGGTAGCTTAGGTTCGTTGTGTGCATAGGTCCTGCGTGACCGATGCGCGGCGCGTCCGGCGTCATCTCCCATGTGATGGAGACGGAAGGTCCGGGCCGTCGTGTGCCCGCACCGACCGACCAATGTGTAGCTGTCGCATCCGACAGCGCCGAAGACGCGAGCATAAAGAAGGCTACGACCGTGCGCACGTACTCACCGAAGCCCGCCGACGTCCAGCGTCAGTGGTACGTCATCGACGCGACCGATGTCGTGCTGGGCCGGCTGGCCAGCCACGTCGCGACCCTGCTCCGCGGCAAGCACAAGCCGATCTATGCCCCCCACGTCGACACGGGTGACTTCGTCATCGTGATCAACGCGGACAAGGTCGCGCTGAGCGGCAACAAGCTTGAGCAGAAGAAGGCGTACCGCCACTCGGGCTACCCGGGCGGTCTGCGTTCCGTCACGTACGGCGAGCTCATGGAGAAGCGGCCGGAGAGGGCCGTCGAGAAGGCCGTCAAGGGCATGCTGCCGAAGAACTCCCTCGGCCGGAAGATGGCCAAGAAGCTGAAGGTCTACGCGGGCCCCGAGCACCCGCACAAGGCCCAGCAGCCCGTGCCGTTCCAGATCACCCAGATCGCCCAGTAGTAGTTCGAAAGAGTTAGAGGAGAACCGTGGCTGAGCCCACCGGTGTCGAGACGGCCGTAGAGGCCGAGCTGGAGGACTACTCCGGCGAGGACTTCCCGTCCGAGTACACCACCGAGTCCGCCGCCAGCGCTGACGCTCCCGTGCGCAAGCCCGTCACCACGGGCAACTCGTACGGCACCGGCCGCCGGAAGCAGGCGATCGCCCGCGTGCGCATCGTCCCCGGCACCGGCAAGTGGACGATCAACGGTCGTTCGCTGGACAACTACTTCCCGAACAAGGTCCACCAGCAGATCGTCAACGAGCCCTTCGTGGTGCTCGGCGCCGAGGAGGCGTTCGACGTCATCGCCCGCATCGACGGCGGTGGCGTGACCGGCCAGGCCGGTGCGCTGCGCATGGGCCTTTCCCGCGCGCTGGCGAGCCTCGACGTCGAGGTCAACCGCCCGCCGCTGAAGAAGGCCGGCTTCCTCACCCGTGACGCCCGCGCCACGGAGCGGAAGAAGTACGGCCTCAAGAAGGCCCGTAAGGCTCCGCAGTACAGCAAGCGCTGACGTTGGCGCGCCTCTTCGGCACCGACGGGGTACGCGGGGTCGCGGGCCGCGACCTCACGGCCGAGCTCGCCATGGACCTGTCCGTGGCGGCGGCCCATGTCCTCGGCGATGCAGGCGCGTTCGCCGCCACCGGACGCCGTCCGGTGGCGGTCGTAGGCCGGGACCCGCGTGCCTCGGGAGAGTTCCTCGAGGCCGCCGTGGTCGCCGGCCTCGCGGCGTCCGGTGTGGATGTGCTGCGCCTTGGCGTGCTGCCCACTCCGGCCGTCGCCCACCTCACCGCCGCGCTCGGCGCCGACCTCGGCGTCATGCTGTCGGCCTCGCACAATCCGGCGCCGGACAACGGCATCAAGTTCCTGGCCCGCGGCGGCTTCAAGCTGTCCGACGCGGTCGAGGACGAGATCGAGCGCCGGCTGGGCGAGGAGTGGAGCTTTCCCGTCGGCTCGGGCGTGGGGCGCGTGCGTGACGCGTACGGTGAGGCCGACCGCTACATCTCCCACGTGCTGACCACGATGAACGCCCGGCTCGACGGGCTGCACGTCGTGGTCGACTGCGCTCACGGAGCGGCCCACATGGTGGCCCCCGAGGCGCTGGTGCGCGCGGGAGCCCGGGTCGAGGCCATCGGCGCCAGGCCCGACGGCCTCAACATCAACGACGGTCACGGCTCGACCCACCTCGACAAGCTGCGTCAGGTGGTCGTCTCGCGCGCGGCCGACGTCGGCGTGGCCTACGACGGCGACGCCGACCGCTGCCTCGCGGTCGATCACACGGGCGCGGTCGTCGACGGCGACCACATCATGGCCGTCCTGGCCACCGCTCTGCACAGCGAGGGCCTGCTGGCCAAGGACACCGTGGTGGCGACCGTCATGTCCAATTTGGGCTTCAAGCTCGCGATGCGCGAGGCCGGCATCTCCGTGGTCGAGACCGCGGTGGGCGACCGCTACGTGCTGGAGCGGATGAAGGCAGACGGCTACAACCTGGGCGGCGAGCAGTCGGGCCACGTCATCATGCTCGACCACGCCACCACGGGTGACGGCTTGCTCACCTCGCTGCAGCTGCTGAGCGTGATGGCCAAGTCGGGCGTGCCGCTCAAGGAGCTGGCCTCGGTGATGACGCCGCTGCCGCAGGTCCTGATCAATGTCAAGGACGTCGACAAGGACAGGGCCTCGGCCCCCGAGCTGGCCGCCGCCGTCGCGGAGGCGGAGGCGGAGCTGGGCGAGACCGGGCGCGTGCTGATCAGGCCGAGCGGCACCGAGCCGATGATCCGGGTGATGGTCGAGGCGGCCTCGGAAGAGCACGCCACGATGGTGGCGGCCCGCCTGGCCGACGTGGTCCGCAAGGTCTGCGGCGTCTGACGTTTCCGGGATCGGCCTGGAAGCCGGCCCAGGAGCAGAGAGTCAGGCGAAGGCCCGCGGGGAGATCCCCGCGGGCCTTCATTCTTGGAAGGACTCGACGCGGTGAGTCCCAGAGGAGGGCTACTCCTCGCCGGTGAGTGAGAACGCGCGCAGCCGCTGCCCGGCCAGCGCCACGGCGACGACGGTGACGACGAGCATGGCCGGGATGGCGAAGCCGAGTGCGACGTCCGCCTTGAGGAACGGCGAGTCGCTGATCTGGTCGGCGATCGACTGGCCCCAGCGCTGGATGGAGAACCTCCGCGCTCCGGGCACGAAGTTGCCGATCAGGCTCTCCCAGACCAGGGCGTAGACGATGCCGATCGTCACCGCGTGCCGGGTGACGACGCCGAGCAGCAGGAACAGCGCGGCGTAGGCGATGCCGGCGGCCAGCGTGCCGAGGGCGAAGCCGGCCGCGACGCCGTCCTCGTTCCGCAGCAGCAGCCAGCCCGACACGTACGTCGGCACGGCCGCGAACAGCGCCAGCAGCGACGTGGCGACCACGAACTTGGTCGTGACGATGGTCGGGCGGGAGATCGGCTTCGACATCAGGTGGATGATCGTGCCGTCGTCGATCTCGGGGGCGATGACGCCCGTGCCGGCGATGAGGCCGAGCAGCGGCAGCATGGTGCCGATGGCGAAGTTCTGCAGCAGCAGCACGGCCGAGCGCTGGTCGGCGGCGCCGAAGACGCGGAAGAGCACGGCGAGGCCGATCAGGGCCAGCGGCAGCAGCAGGAGCAGGATGATCCGCCGGCGCCCCAGCAGGGCCCGGTACGTGATGCCCGCGACGACAGTGTTCATGGCTCAGGAGCTCCTGTTGATGAGGTAGGAGAAGACGCTCTCCAGGTCCTCGTCCGCGGGGGAGACCTGGTGCAGGCTGACGCCCTCGGCGCGGGCGACCTGGGGCAGGAGGCGGGCGAAGCGGCGGAACTCGGTGGCCTGCACCTCCAGGCCGTCGGGGCGCAGCGTGAGACCGCCGGTGGAGTCGTCGCGTACGAGTGCGGCGGCGAGCTTCCTGTCGTCGCTGGAGCGGATGTGGAACAGGTGGGGCCGGTCCGTCATCAGCCGCCTGATCTCGCGGAAGTTGCCGGACGCGGCGTGCCTGCCGGCGACCAGCACCTCGATGTGCTGGGCGACCCGCTCGACCTCCTCCAGGATGTGCGAGCTGAACAGGATGGTCTTGCCCGCCGCTCCCATGCTGCGGATCAGGTCCATCAGGTGCAGCCGCTGGCGCGGGTCCATGCCGTTGAACGGCTCGTCGAGCAGCAGCACGGGCGGGTCGTGGACGAGCGCGGCGGCGACCTTGACGCGCTGGCGCATGCCCTTGGAGTACGTCTCGACCCGCCGGTCCTTGGGCTCCTCCATCTCGACGGTGGCAAGGGCCTTGCGCGCGGCCTCGTCGGGGTCGGGCAGGCCGTGCAGGCGGGCGGCCGAGAGCACGAACTGCCAGCCGGTCAGGAAGCCGTACACGCCCTCCCGCTCGGGGACCAGGCCGATGTTCCGGTAGATGTGGTGATTTTTCCAGACGCGGGTGCCGTCCAGCGTGACCGTGCCGCTCGACGGCGCGAGGAAGCCCGCCATCATGTGCAGGAGCGTCGACTTGCCCGCCCCGTTGGGGCCGAGCAGGCCCGTGACGCCCGGCCCGATCGTCATCGTGACGTCGTTGACCGCCACCACGTTGCCGTACCAGCGGGAGACCTGCGAAAGCTCGATCTTCATTGCGCGGCCGCCTTCCTGTAGCGCAGTGCGAGAGCGGCCAGGCCGACGGCGAGCAGCACCAGCAGCGCGATGATCGACGTGGCGCCGCCCGGGTAGGCGGCGTCCTCGATCGCGTGGGACGGCGTGCCGAACAGCGCGTGCTGGACCGAGTCGACCAGCCAGAACGGGTTGACCAGCCAGGCGTAGGTGGCCGCGGCCTCGTTGCCGGTGGAGTAGAGGGTGCCGTAGATGATCGGGACCGCGGCCGACGACAGCAGGTAGACCGTGATCACGGAGGCCACGCCGAGCCCGCGCCTGGGCGTGAACGAGGCCAGCGCGAGCCCGTAGACCGACAGCAGCAGCGCGAGCACCAGAGCCATGAGCATGGAGCTGAGGTATTCGCCGGTGGCGGGCGGCCCCGGCATGTCGATGAGCAGCTCGCCCACGAAGACCGCCGTGATCGGCGCCGCGACGAGCCCGAACACCGCGATGGTCATCGCCGCGACCTTCGCGCCGACGTAATCGGCGATCGAGCCGGGGCGCGACAGGTAGAGCGGCAGGACGCGATGGCGCAGGTCGGGCGCGACCACGGTGGGCGCCTGCGAGGCCAGGAAGATCGCGACGACGGCCTGCATGACGACCGCGAAGCCGCTGTAGTCGATGCCGCGCTGCTGGGCCAGGGCCATCAGGGCGATGTTCACGATGGCCGGCATGAACATGATGGCGACCAGCGAGTACGGCACGATCTTGCTGCGCGCGGGACGGCCGAGACCGAAGACGCCGCGCAGGCTGTGCACGGCCAGCGCCCTGGTCGCGTAGCCGCGGCCGAGCCTCGGGCCCTCGTAGTGGCGGTAGCCGATGTCGTAGATCTCAGACATGCGCGACCTCATCCCTGAAGACGTCCTCGATGCGGTGACGTCCCTGTTCGAGGCGGATCAGGCACAGCCCCAGCTCGGCGGTGGCGTCGCGGATGGCGTCGTACGTGCCGGGCCCCGCGACCTTGACGACGAGCTGCCGGCCCTGGCGCGAGACCGTCTGCCCGTCGCCGGACAGCCTGGCGGCCAGCTCGTCGAGCCCCTCGTCCACTTCGACGGTCAGGGTCTGCGTGGCCTGGGTGAACTCGCCGATGTCCGAGGAGCGCAGCAGCCGGCCCGCGTCGATGACGATGACGTGGTCGCAGATGCGCTCCAGCTCGCCCAGCAGGTGGGAGGTCACCAGCACGCTGATGCCGAACTCGGTGCCGATGCGCCGGATCAGCGTCAGCATCTCGTCGCGCCCGCGCGGGTCGAGGCCGTTGGTCGGCTCGTCGAGGAAGATCAGCTTGGGGTCGTGGACGAGCGCCTG
Source organism: Nonomuraea sp. NPDC052634 (assembly GCF_040678535.1). Classification (NCBI taxonomy): domain Bacteria; kingdom Bacillati; phylum Actinomycetota; class Actinomycetes; order Streptosporangiales; family Streptosporangiaceae; genus Nonomuraea; species Nonomuraea sp. NPDC052634. The sequence goes on along the minus strand of NZ_JBFATY010000012.1, from coordinate 129,414 downwards.
CGCCAGCTTCACCCGCTGCTTCATGCCGGTGGAGTAGGTGCCGATGGCGCGGTAGCGCTCTTCTGCGAGCCCCACGTGGCGCAGCACGTCGGCGGCGCGCTCGCGGGCCGCGGTGCGCGGCAGCCCGGACATGCGGGCGAGGTGGACGACTAATTCGGTCGCGGAGACGTCGGGGGGCAGGCATTCGTGCTCGGGCATGTAGCCGACGAGCCGGCGGATCTCGGCGCCCTGCGTGACGATGTCGAAGCCGAGCACGCGGGCGGTGCCCTCCGACGGCGCCAGCAGGCCGAGCATCATCTTGATCATCGTCGACTTGCCGGCGCCGTTCGCCCCGACCAGACCGGTGACCCCGGGCCCCACGGTGACCGTGAGGTGGTCGACCGCGGTGACGGTGGGGAAGCGCTTGGTCAGCCCCTCGGTGGCGAGGATGTGCATGTGCCGGACACTACCCGTACGCCCGATGCCGCCGCCTCGGTCATACGGATGAACGCCGTCCTCCTTGAGACCGGAATCCGGCCTGGACCGCGGGTGCGATCGCGGCCCGGACCGGTCATCCTCGCGACGGGCCGGCAATCGGATGTCAACGAGCTGATGACACCGGTACGCGAGATTTCCTCACATGATCCGGTTCTGGTGTCACGAGCACGGCGAGGAGTGCTGGTTCGCCGATATCGACGACCAGGGGTGTGCGGGCAGGTTCGGGCGTTACGTGTACGAGGAGGCGTTCAGGTCTGGCGAAGACGCACCCGTCGTACGGAGTGGTCTGGGCCCTTCTTGAGCACCAGGTCGGCGCGACCCCGGGTGGGGGCGATGTTCTCGATGAGGTTGCGCTCGTTGATGTCGCGCCAGACGTTGACCGCGAACTCCGTGGCCTCCTCGTACGACAGGTCCGCGATGTGCCGGAAGTACGACTTGGGGTCTTCGAACGCGGTGCGGCGCAGCTTGTGGAAGCGCTCGACGTACCAGGTGCGGATGTCCTCGACCTTGGCGTCGACGTAGATGGAGAAGTCGAAGTAGTCGTTGACGGCCAAAGACGTGGGCGGGGCGGGCTGGAGGACGTTGAGTCCTTCGATGATGAGGATGTCGGGGCTGCGCACGGTCTGAGTGGCGCCGGGGACGATGTCGTATTCGAGGTGGCTGTAGACCGGCGCCTTCACCTCGGCCGCGCCCGCCTTGACCTCGGCCACGAACCTGACCAGCGCCCGCCGGTCATAGCTTTCGGGAAAGCCCTTGCGGTGCATGATGCCCTTGGCCTCCAGCACCGCGTTGGGGTACAGGAAGCTGTCGGTGGTCACCAGCTCCACGTGCGGGTGCTCGGGCCAGCGCGCCAGGAGGGTGTGCAGCAGCCGGGCCGTGGTCGACTTGCCGACCGCGACGCTGCCCGCGATGCCCAGGATGTACGGGACCCGCTGCTCCTCGTGTCCCAGAAAAGCGCTCAACACGCTGCTGCGCGCCTTGGACCCGGTGAAGTGCAGGTTGAGCAGCCGGGTCAGGGGGAGATAGATGTCGGTGACTTCGGTCAGGTCGATGGGGTCGTCGACCCCGCGCAGCTCTTCCAGCTCGTCTGCGGTGAGAGTCAAGGGCGTGTTCTTGCGGAGCTCGCTCCACTGCTCCCTGCTCAGTTCCACGTAGCCGTTGTTCACCTAGGCAGAGTAACGATGTGCGACAAAGCGGATCATGGCCGGGGTTGTCCCAGGCAATCCACAGCCTGTGGATGAAAACGTGGGATTACCGAGAACGACTTCTGGGAAAGGATCAAGGTTTCGACGCGCGGACGCGAGAGGTACGGTGCGGATACCGTCCTGACGGAGGTCGCCATGGACCGTCGCCGCTTCATCTCCGCCGTGGCCGCCGGGGTCGCCGGGCCGTTCGCCGGTGTCGCGTGCGTGAGCAGGCGGGGGCGGGCCAGGCCGGTGCCGGGGTACGGGCCGCTGCGTCCCGCACGCGACCTGCGCGACGGCGAGGTGCGGCTGCACCTGCCCGAAGGCTTCCGCTACCGGTCGTTCAGCGCGGCGGGCGACAGGTTCGGCGACGGCTCGACGGTGCCGGGCAGGCACGACGGCATGGCCGCGTTCAACGGACCTGAGGGCAGCACGATCCTCATCCGCAACCACGAGGTCAACGGCCCGGTCGGCGCGTTCGGCGACAGGAAGCGGGCCTACGACCCGATGGCCGGCGGCGGCACCTCCACGCTGCGCGTCACCCGCCACGGCGAGGTGATCGAGAGCGCGCCCTCGCTCAGCGGCACCATGATGAACTGCTCGGGCGGCCCCATGGCCTGGCGCGCCTGGGTGACCTGCGAGGAGACGGTCAACGGCCCCGACGTGGGCGACGACTTCTCCGGCGGCGACAACTCCAAGCTCACCCGGAGGCACGGCTACATCTTCGAGGTGCCGGTCGGCCGGCCCGCGAGCGCCAGGCCCATCCGCGCGGCCGGCCGCTTCGCCCACGAGTCCGTCGCCTTCGACCCGGCCACCGGCGCCCTCTACCTCACCGAGGACAACTTCGGCTTCCCCTCCGGCTTCTACCGCTACCTGCCGCCCAAGCATCCGGTGCTGGCCGGGCGGCTGCTCGACGGCGGCCGGCTGCAGATGCTCGCCGTCAAGGGCGCGAAGAACAAGGACCTGTCGGCGGGGCAGGAGCCCGGCGCCACGTACGAGACCGCGTGGGTGGACATCGACGACCCCGACCCCGAGTTCCGCGGCAGGCCGTCCAACGACGAGGCCGTGCAGGCCGTGGGCCGGCAGGGCAGGGAGCAGGGCGCGGCCGTCTTCTCCCGCCTGGAGGGCGCCGTCTTCCACAACGGCACCGTCTACTTCGTCTCCACCCAGGGCGGGGCCACCGCGCCGGGCGACGAGCCGCCCGACGGCTTCGGCGACGGGCGCGGCCAGGTGTGGGGCTATGAGACGTGGAGCGGCAGGCTCAGGCTCGTCTACGAGTCGCCCCGCTCGGCGGTGCTCGACCTGCCCGACAACGTCACCGTCAGCCGCCGGGGCACGCTCGTGCTGTGCGAGGACGGCGACGGCGCCAACTACCTGCGCGGGCTCACCAGGTCGGGGGAGATCTTCGACTTCTGCCGCCTCGAACCCATCGAGGGCGACCCCGGCGCCGAGTTCGCCGGCTCCACGTTCGGTCCCGGCGGCCACACGCTCTTCGTCAACATCCAGGCCAGGCAGGGCAGATCGCTGGCCATCTGGGGGCCGTGGGAGCGCGGCCCGTTCTGAGGAGCCTCTACGCTGGGACGATGATCCTGGGTATCGGCGTCGACGTCGTCGACATCGCCCGCTTCGAAGCCGCGCTGCAGCGCACGCCCGGGCTCAAGGAGCGGCTGTTCACCGAGGTCGAACGCCCGCTGCCGGTGCGCTCGCTGGCCGCCAGGTTCGCCGCCAAGGAGGCCGTGGCCAAGGCGCTCGGCGCGCCGAAGGGCCTCGGCCACCTGGAGGCCGAGGTGCGCTGCGACGAGCTGGGCAAACCCGAGCTGCACGTCTACGGCAAGGTCGCCGAGGCCGCGTACGGGCTCGGCGTCAAGCGCTGGCACCTGTCGCTCAGCCATGACGCGGGGGTGGCCATCGCCTACGTGATCGCGGAGGGATAGCGTCGAATCATGAAGACCGCCTACACCGCCGACCAGATCAGGCAGGCCGAGCAGGCGCTCATGGCCCGGCTGCCCGAGGGCACGCTGATGCAGCGGGCCGCCTCCGGGCTCGCCTCCGTCTGCGCCGATCTTCTCGGCCGCGTCTACGCAAGCCGGGTGGTGCTGCTGGTGGGCAGCGGCGACAACGGCGGCGACGCGCTGTACGCCGGGCAGCGCCTGGCCAGGCGCGGTGCCAGGGTGGAGGCCGTCACGGCCGGTTCCAAGACGCACGAGGCCGGGCTGCGGGCGCTGCTCGACGCGGGCGGCAGGGTGCTCGACCCGTCCGCGGCCGGCGCGGCGATCGAGACGGCCGACCTGATCATCGACGGTCTCGTCGGCATCGGGGCATCCGGCGCGTTGCGCGAGCCGTACGCGGAGCTGGCCAAGGCGGTGGCCGCCGCGCGCGGGCACGTCGTGGCCGTGGACGTGCCGAGCGGGGTCGACGCCTCAACCGGGCGGGTCGAGGGCGCGGCGGTGCGGGCGCGGGTGACCGTGACCATGGGGGCGTACAAGACGGGGCTGCTCGTCGATCCCGGGGCCGCGTACGCGGGGCGGGTCGAGCTGGTGGACATCGGGCTGGGGGCGTACCTGCCGGACCCCGACGTGGCCGCGCTCACCGGCGCCGATCTCGACGTGCTGCTGCCGCGCCCCCGCAACGAGTCCGACAAATACCGCAGAGGCGTGGTGGGCGTCGCGGCGGGGAGCGACCTGTTCACCGGAGCGGCCGTGCTGGCCGTCGGCGGCGCATTGCGCGGCGGCGCCGGCATGGTGAGGTACGCGGGCCGCGCCGCTCCCGTCGCCCAGGTGCGCTCCCACTGGCCGGAGGCCGTGGTGACGCAGCTCGACGCGCCCTCGATCGACCGCGTCGGCCGGGTGCAGGCATGGGTGCTCGGGCCAGGGCTCGGCACCGACGACTGGGCCCACGAGCTGGCCGCCGCCGTGCTGGCGTCCGACGTGCCGGTGCTCATCGACGCCGACGGGCTCACGCTGGTCGCCAAGGACCGCACGCTGCTGCGGCGCGCCGCGCCCGTCCTCATCACGCCGCACGCCGGCGAGCTGTCCAGGCTCATCGGCGCCGGCCGCGACGCCATCGAGGCCGCCCGCCTCGACCACGCCCGCAGGGCGGCCGCGGAGCTGGGCGTCACGGTGCTGCTCAAGGGCTCGACCACGGTGGTGGCCGAGGACTCCCGCCCGGTGCGGGTCAACACCACCGGCACGTCCTGGCTGGCCACCGGCGGCACCGGAGACGTGCTCGCGGGTCTCGCGGGCGCGCTGCTCGCCCAGGGCCTGAGCTGCTACGACGCCGCGTCCTGCGCCGCCTACCTGCACGGCGTCGCCGGGCGGCTGGCCGCCGACGGCGCGCCGCTGGCCGCCGGTGACGTGGCCAGCGCGCTCCCCGCGGCGATCCGGGCCGTGACCAGCACCAATTCGTGACGTCCAGGCCGGGCGAAGCGTGCCCGGCCACGGGCGCGAGCTGCCAGACTGGAGAGATGGACCACCCGATGATCACCCCCGCCGAGGCACGGGTCGACCTGAGCGCCATCCGGCACAACGTCGCCCTGCTCAAGGAGCGGGCCGGGGGCGCCGAGCTGATGGGAGCGGTCAAGGCCGACGCCTACGGCCACGGCCTGGTGCCCACGTCCGAGGCCGTGCTGCAGGGCGGGGCGGGCCGGCTCGGCACCGCGTTCATCCAGGAGGCGCTGGCGCTGCGCGCGGGCGGGGTGACCGCGCCCATCCTGTCGTGGCTGATCACCCCGGGCGAGCCGATCGCCGAGGCGCTGGCCGCCGACGTGGAGCTGTCGGCCTCCCATCCCGGGCTGCTCGACGAGATCGCCGCCGCCGCGCGCCGCACCGGCCGCGCCGCGAAGCTCCACCTTGAGGCCGACACCGGCATGAGCAGGGGCGGGGCGCCGCTCGCCGCCTGGCCCGACCTGCTGGCCAAGGCGCTCGAGCTCAAGGCGGAGGGCGCCATCGAGATCGTCGGCATCTGGTCCCACTTCGCCTGCGCCGACATCCCCGGGCATCCGTCGATCGCGCGGCAGCTCGAGGCGTACGAGGCCGCGCTCAAGCTGGCCGAGCAGGCCGGCGCGGCGGGCTCCGAGGTCATCAGGCACATGTCCAACTCCGCCGCCATCGTCACGCTGCCCGAGGCCCGCTTCGACATGGTCAGGCCCGGCATCGCGATGTACGGCCTGAGCCCCATCCCCGAGCTCGGCGACTTCGGCCTGCGCCCGGCCATGACGCTGGTGGCCAGGATCGGGCTGGTCAAGCGGGTCGCCGAGGGCTGCGGCGTGTCGTACGGACACCTTTACACGACCTCGTGCGAGACCACGCTCGCCCTGGTGCCGCTCGGCTACGCCGACGGCGTGCTGCGCCACGCGACCGGGCGGGCCGAGGTGCTGGCGGGCGGGCGCCGCCGGACCATCGCCGGCCGGGTGTGCATGGACCAGTTCATGATCGATGTGGGCGACGATCCGGTGGCGGCGGGCGACGAGGTCGTGCTCTTCGGCCCCGGTGACGGGGGCGAGCCGACCGCTCAGGAGTGGGCCGATACCCTCGGCACGATCACGCATGAAATCGTGACGAGGATCGGTGCGCGAGTGCCCAGGGTCTACCACAAGTGACGAAGGGCGGATCGCGGCGGCCATGAGTGAAGAAGGATCGGGCACATGACGACGACGACCAAGCGGCGCAAGGTAGGGATCGCCGGCGCGCTCGTCGGCGCGGCCTCCGCAGGCGTCGCGGCGGCGGCGCTGGCCAAGCGTTACGCGGTCGGCCGCATCCGGCTGCGCCCCGACACCGAGGCCAGCGAGCCGTTCGGTGAGCTGCGCGGCCGCGAGCACACGCTCATCACCTCCGACGGCAAGGCGCTGCACGTCGAGATCGACGGCCCCGAGCGCAAGCACCCGGCGGAGGACGAGGACCCGCCGCTGACCGTCGTCTTCTGCCACGGCTACTGCCTCAGCATGGAGTCCTGGCACTACCAGCGCAAAGACCTGCGCGAGACCCACCGCCTCGTCCTGTGGGACCAGCGCTCGCACGGACGCTCCCAGCGCGCTTCGGCCGAGGAGTGCACGATCGACCGGCTCGGAGACGACCTCGCCGAGGTCATCGCCGCTTTCGTGCCCGGCCCGTGCGTGCTCGTCGGCCACTCCATGGGCGGCATGACGATCATGGCGCTGGCCGACCGCCACCCCCACCTGTTCGGCGACAAGATCCGCGCGGTGGCGCTCCTCGCGACCTCGGCGGGCAAGCTGGCCGAGCTGACGCTGGGCCTGCCCGCCGTGCTGTCGAAGGTCGTCCACAAGGTCGCCCCGGCGACGGTGTCGATGCTGGGCAAGCGCGGCTCGCTCATCGACAGGACCCGCAACGCCGGCAGCGACATCGCGTTCCTCATCACCCGCTACGTCGGCTTCGGCGACTCCAAGAACGTCAGCCCGACCGTGGTCGACTTCGCCGAGTCGATGATCAGGGCCACCCCCACCCAGGTGGTCGCCGACTTCTACCCGGCGCTGATGAACCACGACAAGCTTTCCGCGCTTCACGTGCTCGACGCCGTGCCCACCGCGATCCTGGTGGGCGACCGCGACTGGCTGACCCCGCCCGACCACAGCAAGGCCATCGCCGCCGCGCTGCCCAAGGCCCAGCTCACCGAGGTGCCCGACACCTCCCACCTGATCCAGCTCGAGCGGCCCGGCATCGTCAACGACGCGCTGCGCGACCTGCTGAAGAGAGTGGAGCTGTAGGTGCGCATCGCGACTCCCGAGGACATGCGGGCCTACGGCGCCCGCCTCGCCGCCCTGCTGCGCGCCGGCGACCTGGTCGTGCTGTCGGGCCCGCTCGGCGCCGGCAAGACCACGCTCGTGCAGGGCCTCGCCGAAGGGCTCAAGGTACGCGGGCCGATCACCTCGCCCACGTTCGTCATCGCCCGCGTGCACCCGTCGCTGCACCAGGGGCCGCCGCTGGTCCACGTGGACGCGTACCGGCTGGGCGGCGACCTGGAAGTGGACGACCTCGACCTGGACGCCTCGCTGGAGGAGTCTGTCACCGTCGTCGAGTGGGGCGAGGGGCTGGTCGAAGGGCTGGCCGACGATCGGCTGGAGATCCGCATCGACCGCGAGGCCGGTGACGAGGCCCGCGTCGTGACGCTGCGCGGCGTGGGCGCCCGATGGGCCGACACGCCGTCTGATCCGCCGGAAGGCTGAAACGCAGGTCAAAATCCGGTAAGGCTGGCACCCTTGACGTACGGGGCCGGCGGTCTGAAACATGATCGTTGGTCAGTGATTGGCCCAGATTTTCTGGGTATCAGGAGGGGCGACATCCATCGTTTCGGTGGATGCTGGGTAGCAGGACGGCAAAGTGGGGTGCGGCCGGTGCTCAGGGTCAGACGAGTCGCGTACGCGGGAGCCATCGCCATGATCGGCCTGACCGGATGCACGGCCTCGGCCGACAGCGATCCGACCCCCACACCGAGCGGCAGCCCATCGGACACGGTGACGACGACGGCCAGTCCGACCACCGCGAGGCGCGACATCAACGTCCAGGTCAACCCCGACCGGGTCACCGCGGGGGAGACGTCCAAGGTGTGGGTCCTGGCCAACTGCCCGGTGCCGACCGGCGGGCCCGCCCACACCGGCACGGCCACGTCCAAGGCGTTCGTCAACGGCGTCACGCTCAACCCCGTGCCGCCGCCGTCGGCCTCGCCGACCGCCACCGCGACGCCCGTCTCTCCCTCGCCGTGGGTGCGCGGCGAGGCGCAGGTGTCGGGAACGGTCCGGCGCGGCTCGTACCGGGTGGACGTCAAGTGCGACGGCACCAACGACATGGGCCGCGCCACGCTGCGCGTCGTCGCCCCTGAGCCGGACGAGCCGGACTCCACCTCCACCACCGTCGTGCCCACCAAGGCCCCGCGGGCGGGCGGCGGCGGCACGTACGCGCAGGACGTCTCCGAGGATTCGTCGATCGGGCCCGCGGGCGTGCTCATCGCGCTCGCGGCGGTCGGCGGCATCGCCTTCGCGGTCAAGCGGCGCACCAGGGCATAACGTCATGGCCCGTCCAGGACGGGTGGTGCTCGCCGGCGCCGTGACCGGCCTGCTGCTGTACGCGTTCGGACACAACGCCGACATCGGCACCACCGCGAAACCCGCGCAGGCGTCCGTCGTGCCCAAGACCATCGACATCCCGTCGATCGACGTCGAGGCGCCGCTGATGAAGCTCAGGCTGCTGGAGAACGGCGAGGTCGAGCTGCCGCCGTACGAGAAGCCGAAGGTGGCCGGCTGGTACACCGGCAGCGCCGTGCCCGGCGAGAAGGGCGCCTCGGTGATCATCGGGCACGTCGACACCAAGACCGCCCCCGCCGTGTTCTACAAACTCAGGGAGTTACGCAAGGGCGAGACCGTGAAGGTCGAGCGCAGCGACGGCAAGGTCGTGCGCTACAAGGTGGACCGCATCGAGCAGGTGCACAAGGACGAGTTCCCGGCGAAAAAGGTGTACCTGGAAGACGGGCTCAAACTGGTAACGTGCGGTGGCAAGTTCGACTACGCCAAGGGCGAGTACGTCGACAACATCATCGTCTACGCATCCCAGGTTTGAGGCCCATGACGGACACCGATTCGGCGACCGACACCAATCCGCCAGCGACGGGCGCGCGCGTGCCCTGGGCCGACGTGCCCGCCTCCGTACGGGCCGCCATCGAGGACTTCCTCGGCGACGCCGTGGCCGAGGCCGTCACCCAGCCCGGCGGCTTCTCCCCGGCCGCCGCCTGCCGCCTGCGCACCCGCGGCGGCGGCAAGCGCGCCTTCGTCAAGGCCGTCGGCCCCGAGCCCAACGCCGACGCCGTCCGCATCTACCGGTCGGAGCTGCGGGTCGCCAGGGCGCTGCCCGCATCGGTTCCCGCGCCCCGGCTGCTCACCGGCTTCGAGCTGGACGGCTGGGTCGTGCTCCTCTTCGAGGACGTCGAGGGCCGCCACCCCGCCATGCCCTGGCGGCGCGACGAGCTGGACCGGGTGCTGGCCGCCATCGAGGAGATGTCCGCCGCGCTCACCCCCGCGCCCATCGACGTGCCCCCGATCGGTGAGGTGTTCGGCAGCCAGTTCCAGGGCTGGCACCACCTTCTGGAGGAGGACACCACCGGGCTCGACCCCTGGGCGCTGCGCCACCTCGGCGAGCTGGCCGAGCTGGAGACCGGCTGGGACGCCGCGGCCGCCGGCGACACCCTCGTCCACGCCGACCTGCGGGCCGACAACGTCCTGCTCACCGACGACCGGGTCTACGTCGTGGACTGGCCGTGGGCCGCACGTGCCGCGCCCTGGTTCGACCTGGCCGCGATGCTGCCGTCGGTCGGCATGCAGGGCGGGCCGGCGCCGTGGGAGCTGGCCGAGCTGCCCGGCGACGACGTCACCAAGGCCGTGGCCGCCATGACCGGTTTCTTCGTCCGCATGTCCAGGCAGCCCCCGCCTCCCGGGCTGCCCACGCTCAGGGCGTTCCAGCGGGCGCAGGGCGTGGTGGCCCTCGATTGGCTGAAGCGGCGTACCGGCTGGGCGTGACCCGCCCGGCGGGTAGGCTAGACAGTCGTGCTGGTCCTGGCCTTTGACACCGCGACGCCCGCCGTCACCGCGGCGCTCCACGACGGGGAGCGCGTGCTCGCCGAACACACCACGATCGACGCCCGCCGCCATGGCGAGCTGCTCGTGCCCACCATCGAGCTGGTGCTGGGCGAGGCGCGGGTGACGCTGCGCGAGGTGACGGCCGTCGTGGCGGGCAGCGGTCCCGGCCCCTACACCGGTCTGCGCGTGGGGCTGATGACCGCACAGGGCCTTGCGACCACGCTGGGCGTGCCCGCGTACGGCATCTGCACGCTCGACGCCGTCGCCTACGCGAGCGGGCGCACAGAGCCGTTCATCGCCGCCACCGACGCGCGGCGCAAAGAGGTGTTCTGGGCGCGTTACGCAGATATGCGCACCCGGACCGACGGCCCCTTCGTCGACCGCCCCGCCGACGTCCCCGTCGAGGGGCTGCCGGTCGTCGGCGCGGGTGCCCAGCTCTATCCCGACCTGCTCGGCGACGGCGCTGGGGCGCCGCCCTACCCCTACGCGGGTGCGCTGGCCGCCCTGGCGGCCGAGCGGCTCGCCAAGGGCGTCCCGCTCGACCCGCCGCGCCCCATCTACCTGCGCAGGCCCGACGCCGTCGTGCCGGGCGCCCCCAAGAAGGTGACCGCGTGAAACTCAGGCCGATGACCGAGGCCGATCTGCCTGCGGTCATGGAGATCGAGCGGATCACGTTCCCGCTCGACGCATGGAGCGAGGGCATGATGCGCGGCGAGCTCGCCGACATGCCCCGCACCCGCCACTACGTCGTGGCCCTGGTCGATGACGAGATCGTCGGCTACGCCGGGCTCGCCGCCGCGGCCGACCAGGCCGACGTGCAGACCATCGCGGTGCTGGAGAAGCACCGGCGCTCCGGTATCGGCAGCGCCATGCTGAGCGAGCTGCTCGACGAGGCGCGCCGCAGGGGCGCGCGGGAGATCTTCCTGGAGGTACGCGCCGACAACCCGGCCGCCCAGAGCGTCTACCGGCGTTTCGGGTTCGAGGAGATCGGCACCCGCCGCCGCTACTACGACGACGGCACCGACGCGATCATGATGAGGAGGCGGCTGGGTGACTGACGCACCCGTGGTCCTGGGCATCGAGACGTCCTGCGACGAGACCGGCATCGGCATCGTCAGGGGCCACACGCTGCTCGCCAACACCGTCGCGTCCAGCATGGACGAGCACGCCAGGTTCGGCGGTGTCGTGCCCGAGGTCGCATCGCGCGCCCACCTGGAGGCCATGACGCCCACCGTGGAGGCCGCGCTGGCCGAGGCCGGGCTCGCCTTCTCCGACATCGACGCCATCGCGGTCACGGCCGGCCCGGGGCTCGCCGGGGCGCTGCTGGTGGGCGTCGCCGCGGCCAAGTCCTACGCGCTCGGCCTCGGCGTGCCGCTCTACGGCGTCAACCACCTGGCCGCCCACGTCGCCGTCGACCAGCTCGAACACGGGCCGCTGCCCAAGCCGTGCATCGCGCTGCTGGTCTCCGGCGGCCACTCGTCGCTGCTGCTCGTGCCCGACGTCGCCGAGGAGGTCATCTCGCTCGGCGCCACCGTCGACGACGCGGCCGGTGAGGCGTTCGACAAGGTGGCGAGGGTGCTGGGGCTGCCGTTCCCCGGCGGGCCGCACATCGACAAGGCCGCCCTCGAGGGGTCCGGCAGCGCCATCGCGTTCCCGCGCGGCAAGATCGACGACGGCACGCTCGACTTCTCCTTCTCCGGGCTCAAGACGGCCGTGGCCCGCTGGATCGAGGCCCGTGAGGCCGCAGGAGAGCCCATCCACGTGCCCGACGTGGCCGCCTCCTTCCAGGAGGCGGTGGTCGACGTGCTGACCCGCAAGGCGCTGCAGGCGTGCCGCAAGTACGACGTGCACGATCTGCTCATCGGCGGTGGCGTGGCGGCCAACTCGCGGCTGCGGGCGCTGGCCCAGGAGCGGTGCGACGCGGCCGGCGTACGGCTGCGCGTGCCCCGGCCGGGGCTGTGCACTGACAACGGCGCCATGGTCGCCGCCCTGGGGTCCGACATGGTGGCGGCCGGTGTGGCGCCGTCGTCGCTGCAGATCCCGGCCGACTCGTCGCTGCCGATCACGACCGTCCACGTCTGAGCCGCCGGGCTCCCTTTCCAGCGGCGCCCGTTTCCGGGCTTTCCAGTGGCGCCCGTTTCTGCGGGACCCCTGCCCCCGCCCATGCCGCGCGGCGCGGGCACGGGCACGGGCGGGCGGAGGCGGGGCCGGTCCGTGGGGCTGCGGGGGTCAGTCCTTAGGGCGGGTCGGGCGGAGCAGGGCCTCGGCGAGCGCCAGCATGGTCTCCTCCAGCGCACTCAGCCGCTTGGCCAGCTCCTCGGCCGCGGGCTGCACGGCCCCGGACACCGCGCCCGACATCGTGCCCGCCAGCTCGTCGCCGTCGGGCCGCGAGCGCACCAGCTCGCTGAGCGCCTCCGTGGCGGCGGCCAGGCGCTCGGCCTGCTCGCCGGCCTGCGCCTTGATCAGCTCGGCCTGCTCGCTCACGTGGGTCTTGATCAGCTCGCCGATCTGCCCGGTCACCTGCTCGGTGACCTGCTCGGTGACCTGCTTCGTGACCCGGTCGGTGTGGTCGAGCGCGGCGGGCAGCTCGTCCACGCGGCGGCCGACCGCCTCGATGCGGTCGTCGACCGACTCCAGATGCTCACCGACCGACTCAAGGTGCTCGCCGGTCTGCTCGGCGCGCGCGGCCAGGCCGTTGAGCTGGGTGTCGATGCCACGGAACCGGCCGTCGATGCCGCCGAGCTGCCCGTCGAGCGCGTCGAAGCGGCTGCTGATGTGCTCTTCGGCCTCGACCAGGCGCTCGTCGATGGCGTCGACCTGGCTGTCCAGCCGGTTGAAGCGGCCTTCGTTGCGGGTCGCGATCTCGGCGGCGCGCTGCTCGCCTGCCTGCAGGCGCTCGTCGAGCGAGGCGAAGCGGGTGTCCATGCGGACGTCGATCGCGTCGAAGCGGTCGTCGTGGCGGCCGAGGTGGGCGTCGAGCGAGCCCAGCCGCTTGTCGACGGCGCCGAGCTGGCCGTCCATGGACGACAGCCGCTTGTCCACGCCGCCGATGCGGTCGTCGAGCCCGTCGAGCCTGGTGTCGATCTCGGCCAGGCACTCGTCGGCGGATTCGAGCCGGCTGTCGAAGCCGGTGAGCCGGGAGTCGAGGCCGGAAAGGCGGCCCTCGACGCGTTCGAGCCTGGCGTCCACGCCGCTGAGCCGGGCGGTGAGGCGCTGCTCGCTCTCGCCGAGCTGCACGGCGAGGTGCTGGTCGGTCTCGTCGAGGCGGGTGGCCAGGCGCTGCTCGACGCCCGCCAGGCGGGCTCCGGCCAGCTCGTCGGCCTCCTTGAGCCGGGCGACGAGCCGTTCGTCGGCCTCCAGCAGGGCCGTGGCGAGCCGCTGGTCGGTCTCGTCGAGGCGGGTGCTCAGCCGCTGGTCGGTCTCGCCGAGCCGGGCGGTGAGCCGCTGGTCGGTCTCGTCGAGCCGGGACGTCAGCCGCTTGTCGGTCTCGTCCAGCCGGGCCGCGAGGCGCTGGGCGGTGTCGTCGATCCTGCTGGTGAGGTGTTCCGACAGGTCGGATACGGCGACCTCGACCCGGTCCGTACGGGAGGTCAGCTCCGCCATCGACCGGTCGAGCCGGGTGAAACGCCCGGCCGCGGCCTCCATGCTGGCGTTGAGCCCCTTCAGGGTGGCGGCGAAGTCGGCCATGCCCTTGGTGATGCCGTCGGTGGTGTCGAGCACCGACTGGAGGCGGTTGAGCGCCTCGTCCACGCTCTCACCGACGGTGCCGAGGTCGGCCCACAGGCTGGGCAGGTCGGTGATGGGGGACATCCTGGCGTCCACCGAGCCGACCCTGTCGCCCACGGCGTCCACGTGGTCGCGTACGGCCTCGACGTGCTGGGCCAGGCCCTCCGCCCACATCGGCGGCTTGACGGCGATCTCGTCGAGCCGCCCGTTCACCGCCTCAAGGGAGCCGCTCAGCCCGCCGAGCTCGCGTTCGCGCACCTCGCGCAGCAGCCATTCCATGCCCTCAAGACGCTGGCGGATCTCGTCGAGCACCGCGCCCTGGGTGCGCTGCTCGTAGACGTGGTCCTGTGCGGCACGCGCGAGCAGGTCTCGCATCCTCTTGGGGACGACGTCGGCGTTGTACGCGCCCGATTGGAGAAGGGTGGTGTGGTTGGAATGGTCCACCGAAAGCTCCTTCGCTCGCCGACGGACTGCCGCGCAGTGGTCGGGTAGGTCCGGTTCATATCTGAAAGAGCGAGAACGCGGTTAACCGCAATAGGGGGAGAACTCCCGCCCGGCTACCTTAGCCGCTGGAGCAAGGTCCGTCAGACGCGAGGAGAAAGATCGAGGAAAACGGTTCGATGGCCGAATTTGGAGATTCAGGCAGGTGAGGAGGGCTTGCAGAGGATTACCGAGGGTTTGTCGAGAATCCTGGTCAGGACGATGACCATGGCGTTGTCGCCGCTGAGTCGCAAATCGGCGCGAAGGCGTTCGATGTCGACGGCGGAGCCGCGCTTCTTGATGGTGACATTGCCGATTTGTCGCTCTCGGAGGGCGGCGCGTAGCTTTTTCAGATTGAAAGGGATGACGTCCTCTATTTCGTATCTGGCGGCCCATGGGGTGTCCGTCGCGGCGTCGCTCGTCACGTACGCGATCATCGGGTCGAGCAGCCGCCCGCCGACCAGCTCGGCCACCTCACCGACGAGGTGCGCGCGCACGGCGGCGCCGTCGGGCTCGTACAGGTAGCGGCCGGGCGGGCCCACCGGAGCCGTGACGCCGGTGGCGGCCAGCTCGTGGCCGCCGGGCAGCAGCGTCGCGCGCCTGCCGCCGGTCACGCCGGCTCCCGCCCACAGCGTGGCCTCTTTGACCTCCCCCTTGTACGAGATCCACTCGGCCAGCGCGCCATCGGGGATGAACTCGTACGGGATGCCGGGAGCGACCTTGAGGCAGGCGAGACCGGCGCGCGAGACCAGGTCGAGCACCACCGGCCAGGGCGGCGAGTACGCCATGGGGTCGAACGTCCTGCCCTTGCCCGTGCGCCTGGCCGGGTCGGCGAACAGCACGTCGTACTCCTCGGGCCGCACCTCGGCCGCGTCGCCCACCCGCACCGTCACCCGGTCGCCCAGCCCGAACGCCTCCGCGTTCGCCCGCGCCACGGCCGCCGTCAGCGGGTCGGCGTCCACGGCCGTCACCGTGCACCCCGCCTTGGCCAGCGCGAGCAGGTCGCCGCCGATGCCGCAGCAGGCGTCGGCCACCCGCCCGCGCCCAGGAGTGATAAGGGTGAGCAGGCGGCGCGCGCGGTGCTCGGCGACCTCGGGGCGGGTGGCCTGTTCGAGGCCGTGCGGTGTGAAGAACATGCGGCCCGCGTCCGCGCCGAACTTGGCCCTGGCCCGCTGCCGCAGCCCCGCCTGGGTGAGCGCGGCGGAGGTCAGCGCCGCGTCGTACGTCTTGCGCAACGTCGTGGCCGCGGCCACCGGATCGGCCCCCACCAGCTCGCCCGCCTCGGCGAGCGCCCGCAGGCCGCGCGGGGTCAGCAGCTCGGTGAAGGCGTCGAGGTCCACGCCACCCGACGTTAGCGCCACGCGCGCCCTCCTCGGCACGAGGGCGCTTGCTCTTATGGGTAGAAAACGTGCGGGCGGGGTAGGGCAGGACACGCCGGGCGCTGTGCACGTACGGGCGGACGCGGTGCGGCGGTGGGGCGGGACACGCCGGGCGCCGCACACGTAGAAGACGGACGGATGCAGTGCGACGGTGGAGCAGGACACGCCGGGCGCCGCACACGTACAGATGGACGGACGCGGTGCGGCGGTGGGGCGGGACATCTCGGGCACGTGGGACACTGAACGAGGTCACAGGGCCTTTCCACGAGCCCCGATCGCTGTCGGCAGACGCGTTCGTGTTGACTGTCA
Organism: Nonomuraea sp. NPDC052634; assembly: GCF_040678535.1. Lineage (NCBI taxonomy): Bacteria > Bacillati > Actinomycetota > Actinomycetes > Streptosporangiales > Streptosporangiaceae > Nonomuraea > Nonomuraea sp. NPDC052634. Next base: position 113,281 of record NZ_JBFATY010000012.1, on the reverse strand, counting down.
AGCCCCTCTTGCATATGTTTCCTGTTGGCACTCTCCCCTTGAGAGTGCCAACGTGCGACGAGGCAGGTCTGACACCCGCGACGGCAGGCCCAGCTGGTCGCCTCTTCTAGATCATCGAAATCTGAAGGGGAGGTCCGATCGTGACGACCGCCACCAAGGTTCCCGTTAAGCCGCTCGGCGACCGCATCGTGGTTCAGCCGCTTGAGGCCGAGCAGACCACCGCGTCCGGCCTGGTCATTCCGGACACTGCCAAGGAGAAGCCGCAGGAGGGCAAGGTCCTGGCGGTGGGCCCCGGCAACTGGGACGAGGACGGCGAGAAGCGGATCCCGCTCGACGTCTCTGAGGGCGACATCGTCCTCTACAGCAAGTACGGCGGCACCGAGGTCAAGTACGGCGGCGAGGAGTACCTCGTGCTCTCCGCCCGCGACGTTCTCGCGATCATCGAGAAGTAAGCCGGATGTGTCGAGCCCCGGGCGCTCTTGAGGGCGGCCGGGGCTTTCGACGCTAGGAGAGGACTTTCAGCAATGGCGAAGATCCTGGAGTTCGACGAGGACGCCCGTCGCGCGCTCGAGCGCGGCGTCAACGCCCTCGCCGACGCCGTCAAGGTAACGCTCGGCCCGCGTGGCCGTAACGTCGTCATCGACAAGAAGTTCGGTGCGCCGACGATCACGAACGACGGTGTGACCATCGCTCGTGAGATCGAGCTGGAGGAGCGCTACGAGAACCTCGGCGCCCAGCTCGCCAAGGAAGTGGCCACCAAGACCAACGACATCGCGGGTGACGGCACCACCACCGCGACCGTCCTGGCCCAGGCCATGGTCCGTGAGGGCCTGCGCAACGTCGCCGCCGGCGCCTCGCCGCTGGCGCTCAAGCGCGGCATCGACAAGGCCGCCAAGGAGATCAGCGACCGCCTGCTGTCGAGCGCCCGCGAGGTCGCCGACAAGAACGAGATCGCCAACGTCGCGACGATCTCCGCGCAGGACGCGCAGATCGGCAACCTGATCGCCGAGGCCTTCGACAAGGTGGGCAAGGACGGTGTCCTCACCGTCGAAGAGTCCAATGCCATGGGCATGGAGCTCGAGTTCACCGAGGGCATGCAGTTCGACAAGGGCTACCTGTCGGCCTACATGGTGACCGACCCCGAGCGGATGGAGACCGTCCTCGAGGACGCCTACATCCTGCTCCACCAGGGCAAGATCTCCTCCATCGCGGACTTCCTGCCGCTGCTGGAGAAGGTCGCCCAGACCAAGAAGCCGCTGCTCGTGGTCGCCGAGGACGTCGAGGGCGAGGCCCTGGCCGTCCTGGTCACCAACAAGATCCGCGGCACCTTCACCTCCGTCGCCGTCAAGGCCCCGGGCTTCGGCGACCGCCGCAAGGCGATGCTGCAGGACATGGCCATCCTCACCGGCGGCCAGGTCGTCAGCGAGGAGGTCGGCCTCAAGCTGGAGCACGTCGGCATCGAGGTGCTCGGCACGGCCCGCCGCGTCGTCGTCACCAAGGACACCACGACCATCGTCGACGGCGCCGGTGACGCGCAGGCCATCGAGGACCGCATCAAGGAGATCAAGATTGCCATCGAGCAGTCCGACTCCGACTGGGACCGCGAGAAGCTGCAGGAGCGTCTGGCCAAGCTGGCCGGCGGTGTGTGCGTGCTGCGCGTCGGCGCCGCCACCGAGGTCGAGCTGAAGGAGAAGAAGCACCGCCTCGAGGACGCGATCTCCGCGACCCGCGCCGCCATCGAGGAGGGCATCGTCTCCGGCGGTGGCTCCGCGCTGATCCACGCCTCCAAGGACCTCGACGACCTCGGCCTGACCGGCGACGAGGCCACCGGCGTCAGCATCGTGCGCCGCTCGCTCGTCGAGCCCGCCCGCTGGATCGCCGAGAACGCCGGCCTCGAGGGCTACGTCGTGACCCACAAGGTCGCCGAGCTGGAGCCCGGCCACGGCCTCAACGCCGCGACCGGCGAATACGGCGACCTGATCGCCCAGGGCGTCATCGACCCCGTCAAGGTCACCCGCTCGGCCGTCCAGAACGCCGCTTCGATCGCGGGCATGCTGCTCACGACCGAGGCGCTCGTGGTGGACAAGCCCGAGGAGGAGGCTCCGGCCAACGGCCAGGGCCACGGTCACGGCCACGGCCACTGACCCTTCTCACTCCTTTCGCTGACCGTACGGCCCGCACCCTGCGTTGGGTGCGGGCCGTACGGCGTTTCCGGGACTTTCGGGTGTGCGGGTCTCGGGGTGTGCGGGTCTTGGGGTGTGCGGGAGATGGTCGGCGGGTGCCCCTCTGCGGAATCGCCCCTATAGCGGTATGCCGCAGGTCCTGCTGTGCGCGGAGGGCGAGGCGGGGGCTCCGCGCGGCGCTCGGCCGGGCTCCGCTCGGCTCGGCGACGAGCTGAGGCCGCGGCCTGCGGCGCGCTGGCATTGCGGCTTGCGGTCTGCGGCGTGTCGGCATTGCGGTCTGCGGCGTGCTGTTTCCGCGGTCTGTGGGGCGGGCCGACCCTGCGGTCTGCGGCGGCGTCCTGCGGTCCGGCGGCAGTGCCTCGGGGTGTGGCTTTCGGGGGGCGTGTTCTCAGGAGCGGGCCGCCGGGCTGGGGTGAGGGGGGCGGAGGCGAGCACGTACGCTGGGCGGCGGTTCCGGCGGTGTGCGGTCGGTTCGTGTGCGGGTCGTCGACGCGAGGAGGTGGCGGGGCGTGTTGTACGAGCGGGCGGTGGAGCGGTTGCGCAGGCTGGCGCGGGCGTGCGAGCAGACCCGGAAGGTGCGGGCGGACGAGCCGTTCCTGCGCGCTGCGTACGTGTTCGGCGACCTGCTGGACGGGGCCGATCCCGTCGAGTGCCTTGAGGTGGCGTTCATGCTGAACCTGCCCGGCGAGGAGGTGGCGTGGGGCACGCAGCCGCCGGGGACCGCCTGGCTGGTGGACTTCCTGGAGCTGGACAAGGGCGGGGTGGCCTACGTCTGGCGGTCCCGCGAGGATCCGGTGGCCAACCATCACATCCGGGAACCGGTGCGCTTCTGGTCGCTGGACGGAGTCGAGGAGGGTGTGCTCGCGGCGCTGGCGGAGCGGAGGTTCGGCGAGGTACGTGCGGCGGCCTCGGCGAGCGGTGCCGCGGGCGGCGGGGTGGCCGACATCGAGGCGGAGTTGCGTACGGCGCTGGAGCACCTGAGGGCGGTGCACGAGGCGTACTGGGACCGCCGTTGGCGACGTGCGCACAGGGGAGTGGGCCGCTATCCCGAGCATCACCTGTGGGAGGCCGTCCAGGGCTATCTGGAGCTGCTGGACGCACGCCACGGCCCACGCCGCGACTGAGCCGTGGGGGAGCGGGGCGCTCATGCGGGCCCCGGCAGGGCCCACGCGCTGCTTGCGCTCGGCGGGCGGTGGGGTCGGGTGCGGGGCTGTGGTGATAGGCCAGGGCTGGCGGGGGTCGGAGCTGTGGGGGCTTATCGGGTGATGGGGGAAAATGGGCGGAAAGGTGGATTATTGGTCGTAAACCAAGAGCAGGTGATAAGCGTCGGGGGCTATGACAAATGTCTTGCATTCCGGGTAATCAGGTGAAATATTATGCCAGCATAAAGGCTTAGTGTGGCCATCCGATTACTGCTCGTTATCGTCGCTTCAATGTGACCAATCCGTAGCCATTCGCCATGACGACAGGCCGGATCAGTACGGGCATCATGCCTATCGTGAGCGAGGGAAGCGTCGCCGACGCCAAAATTGGGGTAAGGCTCGCGTCGAGACTTCCGGCACGGACGGATGACTCCGACCTTAGGGAACTGACGAGCCTCGCCGTACAGGGGGATCGCAGCGCGATCGAATCCCTGCTCGGCGAGTTGCGTCCGATGGTGGTGCGGTATTGCCGCGCCAGGCTGGGCAGGGTTTCAGGGCAATATCACATTGCCGATGACGTCGCCCAAGAGGTGTGCATCGCCGTGTTGTCCGCGCTGCCGCGATACCGCGACATGGGGCGGCCGTTCGCGTCGTTCGTGTTCGGGATCGCCTCGCACAAGGTGGCAGATGCGCTCCGCAGCTCGGTACGGTCGGCCGTGCCGACACAGGATCTGCCCGACGGCCCTGATGACGGTCCGGGGCCCGAGGAGACGGTGGTCCGCTACATCGAAGTGGAGCACGCCAGGCGCCTGCTCGCCCGGCTGCCCGAGAACCAGCGGGAGTTGCTGCTGCTGCGAGTGGTGTCGGGACTCTCGGCCGAGGAGACCGGTAATGTACTCGGCATGTCACCGGGTGCGGTACGCGTCGCCCAGCATCGAGCGCTGGCCAGGCTGCGGCAGATGGCCGAGCTGGAGTCGGCTTGACCCCAGAGGACGAGACCGACGCGCTGCTCGACGCGCTCGGTCGCGGAGAGATGCCCGATCCGTGTGATCCCGCGGTGCGGCTGCTGGCCGCGCTACGGGATGACGTGGCTCAGCGGCGCTCCTCCGTGTCGATGACACCGTCGACGTAGCCTCGGGCGTAGTCCCAGCTGACGTAGTCGGCGGGGTCGGGATGGAAGGCCGGCTCGTGCACCTGCGGCTGGCCTTTTTCGATCATTTGCTTCAGGTTGCCGCGCAGCAGCTCCCAGTCGAAGAAGTGCTGCTCGCCGCACTCCGGGCAGTCGAGTACGAGCCCCAGCACCCCCTGCGGTTCGAGCAGGGAACGGAAGACCTCGACGTCGGCGAGGTCGGTGATGGCCTCGTCGCGTTCGGCGGCCGTGAGCGGCTCGGCATCGTCGAGTGCGCCCATCGCTGCCGATGGGTCGTTCGGATCGTCCGCGAACGGATCGCGGGGAACGTCTTCCAGCACCTTCCCACCATATGACCGATGCGGCCCGCGCGGTGAGTATTAGCTCAGCCATCCGCGCCTGGCGGCCTCCACACCTGCGTGGAAGCGGGATTGGGCGCCCAGCTCGGTCATGGCGTCGGACCATCGGGCGCGTACGGTCCTGACGGAGACGCCGAGCCGGCGGGCGATGGAGTCGTCGCACAGGCCCTGGGCCGCCAGGCGCAGGACCTGCATGACGCCGTCGGTCCTGGGTGCCCACGGCAGCGGCTGAGCGCGGGCCCACAGCTCCTCGAACAGCGTGCTCAGCACGCCCACGACGACGGAGGTACGTACGAGATAGAAGGTGTAGGCGTGGTCGGGGAGGTTGCCACCCCAGTACGCGGGCAGCCCGGCCATCTCGGAGCCCACGGTCATGAACCAGCTCGGCACCCGGTCGAGCGTGCGCGCCTGGCCGCCCGCCTCGATGACGTTGGAGATCTGGTCGCGCACCTCGGGGATGGCGAGCGTGGACACCGGAATGATGGCACGTACGGTAAGAAGGTTTCGTTTCTGCGCGTCAATCCAAGGATCCGCGAATTTACGCGCAAAATCGGTCATGGTGCGCTCGTCGGGAATCGCGGTCAGTAATGGCATCGGCGGGGCGGGTGACTGCACCGCGATGCCGCTGACGCTTTCGTACAGGATGTCCGAACCGCTCGCCATCTCGACCGTGAAAGGGCCGTTGCGCAGGTCGCGCCCGGCGTCGTAATCCCGGATCAGGCTGCGGATCGAGCCGAGCGCGGAGTCGATCCTGCGGCTCTCCTCGGCGAGCCGGTCGAGGCGCTCGGCGATGACCCTGCCGAGCGCGGCCGCGGGATGTCTGGCCAGGTACTGGCCGGAACGCTCGTCGATGACGCCCATCTTCACCAGGTCGTCGAGCTGGCGGCCGACCTTCTCGATCGGGCCGTCCATCGCCTGGGCGAGGTCCGATCGGGTCGCCCTGTGCAGGCGCAGCACCGCGGTGTAAAGGGCGGTCTGGGCCGAGTCGAGACCCAGCGTCTCGAAGGGATCGGACACAGTGGGAGACTCGTCGGGCATTATGGGCGGCTCCGTAGGGGGGACACGGGCGTGCCGCGAGGATAACTCCGCCATCCACGCCTGTCCCGCCGTTTCGCGTACTCGATCCGGCTCGATGCGGCGGAGTTGCAGCTTCGTGCAGTTGCACGTTTGCACATTGCTAAACGCCGCTCTGTAACGCACGCTTTACCTAGCGTCGGCATTCAGCGATGGGCGCGGCGGCGCCGGCCATCAGGACGCGGAGGGGGGTTCGGTGGTGCGGAGCGCCGCCTGCCCGGATGCCGATGGCCCGGAGGCGGGACGGATCACCGACCGTCCCGTCCCCGGGCGCTTTCCGATGCCGGGAGTACGAAGGCCGTGGGGGCTTTCGTCCTCCCGGCATCCGTGCGTTCAGGTCCCGCAAGCCCCAGTACCAGGTCCCCGGAAGCCTCGGCACCTGTCCGTGCGCGCTCCACGTCCTCCTGCCCCGTCCCTCCTGTGCCGGGGCGTCCTCGTACGAAGCGGGCAGGCCGCCTCCCTGCATCAATGCGTTTGGAGGCAGGCCCTAGACTTAGCTCAATCACGCGTGCGAGGCAGGGAGGGGCCGCGGCATGTCCAAGTTCACCGAGATGGGTCTGACCTTCGATGACGTGCTGTTGGTGCCCGCATATTCAGATCTCCAGCCGGGCGAGGCCGACACCACGGCCCGCCTGTCGCGCAACATCACGCTGCGGATCCCGCTGATCTCGGCGGCCATGGACACCGTGACCGAGGCCCGCATGGCGGTCGCGATGGCCCGGCAGGGCGGCATCGGCATCCTGCACCGCAACCTGTCGGTCGACGAGCAGGCCCAGCAGGTCGACCTGGTGAAGCGGTCAGAGGCCGGCATGGTCACCAACCCGGTGACGTGCAGCCCCGACGACACGCTCGCCGACGTCGAGCGGCTGTGCGCGACGTACCGGATCTCCGGCGTGCCCGTCACCGACGAGTCGGGCACGCTCGTCGGCATCGTGACCAACCGCGACATGCGCTTCGAGACCGACCAGACGCGGCCCGTCCGCGAGGTCATGACGAAGATGCCGCTGGTCACCGCGCCGGTCGGGGTCTCGCGCGACGAGGCGTTCGCGCTGCTGCGACGCAACAAGGTCGAGAAGCTGCCGCTGGTCGATCCCGACGGCCGGCTGCGCGGCCTGATCACGGTCAAAGACTTCACCAAGAGCGAGCAGTACCCGCTGTCCACCAAAGACGCCGACGGCCGGCTGCTGGTCGGCGCCGCGGTGGGCGTCGGCGGTGACGCCGAGGTGCGGGCCAAGGCGCTGATCGAGGCCGGCGTCGACGTGATCGTCGTCGACGTGGCGCACGGCCACTCCAAGGGCCTGGCCGACATGATCGCCAAGATCAAGGCCAACAGCAGCGTCGACGTCATCGGCGGAAACGTCGCCACCAGGGCCGGCGCGCAGATGCTGGTCGACGCGGGCGCCGACGCCGTCAAGGTCGGCGTGGGCCCCGGCTCCATCTGCACCACCCGCGTCGTCGCCGGAGTCGGCGCGCCGCAGATCACGGCCATCTACGAAGCGTCCAAGGCGTGCGCGCCCGCCGGGGTGCCGGTCATCGGCGACGGTGGCCTGCAGTACTCCGGCGACATCGCCAAGGCCATCGCCGCCGGCGCCGACACCGTCATGCTGGGCTCGCTCCTCGCCGGCTGCGAGGAATCGCCCGGTGAGCTGATCTTCATCAACGGCAAGCAGTTCAAGTCGTACCGTGGCATGGGGTCGCTCGGCGCCGTACGCAACCGCGAGCGCGGCGGCACCTCCTTCAGCAAGGACCGCTACGCGCAGGCGGACGTCGGCGGCGAGGACAAGTACATCCCCGAGGGCATCGAGGGTCAGGTCCCCTACCGCGGGCCGGTCGCCGCCGTCGCCCACCAGCTCGTCGGCGGTCTGCGCCAGGGCATGTGGTACGCGGGCTGCCGCACCATCGAGCAGATGCACACCGACTGCGAGCTCATGCCGATCACCGCGGCGGGCCTCAAGGAGAGCCACCCCCACGACATCCAGATGACCGTGGAAGCTCCGAACTATCACAGAAGGTAAGTTCATGACTCAGCAGGTGGAGATCGGCCGGGGGAAGACCGGGCGGAGGGCGTACTCGCTCGACGAGATCGGTTTGGTGCCCTCGCGGCGCACCCGCGACCCGGAGGAGGTGTCGATCGCCTGGCAGATCGACGCCTACCGGTTCGAGCTGCCCGTGGTCGTCGCTCCCATGGACAGCGTGGTCTCGCCGGCCACCGCCATCGAGATCGGCCGGCTCGGCGGGCTCGCCCCGCTCGACCTCGAAGGGCTCTGGACGCGCTACGAGGACCCGCTGCCGCTGCTTGAGGAGTGCGCCGCCCTCGACCAGCAGGCGGCCACCAAGCGGCTCCAGGAGATCTACGCCGCGCCCATCCAGGAGGAGCTGATCGGCCGCAGGATCGAGGAGATCCGCGCGTCCGGGGTGACCACGGCCGTACGCCTGTCGCCGCAGCGCACCGTGCAGTACCACAAGGCCGTCATCGACGCGGGCGTCGACATCTTCGTCATCCGCGGCACCACGGTCTCGGCCGAGCACGTCTCGGGGCGGGCCGAGCCGCTCAACCTCAAGCAGTTCATCTACGAGCTCGACGTGCCGGTCATCGTGGGCGGCTGCGCGACCTACACCGCCGCGCTGCACCTGATGCGCACCGGTGCGGCCGGCGTGCTCGTCGGCTTCGGCGGCGGCGCCTCCCACACCACCCGCAACGTCCTGGGCGTGGCCGTGCCGATGGCGACCGCGATCTCCGACGTGGCGGCGGCTCGGCGCGACTACCTGGACGAGTCCGGCGGCCGCTACGTCCACGTGATCGCCGACGGCGGCATGGGCACCTCCGGCGACATCGCCAAGGCCATCGCCTGCGGGGCCGACGCCGTCATGGTGGGCTCGCCGCTGGCGCGCGCCGTCGAGGCCCCCGGCCACGGCTTCCACTGGGGCTCCGAGGCGCACCACCCCGACCTGCCGCGCGGCCGCCGCGTCCACTTCGGCACGGTCGGCACGCTGGAGCAGATCCTGCACGGGCCGTCCAGCGTGGCCGACGGGTCGATGAACCTCATGGGCGCGCTGAAGCGCACCATGGCCTCCACCGGCTACTCCGACATCAAGGAGTTCCAGCGGGTCGAGGTCGTCGTGGCGCCCATCCAGCGCTGAGTACGTCGAGCGCGAGGCGCCGGGGGTTCGGCGCTTCGCGCTGGTTCCGGCACCTTCCGCTTCTCTGGCACCGCAGGCCCACCGCCTGCGGTGCTTCTCTTTTCGGCCGGCGTCTTTGCTGTGCGCCGTGATTTGTGGTCTGGTCGTCGCCTCTTCCGGCCCTCTGGGGGTGATGGAGGGGCGCTGTCTGCGGTGCTCGCGTCTGGGCTGCTGTCTTCGCTGTGCGCCGTGGTTCGCGGTCTGGCCGTTGTCACTCCTGGTCGTGCGGGGGTGGTGGGGAGGGGCGCTGTCTGCGGTGCGTGCGTTCGAGCTGCCGCTTTCGCTGGGTGCCGTGGTTTGCGGCGCGTCGCCTTCCCGGAGTGGTGTTGGGCTTGGTGCGATGCTGGGGCCAAGGGTGGATATGCCGGGGTTTGGGGGCTGATGCCCGTGTGCGTGGAAGGGGGGCGCCGATAGAGTGCCTGTCCATGGATTCGGAATCACTCGAAGACAGGGTCAAGCGGCTCGAACAGCAGGTGGCCTCGCTCCAGCAGTACCTCGGCATCCGGCTCGACGACAGCGGTGAGCTGCGGCTGTCGCCGGAGTTTCATGCGGCGGTGCGCGACGGCAAGCTGGTCAAGGCCATCGCGATCTACCGTAAGGAGACCGGGGCCTCGCTGGTGAACGCCAAGAAGGCGGTGGAGGCGATGCAGCGCCGCCAGGACGCGATCGAACGCTGAGCGCGGATGGCCGACCTCACCCACACCCACGCACTGACGTACGAGGGCGGCCGGGTCGTCAAGCGCTACGTCGAGCCCAAGCCCGGCGCGGCCGAGCGGGAGTGGCGGGCGCTGACCGTCCTCGCCGAGCACACCCCCGGCCTCGCCCCCGAGCCGATCGCGTACGAGGACGGCGTGGTGACGATGTCGCGGCTGGACGGGGTGCCGCTGCGCGGCATGGGTGGGGCGCAGGTGCGCCGAGTGGCGGCCCAGGGGCGCTCAGGCGGACCTGGCCGTCAAGGAGGGCCTGCGCTGGCTGGAGAGCCGGACGCCCGGCGAGCAGGGCGTCACGCCCGCGTTCAGCACGGGTGACGGCGACCTCGCCAACTTCCTCTGGACGGCACGAGCGTCCGCATCGTCGACTTCGAGGACTCAGGCCGCAGCGACCTGGCGTACGAGGTGGCCGAGATGGCCGAGCACGTGTCGATGTGGGTGGACGGCGAGATCGACATCTTGGCGGACATCTTGGCGGACATCGTGGCGGGCATCGTGGCGGGCATCGTGGCGGGCATCGTGGCGGGCATCGCGGCGCGCGACCCGCAATGACCCCCGTCTACGACGGGTTGAGGACGCCGAGCAGGTGGGTGACCTCGCGGGCGACCGCGTCGCGGCCCGCTTTGAGGTACTTGCGCGAGTCCACCACCCGCTCATCGTGGGCCAGGTAGTCGCGGACGGCCCCGGTGAACGCCTTGTTCAGGTGTGTGGCGATGTTGATCTTCTTCATGCCCCGCCGTACGGCCTCGCGCAGCACGTCATCAGGCACCCCCGAGGAGCCGTGCAGCACCAGCGGCACCGGCACGGCGGCCCGTAGCTCGGCGATGAGGTCGAGGTCGAGCACCGCGTCCTTGGTGGTCATGGCGTGGGAGGTGCCGACGGCCACGGCCAGCGCGTCGACGCCGGTCCGCGCCACGTAGTCGGCGGCCTCGTGCGGCTTAGTGCGCGCGCCGGGCGCGTGCACGCCGTCCTTGCCCCCGACCTCGCCCAGCTCGGCCTCCACCCACACGCCGCGCTCGTGGCACCAGGCGGCGACCTCGGCGGTGCTCGCGACGTTCTCCTCGTCGGGCAGGGCGGAGGCGTCGTACATGACCGAGCCGAGGCCGAGGCCGACGGCCTCTTCGACGAGCGCCCGGTCGGTGGCGTGGTCGAGATGCACGGCGACCGGCACCTCGGCGCGGCGGGCGACGGCGAGCGCGGCCAGCGCGATGGGTTCGAGCGCGCCGTGGTAGCGCACGCAGTTCTCGCTGATCTGCAGCACGACGGGCAGGCCGAGCGCCTCGGCACCGGCGACGATGGCGGTGGCGTGTTCGAGCTGGATGACGTTGAACGCGCCCACCCCTGCGGGTGACCGGGTCACGATGTCGCCGATGGGGGCGAGGGGCATGGCGGGCTCCTTCAGCTGATGGTGATCTGCGGGTGGATGTCGGCGTACACGTCGGGGGCGAACTCGCCGGCGACGGGCGTGGCGACGGCGGCGGCGCCGAGCGCGGCGGCGCGGCGCAGGCGTTCCGGCCAGGGCTCGCGTTCGACGAGGCCGAGGGCGAGACCGGCGACGAGCGAGTCGCCCGCTCCTGTGGGGTTGCCGTGCACGGCGTACGGCATGCGCGCGCGGAAGGTGCCCTCGCCGGTGACGGCCAGCAGCCCGCCCGCGCCCATGGACACGACCACCGCCTCGGCCCCCTGCCCGCGCAGGGCCTCCGCGCCCTCTGCTGGGCTGCCGGGCACGGCCCTGGCCAGCTCCTCGGCGTTGGGTTTCAGGATGGACGGCCGCCCCTTGGTCGCGTGGCGCAGCGGCTCGCCGTCGGCGTCCACAATGGCGGGCACGCCCAGGGAGGCGGCGACGGCGGCGAGCGTGGCGTAGGCGTCGGACGGCACGCCGCGCGGCAGGCTGCCGGAGAGCACGACCGCGTCGGCCCCGGCCAGCAGGGACTCGTAGTAGCGGGTGAACCCGGCCAGCTCGGCGGCGCTCACCTCGGGCCCCGGCTCGTTGAACAGCGCCGTGCGGCCCGCGTCGGGGTCGGTGACGGCGAGCGTGGTGCGGGAGTCGGCGGCGACCGCGTACAGGTCGTGGGGGATGCCGGCGGCCCGCAGGTCGGCTTCGATCGCCTGGCCGGTCGGACCACCGGCCAGGCCGGTGACCAGCACGTCGCGGCCGAGCGCGCGCAGCACCCTGGCGACGTTCACGCCCTTGCCCCCGGCCCGCCGGTGCACGCCGGCCACGCGGTTGACGCCGTCCCAGTCGGCGCCGGGCACCCGGTAGGTGGTGTCGAGGGCGAGGTTGAGGGTCACCGTGACGATCATCAGGGCTCCATGATCCAGACGCCGTCTTTCAGCACGCCGTCGACCTGCAGGGAGTCGGAGAGCACGACCAGGTCGGCGGCCTTGCCGACGGCGATCGAGCCGATGCGGTCGGCCAGGCCGAGCACGCGGGCGGGGGTCAGCGAGGTCACCTGTACGGCGTCCGGCAGCGACATGCCGAGCTCCTGGACCGCGCGGCGGAAGGCGACGTCCATGGTGAGCGTGGAGCCCGCGATGGAGCCGCCCTCGGCCAGCCTGGCCACGCCGTCGCGCACGTGGACCTGCATCGGGCCGAGCACGTAGTCGCCGTCGCCGAGCCCGGTGGCGGACATGGCGTCGGTGACGAGCATCGTGCGGCCCGGCCCGGCCACCTCGTACGCCAGCCGCAGCATGGCCGCGTGGACGTGGACCCCGTCGTTGATCAGCTCGACCGTCACCCGCTCGTCGTCGAGCAGCGCCGCTACCGGGCCGGGTGCGCGGTGGCCGAGCGGTGGCATCGCGTTGTAGAGGTGGGTGGCCACGGTGGCGCCCGCGTCGATGCCGGCGATGGTCTGCTCGTAGTCGGCGTCGCTGTGTCCGATGGCGGCGATGACGCCTTCGTCCGCGGCCATCCTGATCGTGTCGAGCGCGCCGGGCAGCTCGGGCGCGATCGTCACCATGCGGGCGTGCCCGCGCGCGGCCTTGACCAGCCCGGCGAACTCCTGCGGTGAGGGCTCGCGCAGCAGCGTGGGGTCGTGGGCGCCGCAGCGGGCCTTGGCGATGTACGGGCCCTCGAAGTGCACACCGGCCAGCAGGCCCTCGTCGCACAGCTCGGCCAGCGCGGCGGCCGCCCTGGTCAGGCCCTCGACGGTGTCGGTGACGAGGCTGGCCACGGTCGTGGTGGTGCCGTGGCGGCGGTGCAGCGCCACGGCGTCGCGCGCCTTGTCCTGCTCACCGGTGGGGAACGAGCCCCCCGCGCCCCCGTGGTTGTGCACGTCCACGAACCCTGGGACCACGTGGCGCCCGCCCAGCCGCAGGCCGGGTCCGGGGGCGGCGCCGTGGCCGACATGCGTGATGCGGCCGTCTTCGATGGTCAGCCACCCCTCGTGAACTCCCTCGGGCGTCACGATCCTGGCGTCGGCAAGAGTAAGGCTCATGAAGAAAGGATCACAGATCGCGTGAGGTGCATGGGCTCGTCGGGGTCGAGCCCGCGCGCGAAGGCACGGGCCACGGCGACCCGCTGGACGCGGATCAGCTCGGCCATCGGGTCGAGCGCGCCCTCGATGAACGTGCCGCCGGTCGCCTCGACCTGGGCGCGCAGGCCCTCGGGCGCGGTGCCGAGCATCCACGTCACCCGGCCGGGGCCCGCGATGCTGATCGGGCCGTGACGGTACTCCATCGCCGGATACGCCTCCGTCCACGACCTGGACGCCTCGCGCATCTTCAGCGCCGCCTCCTGGGCGAGGCCGACCGACCAGCCGGTGCCGAGGAAGCTGAACTGCTCGGCGTTCACCAACTGGTCGGGCAGCGGCTCGGCGACGGCCCGCTCGGCGTCGGCGATGGCCTGGGTGAGGTCCTCGCCGAGGCTCGCGCGGAGCATGGCGAGCTGGGTGGTGGCGAACCTGGTCTGCACGACGGACTTCTCGTCGGCGTAGTCGAGCACGATCAGGTCCTGCGCGGCGTCCTTGATCGGCGTGTTGGGGTCGGCGGTGACGGCCGTGGTCCTGGTGTCGATCCTGCCGAGCAGGTCGAGCACCTCGGTCGTGGTGCCGGAACGGGTCAGCGCGAGCACCCGGTCGTAGCGGCGGCCCGCGGGGAACTCGGAGGCGGCGAACGCGTCGGTCTCGCCGTGCCCGGCCCGCTCGCGCAGCGCCGCGTACGCCATCGCGATGAACCACGACGTACCGCAGCCGACCACGGCGACCCGCTCACCCCGGGCGGGGAGCGCGTCGGCGGGGACGTTCGCCACGGCGCGCCGCCAGCACGACGGCTGGGACGCGATCTCGGCTTCGGTGTGGGTGGTCACCACTTACCTCCAAGCTTGATTGTTTCTGCGTTTTTTATAGCAGAAAACGGCAAAAATGAACATCGGTGGCTCTGGGGTCCCAGGTTGTGCCACGCTTGCTCCTGACCTCATCCCCTTAGGAGGCCGACGTGTCCCGCTACGACCGCTGGAACGCCATCCTCGAACTGCTGGCGCAGGAGGGCAGGCTGTCGGTGGAGGAGGCCGCGCAGGCGCTGGACGTCTCCACCGCCACGATCAGGCGGGACTTCGACCAGCTCGCCCAGCAGCAGATGCTCATGCGCACGCGCGGCGGCGCGGTGTCGCAGAGCGTCAGCTACGACCTGCCGCTGCGCTACAAGACCGCGCGGCACGCCGACGAGAAGCACCGCATCGCCGCGGCGGCGGCCGAGCTGGTCTCGCCCGGGGCGGTCGTCGGGCTGAACGGCGGCACCACCACCTCCGAGCTGGCCCGCACGCTCGCCACGCTGCCCGCGCTGGAGAGCGGCTTCACGATCGTCACGAACGCGCTCAACATCGCCTCCGAGCTCACCGTCCGCAAGCACGTCAAGATCGTGGTGACCGGCGGGGTGGCGCGGCCGCAGTCGTACGAGCTGATCGGCCCGCTCTCCACCGGCGTGCTGGAGCAGGTGACGCTCGACGTCGCCTTCCTCGGCGTGGACGCGCTCGACGTCGGGCTCGGCGCGTCCGCGCACCACGAGGGCGAGGCCAGCGTCAACAACCTGCTGATCAGCCGGGCCGCCCAGGTCGTGGTGGTGGCCGACTCCTCCAAGATCGGCAGGCGGGCGTTCTCCCGGATCTGCCCCATCGAGCGGATCGACACCCTCGTCACCGACGCCCGGCTCAGTGACGATCTCGCCGCCCGGCTCACCGAGGCGGGCGTGAAGGTCGTACGCGCCTGAAAGCGGCCTCCCCTCGGGCCTGAGCGCGGCTCCCGGCATAAAGCGTTACAGGTCGGACGCTGTGCGGGTAGGTACCAGGAACAGCGACAAAGCCGTTTCAGGGGGAAATATGGCGTCGGGAAAGTGCGCGGCCCGTCTCGGGCCCGCCGAACGGGCCGAGGCGCTGGAGCGCATGAGGGTCCAGGAACTCGACGTCGTCGTGGTAGGCGGCGGCGTCGTGGGTGCCGGCATCGCGCTCGACGCGGTGACCAGGGGCCTTGACGTGGGGCTCGTGGAGGCGCGGGACTTCGCCTCCGGCACGTCGTCACGTTCGTCCAAGCTCATCCACGGTGGCCTGCGCTACCTGGAGCAGCTCAACTTCGACCTGGTACGCGAGGCGCTGCAGGAACGCGCCCTGCTGCTCCAGCGCATCGCGCCCCACCTGGTCAGGCCCGTGCCGTTCCTGTTCCCGCTGACCCACTTCGGGTGGGAGCGCCCGTACGTGGGCGCCGGCGTCATGCTGTACGACACGCTCGGCTTCGCGACCGGCCTGACCCGCGGCGTGCCGGGGCACCGGCACCTGTCGAGGAAGCGGGCGCTGCGCCTTGCCCCCTCGCTGAAGAAGAGCGCATTCACCGGCGCCATCCAGTACTGGGACGCCCAGGTGGACGACGCCCGCTACGTCGTGACCACGCTGCGCACCGCCGCCACCTACGGCGCGCACATCGCGCAGCGGACCCAGGTCGTCGGATTCCTGCGCGAGGGCGAGCGGGTCACCGGCGTGCGGGTGCGCGACCTGGAGACTGGCGACGAGTTCGACGTACGCGCCAGGCAGGTGGTCAACGCGACCGGCGTGTGGACCGACGACATCCAGGAGCTGGTGGGCGGCAGGGGGCAGATCCACGTACGCGCCTCCAAGGGCATCCACCTGGTCGTGCCGCGCGACCGCATCCAGTCGCTGACCGGCATCATCCTGCGTACGGAGAAGTCGGTGCTGTTCGTCATCCCGTGGGGCCGCCACTGGATCATCGGCACCACCGACACGGAATGGACGCTCGACAGGAGCCATCCGGCCGCCTCCCGCGCCGACATCGACTACCTGCTCGACCACGTCAACGCGATCCTGTCGGTGCCGCTGACCCGCGACGACGTCGAGGGCGTCTACGCGGGGCTGCGGCCGCTGCTGTCGGGCGAGTCCGACGAGACGTCCAAGCTGTCCAGGGAGCACGTGGTCGCCCACCCCGTGCCCGGCCTGGTGATGGTGGCCGGGGGCAAGTACACGACGTACCGGGTGATGGCGCGCGACGCGGTGGACGCGGTGGCGCACGGCCTCGACTACCGGGTGCCGCAATCGTGCACCGACCGCATCCCGCTGGTCGGCGCCGAGGGCTTCCAGGCGCTGTGGAACTCCCGGCACCGCCTCGCCCAGGAGTCGGGGCTGCACGTGGCCAGGATCGAGCACCTGCTGCACCGCTACGGCTCGCTCATCGACGACATCCTGGAGCTGGTCGAGCAGGACCCGTCGCTGGGCCGCCCGCTGGACGGGGCCGACGACTACCTGCGCGCCGAGATCGTCTACGCCGCCACCCACGAGGGGGCCAGGCACCTCAACGACGTGCTGACCCGGCGTACCCGCATCTCCATCGAGACCTTCCACCGCGGGGTCGGGGTGGCGCGCGAGGCGGCGGAGCTGCTGGCCGGGCCGCTCGGCTGGGACGGCGAGCAGGTCAAGCGCGAGGTCGAGTACTACACCAAGCGGGTGGAGGCGGAACGGCGCTCGCAGGAGCAGGACTCCGACCAGGAGGCCGACGCGATCAGGCTGGGCGCGCCGGAGATCGTCCCGGTGGTGGCGCCGGAGAACGCCTAGGGCAGGGCGGTCCGCGGCGCTGCGGTTGTCCGCGGACCGCCCTCATCCGAGGTGGTTCTGCGTCAGGCGCGCCCCGGCTCAGGCCAGGTTGTAGACGCCGGCGTCGTGCACGTCGAGCAGGGGCTCCTTGACGCCGTCACCGGAGTCGTCGGTCCAGTCGGAGTTGCCGGTCGAGATCAGCGTGCTGCGCACGGCCAGCGAGCCTGCCCGCGTGGTCGGCTTGGCCGACCCCGAGGTGAGCAGGGCCGCCGCGCCCGCGACGTGCGGGCTGGCCATCGAGGTGCCGCTGATCGTGTTGTAGCCGCCGCCGGGCCACGTCGAGTAGATGCAGGTGCCGGGCGCGGTGATCTCCACGGTGGAGCCGTAGTTGGAGTAGAAGGCGAGGGTGTCGTCCTGGTCGGACTCGCTGCGGCAGGACAGCGTGCTGCCGCCCTGGCCGCCGGCCTGCCCGTCGTTGTCGGTCAGCGCGGAGACGGTGACCACGTCGGGGTGGTTGGCCGGGAAGAACGAGGCGGTGTTGGCGCTGCTGTTGCCCGCGGCCACCACGACCACGATGCCGGCGTTGACCGCGTTCGTGATGGCGCTGCTGATCGCGCTGCTGGAGCAGCCGCTGCAACCGAGGCTGAGGTTGATGACCTCGATGGTGGAGCTGCGCGCCACCACCCAGTCGATGCCGGCCGCGATGCCCGCGAGCGAGCCTGAGCCGGAGGCGTTGAGCACCTTGACCGCGTGGATGCGCGCGCCGGGTGCGACGCCGACCGGGCCGATCGCGTTGTCGATCGCGCCGATGGTGCCGGCGACGTGGGTGCCGTGGCCGTTGTCGTCGGTGCCGGAGTTGTTGATGCAGAGGCCGATCACGCAGTTGGTCCTGGCGACCACGTTCAGGTCGGGGTGGCTCTGGTCGACGCCGCTGTCCACCACGGCGACGTCCACGTCCACGCGGCGGTCGTCGGTGCCGTCGATGTCGAGGTTGGGGTTGTCCGGGCCGAAGATCCGGCTCACGCCGGTCGGGATGGTCTGGGCGAAGTGGGTGACCACGGCGTCGGGCTCCACGCTGAGCACGCTCGGGTCCTTCTTGAGCTTCTCGGCGGCGGCGGCGCTCAGCTTCGCGGTGTAGCCCTTGAACGCGTGCTGGTAGACGCCGACCAGCTCGCCGCCGAGCTGCGACACCTGGGTCTCGGCCGCGCCGCGCGGCGCGCGCAGCGACGGGTTGAGCTGGACGATGTACGTGCCTTCCTGAGCGGCCTCAGGCGGCTCTGCCGCGGAGGCGGGCAGCGGCGCCGCGGCTAACGCGAGCGCGCTGAGCAGCGATGCGAGCAGGGGGGTGCGTGATCGCATGGCAGCGTGGGGCCCTTTCTCGTGAAGGCGGACCGGCGGTGGCTCGTGACGGGCGCGCCGTGTCCGACAAGACGGTGTAAGCGAATTTTTCACCGGTTGTCGGGATAAGTCCATAAAAAAGGTGCCGGTTCATTTGCGAACCGGCACCTTTTGGTTGCTCAACGAAGCGGGATCCACACTTGTGAATCGAGCGTCTCCATGTCGTTGACCTGGACGCCTTCATACGACACTGTCCAGATCGAGTCGCCGATGACCAGCGAGCGTTCGATACCCGGCCGGTATGGGTACTCGCCGCGCCGCTCCGGATGCTCGATCATGCCCAGCCGCCGTACCTCCTTGTCGTCGATCCTGAGCACCAGCGCGCCCGACTTGTCCGGCTGCACCAGCGGCACCACCGCGAGACCGGTCTTCGGCCAGTACAGGAACGCGTGCGGGTCCCACTCCGCGCCCGAGCCCGAGTCGCGCTGGAAGAACTGCGACAGCCGGCGCGGCGCCGCCGGGTCGCTCACGTCGAACAGCGACACCTGCGTGCCCAGCGTCCTGCCCTTCTCGCTGGCCTCCTGGCCGATGCCGATCAGCCGGCCGTCGGCGGCGGGATGCAGGTACGCCGAGTACCCGGTGATCTTCAGCTCGCCCGTCACCCGGGGATGTGCGGGGTCGCGCAGGTCGAGCGTGTAGAGCGGGTCCACCTGGCGGAACGTCACGCAGTAGCCGACCGGGCCGATGAAGCGCACCGAGTAGATGCGCTCGCCCTTGCCGAGGCCGCCGACCTCGCCCACCTTCTCCATGGTGTCGGCCTTGAGCACGTAGACCGCGCTGGAGCTGTCGCGGCCGTCGGACCGGTTGAGCGTGGTGGCCACGCGGAGGTGGCCGTCGTGCTCGGAGAGCGCGTACTGGTTGAGCAGCCGGCCGGGCACCTTGTCCGAGGCCACGTACGCGGGCGCGCCTGGCTTCGTGATGTCGAAGCGGTGCACCTCCGTCTCCTCGGGCGGCTGCGCGGGGGTGGGCTCCGGCGTGGGCGTTTCCGCGGGCACCGTCTCGACCGGCACCGTCTCGGCCGGCACCGTCTCGGCCGGCACCGTCGCGGCCGGCGTGCTCCCTGTGGTGGTCGGCGCGATCGGCGGGTCGGTCACCGTCGGCTCCTCCGCCGGGGCCACGGCCGTCGGGCGAGGCGAGGGCGGCGGCGGAAGCCGTCGCACCACGGGGAACCACCAGCGCGGGTTGCTGGCCACGTACAGGCTCTGGCCGGTGCCGTAGACGATGTCGCCGTCGGCGGCCAGCGTGATCGGGTCGGTGCCCGCCGCCGTGATGCCCTGGGCCAGGTCGATCGTGTGCACGGTCAGCATCGAGGTGCCGGTGTAGTCGGCGGGGTGGCTGACCCGCTCGCACGGCACCCGGCTCTGCGTGGTCCTGCCGGACGCGTCGGTGATCTCGATCCTGGGCAGCCACGCCTCGGCTGGGGCGTTCGCGATGACGGCCCGGTTCGCCGCGATCAAGTCCGATTCGCTGCTGCCAGGGCGCCGCTCGTGGAAGACGACGTCGGGCCGGCTGCGGGTGACGAGGCGGACGGTGGAGCCGACCAGCCGCGCGTCCACGTACGATCCCTGCGGCTTGATCGTGCCCAGCACCTTCGGCTCGCCCGCGAGGTCCACCAGCACGTACCGGGTGTCGCCCACCGGACCCCCGGCGATCCGCTTGTACATGATGTCCCCGCCGGCCATCAGCACCAGCGCCCGGTCGCCCGACACCAGCAGGTCCGCGGGGAAGCCGGAGCCGCCCTCGCCCTCGGTCAGCCGGAGCGAGGCGGTGATCTTCCTGGTGGCCGTGTCGATGACGCGCAGGGTGCCGTCGGTGACGGTGATGAGCCGCTCGCCGTCGGTCTTGACCAGGTCGGGCTCGTCCACGCCCGCCTCGTGCACGTTCGTCGTCGAGTGCTCGGGCGACTGCGTGACCGCACGCGCTTTGGCCTCGCTGCGCACGCTGTCCTGCCCGACCATCATCGGCATCGCGTCGCCGAAGCCGTAGGGCCCGACGTTGGCCGCGCTGCGCTCGCGCAGCTCCTCCAGCAGGTCGTCGCACCCGTCGTACGCCACCAGGCGCACCGCGCCGAGGCTCGTCCTCACCGGCGGCGGGCCCTGGTCTCCACCCGGCGACGTGGTGCAGGCGGCCGTGACCGCGGCCAGCGCGGCGGCCGCCACGGTCGTGCGGATCAGCGTGTTCATGCCCCCCATCACGGCCGGATCCGCCGGATGGTTCACGAGCCGCGCGCCGGATTCCTGGTGAAGACGGGGTCGACGTCCAGCTCTTCCGGGGCCTCCAGGAGCTTGCGCACCAGCTTGCCCTTGAAGTCGACCACCTGCACCTCGGCGTTGGCGCCGTTGTCGTTCTCCCAGCAGTACAGGTGCTTGTCGTCGTAGAAGCCGAGCACCTCGTCGCAGTCGGAGTAGAACGTGTGCAGCCGCTTGCCGGTGGCGGCGTCCCAGATGCAGTGGTCGTTGTACGTGCCGTCAGGGCAGTTGGTGACGTACGCCTTGCCCGAAGGCGAGAAGATGTCCTCCGTCGTGCCGGCGGGGAGCGTGCCGATCTTCTCCTGCGAGCGCACCACCCGGCCTTGGGGGTCGAAGAAGCGCAGGTTCAGGTTGTCCTCGGGGCCGTAGACGTTGACCGTGCCGACGTTGTCGCCGTCGAAGGCGAACATGTTCCTCCTGACGGCGGTGTCGCTGACGTCCACCCGCCTGACGCGCTTGGTGGCCACGTCGACCAGCATGAACCCCGGGTAGGTCAGCTCGTCGCCGACCTCCCGCGCGATGCTGAGCAGGATCGTCCCGCCGTCCTTCGACCACCGCATGATGATGCCGTCCAGCGGGCTCTTGACGGTCTTGATCGTGTGGCGCTGCCCGGTCCGGCGGTCGGTGATGACGATGAAGTCGTGATCGTCGGGGGTGTACTGCCTGCCCCTTGACGCGAGGTAGCGTCCGTCGGGGGAGACCAGCGACTCCATGTTGCCCGCGTACTTGGTGAACTTGCCGCGCAGCGAGTCCCTGGCGTAGTCGATCCAGTCGTCCTTCTTCGCGTCCTTGACCTCGTACGAGGTGAGCACGATGGCGTCGGACGGGCTTTCGTACAGGGAGATGTCGCCGCCGGGCAGCTTCCGCTTGGTGCCCTCGCCGGGCACGTCCTCCGCCTGGTGCTCCGCCTGGTCCTCGGTCCGGCCCTCGGAGTCGTCTCCGGTGGCGTCCCCGGTGGGCTCCTCGCCGGAGCCGCTGGGCTGCCGCTCCGTGTCCGCCGACGGGGTCGTGGACTGGAGCGCGGCCGTGCTCGCCGTCCGGTACATCTGGACGCCCGCGAAGATGACGGCGGCCAGCAGCAGCGCGACCGCCGCGGTGACGCTCGCCACCACCTGCCCCCGCCTGCGGTCCGGCGGCTTGGCGGCGGGGTGCGTGGGCTGGAGGTGCTGCCACGCGTGGGGGTGGCCCGGCGGGATGTGCTGCTGGGAAGGCGGTCCTGCGGCGGGCGCGCCGGTGTGCGGGGGCGTGCTTGCGGCGGGTGCGCCTGTGACGGGCAGGCCCGCGGGCCGCGGGCCCGCCTGGGAGAGCGGCCCTGAGACGGGCGAACCTAAGGCGGGCGGGCCGGGGAAGGGCGCGGACGATGCCGCCGCCGCGCCCTCCGCCAGCATGCCCGAGCCGGACGCCGGGTGCCGCAGCAGCCGCACCATCACCTGCTCGGCCGTGGGCCGCTGCGCCGGATCTTTGGCCAGGCAGGCGGCCACGACCTCGCGCAGCGTGCCGTCGAGCGGGCCGAGGTCGGGCTGCCGGTTGAGCACGCGGTTGATCACCGCGGGCATCGTGTCGCTGCCGAACGGCGCCTGCCCCGTCGCCGCGAAAATGATCGTCCCGGCCCACGAGAACAGGTCGGCCGCCGGTCCCACCGCGTGGCCCATGAACTGCTCGGGCGCCATGTACGACGGGGTCCCCACCACCGACTGGCTGATCGTCGTGGCGTTCAGCGCCCGCGCGATGCCGAAGTCGATGACCCGGGGCCCGTCGGCGCCGATGATCACGTTGGCCGGCTTGAAGTCGCGGTGCACGATGCCCGCCTGATGGATCGCGGCGAGCGCGGTCGCGGTGCCGACGGCCAGCCGGTGCAGCGCCGTCCCCGTGCGCGGCCCCTGCTCCTGCACCACCCGATGCAGGGAGGGGCCCTCGATGTACTCGCTGACGATGTACGGCCGATCCTGCTCGATCCCTGTGCCCAGCACGGCGGCCGTGCAGAACGGCGCCACGTGCCTGGCCACCTCGACCTCGCGCAGGAAGCGCTGCACGCTCGACTCGTCGCCCGCCAGGTCGGCCCGCAGCCACTTGACCGCCGCCTTGCCGCCCTCGGCGTCCTCGCCCAGGTAGACGACGCCCTGGCCACCCTCGCCGAGCCTGCCGAGCAGACGCAGGCCCCCCAGCGAGCGCGGATCTGCCGGGCGGAGCGGAGCGAAGGAAGCCATGCCAGAATTCTGGCCCCATGCCGCCCGTCTCGTGGGACTCCGCCGAGAATAGGGGAAGTTACCGCTGTCCGGCATATTGCCGCGATTCACTACGTTCCTGGCGAAAGCACGGACCTCGCGGGGGCATGACTGAAAAAGTGGAGACGTGAGCTGGAACGCACGAGCCCTCGACGTGCTGGCCGCGGGGGAGCCGACCCCGCTGATCGAATTCCCGGTTCGGGTCCCCGGGATCACGTTGTTGCTGAAGGACGAGTCCCGGCATCCCACAGGCAGCCTCAGGCACCGCCACGCGCGCGCGTTATTCCGCCAGGCCGTGCTCGACGGCCTGGTCACCGAGGGCGCGACCGTGGTCGAGGCCACGGGCGGCAACGCGGCGGTGGCCCAGGCGTGGTTCGCCCGGCGGCTCGGCCTGCGGTACATCGTGGTGATGCCGGGCAAGGCGGGGCCCGAGCGGGCGCGGCCGGTGGAGGAGCTGGGCGGCGAGTGCAGGTTCGTCTCGCCGCCGCTGGCCATCTACGACGCGGCGCGGCGGATCGAAGGGCACTTCCTCGACCAGTTCGGCAGGGCGGCCGAGCACGACCTCGCCGAGGAGCTGTTCGCCCAGGTGAGCCCCGACTGGGTGGTGACGGGCGCGAGCACCGGCGCGACCTCGGCGACGCTCGGCAACTGGATCAAGAAGCATGACCTCGACTGCCGGGTCGCGGTGGCCGACCCGGAGAACTCCGCGTACTTTCCTGGCTGGACGCTCGACGTGCGCGACTACGCCACCGGCATGCCCTCGCGCATCGAGGGCATCGGCCGCCCGCGCATGGAGCCGGGCTTCCGTCCCGACCTGATCGACCTGGTGATCCCGGTGCCCGACGCGGCCACGGTGGCTGCGGCGCGGCACATCAGGGGGGTCACCGGGCTGCCCGTGGGCCCGTCGTCCGGCACCGTGCTCTGGGCGGCGCTCGAGCTGATCGAGCGCATGGTCATGCGGGGCGAGAGCGGCACGATCGTCTCGCTGATCGGCGACGCCTCCGAGCGCCACCTCGCCACCTGCCACGACGACGCCTGGGCCGCCGAGCGCGGCCTCGACGTCGCCCGCCACGCCGACCGCCTCCGTCTGGTCAGCCCGGCAGGCTGAGCGTCCTTGGGCTCGCTCCTGGCCGGTGCGGCGGGCCGGGCGCCTCGAAGGCCCGCTCCTGATCGGCCTGGAGGGCCGGGCGCCTCAAAGGCCCGCGCCCGGTCGGTCCGGCGCGGCCGGGCGCTCGCAAGGCCCGCTCAGGTCAGGGAGTGGGCCACCCAGACGTTCGGCTCCACGTAGACGGCGTGGTCGTGCTCCACATCGCAATGCACCGGCGTCAGCGCCCCCGGCACCTCCACCGGCCCCGACCGGTCGAACGGCAGGCCGGTCCAGGCCCGCCACTCCGCCAGCGTGCCCGGCACCACCATCGACCGGGGCGCCACCTTGACGATCTCGGCGCCCGCCCGTACGTGCACCCGCAGCCACGGGTCCTGGGGCAGGCCGTCGGGGCGGGTCCTGAAGGCGTACTCGCTCATGGGGGTGTGCGGTTCGAGGTGCTTGTGGTTGGGACGTACGGGGGCGACGAGCGTGCGGAAGCCGAGCCTGGCGGCATGCTCGCGCAGGGCGGCCACCATCAGCGCCGACAGGCCCCTGCCCTGCAGGTCGCGGCGGACGGTGATCTCCAGCGCGGAGACGGCGTCGGGCTCCTGGCCGCGCTCGCGGGCCAGCCAGCCCGCCCGGATCACGCCGTCCCAGCCGTCGTCGGGCAGGCCGTCGCCGCCGGACACGTACG
Source organism: Nonomuraea sp. NPDC052634 (assembly GCF_040678535.1). Classification (NCBI taxonomy): domain Bacteria; kingdom Bacillati; phylum Actinomycetota; class Actinomycetes; order Streptosporangiales; family Streptosporangiaceae; genus Nonomuraea; species Nonomuraea sp. NPDC052634. The sequence continues at coordinate 88,821 of NZ_JBFATY010000012.1, read as the reverse complement.
GGATCAGGCACGCCCGCGCCACCGGCCGCCCGGGTTCCGCGTCGTCGTCGGCCACGAGCACGTGGTGCTGGTGGCGGGTGGTGACGAAGGGGTAGTAGAGATCCGCGATGGGGTCGTTCAGGACGAACTGCGCCCAGGTGTGCTCCATGTCCCACAGGGTCGCGGCGAACTCGGGACGCTCAGCGAGCGTGGTGATGCGGAGAGCCATGCTGATCATCTTGCACCGCGCAGCAGCCGAAAGTGCCCGAAATTTCAGCACTAAAGACCCCATACCAGGGGTGCGCTAGCGTCGGCGGCATGACAGAACTTGACGCCAGGCTACGAGCCATCACCGACCTGATCGTGGCCGAGGCGCGCGAGGGCGGCGGCAGGCACGAGTACGACGGCCGGATCCAGGACCTGTCGCCCGAGGGCGTACGGGCCGGGCTGGCGCGGCTCGGCGAGGGACCCGCGCCCGCTGACGCGCACGACGCCAGGCACCTACAGGTGTTCGAGGAGAGTCTGCGCACCCAGTTCGGCGAGCTGGAGCTGCACCGCAAGAACCCCCTGATCCACCTGTCCAACCTCGACCTCGCGTGCTACGACCGCGACTACGCGCCGGAGGAGGAGCGCGCGGCGGCCAAGGCGGCCCACCTCGCGCTCTGGCCCGAGGCCGTGGACCAGGCGCTCGCCTCGCTCGACCAGGTGCCGGCCCCGGTCGCGAAGTCCCTGATCGGCGCGGTCAAGGGCCTCGCCGCCGGCATCACCGACGAGGCCGCGCTGGCCGCGCACGCCAGGCTCGTCGCGCACGTCGAGCGGGCCGCGCAGGAGGGCGACCCCGACGCGGCGCTCGGCGGCGACGCGCTCGCCCGGCTCATGGGCACCGCCGAGGGCCTGCCGGTGGACCTGGGCAGGCTGGCCGAGCGGGCCGACGCCGAACGCGACCGGCTGCTCGGCCTGCTCGCCGAGTCGTGCGCGAAGCTCGGGGAGACCGGCAGGCCCCCGCTCGACGTCGTACGCGAGCTGGTCAAGGACCACCCCGACGCCGACGGCGTCATCGAGGCCGCGCGGATCGGCACGGAGAAGGCCATCGCGTTCACCCGCGAGAAGGACCTCGTGCCCTACCACGACGGCGAGTGCCTGGTCGGCCTGGCGCCCGAGTCGCGCCGCTGGGCGATGGCCATGATGGCGTGGAACTCGCCCGGCGAGCCCGAGGGGCCGTCCTGGTACTACATCACGCCGCCCGAGCCCGACTGGCCCGAGCAGGAGCAGGAGGAGTGGCTGCAGGTCTTCAGCCGCACCACGCTGCCCGCCATCAACGTCCACGAGGTGGCGCCCGGGCACTTCTCGCACGCCAGGGCGCTGCGCCGGGCCCCGTCGGAGGTGCGCAGGCTGCTGCAGTCGATGGCGTTCGTCGAGGGCTGGGCGCACTATGCCGAGGAGCTGTGCGTCGAGGAGGGCTTCGGCGACGGCGACCCGCGCTTCGAGATCGGCGTCTGGGTGGAGGCGCTCATCCGCGTCACCCGGCTGGCCTGCGCGATCGGCGTGCACACCGGCCAGATGACGGTCGAGGAGGGCGCGCGCCGCTTCGAGTCGGACACCCACCTGGCCGGTCCCGCCGCGCTGTCGGAGGCGCGCCGGGCCACGTTCGACCCGACCTACGGCCGCTACACCTGGGGCAAGCTGCTCATCCTCGACCTGCGCGAGCGGGCGCGCAAGGAGTGGGGAGCGGGCTTCACCCTCCAGCGCTTCCACAAGGCCCTGTTCGATCTCGGCTCGCCGCCTCTGGGCCTGATGGACGCGGTGCTGTAGCGTCGCTCGGACTGATCGGGGAACGACCTATGGCGTGTCCCTAGGGAGGTCTGTACGTGCGCGAGCTCTCCGGCAAGGTCGCGGTGGTGACGGGTGCGGCCAGTGGCATCGGGAGGGCGCTCGCCCTCCGGTTCGCGGCAGAGGGAATGACGTTGATGCTCGCCGACGTGGACCACGGCGGGCTGGCGGAGACGGCGGCCATGTGCGGCGGCACGAAGGTGCTGACACAGATCACCGACGTGTCCGATGCCTCGTCCGTACGTCACCTCGCCGACCGCTGCTTCGGTGAGCTGCGCGCCGTGCACGTGCTCTGCAACAACGCGGGCGTCTTCCAGGGCGGCCACATGTGGACGCGGGACGAGGAGGACTTCTCCTGGCTGCTCGGCGTGAACCTGTGGGGCGTGCTGCACGGCATCCACTGGTTCGTGCCGCGCATGATCGAGCAGGACACCGAGGGACACGTCGTCAACACCGTCTCCGTGGCGGGACTGCTGGTGTCGCCGGGGACCGGCGGGTACGCGATGGCCAAGCACGCCGCGCTCGCCGCGTCCCTGGCGCTCGCCCAGGACCTGGCCGCGACGGGGTCGAAGCTGCGCGTCAGCGCGCTGTGCCCCGGCGCGGTCAGGACTCGCATCGCCGACTCCGACCGGTCGCGCCCGCCCACTCTGGCCACCACGCCCGCCGCGGACGAGGTGGCCGTCAAGGAGCGGATCGGCAAGGCGGCCGAGCGCGGCATGGAGCCGTCCGAGGTGGCCGACCTGGTGATCCAGGGCATCCGCGAGGAGCGGTTCCTGCTGCTGACCGACTCCTCGTACGCGGCGAGCCTGCGCCTGTACGTCGAGTCGCTGCTGACCGGTGAGGTGCCCGGCTACCAGTGACGGTCGTGCGCCAGCACGCGCACCACCCAGCGGCGCGGCTTGACCAGCAGGCGTACGGAGTCGCCGGGCAGCACGTCGCGGTAGAGGCTCTCGCCGACCCGGAAGCTGATCGCCTTCTCCGAGTGGCCGTCGTGCAGCGCGATGTAGTACTCCACCGACCGGCCCTGGTCGTCGGTGGTCTCATGGACCCAGCGCTTGACGACGTGCCCGGCGATCTCCTGGCGGCCCGAGCGGAGCGGCAGGTTGGCCGGCTCGATCTCGACGCCCTTCCAGCCGCTGCCGGTGAAGATCCACTCCTGGTTGCGGTTCGCCGGCGGCGATCCGGATCCGGCCACCTCCCGCCCGCGCCGGGTCAGCAGGAAGCCCTTGCCGTCCGACAGCAGCGAGACGCCCGCGACCATCGCCCCCACCGTCGCGATCCCCGCGGGCCAGGAGAAGAGCGCCACCACCACGGTCATGAACCAGGGGATGAACAGGGCCATGGTCAGCAGCACGGGGACGCCCATGCTGCCCCAGCGGTGGCGGGCCAGGCCGATCTCGATGGCGTGCTCCCGGACGAGCGGGACGAAACCCCGCTCCAGGTCCTCGGACTCGGGCACGAGGGCGATCACGGGCGCCCTCGGCGCTCCCGCCATGCGGACGCGCACCCGTTCGAGCACCCAGACCTCGTACGGGCGCAACGGCTCCGGCGGACGAATCGGGTTCAGCGACAGGCGGTCGCCGTCGATCGTCACCCAGCCGCGTCCTGCCAGCTCGAAGAGCACGGTGTAGAACACGTCCTGGGGACGCATGCCACGTAAGAGCTCGGCCACCGCCGCGGGCACCGGGTACGGGGGCGCCTCCTCGCCCCTGTCACGGCCCGACACCTTGAAGGCGGTGACCGTCGCGATGACCCACAGGGCCCACGCGATGGCCGGCCAGACAAGATCCATCGTTCTGTGTTAGCACGCCGGACCCGGCCAGGCCAGGTGCTCGAGCCGGGGCCGATAGACTGGGGTCACCGCTCTTCGCCTTGTCAGGGGGTTCTCACGGTGTCTGAATTCGACACGGTCTTGGTGGTCGACTTCGGCGCTCAATACGCGCAGCTGATCGCCAGGCGGGTGCGTGAGTGCCACGTCTACTCCGAGATCGTTCCCTCGACCATGCCGGTCGAGGAGATGATGGCGAAGAACCCCAAGGCGATCATCCTGTCGGGCGGTCCTTCGTCGGTCTACGCCGAGGGCGCGCCGCCGGTGCCCCACGGGCTGTTCGACACCGGCGTGCCCACGTTCGGCATCTGCTACGGCTTCCAGGCCATGGCGCAGGCGCTGGGCGGTGAGGTCAAGCGCACCGGCGCCGCCGAATACGGCGGCACCCCGCTCACGGTGCTCGACGAGGGCGCCATCTTCGCCGGGCTGCCGTCTTCGCAGACCGTGTGGATGTCCCACGGCGACAGCGTGGTCAAGGCCCCCGAGGGCTTCAAGGTGACCGCGTCCACCGAGCAGACTCCGGTGGCCGCGTTCGAGAGCGCCGAGCGCGGGCTCTACGGCGTGCAGTTCCACCCCGAGGTGCTCCACTCCGAGCACGGCCAGACGGTGCTCAAGCACTTCCTGGAGGCCGCGGGCTGCCGTCCCACGTGGACGATGCTCAACATCGTCGAAGACTCCATCGAGGCCGTGCGCCGCCAGGTCGGCGACGGCCGCGCCATCTGCGCGCTGTCCGGCGGCGTCGACTCCGCGGTGGCCGCCGCGATCGTCCAGCGCGCCATCGGCGACCGGCTGACCTGCGTCTTCGTCGACCACGGCCTGCTGCGCAAGGGCGAGGCCGAGCAGGTCGAGCGCGACTTCGTGGCCGCCACCGGCGTCAAGCTGCGGGTGGTCGACGCCTCCGACCGGTTCCTCAAGGCGCTCGAAGGGGTCACCGACCCGGAGGAGAAGCGGAAGATCATCGGGCGTGAGTTCATCCGCGTCTTCGAGGACGAGCAGCGCGCCATCATGGCCGACGGTCCCGTCGACTTCCTCGTCCAGGGCACGCTCTACCCCGACGTCGTCGAGTCCGGCGGCGGCACCGGCACCGCCAACATCAAGTCACACCACAATGTCGGCGGCCTGCCGGAAGACCTGCGGTTCACGCTGGTCGAGCCGCTGCGCTCGCTGTTCAAGGACGAAGTCCGCAGGGCCGGCGAAGAGCTGGGCCTGCCGGCCGCGATGGTGTGGCGGCAGCCGTTCCCCGGGCCTGGGCTCGCGATCCGCATCGTCGGCGAGGTCACCGGCGAGCGGCTGGCCATCCTGCGCGAGGCCGACGCCATCGCCCGCGAGGAGCTGTCGCGGGCGGGTCTCGACCGGCAGATCTGGCAGTGCCCCGTCGTGCTGCTGGCCGACGTGCGGTCGGTGGGCGTGCAGGGCGACGGACGTACGTACGGCCACCCCATCGTGCTGCGCCCCGTCACCTCCGAGGACGCGATGACCGCCGACTGGGCGCGGGTGCCCTACGACGTGCTGTCGCGCATCTCCACCCGCATCACCAACGAGGTACGCGAGGTCAACCGCGTGGTGCTCGACGTGACGAGCAAGCCGCCGGGCACCATCGAGTGGGAGTGACCCGGCGCTGAGCCGGGCCCCGCGACCTCGCGTCCGGCGCCCGGCTCCGTTCCTGTGACCTCATGCCCGGTGCCTGGCGCGGTCCGTCTGGTTCGCCTGGTTCACGTGGCCCTGCCCTCGCGGGGTCAGGCGACGGGGGCCTTGCCCGCGCCCGGCTCGGGGGCCGGTGCCGGCTGGGCGGCGGCGGGCTTGATGTGCTTGGGCAGCAGGGTCAGTGCCGCCACCAGGGCGAGCAGGGCGAGGCCCGCCGATCCGGCGAACGCCGCGTGATAGCCCGACACCAGCGCCTGCGGCGTGGGCTCGTCGCCCGAGACGGCCGCGGCGACCGTGGCCAGAGCGGCGATGCCGACCGAGATGCCCACCTGCGTGGTCGTGTTGAACAGCCCGGAGGCCATGCCCGCCTCGTCGGGCGCCGCCTGCGATGTGGCGGCCACGGTGACCGCGCCGATGAGCAGGCCGAAGCCGAAGCCGCCGAGCAGCTCGGGCGCGAGCAGCGTGGTCAGGAAGTCGCCACGTACGTCGATGCGCTGGTAGAGCAGGCCGCCCGCGGTGATGGAGACGAGGCCGGCGACGGTCGTGGCGCGCACGCCGTACCGGGTGAGCACGCGGCCGCCGAGGAACGACGAGGTCAGCGCGATCGTCACCGAGATGGCGACCACCGACATGGCCGACCGGGTGGCGCTGTAGCCGAGCACGTCCTGCGTGTAGAGGGTGAGCAGGAAGAAGATCGGCTGCATGGAGGCGGCCACCAGCATAATGATCACGTTGCCGGCCGCCAGCGTACGGCGGCGGAAGACGTCCAGGGGCACCAGCGGGTTGGCCGAACGCCGCTCGACGAGCAGGAACGCGGCGATGAGCACGAGCGAAAGCGCACCGAGCCCGAGAGTCCTGGCCGACGCCCAGCCGGCCTCCGTGGCGTCCGTCAGCGTGTAGATGAGCAGGCCGAGCCCGGCGGTCGAGGTGAGCGCCCCGGCCACGTCGAAGCCGCGCCCGGCGCCCGCTCCGCGCACGGCCGGCAGCATCACCAGCGCGAGCCCGCCGACGGCGAGCCCGATCGGCGTGTTGACCAGGAACACCGCACGCCAGCCGAACCAGTCGGTGAGCAGCCCGCCGAGCACCACGCCCGCGGACGCGCCCATGCCGCCGACCGCTCCCCACAGCCCCATGGCCTTGTTCAGCGCCGGGTCACCCCGGAAGATCCCCATCACCAGCGACATGCCCGCCGGCGCCACGATCGCGCCCGTGAGACCCTGCACCGCGCGTACGGCGACCAGCACCCCGCCCGACGACGCCACGCCGCCGATCAGCGACACCAGCCCGAACGTGAGCATCCCGGCGACGAACATCCGCCGCCGCCCCAAGTAGTCGGCGAGCCGCCCGCCGAGCAGCAGCAGCCCGCCGAACACCAGCGAGTACGCCGTCGTCGTCCACGACAGGTCCTGCGCCGTCATCCCGAGCTCGCGGCCCATCGGCGGCAGCGCGATGCCCACGATCGTGGTGTCGAGGATGAGCACGAACTGGGTGGCGGCGAGCAACGAGAACGCCGCCCACTTGTTCTTCATGGCCGAACTCCCTAAGGGAACGATTTGTAACGGTGGCCATGATGTGTGACCATCGAGGTCACCCGGAAGAAGGCACTTTCATGTATCAGGGGAACATCGCTGTACCAGAGCAGCTCAGGACGATCGAGGACGCCGAATTCCTCATCGAGAGCGGAGAGTGTCCCGTCCCGCCCCGCGAGATCCTCGACAGGATCGCGGGCAAGTGGGCGATCTTCATCATCGTGGCGACCGCCCGCGCGCCCCGGCGCTTCACCGAGCTGGAGCGGCTCATCGAGGGCATCAGCCGCCGCATGCTCACCCTGACCCTGCGCAACCTGGAGCGCGACGGCCTGCTCGAACGCACGGTCTATCCGACGGTGCCGCCCAAGGTGGAGTACCGCGCCACCGACATGGCGCTGGAGCTGTACGAGGCGATGCTCACGCTGACCAACTGGTCGCGCAAGTACAGCTCCGCCGTGGCGGAGGCCAGGCGGCGCTACGACGAGCGCCAGGCCGCCGAATGCGACCGGCTCTGACCTCCGCGCGCGCCTGAAGCAGGCGCGGCGGCTCCTCGGCGGAGACCTGCCGCCTGAAACGGGGACGGCGGCTCCTCGGCGGAGACCCCCGCCTGAAGCAGGGGCGGCGGCTCCTCGGCGGAGACCTGCCGCCCGGTGCCGCGCCGCCGCGCCCGGCGGCGCGGCACCAGGCCGCCCAGCAGCAGCGGCACCAGCAGCGCCCCGGTGAGAATGGGCGCGGCCATGTAGCGGAAGTCCTGCGCCGAAATGTTGGCGAGGACCGCGAGCTGCTGGCCGGCGACCACGGCGGCGACGCCGAGCGCGTAGCGGTTGCGCCGCGTCAGCGCGGCCAGCGCCGCCGCCGCGTACGACAGGTACGCCCACGACGCCCCGCGCCACAGCACCCAGTCCCACTGCGGGGTGAGCGCGCCGGCCAGCCACGGCGACGCCACCTGGTACAGCTCCATGGACAGCGGGCGCAGCGAGAACACCCCGCGCCCGGGGAAGTCGGTGACCTTGCCGGGGCCGACGTAGGTGTCGGCGTTCGGCCGCAGCGACAGCCGGTAGGTGGCGCCGCCGGTCGCCGCCGCGTCGGCCACCGGCCGCCAGGCGATCGCGCCCCGGCACAGCCTGGCCCGCACCACCAGCTCGGGGTCGGTGACCAGCAGCCGCCGCCACAGGTCGAGCAGCTCGCCCGCGCGCATGTCGGCCTGCCGCCAGTCGAAGTCGCGCCGCCAGATCAGCGGGTTGATCGTGTAGCAGGTGCCGCCCTCCCACCAGCGGCGCAGCGGAGCGACCGAGCTCATCAGGCCGATGTCCCCCGGCGTGAACAACTCGGGGCGCTCCCGGTAGGCGACCGCGATGTCGCCGAAGGCGGTGTGGTAGACGTACGTCGGCGACGGGGCCACGATTCCGGCCCGCGGGTAGACGTGACCGGTGAGCACCAGGGGGAGCGAGGCGGCGAGCAGCCCGGTCAGCAGCAGGAGCACGCGCCTGGTCGTGACGATCACCACCAGCGCCAGCACGGTGACGCCCGCGATGAGGAAGCCGTTCGCGCGAAAGAGCCCGAGCAGCGCGAACAGCGCGCCGAGCCCGGCCAGCGCGGGCAGGGTGACGGCGCGCCTGGCCGCGATCCGCGCGCACGTGGCGGCGATCGCCACCGCGCAGATCGTGAACGGCACGTCCTTCCACAACGTCACCGTGAACGCGCCCACCGGCGGCGCGAGCGGCATCAGCATCGCCACCGCGGTCGTGAGCAGGCGCGGCGCGCCCAGCCGTTTCACCGACTGCGCCAGGTACGTCAGTGCCCCGGCCATGGCCGTCGTCTGGGCGAACGTCACGGCCCCGAGGTCGCCGGTCCCGGTGAAGCTCAGCCACAGCAGCGCGTCGTAGAGCACCGAGTGGTCGGCCACCCAGGGCCCGGCCACCGTGTGGCTGAGATAGAGCACCGAGTCGCGGCTGAACAGGCCGGGATAGAACGCCGCCCACCAGCAGCCGAGCACCGCCTGGACGATCAGGAAGGTCGCGAGCGCGACCCAGGGCCGGCCGGGCCGGGTGTCACTCCCCATGGTTCCCGTCTCGTGCTGCGGGAGCGCCTACTTCCTGAAGTAGCTCTCTCCGGCCACCGGACCCTTACCGCGCAGCAGCGTCGGCACGGTGACGAGGTGGTAGCCGCGCTTCTTGAGCTCCTTGAGGATCTCCGGCATCACCTGCACGGTCTGCGGCACCACGTCGTGCATGAGGATCACGCCGTCGCGCTTGGCCAGCTTCAGCACGGCAGCCTTGATCTTCTTCTTGTCGCGCAGGCTCCAGTCGAGCGTGCTGCCCGTCCAGAGGATCTGCGAGAGATCGTTCTGGTACGCGAAGTTCAGCACCCGGTCGTCGGTCTGGCCGTACGGCGGGCGGAACATTGTGGGCCGCTGACCGGTGACCTTCTGGATGGCCTGCTGGGCGAGCTTCAGCTCCTCGTTGATCTCGTCGTCGGAGCGGTGGGGCAGCGCGGCGTGCGAGTAGGAGTGGTTGCCGATCGCGTGTCCCTTGGCGAGGATCTGCCTGGCGATCTTGGGGTGTTTCTCGGCCCGCTTGCCCACGAGGAAGAACGTGGCCTTCGCGCCTGCCTTCTGCAGCGTCTTGAGCAGGGCGGGGGTGTAGGTGCCGGGCCCGTCATCGAACGTCAGGGCCAGACACTTGACCCGGGAGCAGTCGGTGGCGGCAGGCGCCTGCGCGGGCACGGAGGTCAAGGCCAGAGAGGCCGCGATAAGGGCATGAATCACCACATGCGCAAGCCTAGAGCCAACCAAGGGCCCCTCATGTGGCGGCAATGTCTCGTTCTGAACACCGATGAGCGCTGAGGCGGCGCGCGTGGCTTCCGGCGCGAGGCGCTGGGGCGTGCGGGTTCGTCGGCGCGAGGCGCGGGGCGGCGGAGTTCGTCCGTGCGAGGCGCTGGGGTGTGGGGGTTGGTCGGCGCGAGGCGTGGGGGCGCGGGGCGGGGACTCTTCGGCGCGGTGACGTGCCGCTGCCGGGGCGGCGGTGAGGTCCGTCAGCGGCGGAGGCGGGCGCGCAGGAACAGCGTGACGCCCTTCAGCGACCGCACCGGCAGCCACCGCTCGGCCTTGACGACCGCCGACAGCCCGGCGTTGACGGGGAACGGCAGCCTGCGCAGGTCGCTGCCCTCCGAGCGGCGCCGGTGCATGGCGACGAGTGGCCGCAGCAGCACGTTCCAGCTCCACACCCGCTCGACGGTCAGCCCGGCCTTCTCGACGACGACGGTGAGCGTGTCGCGGTCGTAGCGGCGTACGTGGCCGACGGCCTCGTCATGCGCCGACCACAGCGCCATGTCGCACGGCACCGCGATCAGCGCGTGCCCGCCGGGCGCGAGCACCCGCGCGATCTCGGCGGCGACCAGGTCGTCCTCGCGGATATGCTCGAGCACGTCGAACGCGGTCACCAGGTCCATGCTGCCCGCCAGGAACGGCAGCGCCCGCGCGTCGGCGCATACCGCGTCGAGCCCGCGCTCTCTGGCCGACTCCACCGCTTCGGGGGAGGTGTCGGCCGCCGTCGCGGCCCAGCCCGCCTCGGCCAGCACCCGCGTGTTGCCGCCGCCCGCCGCGCCGATGTCGAGCGCCCGGCCCGGCCGGCCCAGCCGGCGGAGCTGGGCGCGCAGGATGGCCCGCCGTTCGCGGTACCACCAGTGCGTGTCCTCCACCGCGACCAGCCGGCGGATCTCTGAGCGTTCCATCGGGTCAGTTCCTCGTGTCAATTCCTCGTGCGTGACAGGACGCAGCGGTCGAGTGCGGCGAAGCGGAGCAGGGTGAGCAGGCAGTACGTGGTGACGATCGCGCTCACCTCGGCCGCGAGCCCCGCCCACGGCGGCACGCTCAGCAGCGCGAGCGTGGTCAGCACGTACGTGGCGGCGACGAGCACGGGGCCGCGCAGCCGCATCGCGGCCCGCAGCCCGCAGGTCCAGCGCCGGTTGACCGCCAGCGTGCACAGCCCGGTGAGCACGAGCGCGCCCAGGTTGGCGGGCACCGGCGGCCAGAGGCCGCGCAGCGGCAGGTAGAGCAGCGCGTACAGGACGGCGGAGACGGTGCCGATGGCGGCGAAGGAGGTGATGGCGGCGCTGGTCACCACGCGCGGGGCGACCGGGGCCGGGCTCGGGTGCACGGGCGCCGGGTCGGGCCTGCGCACCTCGACGTCCGCGCGGCCGCGCGCCATCGACCAGGCGAGCCTGGCCAGCCCCTTGAGGTCGTCGAGCGCCGTCCTGAACACCTGGACGCGGGAGTCGGCGTCCTCGATCCAGTCCACCGGCACCTCGTGCACCCGCAGCCCGTTGTGCTCGGCGAGCAGCAGCAGCTCGGTGTCGAAGAACCAGGAGTCGTCCTTGACCCGGCTGAGCAGCGGCCTGACCACGTCGGCCCTGACCGCCTTGAACCCGCACTGGGCGTCGCTGAAGCGGGCGCCGAAGCCGTATCTGAGCAGGGCGTTGTAGCCACGCGAGACGATCTCCCTGCGCAGCGAGCGCCGGGTCCGCGCGCCGTGTGCGAGCCGGGTGCCGATCGCGATGTCGGAGTGCCCGCTCGCCACCGCGGCGAGCAGCGGAAACAGCGCGTCGAGGTCGGTGGACAGATCCACGTCCATGTACGCGACGATGTCGGCGGGGCTGGACCGCCAGGCCGCCCGCAGCGCCGCGCCCCGCCCCCTGACCTCCAGCCGCCTGGCGTGCACCTCCGCGAACTCGCCGGCCAGCGCCGCCGCGATCCGCCACGTGCCGTCGGTGCTGCCGTTGTCCACGATCGTGATGCGCCACGGCAGCGGGAAGCCGTCGAGGTAGTTGATCAGCGTGCGCACGCAGCCGGGCAGGGCGCGCTCCTCGTTGAGCACGGGGATGACGATGTCCACGCTCGCCGGGCGGCCGGCCTGCTGGTACGCCGGGCGGCGCACGGGGCGGACCGCCTTGCGGGGCACCGGGGCGTGGAGGCGGGGGCTCGGCTCCAGGGCGGCACGGGTCTCCATAGATCCCCCTGATGTTGCTCGTTGCCGTGAATCCACGACGATGGTGCTGGCGAAGTCAGGCGCGCCGGACGCGTTTCTCCGCGGCATTCCGCGGCGCGGTGCAAGCCTTTACCTTCGCCGCTCGCCTGAGCCGTCTACCTGAGCCGCCTGCTTGAGCCGTCTACCTGAGCCGCCTGCTTGAGCCGTCTACCTGGGCCGTCCGCCTGAGCCGGCGCTAGCGGAGCTGGTAGATCGAGGTGGTCGCGTTGCGGAAGCGCAGCCTGGCGTGCCCGTCCAGCTCGGGTCTGATCCCGGTGAACAGCCAGCGCACGCCGTAGGTCTCGGCGAGCCGCCGCACGTTCTCCGCCGTGGGGGTCAGGAACGCGGCGTCGTTGGCGGCCAGCCGCTGCCGGTCGGCGTACGGCACCGCGAGGTAGGACCGGTGGCCGGCCGCCCTGGACAGCGTGCTCTCCGCGTACGCCCAGCCTTCGACCAGCACCCGCCGCTCGCTGAACGCCGAGACGTGGAAATGCCTGCTGTCGCACACCCGCCAGCGGGGGTGGAGGCAGTGCAGGTCGGTGGCCACGACGTCGCCGGGCGATGAGTGGCCGCGCAGCCAGCGCCCGGCCTCCAGCGCGCCCTTGGGGATCAGCCGGGGCCGCCGCTCCTCGGGGGTGACGTGCGCGGCCATCACGCGTACGGAGGTGGGCAGCGCGTACCCGATGAGCAGCGCCACCACCGCGAGCAGGGGCCCGCGCCGCCGCAGCAGCCACCAGGCGACGACCGCCGCCACCACGAGCACCGCGTACGGCAGCACCACCCGCGCAAGCCGCCCGCCGCCGAACCCCGCGGCCGAGACCAGCAGCGCGCCCGCCGCCCCCAGACCGGCCAGGCAGGCAGCCCGCGCCCATGGCACCGGCCGTGCGGCGAGCATCCCGCACACCGCCGCGATCGACAGGTACGGCCGCGCGCCCTCCAGGAAGTAGAGCTGCGACTGCGCCGGATGCCCGAGCAGCACCACCGCGCCGATCCCGGCCGCCCCGACCCCCAGCATGAGCAGCAGCGGCGGCTCCAGCGCCCGCCGCCCCAGCCCGGCGGCCCCGCCCCACACGCAGACCAGGCAGAACAGGTGCACCACGGTCAGCACCGCCAGGACCGCGATCGGCGCCCGCGGTCCCCAGAGCGCGCGCATGGTGGCGAACGGGTCGAGCGCCGTGCCCTGGGCGGCGCCGCCGTACAGGACGACATGTGCGAACACCAGGAAACCCAGAGCCAGTCCCGCCGCGCTCAGCCATCGCCACGGCACCCGCCGCTGCACCGCCCACCGTACGGCCACGACCAGCGCCAGCCCGGCCAGCAGCAGCGGCAGGTACGTGGCCTTCGCCCCGCCCAGCACCGCGAGCAGCACCACCAGCGCCGCCCACCGCACCCGAGGCGCGAGGAGCACCGTCATCACGGCCGCGAACAGCAGCGCGCCGAACGTCTGCGTCGGGCTCGCCCAGACCGTGAACATCGACCGCGAGCTGAACACCACCCCAAGCACCAGCTCCGGGCTGAACAGGAAGTACGTCACCCCGGCCGCCGCCGCCCCCGCGCCCCAGCTCCCGCCTGCCCTGCGCCCCAGCACCGCCACCAGCACGACGGTCGCCGCCGCCATGGGCAGCGTGCCCAGCCCGTAGACCAGCGTCAGCGGCTCGATGCCGGTGACCCAGCTCGTGGCCGCCAGCTCGGCGTAGACGAACCAGTGGTAGGGCAGTGGCTCGCCCAGCACCACCGGCAGCGCGGGCGGCATGTGATGCCGCAGCTCGCCGACCAGCGCCAGGTGGTAGGGCATGTCCACGTACGCGGCCCGCACCGGCACCCCGTACAGGTGCACCGCGCTCCACACGATGAGGAACGCCACGATCCCGGCAAGCAGCCACGCGCACCACGGCGGCACCCGCTCGCTCAGCGCGGGCCCGCGCCAGTGCCGCCGCAGCCGGGGCACGCACGAAAACGCCGCCACCACGGCGACCGGCGCGACCAGCACCAGCAGCGGCCGTCCTGCGGCGCGGGCGGGGATGTAGGCGAGCACCTCGACCGCGTAGCCCATGGCCAGGCCCGCCGCGAGGTCCTCGGCCATCGACCGGCCGCCGCCCGCCAGCGCCCGCCACAGCAGCGTGCCCGGCAGCACCAGACCGAGTCCGGCGTACGCGGCGAAGATCGCCAGGTCGCGCCAGGACACCCCACACCACAGGAACGCCGCTGCGGCGAGCGCGCACACCAGCGCCGCCGGAGCCCACCCGGAGCCGAGCCCGCGCCCCCTGGACATCGACAGGCGGACCAGCGCGCTCGCGGGCGGGGCCAGCGTCATCCGATGACGGTCACCAGACGCGTGAACTCGGCCGGCAGATCGACGCCGTCCCACACCCGGTGGAAGCTCAGCGCGCTGCCCACCGGCACCATGCGATCGACGCCCCGCCCGGCCAGGTCGCGCGCCAGCTCCTCCAGCTCGCCCCTGCCGAACCCGAAGTGGGTCATCGTCTGGTCCCGCCGCTCGACCAGCGCCACCAGCTCCGCCAGCGACTCCAGCCTGGCGTGCGCGAACGTGCCCGCGCCCAGCCAGCGCCGGGGCGCCGCCGCCGCGGCCGACAGGCGCACGCAGGCCAGCGCGTTGCCGTGGAACTCCACGCTCTCCGCCAGCCCGTCGGCCGCCAGCCCGTACGTGGACACCCGCTTCTCCACCGCCATCGCCGCATCGACACCCCACCCGCGTACGGTCACCACCCGCGACACGTGCCCGGTGAAATCGGCCCGCGCCGCCTCGCAGTCGTCCTCGTCCCCGACCCAGAACACCGTGCGCGGCGACGAGCAGGCCGCCTGGTCGAACCAGTAGGTGTCGTTGACGAACCCCTCCGCGATCGACACCCGCGCCGCCCTCGGCGCGCACAGCCAGGCCGCCGCCCGCATCACCGCGAACGACGAGCGGTCGGGGAAGGTCAGGTCGCGGGCGTGCGGGGCCAGGGGGTGGCGGCGGATCTCGCGTACGGCTTCGTCGCCGCCCCACACCACCCGCAGGTCGCAGGCCGCCGACAGCGCGGCCGTGACCTCGTCGGAGCGGTGGTAGGAGATGATGCGCTGGGTCGCCGCCACCACCGGGTCGGCGGCGGCCAGCGTCTCGTGCAGCGTCTCCAGGATGGCCTGCGCCACCGTGCCCGAGCGGGGCGACAGGCGCACGACGTTGCGGTTGCCCATCAGCGCCGACAGCGCCCACGAGTAGACGAAGACCGTGTCGACGTTCGCGGGCGGCAGGTGGAAGATCAGGCCGCGCGGGACGCGTACGTGCTCGCCGCCCAGCTCCGCCACCGTACGGGCCAGCTCGCTCGGACGCAGGAAGAAGCCCAGCGAGCCCAGCTCGGGGTGGCGGCGGGCGAGCGCCGGCCGCAGCAGCCGCCTGCCGAACGCCGCCAGGAAGTCCCTGATCCGCTCGTCGCCCATTTGGAGCGGGTCGTCGGCGAGCTGCTTCAGCAACTCCTCGACCGGCACGGCCGCCCCCTTGGGGAACAGCACGTCAACGGTCTGGGGGCTTTGGTCGCGCCCGGGGCGGGCGTCGCGGGGGGAGAGGTCGTCGGACATCAGCCCCGCCCCATGGTGTCGCTACAGCCGCGCGCCTCGGCCCGCGGCAGCCGGCCCAGCACCTCGAAGCGCTTGCCCGGCCAGGGTCCGTCATCGACGCCGCGTACCACGCCGAGATCCTCGGTCAGCAGCACATGCCCCGGATACGACGTGGGCAACGTGCTGACCACCTCGACCAGCCCGGGGACGCCGGTGGGCGCCTCTTGCCAGGTCTCGGGGTCGCGGATCACGACGTCGGCGAAGTCAGGGCAGTAGAGCCCGTCACCCTCGGGTCCTTCCAAGAACACCGTCCCGATCTGCTCGACCATGCCGTAGAAGTTGTGCACCCTGCGCAGCCCGCACTCGGCCGCCAGCCGCCGCCGGAACTCGGCGTTGCCGACCGACTGCTCGGCCAGCCGCTTCCAGCCGCCCGAGTGGACGAGCACCCCCTGCGACAGGTCCTCGCCCAGGCCCAGCAGATGCAGCCAGACCATGAACGTGAACCCGAAGATCAGGAACGGCTCGCCGCCATGCCGGGCGAGGAAATCCTTGACCGCCCGCGCGTCCACCTCGCCCCGCTCGTCGAGCACGAAGGTGTGGTCGCGGCCGAAGTTCATCATCCCGAGCACGCCCGCGCCCCTGGCGCTCAGCATCGGGTCGCGCACCACCGAGCGCTGGTCCACCACCAGCATCGGCAGCCGCCGTTCGCCCAGCACCTGCCGCATCGTGGCGGCCAGCATGCGGGTCTGCGCCGCCGCGGCCGCCCGGTCGAGGAAGACGCGGCTCGGCGTCTGCCCGGTCGTGCCGCTCGACGTCAGCACCCTGAACACCTCGTGGGCGGGCACGCTGCGCAGCTCATGCGTCTTGAACAGGCGTACCGGCAGCCACGGCAGATCGGCGAGCCGCTCGTACGGCGGGTGCGCGCCGATCGCGTCGAGGATCCGGCGGTACGGCGGGCACGCGCGGCGGTGCCGCTCGGTCAGCGCGGCCAGCTCCGGCAGCAGCACGGCCTCCCGCTGAGCCGCTCCCAGCGTGAACACCGACCGCTCCGGCGGCGCCAGGACCGTGCCCGGCTGCGGGTGTGTCATGTCATCGACTCCAGCGCTCGATAGTCGACCTTGCCCGTCGCGAGCAGCGGCAGGCGGTCGATGTGGCGGACGTCGAAGCCGCTCCAGTGCAGCCTCAGCTGCGCCGCCAGCCGCCTGGCCAGCAGCGCCCGCGCGGGCTTGTCGAGGCTCTCCGTCCAGATCGTCACCCGGTCGTCGCCGCTGGTGGCGGCCACCGGGCCGGAGCCGCGCAGCAGGCGTTCGACGTCGTCGAGGTTGACGCGGGTGCCGAAGACCTTGGCGATGCGCTTGATCCGGCCCGTGACGTACAGGAAGCCCTCGTCGTCGAGCCTGCCGAGGTCGCCCGTGCGCAGCACGCCGCCCATGTCGTCGCCCCTCGCCAGGTCGGCGGCCGTCTCGGCGTAGCCCATCATCACGTTGGGCCCGAGGTAGACGACCTCGCCGTCGTCGATCTCCAGCCGCCCGCCGGGCACCGCCACGCCCACCGAGCCCGGCTTGTCGTCCAGCCGGTCGGGCGGCAGCACCGCGATGCGGGCGGTGGCCTCGGTCTGGCCGTACATCACGTAGAAGCGCTCCGCCTGCGCGGCGAACTCCTTCACCAGCTCCGGCGCCAGCCGCCCGCCCGCCTGGGTGAGCGTGGTGAGCGCGGGGTAGTCGGTGTGGTCGAAGCGCATCCGGCGCAGCATCGTGTACTGGTAGGGCACCGCGGCCAGCGAGGTGCAGGCGTGGGTGCGCAGATCGTTCCAGAACGAGCGCTCCAGCAGGCCCGCCTCGGTCAGCACCACCGTGCCGCCGGCCACCAGGTGGCTGTTGAGCACCGACAGGCCGTAGCTGTAGTGCAGCGGCAGGCTGGTGGGCGCGACCTCGCCAGGGCCGAGCGACAGGGCTGTGGCGATCGCGCGGGCGTTGGCGAGCACCGCGTGACGCGAGATGCGCACCAGTTTCGGGTTGCCCGTCGAACCCGAGGTGGCCAGCAGCAGGCCCAGGTCGGGATGCGGGTCCGGCGCGGTGCGGCGGCGCGGCGGCTCGGCCCCCGCCTGCGTGAACCCGATCAGCGCGCACGGCTCGAACCGCTCCGCCAGCTCCGCCAGCGTTGCGGCGGGCAGGTCGGGGTCGAGCAGCGCGATCGGCCGCCCGGCGTGCCACGCTCCGAGGTAGCAGAAGACGGACGCCAGCGTGTTGCGCATGCCGCAGAACACCGGCCCCGGCGGCAGCTTGTCGAGGTGCGCCGCCGCCCGCCTGATCGACCGCGCCAGATCCTCCCCGGACACGCCGTCCCGGTCACCTGCGGCGACCAGCCGGGCTTCCGGATGCGGGAACACCACGCTTTCGGGCGCCGCAACGGACCCGTCGGATTTTCCGGAACGCTGAGAACGCCAGACTGCGGTGGGACCGGCCTTGGCCCGCACCGAGACACCATCGGGTTCGCCGGCGTCCTGCGGACGCGAGAAGCCGGCGGGACCGGCGCCGGGCCCGCTGGACTCGTGGGCGGCCTGCAGAGGCGCGGCGGGCGCGGGATCGGCTTCGGACTTGCCGGATCCGGTGGCGGCTTGTAGAGGCGTGGTGGGCGCGGGATCGGCTTCGGGCTGCACCGGTGACCTCCCAGGCTCGTTGGCGACCTGCGGATGCGGAACGGCGTCGTGCCGTGCCTTCGTCCCGTCGGGGTCGCCGGCGGTTTGCTGCGGATGCGAGACATCGGAGGGAGGTGCGCCGGCGGGCCGCGCCGTCGGTTCGCCGAGTGCGCCGGCCGCCTGCGCGTGCGGCTGCGGGACGGCGGCGGGCACGGGTGGCGTGTCCTGGTCGCCGGTGTCATGGGAACGCGGGGTCGTCATGGGACCAGCCCGCCGTCCACGCCGAGCACCTGGCCGGTGATGAACCCGGCCTCGGGCGACAGCAGGAACGCCACCGCGTGCGCGACGTCGTCGGGCTCGCCGAGCCGGCCGAGCGGGGTCGCCGCGATCGTGGCGGCGCGCTCGTCGTCGCCGAGCGTGGCGAGCATGTCGGTACGGATGTAGCCGGGCGCGACGGCGTTGACCCTGATGCCGTGCGGGCCCAGCTCTTTGGCCGCCGCCATGGTGAGGCCGAGCACCGCCGCCTTCGTGGCGGAGTAGACGGTCTGCCCGGCGCCGCCCGCCCTGCCCATGATCGACGACACCAGCACCACGGCCGGATCGCCGCCCCTGCGCAGCAGCCTGAGCGCGGCCTGCAGGGTGTGGGCGGCACCGACGGCGTTGACGTCGAAGAGGCGGCCGATCGTCTCGCGGCTCGTCAGCCCGAGCAGACCCGCCGCGTGCACACCCGCGTTCACGACGAGCGCGTCCAGGCGGCCGTGCCGCTGGTAGATGCGCCGCATCATCGTGTTGATCTGCGCGGGGTCGGCGACGTCGCCGTGCACGGAGTCGGTGACGCCGCCGGTCTGCGCGGCCACCTCGGCCGCCGCCTTCGCGGCCCGCTCCTCGTCCCGGCCGTGCACCACGACCACGTATCCGGACGCCGCCAGCCGCACCGCCACCGCCCGCCCTATCCCCATCGTCGACCCGGTGACCAACGCCACCCGCGGCTCCACCGCCACCGCCTCCCCCTCCAGCTCGGCTTCCGGCTCCCGCGCAGGCCCGGCCTCCGCCGCGATCCGCCCGCCGGACGGGTGGGGCACACGGCGCTGCGCGGCCTCCCGGCCTTCCGCAAAACGCCGCACCGCCGTGGATCCCTCGCGCGCCGTGACCTCCCGCCTCGCCGCAGCCTCCCGGCTGCCCGTGGAACACCGGCTCGTCGCGGACTCGCGGTTCGCGGAGGGCACCCGGCGCTCGGCGGGCTCTCGACTCACCCCCGGCTCCCGGCACGCGTCGGACGCTCGATTCGGTGCGGATTCCAGGTGCACGGCAGGCTCCCGGCTCGCCGAAGGTGGCTGAGGTGCGGCGGCTTCTCGGCTCACCGCCGTGTCGCGGCTCACGGCCGGATCCCGCTGTGTGGCGGCTCTTCGCCCGTCTGCCGACGCGCGGTGCGCTGCGGGCTGTCGGTGCGCTGCCTGCTCTTGGCGCGCTGTGGGTGGTCGGCCCACCGCCGTCGTGCGGCGCGTCGTGGGCTCCTCGCTTGCTTCGGGTGGCTGCGGTGCTGTGGGCTCTTGGACTGCCGCGGGCTCTTGGCCGGTCGGCGGCGGCTCTCGGTGAGTCAGCGAGATTTCGCTTGGCGCGCACGTTCGGCGTGTCGCGGGCTTGCGGACCGCCCTCGGCTCGGCGCGTGGCCTTCTCCCTCCGCGGAGGGACTGCTGGGCGGGCTCCCCGTGCGGGGGGCGTGGGTGGAGGAGCGTGCGCGGGTCGGGGCCCCGGACGGCACCGGGGGTGAGGAGGGCGGCTGGAGCGACCTCGCGCTCAGACGGCGGCGGCGCCGATGCCATGCTTCTCCAGCAGCTCGGCCGCCTTGGCGAACGAGCTCATGTCGATCATCTCATCGGTGTCGATCATGATGGAGAACTCGTCCTCCATCGCCGCGATGAGCGCCATGTGCGCGAGGGAGTCCCACTCCGGGATGGCGCGGTATTCGAGGTCGTCGACGCCGGCGTCGGGCGGAAGATTGAGCGCCATGCGGAACACGGCCCGCAGGCGGTCGAGATGACTCATGATCACTCACTCTCTGTCTTCGAGCCATGACGAAGTGTAGCCGTATCGGGAACGCCTTGAAAAACCAAGCCCCCGACCTGAGTAATGGAAGCGTATAACGATGCGTGACCCGTGATGGGTGCTGGGAATGTCGGGAAGGACACGCCAGCCGTACGGGGGGAATGATGGACGAATCCAATCACTGGTACGGGCACTCCCGCATTCTCGGCAGATACTGTGGCATGCCGGATGAGGCGCCAAAGCGCATTCAAGGTTTCCTCCAGCATGGATGGAACTATCTGCATGGATTTCCGCCAAACGACCACTGGTGCAGCCCGGGATATCCGCGTTTCATCTGGTCGGACGTGCTGCGTCGCAGGGGATGGTCGATGGGCCGGCGGGGGCACTATCTCATCGGCGCGCCGTGGATCTACCTTCTTTACCTGGAGCCCGACCTCGGCGTACGGCAGGATCGCGAGGGTACGATCTGGTATCCCTTTCATGGCTGGGAGAAGTATTCCGTCAGCGGAGACCATGCCAGGCTCGCCGATGAAATCCGAGATGTCGAGATTGGCCCGGTAACGGTCTGCCTTTATTGGTTGGAATTCGCAAATCCGGACATTCGGCGGGCGTACGAATCGAGGGGGTTCCGGGTCATCTGTCACGGTGAGCGCGGCTCCCGCTGGGACGCGAGAGGCCGCGACTTCCTGCGCAAGCAGCTCGTCGAGCTGCGGCGCCACCGCAGGGTGGCCTCCAACCGGCTCGGCAGCGCGCTGTTCTACGGCGCGTCCGTCGGCTGCGAGGTCGCCGTCTACGGAGACCCGATGCAGTACGAGGACGAGCGGCCCGAGTACGGCGGCACCGCCCGCCGCATGCGGCTCTGGCCCGAGTTGCACGGCACGCAGGTCGATACCGAGCTGGCGGCCGAGGTGGCGCGGCGCGAGCTGGGATTCGAGTATCAGGCGACACCGGAGGAGCTACGGCGAATGTTCGGATGGAAGCGGGCCCGCAGCGCACCGTCGGCGGCGGTGACGAGACGCCGCCCCCGGCCCACCGCCGCGGCCACCCATCCCGGAGCGGGCGCGGCGGTCCGTGCCGACCTCCCGAAGGCGGCCGCACGTTTCGGGGCCGCCGCACGTTCCGAGGAGGGCGCACGTTCTGGGGCGGGTGCGGTGGTCCGTGCCGACCTGCCGAAGGCGGCGGCCGGACTCAAGGGGGCTGAAGCGGGCGATCGGGGTGGAGTGCGGAGATGAGCGTGAACGAGGCGCCCGCGAACGTACGGCTGATCGGCGGCGAGATGCTGCTCTGGTCGGACATGTCAGGCATCGGGGGCGTCACCGAGTGGCGCGGCGCGGCACTGGAGCTGATCAGGCGGCTGGTGCCCCCGGACGGCAGGGTGCTGCTGGTGGGCCCGCACCCGGAGCAGGTGGTGGACGACGTGGTGGCCAGGGCGGGCTCGGCGGCGGCGCTGGTGCGCTCGTTCCCCGACGCCCGCGCCCTGGGGGAGCGGCACCCGGAGCTGGAGGTGTTCTGCGGGCGGCTTGAGGCGCTGGACGTCGCCGAGCCGTACGACCTGGTGCTGGCGCTCGACGGCCTGCTGCGTACGCACTCGGCGGAGGCGCCCGCGTCGGCGTGGAGCGAGTCGCTGGCCGCGCTGGCCGGGCTGACCAGACCGGGCGGCCGGCTGGTCCTCGTGGTGCGCAACGATCTCGGCATCGACCGGTTCATCGAGGCCAGGCCCGCCGACCGCGAGTGCGGTGACGACCAGTGGGCGCCGCACGGCTTCGACCCCAGCTACCCGGGCGGCCCGGCGGCGCTGGACCACGGGCTGGAGTCGGCGGGGCTGAGCCCGCAGCGCTGCTACGCCGCCTACCCCGACCGGGAGGCGCCGCGCTCGCTGCTGTCGCGCGAGGCGCTGGCGGGCGAGCTGCCCGAGGCGCTGACGTTCCCGCTGAGCGCCCGGGAGAGCGACCGCATGCTGGTGGCCGACCCGCTCAGCCTGACCAGGCTCGTCTTCAGGCACGGGCTCGGCGAGGAGCTGGCACCGCTGTGGCTGGCCGTCGCCACGCGCCCGCCGCTCACCGCCGACCAGGCGCATCCGGCGCCGTCGGGGCCGGTGTCCGCGGACAGCGGTGACCGGGTGCAGCCGGCGCCGGCGGAAAGCGGGCACCCGGCGCATCCGGTGGAGCTGCCGCTCGGCCTCATCGAGGAGGGGCGGTCCCTGTACGAGCTGACCGGACACGGCACCAGGCGCCTGCCCGACGGCGAGGAGCGCCCGGTCCCCGCAGGCCGCGTGGTCGAGGAGATCCTGGTCGAGGCGTGCGCCCGCGAGGACGTCAAGACCGTGCGCGAGCTGCTGTCGTCGCTGGCCGAGTGGCTGGAGCGAAGCGGTGAGGTGTCGGCGGCGACCGACAGCCTGGTCTACGACGGCGAGCGCTTCGCCGCGGTCAACCCGTCCGCCGCCCCGGTCACGCCGCGGGAGCCGCGCGTGGTGCTGTGCCGGATCCTGTGGCGGTTCGCGGTCCGGCTGCTCGCGGCCGGGCACCACCATCCGTGGCCGTGGCCGCTGCAGGCCGACCAGCTCGCGCTGACGCTGTGCGGCATGGCCGAGCGGCCCTGCGACCACGGTGACCTCGACCTGGCACGCAAGCTGGACGCCGAGCTGGGCCAGCCGGCCGAGCTGGGCGAGCACGCGCCGACGTACCGGGATCTGCTGGGCGCCCGCGACCGGCTCGCCGACCAGCTCACCGCCGCCCTCGCCAGGATCTCCCGCCTGGAGACCAAGCTGTCCTACCGCGAGCGCGAGCTGGTGCGGGCCAAGGCCAAGCTGCGCAGGACGCAGCGCAAGGCCACCGCCTACCGCAGAACGCTCGGATACCGCCTCTCCCGCCGACTGGCCCGCCCCCGCAAGGTCGCCCGCCGCGTCATGCGGCTGCTGTCCGGCTGACCACACGATGAGGAGCTCCTGTGCCGGTTCTTTCGGTGATCGTCCCGTTCCACAACGTCGAGAAGTACATCGGACCCTGCCTTGACTCCATCACCGCGCAGACGCTGGACGACCTGGAGGTGATCTGCGTGGACGACGGCAGCGGCGACGAGGGGGCCGCCGCCGTCGAGGCCAGAATGGCGCAGGACCCGCGCATCAAGCTGCTCAGCCAGGACAATCACGGGGTGGGCCACGCCCGCAACGTGGGCGTACGCCATGCGACGGGCACCTACCTGGCGTTCGTGGACGGCGACGACACCGTGCCGCGCGACGCGTTCAAGCGCATGGTGTCCTCGCTGGAGACGACGGGCTCCGATCTTGCCTGCGGCAACGTGATGCGGCTCTACCGCAACCTGCTCATCCCGTCGTGGGCGCACCGGCAGGCGTTCGCCAAACCGGCCAAGCGCACCCACATCACCCGGCATCCGCTGCTGGTCCGCGACCGCATGCTGTGGAACAAGGTCTACCGCCGCTCCTTCTGGGACCGCCTCGGCCTGAGCTTCCCCGAGCGCATGTACGAAGACCAGCCGGTCGCCATGGCCGCCCACGTCGGTGCCGAGTCGGTGGACGTGCTGGCCAGGGTCGTCTACCACTGGCGGCAGCGCGACGAGCAGAACGCCTCGATCACCCAGCGCCGCCTTGAGCCGGCCAACCTGCGCGACCGCCTGCTGTCGGTGACGCAGACGGCCGAGCTGCTGGCGCGCGGCGCCCCCGGGCTCAAGACCGACTTCGACCGCGACACGCTGGACATCGACATGACGGTCGCGGTGGAGGCGATGGCCGCCATGGGCGAGGACGCCGAACCCGACCTGGTGGACCTGGCCGCCCGCTATCTCGACGGCGTGTCGCGTGAGGCGTGGCTGAGCATCCCGTTCGAGCACCGCCTGATGGTGCACCTGCTGCACCGGCGCAGGCTCGGCGAGCTGTCGCGGGTCTACGCCGAGGCCAGGCAGGGCCGGCTGCTGCCGAAGGTCGGCTCGTCGGGGTGGCTGCGCAAGCGCTGGTACGGCCGCCACCCCGCCATGCCGGGACACCTGTCGGAGGTCTCGGAGGAGCTGGGCCTGCAGGCCAGGCTGGTCAGCCTCGACTGGCACGACGGCGTGCTGCACGGCGCGGGCCGGGTCGCGGTCGGCAGGTTCGACGTGGGCGACCTGCGGCGGGCGCGGGTGCGTACGTGGCTGCGCGAGCGCGGCACCGGCGACACCGTCGTGCTGTCGGAGAACGACAGCTTCCCCACCTGGGAGGATGTCGAGCAGGAGGACGGCGTCCGCGCGCCCGAGCACGCCTTCCCGTTCAGGTTCGCCTTCGACCCGGAGGTGATGTCGCGGGGGCAGCTCGCCCGGCACGGCCAGTGGGATCTGCACGTGCGGGTGAAAGGCGGCGGGCTGCGCCTTGAGTGCCGGGTGGCCGGGCCGCGCTGGCTGCCGCCGCTGATACCCGCGCCGCGCCGCACGTCGGGGGTGTGGCTGGTGCCGGTACGCAGCGCCAAGGGAGCCTGGGGCATCCGGGTGCGCACCGCACAGGCGGTCATCGGCGACTGCCGGGTGGACGGCGGCGACCTGCTGCTGTCGGGACGGCTCACCGACCTGGGCGACGGCGAGCCCGTGCTGCGCCTGCGGCGCAAGAGCGATGGCGAGGAGATGTACTTCCCGGTGGAGCTGGACGGCCAGAAGTTCAGCGCATGCGTCCCGCTGGCCGGCATCGACGAGTGCGTGGGCCACGAGTCGTGGTGGGAAGTGATGATCGACCAGGGCCGCCCGCTGCGCCCGATCGTACGCTCGCGGCAGCGCACGATCACGACCGTGGACGAGCGCCGCTTCCTCATCGACCGCAGTGAGGACGGCTGCCTGCTGCTGGCCGAGCGCTGACGACCGGGCTCAGCGCAGGATGCCCGCCAGCGTCTCGACGACGCGGTCCTGCTGGGCGTCGGTCATGCCGGGCCACAGCGGCAGCGACAGCTCCTCGGCGTAGTAGGACTCGGCGTCGGGGCACAGGCCGCGGCGGTAGCCGAGGTCTTCGAACACCGGATGCCAGTAGGCCGGTACGTAGTTGACCTGCACGCCGATGCCGGCCGCGCGCATGCGGTCGTAGACCTCGCGCCGCCGCCCGCCGCCGATCCTGACCGGATAGAGGTGCCGGCAGGGGCTGACGTAGGCGCGCTGCGCGGGCAGCGTCAGCCCCGGCACGTCGCGCAGCAGCGTGTCGTAACGGGCGACCAGCCGAGCCCGCCGCTCGCGGAAGCGCGCGAGCCTGCGGAGCTGGCTGATGCCGAGCGCGCACAGCACGTCGGGCAGCCGGTAGTTGAGCCCGAACGCGTGCACCTCCTGGTGCCAGCCGCCCTCGTCGGGGTGACGCTGCTCGGCCGGCTCCCTGACCAGGCCGTGGTTCCTGAAGCGGGCCGCGCGCCGCAGCATGGCGGGGTCGGCCGCCGCCACCGCGCCGCCCTCGGCCGTGGTGACGTTCTTGGTGGGAAAGAACGAGAACGTGGTCAGGTCGGCGAGCGACCCCACCGGCCGGTCCTTGTACGCCGACCCGAGCGAGTGCGCGGCGTCGGCCACCAGCGCCGCCCCGCAACGCCCGGCCACCTCGCGCAGCTCGTCGTAGTCGGCGGGATGGCCGGCGTAGTCGACGGCGGTGATCGCCCGAGTCCTGGAGGTGACGAGCGCGGCGGCGGCGTCGGGGTCGAGGTTGCCGGTGTCGGGCTGCACGTCGGCGAAGACCACCCGCGCGCCGAGCAGCGCCGCCGTCGAGGCCGTCGCGACGAACGTCAGCGGCGAGGTGATGACCTCGTCGCCCGCGCCCACCCCGGCCGCGACGTAGGCGACGTGGAGCGCGGCGGTGCCCGAGGTGACCGACACGCACGGCACGCCGCCCGTCCACCACGCCAGCTCCGCCTCGAACCTGCCGACCGCGGGCCCGGTGGTCAGCCAGTCGCCGCGCAGCACCTCGGCGACGGCCTCGACGTCGGACTCGTCGATCGACTGGCGGCCGTAGGGCAGCATCAGCCGTTCACCATGGCGCGCAGGTCGTCGACCGACAGCCACTGGTCGTTGGTGTCGGAGCGGTAGGAGAAGCCCTCCGGCAGGGTCTCGCCGCCCTCCGGCGGCTTGTAGCCCCAGGTGGCGATGGTCGGCTGGACGACGTAGCGGTCGGCCAGGCGCAGCGCCCTGCGGCTGTCGTCGGGGCCGATCATCTCCTCGTGGAGCTTCTCGCCCGGCCGCACGCCGATCTCGTAGATCGGGCTGCCCGGCGCCAGCGCCTCGGCGAGGTCGGTGATGCGCATGCTGGGGATGCGCGGAACGTACAGCTCGCCGCCCTGCATCAGGTCGAACGAGTCGACCACGAACCTGACGGCCTGCTCCAGCGTGATCCAGAACCTCGTCATGCGCTTGTCGGTGATCGGCAGGCTGCCGCCCTGCTCGGCCAGGCGCTGGAAGAGCGGCACCACCGAGCCCCTGCTGCCGACGACGTTGCCGTAGCGCACGACGGAGAAGCGGGTCTCGTGGGCGGCGGCGTAGTGGTTGGCCGAGACGAACAGCTTGTCGGCGACCAGCTTGGTGGCCCCATAGAGGTTGATGGGGCTGCTCGCCTTGTCGGTGGAGAGCGCCACGACCTTGCGCACGCCGCAGTCGATGGCGGCCTCCACGACGTTCTGCGACCCGGCGATGTTGGTGCGGACGTACTCGAACGGGTTGTACTCGGCGGTGTCGACCTGCTTGAGCGCGGCGGCGTGGACGACGTGGTCGACGCCGTGCATGGCGCGGGTGAGGCGGTCGCGATCGCGTACGTCGCCGATGAACCAGCGAAGGCGCTCGTCGTCGCCGAAGAGCTGCTTGCTCTCGTACTGCTTGAGCTCGTCGCGGGAGAAGACCACCAGGCGGCGGACCCCGAGCGAGTCGAGCGCGTGGCGGATGAAGGCCTTGCCGAAGGACCCCGTGCCTCCGGTGATCAGAATCGACGATCCACTGAGAATGCTCACGTGGCCCCCTGAGTGCGCCGGACGGCGCTGTAGTCGTCGTGGCAAGCCGGTAGCATAGCGCGACCACACGATGACGAAGAGTCACACGGGGGATTGGGGCTTCGGTGCGGATTGTGGGGATCATCCAGGCTCGGATGGGATCGACGCGGCTGCCCGGCAAGGTGCTGCGCGAGCTGGGCGGGCGCTCGGTGCTCGCCTGGGTCGTACGCGCGGCGCGCGAGGCGGGCGCGCTCGACGACCTGCTCGTCGCCACCACCACCGAGCAGGCCGACGACGCGGTGGCCCGCGAGTGCGACCGGCTCGGCGTGGCCTGCCACCGGGGGCCGGTCGACGACGTGCTGACCCGGTTCGTGCAGGCGCTGGACGGGCGCCGGTGCGACGCGGTCATGCGGTTCACCGCCGACTGCCCGCTGCTCGACCCGGCCGTGATCAGGGAGGCCGCGCTGGTCTTCCGCGCCGTTCCCGGGCTCGACTACCTGAGCACGAGCCTGGAGCGCACGCTGCCGCGCGGGCTCGACGTCGAGATCGCCGGGCGCTCCGCGCTGGCCAGGGCCGACCGTGAGGCCACCGGCTTCCACCGCACCCACGTCACCTCCTACCTGTACGAGCATCCCGGCGAGTCCCGGCTGCTCGGCCTCACCTACCGCCCGGCGGCCGGCGACCTGCGGGTGACGCTCGACACCGAGGACGACTGGCGGCTGATCTCCGCCGTCGTCGCCGCGCTCGGCGACCGGTGCGTCCCGGCGAGAACGCTGATCGGGTGGCTGCGCGAGCATCCCGAGGTGTGCGGTCTCAACGCCCACGTCCGGCAGAAGGCACTCCAGGACGCGTGAGCGCCGGGTCTCTGGGCGCGGCCGTGCCGGGCGGTTCGCCCGGCGGGTCTTCGGGCGAGGTGCCGGGCGGGTCTTCGGGCGAGGTGCCGGGCGGGGCGGTGCGCGTCGGGGTGCGCTGTGACGCGGGCGCGCGCAGCGGGGTCGGCCATCTCGTACGTTGCGTGGCGCTCGCGGAGGAGCTGGTCACCCGCGGCGTCGAGGTCGTCTTCCTGGGCGAGGTACGCGACTCGCCGTGGGCGCGGGCCCAGCTCGACGGGCGCGGGCTGCCGCTGGTCCCGGCCCCTGGCGAGCCCGCCGGCCTGGCGGCACTGGCCCGCGAGCTGGCCTTGGACGCGGTGGTACTCGACTCGTACGCGCTGCCGCAGGACACCGGGGCGACGCTGAGGGCGGCGGGCCTGCCGGTGCTGGCCATCATCGACGGCGACCCGCTCGGCCAGGAGGCCGACCTCTACCTCGACCAGAACCTCGGGGCCGAGCGACGGCCCTTCACGCTGCCGGGCCGGCGGCTTGCCGGCGCCCGTTACGTGCTGCTGCGCGACAGCGTGCGGGCGCGTACGCGGCCACCGCGCGAGCCGGGACCGCCGCGCGTGCTCTGCTTCTTCGGCGGCACTGACAGCGCGGGCGTCGCCCCTCGCTGGGCGGACGCGCTCAACGCCACCGGCCTGCCCTTCTCCGGTACGGTCGTCAGCCCGGCGCCGTTCGACGCCGGCTCGATCGCCGTCATCCCGCCCACCGACCGGCTGCCCGAGCTGATGGCGGCGGCCGACCTGGTGGTGACGGCGGCGGGCTCGGCCGTCTGGGAGCTGCTGCACCTCGGCGTCCCGACGGCGCTGACCTGGGTGGCCGACAACCAGCTCATCGGCTACGAGGAACTGGTCGGCCTGGGCGCGGCCGCCCCGCTCGGCCCGTCCCCCTGTGGCGAGGCCACCGGCGTGCTGGCGCGGCTGCTCGCCGACCCCGCCGCCCGCGACGAGCTCGGCGGCCGAGGCCGGGGGCTGGTGGACGGCAAAGGCAGGGAGCGCGTCGCCGACGCCCTCCTCGCCCTCCTGCCGAAACGCCGGCTCCTGCTGAAGCCTCGGATCCAGCCGTGAGTGGCGCTAGATCAGATCCCAGCTCAGCGGCGTACCGAGCGGAACATCACGGACGAACCGCCGTCCCACGACCTGGTCGAAAGCGTCGGGATGCAGCCCACCGGCGGGCCGGATCGAGCGCACGTTCTCAGGGGTGACCGGCTCGCCCGCCCGCACATCGCGTACGACATGCAGAGAACGACGGAACCGCAGCCCCTCACGCTCCGACGGCCGCGGCCCGATCACCGGCTCGCCCAGCGCCTGCCAGGCCCGCTCGCTCTCGGCCACCAGCGCGGCCAGCTCGGCCGGCTCCAGCGAGAACGCGGCGTCCACGCCGCCGTCGGCCCGCGACAGCGTCACGTGCTTCTCGATCACGCACGCGCCCAGAGCGACCGCCGCCAGCGCGGCCCCGATGCCCGGCGTGTGATCCGACAGACCCACCACCGCGCCGGTGAGCGCGGACAGCAGCGGCAGCGAGCGCAGGTTGCTCTCGCCGGGCGGCGCGGGATAGGTGGCCGTGCAGGACAGCACGGCGAGCTGCGTGCACCCGGCGCCCCTGGCCGCCGCGACGGCGGCGTCGATCTCGGCGGCGGTGGCCATGCCGGTCGAGATGATGAGCGGCTTGCCGGTGCCGGCCGCGAGCCGGATCAGCGGCAGGTCCACGATCTCCGACGAGGCGATCTTGTACGCCGGCGTCTCCAGCTTCTCCAGCAGCTCGACCGCCGTGGGGTCGAAGGGCGCGGAGAACGCGACGAGCCCGCGCTCGCGGGCCCGCTCGAAGATCGGCCGGTGCCACTCCCACGGCGTGCTGGCGCGTTCGAAGAGCCGGTAGAGCGTCTCGCCGCCCCACAGCTCGTGCTCGTCGCCCACCCGGAACGCGGGCGCGTCGCAGTCGACGGTCAGCGTGTCGGGCGTGTACGTCTGCAGCTTCAGCGCGTGGGCCCCGGCGTCGGCCACCGCGTCCACGATGGCCAGCGCCCGCTCCAGGCTGCCGTTGTGGTTGCCGGACATCTCGGCGACGACGAACGGCGGATGCCCGGGCCCGATCGGCCGCCCCCCGATGGAGATCATGCGTGCTCCTTCCTGAGTTCGATGGTGACGACGTCGCGCGGCACGCCGTCGATCTCGCGCCGGTAGGAGCCCACCTCGGCGAAGCCGAACCGCCGGTGCAGCCGCAGCACCGGCTCGTTGCCGGCCAGCACCTCGCCGCGCAGCGTGGTCAGCCCGAGCGGGCCGAAGGCGTGCTGGATGGCCGCGCGCTCCAGGCCGATCCAGGCGGGCAGCAGCAGCCCCTGCCGCTCCAGGCCGTCGAGGTCGAGGTAGTAGCCCCAGTGGGCGGCGCCGCCCGCGATGCCGGTGTAGGTGACGACCCCGGCGGCGGCCCCCTCGTGGTGGTAGATCAGCACGCGTCTGCTCGTGTCGGCGCGGGTGGCCGCCCACCAGCGGGCGTGCTCGTCCGGCGTGATCTCGTGCGTGGTGAAGCTGGTGGCGCGGACCCGAGGGTGGTTGCGCCAGTGGCGCATGGCCGGCAGGTCGTCCTCGCGGGCTGCTCTCAACACGGCTCCCCCTACCGTTCGTGCTCGATCCTTTGCACAACGTAGCGGATTACGTGCTCGGTAAAGAGCTCATCAGGGACGGCCATCGCAGGCGTAGGCGGGGCGGGCGCCACGGCATGCTGCCCTCGAACGCACACCGAGTGCAAGGAGCAATAAGGCATGATCCCCCTGCTCAGCGTGGTCGTCCCCATTCACGACGTGGAGCCGTACCTGACCGAGTGCCTGAAGTCGCTGGCGGCGCAGACCCTTGAGGACATCGAGGTGATCGTCGTGGACGACGGCTCCACCGACGGCGGCGGGCGCGTCGCCGAGGACTTCGCCGCGCGCGACAGCCGCTTCGTCCTGGTCGTCCAGCACAACATGGGGCCGGGTCCTGCGCGCAACCGGGGCATCGCCAGGGCGCGCGGCACGTACCTGGCCTTCGCCGACGGCGACGACGTGGTGCCGCCCGAGGCGTACGAGCGGCTGGTCGGCACGCTCTCCGAGACCGGCTCCGACCTCGCCACCGGCGCCGTGCGGCGGCTCGTGGACGGCGAGCTCGAAGAGTCGGTCCTGCACGAGAAGGTGTTCAGGAGGCCGCACCTGTGCACGCACATCACCGACAAGCCGGTCCTGATCAGGGACCGCACGGTCTGGAACAAGGTGTACCGGCGCGCCTTCTGGGACCGCTGCGGCCTGCGCTTCCCCGCCGGCATCTACGAGGACGTGCCGGTCGCCATGCAGGCCCACGTGCTCGCGACCGGCGTGGACATGGTCGGCGACGTCGTCTACCACTGGCGCAAACGCGAGGAGGGCGGCACCTCGATCACCCAGCGCCGTTCCGAGCTGCCCAACCTCCAGGAGCGGCTGTCGGCCATCCGCTCGGTGCGCACGTTCCTCGACGACCGCGCGCCCGAGCTGCTCGACGGGTTCGACGCGCTCGTGCTGGAGAAGGACACGGTCTTCCTGTTCCAGGCCCTGGAGCGGTGCGCGGAGGGATCGCAGGACCCGGGGCCGCTGCTGGAGCTGGGCCGGGCCTGGCTGGCCGAGCTGGGGCCGCACGTGCTGGCGAGCGCGCCCTCGCTGCGCCGCCTTGAGCTGCACCTGCTGCGGCGCGGGCTGCTGCGGGAGCTGCGCACCGTGCGGGAGTTCCGTCGCGGACGCGAGGACAGCGCCCGCGTGGTGCCGCGCGGCTGGCGCACGACCGGCTGGTACGGCGACTACCCGTTCTTCCGCGACCGCCGCCTGCGCATCCCCGACGAGGTGTTCGACGCCCGCGACGAGCTCAAGCTGATCGCCAAGGTCGAGGAGTGGACGTGGACGGGCGGCGAGTACCGGCTGCGCGTCCACGTCGGCATCCACCGGGTGGACCGCAAGGTGCCCAAGGTGAACCTCTGGCTCAGCGACGGCCGCCGCAGGGTGCCGCTGGAGGTGCGGCGCAAGGGCCGCTACGGCGTCATCGCGACCGTGGACCCCGCCCGCCTGGCCGGCGCCGCCCGCCCCTGGAAGCTCGGCGTGCGGGCCGAGATGCGCGGCCTGGTCTTCAAGGGCTGGTGCCGCGACGGGGAGTCGGGGGGAACGTGGCGGTGGTCGTCGCTGGGGTCAGTGCCGGGATGGTCAAGAACAGGCATGGACATCCCCCAGTAGTTCCAGAGCGTAATCGCTTCGGCGCGTCGCGTGGTCATGCTGGGATCCATGAGGACCTATTCGCTGGATGACGTCTACGAGACACGCAAGCGGAGAGACTCCTGGTGGACCGTCTATTTCGTGGATCCGGTCGCCTGCCGGGTCGCCCTTCCCGTCGCCAACCACACCCGGCTCACGCCCAACGCCCTCACCGTGCTCTCGCTGGTCCTCGGCACGGTGTCGGCCGCATGTTTCGCGGCGAACCACCTCATAGCGGGCGCGGGCTTCTTCTATCTGAGCTTCATGATCGACTGCGTGGACGGCAAAATCGCCCGGCTGAAGGGCACGGGCACGCCGTTCGGCCTCTGGCTGGACTACGTGGGGGATCGCATCAGGGTCGTCCTGTGCGCCGGGGGGCTGGCGTACGGGCAGTACGCGCTGACAGGCGACGTGCGCTACGTCGTGCTCGGCGCGGCGGTGGCGGTCCTGGACCTGTTCAGATACGTCAACGCACCGCAGATGAAGCGCGTGCGCGAGGCCATCAGAGAGGAACGGCAGGAGGCCGAACCGCACCTCCTGGGCGGCCCGCAGCAGATCAGCGCCGATCCACTAGGGGCCGATCCACTCGGGGTGGACCCGGTCGGCCCGGATCCCTTCCTCACCGAGCACCCGGAGGGCGAGCCGCGGGGGCGTACGCCCCGGTCGCGGACCTTCCACCGGTTCTTCCGCAGGCTCAACAGGTTCCTGGCCCGTCATCGCGTGCGCTCGCACCTCGTGAGCGGCATCGAGTTTCACGCGGCGGTGTTCGTGATCGCGCCCATCGCGGGGGCGTGGGCGCTCATCCCGCTCGCCGCGGCGTCGGGGGCGCTGCTGCTCGCCAACGAGGTCTTCCTTGTGTACCGGATGTGGCTCTTCACGCGCAGGCACGGCGTGGGCTCGCCTCAGCAGAGCCGAGAGCACGTTCTCGTCTAAGTTTTCGGGGGTTAGTACGACATGAACGACCGGCCAGTCTTCGTCATCGGATGCCCGCGGTCCGGCACCACGATGCTCCAGCTCATGCTCCACTCGCACCCGCGCATCGCGGTGCCGCCGGAGACGCGCTTCCTCGTTCCCGCTTATTACCGCCGCCGCAAGTGGGGCGACCTGCGGGTCCCCCAGCGGCGCCGCGCGCTGGCGCAGTGGATCGCGACCGACCGCAGCACGAAGTTCCGCGAGCTGAAGATCGACAAGGACGAGTTCGTCCAGCAGGTCGTCGAAGGCCCCGGCTCGCTCGGCTCGGTGTTCGGCACCGCCTTCCGCATGTACGCCGACCGCTTCGACAAGGTCCGCTGGGGTGACAAGCGGCCCAGCTACGTCAAGCAGGTCGACATGCTGCTCAGGCTCTTCCCCGACGCCCAGTTCATCCACCTCATCAGGGACGGCCGCGACTGCGTGGCCTCGCTGAAGGAGATGCCCTGGTACACCCTCGACTCCTTCCACGCCATCTCGACCTGGGCCGAGGCCATCGACGCCGGCGGCAAGCTGCGCCGTACGCTGCCCGACGACACCTACTACGAGCTGCGCTACGAAGACCTCACCGACGACCCGATGACCGAGCTGAAGAAGCTCTGCCACTTCCTCGACGAGGAATTCTCGCCCGCGATGATCTCGCCGCGCGAGGCGGCCAGCGTGGCCGTGCCGCAGCACAAGGTCTGGCACAGCAACACCCACCGCGAGGTCACCCGCAGCCGGGTCGGCAGCTGGGCCAACCGGCTGGAGCCCTGGGAGATCTCGCTGTGCGAGCACATGCTCGGCGACCGCCTGGAGTCGATGGGCTACGAGCTGAGCGGCGCGCCCAAGCCGTCCAAGGAGCACATCACCACGGCCCAGAAGACGATGCAGAAGCGCAAGGCGAGCAGGATGCGCAAGCACATGCGCGACCGGATCAACCGGCTGCGCGAGCCCAGCCCGGTCGCCGCCCTGCTCACCTCGCGGCAGCGGTCGCTGGCCGGCGTGCCGCAGCAGCGCAAGGAGCTCACCGAGCCGGTGTGACCGGCTCGGCCCGGGTCAGCGCTCGATGTGGGCGAAGACCCGTTCCCAGCCGTCCAGCACGTGGTCGAGGCGGAACGCCTCGGCCCGTGCGCGGGCGTCGGCGCCCAGCCTGCGCCGCTCCTCCTCGTCCGACACCAGCCGGGCCAGCTCCGCCGCGAACGCCGCCACGTCGCCGGGCGGCACCAGCACCGGCGCGGCGGAGCGCACACCGCCCGACACGTCGAACGCCACCGCGGGCACCCCGTGCGCGGCCGAATCGAGCAGCACGATCGGCAGGCCCTCGTGCTCGCTGGTCAGCCCCAGGATCGAGGCGTTGAGATACTCGCCCGGCATGCGCTCGGCGGGCACCACCCCGCGGAACACCACGCGATCGGCCACGCCCTCGCGCTCGGCGTGCGCGCGCAGCCGCTCCAGCTCGCCGCCGTCGCCGATGAGGTGCAGCTCCCACGGCGGCGGCGCCTGCGACCTGGCGAACGCGCTGATCAGCCGGTCGAAGCGCTTGACCCCCTCAAGCCGGCCCACTCCCAGCACCCGGGGCGCGTCCAGCCTGGACATCTCCTGCGGCCAGCGGGCCAGCGGGTTCGGCAGCGCGCCCGCGTTCGGCAGCAGCGCGTGCTCAGAAAAGCGCACGGCGTCGTCATCACTGAGGAAGAGCGCCTGGTCGAGCGGCGGGTAGTGGCGGCGGATCGAGGCCAGGTGCCAGCAGCCGCGGGCGTGGTCGTACGAGCCGTGATACTGGCCGATCGGCCGGAAGCCGCGCGGCAGCAGCCCCGACACGCGGGCCACCACGGACGGCGAGGTCAGCACCGCGTAGCCGGGCGGGATCTCCCGTAGCAGCTCCCTCAGCCGCCGGTCGGCCAGCCTGCGGGCGATCGGGCCGTCGGCGGGCCGCCGGCTGATCAGGTGCCGGTGGTAGCGGGGCGCGTCCACGTACCGGAACGGGCGGCCCGTGCGGTGCAGGCCGATGACGTGCACCTCGTGGCCGCGCTCGGCCAGCCCCTGCGCCAGGGTGTGGGTGACCTGCTGGATGCCGCCGAGCGTGTCGGCGTCCAGGCAGGTGAACACGACGCTGCTCACCGGGCCTCCTCGAAGAAGTCGGAGACGATCCGCGCCGCCGCGTCGCCCCGCTCCTCCGCGCACCACATGCGGCGGAAGGCGGCGTAGCGCTCGGCGTAGGATTCGTGCACGGCGGGCAGGCGGCGCAGCACCTCGGCCAGCTCCTCCGTGGTCGTCACGCATGGCCCTGGGGCGATGGACGGCAGGTCGTGGTAGACGCCGCGCTCCGACAGGCGGTACTCGTCCCAGTCGTCGATGAAGAACACCATCGGCTTGCCGGTCAGCGCGTAGTCGCACATGACGGAGGAGTAGTCCGTCAGCAGCGCGTCCGAGGCGAGCATGAGGTCGTTGATCTCCGGATAGGAGCCCGCGGGGCGGACGAAGTGCCGCAGGCGCTCGGGTGGCCGGTAGCGCTCGACCGGGTGCGTGCGCAGCAGCACCACCCACTCGTCGGCCAGCTCCTCGGCCAGCAGCTCCAGGTCCACCCGCACCGACCGGCCGCTGCCCTTGGCCCGGTCGCGGTACGTCGGCGCGTACAGCAGGACCCGCTTGCCCGGCGGCACTTCGAGCCGCCGCAGCACCTCAAGGGCGCCGTCGCTGCGGCCGCCCGCCTTGACCAGCGCGTCGCAGCGGGGCGTGCCGCACCGGTACACCTTGCCCGCGTAGCCGTTGGACGGCAGGAACAGCCGGGAGAACTCCGCGCTCGGCGCGACCAGCGCGTCCCACCTGGCCACTGCGGCCCGCCAGCGCGCCCGCGGCCCGTCGAAGTCGCCGCGCAGGTCGGGCGCGTCGAACCCGATCGACTTGATGCCCTGGCCGTGCCAGGTCTGCAGGTAGCGAGTGCCGCGCGGCTTGGGGTAGTCGAGCGGGAAGCCGTGACTGTCCACCCAGATCCCGGCCCTGGCCATGGTGTAGACGTAGCGCCAGCTTCCCCTGCGGACGAGCTTGGCGTCGGCGGGGAAGTTGCCGCGCCCCCTGGCCACCGACCAGACCGCCTCGATGGGCAGCCGCCTCCGGCGCATCTCCTCGTAGATGGCGCGCGGGCTGCCGCTGTAGTTCTTGCCGACGTCCGACTCGAACAGCGCCAGGTTCTTGCGCGGCGGCAGCACCCTGACCAGCAGCTTGTACGCCAGCAGCTTCGTCCGCGGCGTGCTGATCCGCTTGATGACCTTCTGCTTGACCCGCCGCAGCACCGCCCTGGTGATCGAGTCGGGGCGCACGCACAGGTAGGCCGCGTACCCCTCGACCCCGACCGTGCAGCCGCGCAGCTCGATCGGCTCGGTACGCGGGTCCACGATGAGCCGGTCGGTCGTGGTGAGCCCGTCGGAGAGCCGGGTGAAGCCGATGCGCGGCTCGCACCTGGCGGCGGGCGGCGTGAACTCGACACGCGTGACGTACGCGCCCTCCGCCGACGGCTGCGGCTCGATCGGCACACGCAGCCGGCCGAGCTGGAGGAAGGCCATCCACTCCGGCGGCAGCGCGCCGAACGGATCGTACGTGCGCACGGTCATCCGCACCCGCCGCCCGTCGGAGGACAGGTCGATCACCTCGTGCCGCAGCCGGGAGGCGCTGAACGGCAGCTCGGCCAGCCGCAGCCGGGTGATGTCCATGCCGGGGGAGGGCGTGCTGCCCCAGTACGTGCGCCCGCCGCGCTGCACCGCCGTCCTGGGGGCGGCGCGCGGCCCGGTGAGCGAGCCCGCCGCCACCCGCAGGTCCTCGATCCGATCGTCGAGGATGAGCTGGGAGCAGACCCGGTCCAGCGGGTCCAGCCGGTCGAGCACCTCGCCGGGGATCTCCTCCAGGTACGGCCGCACGATCGAGGCGAATTCCTTGACCCACACCAGGTCGCGGGCGGGCAGCGGGTTGAGATAGACCCGTAGGTCCTGGCGCAGGAACCGGTACTGCCGGTGCGGCACCAGGTCGGCGGCCCCGTGCTCGCGCAGGATGTCGTCGCTCAGCCGGGCCGCGATCACCCGCTGGCGCACGTTCTCCAGGTCGGCGATGCTGAGCGAGATGGAGTCGTTCGCGGTCGAGCGGTGCCAGTGGTAGACCGTCCACGGCACGATCGCGAACCTGCGGGTCACCGCGTACAGCTCGGCGGCGAAGACGTGGTCCTCGTAGTGGACGTCCTCGGGGAAGCGCAGCACGCGGTCGCGCAGCAGCCGCACGTCGTAGAGCTTGTTGGTGCTGAAGCTGTCGAGGAACAGCTCCGGCTCCTGCCTGATGCCCTCGACCACGCGCCGCCGGGCGAACAGCGACGGGTAGTAGGGGTACAGCCGGCCGTTCGACTCGTGCAGCCGGGAGATCTGGCCGGCGACGAACTCGGCCCCGGTCCGCTCGATCTCGGCGAGCAGGCTCTTGCACGCGTGCCTCGGCAGCTCGTCGTCGCTGTCGAGGAACATCACGTACGGGGAGCGCGCGGCGTCGATGCCGTCGTTGCGCGGCGCGCCGCAGCCGCCGCTGTTGACCTGCCTGCGCAGGTAGCGGACGCGGGGGTCGCTCGCGACCAGGCGCCGGGCCACCTCGGGCGTGCCGTCGGTGCTGGCGTCGTCGGCGATGATCACTTCCAGGTCGCGCAGCGACTGGCCGAGCACGGAACGTACGGCTCTGGGCAGGCGGGCCGCGTCGTTGTAGGTGATCACGACCACGGTGCAATCCGGCATCGCACATCCCCCCGTTTGACGAACCCGGCGGGAATGGCACTTCCCCCGGCCCGGGAGAAGTGACCGGACTTGATGGACTATTTGCCCAAAATCACCGCATTATCCGGCGAATCACCCAGATGATGACAAGGAGCGCGGCCGCCGCGCCCGCGATCGGCAGGACGCGCTTGAGCAGCGGCTGCCCGGCGATCTCCAGCAGGTCGAGCGCCTCCTCGTCGGGCGTGCGGGACGAGCGCAGCGAGTCGACCCGCCGTTCCCGTGCCGACTCCTCGGCCGCCCGCTGTGCAGCCTCCTGTGCCGCCTGCTGTGCCGCCTCCTGCGAGGTTTCGGGGACCGCGCTCAGGTGCCGCTCCTCCTCGTGCGGCCCGCCATCGGACGGCTGAGCCGGCTCCACCTGCTCCACGGTGGGCTCCGACAGCAGCTCGGCCAGATTGGCCGCGAACCGCTCGATGAGCTTGCCGCCCACCTCCGCCATCACGCCGCGCCCGAACTGCGCAGGCCGGCCCGTGACGTTGAACGAGGTCTCCACCGTCACCAGCGTGGACTCCTCGCGCGCCCGCATGCGGGCCTTGACCGTGGCCGAGGCGGTGCCCGTGCCCCTGGCCTCCTTGCCCGACGCCTGGATCGTGAGCGAGTAGGAGTCTTTGTCGACGTCCTCGAACCTGGCCGTGCCCCGGTAGGTCACCGTGATCGGGCCGACCTTGACCTTCATCCTGCCGGTGAACTCGTCACCCTCGAAGGTGTCCAGCGTCGCCCCCGGCAGGCACGGCGCGACCCGCTCGACATCGAGCAGCACGGCCCACGCCTGCTCGATCGGGACCGGAACAGTGAACTCGTGCTCGAACCGCATCGCCATCGATCCGCTCCTTCTGCCGATGCTGTGACACTACGTCGCGATGGAAACACCCTGGAAGACCGGGGTCGCCCGGCACGGCGGGGCGCCCCGGAGGATGGGGACGCCCCGGAAGAGGGCGCCCCCGTCACGTCGTCAGGGCGCTCCGGCCGCGGCGCGGACCGCGCGGTAGGTCAGCACCCTGGCCAGATGTCGCCGGTAGTCCGGCTGGGCGTGCAGGTCGGCCGGGGGCGAGGTGCCCTCCGCCGCCGCCTCGCACGCCTGGCGTACCCGGTCGCCCAGCTCCACGCCGCTCAGGGCGCTCTCCGCGGCGGTGGCCCGCAGCGGGGTGGTGCCCATGTTCGTCAGCCCGATCCTGGCCTCGGCGATCGAGCCGTTCGAGCGCTTGACCGCGGCCGCCACGCCGACGATCGCCCACGACTGCGCGGTGCGGTGGAACTTCTCGTAGTGGAAGCCCCACCCCTCGCCCAGCTTGGGGATCTTCACGCCGGCCAGGATCTCGCCCTGGGCCAGCGCCGGCTCCCAGTAGTCCACGAAGAACTCCGACGCCGCAATCTCCCGCTCGCCCTGCGCCGAGACCGCCACCATGACAGCGTCCAGCGCCAGCACCACGGCGGGCAGGTCACCGGCCGGGTCCGCGTGCGCCAGCGAGCCGCCGAACGTGCCCCGGTGCCGGATCGCCGGGTCCGCCACGTGCGCCGTCGCCTGCGCCACCAGCGGGCAGCCCGCCCGCACCACCGGAGAGCGCATGACCTCGTCGTGCGTGGTCAGCGCGCCGATGTAGACGTGGTCGCCCCGGTCGTGCACGCCCTTGAGCTCGTCCAGCCGGCCCACGTCCACCAGCGTCGACGGGTACGCGAGCCGCAGCCGCAGCAGCGGCAGCAGCGACTGGCCGCCCGCCAGGACCTTGGCGTCCTCGTCACCGGCCAGCACCTCGCACGCCTCGGCGACCGAACCGGGACGCACGTAGTCGAACTGCGCGGGGATCATGGCCGCACTCCTTCCTGCGCGCGCTCCTGCAGGGCCCTCCAGATCCGCTCCGGCGTGCACGGCATCTGCACGTCGTTGATCCCGTACGGCCGCAGCGCGTCCACGACCGCGTTCACCACGGCCGGGGTCGAGGCGATCGTGCCCGCCTCGCCGACGCCCTTGACGCCCAGCGGGTTCGTGGTCGAGGGCGTCTCCGTCCTGTCCAGCGTGAAGCCGGGCAGGTCGGCGGCCGACGGCAGCAGGTAGTCGGCCATGGTCGTGGTCAGCAGGTTGCCCTCGGCGTCGTACACGGCCTCCTCGAACAGCGCCTGCGCGATGCCCTGCGCGATGCCGCCGTGCAAC
This sequence comes from Nonomuraea sp. NPDC052634, assembly GCF_040678535.1. Lineage (NCBI taxonomy): Bacteria > Bacillati > Actinomycetota > Actinomycetes > Streptosporangiales > Streptosporangiaceae > Nonomuraea > Nonomuraea sp. NPDC052634. Next base: position 48,805 of record NZ_JBFATY010000012.1, on the reverse strand, counting down.
TGGCCGTTGACGATCAGCGGGTTGATCACCTTGCCGATGTCGTCCACCGCCACGTACGAGCGGATCCTCGTCTGGCCCGTCTCGGTGTCCACCTCCACGGCGCACAGGTGGGTGCCGTGCGGGAACGAGTACGTCTCCGGGTCGAAGGTGACCTCGGAGTCCAGCCGCGGCTCCACCCCGTCGGGCAGGTCGTGCGCGGTGAACGCGGCGTAGGCCAGCTCCTGGATCGTCTTGGCCGAGTCGGTGCCGCGCACCTTGAACGTCCCGGCCTCGAACTCCAGGTCGTCCGGCGAGCACTCCAGCAGGTGCGCCGCCAGCGTACGCGCCTTGTCCTTGACCTTCTCGCACGCCTTGAGCACCGCGATGCCGCCGACCACCAGCGAGCGCGAGCCGTAGGTGTCCATGCCCTTCGGCGCGATCGCCGTGTCGCCGTGCAGCACCGTGACGTCCTCGAACGGCACGCCCAGCGCGTCGGCCACGATCTGGCTCCACGACGTCACGTGGCCCTGACCGTGCGGCGAGCTGCCGGTGACGACCTCGACCTTGCCGGTGGGCAGCATGCGCACCGCGCCGTGCTCCCAGCCGCCCGCGCCGAACCTGGCCTCGGCCAGCAGCCGCGACGGCGCCAGCCCGCACATCTCCGTGTACGTGCTGACCCCGATGCCGAGCTGCACCGGGTCGCCCCTGTCACGCCGGTCGGCCTGCTCGGCGCGCAGCTTGTCGTAGCCGAAGAGCGAAAGCGCACGCTCGGTCGCCGCCTCGTAGTTGCCCGAGTCGTACGTCAGGCCCGAGATCGTGGTGTACGGGAACTCCTCGTGCTTGATCCAGTTGCGCCTGCGTACCTCCAGCGGGTCCAGGTTCAGCTCGGCGGCCAGCTCGTCCATCATCCGCTCGATGCCGAACGTGGCCTCAGGCCGGCCCGCGCCCCGGTAGGCGTCCGTGGGCATCTTCGTGGTGAACACGCCCGTGCAGGCGAACTCGTACGCGTCCATCTTGTAGATCGCGTTGAACATCGACGCGCCGAGCAGCGGCACGCCCGGCGTCAGCAGCAGCAGGTACGCGCCCATGTCCGCGAGCAGCTCCACCTTCAGCCCGCGGATACGCCCGTCGGCGTCGGCCGCGAGGCGGAGGCGCTGGATCTGGTCGCGGCCGTGATGCACGGTCAGGTTGCCCTCGGAGCGCGACTCCGTCCACTTCACCGGCCTGCCGAGCTTGCGCGCCAGCACCAGGCAGAGCACTTCCTCCGCGGTGACCTGCAGCTTCGAGCCGAACCCGCCGCCCACGTCGGGCGCGATCACCCGCAGCTTGTGCTCGGGGATGCCGGTCACCACGGCCAGCATGACCCGCAGCACGTGCGGGATCTGCGTGGACGAGTAGACGGTGAACGACTCGCCGTCGGTGTCGGCCAGCACCGCGCGCGGCTCCATCGCGGTCGGGATGAGCCGCTGCTGCCGGAACGTCCGCTCGATGACGACCGGCGCGCCCCTGAACGCCGTCTCGATGTCGCCCGAGACGGTCTTCATGCTGTACGCCTTGTTGCCCGCCTCGTGCACCTTCGGGCTGTCCGGCGCGAGCGCCTCCTCCATGTCGAGCACCGCCGGCAGCGGCTCGTAGTCGACCTCGATCGCGTCCAGCGCGTCGGCCGCGCGGTACCGGTCGGTCGCGATCACGCAGGCCACGGCCTCGCCGACGTACCGGACCTCCGACACCGCCATCGGCGGATGGTCCGGGATCACGATGTCCTCGGTCACCGGCCACGCGCACGGCAGGCTGCCCTGCTCATCCGCGAGGTCCTGGCCGCTGAACGCGGCCACCACTCCTGGCAGGTCGCGCGCCCCGGAAACGTCGACCCGCGTGATCCTCGCGTGCGCCATCGGGCTGCGCAGGAACATCACGTGCAGCATGCCGGGCCGGGAAAGGTTGTCCGTCCACTGCGTGCGCCCCGTCAGCAGCTTGGTGTCCTCTTTCCGCCTGCGCGGACGGCCGATCTCCTGGACGGTCATGACGTGCTCACCGCCTGCCCCATCTCCTGGGCGCCCTTGCGGACGGCCCGCACGATGTTGCAGTAGCCGGTGCAGCGGCAGAGGTTGCCCTCCAGGCCCTGCCTGATCGTCTCCTCCGACGGCTCGGGATCCTCCCTGAGCAGGTCGATCGCCGCCATGACCATGCCCGGCGTGCAGTAGCCGCACTGCAGCGCGTGCTCCTCGTGGAAGGCCCGCTGCATCGGATGCATCTGGCCGTTCGCGCCCAGGCCCTCGATGGTGACGACGTCGCAGCCGTCGGCCTGCACGGCCAGCACCGAACAGCTCTTGACGCTCTTGCCGTCGAGCATGACCGTGCAGGCCCCGCAGTTGCTCGTGTCGCAACCGACGGGCGTGCCGGTCTTGCCCAGCCGCTCTCGTAGCAGGTGAACGAGGAGAAGCCGCGGCTCGACGTCCTCCTCGTACTTGACCCCGTCGACGGTGACGGTGATTCGGGGCATACGTCCTCCCTCACTTAGCAGGGGGAAAAGCGGACACTCCGAACCTACGCCGGTGTCTTGCCCGGTCAAGGGTCACTTACCGCGGACGGCCTTCGAGATGATCGCCACCAGCCCCGCGAAGGCCAGTCCCAGCACCAGCACGCCCACCAGGACCAGCGGATCCGTGAGCGCGCGGGTCACCGTCAAAATTCCCAAAACTATGAACAGGACACCGCTCAGCAGCGCCATCCAGTCCGTTCTGTGCACGCGGCGCGGCCGCTCCTCGAGATCACGCCGCATGGCGCACCGTCATGTCGCCGAGGCCGCCCTTGAGGTTCAGCACGATCGTCGAGACCTTGCCCTCCGGATCGACCTCAGGCTCCAGCACCTTGTTCACCTTCAGGTCCACGCCGCCGCGCAGCGACTGGCCGATCACGATGTCGCCGACCTTGTTCGTCGCGTGCACCTCGACCCTGACCGTCGGCGGCACGATCACCTCCAGCTCGCCCGCCTGCACCGCCGCGTTGAACGTGACCTTCGACCCCGGTGGCAGCTCCAGCTCCGACAGGTCCAGCTTGCCGTCGCCCACTCCCACGTCGTACAGCCTGCCGGCCTCCGCCACGCTCGTCGGCACCCACTCCGCCGGGCCGATGTTCTTCGGCATGCCTCCGAGCACGAACCCCATGCCCACGACCAGCGCCACCGCCGTGCCGCCCGCCACCAGACCGGCGCCCCTGCCCCACCAGGCGGCCACGAGCAGGCCCGCGCCGATGGTGATGAGCATGGCGCCGCCGACGATGGTCGGGCTCACCCCGGCGGCCGACCGGGCTTGTGCGACCACGACGATCCCTCCAACGATGATGGCGAGCAGAATGGTTATCGCGCCGATGTAGGACTTCGGCTGCGGCGCGCGCTGCGGCCGATGCGGCGGCCGCGGGTGCGGTCCCGGCGCGGGCATCGGACGCCGGTAGAGCGCCGGATCGTACGGCGAGTAGGCGGCCGCCCGCCTGGCCGGATCCAGCGGGCGGTACGGGCCGTGCGGGGCGAACGGCTCGCCCTGCCCGTGATCCACCGCCGTCGGCGGGTCGGGGCGGTAGCCCTGCTGCGCGTACGAGCCCTCCTGCGCGTACGGCGGCACCGGGTGCTCGGCCGTCACCGCCTCCGGTGACGCCGGGCCCTCGAACTGCTCCCGCCAGTACTGCCGCTCCTCCCAGTCCCGGGAGGTGGGGCGTGGTGTTTCCGGCGCTGCGGCGGGGTCCGTGTCCTCCGCCTGCCCGCTCGCGTCCTGCGTCTGCGCGCCCGTGTCCTGGGCCTGCGCGCTCGCGTCCGGGGCGTGTGCTGCGTCCGTGTCCTGGGCGTGTGCGCTCGCGTCCTGGGCGTGTGCTGCGTCCGTGTCCTGGGCGTGCGCGCTCGCGTCCTGGGCGTGTGCTGCGTCCGTGTCCTGGGCCTGTGCGCTCGCGTGGGAAGCCTGCGCGGCCGCGTCCTCAGACGTCGCGCCTGCGTGCGGTGGCTGCGCGCCTGCGTGCGGTGGCTGCGCTCCTGCGTCGTCCTGTGCCGCCTGCCCGGCGGCGTAAGGAGTCTGCGCGTCCGGCGCGTTCACAGCCGGGGTCGCCGTGTCGCGGTCGCCCTGGCGGTGGCGGCTGGCTCGGTAGGCGGCGTCGCGTACGCCCGCCGCGGCCTGGCGCAGGCCCTCGATGGCCGTGGCCGGGCTGGTCTTGCCGGGCGGGTCGCTGACGGCCTCCTCGACGGGCACCGCTTCCTGGCGCATGGCCGCCGCACGTTCCTGAGGCGCGTCCGCCGCGCCGGGAGCCGTCGTCTCCGGCGTACTCGTACCGGATGTTTCCGGGACGCCCGCAGTGGGAGGCGGGCCGACGGGGGAGTCCGCCCGGTCGCGGCCCGGCTCGGTAACCGGGGACGGGCGGCGTACCGCAGTGGTGGGGGGAGCCGCACCGGCGGGAGCGCCGAAGCCCGGCGCGGAGACCGGGAAGGCGGGGTTGTGGCCGGAGTCGAACGCGGCGGACCCGGCCGGGCGCCGGCGGCTCAGACGTTCCGGCATCGACCGGACCAGCGCCACCAGATCGACGCCGTGCGTGTGCGCCGCCAGCAGCGACACGGCCAGGAACACCCCGACCACCAGCGAGCCCATGTCCAGCCACACGGTGGCCAGATTGATCGCCAGCCCGAACGCCAGAACCGCCGTCAGCAGCGCCATCACGGTCTCGGCGTCGAAGTCGCGCCGCGTCCACTGCTCGATGATCCCCGGCCGCCCGTTCGGCTCCTTCATCAGCAAGTACGCCGCCAGATACAGAAACAGCCCGATACCGGACCCGAGCAGCAGCACCGCGAAGGCGACGCGGAAGACCACGGGATCGATGCGGGTGTACCGCCCGAGCCCGGCGCAGACTCCCATGAGGAAGCGTCCCTCGCTGCTGCGTCGCAGCTGGGAGGGGGGCGAGGCCGGTTGCCTTGGCGGTGCTTGCGTCATGTACCCCATCGTGGCGCGCGCGAGCCTTGCCCGCATCCGGGAGACCCCTGACCGGACCCTGGGGCCGTTCCCTGATGCCTCTTCACCCCAAGGCATGTGACCATGGCCATGTTATGGCTGACCAGAAGACACTCGCCGAGCAGAGCGGCGACACGCCTTATCGCCGGATGCTGCGCCCCATGGAGGGCCGCCTGCTCGGTGGTGTCGCCCAGGGGCTCGCGGCACAGCTCAAGCTCGATCCGGTCGTGATCAGGCTGATGTTCGTGCTGCTCTCCGTCGTGGGCGGGGTGGGCGCGGTGGCGTACGCGGTGCTGTGGATGGTGACGCCGCGCGAGCCGCATGAGGGACAGATCCCGCCGCGCGACTGGAGCCAGCTCGCCGCGTTCTGCGCGATCGGGGTGGCGCTGCTGGCGTTCGGCTGGCTGACGGGGGCCTCGCAGGGCGGCATCGGCATGCTGCCGTTCGCGGTGGGCGGGATCGGCGCGCTGATCCTGTGGCAGCAGGCCGACCCGGAGCGGCGCCGGAGCTGGATGAGCGGCGCGACCAAGAGCATCAGGAAGAACCGCGTGCGCACGCTCCTCGGCGTCGCGCTGGTGGTGATCGGTGCGGCGGGCTTCCTGTACTCCCAGGGCGAGCTGGTGCAGGCCAGCCAGGGGCTGCTGTTCACGGTCGTGGTGGTGGGCGGCCTCGCGGTGATCGCCGCCCCCTGGCTGGCCGGCCTGTGGAAGGAGCTCCAGCTCGAACGGCGCGAGCGCATCCGCCAGGAGGAACGCGCCGAGGTCGCGGCCATGGTGCACGACTCCGTGCTGCACACCCTCACCCTGATCCAGCGGGTGGCGCACGACCCGCGCGAGGTCACGCGGCTGGCCCGCTCCCAGGAGCGCGAGCTGCGCAACTGGCTCTACCAGCCGGCGCAGGACGCCGACGCGACGGTGGCGGCGGCCGTACGCAGGATCGCCGCCGAGGAGGAGGACGCGCACGGCGTGCCCATCGAGGTGGTCTGCGTGGGCGACATCGACCTCGACCCGGGCGGCAAGCTCGCCGCCATGCTGAAGGCGTCCCGCCAGGCGATGGTCAACGCGGCGAAATACTCTGAAAGTCCGTCCATCTCGGTGTACGCGGAGGTCGAGGGTGAAGAAGTCACGATTTTCGTGAAGGATCGTGGCAAGGGGTTCGACCTCGACGCGATCCCGGTCGACCGGATGGGCATCAGGGAGTCCATCATCGGCAGAATGGAGCGGCACGGCGGCACCGCCCGCATCCGCACCGCGCCGGGTGAGGGCACGGAAGTGATGTTGACGATGAAGGTGGAGAAGGCATGACGCGCGTACTGATCGTCGATGACCACCGGTTGTTCCGATCGGGCGTGCGCGCCGAGCTGGGCGACTCGATCGAGGTGGTCGGCGAGGCCGAGGACGTCGAGTCGGCGGTCCAGGCGATCGCCGAGCACCAGCCCGACGTGGTCCTGCTTGACGTGCACATGCCGGGCGGCGGCGGCCAGGAGGTGCTGCGGCGGGTGCTCGGGTCCGGGTCGCAGGTGCGGTTCCTGGCATTGTCGGTGTCCGACGCGGCCGAGGACGTCATCGGCGTCATCCGGGGCGGGGCTCGCGGCTACGTCACCAAGAACATCAGCGGCAAGGAGCTGACCGACGCCATCAAGCGGGTCGCCGAGGGCGACGCGGTCTTCTCACCGCGGCTCGCCGGGTTCGTGCTCGACGCGTTCGCCTCCTCCGAGGCGCCGTCCATCGACCCCGAGCTCGACTCGCTCACCCAGCGGGAGCGCGAGGTGCTGCGGCTGATCGCGCGCGGGTACGCGTACAAGGAGATCGCGAAGGAGTTGTTCATCTCGGTCAAGACCGTCGAGACGCACGTGTCGTCGGTGCTGCGCAAGCTCCAGCTCTCGAACCGCCACGAACTCTCCCGCTGGGCCACCGCCCGCCGCCTCGTCTGACCCTCGCCTTCGAACGGCGGCTCGCCGTCCCGCTCTGATCGTCCGTTCAGAACGGCCGCCGGTGGGCTCGTCCGGCCGCTCCGCTGCACGGCGGCTCGCCGCGCCGCCCAGCCGTCTCGTGTGATCGGCGACCTGCCGTCTGTTGAACGGCGGCTCGCCGCGCCGCCCGGGCCGCGCGCCGCCCGGGCCCCGCGCGCCGGCCAGATTCCGCCGCGCCGGCACGATTCCGCCGCGCCCCCGGCAGTCCCGCTGAGCGGCCGCCCATCGGATCGCTCGGCAGCGCGGCTGGACGGCCGTCCGTGGGCTCGTCCGCTGCCTCGCTGGGCGTCAGCCCTGCGCCCCCCGCACGGTCCTCTTGTGCAAGCTGCCGCTCGCAGGCCCGCCTGCTCGTCACCCTGGCGACGGCGGCAGCCTGCCGCCACCTACGTGGCCCCGTGAGCGGCTCCGCCAGTGGGTGCCTGCTCACCTGCCTGAGCGCCCCGGTCGCTTCGGCCCTCCCTCACAGCCCTCAGCCGCCTGCTCCGGCAGCCCCTCGGGCGCGAGAACGGGCTTGCTCGCAGACCGCCTGGCCCGGTCCCGCCGGTCGCACGTCGGCCACCCGGCCCTTCCCGAGGGGTCGTGCGCACCGGCCACCGGGTTTGCTCCCGGCAGTTGCGCACCGGCCACCGGGTCCTTCCCGGCAGTTGCGCGCTGGCCATCGGGTCCTTCCCTGGAGGTCGCGCACCGGCCACCGGGTCCTTCCCCAGGAGGCCGCACACTGACCACCGGCCCCTGGCCGCTTTCCCCGGAGGTCGCGCACTGGCCGCGTGCTCGTCGTTCCGTGTGGCCACCTGCTGCCTACCTGCTGCCCACCTGGGCCGTTCCCCCGTGCGGTGGGGCACTGGCGCGTCTGACCTCCCTCTGAAGGCCACCCATCTTGCAGGTTTTTGTTCAGTTTTGGACGTTACGAGAAAGTTACCCGCATTAGGCAGTCGAATCGGTTGCCCAGTTTGTCAGATAAGGAGGTAGTCGAAAGCACTTAGTCCAGGAGTACCCCCTTGAAGCGCGTCACCCGGATGCTTCCGGCCCTGGTCGCGCTCGCCGCCGCGTCGGCCTGCGCGGCGCAGAGCGCCCCCGCCTTCCAAGCCCAGAGCGCGGTCGTCGTCCCGGCGGCCGTCACGACCAGCCCCACCGCCGCTCCGAAGGCCACTCCGACCTCCGGGTCCGGCGTGGCCCGTACGGCGAAGAAGGTCAAGCTGGGCATCGCCGACATCACCCCGATGGGGGAGAAGACGGAGAAAGTCGGGGTCGGGTTTCCGATCATCGTCACCTTCGACCGCGACGTGAAGAACAAGGCACAGGTCGAGGCGCTGCTCGACGTGCAGCCTGAAAAGCCGGTCGAGGGGGCCTGGCGCTGGGTGTCGAAGCGCAAGGTGATCTACCGGACGAAGACGTACTGGAAGCCGTATCAGAAGGTGCGCTTCACCGCGCGACTGTCCGAGCTGCCCGGCAACACCGGCGCCAAGGACGTCTCGCGCACGTTCGCGGTGGGCGCGAAGAACATCTCCGTCGTGAACACCCGGACGCACCAGATGAAGGTGTACCGCAACGGCAAGCTCGCGAAGAAGATCCCGATCAGCGCGGGCAAGGGCGGCCTCATCCGCAACGGCGTGGACGTCTACCTCACCACCAGCGGCGTTCACCTCACCATGGGCAAGAAGGCCGTGGAGACCATGACGTCCTCCTGGATGGGCGTCACCGACCCGAAGGATCCCCGCTACTACAAGGAGGAGATCCCGTGGGCGGTGCGGATCTCCGACAGCGGTGAGTACGTCCACCAGAGCGCCGGCTACTACCAGTACCTCGGCCGCTCCAACCAGAGCCACGGCTGCGTCCGCGCCACCCCGGCCGGCGCCAAGTGGTTCTACAAGATCACCCAGCGCGGCGACGTCGTGAAGATCACCGGCACCAAGCGCAAGCTCCAGTGGAACAACGGCTGGAGCTACTGGCAGCTCAACTGGACCCAGTGGAAGAAGGGCAGCGCGCTCAAGAGCAGCTGACCTGCCTCTGGAGTTCCGCCGCAGGGCCGCTCACCCCGCACCGGGGGAGCGGCCCTGCGCCGTTGGTACATGAACGCCCGAACCAGCGGAATCCCGGCGGTCGGCGCGGCTCTACCGTCGTACGGCCGGCCCTTCAGGAAAGGCGGGGCGACAGCCCTTCAGGAGCGGCGGCGCGGCGCAGCGCCGTACCGCCGGCCCGTACCGCCGGCTCAGCAGAAGATCCGGCTCAGAGCTTCAGAAGAAGTGCGGCTCAGAGCTTCTCCAGCGGCGCGTACGCCAGCAACAGCGTCTTCTCCCCGCCACTACCGAAGTCGATCTTCACCTTGGTCTTCTCCGCGACCCCGTCCACGGACACCACCGTGCCCAGCCCGAACGCGTCGTGCGAGACCCGGTCACCGGGCGCCAGCGACGGCACCGATCGGCCGCCCCCGCCCTTCTTGGCAGGGGCCGGGCGCGCGGCCGGCTCGCGCCGCGTGGCCGCGCTCCAGGCGGACTTCTCCGGGTCGGTACGCCACTCGATGAGCTTGGCCGGCACCTCGTTGACGAATCGGGACGCGGGGTTGAACGACGGTGCGCCCCACGAGCTGCGCACGGCCGCCCGGGTCAGGTAGAGCCGCTGCTGGGCCCTGGTGATGCCGACGTAGGCCAGCCGCCGCTCCTCCTCCAGCTCCTTGGGCTCGCCGAGCGACCGCACGTGGGGGAACACCCCGTCCTCCATGGCCGTCAGGAACACGACCGGGAACTCCAGGCCCTTGGCGGTGTGGAGGGTCATCAGCGTCACCACGCCCTGCCCGCCGTCGTTGTCGGGGATCTGGTCGGCGTCGGCCACCAGCGACACCTGCTCCAGGAACTCGACCAGCGTGCCCTCCGGGTTGGCCTCCTCGAACTCCTGGGCCACCGAGATCAGCTCGTTGAGGTTTTCCAGGCGGGACTCGTCCTGCGGGTCCTCCGAGGCCTCCAGCTCGGCGCGGTAGCCGGTGGCGACCAGCACCTCCTCGGCCAGCGCCGACGGCGGCATGCCCTCGGCCTTGCCGGTCAGCTCCTCGATGAGCGCCACGAACTCGCGTACGGCGTTGAGCGAGCGCGTGGCCATCCCGTGGGCCTCGTCGGCGCGGCGCAGCGCGTCCCAGAACGAGATGCGCTCGCGCGACGACAGCGCCTCGATCATCGCCTCGGCCCGCTCGCCGATGCCGCGCTTGGGCACGTTGAGTATCCGCCGCAGCGAGACCACGTCGTTGGGGTTGGCCAGCACCCGCAGGTAGGCCAGCAGGTCCTTGACCTCTTTGCGCTCGTAGAAGCGCACGCCGCCGACCACCTTGTAGGGCAGGCCGGTGCGGATGAAGATCTCTTCGAACACGCGGGAGGCCGCGTTGGTGCGGTAGAAGACCGCCACGTCGCCGGGCTTGACGCCCTCCTCGTCGCTGAGCCGGTCGACCTCCTGGGCGACGAACATGGCCTCGTCGTGCTCGTTGTCGGCGACGTACCCGACGATCTTGGGGCCGTCGCCCTGGTCGGACCAGAGGTTCTTCGGCTTGCGCGACTCGTTGCGGGAGATGACGGCGTTGGCGGCGGCCAGGATGTTCTGGGTCGAGCGGTAGTTCTGCTCCAGCAGGATCGTGCGGGCGTCGGGGTAGTCGCGCTCGAACTCCAGGATGTTGCGGATCGTCGCGCCGCGGAAGGCGTAGATCGACTGGTCGGCGTCGCCCACCACGCACAGCTCGGACATGTCACTGCCCGAACGCACCAGCTCGCCGTCGTCGGTGCGCAGCTCAGGATGCCCCACCAGCTCCCTGATCAGGACGTATTGGGCGTGGTTGGTGTCCTGGTACTCGTCGACCAGCACGTGCCTGAACCGCATCCGGTAGTGCTCGGCGACGTCGGGGAAGAGCTGGAACAACGTCACCGTGTTCATGATGATGTCGTCGAAGTCCATCGCGCCGGCCTCGGTCAGCTTGAGCTGATAGGCCTTGTACGCCTGCGCGAGCGTCTTCTCCAGATGCGAGCCCGCCCGGTCGAGCGCGGTCTCGTAGTCGACCAGCTCGTTCTTGAAGTTGCTCACCTGCGCGGAGAACGAGCGCGGCGGATAGCGCTTGGGGTCGAGATCCATCTCCCGGCACACCATGGCCATCAGCCGCTGCGAGTCGGCCTGGTCGTAGATGGAGAAGCTGGACGGGAACCCCAGCCGCTTCGCCTCACGCCGCAGGACCCGCATGCAGGCACTGTGGAACGTCATGATCCACATCGCCCGGGAACGCGGACCGACGAGCTTGTCGATGCGCTCCTTCATCTCCTTGGCGGCCTTGTTGGTGAAGGTGATGGCGAGGATCTCGCCGGGATGCACCTCGCGCTCGGCCAGCAGGTAGGCGATGCGGTGCGTGAGCACCCGCGTCTTCCCCGAGCCCGCCCCGGCCACGATGAGCAGGGGACTGCCATGATGGATCACGGCCTCGCGCTGCTGTGCGTTGAGGCCATCGAGCAAGGGGTGGTCAACAGAGACTTGGGTCGGCACCCACCCAGGGTAAGACGCTTCACCGACAAAAGACGCCCGGATGCCGGCGACGGGCGCTCCGGTCGGCCCCCGAGTGCGTCAGGAAAGAGGGATCATGCTGGCTGAAAGCGAGATCAACCGCGTGCTCGTGGTGACCGCACACCCCGACGACGTCGACTTCGGCGCGGCGGGGACGGTGGCGCTGTTCGTCGATCGGGGCGTACAGGTCACGTACCTGCTCGTCACCGACGGCGACGCGGGTGGCAACGAGCGCGCACTCGACAACTCCGGCATGGCCCAGCTCCGCCGCTCCGAACAGCTCGCCGCCGCCAAGGCCGTAGGCGTGACCGACGTACGCTTCCTCGGCTACTCCGACGGCCGGGTGACCCCCACGCTGGAGCTCCGCCGCGACATCGCCCGCGTCATCCGCCAGGTCAAACCCGACCTGGTCATCACCCACCACCCCGACCGCAACTACAAGTTCATCGCCCCCAGCCACCCCGACCACCGCGCCGTCGGCGGTGCCGCCCTCGACGCCGTCTATCCGGACGCGCGCAACCCGTACGCGTTCCCCGAGCTGCTCAAGGAGGAAGGCTTGGAGGCGTGGACCGTACGCGAGGTCTGGCTCACCGGCGGGCCCACCCCCGACCACTGGGTGGACATCACCGCCACCATGGAGCGCAAGCTCGCGGCCCTGCAGTCCCACGTGAGCCAGGTCTCCCACGTCGAAGGCTTCACCGACTTCGTCAGGAGCCGCTTCGCGGCGTGGGCCGAACAGGCCGGCTTCGGCCCAGACCACTACGCCGAAGGCTTCCAGGTAGTCCCCACTGCCTGACCCCCTCGCCCCGCTCCCCAGGTCCTTGATCCTCCGCTCACCGCCCCGCCCCTCCCGTAACCCCGGCGCACGTGTTCCTCTGCCGCTTACGTCTTACGTCGCCGACGAGAACTTCAGCCCGCCATCCGGCCTGACGCTGGAGAACGTTCTGGCACGGACCGACGGTCGAGGGTGGCAAGCGAGGCGGAGACGCGGGCGAAGAGGTAGCCGAGGGAGTTCGTGGCCAGGTGGAGCATGGCGGGGGTGAGGAGCCCACGGTGCCGGCGTAGCTCGCAGAAGAGCACCCCGGCGGCCGCCGTGGACACGACGCTGCCCACGACCACCCGGGCCGCGTCGAGCCGACCCGGCGACTCCCCGGCCGTCAGCGCGCCCAGCGCCGGGTTGGCCCTGGCCATGTCGATGGACGGCAGGATGTGCCACAGCCCGAACAGCCCGGAGGAAACGGCCGTGGCGGCGACCGTGCCGTGACGTTTGCGCAGCATGCCGTACAGCGCCCCTCGGAAACCCACCTCCTCCAGCAGCACCGTCCCGAGAGGAACCTGAAGCAGCGCCTCCTCGACGACCCGGGCGCGCGACAACGACAGCGCCCGCTCGTCGTGGAAGAGCGGCCTCGTACGCGGCGACGCGACGCCCACGGTGTACACCGCGGCCACCGCCGCCGCCAGCACACCCCCGGCGACCGCCCCCCGCCGCCCCTGCTCGAACCCGATCTCCTCCCACGTCAACCCGGACCTGCGCGCCATGGCCACGAGCGCGCCGGTGGCGACCGTGGACGTCAGGGGCCCGAGGCGCGGAGCGACCTTGTTGTTGAGCACGTTGGCGGCGGCCAGCACGGCCATCGAGCGAAGCAGCACCCTTGCAGGCTACGTCCCTGCTTCCCGCCCCTTGCCCTGTACGGCCATCCGAGTCCCGCACGGCCATCCGAAGTCCCGCACGGCCATCCGAAGTCCCGCACGGCCATCCGAAGTCCCGCACGGCCATCCGAAGTCCCGCACGGCCATCCGAGTCCTGCACGGTCATCCGAGTCCTGCACGGCCATCCGAAGTCCCGCGCCGCACGGCTACGCGAGCCCAATGAGCCACGCGAGTGCCGCACGGCCACGCGAGCCTCGCGCAGCCCACCGATCCCTGGACGGCCACCCCGGCGCCTTGCGCTCCCGAGCCCTGGGTGGCTGCCCTGCGCCCCCGGCAGTGTCCCGTGTCATGGTCGACCGTCTCGTGCCTTCCGCGGTGCCCATGCGGTTCGCGCAGCCGTCCCATCGTCTTTGCACGGCCGTGGTTGCCCGTGCGGTTTGTGCAGCCGTCTGGTCGTCTCCACACGGCCGCGCGCGTCGTTTGCGCAGTCGCTCCGCGTCTCTCGGACAGCGTGCGCGTCCTCTGCTCACGTTGCGCGGCTCGCGGCTGCGCTCGGTCGTCCCGCGTCTCGCCTTGCTGCCCGCGCGACTCGCGTAGCCGTTCTGCGCGTCCGCACGGCTGGGCGGGCCTGCGCCGCCAGCCGCGCTTCGCGCGGCTTACTGAGCCCCGCGCGGCCGCCCTGCGTCTTACACGGCGAGCCGAGCCCCGCACGGCAACCCGCGTACCGCACGGGCATCCCGCGGATCGCACGGGCATCCTGTCCCGCACAGAGCCTGTCCCGCACGCGCCCCCAGGCCCACGACCTGACCTACTCCCACTGCCGCTTGGGCCGCGGGGTCGCTCGCCCCGGCGAAGTCCACGTGCTGGGGTGCCGGTCGTGGAGTTGTCGCCGTTGTGAGCTGCGGGCGTGGGCACGGCTTCACGTGCGCTGTTTGGTCGCCTGGGTCAGGAGGCGGTGGGGCGGGCTAGGCGGGTGCGGCGGCGTTCTGCGGGGGTGAGGCCGCCCCAGATGCCCTCCGCCTCTCCGGCGTCTAATGCGTATGCTCGGCACTCCTCCAGCACCTGGCAGCCGGCGCAGATCGCCTTGGCCTGGGCCTCCTGTATGGGGGTGGGGGCGAGGGGGAAGAAGAGGTCAGGGTCGCTGGTGCGGCACGCCCCCCTGCGCAACCAGCCGATCTCCTCCAGTGGCATGCAGCAACGGTAGGCCCAAAGGAAGATCGGCGGCATCATCCTGTGGGTTGAACTGTGGTGTACGACCAGGTGGTGATGCGTCCCAGATCCCGGGTGTCGCAGACCCGACGTTCCAGATCCTGGGTGTCCCAGATCCCGGGCGTTTCAGATCCCGGGTGTCCCAGATCCCGGGCGTTTCAGATCCCGGGTGTCCCATATCCCGGGCGTCCGAGACCGCGGGCATCCCAGACCGCGGGTGGTGCGACGTCCGCGCCCCAACGGTCCTCCGCAATGTCGTCGATGGTCATCAGGCCGATCGTCGATTCCTGCAGCCTGGGTCTGCTGCCGCGTCGCTTGTCCATGCGGGTCCGCTGCGCGTCGCTTGTGCACTCGGGTCCGCTGCGCGTCGCTTGTACACCAGGGGCCGCTGGAGCGTCGCGTGTTACCAGGGCCTGGTGGCGTGTCCCTGTCGTCACGTTCGTCTCGCATGTCGCCTGGTCCTGACACACCGACGTGACGTTCGTCGCCGTGATGTCGGCCGACGCGACGCTCGCCATCTGAGCTCACTGCGCAAGGCCCAGCCCGACCGCGGGTCCGGCGACGCGACCCGCCCGATCAGCAGGCGCCCACGCCCTCCTGGTACCCGGTGGCGAACGACGCCTGCCGCTGCTCCGCCGTCCCATGGGCGGACGGGTCGAGCCAGTCGTCCGTGGGGTCGCCGGCCGCCGCGAGGCTGAGGAGCAGCTCCTCCTCGTCGCCCTCCTCGGCGGCCAGGGCGCCCGAGTTGACCAGGCCGGCCAGGGTGGCGCCCGCGTAGCAGTCGGCCTGCAGCTCCATCTGGACGTTCAGCTCGAAGCCGGTCCGGAGCTGCGCCTGAACGGCATGCCCGAACTCATGCGGAATGATGACATAGACGGATCCGTCCCCCATTTCGCTCCACAAGGACTCCAGCCAGTCCTGGTCGAACGCGATGAAGTGCCCGATCGGGCAGTAGAAGGCGTTGTTGGGCACGGCAGGCTCATCACCGCAACTCGGCCCGAACCGCCCCGAGTAGGGGATGAAGTCAGCGATAGGCCGATAGATCCGCCCGGACTCCTCGAACTGTGCCCGCCAGAACTGCTCGGTCAGCGTGCGCGCCGTCCGTACGTCCCCCTCGAACGTGTCGTCCCCCGCCCGATCCGTGGACGACCGGTGGACCGCCCCGCAACCGGAGACCGCGACCAGCACCAGCGTCAGGACGGCGGCGACCAGCGCGCGCGCCACGGGCGTCACGCGTCCCACGTGTGCACGGGTTCGTTGGTGTGCATGCGTTCGATGTACTCCAAGGTCATGGCCCGCAGCGCCGAGTGCCTGTCGCCGCCCCGCGCGCGCACCTGCTCCACCTGCCAGCTCGCCCCCGTACGCCCCGTCAGGCACCGCCCCTCGATGATCCCCAGCAACCGGTCCGCCACGACCCCGTCCACACCCCACTCGGCAAGCCCTTCACGCGCCAGCGGCAGCAGCCGCCGCAAGATCAGCTCGGCGGCCGGCACCTCGCCCACTCCCGGCCAGTACAGCCGCGCGTCAAGACCGTATCGTGCGGCAGCGGCCAGATTGTCCGCCGCCGCCTGGAACGACATCCGGCTCCACACCGGACGCTCGTCGTACGGCAGCACCTGCATCAACCCGTAGTAGAACGCCGCGTTGGCCGCGATGTCGGCCACGGAGGGCCCCGCTGGCAACACGCGGTTCTCCACGCGCAGATGCGGTACTCCGTCAACGACCGCGTACACCGGCCGGTTCCAGCGGTAGATGGTGCCGTTGTGCAGGGTCAGCTCGTGCAGCTCTGGGGTGCGGCCCCGTTCCAGCTCGGCGCGCGGGTCCTCGTCCGCGCACAGGGGCAGCAGCGCGGGGTAGTAGCTGACGTTCTCCTCGAACAGGTCGAAGACGCTGGTGATCCACCGTTCGCCGAACCACACCCGCGGCCGTACGCCCTGCGCCTTCAGCTCCGCCGGCCGCGTGTCCGTCGCCTGCTCGAACAGCGCGATCCTGGTCTCCCTGTGCAGTTCCTTGCCGAACAGGTACGGCGAGTTCGCCGCGACCGCCACCTGTGCGCCCGCGATGGCCTGGGCGGCGTTCCAGTGCGCGGCGAACATGTCGGGGCTGACCTGGAGGTGCAGCTGGACGCTCGTGCACGCCGCCTCGGGGGCGACGCTGTCGGCGTGGGTGTCGAGCCGTTCGACGCCCTCGATGAGCAGGTGCAGGTCCTCGCCCCTGGCGGCGAAGATCTGCTCGTTGAGCAGGCGGAAGCGGGGGTTCGCCGAGAGCGTGCCCTCGCCGATGTCCTGTTCGCGCAGCGTGGGCAGGATTCCGACCAGTACGAGGTGCGCGCCCACGGAACGCGCCCGGGACTCGGCGTGGTTGAGCCGGGCCCGTACGTCGTTCTCCAGACTCGGGACGCCGTCACCCGCCAGGTCCTGGGGCTCGATGTTGATCTCGACGTTGAACTGCCCCAGCTCGGTGGCCCAGTCCGGCTGCGCGATGGCGGCGAGCACCTCGGCGTTGCGCATGGCTGCCTCGCCCCGCGCGTCCACGATGTTCAGCTCGATCTCCAGGCCGGCGAGCGGGCGGTCGAACGCGAAACGGGACTCGCGCAGCATCGTGGCGAACACGTCGAGGCAGCGGTGCACCTTTTCCCGGTATTGCCGGCGGTCGTCCCTGCTGAACACGACGACCGGCACATCCCTGCCCATATCTCGAAATGTCGCACGTCGAAGCCCACTAGGCCATACCGCGAAGGCAAAGGAACGCCGGTTTTCCACAGGCTCGGCGGTGTTGTCCACAGGACGGCTCGCGGGGGTCGCGGGGCTGGCTAGGGTTCAGGCATGCGCGTACTGATCACCGGCGGCGCCGGTTACATCGGGAGCACGATCGCCTCGGCGTGCCTCGATGCGGGGATCGACCCCGTGATCCTCGACAGCCTCGTCAGGGGGCGGCGGGAGTTCACCGAGGGGCGGGTGTTCTACGAGGGGGATATCAGCGACGGGCCGCTCATCGACAAGATTTTCGCCGAACATCCCGACATATCAGCCGTCGTCCACTGCGCCGCGCTCATCGTCGTCCCCGACTCCGTGTCCGACCCCATCGGCTACTACCGCGCCAACGTCGCCAAGAGCCTCGACCTCGTCGAACACCTCATCCGCAACGGATGCACGCGCATGATCTTCAGCTCTTCGGCGTCGATCTACCAGGCGGGCGACGACCACACGGTGACCGAGGAGTCGCCGCTCGCCCCGCAGAGCCCGTACGCGCGGACGAAGGCGGTCTGCGAGGGCATGTTCGCCGACATCGCCGCGAGCCGGCCCATCAAGATCCTGTCGTTGCGCTACTTCAACCCCGTCGGGGCCGACCCGCGCATGCGCACCGGCCTGCAGCTCCGCCGGCCCAGTCACGCGCTGGGCAAGATGATCGAGGCGTACGAGAAGGGCGTGCCGTTCCAAATCACCGGCACCCGCTACCCCACCCGCGACGGCACCGGCATCCGCGACTACATCCACGTCTGGGACCTCGCCGAGGCCCACGTGGCGGCGCTGCGGCGGTTCGACTCGCTGGAGACCGGCGCGATCAACCTCGGCACCGGCGCCGGCACCACCGTCCGCGAGCTGGTGGAAGCCTTCAACCGGGTGGCGGACCGGCCGATCGAGACCGTCGATGCGCCCGCGCGCCCCGGCGACGTGGCCGGCGCCTACACCCGCAGCGACCGGGCTCGTGAGCTGCTGGGGTGGCAGGCCCGCTACTCGCTGGAGGACGGCATCCGCCACTCCCTCCAATGGGCCGCCCTCCGCCCCACCCGCCTCCCCGACCCTGCGGAGGCCGTGGCGGGGTGAGGGAACCTCCGGCCGGGGGCGGGGTCGCCGGTACGGGCCGGCTTGGTGAGGCTGCTTGGAAAGCACGGGGGTGCGGTCGCCCCGACGAGGCGGCTGGTGAGCTTTCCGGGGGGGCAGGGCGCGGTCGCCTGTGCGGGTCGGGGTGAGGCCGTACGGACGGAGCGAAGCTGTACGGACGAGGGCGAAGCCATACGCACTGGGTGAGGCCGTGTGGGTGGGGGTCTGCCCCGGCAAGGGCGCCGGAGCAGGGCAGAACGGCCTCTCGGAGGCGGTCGGTTGGCCTGACGCCGGGCCCTCAAGGCGTAACGCGGGCCCCACAAGACGTAACGCCGGGCTCCGCGAAGAGCGGGACCCGGCGCAAGGGGGTCGTTACTCGACCGGGTTGAGCGCGTCCAGCGAACTGTCAGGGATCTCCTGCGGCACGCCGCTGTCCTCGCCGAGCTCGCTGTAGTCGATGACCTGGTCCGCCGGCGGGGCCTTGACCGTGACCTTGCTGCCCCAGCCGGTGTAGCGGGTGTTCACGGTGGACGTGGTCTTGCCGAGCAGGCCGAAGTCGAACGCGTACTGGCTGCGCAGCCGGCTGACCAGGCCCTTGGAGTTGACGTCGAGCACGTAGCTGATGGCGACCTTGCCGAGCCGCTTGTCGACCTTCTCGCCGTAGAGCTTGGCGAGCCGTCCGAAGGTGATGGCTCCCCGGTACGAGCCGCCCTTGACGCTCTTGGCCTCGCTCACGAGCTCCTTGAGCACCTTGGGCCGGAAGATGTCCAGCGGCTGGTTGCCGGTGCGCGGGATGCCGGTGTTCGGGTAGCGCACCCACTTCTTGCCGTCGGGAAGTTGCTGGCTGAACAACCCGCCTTGCGCGTACGTGTATTTACCGACCGTGATCGACCGCGGCGGCGCCGCACTGAGCAAGCTCGCGCCTTTCCCGCCGCTACGCAGGTCCGACGCCACGATTCCGGACTTGCCGAAAGCGAGGGTGCCGTTCGTGGTGACGGTTCCGTCGGTCTTCGTGCCCGAGACCTTGGTGACGGCGGACTCGGAGATCCGCACGCCCTTACCGGCGGTGTACTGCTTCTTCAGCGCCTTCACCGGGTCCGCGGGCGCGGCCTGCGCGGGCGTTGCGGTCACGAGCGTGGCCGCCGACGCCAGCGCCAGGCCCGCGAGAATTCGCTTCATAGAGTTTCCTTCAGCATTTAAGGCAAGAGCGGGGAGCAAGCCTGACATTGGAAGATCACGAAGATATATCGCGCGGCGGGTCTTATGTCGGCTAAATGATGCAATTGAGATCTGACGCCCGCCCTGAAGAAGTGAGATCACCGTCACATAGCGGAAGAACCGCGACCCGATGACCTGGGCAGGTCAAGCTTCGGGCTAGGCTTCACTGGCGGAAACGCCCGGCACGACCCCTGAGCGTAGGAGCTCGCCGTGACAGAGCAGAGCGAGGAACGAAGCCGCGCACGGCGAAGCGCACGCGACCATCAGCACAGATGCCCGGGCCGTCGAACATCAGTCGGATAAGCAAGGACGGACCCTCGTGGACCTGTTCGAACATCAGGCGAAGGAGCTCTTCGCTGACTACGGCATCCCGGTGCCACGCGGCATCGTCGCCCACAACGTGGAGGAGGTGCGGTCGGCGGCCGAGCAGCTGACCGGCCGCGTTGTCGTCAAGGCCCAGGTCAAGACCGGCGGCCGGGGCAAGGCCGGCGGTGTGAAGGTGGCCGACGACGCCGCCGACGCCGTGGCCAAGGCTCAGGCGATCCTGGGCATGGACATCAAGGGCCACACGGTCCACAAGGTACTGGTCGAAGAGGCCAGCGACATCGCCGAGGAATACTACTTCTCCTTCCTGCTCGACCGGGCCAACCGCACCTTCCTCGCCATCTGCTCGGCCTCGGGCGGCATGGACATCGAAGAGGTCGCGCACGCCACGCCGGAGAAGGTCGCCAAGGTCCCCGTCTCGGCGCTGACCGGCGTCGACCGCGCCAAGGCCCGCGAGATCGCGGTGGCCGGCGGTCTGCCGGAGAAGGCCCTCGACGGCGCCGCCGAGCTCATCGAGAAGCTCTGGTGCTGCTTCGTCGACGAGGACGCCACGCTGGTCGAGGTCAACCCGATGATCCTGTCGGCCGACGGCCAGGTGAAGGCGCTCGACGGCAAGGTCACGCTCGATGACAACGCCGCGTTCCGCCAGCCCGACCACGAGGCGCTCGCCGACAAGGCCGCCGAGGACCCGCTCGAGGCCAGGGCCAAGGAGAAGGACCTCAACTACGTCAAGCTCGACGGCAGCGTCGGCATCATCGGCAACGGCGCCGGCCTGGTCATGTCCACGCTCGACGTGGTGGCCTACGCCGGTGAGGAATTCCCCGGCAAGCCGAGGCCCGCGAACTTCCTCGACATCGGCGGTGGCGCGTCCGCCGAGGTCATGGCGGCCGGCCTGGAGATCATCCTCTCCGACCCCGACGTGAAGTCGATTTTCGTGAACGTCTTCGGCGGCATCACCGCCTGCGACGCGGTCGCCAACGGCATCGTCGCGGCGTTCAAGCTGCTGGAGAGCCGCGGCGAGGCCGTGACCCGCCCGCTGGTGGTCCGGCTCGACGGCAACAACGCCCAGCTCGGGCGGCAGATCCTGGCCGACGCCGCGCTTCCCGGCGTCGAGCTGGTTGACACGATGGACGAGGCGGCCAAGCGCGCCGCCCAGCTCGCTGCGGTAGGTGCGTGACCCATGGCCATCTGGTTGACGGAGAACAGCAAGATCATCGTTCAGGGCATGACCGGTGGTGAGGGCACCAAGCACACCCGCCGCATGCTGGCCGCCGGCGCCAAGGTCGTGGGCGGCGTGAACGCCCGCAAGGCGGGCACCGTCCACGAGGGCCTGCCCGTGTTCGGCACGGTCAAGGAGGCCATCGAGAAGACCGGCGCGGACGTGTCGGTCGTGTTCGTGCCGCCGAAGTTCACCAAGGACGCGGTGAAGGAGGCCATCGACGCCGAGATCCCGCTCTGCGTGGTGATCACCGAGGGCGTGCCGGTGCACGACTCGACGGAGTTCTGGGCGTACGCGGTGGCCAAGGGCAACAAGACCCGCATCATCGGCCCCAACTGCCCGGGCATCGCCTCGCCCGGCGCCTCCAACGCCGGCATCATCCCCGCCGACATCACCACGGCCGGCCGCATCGGCCTGGTCTCGAAGTCCGGCACGCTGACCTACCAGCTCATGTACGAGCTGCGCGACTTCGGCTTCTCCACGGCCGTCGGCATCGGCGGTGACCCGGTCATCGGCACCACCCACATCGATGCGCTGCAGGCGTTCCAGGAGGATCCGGGCACCGACGCGATCGTGATGATCGGCGAGATCGGCGGCGACGCCGAGGAGCGGGCCGCCGCCTACATCGAGCAGCACGTCACCAAGCCGGTCGTCGCCTACGTCGCGGGCTTCACCGCCCCCGAGGGCAAGACGATGGGCCACGCGGGCGCCATCGTGTCCGGCTCGGCCGGCACCGCCCAGGCCAAGAAGGAGGCGCTGGAGAAGGTCGGCGTCCGCGTCGGCAAGACCCCCTCCGAGACGGCCCGCCTCATGCGCGAGATCATGCAGGCTCGCTGATCGTTTCCCACAGGGCTTCGCGTGGTATGCCGCCATGCGAAGCCCTGCGCGTGTCCGGGTGCCGGACGGGTGCCGCCTGTGCCGGAAGCGACGGCGGAACAGAACAAGGCGATGCCCGGCGCGTCAACCAAGCTTCGGTCGGGAAAGATTGAGAAAATCGCCTACTGTGACGGCGATCCTCGACCAGTTGCGTACTGCCCCCCGGTCAGTACTCGGCAAGCTCCCCGGAGCCCCGAGCGACGACGACGAGACGCGGCGGCCGCTGCCGGTGTCGGGAATGCTGGCCGCCGCCTGCACCCTCGGTGTCGGCCTCGCCGTGCTCACCACGCTCACGCTCGTCGGCTGGATAGCCGCGCCGCGCGGCACCCTGGGCGCCGGGCTGCCCGGAGTCTTCCGAACGGCGGCGCAGCTCTGGCTGGCCGCGCACCACGCGGGCTTCGCGATCCCCGGCGGCCGGGTCGGTCTGCTGCCGCTCGGCCTGGTGATCCTGCCCGCCATCCTGCTCTACCGCGCGGCGCGGTGGATGGCCCGCGACGCCGACCTGCGGCTGCGCCTGCCCGCCCGGCTGCCCAAGAACAGCCCCAAGGAGCAGGCCGGCGCGCGGCGGCGGGCCCAGCTCGTGCTCGTCGTGCAGGCGGGGGTGTCGCTGGCGGCCCCGTACGCGATGCTGGCCGGCCTGATCGCGCTCGTGGCCAGGAACGAGATCACCCAGCCGTTCATCGGCGAGGCGCTGCTCAGCCACTTCCTGCTGGCGTTCCTGGCCGGTTCGCTGGCCACGGCCAGGATGATCGGGCCGTGGCGGGTCATGCTGCGGCTGCTGCCCGAGCGCGTCCGCGCCCTCACCGTCGGCACGGCGGTGGCCACGGCGGTGCTGCTGGTGGCCGGGCTGGCGCTGGTGCTGCTCGCTGTCGTGCTCAACTTCGGCCAGGTCAGGCAGCTGTCGGAGGTGCTCTCGCCGGGGTTCGTCGGCGGGCTGCTGCTCATCCTGCTCCAGCTGCTCTACCTGCTGAACGCCGTCATCTGGGCGTTCTCCTACATCGCCGGGCCCGGGTTCGCGATCGGCGCGGACGCCCTGGTCGCGCCCACGGGCGTGCAGCTCGGCACCGTGCCCAGCCTGCCGATGCTGGGCGCCCTGCCCGAGAGCGGTCCGGTGCCCGCGTGGATGATGGCCGTGATCGCGGTGCCGTTCGCGGCGGGCGCGGTGGCGGGCGTGATGGTGGCTCGCATCTCGCCGTCTCCGTCGTACGAGGCGGCGCCGCTGTGGGGGTTCCTGACCGGCATCACCAGCGGGCTGGTGGCCGGGGTGCTCGCGGCGCTGTCGGGCGGGCCGATCGGCGGCGCGCGGCTGGCCACGGTCGGGCCGTCGCCCTGGGAGGTGGCGCTGTCGGTGGCGCTGGAGGTCGGCGTGGCGGCCGGCATCTCCGCGGGTGTGACGAACCTGCTGCTGCTCAACAAGCGGGCCAGGAAGCCGCTGGACAAGGCCGCGGCTCCCGTACGGAAGGCCGGCGCCGCGCTGGCCAGGGCGGCGAGCAAGGTCGGGCTCGCCGAGAGCGACCCGCGCCCGCTGCCCGGTCACTGGCTCGACGCCACCGAGGCCGACACCCAGGAGATCCCCGTCATCAGGGACGACTGGCAGGACGAGCACGCGTCCGCGGAGGCCGAGACGCTGGCCCAGGCCAGGCCGCGGCCCGCGGGGCCGGACCCGTCGGTGCCCCGGCCGCCGCGCAAGGACATCGTGGACGAGTCGGACGACAAGGGAGGCCACGTGATCTACGTCGACCCGTACGCCTGGGACCGCGACTAACGCCCGTACGCATGGGACCGCGACTCGCGCACGTACGGCTGGGACCGCGACTCGCGCACGTACGCCTGGGACCGCGAACAGCGGCCGTCACGGCCAGCGGCCATCACGGCCGCATCGCCCGGAGCGCACGTTACGGCTGCATCGCCCCGAGCATCTGCAGGACGTCGGCGGGAAGCTTGCGCTGGGCCGCCTCCTTGAACTCGGCGAAGCACTCGCCCTGCGAGGCCACCGTGCCTGCGCCCTTCATGCACTCCTGGTAGGCGGCGTATTCGTCCGCGAGATAAAGCTGCATGGCCGTGGCCATGGCCGACAGCACCAGCGCGAGCGAGGAGACGGTGATGCCGCCGACCGCCACGCCCGTGGGCTTGCCCTCGCTCTTGAGCAACGGCAGCGCCCGGATCCCCGCCATCAGCGCGAACAACGCCATGACCAGGCCCGCAAGGGGCAGCATGAACGTCATGGCCAGCGCTGCGATGGCCAACCAGATCGCTCGGCGGCCCGCTGACTCCGCGGGCTGCTGGCCTGCCGGTGCCTTCACCGGTGTCGACACCTGACCTCCTCTGCGTCGCCGGACGATGAACAGATACCCTGTGACCCCCACCCTGTTTCCTCACTTGGAGTGTGCGTGTCTAAGGCTGGGCGGCTCGTCGTCCTCGTCTCCGGCTCTGGAACCAACCTACAGGCCCTGCTGGACGCTTCCGCCGATCCGTCGTACGGCGCCCGCGTGGTCGCGGTAGGTGCGGACAGGGATGGCATAGAAGGGCTGGTCAGGGCCGAACGGGCGCAGGTCCCGACTTTTGTCGAGAAATTGGGTGATTACGCGACCCGAGATGAATGGGATCGCGCGATCGCGGCGCGTATCGCCGCGTACGAGCCCGACCTCGTCGTGTCCGCGGGCTTCATGAAGATCTTGGGCGCGCCCACCCTCGACGCGTTCCCCGTGCTCAATACCCACCCGGCGCTGCTGCCGTCGTTCCCCGGGGCCCACGGCGTGCGCGACGCGCTCGCCTACGGCGTCAAGATCACCGGCTGCACGGTGATGCTCGCCGACGAGGGCGTCGACACCGGGCCCATCGTGGCGCAGGCGGCCGTGCCCGTGCTTCCCGGCGACGACGAGGCGGTCCTGCACGAGCGCATCAAGCAGGTCGAGCGGCGCCTGCTCGTCGAAACCGTCGGCCGGATGGCCCGCGAGGGCTGGACGGTCAGCGGACGTATGGTCCGCATCGGCAACAACACAGGAGGGGAAACCACGTGACTCGCATCGCCATCCGGCGCGCGTTGATCGCCGTATACGACAAGTCCGGGCTCGAAGAGCTGGCCAGAGCCCTCGACGCTGCCGGGGTGGAGATCGTCTCGACCGGCGGCACCGCCGCCGCGATCTCCTCCTACGGCATCCCGGTGACGAAGGTGGAGCAGCTCACCGGGTTCCCCGAGTGCCTCGACGGGCGGGTCAAGACGCTGCACCCGCGCGTACACGCCGGGCTGCTCGCCGACGTCACCAAGCCGAACCACGTCGCCCAGCTCGAAGAGCTGGAGATCGACCCGTTCCAGCTCGTCGTCGTCAACCTCTACCCGTTCCAGCAGACGGTGGCCTCCGGCGCGTCCGACGCCGAGTGCGTCGAACAGATCGACATCGGCGGGCCCGCGATGATCCGCGGCGCGGCCAAGAACCACAACACCTGCGCCGTCGTCGTCGATCCCTCCTTCTACGGCGATGTCCGCAACGCGCTCGACGCGGGCGGCTTCACGCTCACCGAGCGCCGCCGTCTCGCCGGCATCGCCTACGCCCACACCGCCTCCTACGACGTGGCCGTGGCCAACTGGTTCGCCGGCACGTACGCGGGCGAGGAGGAGTTCCCGAGCTTCACCGGGTCCGCGTACGAGCGCAAGGCCACCCTGCGCTACGGCGAGAACCCGCACCAGCGCGCCGCACTCTACACCGCGGGCGAGGGCGGGCTCGCAGGCGCCGAGCAGCTGCACGGCAAGGAGATGTCCTACAACAACTACCTCGACGCCGACGCCGCCTGGCGGGCCGCGTGGGACTTCTCCGACCCCTGCGTCGCCATCATCAAGCACCAGAACCCGTGCGGCATCGCCATCGGCGCCGACGTGGCCGACGCCCACCGCAAGGCGCACGCGTGCGACCCCGTCTCCGCGTACGGCGGCGTCATCGCCGTCAACCGGCCCGTCAGCGAAGAGCTGGCCAGGCAGATCTTCGACGTCTTCACCGAAGTGGTCATCGCGCCAGACTTCGACGCCGAGGCCCTTGAGGTGCTGCGCGGCAAGAAGAACCTCCGCCTGCTGCGCTGCCCCGAAGGCCCCGCCAACGCCACCGAGTTCCGCAGGATCGACGGCGGCCTGCTCGTCCAGACCACCGACCGCGTCGACGCCTCCGGCGACTCCGCCGCCCAGTGGGAGCTCAAGACCGGCGCACCCGCCTCGCCCGAGGTGCTCGCCGACCTCGAGTTCGCCTGGCGGGCCTGCCGCTCGGTGAAGTCCAACGCCATCCTCCTCGCCAGCGGCGGCGCCACCGTGGGCGTCGGCATGGGCCAGGTCAACCGCGTCGACTCCTGCCGCCTCGCCGTCACCAGGGCCGGCGAGCGCGTCGCGGGCTCCGTCGCCGCCTCCGACGCGTTCTTCCCGTTCCCGGACGGGCTGGAGGTGCTGGCTGAGGCCGGCGTACGGGCGATCGTGGAGCCCGGTGGGTCGGTACGTGACGCGGAGGTCATCGAGGCGGCCGAGAAGGCCGGCGTCACCCTGTACTTCACCGGCACCCGCCACTTCTTCCACTGACGGCCGAACGCCGCTGGAGTATTGACCACGAGCGTTGTTGACAGTGGGGCTTGATCATCGAAGAAGCCTCCGATGTGGTGAAGGTGTCGAATCTGCACCGCTCGGAGGCGTCATGCCCCACCGTGACGCGCGTCTGACCGTCCACGCCCGCCGCGTGCCGGTCGAGCGGGTCCTGGCCGGGCGTCCGGGCTTACGCATGACGCCCCGGGCCTGCGCGGGTCGCTTGGGCCTGTGCGGGCGTTCGGGCTTGCGTGGGTGGCTTGGGCGTGGCCGTGACGTCCGGGGGCTTGCGCCGTGGCGTGCAGGGATCCGCCCGGTGCGTGAGCGCCTCCACAGCAGCCTGGGCTACCGCAGCCCCGCCGACTACGAGACCATTGCCGCTACCTGACCACCACAACGACGGTGTCCGCCAAAACGGAGCAAGCTCAGGAGTGTCTAGCTTCTCTGCGGCGCGCAGGGCCGCGTGGCGTGAGGGCAGGTGGTTCGGGTGCCTTCCGGCGCGGTCAGATGCGTGGAGCGCCGTGGCGTGCGTGGGCGCCTGGTGCGTGAGCGCCTCCGGTGCGTGAGGCGCGTCCGGTGTGTGAGTGCCTCCGGTGCGTGCAGGCGCGGCTGGCCTTGTGCGGCGCGTGTATGGCTCGGGCGCTAAGGCGCGTTCTGGCGTATCGGAACGTCTCAGCGCTGAGGTGCGCGCGGCGCGTCGGGCGCATTCACCGAAGGGACGCCGAACGCTGGGTGCGTTCAGCGTCGAAACGCCGAACGTCGGGCGTGCACGGAACGGACGCCGAGCGTTGGGTGCGTTCAGCGTCGGAACGCCGAACGTCATGCGCGCACCGCGGGACGCCGAGCGTTGGGTGCGTCAGCGTTCGGGACGCCGAACGTCGGGCGCGCACCGTGGGGACGCCGAACGTCGGGACGTAACCCGAACGCGCGTCGGGCGCGTTCAGCGTTCGGGACGCCGAACGTGGGGTGCGTTGAGTGCCGGAGGAGTAGAGCAGGGCCGGGGGCGACGCGCGAACCCGGGAGAACCGCTCCACGAGCGCCAAGGAACTTTGCTCAATCTTGTCGCTTTTATCCGTTTAATTGGCGATCAGTCGCTAACGGCGGTTAGCCTGAACTCCTCCTCCCCACCCGTCCTTCGGAGTTCCTCTATGGCCCTCGACACGTTCCTGCAGGCATTCATCACCCTGAACGGCCTCGCCACGAACCCCGTGGTCCTCGTGGTGCTCGCCCTCATCGGTGCATACCTGGGCGGACGCGTCGTGGAACTCATCCCGTACACCCGCCGCATCATCGAGCGCCGCGAAGCCCAGCTCGCCGAACGCGAGTAGACGGCCCCGCGCAGACGCCCCGTCGACCTGCCCGAGCCCATCGACTCGCCCGAGCCCATCGACTCGCCCGAGTAGGCATCGAGCGGCACTCGAACCCCACCTCGGTGCGATCTCCGTAGACGGAGCACCCCTCTTCGTGCCCGCGGCCGTGATGCGCTGCGCTAGACGCACAACGACACCACCGAGGGGTGCGAACGCCCGTCCACCGGTCAGGTCGTTGACGCGAGTGCCTGCCAGGCCAGGTTCGCGGCCCCGGCCAGCCCGGCGCGGACCCCCAGCGTGCTCTGCTTCACCTGGACAGCCCGTACGAACGCGAGCCCGGCCACGTCATCGAGCGCCCGCTCCAGCGGATCGAACAGCACAGGGCCCGCCGCCGACACCCCGCCGCCGATCACCACCATCGTGACCTCGGCGGCGGCGGCCGTGGACGCGATCATGCCGGCCAGCGCCCTCGCACCCCGCTCGAACGCCTTGACCGCGATCTCGTCCCCGGCGGCGGCGTCCCGAGCCAGCGCCCGCGCGTCCGGCCGCTGCCCGTCGCCCTGAGCCTGGCCCTCTTCACCCTGGGCTTGCCTCCGTCCGCCCTGACCCCGGCTCTTCTCACCCTGGGCCTGCCCCTCTCCGCCTCGGGCCTGCCCCTCTCCGCCCTGGGCCTGCCCCTCTCCGCCCTGGGCCTGCCCCTCTCCGCCCTGGGCCTGCCGCTCTCCGCCATGATCGCGTGCCTCGGGGAGCCCTTCCCTTTGCACGCCTTCGTCGACGGGGGAGTCTGCGGAGCCGTTCAGGGAGGGGGACCAGCCGTTCTCCAGGGCCCAGCGCGTCATGTTCGGCCCGCTGGCATAACGCTCCACGCAGCCACGACCGCCGCACTCGCAGCGTTCGCCGTACGGGTCGATGCTCATATGCCCGACATGCCCGGCATTGCCTGTGGGGCCGAGGAGCGGGGCGCCGTCGATGACCAGACCGCCGCCGATGCCGGTCGACACCACGATGCCCAAGAGCGACGAACACCCGCGTCCGGCGCCCAGCCAGTGCTCCCCGAGCGCGAAGCACTGCGCGTCGCCCGCCAGCAGCGTCGGCAGCCCGGTGAGCTTGTGCACTTCGTCTCGCAGCGGGAACCCGCGCCAGCTCGGCATGTTGACAGGGCTCACGGTGCCGGTCGCCAGGTCCAGCGGGCCGGCACAGCCGATGCCGACCGCCTGCGGCTCGGGACCGCCGGCCGTCACCTCCGCGATGAGGGCGGCGAGGGCCGACATGACCTCCGTACGCGGGGTCGGCCGGGTCGCGGAGCGCAGGATGGCCCCCTGCTCGTCCACCAGCGCGGCGGCGAGCTTGGTCCCTCCGATGTCAATGGCAAGTACGCAGTTCATCAGTGTTTGTGGTGGTTGTCGGGCTGGCGAGGGTCGCCGGGATGCTCCAGGCCGGGTACGAGGGTGACCTTCCTGGCCCGCATGTCGTCGAGCCAGCGCGCGAACGCTTTCCGCCGAGCTGCGGCGAGCAGGTCGGCGTCGGGGCCGGTCGGCCGGGAGGTGTGTCGAGTCAGTGTCTGCACGGTTCCTTCCGGTACGTAGGGCTGCGCTGTGGCCTCGGCTGCCGGGGAGGGTGATGAGGCGACGGCTGCCAGAGGCTGTGCAGCGGTGTGGGCCGCCTGGATTGGTGGCGTGGCGGGGACCGTTCGGGTCGGTGACGAGGTGAGGACTGTCTGAGTCGGTGGTGCGGAGGGGGACATTGGGGTCGGCGGCGTAGTGGTGGCCGCTTGGGTGAAGGCCGTGGGTCCAGTCGTCCGCGCGGCGGGGCCGGTCGTCTCGGAGGCGGGGCTGTTCGTCTGAGGGGCGGGGCTGGTCGTCTCGGAGGCGGGGCTGGTCGCCTGAGGGGCAGGGTCGTTCGCCTGGGGTGGCGTGGGTGTGGCGGTTGCCACGTGCCAGCCGAGGGTGTCGCGGACGGGGCCGACCAGGGTGTCGTACGGGTGGCTCTGCAGGGCTTCGGCGATCGCGGTGGGCAGGGAGTCGAGCGTGATCGGGCCGAGGGGTTCGAGGTCGGACGGCGTCGCCGCCTGCGCCTCCGCGAGGGTGTCGAAGAGGCGGTGGCGTACGTAGTGACGGGCCGGTTGCTCGGGAGCCGGTGGACGACGCCATTCCTCAGGAACGGTCACCGTGGCCGTGACGTGCTCGAACACGGCCCGCACCCAGGGGCTGCCGTTGTAGGCAGCCGCGTTGATCGAACCAAGTTCTACTGCGGCCACCCGATCGAGGGTAAGGGCTTCCGTCCCGCCCCTTACGCCCGGGTCTCCCAAGGCAGCGCCCGGCGCCGACGGCGAGGCTGGCGGCGAGGCCGGGGCTGGAGCGGGTGCTGGCGGCGAGGCCAGGGCAGGGGCGGGTGCTGACGGGGAGGCCGAGGTCGGCAGTGGCGAGGAGGCGGAGGTCGGTTGCGGTCCTGGGGTCAGGCCGAGGTCGGCTGCCGTGGACTCGCACAGGATCTCGGTGAGGATGACCTGGGTGAGCCAGCGGGCGAGCTGACGGTCCTCCGAGGTGCCGGGCGTGGGAAGGGCAGCCTTGAGGGGGCCGTTCCGCAGAGCGGCGAGGCGAGCGTCGAGGCGCTCGCGGGGGACCGGGCGACCATCCACCCAGCCGATCACCGACGTCGTGCCGTCTTTGGTCGGCCCGTCGGCCGGTGTGGTGGTGTCGTCAGCGGCCCACCCGCTGTTCGGTGTGGTGGTGTCGTCTTCGGTCCGCCCGCTGTTCGGTGTGGTGGTGTCGTCTCCGGCCAGCCCGCCGGCCGGTGTCGTCGTGTCGTCTCCTGACGGCACGACGGCCGGCGGGGTTCGGGTGTCCGTGTCCAGGCGGTGTGGCGGGGTCATCGGGTCACCTCCAGCCGTACTGCCGGTGCGTACTGGCAGCGGCCGAACCACATGACCTTGGCCAGGGCCCACGCGTGGCCGGCCGCGTGGTCGCGGGGGACCTCCACCGGGAACGACAGCTCGGTGGTGGCCCCGGCCGCCACGGTGAAGCCCTGGATGACCTCAGGAAGCATGGCCCAGGTGCCCCACGGAGAGGCCAGCTGGGCCTCGCCGCGGATCTCGTCGGATGTGGTGTTGGCGAGCCGCAAGGTGAGCCGGGCCCGGTCGCCCGGCCGCAGCGTGAGGGCGCCGGTGACCGGGGTGACGGACAGGCCCGTGGGACGTGCCGTGTCAGAGGTGGTGCCCTTGGTGGCGACGGACTGCTCGGGCCACGCGCCGGAGACCGGCAGCTCGGGGACCGGGCCGATGGCCACGGTGGTGATGTCTTCGATGAGCTGCCCGTTCGTACGGGTGCGCGCGGCGATGAAGTGCAGGCCGGGCGCGGGCTCGGCAGGCGGCGCCACCGTGACGGGGAAGCGGACGTGCCCGCCGGGGGCGAGACGGAACGGGCGGGCCGACGGGGTGGCCGTCCAGCCCTCCGGGACGCGGATGTCCACGATGCCCTCGTGGGGGGCGTCTGTGAGATGGGAGGCCAGGACGACCTCCACCTCGAACGGCCCTTCCGGCGACTCCACGAGGCCCGGCGAGACGGCGATGGAGACCGGCAGGTAGCCGAGCGGTGCCGGGCCCTTGTTGTGCAGCCAGTAGCGGCTGTAGACGGGCTGGGCCTGCTCCGTCGTACGGGCGAGCTCGGGTGCCGTGGGCGGGAGCGGGGCGGAGGCGAGGTACGTGGCCACCTCGAACCCGCCCAGCTCGATGCTCGCCCCCGAGGTGGTGACCGGAGCCCCGGGTGCCCCCAAGGTGGTGGCCGGAGCCCCGGGTGCCCCCAAGGCGGTGGCCGGAGCCCCGGGTGCCCCCAAGGCGGTGGCCGGAGCCCCGGGTGCCCCCGAGGTGGTGGCCGGAGCCCCGGGTGCCTCCAAGGTGGTGGCCGGAGCCCCGGGCAGCCCTGTCGGCGTGGACGCGGGGGAGATGGGGTCTTCGAGGAGGGTGGCGGGGGTGAGGGTGTCGAGGGGGAGCACGGGGGAGGTCAGCTCGGCGCGGGAGCCCAGGCCGGTGGACTCGATCAGGCGGATGGTCACCGAGGAACGGGCCGAGGAACGAGCGGAGTCGCGCTTGCCCGCCTGGCCGGTCTCGCGCCCGGCCCCGCCACCGGTCACCTGCCCGGCCCCGTCACCGGTCCGCTCGTCGAGCCCGTCCTGCTCCGCGATGGCGAGCCCGTCCTGCTCCGCGATGGCGAGCCCGTCCTGCTCCGCGGTGGACAGGCCGTGGGCGTGCGGGTTGCCGGTGGCCTTGAGGGTGCTCAGCAGGACGTCGCGCTCCGGAGAGACGGTGAGCAGGGAGTGGACGGGCGGCAGGGAGCCTGATTGGGGCGCGTCGAGGACGCGGGTGTGGAGCGGGGTGATGTGTTCCTGGGCGGCGGCGGGCAGGCGCAGGGCGCGCCAGTCGCCGGGCCCGGAGACCAGGGAGTAGGAGAACTCGTGCGTCCAGTGCTGGAGCTGGAAGGCGGAGCCGTCGGGGGTGGTGCGGCGGGGCGGGTCGAGCCAGATGCCGGACGGCCAGCCGGTGCAGGATCGCATGAGCGACAGGTGGAGGGCGCCGGACGGATCGACGGCGAACCCGGGCAGCCCGTACGCGATCAGCGCCACCGTACGGTCCTCGAGCCGCTCGGCCCCCAGCGGGCACACGGCCTCGATGGTCGCGTCGGCCAGGTCGGCCACGAGGTCGGCGATGGGGTCGGTGACGATGAGGGCCGGGAGGGCGCGCAGGTCGCGCAGGTCGGCGCTGGGCTGCCAGGTCTCGGCCAGCGGGCGCTCGGCGGGGATCCAGACGCGGGCGGCCCCTTCGCTCAGCGCTTTGGCGTACGCCTCGTCGGACCTGGCGAGCAGCTCGGCGGCCACCGGGTTGGTGTCGGGGCCGCCCAGCACGAGGCGTACGTCGGGCAGGTTGGAGTCGACGTCGAGCCAGCCGTAGCGGGTGCCGGCGGCCGATGACGTGGTCGCGGTGACGCCGGCCCTGGCCAGCGCCACCACCAGGTCGCGGGCCTGCGGGGCGTCCTCGAGGGCGGGCACCACGACCTCGGCCACGCCGAGCGCGCGTGCGCCCGCCGCGCCCAGATCGACCTTCGCGGTGGCGGAGAGGCCGAACCAGGTGTTGGCCGGGTTGTCGAGCGTCCACGGATGCTCGGCGGTGTCGACGTCGGGCAGCGCGAAGCCGCGCCCCACCACCGCGCCCGAGACGTCGGACACCGGCAGCGCCCCCTCCACGCGGGCCGGGAAGCGCACTCGCAGCAGCCGGTCGGCGCCGGTGTGGTCGATGACGCGGGTGGTGAAGTCGATGCGGTCGGAGCCGGCCGGCAGGGTGATGACCTGCTCGTACGTGATCTCGCCGACCTGCCCCGTGACGATCAGCCGCTGACCGACCGGGCTGGCCTCGGCGCGGACACCGGTGGACGCCGCCTCCGACGAGCCCACGACGTGGCCGGTCGGGATGAGGTGCCAGGGACCCTCGCCCATGTCGGGATGCTGGGGGTATTCGTCGTAGAGGCGCAGCTCGTTGCCGGGGCCGGTGAGGAGCTCCTGGCCGGTGGCGCGGTCGCGGATCGAGGCGAGCGTGCCGCCCTTGGCGGGATCGGCGGTGACCTGCCAGCGGTCGTTCTCGATGGTGACGCCGGGGACGGGTTGCCACGTCTCGGGGGTGCCGGGCACCACGTCGTACGTGCGCCAGCCCACCGAGGGCACGTCGCGGGCCAGGAACGTGAGCGTGCCGTTCTCCGCCACGGCCGGGAGCGGGGCGCCCGACGCGTCGGCGGGCACGTGACCCTCGGGCAGGACGGCCGAGGCCAGGCCGTCGCGGGTGAACGGCAGCGTGTTGGCGACCACCACTCCAGGCGCCTCGGTCGCGATCTGGCCGGACAGGGCCGACAGCGCGTTGTCGCGGGCCTCGGCGGCCAGGTCGTACGCCTCGCGCCAGCCGGTCAGCAGGTCGATGTAGACCTGGTCGGACTCGGAGCCGGTGATGGCGTCGTGGTGCGCGCCGTAGGCGAGCTGCCGCCACACCTTGTCGAGCGCCGTGTGCGGGTAGCCGCCCAGCCCCAGCAGGTGGGCGAACGTGGCCAGCCGCTCGGCGTCCAGCGCCGCCACCTCGGCCGCGCGCTGTGCCTGCTTGGTGTCGATGTAGGAGACGTCTTTGCCGGTGTAGATGGGGTTCATGTCCCGCGTCTGCGGGCTGAACGACGACAGCCCGGCGCGTACGGCGTCGAGGAAGTCGCGCGGCGTGGCGCAGACGAATCGGGGCCAGACGTAGCGGGCGGCCCACGTGCGGTGGATGTCGGTCACCCACTTGTTGGGCGGGGTGTAGTCGGTGCCGACGGGAAGCAGGATGTTCTTCGTCGCGGCGACCGGCTTGAGCGAGCGGTAGAGGTCGTAGACCGCCTTGCAGGCCTCGTCGAGCGAGGCCGAGGAGTCCATCCACCAGCCTGCGGAGTAGTGGGCCGGCATGTAGTGGGTCAGCACGCCCTGCCCGGACGGCGCGATCCACTCGAACTCGCTGGGGAACTGCATCAGCGCCGCGTCGTTCTTGGCCTCTTTGAAGTTCTTACTGATCGGGCCCCACTGGTGGAACGGCCCGCGCGCCCACGCGCTCGCGGTCAGCCCGGCCGCCGCGAGGTAGCCGGGGAACTGCGGGTCGTGGCCGAACACGTCGAGCTGCCACGCCGTGCGCGGATCGCCGCCGAGGATGTCGCGCTGGTAGCCGATGCCGTAGACGAGGTTGCGGATCGTGGTCTCGGCGCCGGTGAGGTTGGTGTTGGGCTCGTTGTACGTGCCGCCGACCAGCTCGACCCGGCCTTCGGCCAGGAGCGCGCGCAGGTCGGCCCTGCGCTCGGGATGGGTGTCGAAGAACGGCTTGAGATAGTCGACCTCGGCCAGCACGAAGCGGTAGTCGGGGTCGCGCAGCGCCAGGTCGATGTGGGCCTCGACCAGGGCGAATGCGTTGCCCTCCCAGAGCGGCCTGGTGGTGGCGTCGGCCGACAGCAGCTCCCACGGGCTGGTGTAGGCGGCCTGGGTGTTCCACCACACCGGGTCGTAGTGGAAGTGGGACACCATGAACATCGTCCAGCCCGGCTCCTCGGCCGTGACCTCCACTTCCAGCGACTCGCCGTCGAGGGTGAGCAGGCACGGCACGGTCGTGCCCGGCGGGACCGACACCGCCAGCGGGACCTCGTGGACTCCCTCGGCGGCCGGGATCGTCACAGGACCGGCGAGGCGCACGCCGGCGCCGCGCAGCTCCAGCGAGGACTCGCGCTCGCCCGCCGCCACGGTGACGCGCAGGACTTGGTGCGGCTCCTCGGGCGAGCCGACGAACAGGTCGGTGGACTCGGCGGACAAGAGGCGGAACGACAAGGGGGACCTCCGGGCGCGCGTGATGCTGGCGCCGAAAACACTAAGCCTTCGCCGAATCTATGACAACGATGTCAGCCGTTGGCTGTGGATAACCGGGATCGGCTGCCTGCTGCCTGTGGATAACCGGCCGCCGATGATCGCAACCGATGCACCGCGTACGGACGACTCAACAGGGGTGCGGGGCGGTGCGGGAGAGGTCGGAGGGCATGACAGGATTGCCGCATGAGCGCTGTGAAACTCGATGGCAAGGCCACCGCCGCAAAGATCAAGGCAGATCTCACCAAGCGGGTGGCCGCGCTCAAGGAACGCGGGATCACGCCCGGTCTGGGCACCATTCTGGTGGGGGACGACCCCGGCAGCCAGATCTACGTCGCGGGCAAGCATCGCGACTGCGCGGAGGTGGGCATCGCCTCCATCCGCGTCGACCTGCCTGCCACCGCGACCCAGGCCGACGTCGAAGCGGCCATCGACGAGCTCAACGCCTCCCCGGAGTGCACCGGCTACATCGTCCAGCTTCCGCTGCCCAAGCACCTCGACACGATGGCGCTGCTTGAGCGCATCGACCCGGCCAAGGACGCCGACGGGCTGCACCCGGTCAACCTGGGGCGGCTCGTCCACATGGTCGACGCGCCGCTGCCCTGCACCCCGCACGGCATCGTGCTGCTTCTTCGCGAGTACGGCGTACCGATCAAGGGCGCCGAGGTCACCGTGGTCGGGCGCGGCATCACGGTGGGCCGCTCGCTCGGGCTGCTGCTCACCCGGCGCAGCGAGAACGCCACCGTGACCCTCTGCCACACCGGCACCCGCGACCTCGCCGCGCACGTGCGCCGCGCCGACATCGTGGTGGCGGCGGCCGGCGTGCCCGAGCTGATCACCCGCGACATGGTCAAGCCCGGCGCCGCCGTGCTCGACGTCGGGGTCTCCCGGGTGGACGGCAAGATCGCCGGGGACGTCGCCGCTGACGTCGAGGAGGTCGCCGGCTACCTCACGCCCAACCCGGGCGGCGTCGGCCCGATGACCCGCGCCCTGCTGCTGGCCAACGTCGTCGAAGCCGCCGAACGCCTCAACCCCTGACCTCCGCGCCGCCTCTGGCGGCTCCCGCCGAGCTCACGCCGGCGTCCCAACGCCTGTGGGCGCCGGCCGCGTCGGGAGCGGTGAGCGGGCGGTTCCAGCCGGCGCCCCGCCACACGTGAGGCGCCGGCTTCGTCGTGCCCGCGGACGGCTCTCCGGCCCCGGCGCACGCGCCGGACGCCGGGGAAGCGGCGGGGGCACGCCGCCATGGCGGGACTGCTGGCAGAGCGCGAGGCGATGGCAGCGTCGTGTGCTGTGGAGAGATCACGGCGAGCCCGCGGGTGAGCGACTGCACGTGGTCGGCCATGGGATGCCCCCTTGACAGCGGCCTGCAGGAGCGTAGCTTCCGCGATACGGGGGTGTTCGGCACGAGAACACCTGTGCGCAGAGCGAACGAAAGGGGAGCGGCCCGTGCGTCGCGCTCTCGCGATCCTCACCACCCGGTCGCTGCCGCGTTTCGGCGCGCTGCGCGGGCACGTCTACCGGCGGATCCAGCGGGCGAGGGGGAACCGATGACCACCGTCAAGGACGCCGTGTTCGACGTGCTGCGCCGCCACGGGCTGACCACGCTGTTCTGCAATCCGGGCTCGACCGAGGTGCCGCTGCTCACCGGGCTCCCCGACGACCTGCGCTTCGTGCTCGGTCTGCACGAGGGCTCGGTGGTCGGCATGGCGACGGGCTGGGCGATCGGCCGCGACGCGCCCGCGACGGCCGTCCTGCACACCACGGCGGGGCTGGGCAACGCCGTCGGCGCGCTCGCGACCGCGCGCGAGAACCGGGTGCCGCTGGTCGTCCTCGTCGGCCAGCAGGACCGGCGGCACCTCGCGCTTGAGCCGTTCCTGGCCGGGCGGCTCGCGGGGCTGGCCGGTGACTACCCGGTCCGGGTGGATCAGCCCGTACGTCCCCAGGACGTGCCGGGAGCGGTCGCCAGGGCCGTCCACGAGGCGCGCACCCACCGGGGGCCCGCGCTGGTCGTGGTGCCGATGGACGACTGGGCCGCGCCGTTCGACGGCGAGATCGTCGCGGCCCCGGCCCGGCTGGTGCGGCCCACCGCGGTCTCGGACGCCGAGCTGGCCCCGCTGCTGGAGCTGCTGTCCGGGGCGCGCAGGCCGGCGATCGTGGCGGGCGCGGGCGTCCGCGAGGGGTGGGACGCGCTCGTGGAGCTGGCCGAGCGGCTGGGCTGCCCGGTGCACCAGGAGCCGTTCGGCGGGCGGGCCGGGTTCCCCCAGGACCATCCCCAGTACGCCGGGGTGCTGCCCGCCGACAGGGCCAGGCTGCGCGAGGTGCTCGCGGCCTACGACGTGGTGCTCGCCGTGGGGGCGCCGGTGTTCCGCCAGTACCCGTACGTGCCGGGGCCGCTGGTGCCGCAGGGCACCGCCGTCGCGCTGGTCACCGACGACCCCGCAGAAGCCCACCGCAGCCCGGCCGGCCTCGCGGTCCTGGCCGCGCCGTCCGCCGTCTGCGCCCGCCTGGCCGCCCTGCTCCCGCAGCGCCCGCGCCTGGAGCGCAGGCCGTCAGAAGAGCCGCAGGTCGGTACGGCGGAAGGGCCCCTTCGGCCCGCCGACGTGCTGCGCGAGCTGGCGGCGCGGCTGCCCGCCGACGCCGCGCTGATCGAGGAGACCCCGTCCGCCCGCCCCGACCTGCACCGCCTCGTCCCCGCCAGGAGCTCGCTCGGCTTCCTGTCGGCGGCGATGGGCGGGCTCGGGTTCGCGCTGCCCGCCGCCGTGGGACTGAAGATGGCGCTGCCCGACCGGCCCGTGGTGGCCGTCACCGGCGACGGCTCCGCGCTCTACGGCCTGCACGCCCTGTGGAGCGCCGCGCACTACCGCGTCGGCGCGCTGTTCGTGGTGCTCGCCAACGGCAGGTACGCGATCATGGACCGGCTGGCCGAGCGGCACGGTGGCGGCAAGGCGCCGTGGCCCGCGTTCACCGAGATCGACATGGCCGCGCTGGCGGGGTCGCTCGGCTGCCCGGCCGTCAAGGTCGGCTCGCACGCCGAGCTGACCGCCGTACTCGACGACATCATGCCCGTGCTGCCGGACCGCGACAGCCCCTTGCTGCTCGACGTGGCCGTGGCGGTGGACGAGCGGTTCCAGCCCTGAAGCCCCTGAGGAGGCGCGACAATGACGTTCCTTGACCCGAAGACATGGACCGGGATGATCTTCGACGGGAGCTGGACCGCGTCACGGGCCGGCGAGGCGCCCGTCATCGAGCCCGCGACCGGCAACGAGCTCGGCCGGGCGGGCACGGCCGGCGCCGGCGACGTGGCGGCCGCCGCCGAGACGGCCGGGCGGGAGCAGCGGGCCTGGGCGGCGACCCCGTACGAGGAGCGTGCCGCGCTGCTGCGCCGCGCCGGGCGGCTGTTCGAAGAGCACGCCCAGGAGATCCAGGACTGGATCGTCAGGGAGTCGGGCGGGGTGCCGGGCAAGGCCGCGTTCGAGACGCACGTGGCCGCCCAGGAGTGCTACGAGGCGGCGGCGCTGGCCGGCCAGCCGGCCGGCGAGGTGCTGCCCACGGCGCGCAAGCGGCTCAGCTTCGCCCGCAGGGTGCCGGTCGGCGTGGTCGGGGTGATCGCGCCGTTCAACTTCCCGCTCATCCTCGGCATCAGGTCGGTCGCCCCTGCGCTGGCGCTGGGCAACGCGGTGGTGTTCAAGCCGGACCAGCGCACCGCCGTCTGCGGCGGATACGCCATCGCCCGCGTCTTCGAGGAGGCCGGTCTGCCGCCTGGGCTGCTGCATGTGCTGCCCGGAGGCCCCGAGGCCGGGCAGGCGCTGGTCGCCGACCCGAACGTCCCCGTCATCTCCTTCACCGGCTCGACGGCGGCCGGCCGCAAGGTCGGCGAGGCGGCCGCCCGCGCGCTCAAGCGGGTGCACCTGGAGCTGGGCGGCAACTCGGCGTTAGTGATCTTCGACGACGCCGACCTGGACGCGGCGGTCTCGGCGGGCGCGTGGGCCTCGTTCTTCCACCAGGGCCAGATCTGCATGACCTCAGGGCGGCACATCGTGCACGAGTCGGTGGCGCGCGAGTACGTCGAGCGCCTGGCCGCCAAGGCCGACGGCCTGCCGGTCGGCGACCCGGCCATCGGGCAGGTCGCGCTGGGCCCGCTCATCGACGCCGGGCAGCGCGACCGGGTGCACCGCCTGGTCACCGAGAGCGTGGAGGCCGGGGCCAGGCTCGCGGCGGGCGGCTCGTACGAGGGGCTGTTCTACCGTCCGACGGTGCTGGCCGAGGTGCCGAGACAGGCGCCCGCGTACGCCGAGGAGGTGTTCGGCCCGGTCGCGCCGGTCACCACGTTCTCCACCCTGGAGGAGGCGGCGGCGCTGGCGGCCGACTCCGAGTACGGCCTGTCGCTCGGCATCCTCACCAAGGACGTCATGAAGGGCCTCGCGCTGGCCGAGCAGGTGCCGACCGGCATCGTGCACATCAACGACCAGACCGTGGACGACGAGGCCGTGGCGCCGTTCGGCGGCGTGGGCGCCTCGGGCACCGGCAGCCGCTTCGGCGGTACGCGCGCGAACCTCGACGCCTTCACCGAGACCCAGTGGGTCACGATGCAGGGCGATATCGCGAAATATCCGTTCTAAGCGGTCAGCGGGACTGCCGGCTGCGATAGCGGTCGGTCGCCTCACGGGTGACGCGGATGGCGGCCTCCGCCGTCTCGTACCGCCGCTGCGCCAGCCCGACGAAGATGCAGTCCACGATGAGGAGCTGGCTGATCCGGCTGGCCAGCGCGGCCGGGCGGAAGGCCGTCTCGCGGCCCGCCGAGACCAGCGTGTGGTCGGCCAGCCCCGCCAGCGACGAGCGCGGGTTGTCGGTGATGGCCACCACCAGCGCGCCCGCCTCCGAGGCGGTGCGGGCCGGCACCAGCACGTCGGGCGTCTCGCCGCTGCAGCTCACCGCCACCACGACGTCGCCTTCGCGCAGCAGGGCCGCGCTGGTCAGCGCCAGGTGGGCGTCGCTGAACGGGTGGCTGGACAGCCCGATCCGCAGCAGCTTCTGCGACATGTCGGCGGCCACCAGGCCCGATGCGGCGACGCCGTACACGTCGATGCGCCGCGCCTCCGAGATGGCCTTGACGACCTCGCCGAGCCGGTCGGGGTCGAGCTGGGCGGCGGTGTCGGCGAGCGCCTCGGACTCGGCCCGCGCCACCTTGGCGATCACGTCGGTGAGCGGGTCGTCGGGCGCGAGGTCGCCGGGCACCAGGCGCTCCGGCTCCTTGGCGACGGCGGCGGCCAGCGCGAAGCGCATCTGCGAGTAGCCCGCGAAGCCGAGCGCCCGCGCGGTGCGCACGATCGTCGCCTCGCTCGTCCCCGACACGGCGCTGAACTCGGTGATGGTGCTGCGCACGACGAGGCCGGGGTCGTCCACGATGAGGCGGGCGATCGACTGCGCGGCAGGGGTGAGCGAGGGCAGGACGGCGCGTACGGCCGCCACGGGGTTCGCCGGTTCGACGCTCATCGGACCAGCCACTCGGCCGCGGCCTGCGCCGACACCCGGGAGACGCCGTGCGTGTGAACGTGCGTCCCGGATCCGGCAGGTGCGGGCACGCCCGTGTCCACCACGATCGCATCCGGCCGCGCGGCCTGGGCTCTGGCGACCGTCTCGCGCACCCAGGGGTGCCTGGCCGCGTCGTGCACCACCAGCACCACCGGCCGGTCGTCGAACGGCGGCAGCTCGCCGTCCTGCTCGAGCCGCATCCTCGCGGTGCCCGGCAGCAGGGCGGTCAGCGCTGCCGAGACGCCGGTCGGCGTGTCGGCGTCGATGGCCCTGTTGAGCCGGGTGTTGACCTCGACGACCAGCGGGGGGCGCTCCAGCCTGCCGGTGCCGGTCGTGGTGAGCGCGCGGCGGGCGGCGTCCAGGCCCACCTCATCGTCCACGTCGCCGTGGACCTTGGCGCGCAGCTCGGCCTGGCCCGCGTACCAGGAGGACAGCTCCCGCACCCGCGCGGCGGCCTGCGCCAGCCGGTCCTCGGCCAGCCGGCCCTCGCGCACGGCCGCGACGATCGCCTCGACGATCGCGCGCAGGCCGTCCTCGTCGATCAGCCCGGCGCAGATCGCGTCCACGCCGGCGTCGAGCGCGCGCACGGCGATCTCGCCCGGCGGGAACATGGCGGCCACCGCCCGCATCTCGATCGCGTCGGTGACCAGCATCCCGTCGAAACCGAGCTCGCCCCTCAGGAGCTCGGTCATCACGGTACGGCTGAGCGTCGCGGGCAGCGACGGATCGAGCGCGGGGACGAGCAGGTGGCCGGACATGATCGAGCGCACTCCGGCCTCGATCGCGGCGCGGAACGGCGGCAGGTCGCGCTCCTGGATCAGCTCCCGCGAGGCGTGCACGGTGGGCAGCGCCAGGTGGGAGTCGGTGACCGTGTCGCCGTGCCCGGGGAAGTGCTTGGCGCAGGCGGCCACCCCCGCGCCCTGCACGCCCCGCACGTACGCGGCGGTGTGGCGGGAGACCAGCTCGGCCGTGGGCCCGAACGAGCGAACGCCGATCACCGGGTTGGCCGGGTCGGCGTTCACATCCGCGGAGGGCGCGTAGTCGAGCGTGATGTCCAGGTCGGCGAGCATCCTGCCGATCTGGCGGCCCACCCGCTCGGTGAGCCGCACGTCGTCCACCACGCCGAGCGCCCGGTTGCCGGGGAAGGAGCTGCCGTCCTCCGCCTCCAGCCGGGTAACGGTGCCGCCCTCCTCGTCGATGGCGATGACGACGTCAGGGTTCTCGGCCCGGAGCTCGCGTATCAGGCCGGCGCCGATGGCGTTGCGGGCGAACAGCACCACGCCGCCCAGACCCTCGCCCAGCGCGCGGCGCAGCCAGTCGGGAGCAGAGGTCCCCTCGAACCCCGGATGCAGCACCGTCCTCGCCAGTCTGTACAGGTCACCGCTCATCGGCATTTTCCTTCACGGTTGTTGATCTGAAGGTAATTTTCTGTCATCGTCGCCTTCGATACAACCACTTCCGAGAGGCACCCCCCATGCCCAGCAGAAGGACTCTCCTGAAGGGTCTCGCCCTCGCCGCCGCCGCATCGGCCGTTCCCCTCCCGGCCTTCGCACAGCCCGGGTACGTGCCCCCGCTGCGCCAGATGCGCGGCATGTGGATCGCGTCGGTGGTCAACATCAACTGGCCGTCGAAGCCGGGGCTCAGCGCCGAGCAGCAGAAGGCGGAATACCTCGCCTGGCTGGACGTGGCCGTGCAGCGCAAGCTCAACTCGGTCTTCGTGCAGATCAGGCCCACCGCCGACGCGTTCTGGCCGTCACCGTACGAGCCGTGGTCGCAGTACCTCACCGGCGAGCAGGGCAAGGACCCCGGTTACGACCCGCTGAAGTTCGCCGTCGAGGAGACGCACAAGCGCGGCCTGGCCTTCCACGCGTGGTTCAACCCGTACCGCGTCTCGATGCAGGCCGACCCCGCGCAGCTGCACCCCGACCACCCCGGGCGCAAGCACCCGGACTGGATCGTGGCCTACGGCGGCAAGCTCTACTACAACCCCGGCATGCCCGAGGTCAGGAAGTTCTGCCAGGACGCGATGATGGACG
This sequence comes from Nonomuraea sp. NPDC052634, assembly GCF_040678535.1. Classification (NCBI taxonomy): domain Bacteria; kingdom Bacillati; phylum Actinomycetota; class Actinomycetes; order Streptosporangiales; family Streptosporangiaceae; genus Nonomuraea; species Nonomuraea sp. NPDC052634. The sequence continues at coordinate 6,179 of NZ_JBFATY010000012.1, read as the reverse complement.
CGGTGCTCCGCTACGACATCGACGGCCTGCACTTCGACGACTACTTCTACCCGACCAACACCACTGACTTCGACGACGCCGAGGAGTTCGCCAAGTACGGGGCCGGCTTCCCCGACCTCGCCGCCTGGCGGCGCAACAACGTGGACCTCATGGTCCAGGAGATGCAGCAGCGCGTGCTCGAGGCCAAGCCGGAGATCGCCTGGGGCATCAGCCCGTCGGGCATCTGGCGCAATAAGGCCAGCGACCCGCTCGGCTCCGACACCAACGGCGGCCAGTCGTACGACAACCTGCACGCCGACACCCGCGGCTGGGTCAAGAAGGGCTGGCTCGACTACATCGCGCCGCAGCTCTACTGGTACATCGGGCAGCCGCCGGCCGACTACTCCAAGCTCGTGCCGTGGTGGGCCGACGTCGCCGCGGGCACCGAGACGCTGCTGTGGATCGGGCAGGCGGCGTACAAGGCGGGCGATCCCGCGCAGGCGCCCGAGTGGCAGCAGCCGGACGAGCTGTCCAGGCACCTGACGCTCAACCGCGACCACCCCGAGATCAGCGGCGACATCTGGTACAACGCCAACGACGTCAAGGTGGACAGGATCGGCTCCATCTCCACCGCGGTCGCCGACCACTACCAGCGGCCCGCGCTCGCGCCCGTGCTGCCCAGGCTCGCGCGCGGCAAGGCGCCGTCGCGGCCGGTGGTGGCGTACGCGCTGCACCGCCACGGCGGGGTCGAGGTGCGGATGGTGGCGACCGGCAGGGAAGAGCCCTTCCTGTACGCCGTCTTCCGCTTCGACCGGCCCGCGGGCCCCGGCGCCTTCGACGACGCCCGCAACCTGGTCGCGATCGTGCCGGGCGACCGGCAGGTCCGCTGGGTAGACCCCGACGGCAGGCGCGGACACCACTACTACGCGCTCGCGGTGGACCGGGCCAACCGGACCAGCAAGCCGAGCAACGGCTTCCGGGTGATCTGACGCGGCGTCCGCCCTGTTTCAGGGCGCGCTGAGCCCGGCCACGTCGCCGGCCATGCCGGCGGCGGGCCGCGGCGTGCGCCCCCTGCCCGCAGGCGTACGCCGATGCCCGCGCCCGTGCCCCTTGGGAAAAGGGGCACGGTGTCGGATGTTCAGGTTCCGACGCTGCCGGAACCCCTCGCCGTGGCCCCGGTCGCGAAGGAAGGTCGCGATCCTGAGACTCCGAGACTACGAAGCCCTGCGCCCGGCGGCCGAAGCCTGCTCGGGGGCGGCTCCCGACGACCTCTGCGGTGGCACCACGGGGGTCGGGCGGACCAGACCGAGCGCCACGACCTCGTTGGCGAGGCGCGTGCGCCGGTTGGTGCCCTCGGGAATCCTGAACTTCTGGTAGAGCCGCAGCAGATGCTGCTTGACCGCGGCCTCGGTCACGACCAGGTCGTCGGCGATCTCGCGTGCCGTCGCCGGAGCGACGAACGCCTCGTCGGACAGCGCCGGCCTGCAGAGCGAGGTCAGCACATCGACCTCGCGCCTGGTCAGCTCGGGTGCCGCCGCCCTGCGCAGCTCGACCTCCGGGGTGAAGTCCTCACGGGGGACTCCACCGATCCGGCCGCGCGCCGCGCCGAAGGACACGACGTCGCCGTCGTCGAGGACCCTCCGGGCGATCGGCCTGCCGTTCACCCGCGTGCCGTTCCTGGACAGCCCCAGGTCGACGACATACAGGTACGGTCCTCGTCTGACGAACTCGGCATGGAGTCGAGACACGCTGGGGTCGGTGAGCCGGATGTCGACACCCCGGCCCCTTCCGACCGTCGTGATCTCGGGGCGCAACGGGACCACCTCGCCAGTGTCCTCGATGCGTATGAACGGCCCCTCCACGGCAGTTCCTCCCCAGGTAGCCCGCCGTAACTATTACTACAGCTCCGGCTTACCCAACCGAGGGGATGCGGAATCGCCTTTGCCGTAAGGAGAATCCGTCGTGAAATTGGTCTGGACCTTTACAGCCGGTTTTGCCTGCTCACGGGTAGACTTCGGGCGGAGATAAGCGGAGGAAACACTCATGGCGGACAAGCCCACGAAAGGTCTGGCCGATGTCGTCGCCGCGTCCACCGCGCTGAGCGACATCGACGGAAAGGCCGGTCGCCTCTTCTACCGTGGATACGACATCCACGATCTGGCCGGCCGCGCGACGTTCGAGGAGACCGCACACCTGCTCCAACGTGGCAAGCTGCCCACCCGCTCAGAGCTCGACGCCTACCGCGAGGAGCTGGCGCGGGGCCGCGAGCTGGGCGCCCTGGTGTCCGCGAACATCGCCGAAATCGCCGAGAAACAGAAACCGATGGAGGCGCTGCGCTCCCTCGTCTCCCTCGCCGGCGCCGACGACCCCGACAAGGACTCCGTCGAACACGAGGCCAATCTGCGCAAGGCCGCCCGCCTGGTGGCGCAGCAGCCGCTGCTCGTGGCCCGCTACCACGCCGCACGCACCGGCGCCGAGCTCCCCGACCCCGACCCGTCACTGAGCATCGCCGCGAACTTCCTGCTCCAGGTCACCGGCCGCACCCCCGACCCGCGCGAGGTCGAGATCTTCGACGAGTGCCTGGTTTTGCACGCCGACCACACCATGAACGCCTCCACGTTCGCCGCCCGGGTGTGCGCCGCGACGCTGTCGGACATGCACTCCGCCATCGTCGCCGCCATCGGCACCCTCAAGGGCCCGCTGCACGGCGGGGCGAACGAGCAGGTCATGAAGACGCTGGAGTCGATCTCGCCCAGCGGCGTCGCCCAGGCCGTACGCGACAAGCTCGCCCGCGGCGAGAAGATCATGGGCTTCGGCCACCGCGTCTACAAGACCGAGGACCCCCGCGCCACGCACCTGCGCCGCATGTCCGCCGAGCTCGCCGAGGCCAGCGGAGACGACACCTACTACCGGATGTCGAAGGAGATGGAGGAGGTCGTCTTCGAGGCCAAGGGTCTTTATCCGAACGTCGATTTCTACGCCGCCTCCGTCTACCACTACCTTGGCATTCCGACAGACCTGTTCACGCCGGTCTTCTCCGTCAGCCGCATGTCCGGCTGGACGGCTCACGTGATCGAGCAGCACGCCGACAACCGGCTGATCCGCCCCGACAGTGAGTACATCGGTGAGACCGACCAGAAGTGGAAGCCGATAGAAGAGCGTTGAGCAACGGGACCGAACGCGAGACCTGGGGGCCGTACCCGCTGATCCTGGTGGGTGCGGCCGCCGGTGTGCTCACCATGTTCATGGCCGACCCGCGCTGGGGCGGGTTCGTGCTGGGGGCCGTCATCATGATCGCCGGCGCTCTGCGCTTCGCCGGATACGGCGGTCAGCTCGCGATCAGGAGCAAGAAGGTCGACGTCATAACCATGTCCGTATCCGGATTCGTACTCGTGCTGACCTCGCTCCTGCTCGGTAACAACGAGCTGAAAGCGATCATCCTGTCCCTTTTCGCCCCGTGACCTGACGGTCCGATAGCCTCAACGCATCCATTCATTGAAGGGGAACCATTCGCATGCCCAAGATCAAGGTGGAGGGCCCCGTCGTCGAGCTCGACGGCGACGAGATGACCCGGATCATCTGGCAGTTCATCAAGGACCAGCTGATCCTTCCCTACCTCGACATCGACCTGAAGTACTACGACCTCGGCATCGAGAACCGAGACGCGACTGACGACCAGGTCACCATCGACGCCGCGAACGCCATCAAGAAGTACGGCGTCGGTGTGAAGTGCGCCACCATCACCCCGGACGAGGCGCGGGTCGAGGAGTTCGGGCTCAAGAAGATGTGGAAGTCCCCCAACGGGACCATCCGCAACATCCTCGGCGGCGTGATCTTCCGTGAGCCGATCATCATGAGCAACGTGCCCCGGCTCGTGCCCGGCTGGAAGAAGCCCATCGTGGTCGGCCGTCACGCCTTCGGTGACCAGTACCGCGCCACCGACCTGAAGATCCCCGGCGAGGGCACGCTGACCCTGACGTACACGCCGAAGGACGGCTCCGAGCCGATCGAGCTCGACGTCTACGACTTCCCCGGCCCCGGCGTCGCGATGGCGATGTACAACCTGGACGAGTCGATCCGCGACTTCGCCCGCGCCTCCATGCGGTACGGCCTGGCCCGCAACTACCCGGTCTACCTCTCCACGAAGAACACGATCCTCAAGGCGTACGACGGCCGCTTCAAGGACATCTTCGCCGAGGTCTACGAGACCGAGTTCAAGGAGGAGTTCGAGAAGGCCGGCCTGACCTACGAGCACCGCCTCATCGACGACATGGTCGCCGCGGCGCTCAAGTGGGAGGGCGGCTACGTCTGGGCCGCGAAGAACTACGACGGCGACGTCCAGTCCGACACCGTCGCCCAGGGCTTCGGCTCCCTCGGCCTGATGACCTCGGTCCTGATGACCCCCGACGGCAAGACCGTCGAGGCCGAGGCCGCCCACGGCACCGTGACCCGCCACTACCGCCAGCACCAGCAGGGCAAGCCCACCTCCACCAACCCGATCGCCTCGATCTTCGCGTGGACTCGCGGCCTCGCCCACCGCGGCAAGCTCGACAACACCCCCGCGGTCACCGAGTTCGCCGAGAAGCTCGAGCAGGTCTGCATCGAGACCGTCGAGGGCGGCCAGATGACCAAGGACCTCGCGCTCCTCGTCGGCGGCGACGCCAAGTGGCTCACCACGCAGGAATTCCTCGCCGCTCTGGACGAGAACCTCAAGAAGAAGATGTCCGCCTGAACAGGACCTTCGTTCTCCGCGACGGCCTCTGCCCTCCGGCAGGGGCCGTTCTCTTGTCACCGGCCCTTCGCCATCGATGTCCCCGGGCGTGTCTTGGCGGCCTTGATCGCGGCGTTTTCCCAGGTCTTGACCGCCGCGACGGCGTGGCGTAGTTGATCACGTGGGTAAGAGCCAGCTCAGAACAGTCGTACGCGTTTCGGGGGGTTAGGATGCGACTGCGAATTCTGAGTGGGCTGGGGGCGCTCATCGCCGCCGCCATCCTGACGGGCTGCGGCTCACAGCCCGAGACCGCCAAGATGGCCGGCAACAAGGTGGACGCCGTCGCCAAGGCCAAGGCGGAGAGGGCGGCCAAGATCAAGCGCGCCGCCGCGGTCAAGGCCAACGAGCTCGGGCAGATCCCGGTGCTGATGTTCCACCGTATCGTGCCCAAGCCGCAGACCACCGACGACCGGACGCCCGCGCAGTTCAGGGCCGACCTGGAACGGCTGGTGAAAGAGGACTACGTGCCCATCTCGGCGGCCGAGCTGGTCACCGGCAAGATCGACATCCCCGCGGGCAAGCACCCCGTGGTGCTCACGTTCGACGACTCATCCCCCTCCCAGCTCACGCTGAACGCGCTCGGCGTGCCCCAGAAGGACACCGCGGTCGCGATACTCAAAGAGGTCGCCGCCAAGCACCCGGGCTGGAAGCCGAAGGCCACCTTCTACGTGACGCGCGACATGTTCGGCAGGACCGTCCGCGAGGAGCAGGCGCAGGCGCTGCTCTGGCTCAAGGACAACGGCTTCGACATCGGCAACCACACCCGCGACCACCTCAACCTGCGCGGCCGCTCGCAGAAGGAGGTCGAGGAGCAGATCGGCACCATCGGCAAGCAGATCCAGGAGCTGTCGTACATCAAGCCGGTCACCATCGCCCTGCCGTACGGCAACCAGCCGAACAAGAAGCAGTGGGCGCTGCGCGGCAAGTCGTACAAGCACGCCGGCGCGTTCCTGGCCGGCTACACCCCGGCGCAGTCGCCGTTCAGCAAGGCGTTCGACCCGGCAGGCATCCCGAGGATCAAGGTCATGGAGAAGAAGGGCGACTGCGCGCAGTTCTGCTCCGAGGCGTGGCTCGACTGGCTGAAGAAGAACCCGGACATGCGCTACACCTCCGACGGTGACGTGAGCACGGTGGCGTATCCGAAGTTCAAGGCGCCCTCGCTGCGCAAGGCGTTCGCCGCCTGGAGCCTGCCCTACTGAACGGTCCCGTACGGCCCTTCCGCCGTCCGCCGCGGCCCGTGCCCGGGCCGCGGCGGACGGCTTTTCGCGGCTTCACCCGTCCCGGCTCCCGGCAGTGCGCGCCGGGGCCGGAAAGAGGCGAACCCGTGACGTGCCTAATACTCCAGCCGCATTTAGTGATCGATGATTCGTCGCTGTCGCTGGTAATGGCAGCGGCGGGCGCGGGCTTGATGCCGACGTCGCCACTGTGA